>NZ_JABZEE010000013.1 GCF_013387495.1 Streptomyces sp. PKU-EA00015 | reverse complement strand
CCCCGAACCCCGGGCTGGACTGCGCCCCCGGACCCCGGGCGGGTCTGCCGCTGCGCGGGGCGCTTTCCCCACCCCGCCCCTTCCCGTAACCGGGGCAAGCCCCGGACCCCGCACCGGGCTCCGCCCGCACCGGTACCGCACTCCGCGCGGTGTCCTCAAGCTCCCCCTACGGCTGGCGGCCGTGGGTGGAGGTCCCCCGGCGAAGCCAGGGGGAGTGCCCCCAGACGGGCTGATGCGCCGCAGGCACATCCAGCCTCGCCGGCGATCGAGGCGCGGGGGCCCGGGGGCAGCGCCCCCGAAAGCCGCCCGCCAGGGCGGTACGGGGCCTGGGGCGGCGCCCCGGTTTCGGGGTGGGGGTCCCTCCCGCGGCCGCCAGGCCGTAAGGAAGTGGCGGGGTGGGGGGCAAGCCCGCGCAGCGACACGGCGGCCCCGTCGTAACTGGTAGCGTCCGCGCTGGTCAGGTTGAATACGCCACACCTGCGGGACTGTTGGAGCAGCACATGCCGGACCCCGTCGCCCGTGACGCCGCCGAGGAAGAGTCGGCGTTCTCGCATCCTGCCGTCGCGCCGGACGCGTCCGTCGCCTACGGGGAGCATCCCGATCAGGTCGTCGACTTCTACGCGCCGCGCGACGGCCGGGCCAGCGCCCCGCTCGTGGTGCTGCTGCACGGCGGGGCCTGGCGGGCGCCGTACGACCGGCGGCACGTCACCCCGTTCGCGGACTTCCTCGCCCGCCGCGGACTCGCCGTCGCCAACGTCGAGTACCGGCGCGGGCGCGAGATCCCGCAGCAGCGCGGCACCGGGCCCGTCGCGGGGCGGTGGCCGGAGACGTTCGACGACGTCGCCGCCGCCCTGGACGCGCTGCCGGACCTCGCCCGGCGCGCCCTGCCGCAGGCGGACCCGCGGCGCACCGTCGTCACCGGGCACTCCGCGGGCGGGCAGCTCGCGCTGTGGGCCGCCGCCCGGCACGTCCTGCCGGCGGGTTCGCCGTGGCGGCTGCCCGCGCCGCCCGCCCTGCGCGGCGTCGTCGCGCTCGCCCCGATCGCCGACTTCGCGCACGCCGTCGGGCTCGACGTCTGCGGCGGCGCGGTGCGCCAACTGCTGGGCGCCGAGGGCGAGTACGAGCAGCGGGCCGCGCACACCGACCCGGCCGTCCTGCTGCCCACGGGCATCGCGACGGTCGTCGTCCAGGGCCGCACGGACATCGTCGTGCCGCAGGCGGTGAGCGAGGCGTTCGTCGACGCCGCGGCGAAGGCGGGCGAGACCGTCGGGCTGACCCTGCTGGAGGAGGTCGGCCACTTCCCGCTCATCGACCCGGCCGCGGACGCCTGCGCCGTCGTGGCCGAGGAGATCGCCCAACTCGCCTGGTGAACAAGGCCGGTGCTTGCGGACAGAAGCTGACCGCAACCCTTCCTACGGTCTTCCCATGACGAATCTCGTGACCGGAGCAACCGGAACCGTCGGCCGCCAGGTGGTCGCCGAACTGCTGCGCCGCGGACACCCCGTCCGCGCCCTGACCCGCGACCCCGGCAAGGCCGACCTCCCCGCCGGGGTGGAGGTCGTCCGGGGCGACCTCACCGACCCCGCCACGCTCACCGCCGCGCTCCAGGGCGTGACCGGCCTGCACCTGATCACCTTCGGCGGCCCGTACTTCGCCCCGCTGGAGACCGGCCCGCGCATCCTGGAACTCGCCCGCGAGGCCGGCGTGCGGCGGATCACCGTGCTGCACGGCGGCGGGCCCAGCCTGCTGGAGGACGCGGTGCGGGCGGGGGAGATCCCGTGGACCGTGCTGATGCCGGTGGAGTTCATGGCCAACGCCCTGGAGTGGGCGGATGGCGTCCGCACGGCCGACGAGGTGCGCGAGCCGTTCACCGACCGGCTCAGCGCCATGGTCCACGAGGCCGACATCGGCGCGGTCGCGGCCGTCGCCCTGACCGAGGACGGCCACGGCGGACAGGAGTACGTGATCACCGGGCCCGAGGTGCTGACCCTGAAGGACAAGACGCAGACGCTGGCCGCCGCGCGCGGACGGGCGATCCGGCTCGTCGAGCTGACCGAGGAGGAGGCCGTCGGCCGGTGGCGCGCCTCCGGTCTGGCCGACGAGGTGATCGGATTCCTGCTGGAGGCGTACGGGAACACCCCGCCGGTGGGCCGCACCGTCGTCCCCACCGTCGAGAAGGTGACGGGCCGGCCGGCCAGGACGTTCACCGAGTGGGCCGCCGAGCACGCGGACGCCTTCCGGACCTGACCGGCGCCCCTGCACGTCCTGACCGGCGCCCTACTCGTCATACCTGAGAGCTACGCGGCACATGGGCTCTCGCGCGGGACGCCGGCCTACGGACCGGATTCCTAACGTCCTTTCCGGATCAGCGATTCGGACCGGAAGGAATCCCCATGGCGTCCCGCCTGCGCCGCACCCTGCTCGCCGCGCTCCTCGCCGCGGCCGTGGCCGTCCCGGTGTCGGCCGCGGCGAGGCCGTCCGCCGTCCCGGCGCCCGTCCCGGCCGCCCTCGCACCGCTCAGCGCCGCCGAACTGCCCGCCCTGGACGCCCGGTACGCCATCACCCGGGCCGGCATCCGCGCCGCGGCCCGCGTCGCGGACGGCCACAAAGACCACCGGCGGGCTCGCGCGCTGCGGGCGATGGCGGCGGACGGGCGGCAGTTCCTCACGTTCGACGGCCGCGACGGGGGCCGCGCCGCCGAGGTGTTCGGCGACCTCGCGCGCGCCGACCGCGTCACCGTCCTCGTGCCCGGCTCGGACACCCATCTCGATACGTACGCACGCTTCCGCGCCGGGGCCGCCGCGCTCCACCGCGCGCTGCGCGGCACCGGCGCGGACCGTACGGCAGTCGTCGCCTGGCTCGGGTACGCCACCCCGACGACCATCGGCACCGACGTCCTGACCAGCGGCCGCGCCGATGAGGCGGCGGACGACCTCGCCGCGTTCGTCGGCGAACTGCGCGCAGCCAAGGGCGCGGCCCCCGTGTCGCTCCTGTGCCACTCCTACGGCTCCGTCGTCTGCGCCCGCGCCGCCCACCGCCCGAAGACCGAGGCGGTCACCGACATCGCCCTCTTCGGCAGTCCCGGCACCGGAGCCGACTCCGCCGCCGCCCTGCGCACCCGCGCCACCGTCTGGGCCGGGCGCGGCGGCGACGACTGGATCGCCGGTGTCCCGCACGTGCGGGTCGAACTCCTCGGCACCGAGGTCGGTTTCGGCACGGACCCCGTGACGGACGCGTTCGGCGCCCGGGTCTTCGACGCGGGCGGCGGCGGCCACAGCGACTACCTGCGGCCCGGCTCCACCGCGCTGCGCAACCTCGCGCTGATCGCCGCCGGCCGTACCGCGGAGGTGTCCCGTGCCTGACCCGCGCGGCCTCGTCCGCCGCATCGACGCCGCGACCCCACCGGGCAGGGACCGGGCCGTGAACGCGCTGCGCGCCTTCGCCATCACCGGCATCGTCCTGGGGCACTGGCTGGTCACCGCGCTCGTGGCGGACGGCGGGGCGCTGCACGGCGACTCCCCGCTGCGCCACATGCCCGCACTGGCGCCCGTCTCCTGGGCGTTGCAGACCCTCGCCGTCTTCTTCCTGGTCGGCGGATACGTGGCGGCCCGCAGCCGGGCTTCGTACCCCGGCGGCCATCTCGCCTGGCTGCGCTCCCGGCTCGCCCGTCTGTTCCGTCCGGTGGCCGCCCTGCTCGTGCTGTGGGCCGTCGTGTCCGCCGGCACGCTGGCCGCGGGGACCGGGACCGCGACCGTGCGCACCCTGCTCGGTCTCGCCCTGTCCCCGCTGTGGTTCCTGCTGGTGTTCGCCGCGCTGACTGCGGCGACCCCGCTCGTCGCCCGCCTGCATCCGCTGTGGCCCCTCGCCGTCGTGCTGCACGTGGACCTGTTGCGCTTCGGCTTCGGCGCACCCGCCTGTCTGGGCTGGGTCAACGTTGCGGCCGGCTGGCTCGTCCCGTACTGCCTCGGCACCGCCTGGGCCCGCCGGGAGCCGGGCAGAGGAGTGCGCTGGGCGCTGCTGCTGGGCGGCGCGGCGGCCACGGCCGCGCTCGTCGCGTGGGCCGGATACCCGGCGTCCATGGTCGGCGTCCAGGGCGCGTCCGTCTCCAACCTCGACCCGCCCACTCTCGCCGCCGTCACCTTCGGCCTGGCCCAGTGCGGCACCGCCCTGCTGCTGCTCGGCCCGCTGCGCCGCGCGTTGCGAAGGCCCGCCGCCTGGGCGGCCGTCGCCCTGCTCAACCTCTGCGCCATGACCGTCTTCCTGTGGCACCAGACCGCCCTGATGGCGGTCACGGCCGTCGGGCTGTCCCTCGGCCGGCTGCCCGGACTGCACACCGTGCCCGACGGCGGCGGCTGGGTGCTCGCCCGGATCGCCTGGCTGCCGGTCTTCACGCTCGTCCTGCTGGTGTGCCGGGCGGCCTTCCACCCGTACGAAGCGGGCCGCACGCGGCCGCCCGAGCGGGGCCGCACGCGTCGCGCGTCGCGTGTGGTGCGGGCGCATCGCGCGGACCGGCACGCGGCGGCGGATGTGCACGGCAGTGTCTAGGGTGGGGCGTGTGACGACCTCGGGGCCCCAACTCGCCTTCCCGCAAGGCGTTCTGATCTGGCTGCGGGTGCTGTGGGAGGGGCTGTGGACCTTCAGGTCGGATCCGCTGCCGCCCCTCGTCCGGCTGCGCCGGCTCCCGCACGGTCTGCTCTGCATCGCCGCGTTCGGGATCACGTTCGGCGGCGTGGCACAGCTTGTGGAGGACGGCGGTCTCGGCCCCCAGCTCGGCTTCCTGATCGGGCTCGCTCAGGGCGGTGCGGTGGCGCTCGCGCTGCGACGGCCGGTCGCGGCGTGGTGGCTGTCGACGGCGGCCATGGTGGTGGGCGCCGTCCTGGTGCGCCACCAGCTGTTGAGGGGCAACGCACACGACTTCCCCTGGCCCTGGACAGCGGCCGGGATCCTGGGGCACATGGCCGTGCTGCTGCTGCTCGCACTGCGGGTGCGCACCCGGGTGTCCGCGGCGGCACTGGGCCTGACGGCGTTCCTCACCTATGCCGTCCAGGGCCTGCTGGGCGCGGCCGACTACCAGTCCACCGGGGTGGTCGCGGTCGTCCTGTGCACGGTCGTCGTGCTGCTCGGCACAGCCCTGCGCGGCCGCCGCCAGGCGCGTGCCGCACTCGTCGAGCAGGAGGTGCTGACCGCGGAGGAGCGCACCCGGCGCACCGTGCTGGAGGAACGCAACCGCATCGCCCGCGAGCTGCACGACGTGGTCGCCCACCACATGTCGGTGATCTCGATCCAGGCCCAGGTCGCGCCCCACCTGGTGAAGGAGCCCACCGACGAGCTGAAGGAGAACCTGGCGGGCATACGGCAGAACGCGCTCGACGCGCTCACCGAACTCCGCCGCGTTCTCGGCGTCCTGCGCTCGGAGAGCCCGGAGGCGTCCGAGTCCGCCCCGCACGCCCCGCTGCCCACGCTGGCCCGCCTCGACGCCCTCGTCGAGAACGCGCGGGCCGCCGGGCTGACCGTCGACTGCGCCTCGACGGGTCAGCCGCGCCCGCTCACACCGGGCGTGGAGCTGTCCGCGTTCCGGATCGTCCAGGAGGCGCTGAGCAACGCCATCCGGCACGCGCCCGGCACGACGGTGCGGATCGAGCTCGCCTTCTCGCCGTCCGGCCTGCGCGTACGGGTCGCCAACACCGCGCCCCGCGTCCCCGCCCCGCGTTCACCGGGCGCCGGACACGGGCTGCTGGGCATGCGCGAGCGGGCCGCCATGCTCGGCGGCGACCTCGCGACCGGGCCCACACCGGACGGGGGCTACGAGGTGACGGCCTTCCTGCCGGGAGACACACCTGCCAAGGGGGAGACGGAGAAATGACGATCCGCGTGCTGATCGCCGACGACCAGATGATGGTCCGGCAGGGGTTCACGGTGCTGCTGAACGCCGAGCCCGGCATCGAGGTCGTCGGCCAGGCCGTCGACGGTCTCGACGCCGTGGCCCGGGCCGGTCAGCTGCGGCCCGACGTGGTGCTGATGGATATCCGCATGCCCGAGCTCGGCGGCATCGAGGCCACCCGCCGCGTCACCGCGGACGACCCGGCGACGAAGGTGCTCGTGCTGACCACCTTCGATCTCGACGAGTACGTCTACGAGGCGCTGCGCGCGGGCGCGTCCGGATTCCTGCTCAAGGACGCGTCGGCCGACGAACTCGCGCACGCCGTGCGGGTGGTGGCCGCCGGGGACGCGCTGCTCTCCCCGAACATCACCAAGCGGCTGATCACCGAGTTCTCCCGGACGACCGGGTCACCGCGCGCCCCGCTCAAGGAGCGCGTCGGCGATCTGACCGAACGCGAGACGGAGGTGCTGTCCCTGATCGCCCAGGGCCTGTCCAACGCGGAGATAGCCCGGACTCTCGTCGTCGCCGAGCAGACAGTGAAGACCCACGTGAGCCGGGTTCTTGTGAAACTCGGCCTGCGCGACCGCACCCAGGCGGCGGTCTTCGCTTACGAGACGGGCCTCGTGCGGCCGGCCGGCTACTGAGCGCGTCGCCCCGGGTAGTCCTCAGGACGGATGCCGCAGGATCCATAGCGATGCTGACGACCGCGCCCGGCGCTCCGCTTACCTTTCTCACGTGACCGAGAAGACCCGCAGCCCCGAGTACCGCCTGGCCCAAGGGGCGCTCAGCGGCCTCCGCCAGGACCTGTTCCACGACGCGTTCGCCTACCGTCCACTGGCGCCGTCGCGCGGCGACGGGCCGCTGGTACGGCGGCTTCCCGGCGAGCGGATACGCACGCTCGCCGTGTGGCTGCCGCACGCCGTGGTGCTGTTCACGGCGTTCTGCACGCTGCTCCTTGCGGGCGCCTCCGGGGACGGCGACTTCGGCTCCCTCCTGTTCGGGCTCGTGCCGGCCGGCGCGGTGGCCATGACGCTGATCAGGCCGGTCGGCGCCTGGTGGGTGTCGCTGGTGAGCACCCCGTTCGTCGGGGTGCTGGGCGGGTCCTGGGGCGACTGGCCCTGGACGCCCGCGGGCTTCCTGTCCCACTTCGCGGTGATGGTCGTGGTCGCACTGCGGACCCGGCCGCGCACGGCCGGCTGGATGTGGCTGATCACCGCCGGGTACGCGGTGTTCTCCGACACCGTCTTCAACCACGGCTACAGCAGCAACACACCCGCGATGCTCTTCACCTCCGCCGTGGCCCTGCTGGTCGTGAGCATGTTCCTGACCCGGCGCGAGGCGAAGCAGGAGGTCGCCGCGCAGCAGACCGTGACCGCCGTCGAGCGCGACCGGCGCACGCTCCTGGAGGAGCGCACGACCATCGCCCGCGAGCTGCACGACGTGGTCGCGCACCACATGTCCGTCGTCGCGATCCAGGCCGAGGCCGCGCCCTACCGGGTGGAGAACCCGCCGGAGGAGCTGGAGCGGGCGTTCGCCACCATCCGCGAGAACGCGGTGGCCGCGCTGACGGAGCTGCGCCGCATCCTGGGCGTCGTACGGGCGGAGGACTACGAGGCGCCGGACGCGCCGCAGCCGATGCTCAGCGACCTCGACAACCTGATCGCCAACGTCCGCGACGCCGGGCTGGAGACGGAGAAGACGGTCACGGGAGCGGTGCGCGAGCTGCCCCAGGGCGTCGAGCTGTCCGCGTACCGGATCATCCAGGAGGCGCTCAGCAACGCCCTGCGGCACGCCCCCGGTTCCACCGCCAGGATCGAGCTCTCCTACGTACTGGGCGGCCTGGGCCTGCGCGTGGTGAACACCGCGCCCCAGGGCCTCGTCCGGCCCTCGCCGGGCGCGGGCCACGGCATCACGGGCATGCGGGAACGTGTGACGATGCTGAACGGCGAGATGACCGCCGAGCCGACCGAGGAGGGCGGCTACGAGGTGACCGCCTTCATCCCCGTCGCCGCGACCCCCGCCCAGGAGCTGTCATGACGATCCGCGTGCTCATCGTCGACGACCAGGCCATGGTCCGGGAGGGCTTCTCGGTCCTGCTGAACGCCATGCCCGACATCGAGGTCGTCGGCGAGGCGGTCAACGGACGCGAGGCGGTGCGCCGTGTCGCCGAGCTGGCGCCCGATGTCGTCCTGATGGACATCCGCATGCCGGAGCTGAACGGCATCGACGCCACGCGCGAGATCGTCGCCGCGGACAGCGGGGCGAAGGTGCTGGTGCTGACCACGTTCGATCTGGACGAGTACGTGTACCAGGCGCTGCGCGCCGGGGCGTCCGGCTTCCTGCTGAAGGACGCCTCGGCCCGGCAGCTCGCCGACGGCGTCCGCGTGGTCGCGGCGGGCGAGGCGCTGCTCGCCCCGACGGTCACGCGACGGCTGATCACCGAGTTCTCCCGGCTCGCCGGGACCCCGCGCCCAGCCGCGATGACCCAGGTCGGTGACCTGACCGAACGCGAGACGGAGGTGCTGGTGCTGATCGCGCAGGGCCTGTCGAACGCGGAGATCGCCTCGCACCTGGTCGTCGCCGAGTCCACGATCAAGACGCACGTGAGCCGGGTTCTTGTGAAGCTCGGCCTGCGCGACCGCACCCAGGCGGCGGTCTTCGCGTACGAGGCGAGGCTGGTCACGCCGTCGTAGGCGGG
The DNA here is from genome assembly GCF_013387495.1 of Streptomyces sp. PKU-EA00015. Lineage (GTDB taxonomy): Bacteria > Actinomycetota > Actinomycetes > Streptomycetales > Streptomycetaceae > Streptomyces. The sequence goes on along the minus strand of NZ_JABZEE010000013.1, from coordinate 239,659 downwards.
GTTAGCGTCCCGTCATGGACGTACCGTTCGAGCCCTGGTCCCCCGCCTTCGCCGCCGACCCGTACCCGGCCCTCGCCGAGCTGCGGGCACGGGGGCGGGTGCACTGGTTCGAGCCGACGCGGCAGTTCCTGGTCCCGCACCACGCCGACGTGTCGGCGCTGCTGCGGGACCGTCGGCTGGGGCGCACGTATCTGCACCGCTTCACGCACGAGGAGTTCGGGCGTACGCCGCCGCCTGCCGCGCACGAGCCGTTCCACACGCTGGGCGACCACGGGCTGCTGGACCTGGAGGCCCCGGACCACACGCGGATCAGGCGCCTGGTGACGAAGGCGTTCACGCCCCGGACCGTGCTGGCGCTGGAGCCCGTGGTGCGCAGGCTGGCGGCGGACCTGGTCGCGGACCTCAGGCGCGCGGGCGGGGGAGACCTGGTGGCCGAGGTGGCGGAGCCGCTGCCGGTCGCGGTGATCGCGGAGATGCTCGGCATTCCCGCGTCGGACCGGGGCCTGCTGCGGCCGTGGTCGGCGGACATCTGCGGGATGTACGAGCTGAACCCGTCCGAGGAGACGGCGGCGCGTGCGGTGCGGGCTTCGCTCGAATTCAGCGCGTACCTGCGGGAGTTGATCGCGGTGCGGCGGTCGGATCCGGGCGACGACCTGATCTCCGCGCTGATCGCGGCGCACGAGGAGGGCGACCGGCTCAGTGAGCAGGAGATGATCTCCACGTGCGTGCTGCTGCTCAACGCGGGCCACGAGGCGACGGTGAACACGACGGCCAACGGCTGGTGGACGCTCTGCCGCCACCCCGAGCAGCTGGCGGCGCTGCGGGCGGACCACTCGATGTTGTCCACAGCTGTGGAAGAGCTGATGCGGTACGACACGCCGCTCCAGCTCTTCGAGCGCTGGGTGCTGGACGACATCGAGATCGACGGGACGGTGATCCCGCGCGGCTCCGAACTGGCGCTGCTGTTCGGCTCCGCGAACCGTGACGAAGCGCGCTTCCCGCGCGCGGACGCCCTGGACCTGGCCCGCGCCGACAACCCGCATGTGAGCTTCGGCGCGGGCATCCACTACTGCCTGGGCGCACCGCTGGCCCGCCTGGAACTCTCGGCGTCGTTCGGCGAACTGCTGCGGGAGGCGCCGGGGATGCGGCCCGTGTCGGAACCGGAGTGGCGGGACGGTTTCGTGATCAGGGGCCTGCGGGAGCTGCGCGTGGAGCTCTGACGCTCCTCATACCGTTACGAGGCCTCGCCGCGGGCCCCGGCAGCTCCGCGCCCTGGCGGGCAGGCTTCGGGCTCTGCCCCGGATCCGTACCGTGCTGCGCGCCGGCCGCGGCCACACCCCGTACACCAGCACCGCGACCGGCTCTACGGCCCGTCCTGACGGCCCTCCGCCCAGGTCTCCGCCGCGGCGGTCACCGGCAGCGTCAGACCCCACGCCCCCGGCCGGACCGTCCACGTGCGGGTGCGGACCGGGCCCGTCACATGGGTGTCCGCGCGGTAGCGGAAGTCCGGGCCGGACACCGTGACCGTGAGGGCGCTCGTGCGGACCGCCTCCGTGGCCGAGGGGTGCCGGATCAGGACCTCCGCGCGGCCGTCGCGGTCCGCCCGGACCGACACGGCCTCGACCGGCCGGTCCAGGTCCGCCAGCAGGACCCCGTCGGCCTCCACACGCAGCCGGTGCACGCGGGCCGCCGGGCCCGTCGGGGCCGGACGCACCAGGGTGCGGACCAGGGACCGGCAGGCGTTCCACACGGACGCCTCCGCCCGTGCCACCGCCCGCACCGCCGGGATCGACAGGCCGCCCAGCACCACACCGTCGGACTCGTCGACCAGCAGGTCCAGCCGGCGCACCACGCCGTCCAGCACCGCCCGCGCCGCCGCGACCGGCCCGGCCGGCACGCCGAGCGAGTGCGCCAGCTGCACCGAGGCGCCCACGGGGACCAGCCCCAGCGCGCCGTCGCCGAGCCAGCGGTCGCGGTGCAGGAGGGCGACGGCGCGCAGCAGGGCGCGGTCGTCGCCGACCACGACGGGCCTGCGGTGACCCCTCCGGGCGAGCGCTCGCGCGAATTCCTCCGGCCCTTCGGGGAGACAGATTTTCGCCTCCGAGCCCCCGCACAGCACATCTTTCGCGATGCGTACGGACTCGCCGTCCATTCGGCGGGCGACCGGGTCGATGACCACCAGCAGCTGGTCGTGATCCGACACCTCGGTCCTTCCTCGGGTAGCATCTTTGTGCAAGAGCCCCTTGCGCTATTGCGCCAGGGGCTTCGTCTATTCCGGGGCAACCGGTCCGAATACTCAGGTACGGCTTCGGCCCCCTGACCTTGGTCTTGCCCCGCCCGGAAGGGGTGTACGCCTGTGCCCGCACTTGTGCTGCTCGGTGCTCAGTGGGGTGACGAGGGCAAGGGAAAGGCCACCGACCTCCTCGGTGGATCCGTGGACTATGTGGTGCGTTACCAGGGTGGCAACAACGCCGGCCACACGGTGGTCGTCGGCGACCAGAAGTATGCGCTGCATCTCCTCCCTTCCGGAATCCTCTCGCCCGGATGTACTCCGGTCATCGGCAACGGCGTCGTCGTGGACCCTGCGGTTCTGCTCTCCGAGCTGAGCGGGCTGAACGACCGCGGCGTCGACACGAGCAAGCTGCTGATCAGCGGAAACGCCCACCTGATCACCCCGTACAACGTCACCATCGACAAGGTGACGGAACGGTTTCTCGGTAAGCGCAAGATCGGCACGACCGGCCGCGGCATCGGCCCGACGTACGCCGACAAGATCAACCGCACCGGCATCCGCGTCCAGGACCTCTACGACGAGTCGATCCTGACCCAGAAGGTCGAGGCGGCGCTGGAGTCCAAGAACCAGCTGCTCGCGAAGGTCTTCAACCGGCGCGCGATCGAGCCGGCCAAGATCGTCGAGGAGATGCTCCAGTACGCGGAGCAGATCAAGCCGTACGTCGCCGACACCACGCTGATCCTGAACAACGCCATCGACGAGGGCAAGGTCGTCCTCTTCGAGGGCGGCCAGGGCACGCTGCTCGACGTCGACCACGGCACGTACCCCTTCGTCACCTCCTCCAACCCGACCGCGGGCGGAGCCTGCACCGGCGCGGGCGTCGGGCCGACGAAGATCAGCCGGGTCATCGGCATCCTCAAGGCGTACACGACCCGTGTCGGCGCGGGCCCGTTCCCGACCGAGCTGTTCGACGAGGACGGCGAGGCGCTGCGCCGCATCGGCGGCGAGCGGGGCGTCACCACCGGCCGCGACCGCCGCTGCGGCTGGTTCGACGCGGTCATCGCACGCTACGCGACCCGGGTCAACGGCCTCACGGACTTCTTCCTCACGAAGCTGGACGTGCTGACCGGCTGGGAGCAGATCCCGGTCTGCGTCGCGTACGAGATCGACGGCAAGCGCGTCGAGGAGCTGCCCTACAGCCAGACCGACTTCCACCACGCGAAGCCGGTGTACGAGTACCTGCCGGGCTGGTCCGAGGACATCACGAAGGCGAAGACCTTCTCCGACCTGCCGAAGAACGCGCAGGGCTACGTGAAGGCGCTCGAGGAGATGTCGGGCGCGCCGATCTCCGCGATCGGCGTCGGCCCGGGCCGCACGGAGACGATCGAGATCAACTCGTTCCTGTCGTAGGGCAGGCAACGGATCCGGGGCGGGAACTCCGCTTCCCGCCCCGGACCTGCGGTGTCGGAGCCGGGGATCACCGATGATCCGTGGCCCGGGGACGGCCCGTTCCGGCGAACGTGATCCTCGTCCCGTACAGGAGCAGCCGGTCCTCGCCGTCGATCCGACGGCCTGCCGTACCGCACGCCCGAGGGCCCGCACCCGCCGACGGCGGCAGGTGCGGGCCCTCGGGCGTGCTTCAGGCGAGCCTGGTGTCGCGGCCCACCTTGTCCCAGGCCGTGAGGTCGGCCCGGACCTGGTCCAGGTGGACGTGGATGGTGTCGATCGCGTCGTCGCCGAGCGCCAGCCGCAGCGGTGTCTCCTCCGCGTCGAGGGCGGTGAGCACGGCCGCCGCCGCCTTCGCCGGGTCGCCCACCTGCGTCCCGGCCCCGGTCTCCACCATCCGCCGCGTCGCGCCCACCGTGTCCGCGTAGTCGGCGATGCCGTCCCCGCTCAGACTGTGGTTGCCGAACAGGTTCGTGCGGAAGGCGCCCGGCTCGACGATCAGGACGTCGATGCCCAGCGGGCGCACCTCGGCCGCCAGCGCCTCGGACAGGCCCTCCAGGGCGAACTTCGTGGCGCTGTACGCCCCGAAGCCTGCCATGGACATCTGGCCGCCCACGCTGCTGAGCTGCACGATCGCGCCCGAGCGGCGGGCCCGCATGTGCGGCAGGACCGCGCGGGTCAGGGCGGCCGGCCCGAAGACGTGGACGTCGAAGAGCGAGCGCAGCTCCTCGTCACCGGTCTCCTCCACCGAACCGACGTGCGTCCGGCCCGCGTTGTTGACCAGCACATCGATGCGGCCGTGCCGCTCGGCCACGTCCGCCACGACCGTGTCGATCGCCGTCTTGTCGGTGACGTCCAGCGCCACCGCCTCGACCTGGTCCGGACGGGCGGCGACCAGGTCGTCCAGCGACTCGACGCGGCGTGCCGCGGCGACCACGACGTCTCCGGCGCCGACCGCGGCCTCGGCGAACGCGCGCCCGAACCCGCTGTTCGCCCCGGTGATCAGCCAGACCCTGCTCATGTGCGTGCCCCCTCGTGTCGTCTCCGTGTGCTCAACCACCTTCTCCCAGTGCGCTGTTGGGCGTCCAAGACCTCTCGTGATATCCCGTGGTCATGGACGTGCACGGGCGGGACCTCCGTTACTTCGTCGCGGTCGCGGAGCAGCTCCACTTCACCCGGGCGGCCGAGAGCCTCTTCGTCTCGCAGCCCGCGCTCAGCAAGCAGATCAGGGCCCTGGAGCGGCAGCTCGGCGCACCCCTGTTCGAGCGCGACCGGCAGTCGGTGCGCCTCACCACCGTCGGCAGGGCACTGCTCCCGCACGCCCGCAAGGTCCTCGACGCCTGGGAGGAGGCCCACGAGGCCGTCCGGCAGGCCGCCGCCGAGCAGCGGGGCACCCTGACCGTGGGGATGAGCACCAGCCCCGGCCGCGGCGGTCTGCTCCCGGCGATCCGCTCCCGGTTCACCGAGGCACACCCCGGGGCCCGCGTGAAACTGCGGCAGGTGGGCTGGGAGGACGCGACGGCGGGCCTCGCCGACGGGACGAGCGACGCCGCGTTCGTGTGGCTGCCGCTGAGCGGTCCGGAGCGGTTCCGGTGGGTGGTCATGGCGACCGAGCGGCGCCTTGTCGCGCTGCCCGAGGCGCATCCGCTCGCGAGCCGCGAGAGCGTGGACATCGCCGAGCTCCTCGACGAGCCGTTCCTCGCCCTCCCCGCCGGGGCTCCCGAACTGCGGGACTACTGGCTCGCGCTCGACGACCGTGAGGCGCTCGGCGCCGGGCCGCCACGCATCGGCGGCGAGATCGCCGGTGCGGACGAGACGTACGAGGCTCTGGTCGACGGCCTCGGCGTCTGCCTGGTCGCCGCCGGGAACGCGCCGCTGCTCACCCGGGGCGGCGTCGTCGTCCGTCCGGTGCGCGGGGTGTCGCCGAGCCGGTTCGCGCTGGCCTGGCGGGCGGACGACACACGCGAGCTGGTGCGGGACTACGCACGGGCGGCGGCCCGGGTCGCCGAGGCGCTCTGAGGCACCTCCGGGGTCAGGGCAGCTTCCACAGGCGGATCGTGCGGTCGGCCCCCCGTGCCGGCGAGTGTCCTGCCGTCCGGGGCGAAACACCGTGACGATGCTCGGATGCCGGAGCCGGGCGGCCGCCCTGGCCTCGCGCTTGGTGCGGGCGATCACCTCGTCGCGCAGTTCGGGCGGCAGGTCCGACAACAGGACTTCCTTGACCGCCACTTCGCGGTCCAGGACCTCGTCGTGGCTGCGCCACACCCGGCCCATGCCCCCGCGCCCTACCGGCTCGACCAGCCGGTAGCGCCCGCCCACCAGGAGTCCCGCGGTCCCCGCCATGGCGATCACTCTAGCGAGCGTGATCACAGGCGTCCTGGACATACTGCGGGATGCCAACGGCCTTACGGCGCAAGCCACTCGGCCAGGTCGTCGCGTCAGCCGGTGGCACGTTTCCGGGCCGGACGGCTCCAGGGCCCTACAGGCCCGTCGTCACGGTGCCGAGCGTGCGGTCCCGAGGTGGGAGAGCCACCTGATCGGCACCGCGTCACCGGCGTCTCGTAGGCTCCCGGCCATGAACGACGGGGAATCCGACAGACGGGTCATCGACGGACGCTTCGAGCTGGAGACCCGGCTCGGCGGCGGCGGTATGGGCATGGTGTGGCGCGCGCGGGATCTGGTGCTGGACCGGGCCGTGGCGCTCAAGGAGGTGCGGCCGTCCGATCCGGGGCTCGCGGAGTACGACCCGGATGCGGCGGCGATGCTGCGGGCCCGCGTGCTGCGTGAGGCGCGGGCGCTCGCGAGGGTCGATCATCCCAACGTGGTGACCATTCACCACGTGGTGGACGGCGGCGGGCTCACCTACCCGTGGATCGTCATGGAGCTGGTGACCGGCGGATCGCTCCAGGACCGGCTGGACAAGGGGCCGATGGCGCCCGCCGAGGCCGCCCGGCTCGGGCGCGAGGTGCTGGCAGCGCTGCGGGCGGCCCATGACGTCGGCATCCAGCACCGGGACGTCAAGCCGGCGAACGTGCTGCTCCGGCCCGACGGCCGCCCGGTGCTCACCGACTTCGGTATCGCCGCGATCAGGGAGTCGACCGTCCTGACCGCGACCGGATCCGTCATCGGCACACCCGACTACATGGCGCCCGAGCGCATCTCCGGCGACGACGGCGGACCCGGCTCCGACCTGTGGTCGCTGGCAATGATGCTGTACGTCGCCGTCGAGGGGAACAACCCCCTGCGCAGAGGGACGACGCTGGCGACCCTGGCCGCCGTCCTCAGCGAGGAGCTTCCACCGCCCCGCCGGGCGGGGTCGCTGACGGGGCTCCTGGCCGCCGTACTCGTCAAGGACCCGGCCGCGCGGCCGGACCCGGAAACCGTCGACCGGATGCTCGCGGCTGCGGCGGAGGGCGGACAGAGCGCTCCGGGCGGGACCGGCGAGCCCACGTCGTACCGGCTGGGGCCCTCGCCGGGCCCGGCGACCGTGCCGTCCGCACCCGCCGGCTTCGGACCGCCGACGGGCTTCGGTCCGCCGGCCGGTTTCGGGCCTGCGACTCCGCACACCGGCGTGCCGGGTCAGGCACCGCCGACGCCCTACCCGGCGGGCCCGACGTGGCAGACTCCACCCCCGTACGCCGGACGCGCGAAGCGCCGCGTCGCGATCGCGTCGTCCGTTGCCGGGACCGTGCTGGCCGGCGTACTGGTCTGGTCCCTGCTGCCGGACGACGGCGCGAAGGGCAGCGGCACGGCGTCGAACCCACCGGGGAGTTCCACCGGGTCGCGGACGCCCGCACCCACTGCGACACCCACTCCCACGCCGTCGCAGGCCGCCGCGAAGAACGACCTGCTGACACCGGACGGCATCCGGACGGCGGTCAAGGAGATCAAGGCCGCGACGGGAACGGACCGCGTGGGGGACTTCACCGTCTACGACGAGTACGTGAACCTGGAGGTCATGGTCAAGGGCAGTGACACCAAGTACGACACCTACACCTATCGCCCGGGCGAGGGAGTGGAAAAGGGGATCATCAGCGGCACGCTGTCGGGCGGCGATCTCCCGTTCAGCATGGACGACATCGACTGGGACGTCGTCCCCGCCCTGCTGGAGAGGGCGGAGAAGGACCTGAACGTGAAGAAACCGACCCTGCGTTACGTCCTGGTCGACAATGCGAACGAAACCTTCGACACCCCGCTCGGCCTGGCAGTCCACTTCGCCGACGATTACGGCGGCGGTCACCTGACCGCCGATCTCAAGGGCAAGGTGACCAGGGTGTTCCCGGCCGAGAACTGACCCCCGCCCCATTCCGTACGCCGCTCATGACCTCGTGGGGCGGCGCTGTTCTTCAACTCCCGCTGCGGCCACGACAGTTGTCTGCCCGTGCCGGCGTCGGCCGAGCGCTCCCCGGCTGCTCACCGGGGAGCGCTGTCCCGCCTGCCGTTCCACCCCGGGGGGTGACTAGGATCGCGGGCATGGCCCTGATCATGAGTGACGTGGACCGGTTCGAGGCTGCCAGGCCCCGGCTGGAGGCCATCGCCTACCGGCTGCTCGGCTCGGCGAGCGAGGCGGAGGATGCCGTGCAGGAGACGTTCCTGCGCTGGCAGGCGGCTGACGTCGAGCGGATCGAGGTGCCTGAGGCCTGGCTAACGAAGGTCCTCACCAACTTCTGCCTCAATCAGCTCACTTCGGCGCGCGCCCGGCGTGAGACGTACGTGGGCAGGTGGCTCCCCGAGCCGCTGCTCGCCGGGGACCCGATGCTCGGCCCGGCCGAGACCGCCGAGCAGCGCGAGTCGGTGTCGTATGCCGTCCTCGTCCTGCTGGAGCGCCTGTCGCCCGGCGAGCGGGCGGTGTACGTGCTGCGGGAGGCCTTCGACTACCCGCACCGGGAGATCGCCGAGATCCTGGACATCACCGAGGCGTCCAGCCAGCAGATCTTCCACCGGGCCAAGAAGCACGTCGCGGACGGCAAGGCGCGCACCGAGATCGACGAGGCCGCCGCCAAGAGGATCCTCGAGGAGTTCCTGGCCGCCGCGACCAGCGGCCGTACCGAACCCCTCGTACGCCTGCTCACCCAGGACGCCGTCTCGGTCGGCGACGGCGGCGGGAAGGTCCCGGCCCGCGCGAAGGGGTTCGAGGGCGCGCTCGCGGTCGCCACGTTCCTGCGCGGCCTGTTCAAGCCCAGCGACGCCAAGCGGGCGTACGTCGGCGGCGCGCCGGACATCTACGCCACGACCGCCAACGGCGAGCCCGCCATCGTGGCGGTCGTGGACGGCCGGGTCGTCGGGATCACGTGCCTGGAGGTCACCGCGGAGGGCATCGTCGCGCTCCGCAGCCAGGTCAATCCCGACAAGCTCGTCCGCGCGACCGAGCAGTGGGCCGCCGCGGACCACGGGGACGCCCTCTACACCCTCTGACCCGATGTGGTGCGCATCACCTTCCGATCCTGTCAGGAAACGCCGGGCTGCCCGGTTCAAGAGGCGAAACCGCGCAAGACAGCGGCGGAACCCTCGCAGACAGGAGCAGGCCCATGCAGCACCGCATCGTCGTCCTCGGAGCCGGCTACACCGGAGCCGTCGCCGCCGGCCGCCTCGCCCGGCGGCTGCACCGCGCGGACGTCACCATCACCCTCGTCAACCCCGAGCCCGACTTCGTCGAGCGCGTCCGGCTGCACCAGATCGCGGCGGGCCAGGACCTCACGCCCCGGCCGTTCGGCGAGATGTTCGCGGGCACGGGCGTGGAACTCAAGCTGGCGCAGGTCACCGCCGTGGACGTGGACAGCAGGACGGTGACGGTCACCGCCCCGAGCGGCCCCGAGCGGGAGGAACTGGCGTACGACACTCTGGTCTACGCCCTCGGCAGCGGCTGGAACGACGGGGGCGTCCCCGGCACCGCCGAACACGCCCACGACGTCTCCAGCCGCCCCGGCGCCCTCCGCCTCCGCGACCGCCTGGCCACCCTGGACGCCGGCCGGCCCGTGGTCGTGGTCGGCGGCGGCCTGACCGGCCTGGAGGCAGCGACCGAGATCGCCGAGGCCCGCCCGGACCTCGACGTCGCCCTGGCCGCCCGCGGTGCCCTCGGCGACTGGCTTTCGCACAAGGGGCGCGGTCACCTGCAGAAGGTGGTGGACAAGCTCGGCATCACGGTCCACGAAAGCGCGGCGGTCACCGCCGTGGAGGCGGACCGCGTGACGACGGCCGACGGCCGGAGCATTCCCGCCGAGGTCACGGTCTGGACCACCGGCTTCGCCGTCCACCCGATCGCCCGGGCCACCACCCTGGAGGTCACCGAGCGCAGCCAGATCGTGGTCGACAGCACGATGCGCTCGGTCTCCCACCCGGACGTGTACGCCGTGGGCGACGCGGCGATGGCGATCGGCCCGAACGACAAGCCCCTTCGGATGTCCTGCGCCTCGGGCGTCCCCATGGCCTGGCAGGCCGCCGACGCCATCGCCGCCCGCCTCGCCGGCACCAAGGTCCCCCACGTCTCCATCCGCTACTTCCAGCAGTGCATCTCCCTCGGCCGCAAGGAGGGCGTGGTCCAGTTCGTCACCGCCGACGACCGGGCGAAGGACAGCGCCCTGACGGGCCGCGTGGCCGCCCTCTACAAGGAATTGATCTGCAAGGGCGCGGCCTGGGGCGTCGCCAACCCGACAGTGGGCATGCCGTCCAGGCGCCGGCGCGTCGTACGGCAGGACGCCCGGAGCCGTGCACAGGCGGAGGCGGCGGCCTGACCCCGCCGATCCCGAACTGCCGGTACCGGCCGACGTGGTGCCCGCGTCGGCCGATACCGGCGGTTCGGCTCACGGGCCCCCGACACTCACTGACCACCCCCGCACGGCAAGAGGGCCGCCTGTCGCGGTACGGGTCCCGGAAGAGCCGGGTCGGCTCGGCGTGCCGCCCTCGGGGCCGCGCGGTGGTCCGTGGAGAACGCTCTAGTTCCGGAGGTACGTGCCCGGCTCGCCGTCCGCGCTCATCCCGTACACCAGGAGCCGCTCCTTGCCCTCGAAGCGGTCGGTCCGCAGGTTCTGCGACGACGTGTCCGTCGTGCACTCCGGGTCGGAGGCCTGCGCGTCGCGGACGGGCGGGCCGACGACCACCAGGCCGCCGACGCCGCCGAGAACGGCGGTGGAGGCGCAGTTGACGGTGCCGCCGACGGGCTCGCCCGTCGTCTCGTCCGTTCGCGGGGACGCGGACTCGTAGCGGACGACGGCGGACCCGACCGGGCCCTGGGTGACGGTGACCCGGCGTTCGAACAACTCCGCCTGGCCGGGTCCCCATTCGGCGCCGGACTCGTCCTCGGTCCAGGTGCCGAGGAACTTCGAGGGCACCGCCTCCGGGCCGGAGCCCGCCTTGCGGAACGTCGCCGTCGCCGCGCCCGAGGTCCACTCCAGGACGTCGGGCGAGCGGACGGTGAGCGTCTGGTGAGCGGCCGGGGTGCACTGCTTCTCCGGCACGCTCAGCGTCACGTCGCTCTCGCCGAACACGATCCGGTCGGCGTCCGCCGACACCAGCACGGACCGCCCCATGCACAGCCGTTCGCCGGTGACGGTGACGTACACGGCCGTCTTCTCGCCCGTACGCCCTTGGGCGATCTCGATGCGGCCCGTGGAGTAGGGGGCGTCCGCCGTGCCGTCGAGCACACCCTCCCAGGCGCCGACGAACGACTGCGGCACGTCCCCGGCGGGGCGATCGTCCGCGCCCGATCCCGAGGACGTGGGGCGCTTGTCGCCGCCCGCCTGCTTCTTCTCGGGCCAGAACGCCGCCGCGCCCACGCCCCCGGCCGCGAGCAGCACCGCCGCCAGGACGGCCGCGAGCACCCGTCCCCTGCGCGGGCGGCGCGGTGGCGCAGGGTCCTCTGCGGGGGTCGGGTCACCGGCGCCCGGCACCGGGGTGTCGGCGTCCAGGAGCCGTGCCGCGCTCCTGCCGAGGCGGGCCAGCACGTCGGCCGGCAGCCAGGCGCCGGTGGGGCCGTGGTCGGCCGCGGCGAGCACGGAGGCGGGCGGGCGGCAGTGCGGGTCCTTGTCCAGGCAGGCCCGGACGAGCGGTTCGAGCTCGCACGGCAGTCCGGTGAGGTCCGGTTCGTCGTGTGCGATGCGGAACATGGTCGCGTGCGCGCCGCTCTCCGCGGAACCGAACGGCGGCACCCCGGTCGCCGCGTACGCGAGGACCGCGCCGAGGCAGAAGAGGTCCGACGCGGGGGTCAGCTTCTCGCCGCGCACCTGCTCGGGCGACATGAAGCCCGGCGAGCCGACGACCGCGCCGGTGCTGGTCAGTCCGCCGTCGGTGACGGTGTCCACGGCGCGCGCGATGCCGAAGTCGATGATGCGGGGACCGTCGACGGTGAGCAGGATGTTGGACGGCTTGAGGTCCCGGTGCACCAGACCGGCCCGGTGGATGTGCGTGAGCGCGTCGGCGAGCCTGCTCGCGAGCGCCAGCACGGTCTCGGCGGGCAGCGGGCCGTACTCCTCGCCCACCACGTTCCGCAGGGAGGGGCCGGGCACGTAGGTCAGGGCCACCCAGGGCGCGTCGGCCGCCGTGTCGGAGTCGATCACGGGCGCGGTCCCCGCGCCGCCGACACGCTCCAGCGCGGCGACCTCGCGCGCGAACCGCCGCCGGAATTCGTCCTGTTCGGCGAGCTGCGCGTGCACGACCTTCACGGCGACGGTCCGGCCGCCCTCGGACCGGGCCAGGTACACGCGGCCCATGCCACCGGTGCCGAGCCTGCCGATGAGGCGGAAGGGGCCGATCCGGGTGGGGTCGTCGGAGGTCAGGGCGTCCACGCGGCGATCCTTCCACAGGCCAGGGCCACGGGTGCCATGTTCACGGCCCGTTCGGCGGGGCGCCGGTGAACGGCACGGCGCGCGGCCACGTATAGAGCGGGTGACACCGGGACGTCACGACCTTGGGGCCGCGTATGAGGCACGCACGACGGAAGCTGCGGCGGCTGGTACGGCTGGCCGCCGCGGGCGGGCTGGTCTGCGGCGTTCTGATGGTCACGGACGCCATGGCCGGCGAACCGGCCGAACGCCGGGGGGTGGCGGACGCCGTCGCGCGGCTCGGCACGTCGCGTACCGCGGGAAGTTGGACGACCGACGAGGGCCGGACGGTCGTCGCGGTGACCGACGCCGAAGCGGCCGCGGAGGTCCGCGCGGCCGGCGCGGACGCCCGGATCGTGCCCCACAGCATGGACCGGCTCCGCTCCGCCACCGAGGCGCTGCGTGACGCGCCCCGCGTCGCCGGGACGGCATGGGCGGTCGACTACGCGTCCAACGAGGTCACCGTGCGTGCCGACAACACGGTCTCCGCCGCCGACTGGTCGCGGCTGTCCGGCCTCGCCGAACGGATCGGCGGCCACGTCCGCATGGAGCGCACGCCGGGCACCTTCACCACCAGGGTCGGCGGCGCGTCCCCCATCTTCGGTGAGCAGCGCCGCTGTTCGGCGGGCTTCAACGTCACCGACGGCACGGACACCTACATCCTGACGGCGGGCCACTGCGGACCCGAGGGCACGTCCTGGTTCCGGGACCGGCAGGGCGCCGAACTGGTCGGCACCACCACCGACGCGGCCTTCCCGGGCAAGGACTACTCCCTTGTCCGGTACGAGAGCACCGACACGCTCGACCGCACCAACGTCGCCTCGATCGGCGGCGGCCAGGGCGTACGGATCGTCGGGTCGGCCGATCCCGTCGTCGGGCAGCGGGTGTTCCGCAGCGGCAGTACGACCGGCTTCCGGTCCGGCGAGGTGACCGCGGTGAACGCGACGGTGAACTATCCCGAGGGCACGGTCACCGGCCTGATCGAGACCACGGTGTGCGCGGAGCCCGGCGACAGCGGGGGCCCGCTGTTCTCGGAGGGGCTGGCGCTCGGCGTGACGTCGGGCGGCGACGGGGACTGCACGAGCGGCGGCACGACGTACTTCCAGCCGGTGCCCGCGGCCATGGAGGCGCTGGGCGTGGACCTGACGGGCGGGCCGCCGCCCCCGCCGGGCGCCGGCGGCGGCACGGGCGGCTCAGGGGCGGAAGCATCCGGCCAGGCGGGCGGGGACGCCGGGCCGTCCGGGCCCGCGGGGTCCGGCGGTGCGGGTGCGGCAGTCAGCGGCTCCCGGGAGATCACGAGCATCGTGGACTTCGACAACCCCCGCCTCGGACTGGGCGTCATCGCCCTGAGCCTGGCCCTCCTCGTGTCCGCGCGCTGGATCGTGTCGGTCCAGGAGCGCCGGGAGTTCCGCAGTTTCCACTCCGCGAGCTGGAGCTGAGCCTTCCCGTCCCGGCTTCGCTCGGCCCCTCCTCGTGTACGCCTCGGCCCCTCCGCGTTCACGTCTCGGCCCGTCTTCGTGCGGGCGAGGCTCAGCCCGTCTTCGTGTACGTGAGCGGCTCGCCGCCCGAGCCGACCAGCTCGCGCACGATCGTGGAGTCGTCCGGCATGGCGAGGCGGCTCCACTGGCCCGGTGCGCACGACACCGGATCGCCGAAGGTGACCGTGGTCGGCCCCAGTTCGAGCGGCGGTCCCGGTGCGCGCAGCGTGGCGGACCAGCGGCAGTCGTAGTTCGGGCCGGTGCCGGACAGGGTCATGACCTGCTCGCCCCTCTCGCCCTGGGTGATGGTCATTTCCCGGACGTTGGTGCCGTCCGCGGTGTCGAACGACGCGCGCCAGCTGCCGATGTACTCCTGCGGGACCCCGCCCGTGGCCGTGGACGGCGACGAGGAGGGGGACGGCCCCTTGGCGTCGTCGGACGGCGTCGTGGAGCCGGACGCCGAGGAGGAGGCGGGACCGGGCTCGGGCTTCGCCGTCGTGCCGCCCTTGTCCTTGGACATGAACGTGTAGACCGCGCCGCCGGCGCCGACGGCCACGACCAGGGCGACGGCGATCAGGGCGAGCGTGCTGCCGCGTGAGGTGCGCGGCTGGGGAGCGGGCGGCGGTGTGGGAGCCAGGACGGGCGTGTAGGGGGCGGGCGTGTATGCGGCCGGTGCGTACAGGGCCGGGGCGGGCGGCGCGTGCGGGTAGCCGTACGGCGGGCCGGCCGGTCCCGCCGGGCCGGGCGGCGGAGGCTGCGGGGCGGGTGCGGGCGGGGGCGGCGTCTGCGGGGCCGTCATCGTGGGCGGCTGCGCGGGGGAGGGAGCAGGGGGCTCGGCGGGCACGGGGGCCGGTTCCGCAGCGGCTGCCGGCTGCTCGTACTCCAGCAACTCCACGGCGTGACGTCCCAGTTCGGCGACGAGCGCGGCCGGCAGCCACGGCTCCCCGTCCGCTTCCCCGCCCGTGCGCTCCAGGATCTGCGCCGGGGTCGGCCGGGCCGACGGATCCTTGTGGAGGCAGTCGCGCACCAGGTCCCGCAGGCCCTCGGGGACGCCGTCCAGCGACGGTTCCTCCTGGGCGATGCGGAACATCTGCGCGTGCACCCCGCTGTCGCCCGTGCCGAACGGCAGCCGGCCCGTGGCCGCGTAGGCGAGGACCGAGCCCAGACAGAAGACGTCGCCGGCGGGCGTGACCCGGTCGCCGCGGATCTGCTCGGGGGACATGAACCCCGGGGAGCCGACGAGCACGCCGGTACGGGTGAGTCCGCCGTCGGTGACCGTGTCCAGCGCGCGTGCTATGCCGAAATCGATCACGCGCGGGCCGTCGATGGTGATCAGGATGTTCGACGGCTTCAGGTCGCGGTGGACCAGGTCGGCCGCGTGGATGCTCGTCAGGGCGTGCGCGAGACCGGAGGCGAGGAGGCGGACGCTGCGTTCGGGCAGCGGGCCGTGTGCGCCGGAGACGACGGTGTGCAGGGCGGGCCCGGCGATGTAGCCGGTCGCGACCCAGGGGACGGGCGCCTCGGTGTCGGCGTCGAGGACGGGCGCGGTCCACCGGCCGCCGACCCGCAGCGCGGCGCGCACCTCCAGGCGGAACCGGCCTCGGAACTGCTCCTGTTGGGCCAGCTCCTGCCGTACGAGCTTGACGGCCACGGTCCGCCCGCGGTCGGAGCGGGCGAGGTACACCTGGCCCATGCCGCCCGCGCCGAGTCTGGCCAGAAGCCGGTACTCGCCGATGTGCCGTGGATCCCCCGGTGCCAGCTGCTCCATGGCGCGTGGCCCTCCCCCGTGTCCGATGGTTCGACGGACCGAGGATAGTGCCGTGCGCCGGGGGCAGCGGGGGGCGCGCGAAGTGCGGACTCGGCTGCGGTTCAGCCGCTCGTGGCGACCGCCGTCTCCTCCGCATCGGCCCCCTGCGGCGCACTCGCCGTCTCCTGCTCGATGGCGTCCATCGCCCTCGACAGCCGCTCCAGCACACGCACGGTCTCCGCGAATCCCTCCGCCCCGAGCTCACCGAGCAGCCGGCGGGCGAGCCGCGCATGCCCCGGGTCGATCCTGCGTATCGCCTCGCGTCCCCCATCCGTCGCGTGCAGCAGCTTCGCCCGGCGGTGGGCCGGGTTGGGGCGGTACTCAGCGAGCCCCTGCTCGGCCAGCAGGTCGGCGATACGCTGCACGCTCTGTCGCGTGATGCCCATCGTGCGGGCTATCCCGGCCACGGTCTGCGGCTCGCGCAGCACGGCGCCGAGGACCTGCCACCGGGCCGCCGTCAGCCCTGCCTCCTGGGCCAGGCCGTCCGAGACGGTGATGAACTGGCCGTTCAGCCGGAAGACGCCGAGCGCCGTACGGGTCAGCAGTTCCTGCGGGTGGTTGTCGGGTCTGTGCGTGCTCATGCTGAAAGGATCTCGTACGCCGCCGGGTCCGAGTCGTGGAAGAGCCGGTACCAGGCGTCCAGCTTCGGGCCCTCGTACACCCCGAGCCGGGCGAAGACCTCGCGGGCGAACGCGACCGGCTCGGTCGGGCCCGCGGTGATCAGGTCGCCGTCGGTGACGGCGTCCGCCTCCACGTACTTCGCGCCGCCCCGGTAGCCCGTGGCCTCCAGGTAGAAGGACGCGGCGCTGGTGTGCGCGCGGTCGTCGAGCAGGCCCTCGCGGGCGAGACCGGCGGTCGCGCCGCAGATGGCGGCTACCGGGACGCCCGCGTCGAGGAACGTGCGCGCCGCCCCGGCGAACGGCGCGAGCTTGTCGCCGGTCTCCCACAGCGAGGCGCCGGTGAGGATCAGCAGCCCGCTGTCGGCCGGGTCCAGCGCGTCGAGCGCCAGGTCGGGCTGGATGCGGACGCCGCCCATGGTGGTGACGGGATCCGCCGTGAGGCCGACCGTGCGCACGGTGAAGCCGTTCTGCACCAGGTGGGCGGTGGCGTGGCCCGTCTCCCAGTCGGCGTAGGTGTCGTACACGGCCAGATGAACGGTCTTGCGGGTCATGGTGCCCTCCTCGATTTCAATGACAGTAGCCTGTCATATCGACAGCATACTGTCAATGACAGAGGGCGGCGGCCCGACACCCTGCCCAGACAAGGAGGCCGAGGTCATACAAGGTGGCCATGTCGGCTCTCACCTGCTCCTCCTTACGCTGGCCCGCATGACCCCTCATGCCGATCCCCAGGCCGGCGCCGCCGTCAAGGCGGCGGACCGCGCGCACGTGTTCCACTCCTGGTCCGCCCAGGGACTGATCGACCCGCTCGCCGTCGCCGGCGCCGAGGGTTCGTACTTCTGGGACTACGACGGGAACCGCTACCTCGACTTCACCAGCGGCCTCGTCTACACCAACATCGGGTACCAGCATCCGAAGGTCGTCGCCGCGATCCAGGAGCAGGCGGGCAGGCTCGCCACCTTCGCGCCCGCGTTCGCGGTCGAGCCGCGCTCCGAGGCGGCCCGGCTGATCGCCGAGCGGACCCCGGGCGACCTGGACAAGATCTTCTTCACCAACGGAGGGGCCGAGGCCGTCGAGAACGCCATCCGCATGGCCCGTCTGCACACGGGCCGCCCGAAGGTGCTCTCGGCGTACCGCTCGTACCACGGCGGCACGGCGACCGCGATCAACGTCACCGGCGACCCGCGCCGCTGGGCCAACGACAACGGCACCGCGGGCGTCGTCCACTTCTGGGGACCGTTCCTCTACCGCTCGCCGTTCTACTCCTCGACGGAGGCGGAGGAGTGCGAGCGCGCCCTGACGCACCTCGAGGACACCATCGCCTTCGAGGGCCCGCAGACCATCGCGGCGATCATCCTGGAGACCATCCCCGGCACGGCCGGAATCATGACCCCGCCGCCGGGCTACCTCGCGGGCGTCCGTGAGATCTGCGACCGCTACGGCATCGTCTTCGTGCTCGACGAGGTCATGGCGGGCTTCGGCCGTACGGGCAAGTGGTTCGCGGCCGAGCACTTCGACGTGGTGCCGGACCTGATGACGTTCGCGAAGGGCGTCAACTCCGGCTACGTACCGCTGGGCGGTGTCGCGATCTCGGCCGAGATCGCGGCGACGTTCGACAAGCGCCCGTACCCGGGCGGCCTGACGTACTCCGGCCACCCGCTGGCCTGCGCGGCCGCCGTCGCCACGATCCGGGTGATGGAGGAGGAGAAGGTCGTCGAGCACGCCGCCCGCATCGGCGAGACGGTCCTCGGGCCCGGCCTGCGCGAACTGGCCGAGCGCCACCCGTCGGTGGGCGAGGTGCGCGGCACGGGCGCGTTCTGGGCGCTGGACCTGGTCCGCGACCGCGAGACGCGCGAGCCGCTGGTGCCGTACAACGCGACGGGGGAGGCGAACGCGGCGATGGCGGCGTTCGGGGCGGCCTGCAAGAAGAACGGCCTGTGGCCCTTCGTCAACATGAACCGTACGCACGCGGTGCCGCCGTGCAACGTGACGGAGTCCGAGGCCAAGGAGGGCCTGGCGGCCCTGGACGCGGCGCTGTCGGTGGCCGACGAGTGGGTGGCCTAGCCGGGGGCTCCGCCCCCGGAACCCCCCGCCTGCGCCTTGTGGGCGTAGCGGGCCCCACGGACCCTCCCCCTTCCCCTGCGCCTTGCGGCGTGGGGGATCCCGTGGACCTGCGCCCTGTGCGCTGTGGATGTGGGGGTCCCATGGTCCCGCCCCGTGCGCCTTGCGGGCGTGGGGGATCCCATGGGCCCGCCCCGTGCGCCTTTGCGGGTGTGGGGGACCCATGGACGCTCCGTCTGCGCCTTGCGGCGTGGCGGACCCCACGGACCCCCTACCTCTCCCTGTGCGCTTGTGGGCGGGGGGACCCATGGACTCTCCGCCTGCGCCTGCCCCTGTGGGTGTGGGGATCCCACGGACCTGCCCCCTGCTCCCTGCGGGCGTGGCGGGCCCCACGGACCTCCCCCTCGCCCTGCGGGCGTGTGGGACTCCATGGACCCTCCGCCTGCGCCATGTAGGCGTGGGGATCCCACGGACCCTCCCCGCCCCCTGCGCCCTGCGGGCGTTGGGGACCCATGGATTCTCCGCCTGCGCCTGTGGGTGTGGGGAACCCACGTACCTGCCCCCTGCCCCCTGCCCCCTGCGCCCTGCGGGCGTGGGGGCCCAGTGCCCCGACTCCCCTACGGCTTGGCGGCCGTGGCCCCCAGCGGGGCTGATTTCGCCGCACGAAATCCGCCCGTCCGGGGCCCCACGGCCGCCAGGCCGTAGGGGGCAGCTTGGCACACCCGCGCGCAGCGCGGTGCGGGGTCCGGGGCTTGCCCCGGTTTCGGGAAAGGGCGGGGTGGGGAAGCGCCCCGCGCAGCGGCCACCCCCGCCCACCCGAAACATCACCGCTGCCGTACATCCCTCCCCCCACCTCGTGCGTCTGACCTGGTGCCCGCACCTGTGGCATCACTCCCTGGGGGGACCTTGTCTTCGAAGAGAACCGGCCGCCCGGCGGCCACCCGCCGTCTGGCGGCATGCACCGCACTCGCCCTGTCCGTCACGGCAGGTGCCCTGCTCGCCTCCCCGGCGCCCGCGTTCGCGGACGAACCGCCGGCGCCCCGCGCCACCGTCGAGCAGCCCGCGCGCGACGCGGGACAACTGCCCAGCCTCGACCTCCCGCGCCCCGAGGTGAACCGCGGTGCGTTCAGCGCCCAGGAGGAGGGCGCGCCGCTCGCCGCACCGCGCAGCGACGTGGACGGCGACGGCTGGTCCGACATGCTGTTCCAGAATGTCGCCGGACGGGTGTTCGTCTCGACCGGCAACGGTGAACCGTACGAGTACCGCTTCGACGACGGCATCCATGAGTCGATCGGTCAGTTCTACAAGGACGTCTTCTCGGTGGCGGGCCTGAGGGAGGGTGGCCCCGTCCACTTCACCCTGACGTCCACCGGCCGCCTCTCGGCGTACGCGAACTCCGCCGACCACGCGTCCATCTACTGGTCCGGCACGGGCTGGCAGCAGTTCAACAAGGTCTTCTCGCCCGGTGACCTGACCGGCGACGGAGTCGGCGACGTCCTCGCCCGCACCTTCGCGGGCGACCTCTACCTGTACCGGGCCACGCCCGCCGGCGCGGAGCCGCTGGCCCCGCGCGTGAAGGTCGGCTCCGGCTGGGGTCAGTACGACCAGCTGGTCGGTATGAACGACGTCAACAATGACGGCATCGCCGACCTCTTCGCCCGCAACACCGCGGGTGACCTGTTCTTCTACAGCGGCACCGGCGAGCCCACCCGTCCCTTCAAGGACAGGGTCAAGGTCGGCAGCGGGTGGAACATCTTCAACACGCTGTTCAGCCTCGACGACCTCGACGAGGACGGAAACGCGGAACTGTACGCGCGTGCGAACAATGGTGACCTGTACCGGTACACCTCCACGGGCACGGGTGCCTTCCTGCCACGCGTGAAGGAAGGCGGGGGTTGGAATCCCGTCTTCCAATTCGCCAACGCGGGCAACGTCTCGGCCTGGGGCAAGGACGAGCTGTACGGTCTCGACACGCGGGGAACGCTCTACTACTACTGGGACCTGAACAACGGCCAGTTCGAGCCCCGATTCAAGATCGGCGACGACGGCGGCTGGGCGGGCGCGAAGCTCACCCACGCCTCGTCCCTCGACGACAACGGCTACTCCGACCTCCTCGAGGTCTACAACGGCACCCTTTACAACCTCAGCCACAAGTCGGAAGAGGTCCAGGCGATCGGCAGCGGCTGGGGCGTCTACAACACCCTGGTCGGTCCCGGTGACCTGTCCGGCGACGGCAAGGGCGACCTGCTGGCCCGCAACTCGGCGGGCGAACTGTTCCTCTACCGGGGCAACGGCACCGGCACCGGCTTCGCCGCGAAGCAGCGGATCGGCTCTGGCTGGGGCCAGTTCAACGTGCTCGTCGGTGCCGGCGACATCTCCGGCGACGGCCGCGCGGACCTGATCGCCCGCGCCAAGGACGGCAGCCTGTACCTCTACCAGGGCACAGGCGTGGCCTCCGCGCCGTTCAAGGCGAAGAAGCTGATCGGCACGGGCTGGAACCAGTACAACAAGTTCGCGGCGCCCGGTGACATGACCGGCGACGGACGTGCGGACCTCGTCGCGCGTACCAGCGACGGCGTGCTCTACCGCTACGACTCGGACGGCAAGGGCGGCTTCAAGCCCAAGGCGAAGATCGGAACCGGCTGGAACACGTACACCGGCCTCTACTAGGCACCACGGCCCCGAGGGGCGCCGCCCGCGCGGCGGCGCCCCTCGGGCGCCCGCTCACACGACAGTGAGCACGATCTTTCCCTGCGTCCGGCCCGTCTCGCCGATCTCGTGCGCCTTGCCGGCCTGCTCCAGTGGCAGCACCGTGTCCACGTGCACGCGCAGCCTGCCCGACTCGACCAGCGCGGCGATCTCCCGCAGCCCGCCGTTGTCGGGCTCCACGATCGTGAACCCGGCGCGCAGGCCGCGCTGTTCGGCCTCCCCGGCGAGGTACGCCTCGGCGGGCGAGGTGAGGGAGACCAGCGTGCCGCCCGGCCGGAGCACCTCCAGGGACCGCGGCCCGTACTCACCGCCCACGGCGTCCAGGACCACGTCCATGTCCTCGACGGCCTCGGTGAAGTCAGTCGTCCGGTAGTCGACGACCTCGTCGGCGCCGAGCCCCCGCACGAAGGCGTGCTTGGCCGCGCTCGCCGTGCCGATCACGTACGCGCCCCGTGCCTTGGCGATCTGGACGGCCAGGTGTCC
Organism: Streptomyces sp. PKU-EA00015; assembly: GCF_013387495.1. Classification (GTDB taxonomy): domain Bacteria; phylum Actinomycetota; class Actinomycetes; order Streptomycetales; family Streptomycetaceae; genus Streptomyces. The sequence goes on along the minus strand of NZ_JABZEE010000013.1, from coordinate 218,006 downwards.
GACGCCGCCGGCCGCCGCGTGCACCAGCACGCGCTGCCCGGGGCGTACGCCGGCGGTGTCGACCAGCGACTGCCAGGCGGTGAGCGCGGCGATCGGCAGGGCGGCGGCCTCCACGTGCGAGATCCCGGCCGGCTTGCGGGCCAGATGGCGGGCCGGTGAGGTCATGAACTCCGCGTACGCGCCCGCCGGTTCGGGCAGCCGGGGCATGCCGAACACCTCGTCGCCCGGCCGGTACATCGTCACGCCGAGACCGACGGCCTCCACGACGCCGGACACGTCCCAGCCGAGCGGCACCGGACGTCCGTCGCCGAGAAGCCCGCCCGTCGAACGGTGCCACCAGTCCGTCGGGTTGACCCCGGCGGCGTGGACCCGCACCAGGACCTCCGAGGGACCGGGCTCCGGGCGGTCGGTCTCGACGAGCTTCAGCACGTCCGGTCCGCCGAGTGTGTCCTGCCTGATGGCCCGCATGATGTCCGCTCCTCGTCAGGGGAATCGGCCCCGATCGGGGCCGTGATCAACCCTGCGGCAGCGGAAAGCCGCATTCGAGTGGCCGGATGGCCATGATGTGCAAGGATCCGGCCATGGTCTCCTCCGCCCCGCACCGCGTCGTCGTCCTCGCGCTCGACGGCGTCTACCCCTTCGAGATGAGCATCCCGGTCCGGATCTTCGGCACTGCCCGAGGGCCCGGCGGCGAACCGCTGTACGAGGTGATCACCTGCGGCATCGACGGCGGCACGGTGCGCACCAGCGCCGACTTCTCCGTCACCGTCGAGCACGGGCTCGACGTGCTCGCGACGGCGGACACGCTCGTCGTCCCGCCGTTCACCTGCGGCCCGGACCGGCCCCAGGAGTGGCTGCCCGCGCCGCTCGCCGCCGCCCTCACGACGCTCCGCCCCGGCGCCCGCGTCGTGTCCATCTGCACCGCCGCGTACGTCCTCGCCACCGCCGGCCTGCTCGACGGCCGCCGCGCCACCACGCACTGGAACGAGGCGGAGGAGTTCCAGCGCGCCTTCCCCGGGGTCGAGGTCGACCCGGGCGTGCTGTTCGTCGACGACGGGGACGTGCTGACGGCGGCGGGCGTCGCGGCCGGGGTGGATTTGTGCCTGCACCTGCTGCGCCGCGACCACGGCAGCGAGGTCGCCAACCGGGTGGCGCGGCGGTGCGTCGTGCCGCCGTGGCGGGACGGCGGCCAGGCCCAGTTCATCGAGCGGCCGGTGCCGCCGTCGTCCGCGGCGTCGACCTCCGCGACCCGCGCGTGGGCACTCGGCCGGCTGGGCGGCCCGCTCACCCTTGCGGAACTGGCCGCGCACGCCCGGATGAGCGTGCGCACGTTCTCCCGCCGCTTCCGCGAGGAGGTCGGCACGACGCCGGTCCAGTGGCTGACCCGCCAGCGCGTCGAGCACGCCCGCCGCCTGCTGGAGACGACGGACCTCCCCGTGGACCGGGTCGCGGCGGAGTCGGGCTTCGGCACGGCGGCGTCGCTGCGCCAGCACATGGCCGCGGCGATCGGGGTGTCGCCGATGGCGTACCGCCAGACGTTCCGCGCCCGGGCGGGCGAGCCGGCCACGGGGCGCGGCGAGCCCGTCCCCTCGTAGCCCATCGGTGCCAGGGGCCCCGGCGGCCGCTCACACCCCCCGCTCCACCTCCAGGAAGCGCCGGCGCCGCGGGCCCCGGTACAGCAGCGCCTCCCAGCCGAGGCGCCCCAGGGCCGCCGCGCACGCCGTCAGCTCGGCCTCCTCCGCCTGCGCCGCGCCGCCGCCCGGCGGGCCCAGCCACTCCACGTACACCGTGGCCGGACGCTCTCCGGGGCGGACGCGGTAGCCGGTCGCCGTCCTCGTGCCGTCGGCGCCCACCGCCGACGGCGGGAAGCCGGCCGCCTCCAGGGCCAGGGACACCGCGCGCACCATGCGGTTCAGCTCCCAGGGCGCGGGGACGGCCGCCGGGTCCGCGGCCGTCGCGTTGGTCACACGGCGGATCTGGAGCAGCCCCTCGAACGCCGTGCGGACCTCGGCGGCCCGGCCGGCCCCGGACACCTGGGCGCCGTCGCCGTCGGCCGGTTCGAACACATCCGTCACATCCGCCTCGCTTCCGTCACGGTGCGGGCCCCATGCCCACGACCCCGTCACGACCCCTGGCCTATCGTGTCCGGGACGAAGCAGAAGGAGAAGGCCACCACGATGCCCGGCAACGCCAGCGCCACCGCCGTCACACGCAGCACCCTGCGGCAGCAGATCGCGGACGCGCTGCGTGACGAGGTGCTCGCCGGGCGTCTCCAGCCCGGGCAGGAGTTCACGGTCAAGCAGATCGCCGACCAGTACGGCGTCTCCGCGACACCCGTGCGCGAGGCGCTCGTGGACCTGTCCGCGCAGGGGCTGCTCGAATCGGACCAGCACCGCGGCTTCAAGGTGCACCGGTTCTCCGTCGAGGACTACCGCACGATGGTCGAGGCGCGCTCGATGGTGGTCGACGGCGTCTTCCGGCAGCGCACGGAGCGCGGTTCCGCGGCCCCGGGCGTCTCGGCCCTGCTGTCCGTGCGCCGCCGGGCCGAGGAGGCCGCACGCGCGGCACGCGCCGGTGACCTCGACATCCTGATCGGCTACGACCTGCGGTTCTGGCGCGAGCTCGGAGCGCTCGTGACCAACCACTACATCTCCGAGTTCCTGCACCGGCTGCGCGTACAGGCGTGGGTGTTCGCCGTGCCGTACCTGCGGTCCGACCCGGAGCTGTCGGAGTGGCTGTGGAGCGGGCACGAGAAGGTGGTGGACGCCGTCACCCACGGTGACGCGGAGGTGGTGCGCCGGGAGATCCACGCCTACAACGCGCACGCGCTCGCCTGGGCGGACCGGCTCGAACGCGGACCGGTCCCCGCTGCCGGGTCCGGTTTCGCCACGGACGACCGCCCGGCCCCGGCCCGGATCCCCGACGCCCGGCCCGAGCGGTGAGCGTGGACCTGAGCGTCGTCGTACCCGCGTACAACGAGGAGGAACGCCTCGGCCCGACGCTGCACGCCGTCTGCGCCTTCCTGCGCGCCGACCCCGAGCGCTGGGGCGAGTGGGAGCTGATCGTCGTCGACGACGGCTCCACCGACGCGACCGCGAAGATCGCCCAGGAGGCGGCGGCCGAGGAGCCCCGCATCCAGCTCGTGTCGAGCAGGACCAACCGCGGCAAGGGCCATGCCCTGCGCATGGGCGTCCTCGCCTCCTACGGGCGGCGGGTGCTGTTCACCGACGCCGACCTCGCCACCCCCGTCGACGAGCTGGCCCACCTCGACGACGAGCTCGCCGCCACCGGCGCCGCGGCCGCCATCGGCTCGCGCGCCCACCCCGAGGCCCGGATCGAGGTGCACCAGCGGCGCCTGCGCGAGTGGCTCGGCCGCATGGGCAACCGGCTCATACGCCTCGTCGCGGTGCCCGGCATCCGCGACACCCAGTGCGGCTTCAAACTCTTCGACGGCGACAAGGCACGCGCCGCGTTCGCCGACTCGCGGCTCACCGGGTGGGGCATCGACGTCGAGATCCTGCGTTTCTTCCGCCGCGAGGGCTGGCCCGTGACCGAGGTCCCGGTGCGCTGGTCGCACGTCGCCGGATCCAAGGTCAGGCCCGCCGACTACGGCAAGGTGCTGCTGGAGCTGCTGCGGCTGCGGACCCGTGCCGTGCGGCGCGCGGACCTCGCCGTCGCCGGGCTCTTCCTCCTCGCGTCCGTCCTGCTCTACCAGGGCCTGTGGGCGGACCTCGACCGCGGCTACCTGCGCGACGCCGGCCAGGACCAGAACCAGTGGGAGTGGTTCTTCGCGGTCACCGCCGACAACGTCACGCATCTGCGCAATCCGCTGTTCACCACCCTCCAGGGATATCCCGAGGGCGTGAACCTGATGGCCAACACGGTCATGCTGGGCCTGTCCGTCCCCCTGACCCCCGTCACGCTGGCCTTCGGGCCGACCGTCACCTGGGCGCTCGTCCTCACCCTCGGCCTGACCGCGACCGCCGTCTCCTGGTACTGGCTGATCGCCCGGCGGCTCGTCCGCAACAGAGCCGCCGCCGCGCTCGGCGGCGCCTTCGCCGCCTTCGCGCCGCCGATGATCTCGCACGGGAACGCACACCCGAACTTCCTCGTCCTGTTCATGCTGCCGCTGATCGTCGACCGGGCGCTGCGGCTGTGCGAGGGCCGGAACGTGGTCCGCGACGGCGTGCTGCTCGGCCTGTTCGCGACGTACCAGATCTTCCTCGGCGAGGAGCCGCTGCTGCTCGCCGCCGTGGGCATGCTGCTGTTCGCCCTCTCGTACGCGCTCGCGCGGCGCGACGTGGCCCGGGCTGCGTGGCGGCCGCTGCTGCGCGGGCTCGGGATCGCGCTGCTGGTGTGCCTGCCGCTGGTGGCGTTCCCGCTCGGCTGGCAGTTCTTCGGGCCGCAGAGCTACAAGAGCGTGCTGCACGGCGACAACGCGGGCAACAGCCCGCTCGCGTTCCTGCAGTTCTCGGGTCGTGCCCTGCTCGGCTCGGACGCGGGCGCCGATCCGCTCGCGATGAACCGCACCGAGCAGAACGCCTTCTTCGGCTGGCCGCTGATCGCGCTGAGCGCCGCACTGGTGATCCAGTGGTGGCGGCTGGCGGTGGTGAAGGCGCTGGCGTTCACGGCGGCGGCCGCCGCGTTCCTGTCGCTCGGACCGAGGTTCCGCATCCCGTACACGGACATCGTGCTGACCGGGCCCTGGCGGGCGCTCGCGCACCAGCCGCTGTTCGAGTCGGTCATCGAGTCGCGGGTGGCGATGGTGTGCGCGCCCGTGCTCGGCATGCTGCTCGCACTCGCCGCCGACCGTCTCGCGGCTGCGGAGAACCGCCCCCGGGGCCTGCGGGCAGCGGGCTTCGCGGCGCTGGCGGCGGCGCTGATCCCGGTGCTCCCGACCCCCTACCCGGTACGGGAGCGGGCGGAGGTGCCGGGCTTCATCACCCACGGCGCGTACCGCTCCTACCTCGGCGAGGGCGAGTCGCTGGTCACCGTGCCGCTGCCGACGCCGGGCAGCGCGGACGCCCTGCACTGGCAGTCGGCGAACGGCCTCGGATTCCCGGTCGCCGGCGGCTACTTCAACGGCCCCTGGGGCCCCGACCGCATCGGGATCTACGGTGCGACACCCCGCCACACCTCCAACCTGCTCTCCGACGTCCGCAACACCGGCCGGGTCCCCGTGATCGGTCCCAACTGGCAGGCGCAGGCCCGCGCGGACCTCGCCGCCTGGAGGGCCGGCGTGGTGGTGCTGCCGCCGCAGTACCACGAGCAGGCGCTCTACGAGACGGTCACGAAACTGCTGGGCAGGCCGGGAGAGCGCGTGGCCGGGGTATGGGTATGGGACGTGGGGGCGGAAGGCGGTACGCGATGAGGGCCCTCTTCGCCGGTCCTCCGCACGGCATTACGCTGTCCCGGCCACCGTCCGCGACCCACCGCCCTCCTGGCGCAGCCAGGGGGAGAACCCGTCCGAACCGCTGAGAGCGAGCCTTCCCTTGGCCTGTGACCTGTGGCTGGTCCCCCTTGTCGACGTGCTGTGCCACAGCCCCGACAACCCCTTCGCCGAAGAGATCGCCTCCTACGACAAGGCCCTGACCGGCGCGGGTCTGCCCACCGTGCCCGTCTTCGCCTACATGCCGGGCCTGTCGGGCGACGTCGCACCGGTCGCCGGCTTCGACTACGACGCGCTGCACTTCCTGCGGCGCGCCTACCTGCTTCAGCTGTGCGGTCTCGCGGTGACGCCCGTCGACGAACTCGGCGGCGACTACGAGCAGTTGCTGGAGATGTTCGAGTCGACTGCGCAGCAGTCGCACCTGGTGTGGCACTACGACCACGCGGGCGCGTACGTCCCGGTGGACTTCCCCGCGCCGCTGTTCAACGACGAACTGCTGGAGGGCGGCGGCCCGTTGGGTTCCACTCAGGGTCTTCTGCGCGAACTGGAGTACGTGGCCTGCGCGATCGGCATCGACCCGGCGAACCCGCCGGCCGCGCCGGAGCCGCCGGAGCGTCCCACCGCCCTGGAGGAGCCCGCCGGTCCGATCCCGTACGACGAGAGTCCGTTCGCGCGGGAGCGGCACGTGTGGCTGGGGCTGCATGCGGCGGCGACACGGAGCCTCGGGCAGGGCTCGATGATCATCTTTAGCTGACGCAGACGTCGCCGGGGTCCGCGTCGCGCCCTGGAGGGAGGTGCCGCACGCGTGCCCGACAGCCGCCGGACGCGTGGCGGAAGGATTCCGGACACGTGGCGGACGGATGCCGGACACCTTCCTGCTGTAGGACCGGTGCATGTCGCAGACAAGTACCCCCGCCGAGGGGACGGCCGCGGAAGAACTTCCCAGGCCGGAGCGGTTCGCGGACGTCAAGGGCTGGTTCTGGCCGGTCGATCAGCTGATCTTCGACTGGTTCCTGACCCGTCAGAGAGACACGGACATGAAGGGTGACCTTCTGGAGCTCGGCGCCTACATGGGCAAGAGTGCGATCTTCCTCGGGGGCTATCTGCGGGAAGGGGAGACCTTCACCGTCTGCGACCTGTTCGACTCCGAGGCGCCGGACGACCCCAACAGCGCGGAGATGGACCGCTCTTACGCGACGCTGACGCGCCGGGCCTTCGAGGCCAACTACCTCTCCTTCCACGACGAGCTGCCGACCGTGGTGCAGGCGCCGACGTCCGTCATCACCTCCCGCGTCGAGGCCGCCACCTGCCGCTTCGTCCACGTCGACGCGTCCCACCTGTACGAGCACGTCCACGGCGACGTGGCCGCGGCGCGGGAACTCCTGCTCCCCGACGGGATCGTGGCCTTCGACGACTTCCGGGCCGAGCACTGCCCAGGGGTCTCGGCGGCGGTGTGGGGCGCGGTGTCGACGACCGGCCTCAAGCCGATCGTGATCACGGGCAGCAAGCTGTACGGGACGTGGGGCGATCCCGCCCCGTTCACCGAGGAGCTGCTGGAGTTCCTGGCGACGCGGACGGACGTGTGGCACGGGGTGGAGGAGGTCGCGGGCCTGCCCCTGATCCGTATCAAGGGTCCCAAGGCGCAGCCGCCGGCCCCGCCGGTCTCGCGCAACGAGCCGCTCCCGCGGCCCGCCCCCGAGCCGGATCCCGCCACCCCGCCACCCGCTCCCGCACCGTCCCCGGCGGCGGCTCCCGCCCGCCGCTCCCTCGCCCGCCGTCTGGCCCGGGACCTGCTCCCGCCGATCCTGACGCGGGCACTGACGTCCGGCCGCAGCCGCTGAGGGGATTCACCGGCCGACGACGGCATCGCACACGACGGCTCCGGGGCACGCGCCCCGGAGCCGTTCTGTGCGTGCGCCAAGCACACATCGTCGGGCGGGCGTTGGTGACGGCTCACGAAAAAACTGTCAAGGGTTGGGATTCCGTCACAGGGGCGGCGGGCCCGGGTCCTCCTACGCTTCTCGCACCGATCGGGTGAACGCGCCCCGGCGAACAGGTCGTGGCTCCGCGAGCCGGCGCCCGGAGCGCCGGAGCATGCCAGAGCCGCACCATTCGCCTGAAGGAGCCGCCCCCCATGCCGTTCCGCGCCAAGAACAGAGCCCTGTCGGTGGTCCTCGCGGCCGCCGGGACCGCCGCACTCGGGCTGGGGACCGCCGCCCCCGCCCGGGCCACCGCCGAACCGATGAACTACGTCGCCCTCGGGGACAGTTACAGCGCCGGTTCGGGCGTCCTCCCGCTCGACCCGGCCGCATCCCCCCTGTGCTTCCGCACCACCAGGAACTACCCGCGCCTGGTCGCCGCCCGGACCGGGGCGAGACTCACGGACGTCACCTGTGGCGCCGCGAGGACCGAGCACTTCACGCGGGCCCAGTACCCGGGTGTCGCCCCGCAGTTCGACGCGCTCGGGAGCGACACCGACCTCGTCACGCTGACCATCGGCGGCAACGACAACAACACCTTCATCAGCGCCATCCTCGCCTGCGGCACCCTGGGCGCGCTCACGGCCGGCCAGGGCAGCCCGTGCAAGGACGCCTACGGCAGCAGCTTCTCCGACGACATCGCCGAGAAGACGTATCCCGCGATCAGGACGGCACTGAACCAGATCAGGGCCAGGTCGCCGAAGGCGGAGGTCGCGATCCTCGGTTATCCGTGGATCCTGCCCGAGCGGGCCGTCCCCGGCTGCTTCCTCAAGATGCCGGTCGCCAAGGGCGATGTGCCCTACCTGCACCAGCTGCAGACGGACCTGAACGCGGCCGTCGAGAAGGCCGCCGGCGAGGCCGGTGCCACCTTCGTCGATATGGCCGAGGTGTCGAACGGCCACGACGCCTGCAGCCCGAGGGGAACGCGCTGGATCGAACCGCTCCTGTTCGGCACCAATGTGGTTCCGGTGCACCCGAACGCGGCGGGCGAGGCAGCGATGGCCGACCAGGCGGCCGCTGTGCTGAACCTCGACTGACGAAGGACGCCCCCCGGGGCCCGTGCTGCCCGCATGCCGCCGGGCGGCCGGCCCCGTGCGGGCCTCAGCGCGGCGGCTCCGGGGGCCGCTGCCGGGGCATGTTCGGGCGGGTGCCCGGAGGCAGCGGGAAGCGGCCCTGGATCACGCCCGCGGACTGCGGCGGGGGGCCCGCCTCCGCGCGGGCGGGGGACTGGGTTGTCAGCCGCAGCGGCGCCGGGCCCGCGCGGAAGGCGGTCATCCAGTCCGCCGTCTCCGTACGGACCAGTTCCGAGACGTCCTCGGAGAAGCGGCGCAGCACTCCCAGGCAGCGCTCGGCCGCCTCGCTCGCCGTGCCCTCCGTCGGGCCCAGCACCTCCCGCACGCTCTCGGACGCCCAGTCGAACTGCAGCGACTGCAGGCGGTGCTGCACCGCCTGGGCCGTCGCGACGTCGCGCATCCAGCCCGCGGTGAGGCCGAAGTACCGGTCGCAGGCCACGCAGGCCGCGGCGAGCAGCAGACAGACGTACCCCCAGGGGGCCGCCCCGGCCACCGCGCCGGTCAGGTCGAGCATCGGCAGGGCTGCCCCGGTGACGGCGCCCAGCGCCGTACCGAGGCGCAGCAGCCGGGCCCAGCGGCGCTTGCGGGCGCGGTCCGCGAGGTACCACTCGGCCGTCCGCAGGGCGTCGGCCTCCACCCACCGGTAGAGCTCGTCGAGGCGGACCGCGGGCTCCCCCCAGTCGCCGAGCGGGAACGCCCGTCCGGTCAGATCACCCAGCGGCGCGGTGCCGCCCTCCTCCCGGGCCGGCCCCCCGGGCTGCATCTCCGGCTGGCTCACCGGTGCGCTCCTCTACCCTCTACGGCTTCAGCGGCTTCGCTGAAAAGGTGCTCAAAAGGTGCTGACGTTACACCGTGTGACGTACGGTGCGCGCGTTCGTTCTGATGGGCCCGCGAATGCGCACGCCCTTCATACCGCCGAATGGTGGGCTGTGCGCCCCCGATGCCCGTATTTCCGCCCGCACGGGGGCCTTGATCAGGTAGCGGATCCCGGTCGGGGCCCGTGGCTCTCACTCGAAAGAGTTGGTCACCTCCAGGTGGGGCATCGCGCCCGGTGACCACGTAGGCTCGGCCGTATCGAAGCAACGTACGGACAGGAGTGACCGTGATTCCCGGTGGTGGCCAGCCCAACATGCAGCAGTTGCTCCAGCAGGCCCAGAAGATGCAGCAGGATCTCGCCCGGGCGCAGGAGGAGTTGGCGCAGACCGAGGTCGAGGGCCAGGCGGGCGGCGGTCTGGTGAAGGCCACCGTCACAGGCTCCGGCGAGCTGCGCAACCTCGTCATCGACCCGAAGGCCGTCGACCCGGAGGACACCGAGACCCTCGCGGACCTCGTCGTCGCCGCCGTCCACGCCGCCAACGAGAACGCCCGGCAGCTCCAGCAGGACAAGCTCGGACCGCTCGCGCAGGGCCTCGGCGGCATGCCGGGCCTGCCGTTCTGACCCCGGCTTCTCCCGCCGGTCCCGTCAGGCCCTTCTAAGCGTCATATTCACCAACTACCGTAAGCAGCAAGCACGCAAGGAAAGGCGTTCCGTTGTACGAAGGCGTGGTTCAGGACCTCATCGACGAACTGGGCAGGCTGCCCGGCGTCGGTCCCAAGAGCGCGCAGCGGATCGCCTTCCACATCCTCCAGGCGGAGCCGACCGACGTCCGCCGGCTCGCGCACGCGCTGCTGGAGGTGAAGGACAAGGTGCGCTTCTGCGCCGTGTGCGGCAACGTCGCACAGCAGGAGCAGTGCAACATCTGCCGTGACCCCCGCCGCGACCAGGCCGTCATCTGCGTCGTGGAGGAGCCGAAGGACGTCGTCGCGATCGAGCGGACGCGTGAGTTCCGCGGCCGGTACCACGTTCTGGGCGGCGCCATCAGCCCCATCGAGGGTGTGGGCCCGGACGACCTGCGCATCCGCGAGCTGCTGGCCCGGCTCGCGGACGGCACGGTCACCGAGCTGATCCTGGCCACGGACCCGAATCTCGAGGGCGAGGCGACGGCCACCTATCTCGCACGCATGGTGAAGCCGATGGGACTCAAGGTCACGCGGCTGGCCAGCGGCCTCCCGGTGGGGGGAGACTTGGAATACGCCGACGAGGTCACGCTCGGGCGTGCCTTCGAGGGGAGACGACTGCTCGATGTCTGACGCCATGCTGCACGCCGTAGGTCAGGACCCGGACGACTTCGCGGTCCAGATCGCCGACTCGATCGAATCCTTCATCGTGGCGACGACCGAGGTCGCGAAGGGCGACGAGCCGGACAGCGCGGTCCCGTTCCTGCTGCTGGAGGTGTCCCAGCTGCTGCTGACCGGAGGCCGCCTGGGCGCGCACGAGGACATCCTCCCGGACGAGCGGTACGAGCCGGACACCGGTCCCGACCAGGACGTCGACGACCTGCGCGAGCGCTTCGCCGTGCTCCTCGACCCGGTGGACGTCTTCTCCGAGGTCTTCGACCCGTACGAGCCCCGCAAGGCCCCGGTGCCCTCGCGGATCTCCGACAGCCTCGCGGACATCGTCACCGACCTGCGCCACGGCCTCGCCCACTACCGCGCGGGCCGCACCACGGAGGCGCTGTGGTGGTGGCAGTTCTCGTACTTCTCCAACTGGGGCCCGACCGCCTCCGCCACCCTGCGCGCGCTCCAGTCCCTCGTGGCCCACGTCCGCCTCGACCAGCCGCTGGCCGAGCTGGACGGCCTGGACACGGACGAGGACCTCGCCGAGGAGCTGCTGGCCGAGGAGGCCGGCAAGGTGATGGTCGAGGAGATCGCCGCCCCGCTGGGGCTGCGCCGGGCGCGCTGACGTCCGGCGGGCTCCGCGCTCGTGCCGCCCGGCTGTGAAGCGGGCCACATCCCGCGTACGCAGCCGTCCCCTGGGCAGCAGCCATCCGAGCGGCCGCGAACGTCCCTGGCCCCTTCCTGGATGATCACCTGGTGAGCGGGACATCTCACCATGTGACATCACAGGGGCGTATCGCGGCCGCTCGATAGACTGAGCCGACCGCAGTAGTGACTGCAGAAGACCGAGCGAGGAGCGCACGTGGGCCTTGTCGTGCAGAAGTACGGAGGCTCCTCCGTTGCCGATGCCGAAGGCATCAAGCGGGTCGCCAAGCGAATCGTCGATGCCAAGAAGGACGGCCACCAGGTGGTCGTCGTGGTGTCGGCGATGGGTGACACGACGGACGAGCTGATCGATCTCGCCGAGCAGGTATCTCCGATCCCTGCCGGGCGTGAGTTCGACATGCTGCTGACCGCAGGAGAGCGGATCTCCATGGCCCTGCTGGCCATGGCGATCAAAAACCTGGGCCACGAGGCCCAGTCGTTCACCGGCAGCCAGGCAGGCGTCATCACCGACTCGGTCCACAACAAAGCGCGCATCATCGATGTGACGCCGGGCCGGATCCGCACGGCGCTCGACGAGGGCAACATCGCGATCGTCGCCGGCTTCCAGGGTGTGTCCCAGGACAAGAAGGACATCACCACGCTGGGGCGTGGCGGGTCCGACACCACGGCGGTGGCGCTGGCCGCCGCGCTGGACGCCGAGGTCTGCGAGATCTACACCGACGTCGACGGCGTCTTCACCGCCGACCCGCGGGTCGTCAAGAAGGCCCGGAAGATCGACTGGATCTCCTCCGAGGACATGCTGGAGCTCGCCGCCTCCGGCTCCAAGGTGCTGCTGCACCGGTGCGTCGAGTACGCACGCCGTTACAACATCCCGATCCACGTGCGCTCGTCCTTCTCCGGACTGCGCGGCACCTGGGTCAGCAACGAACCGCAAGGGGATCAGAAGGTGGAGCACGCCATCATCTCCGGAGTCGCCCACGACGTCTCCGAGGCCAAGGTCACCGTCGTCGGCGTCCCGGACAAGCCGGGCGAGGCCGCGGCCATCTTCCGTGCCATCGCCGATGCCGAGATCAACATCGACATGGTCGTGCAGAACGTCTCGGCGGCCACCACGGCGCTGACCGACATCTCCTTCACCCTGCCGAAGACCGACGGCGCGAAGGCCATGGCCGCGCTGGAGAAGCAGAAGTCGGCGATCGGCTTCGACTCGCTGCGCTACGACGACCAGATCGGCAAGATCTCCCTGGTCGGCGCCGGTATGAAGACCAACCCCGGTGTGACCGCGTCCTTCTTCGAGGCGCTGTCCGACGCGGGCGTGAACATCGAGCTGATCTCGACCTCCGAGATCCGCATCTCGGTGGTCACCCGCGCCGACGACGTCAACGAGGCCGTGCGCGCCGTGCACACCGCGTTCGGGCTCGACTCCGACTCCGACGAGGCGGTCGTCTACGGAGGCACCGGGCGATGAAGCCCAAACCGGCGCTCGCGGTCGTGGGAGCGACCGGAGCCGTCGGTGCGGTGATGCTCCGGATCCTGTCGCAGCACGCCGACATCTGGGGCGAGATCCGACTCGCCGCCTCCCCGCGATCGGCCGGCCGCAAGCTGGCTGTGCGCGGGGAGGAGTGCGAGGTCGTGCCGCTCGGCGAGGAGGTCTTCGACGGCATCGACGTCGCGGTGTTCCTCGTACCGGGCGAGGTGTCCGAGCGGTGGGCGCCGGTCGCCGTCGCCAAGGGCGCGGTGGTCGTGGACAACTCCCCGGCCTTCCGCATGGACCCGGACGTCCCGCTCGTCGTGCCCGAGGTCAATCCGCACTGTGTACGGGTGCGGCCGCGCGGCATCGTCGCCAGCCCCCACGACACCACGCTGACGCTGGTGCCCGCGGTGGGGGCGCTGCACGCCGAGTTCGGCCTGCGGGAACTGGTCGTGTCCTCGTACCAGGCCGCAAGCGGCGCCGGCCGGGACGCGGTGGACGCCCTGCGTGCCCAGCTGTCCCTGGTGGCCGGCACGGAGCTGGGCACGGGGCCCGGCGACGTACGCCGTGCGGTGGGCGACGACGGGCTCGGCCCGCTGCCCGCGCCGCTGGCGCTGAACGTCGTGCCCTGGACCGGTGAGCCGCGCGAGGGCGGCTGGTCGTCCGAGGAGCTGGGGCTGCGTGCCGAGACCCGCAAGATCCTGGACCTGCCGTCGCTGAAGGTCGCGGCGACATTCGTCCGTGTACCCGTGCTGACCACGCACTCCCTGGTGGTGCACGCGCGCTTCGAGAACGAGGTCACGGTGGACCGGGCGCACGAGATCCTGGCGACCTCGCCGGGGGTCGTGCTCTACGACGACCCCCGGGCGGGCGACTTCCCGACGCCCGCGGACGTGGTGGGCACCGATCCGACGTGGGTGGGGCGTGTGCGCCGGGCGCCCGACGACCCGTCGGCGCTGGAGCTCTTCGTGTGCGGCGACAACCTGCGCAAGGGAGCCGCGCTGAACTCCGCGCAGATCGCGGAGACGGTGGCCGCCGAGTTCTGAGCCCGGGGGACCGGGGGACCGGCCGCAGACGGCCGAACCGATAATGGGAACGGATTGTCCGTGGGGCTTTGTAGGATCTGTACGTGCCCTGTGAACTTTCAAGGTCTGTACCACTTGAACTGGGGCGTGAGCCTGTTCGATTATTCGCTTCCCTCCTTGCTGCAAGCGGCAGTTGGGGGGAAGCGTCTTTGCGGTCGCCTCGGAACGGTGCCGTAAAAATGGGGCATTAGGGATGAGCGAGTGCGCATGAGGGCATTTGGTTCACCGCCAAAAGCGGTGGCGTACGCGTACAACCCTGACGGGGGGAAGCGTGTCCAACAGGCGTGGCAGAGGTTCTCGACATCGCAGGGGTGGTCCCGGTCCGCGGCGCTTCGGTGCGTCCGCTCCGCAGACCTCGTCCGGCCGGCGGCATGCCGGTGATCGCACCTATGCCCGCACCGCGGACCACGCGCATCCCGGCCCCGCGGCAGGGCGCTGACGACGCCATGGCCGCCGGCACGACCGTCGATCACCTCACCGAGACCTACCGCGCCCACTACCGGTCGTTGCTGGGTCTCGCCGCCCTGCTCCTGGACGACACCGCGTCCTGCGAGGACGTGGTCCAGGAGGCGTTCATCCGGGTCCACTCCGCGCGCTCGCGCGTACGGGACCCCGAGAAGACCCTCGCCTACCTGCGCCAGACCGTCGTCAACCTCTCCCGCTCCGCGCTGCGCCGCCGCATCCTCGGCCTGAAGCTGCTCTCCAAGCCGATGCCCGACATGGCGAGCGCGGAGGAGGGCGCGTACGACCAGCTGGAGCGGGACGCGTTGATCAAGGCGATGCGGGGGCTGCAGCGGCGCCAGCGCGAGGTGCTGGTCCTGCGGTACTTCGCCGACATGACCGAGGCGCAGGTGGCCGAGACGCTGGGGGTCTCCCTCGGCTCGGTGAAGGCGTACGGCTCCCGGGGCATCGCGGCGCTGCGCGTCGCCATGGAGGCCACGGCATGAGCAGGCACACGGACAGGTATGAGCACTACGGGCCGGACGGGCCGTTTGACGACCGGACTGGGAACGGAAAAGTGAGCAACAGGCCGGAGAACGAACTGGGCGGCCTTGGCAGGGGCCCCGACGAGGACCTGTTCGCGGGCCTCGGAGAGGGACCGGGGGCGGGACTGGGCGGGGACGAGGAAGCCCTGCGCAGAATGCTGCACGGCGTCGTCGAGGAACTCGAGCCCTCCGAAGGCGCGCTCGACCATCTGCGCCGGGCGGTCCCGGCGCGGCGCGCCCGCAAGCGCCAGGCGCTCGTCGGCGCCGCGGCGGCGGTGCTGCTGATCGGCACCGCGGTGCCCGCCTTCGTCCACGTCGCGAACTCCGGCGGCGTTGACCAGGCCAACCCGGTCAACGCCGGGCACGGCGAGCAGGCCCAGGGCGGCACGGGCAACGAGCCGGGCGCGACCGGCGGGGACAAGGACCCGCTGGCCCCCTCGAAGGGCACTGGCCAGGATCCCGAGGTCAAGGACCCCACCAGCGCGGCACCGGGCGAGCAGCCGGGCGCGGGCGACGGCGCCTCGGGCGAGCCGGTCCCGCCGGGCAGCGGGGGCGACACCGTGCCGGTGTGCGGCGGCGCCGACCTCGGGGTCCTCTCGGCGGAGACGAATCCGCCGGACCCCGACGGCAAGGTCTACGGCACCTTCCGCGTCGCCAATGTCTCCGCGTCGGACTGCACGGTCGGCGGAGGCGGCACCGTCGTCTTCCAGACCGCCGGCGCGGCCGACCAGGCCCGCATCAGCGTGGTCGCGCACACCTCGGGCGACGCGGCGGGTGGTCTGCCCGATCCGTCGGCGGAGCAGGCGTCGCTGCTGCTGAAGCCGTCGTCCGCCTATGAGGTGAAGTTCGCCTGGGTGCCGTCCGACAGCTGCCCCAGCACCGCCTCGCCCGACCCGTCGCCCACGGACGGCGGATCGGCGGGCACGGGCACGAGCGCGGGCACCTCGGCGGAGAACAACACCGAGGCCCAGCTGGCCTCCGAGGACGGCGGCACGCAGGACGGCAGCGTGACGGTCACCCACATCGCGGAGGCGGGCTCCCCGAACGCCCAGGCGACGATCACCAACGCCTGCGCCGGCACGATCTACCGCACGGGCCTGCTCCCGGGCCAGTGACGGTCCGCGCGGGCGCGCGGCCCCGATGCTGTGAGCGGCCGCGCCGGTGATGGGCGGGGCGCGGCCAACCCGGGGCGGGCGAGCCCATCCCTGGGGGCGGGCAGCAGCCGTGGCTCAGGACACCAGGACGTCAGGGCGCCGCCGGGTGTGGCGGGACCGGGCTAGGACATCTCGGGCGTCAGCCCGAGTTCGCGGTCGCGTGCCGCCTCCGCCTCACGGCGGACCAGGCGGAACCACATGAACAGCACGAAGCCCGCGAACACGAACCACTCACCGGTGTAGCCCAGGTTCTGGAACGCCTTCAGGTCCAGGCCGCTGTTCTGCGGGGCCGACGCCGGCACCGCCGTCAGGCCGCTGTCCGCCTTCGTCAGCGTGACCCACGCGTCGTACACGTCGTCCGGCACCAGGTTCACCAGCGACGCCGCGCTGATCATGCCGAGCTGGCCGCGCGGCAGGCCACCCGCCGCATGCACCCCGTCGGTGCCCACGGTCTCGGACGCCTGCAGTGCGCCCGTCACCGTCACCACGCCGGAAGGAGCCGCCGGCGCGCGCTCACCCTCGGCCAGCCAGCCGCGGACCACCGGCAGCGTCTTGCCGCTCTCCGTCCGCAGCAGCGTCAGCACGTACGCGCCTCGCCTGCCGTCCAGCTCACGGTCCGGAACGAGGAACTGCTCCCCGTACCGGCCCGTCGCCGTCGCCTGCCGTCCCGACGTCTCCTTGTCGACGGGCAGCAGCTCGTCGAGGGGGGCCGCCGCGAGCCGTTCCTGCTGGCCGGGCCGCCGCTCGGCCTCCCGGTGGCTGTCGACGCGGTCCTCGAACCTGCCCAGCTGCCAGGAGCCCATGAAGACGCAGAACGGGATCGCCAGCAGGACGAAGACGTTGATCCCCCACCAGCGGGGCGTCAGCAGGAATCGGTACACGCCTCCACGGTACGGAATGTGCCCGCGCTCCCTCGTCCCGGGGCCGGACCTCGGGCCGTCCGCCGGTCCACCGCGGCCTGCCGTCGACCGCCTCCGCGGCCCACCGCCACCGGCCTGCTGTCCGCCCGACCTGCCGTCACAGGAGCTGACGTGGCCCAGGGTCCGCCGGCCCTGCGCTGGCCCAGCGTCCGGAGGGCCTGCCGTGGCCTACCGTCCGTCGGCCTGCGCCTCACCCCCGTTCAGGTGCCGGTCCGCGAAGGCGATCTCCAGGCGCACCTGCTTGATGCGCTCCTCCACCACGAGCGAGCCGTGCCCCGCGTCGTATCGGTACACCTCGTGGACCGCGCCGCGCGCCGCGAGGCGGTCCACGTAGTTCTCCACCTGACGGATCGGGCAGCGCGGATCGTTGACCCCCGCCGAGATGTAGACCGGCGCGCGGACCGCGTCGACGTACGTCAGCGGGGACGACGCCTCGAAACGCTCCGGCACCTCCTCCGGTGTGCCGCCCAGGAGCGTGCGGTCCATGGCCTTCAGGGCCTCCATCTCGTCGTGGTAGGCCGTGACGTAGTCCGCGACCGGTACCGCGGCCAGACCGACGGCCCAGGCGTCCGGCTGGGTGCCGAGCCCGAGCAGCGTCAGATACCCGCCCCACGATCCGCCCGCGAGCACGAGCTTGTCCGGGTCGGCGAGACCGGAGGAGACCGCCCACTCGCGGACCGCCGCGATGTCCTCCAGCTCGATCAGCCCCACACGGTGCTTGAGCGCGTCCGTCCACTCCCTCCCGTAGCCGGTCGAGCCGCGGTAGTTGACGCGGACCACCGCGTACCCGTGGTCGATCCAGGCCGCCGGGCCCGCGGCGAAGGCGTCGCTGTCGTGCCAGGTCGGGCCGCCGTGGATCTCGAAGACCGTCGGCAGCGGGCCGCCCGCGCCGGCCGGCTTCTGGACCAGGGCGTGGATGCGGCCTCCGGGGCCCTCCACCCAGGCGTCCTCGACAGGGACCGAGGACGGCGCCTTCATCCCCGGCGGGTCGAGCACCACACCACCCTTCGTCGAGCGGACCTGCGGCGCCCGGGCGGCGGACGACCACAGGTATTCGACGGTGCGGTCGGGGCGGGCGGTGGCGCCCGAGACCGAACCGGCGGGCGTCTCGATCCGCGTCAGCTCGTGCGCGGCGAGGTCGTAGCGCCACAGTTCGCCGCGCGCCTCGAAGTCGTGCGCGACGAGAAGGGCCGAGCCGTCCGGGTACCACTCGGCGTTCACATCGCCCGGGAGGTCGATCGCGAGGCCGGTCTGCTCGCTGGTCATCACGTCCCAGATCATCGGCTCCCAGCGTCCCCGCCGCTGGTGACCGACGAGCAGCCGGGTGTCGCCGTCGACCGGTGCGAAGCCGAGCACCTCGAGACCGAGCTCCGCCGTGCCGTTCTCGGTGTCGTCGAGCTCCGCCACCACGTCGCCGTCCAGTTTCAGCACCCGCAGCGCGGAGTGCATCGCGTCCCCGTGCTCGGTGTGCTCGATGGCGAGGAGCGTCCCGTCGTGGGAGAGGTCGCCGACGCCCGCCGACTCCCGGTGCCGGTAGATCTCCACGGGCTCCGTGCCCGGCCGCACGACGTGGACGGTCGAGCCGTCCTCGTCCGTCGAGCGGCCGATCACGGCGGTGCCGTCGCGGCCTATGGCGAGCCCGGCGGGATAGGAGGGCTCGAGCCCGGGCGCGGCGGGCACGTCCTCCCCGCCGCCGAACGGCTGCCGCATCCAGACCCCGAACTCGTCGCCGTCGGTGTCCGAGAACCACCAGACGGCCTCGCCGTCCGGCGTGAGCACGCCGTCGGTGGTGCCGTTCGGCCGGTCGGTGACCTGCCGCTGGGTGCCCGTGGCACGGTCCCACGCGTACAGCTCGTACGTCCCCGTCGCGTTGGAGACGAAAAGGGAGCGGTCGGGGGCGTCCTCGGCCCAGTCGGGCAGAGAGACACGGGGCGCCCGGAAGCGCTTCTCCCAGTCGGGCATGCCGGGCATGTCGGGTGTGCTGAGTGCGTCGTCCATGCCCCCATCAAACCGGAAACCGCCGACACTCTCCTCAGCCTGTGGACAACTTCTGTGCGTACCTGACAATCGAGCCGCGATCCCGCGGGGGATCACCCTCGCCGCCCACCGGAACCCTCCCGCCCGGCTGGTGTCACGCCGCTGCCGAAGGGGCCGCCGCCGCCCACCGGTTCACTACGGGCCGACCGACGACGCGGCGTGGCGGCTGCGGGCCGCCCCACCGTTCCGGGCAGGGAGGCTCAGGCCGCGGTCGAGCGGCCGACGCCGGGCCGTTCGCCGAACGGCGCGTACGGGGTGACCCAGAAGAAATCGCCCGCCTCGTCGTACGCGTAGAGCAGCCCGGTCGCGCCCAGGGTCAGCGGCTCCTCGACAATGCCGGTCTCCTTCCCGTTCCGGGGGCCGAGCTGTCTGACCTGTACGACGGCGGTGGAGCCGTCACGAGCGGTGACCTCCGCCCGGCCGATGCGCGTGTCCACCCGTCCGGTGCGGACGGTGCACGTCATGCCGACGAAGTCCTGCCGGGAGGGCCCGGGTTCGTCGGGGAAGAGCTTCGCCAGCACCCGGACCAGCCGTCGCGTGACGGCCCAGGCGGCCAGCGCGGCGGCGGCGAGGACCGCGCAGGCGAGGGCGGCGTACGGGACGCCCGTCAGGCCGGAGCGGCGCAGCGGCACCGAGCCGGCGAGGCTGGTGAACCAGGCGACGGCGACCAGCAGGGACACGACGACGGCGACCGGCACGCCGCCGAGCCCGGCGACGCCGCCCCGGAGCTCCACGTCGGAGTCGAACATGTCGTGACCGACGGCTCGGCACAGCACCAGCACCCAGAAGGCGACGACCACGACGAGAGCGGCGCTGAAGAACACTGCGGGAAAGGCAACCGCGGCCGCGACGAACTCGTTCACCGGCGCGACCCCCGTTCCCCCGTTGCCGATTCGCAGCATCCGGCGCAACCCTCGGCTCCGGCGCGACCCCATGGTGGCAGCCTCGCGAGCTTGCTCGCATTGCCGGATTCCGGCAGCCTTGACGCGTTCTTGATGCCGGGCCGCCGGAGGCGAGCCCTCCGCCGCACGCGCAGGAGCGGGCGTGCGGTACGGCGTGGGTGAGTGGGGCCGCGGCGGAAGCAGAAGCGGCCGTGGACGGCGCAACGCAGAGTGGGGGAGCCGACTTGGGCACGACGGAGACACCGGACGCGTACGTCGCCGGGTACGCCGAGATTCTTGCGGAGGTCGGCCGGACCGGACGCCGGCTCACCCGCGACGAACTCGACGGACGGCGCTCCCTCGGCGAACAGGCCGCTGAGGCGGGACACGGTCTGCGACCGCTGGTCATCCAGTACTTGGCGAAGACGCGCACCGCCTGGCCCGTGACCACGTCGCCCGAGAGTGTGCTGGCCGCGGTCGAGCAGGCGGTCGACGCGTTCGCGGGCGGGTACGAGCGGGCGCAGCGGCTGGCCGTGCGCAAAGAGGAGGCGGCCCGGCGGGAGTTCGTCGACGACCTGCTGTACGGGCGCAGCGACCCGGGCCGGCTGGCGCAGCGTGCCGAGCGGTTCGGGCTGCGGCTCGCCCACGCGCACGCGGTCGGCGTCGCCGAGGCTCCCGAGGCCTATGACGACACGCACCCGGTGACCCGCACGGTCGAGGCCGCTCTCCTCAGCCGTTTCGGAGACCGCCGGATTCTGCTGACCACCAAGGAAGGCCGGCTGATCTGCGTCGTCCCCGCCGACCAGGAGGAGGTCGTGCGGTACTTCGCCAAGCAGGCGTACGCGGCGACCGGCGGCGGCCGGGCGGCGATCGGCCGCCCCCACCAAGGGGCAGGCGGTGTCGTCCGCTCGTACGAGGAGGCCCTGAACGCCCTCGACCTCGCCGACCGCATCGGACTCGACGAACCCGTACTGCACGCCGCCGACCTGCTGGTCTTCCCCGTACTCGCGCGTGACCGGGAGGCGATGGCCGACCTCGTGCAAAGTGCCCTGGGGCCGTTGCAGCAGGCGAGGGGAGGAGCGCAGCCCCTGCTGGACACGCTGCACGCCTACTTCGACGCCGGATGTGTGGCGGCGCAGGCCGCCCGCCGACTGAACCTGAGCGTCCGCGCGCTCACGTACCGGCTGGAGCGCATCCACCGGCTGACCGGCTCCGACCCCACGGACCCGGTGCACCGGTACACGCTGCAGACGGCGGCGATCGGCGCGCGCCTGCTGGACTGGCCGGCGAAGGACCTCTGAGCGCGTCCCTCGACCGAGGTTCGCCTCGGGCCTCGGAGTCCTGCGGAAGGGCGGTCCTGACGCGCCACTGCCCCGGCCCTAAAGGGTGCCGGGACGGCGCACGGCGGCTGCCGCCGCATAGCCCGGGTCGGCGGGCAGGTCGGCGATCAGCCAGAGGTCCTGTGGGGCCGGTCGGGCACCGCTGCCCACGTAGGCGAGCGCCACGTCCTCGTTCAGACCGACGCCCATCGCTTTGAGCATCGCCTCCTTGCGCGTCCAGCAGCGGGCGAACGCGGTGGTCCGGTCCCCCGCGGGAAGCGCGGCCAGCTCCGCACGCTCGTGCGGGTGCAGCTGTGTCGCGACGTCCTCGGCGGTCCCGGCCGACGGCATGATCTCGACATCGATGCCCACGGGGACGGAGGCGAGCGCGATCATCACCATGCCGCTGGTGTGCGACAAGGAGAAGTGGACGGCCCTGCCCGGGACATAGGGACGGCCGTGCGCCCCGCCGCAGTGCGCGCACGGCTCCCGCACGATCGACACGTCCTGGGGCGCCTGCCCCAACCGCTGTCCGAGCAGCCGACGCAGCGTCACGTGCGCGACGGCGAAGGCGTCCCGGTCCTCAGGGCGCCGGAACACCGCGAGGCGCGCGGACTCCTCGGCATCCAGCACATGCGCGAGCGCCGCGGCTTCCTGCGCGTGCTCGGGCACCCGGCCGGACCACACCAATTCCAGCCCGGGCAACGGCTGCGCTATGTCCCCCGCCATCACGTCCTCCGCATCGGTCGCACGGTGCACCGGCTGTGACCGTACTGCACCGAGCGCCGCACCCCCTACGCCTGGGCCCAGAGCACACCGCGCCGGCCCCGATGCCGACGCGTACGCGTACAGCCCTCCGTGCACCGCTGCGGCCGAGTACGCCGCCCGGCGCGGGTGCGGCCCGTGGCGCGGGCCGCACTCCGAACGCCGGAGCCGCTCAGGACGACTCAGGACGGTTGATAACGATTAAGAGCGATTGGGGGCGGCTCCCGAGCCCAGCAGGGCTCAGATGTTGACGCCGAAGTCCTGCGCGATGCCCCGCAGTCCGGAGGCGTACCCCTGGCCGACGGCGCGGAACTTCCACTCCGCGCCGTTGCGGTACAGCTCGCCGAAGACCATCGCGGTCTCCGTGGACGCGTCCTCGCTCAGGTCGTAGCGGGCCAGCTCGGCACCGCCCGCCTGGTTGACGACGCGGATGAAGGCGTTGCGCACCTGGCCGAAGGACTGGCTGCGGCTCTCGCCCTCGTGGATCGAGACCGGGAACACGATCTTGTCGACCTCGGCGGCCACGCCCGCCAGATCGACCTTGATCTGCTCGTCGTCGCCCTCGCCCTGACCCGTGAGGTTGTCACCGGTGTGCTCGACGGAGCCGTCGGGGCTCTTGAGATTGTTGAAGAAGACGAAGTGCTGGTCGGTCAGGACCTTGCCGTTCGCATCGACCAGCAGGGCGCTGGCGTCGAGGTCGAAGTCGGTCCCGGTGGTGGTGCGGACGTCCCAGCCGAGACCCACGATGACCGCGGTCAGGCCC
This sequence comes from Streptomyces sp. PKU-EA00015, assembly GCF_013387495.1. Taxonomy (GTDB): domain Bacteria; phylum Actinomycetota; class Actinomycetes; order Streptomycetales; family Streptomycetaceae; genus Streptomyces. The sequence continues at coordinate 195,361 of NZ_JABZEE010000013.1, read as the reverse complement.
GGGGCCTCCTTGGTGAGCGAGACGTTGCCGCCCTTGGAAAGGCTGACACCCATGGAAATCCCCTGCGCAATCCGGCGCGGGCCGCGCCTCTTGACGATTCCTTTGCCCGACCGAGCCAACGAGCGGGCCCCCGAGCCGGTTCCCTTCCCCCGCAGAGGAACCCGCTCGGGTGACTCTGCCCGCCGCGTTGACGGCCGCGTGCCTGTCTGGCAGGTCCGGCGGTGACGCCGTCGCGCGCCTACGGGCATGACCGGCTGTGACTCCTCGCGCGCCTGCGTGAGGCGGTCCCTTCCCGACCTCGGCGATCAGCGCGGCACGGTGGTCACTTCCGTCGCCTTGACGCTCGTCCACACGGACACCCCGTCCACGATGCCCAGTTCAACGGCGGCCTGCGGGGTGATCTCTGCGACCAGGTCGGGCACCCGGTCCGAGACGATCAGAACGCGCAGCCGGCTGCCGGAGACGGTGATCTCGCGCACGGTGCCCGGCCAGACGTTCCGCGGGCTGCCCTCCGGCCTTTCCCGGTGCACGGAGACGGCCTCCGGCGCGATGACCGCCAGCGCGTCGGTGCCGGCCGGCAGCGGTTCCGCGGCCACCAGCGTGCCGCCCCCGGCCAGGTCGAGCCCGTGGGCCGATGCCGTGCCGGGCCACGCGTTGCGCCCCAGCATGCGGGCCACCCACGGCGAGCGCGGGTGCCGGGTGACCTCGGCCGGCGGCGCGTCCTGGAGGGCGCGGCCGCCGTCGAGCACGAGCACCCTGTCGGCGAGCGAGACGGCCTCCACGGGGTCGTGCGTGACGATCAGGCAGACGCCGCCGAAACCGTCGAGGTGCATGCGCAGCGTGTGGCGCACACGAGCCCGGGCGGTCTGGTCGAGCGCGGCGAGCGGTTCGTCGAGGAGCAGCAGCCGGGGCCGCGCGGCCAGCGCACGGGCCAGCGCGACGCGCTGGGCCTGTCCTCCCGAGAGCTGCGCGGGCCTGCGGTGGGCGAGGTGCCCGACGCCGAGCCGGTCCAGCCACTGCTGGGCGCTGCGCCGCGCCTCGGCGCGGCGCACACCCTGGGCGCGCAGCCCGTAGGCGGTGTTGGCGAGCGCGTTCAGATGCGGGAACAGCGCGCCGTCCTGCGGCACCCAGGCGACACCGCGCCGGTGCGGGGGCAGCCGGGAGACGTCCTTGTCGCCGAGCCGCAGCGCGGCGTGCGAGCGGGCGGTGAGGCCGAGGAGGGCGCGCAACAGGGTGGTCTTTCCGGCGCCGTTGGGGCCGACGACGGCGATGGTGGTGCCGGGTTCGGCGTCCAAGGTGAGCCGGTTGAAGCCCGTGACGTCGGCGTGCAGCGCCCAGCCGTCCTGCGGAACCAGGACGTCCGGCCCGCCTTCGCCGGGCGTCGGAGCCTCCGGACCCGATCCCTCCGTGCCGTGTGCGACAGGCGCGGGGGGCCGGTCGCCGCCGCGCGGGGTTCCCGCCCACCGGCCCCGCAGGGCCACGAGGACCACCATGGCGATGGCGAGCAGCAGGAGCGACACGGACGTCGCCGCGTCCGGCTGTTCCTGGAGCAGCAGGTAGACCTGGAGGGGGAGGGTCTGCGTGGTCCCGGGCAGGTTCCCCGCGAAGGTGATCGTCGCGCCGAACTCGCCCAGCGCACGGGCCCAGGTGAGGGCGGCGCCGGCGATCAGCCCCGGCATCACCATCGGCAGCGTGACCGTGAAGAACACCCGTACCGGCGAGGCCCCCAGGGACGCGGCGGTCTCCTCGTAACGGGGCCGCAGACCGCCGAGCGCCCCTTCGAGGCTGATCACCAGGAACGGCATGGCGACGAACGTCGCCGCGAGCACCGCGCCCGAGGTGTGGAACGGCAGGGTGACGCCGAACGTGTCCTCCAGCCAGGGCCCGAGCAGGCCACGACGCCCGAAGGCCAGCAGCAGCGCGACGCCGCCGACGGTCGGCGGCAGCACCATCGGCAGCAGAACCAGGGAGCGCACGAGAACCTTGCCGGGGAAGTCCACCCGGGCCAGCAGCCAGGCCAGTGGCACCCCCAGGACGAGCGACAGGCCGAGCGCCCAGAACGAGACCACCAGCGAGAGGCGCAGCGCCTCCGTGGTCCCGGGACTGGTCAGGTGACTGCCGAGCCTGCCCCACTCCGTACGGGCGAGCACGCCGACGAGCGGCAGCAGCAGAAGGGCGACGGCGAGCAGCGCGGGAACGGCGAGTGCGACCGGCGCGCCTGCCCGTGGTGCACGGCCCCCCGGCGCGTCGGGGCTGTCGCGGCCTTCCGTCTCGCCCGAAGTCCGGGGGCTGTGGCTGGGGCTCTGGGGGCGTTTCATCGGAGATCCCTCGGTTCGCTGTGAGGACGTACGGCGACCGGTGGCCGGCCCACGTCCGTCACCGAACCCGGTACGACGGCCGGATGCCCACCCGCGTCCGTCACGGCTGCTGGAACCCGGCGTCCCGGAAGAGCTTCTGCGCCTCGGCGGTGGCGAGCCACCGCACGAACGCGTCGGCCGCCTCCGCGTGCCGGGAGGTCTTCAGGGTGGCGGCCGGGTACTGCGCGAGCGCGTTCTGCTCGTCCGGGATCTCGACCGCGTCGACCTTGTCGGTGGCGGTCGCGGCGTCCGTCTTGTAGACGAGGCCCGCGTCCGCCTCGCCCAGCTCGACCTTGCCGAGGACGGCGCGGACGCTGGGCTCCTCCGAGACGGGTCGCACGGTCACGCCCTGGGCGTCGAGGATCTGCCGGCTGTACCGGCCCACCGGGACCTCGGGGGAGGCGAGGACCACCTTGACCGCCGGGCCCGCGAGGTCCCTCAACTCGGCGATCTTCTCCGGGTTGCCCTCCAGGGTGGCGATGACCAGCCGGTTCCTGGCGACGACCACGGGTTTGCCCGTCTCGTCCTTCAGCCCGTCCATGGTCCTGGTGTCGGCGGTGACCAGGACGTCGGCGGGTGCGCCCTGCCGCACCTGGGCAGCGAGCTCCTGGGACCCGGCGAAGGAGAAGGTGATCTCCGTGCCCGGACGGGTCTTCTCGTACGCGGCGCCGGCCTTCTCGAAGACGTCGGTGAGCGAGGACGCGGCGAGCACAGTGAGGTCGACGTCCTGTGTGTGCGTACCGGACCCGGAGCCGGTCGCGCCCCGGTCCTGCTGGTCGCCGCCGCCACCGCAGGCGGCGAGCGGGCAGGTCAGGACGAGGGTCGCGACGACGGCAGCGGCACGGCGCCGGGTGAAGCGGAAGGCCAGGGACATGGCAGGGGCTCCTTGCAGGGGAGGCGGTCGCCGCCCGGGCGGATGGTCGAAAGCCGCGCCGGTGACGGGCGACGCCGCTGGTCGGCGATCTGCGGCCCGTTCCGGATGGATCGGGGCCGGCCGGTCAGGTGCGGTCGATGTGCACGCTGGTCGATTTCACCCGGGCGGTCGCCTCCACACCGACCTCCAGACCCAGCTCCTCGACCGCCTCCCGCGTGAGCAGGGACACCAGGCGGTGGGGCCCCGCCTGGATCTCCACCTGCGCCGCGACGTCGCCGAGCTTGACGGCGGTGACGATGCCGGGGAAAGCGTTGCGTGCCGAGGTGTACGAGCCCTCGTCCTCGTCGGTGCCGCTCTGCGCGAGCTCGACGGAGAAGGCGGCCAGATCGCGGCCGTCGATGAGACGGCGTCCGCCTTCGTCGCGATGGGTGGCGACCCGGCCGGCATCCGCCCAGCGGCGCGCGGTGTCGGGACTGACGCCGAGCAGACGAGCCGCCTGTCCGATGGTGTAGGACTGCATGTGCGTCAGGATACGGCCATTCCGCTGGCACCTGCGAATCTCTGGATCAATACACATGGCAGGTGCGAGATGCTTGTGCGATCGGCCGCTAGTCGAGGCCGATCAGGCTCGCGTAGACGACCACGTTGCCGAGGTAACCGGTGTCCTTGCTGTAACCGCCACCGCACGTGATGATCCGCAGTTGGGGCTGGGCGGTACTGCGGTAGACCTTCCGGCTCGGGAACTCGCTCTTGGAGTACGCCTCGACGGCTTGGACGGCGAACCGCGCGATCCGCCCGTCACGGCGGACGACCTCGACCGTGCTGCCCTGGGTGACGGCACCCAGAGGGTAGAAAACGGCGCGGCCGGTGGGGGTGTCGACATGGCCGGCCACGACGGCCGTGCCGGACTCACCGGGGGCGGGACCGTCGGCGTACCAGCCGGCGAGGTTGGGGTTGTCCGCCGGTGGCACTTCGAGCGCGCCGTCGGGGTCGAGCCCGAGTTCCATCATCGGGGTGTCCACACCGATGGCGGGGATGCGCAGTCTGATCGGGGCGGAAAGGGACCGCGAGCCGGTCGGGCCGTTCGGCGGCGTGGGATCCGCGGTCTGCCGGACGGGATCCGGTGACGCGCCACCGGCAGCGGCAGAGGACCGCGGAGCGGATACGGCATGGGCCTGCGCGGCGGACGGCTGGGGAGCCGTTTCGCCGCGCAGGCCGGTGTACAGCAGAACGATGCCGGTGATCATGACGACGGCGAGGGTCTTCGTCGACACGACGGGGGCGGGCCGTTTGTGTCCCATGACGGTCCGGGTTTCGGTAGGGGCGTAGGCCGGGCCGACTGTTCAGGAGGCGATGCCGGCGAAGCGACGCCGCCGCATCGTCAACGCGCCGCCGGCCGCCGCGCCGGCGATCAGCAGGGAGCCGACCGCGATCTGAGTGCCGTTCACCCCCTCGGCGCCGCCGAATCCACCGCGCACCGCCCCCTCCGGGCGGCTGACGACCTGGAAGCTGGTCTCGACACGGGTTCGCGGGGGGCACTTGACCGTGATGGTGTACACACCGTCCTCGGCAGTCTCGGGGACCGTGAAATCACCGACCAGTTCACCGCTGCCCTGACCCTCGGTCAGGTTGATCTGGCCACCGGCCTCCGCCTGCCCCTTGGCGTACGTGGCGTCAGGCCCGCAGACCTCCGTGCTGACCGTGATGGTCGAGCCGGGGAAGGCCCTCTGCGGGCTGACACTGACGTCGGACTCATCGGCGCCTGCCGCTGCCGCCGGGAGACCCAGGGCGCACAGGGTCAAGGCGCTGCAGGCAAGGATACGTGCGCTGCGCATTTCACCACCTTTCGACCGGCGCGGGGCAGGACGAACTGTCCCGACGAAAGTGCCGCGCTCCGTTGGTAAGACAAGCAGCTCACGGCGTCCGACGACCGGTCCGAAATGAGCGGGTCGGCGCGCGCCGGATTCCCGCCGGGGAAATTTCCGCAGGTCGCGTGAGCCGCGATAGGCCCGACGGAGGAAATTCACACCAGTGTGGCGATCGGGTGGCGGCATACTCACGCTCAAGCAGCGGGCGCGCCGCCAACGCGCCTGCAGATTCCGGTCGCCGTGCGCGCGGAGCAACTCGACGGAGCGGTACGTGAGTGCGTTCCCGGAGGTCTCCGGGTGCCCGTCACGTACGGTCCGGCCCCGTGGGCCAGGCAGGGAACAGGTCCGCCGAACGCAGCGGCCACACCGGGAACCGCACAGCGCTCTTCGGAGCGACGGTCCCGGACGGCGAACCCGCTTTCCCCGCGCCCGTGCTCCGACCCGTCGCCGCGGTACCGGCGGGCGGTCGCTCCCGCTCTGCGGGGGCGGCGAAGGGCGGGGTGTCCTGTGCGCACCGCGCGTCCCGCGGTGGCAGTGCCCCGGTGAGGAAGTACCGGACGACGTGCCGTTTCACGCAGGTGCTCGGGTTGTCCAGCGCGGTGTGCCCGTAGCCGTCGAGCGTCAAGAGCCGGGCTCCGTCGAGCTCTGCGGCCATCGCCTGCCCCGCGCGGTAGGGGGTGGACGGGTCGTGGGTCGGATTGACCACCAGGACCGGGTCCGCGGTGGCGCGGTCCCACGGGCCGGTGTACGGGTCGGCCGCGCGGGCCGGCCACGCGGTGCACGGCTCGTTCGCCCAGACCCACCAGCGCCCGAGGGCCCCGGCCTGCTCCACTGCCTGCTGCTCCAGCGCCGTGTACCGGCTGGGCAGGGCGGGGTTGGGGCTCTCGGCGCACAGGACCGCGAGCGACTGCTCGAACCCGGGGTAACGGGCGGGTCCGGCCGGGGCCGGGGGTTCCTGGGGAGCCCGGCCCTCCCAGACGGCCTGCAGAACCTCGGCCGTCCCGGTCCAGCCCGGGTGCACGGTGTAGAGCTCGCCGCGGACCTCACTCACCACTCGCGCATACGTCCAGCTGCCCACCGGCCGCTCGGCGAGTCGCTCCAGGAGTGCCTCGTACTTGGCCCTCGTGGCCCCCGGGCTCCCGGCGGAGAAAACGCAGCGGGACGCCGGCACGCGTCCGCAGTGATCGAGGAACTGGCCGAGTGTGTCTGCGGATCCGAGGTGCGAACCCAGGCGCAGGAAGGTGTTCGTCCCGGGCTCGCTCCCTGCACCGTGGTTCACCCACGCCTTCGGGTCGACGTTTCCGTCGAGCACGAGCCGCCCGGCCCGCTCAGGGAACAGGTTCGCGTACGTCGCGCCGAGCAGCGTGCCGTAGGAGATGCCCCAGTAGCGCAGCCGGTCTTCGCCCACCGCCCCGCGCAGCAGGTCCAGGTCGCGTGCGGTGTCGGCGGTCGAGACGTGGCGCAGCAGCGCCGGATCCCGCAGCTCACATCGCTCCGCCAGGTTCTCGTACGCGGCTGTGTAGGCCCGGCGCTCTTGCTCGCCCACCGGGAAAGGCGGGACGTCCTCGTGCCAGGCGGCGGCCTGTTCGGCGCTGTCGAAGCAGCGCACGGCCGTGCTCTCCCCTACGCCACGCGGGTCCCAACTGACAATGTCGTAGCGGTCCTTCAGCTCCTGGGGGAACTTGCCGTACAGCTGGGGCAGGCCTACGGTCCCGGGGCCGCCGGGGCCACCGGGGTTGAAGAACAGCGACCCGGCCCGCCGCGCGGGGTCGGCCGCCCGGTGACGGATCACCGCCAGCTCGATCGTGCGGCCCCCGGGATCCGCGTGGTCCAGCGGCACATTCGCCACCGCGCACTCGAAGCCCGCCTGCGCCTCCTGCGGGCAGGGCCGCCAGCGCAGCACCACGCCGCCCTGGCCGCCCGGGCCGCCGGCCGAGACCGGCCCCGCCGACGGCAGCAGCAGCGCCGCAGCCAGGGCGCCGGCGGCGCTCCTGAGTGGTATCTGTCGGGCAACTATTCGCATCGCCGGGCCCTTCGGTCGGCAGGGGGCGGGCCCTGCCAGTGGCGACGGGCCCGCTTGCCATACCACTGGCGGTCGGCCATCAGGGCAACCGACACGCGTCCGAACGGGTCAACCACGCAGGGCCCGGTACTCATGTGAGTACCGGGCCCTGACCTGGTCTTTCAGCTGTCGGGGTGGCGGGATTTGAACCCACGACCTCTTCGTCCCGAACGAAGCGCGCTGCCAAGCTGCGCTACACCCCGATGTCGCCCACTGTCCCGGCGACGTCGTTTACTTTAGCCCACCCGCGCCCTGAGACGAAATCCGGTTTTCCCGGGCCCCCGGGCGGCCCCCTCCGCAGGCCAGAGGGGCGGAGACACGGTGGCCCCCGGGTCAGTCCCTCGGGGTCAGCGTCAGCAGCGTCGCCTCCGGGGGGCAGGCGAAGCGGACCGGCGTGTAGCGGTTCGTGCCGCAGCCCGCGGAGACGTGGAGGTAGGCGGTGCTGCCCTCCGCCGTGTGCGTGGACAGGCCCTTCACCCGGTCCGTGTCCAGGTCGCAGTTGGTGACCAGGGCGCCGTAGAACGGGATGCACAGCTGGCCGCCGTGAGTGTGGCCCGCCAGGATCAGCGGGTAGCCGTCGGACGTGAAGGCGTCCAGGCTGCGCAGGTAGGGGGCGTGCACCACCGCCAGCGACAGGTCGGCGTCCTTCTCCGGGCCCCCCGCGACCAGCTCGTACCGGTCGCGCTTGATGTGCGGGTCGTCCAGGCCCGTGAAGGCGATCTCGTAGCCCTCCAGCTTCAGGCGGCCCCGCGTGTTCGTCAGGTCCAGCCAGCCCGCAGCGTCGAACCCGTCGCGCAGCTGCTCCCACGGGTTGTGGACCGCGCCGACCGCCGGGGCGTTGCCGTTCAGGCCGTGGCGGCCCTGGGCCTTCTCCAGGAGGTAGCGGGCGGGGTTGCGCAGCTTCGGGCCGTAGTAGTCGTTGGAGCCGAAGACGTATACGCCGGGGTACTCCATCAGCGGGCCGAGCGCGTCCATCACCTCCGGTACGCCCTCCGGGTCGGAGAGGTTGTCCCCGGTGTTCACGACGAAGTCGGGGCGCAGGCCGGCCAGGGACTGCAGCCAGGCGCGCTTCTTGCGCTGGCCGCTCACCATGTGGATGTCGGAGACCTGGAGGACGCGCAGCGGCCGCATCCCGCGCGGCAGGACCGGCACGGTGATCCGGCGAAGCCGGAAGGAACGGGCTTCGAACCCGGCGGCGTAGGCGAGGCCGGCCGCGCCGACTGCCGTGACTCCTGCGGTGATTTTCAAGGGCATCCCGTAGCGTGCGCGCATACGCCCATCGTTGCAGACCGTTCAGGACCCGGGGAGCGGCGGCCGGTCGCCGGCCGGGACGCATACCCCCGGCGACGTGCGCAGCGGCAGAGCGAAGAGCAGCCCGAGCGAGACCCAGACGTACGCGTTGCCTCCCAGGAAGCCGTCGAGTCCGGACGAGTCCCTGCTCCACAGCCACACCACACTGCTGCTCAGCACCACGGGCAGCGTCACGGACCAGGTCAGCAGCCGGCGGCGGTCCGGCCCCTCCGGCGCGCGCAGGGCCGCGTCGGCCAGCACCACGAGGGCGGGGGCCAGCCAGACCAGGTGGTGGACCCAGGTGACCGGGCTGATGAGGCAGGCGAGGACGCCGGTCAGGGCGAAGGCCCCGGCGTGATCACGGGCGGCGCTCGCCCGGCGCACGCGTACGGCCCAGACGGCCAGCAGCGCGACGACCCCGATCGCCCATACGGTCCGGTTCGGTTCGGCCGGGTCGAAGAGGCGCGCCACCAGGCCCTGCCAGGACTGGTTGGAGACGTACGCGAGCGCGCCGACGCGGTCGGTGTCCCACAGCGCCTCGGTCCAGTAGACGCGGGAGGCGTCCGGTGCCGCCCACGCGGCGATCCCGGTGGCCCCGAGCGCGACGGCCGTGGCCGTGGCGGCGGCGCGCGGCCGGCCGGTGAGGAGCAGGTGGAGGATGAAGACGGCCGGGGTGAGCTTGATCGCGGCGGCCAGACCGGTGCCGATGCCCGCGTACCGCGAGGCGCGGCCGCCGGCGAGCAGCCGGGCGTCGGCGAGCACGAGCGCGAGCAGGAGCAGGTTGACCTGGCCGAAGCTGACGGTGTCGCGGACCGGTTCCAGCAGGGCGAAGGCGCAGCCCGCGAGGGCGAGGGCGTACCAGGGCGTCCAGCCCTCCCGGCGGACGAGGGGGCCGGCGGTCCAGTGCAGGATCACGGCCGCGGCGGCCGCGTTGAACAGCACGCTCAGCGCCACGGCGCTCTGCCAGCCGGTCAGCGTCATCGGCAGCATGCACACCGCCGCGAAGGGCGGATACGTGAAGCCGTAGTGCGTGCCCGGAACCAGGTAGTCGTAGAGAGCGCCGCCGTCTGTCCAGTGGTGCACGGCCCCGTAGTAGACGCCCAGGTCGAACCAGTCACGGTGCAGTGGGACCGTCGCGAGGAACAGCAGGACGGCGGCGGCCAGTCCGGCGACCAGGAGCAGCCGCCCGCGCGTGGTCACCGGCCATTGCCAGGCGCTCTCCGTCGTCTCCAGTTGTGTCATGCCGTACTCCCGACGGGCCGGTGGGCGAACCGATGTGCGCCCCACAGCGCCGTCAGCGCGAGCAGCCCGCCGCCGACGGCGAGCGCCAACTGCGTGGCGTCGGGGGCGGATCCGCTCGGCAGCACGGCCAGAGCGAGGACTCCGCTGGCGCAGGCGGCCGCCCGGCGCAGCGGCCTTCCGGGGCCGGCGGCGGCGATCAGGAACAGGCCCCACAGCACGTACCAGGGCCGTATGGCGGGCCCGAGGAGGGCCACGGCCGTCAGGCTGAGGCCCAGCGCGTGGACCGGGCGCAGCAGATGGTGGCGGCGCCAGGCGAGCAGGACGGCCAGGGCCGTGGCCGCGAGGCCGAGCAGGTGCCAGACGGGTACCGCGTGACGGGCGAACTCCGCGAGCCCGCTGCCCGCGTCGGTCAGCACAGCGGTGGACATCCGGCCGAGGGTCGAGGTCAGTGACCAGTTCTCCGGGGACACAGGGGTGTCGAGCGCGGCGAGCCAGCCGTATCCGGTGCCGACGAGCGCGGTGGTCACCGCGGTGGTGGCCGCGCACACGCACAGAGCCGCGAGGGTGGAGGACAGCCACGGCGCGCGGGCCCAGGGCGGCTGCCGGGCCCACAGCACGACCACGGCGACCAGCCCGAGCGCGGCCGGGGCCTTCACCAGGGCGGCGAGGGTGACCAGGACGACCGCCGCGACCGGCCTGCGGCCGAGGGCGGCGACCAGTCCGGCGCCCAGCAGTCCGATCATGACGGCGTCGTTGTGTGCGCCGCCGACGAGATGCAGCAGCACCAGCGGGTTGAGCGCGCCGAGCCAGAGCGCGACGGAGGGATCGGTTCCGCAGTACTGGGCCAGGCGCGGCAGGCACAGCGCCATCAGGGCCACCCCGAGCAGCGCGACCAGCCGCATGCCGAGCACACCACCGGTCAGCCGGTCCGCCGAGAACGTGCCGAAGTCCGCGGACCCCGCTATGGCCGAGGCGAGGGCGAGGAAGACCGGGCCGTACGGGGCCGGGGTGTCCCGCCACAGCGGTGCCACCTCGGCCGTGAGCGGACCGCCGAGGCGGGAGGGGCCGTAGGCGTACACGTCCAGCCGTGCGTCGACCATCGCGCCCTGCGCCAGGTAGCTGTAGACATCCCTGCTGAACAGGGGCGGCGCCACCACGAGCGGTGCCGCCCACAGCACGAGCGTGACCAGCAGGTCGCGCCGCCCGGGCGGCCGTGGTCCGCGCACCGCCCGGCCCACCAGGGCCCATGCCGCTATCAGGACGACGAGCCCGAAGTACGCGCCGACCAGGCCGAGCGCGGCCGCCCCCGAGTCCGGAGCGAGCACCTCCCGCACGGGCAGTGCTCCGGCGCCCACGCCGCCCGCCGCGAGCGCCGTCGAGCCGATGAGCCCGAGCAGCTGACAGTGGCGGAAGTCGACGGCTCGGCCGACGGGGAGACGGAGGGACGACACCAGCGCAGGCTGTCAACGGACGGTGTCCGGGAGGCGACGTCCCGGTCGACCGGCGGGGGCCGTCGTGTGTCCGCGGCCTTACGGGCTCCCCTGGAGCATGCACCCATCCCGTCGGCGCACGCCGCGCACGGGCACGGCGCGCCCCCGGCCGGCCGGGCGGTCAAGAGCACCACCCGGCGGCGCCGACCGGTGCGCGTCGCACGAAATGCGCGGGCGCACCCCCTCCCGCACCTGCGACACTTGAGCGCATGACCACGCTCAAGTCCAAGCTGCAGGAAGACCTCACCGAGGCGATCAGGGCGCGCGACGAACTGCGCTCCTCCACGCTCCGGCTGACCCTCGCCGCGATCACGAAGGAGGAGGTCTCGGGCAAGACGGCCCGCGAGCTCTCCGACGACGAGGTGCAGAAGGTGATCGCCAAGGAGGCGAAGAAGCGCCGCGAGGCCGCCGACGCCTTCGCGCAGGGCGGTCGTGCCGAGCAGGCCGAGCGCGAGAAGGCCGAGGGCGTGATCCTCGACGCCTACCTGCCGCAGCAGCTGACGGACGACGAGCTCCACCAGATCGTGGCGCAGGCCGTCGAGGAGGCCAGGGCGGGCGGCGCCGAGGGCCCGCGCGCCATGGGTGCCGTCATGAAGATCGTGAACCCGAAGGTGGCGGGCCGCGCCGAGGGCGGGCGCGTGGCGACCGCCGTGAAGCAGCTGCTCGCGGGCTGAGCGCGCACGGCATACGGCACGGCGAAGGGGGACCCGGTCACCGGGTCCCCCTTCGCCGTGACTGCCGGGCGCCTACGGCCAGTTGCCGCCGCCGTTGCCCTGACCGCGGTTGTTGCCGCCGCCGATCAGGTCCGGCGGGATGCTGATGCCGGGGATGGGCCCGTTGTCGCCGGGCCTGTTCTCGTCACGGTCGCGGCCCTTGTCCTTGTCCTCGTCCTCCTTCTCCTTCCCGCGCGGGACGGAGACGGGGTTGAACGCGGGGGTCTCGGCGGCGTCCAGTGCCCCGGTCATCGCGATCTTCCAGATCGGGCCGGGCAGACAGCCGCCGCAGACCTTGTCGTAGTACTGGCCGCCGATGGTGATCCTGTACATCGACGTCTTCTCGCCGACGTCGTCGCCGACCCACACCGCCGTGGACAGGTTCGGCGTGTAGCCGACGAACCAGGCGTCCTTGCGGTCGTTGGTCGTACCGGTCTTGCCCGCGTTGTCGCGGTCCTGGAGACCGGCCTGCGTACCGGTGCCGTCCTCGACCACGCCCTTGAGCATCTGGTTGATCATGTCCGCGGTCGTCTGGTTCATCACCTGCGAGCACTCGGAGCCCGGCACCTTGATCCGCTTGCCGTTGGCGTCCGTCACGGACTCGATGGCGACCGGCGTGCAGTACGTGCCGCGGTTGGCGAACGTGGCGTACACCGACGCCATGTCCAGCGGAGTGCTCTCCTGGCCGCCGAGGGTGATGGACGGGAGCTCCTGCAGCTTCTTGCCCAGCTCGCGCTCGTAGCCCATCTTCTTCGCCATCTCGACCGTCTCGCACAGACCGGTCATCTGCTCGAGGTGGGCGAAGTAGGTGTTGATGGACTTGCCGAGGGCGCTGGTCATGTCCCAGGAGCCGGCCTCGGACTGCAGCTCGTTCTGCAGGGGCCATTGGCCGCCGCCGGACGGGCCGCCCGCGCAGGTCCGGAAGGAGTCCATCGGCAGCGAGATCTTCCACGGCGTCGCGAACGACTGGGCCGGGCTGATGCCCTTCTCCAGTGCCGCGGCCGCCGTGATCGGCTTGAAGGTCGAACCGACCTGGAAGCCGTACGTCGTGCCGCCCATCTTGCTGCCGACCGAGAGGTTGAGCACCGTCTCGTGCTGCTTCTGGTCCAGGCCGTACGGGCGGGACTGGCCCATCGACAGGATCCTGCCCGTGCCGGGCTGGACCTGCACCACGGCCGCGGCGACCTTGTCCGTCTTGTTGACCTTCGCCGTGGCGGCCTGGTTCGCGGCGGCCTGCGCACGCGGGCTCAGCGTCGTGCGGATGGTGAGGCCGCCCAGGTTCCAGAGCTTCGAGCGCTCCTCGTCCGTCTTCCCGAAGGCGGGGTTGTTCAGGATCGTCTTGCGCACGTAGTCGCAGAAGAAGCCCGCGCCGTTCACGGCGGTGATGCACCCGTTGTCCGGCTTGCTGACGGCCAGCTCGATCGGCGTGGCCTTGGCCCGGTCCGCCTCCTCCTGGGAGATGTCGCGGACGTCGGCCATGCGCTGGAGCACGATGTTGCGGCGCTTGGTGGCCTCTTCGGTGTCGTTGACCGGGTCGTAGCGGCTCGGCGACTGGACGAGGCCGGCCAGCATCGCCGCTTCCTCCAGCTTCAGGTCCTTGGCGGACTTGGAGAAGTAGCGCTGAGAGGCGGCCTCGACGCCGTACGCCTGCTGACCGAAGAAGGTGATGTTGAGATAGTTCTCGAGGATCTTCTTCTTGCCCAGCTCCTCCTCGACCTGGATCGCGTACTTCAGTTCGCGGATCTTGCGGCCGATGGTCTGCTGGGTGGCCTGGGCGACCTTGTCGGGGTCGTCGCCGGCCTCCTCGACGAAGACGTTTTTCACGTACTGCTGGGTGAGCGTGGAGGCACCCTCGGACACGCCCCCGGACTGCGCGTTCTTGTTGAGCGCGCGCAGCACGCCCTTGAGGTCGACCGCGCCGTGGTCGTAGAAGCGGGCGTCCTCGATCGCGATGATCGCCTTCTGCATGTACGGCGAGATGTCCTTGAGGGGCACCACCGTGCGGTCGCGCGAGTAGACCGTGGCGATCTTGCCGCCCTCGGCGTCCAGGATGGTGGTGCGCTGACTCAGGGGCGGTGTCTTGAGGTTGGCCGGGATCTCGTCGAATCCCTCGACCGTGCCCTTGGCCGCGAGTCCCAGCGCACCGGCGGCGGGCAGAGCGATGCCCGCCAGCACCGCTCCGGAGAGCACACTGACACCGAGGAACTTGGCGGCCTGCTGGGTCCCGGTCAGACCGCCGCCCGAGCGCTTCTTTGGCATGAGGGCAGCCTACGTTCTCATTTGCCGGACAGGCGTAAAGGCATTGGCCTAAGCTGCTCTCAACTGTCACGGCAGTGCGGTCTCGCATCAAGTACCTGGCAGAACTCCGCTGTCCCCGAATCCGGCGGAGCCATGCCCGAATTCCTGCGTTTGTCGTCGAAGTCCGTTGCACGGCAAAGGAAGTGCCCCGCTTTGTCGGGTTTGTCGCGTATGCCCTCAGGTCACTCCCCTGGGTGATCTGCCGCGTACGCATAGTCCGTTCGGACCATTCAAGATTGGGCCCCGTGGGGGTGTTGCGCTGTGCCCACCTTCCGTAACGTCCTCAACTGGCAGCGGTGAATATGCCGCTGCCGCCGTGGGGGAGCCTCGATTCGGGAGAGGACGGCGCCGGCATGGGCTGGGTTACCGACTGGAGTGCGCAGGCAGCCTGCCGCACGACGGATCCGGATGAACTGTTCGTACAAGGGGCAGCGCAGAACAGGGCCAAGGCGGTGTGTACCGGATGCCCGGTACGCACGGAATGCCTGGCCGATGCGCTGGACAACCGCGTCGAGTTCGGCGTGTGGGGCGGCATGACCGAGCGGGAGCGACGAGCGCTGCTGCGCAGGCGCCCCACGGTCACGTCGTGGCGGAGACTGCTCGAGACCGCGCGCACGGAGTACGAGCGCAGTGCGGGCATTCTGCCGGTGGGCCTCGACGACGACGAGACGTACGAGACGTACGCGGCGGTGGGCTGACGGGCACCCGCACGTCAGCGCGCAGGCGATGACGCCGGCGGGCCGGAACGTGCCGCGCCTGCGCGCTTTGAGCCGCTCTGGTCCGACGACCGGAGCGTGCTGCGCGATTGAGTCGCTCTGCGTCCAGGACCGGGGCGACCGGGAACGCGGCGCCCAAGTCCGGGCCGCGCGTGGACGACCTGCCGTTCGGGCGCGCAGCGCGGTGCTACGACCCCGCTGCCAGGCGCGTGCCGATCGCGCGGAGGCCGGCCAGGTCGTGGACATCGCCCGGAAGGGCCGGGACCTCGGTGACGGGCACCTCGGGGTGCAGGGCCGTGAAACGGTCGCGCGTGCGCTGCTCGCGCGCCAGCACCTGCATCCTCTCGGCATGCAGGCGCAGCAGGCCGGCCGTCAACTGCTGCGCGGTCTGCACGTCATGGACATCGTGCGCGTCGGGTACCTCGGGAACCTCGGACGGTGATCCGGGTGTGTCGGGGGGAACCTCACGTGCTTCGGGGGAGTGATCCACGGCCGGGGATTCGGGAGAGACGGCCGCGGCGTCACGACCACCAGTCTTCCCGGGCTCCTGATCCACAATGCCGGACTCGTCAAGATTTTCCGCGGCCGCGAGCGCCCGCTCCGCGGACAGCCGCGCGGCCTCGCTGCCGTGCACGCGATTGAGAACGAGGCCCGCGAGCGGCATGTCCTCCGCCGCCAGGCGCTCCACGAAGTACGCCGCCTCCCGCAGCGCGTCCCGCTCCGGCGCCGCGACCACCATGAACGCCGTGCCCGGCGCCTGCAGCAGCCGGTAGGTCGCGTCCGCGCGGGTGCGGAAGCCGCCGAACATCGTGTCCATCGCGGCCACGAAGGTCTGGACGTCACGCAGCAGTTGACCGCCCAGCAGCTTGCCCAGCGTGCCCGTCATCATCGACATGCCGACGTTGAGGAACTTCATCCCCGCGCGGCCGCCCACCTTCGCGGGAGCCATCAGCAGCTTGATGAACCTGCCGTCGAGGAACGACCCCAGGCGCTTGGGCGCGTCCAGGAAGTCGAGCGCGGAGCGCGACGGCGGGGTGTCGACGACGATCAGGTCCCACTCCTCACGTCCGCGCAGCTGCCCCAGCTTCTCCATCGCCATGTACTCCTGCGTGCCGGCGAAACCGGCGGACAGGGACTGGTAGAAGGGGTTCTCCAGGATCGCGCGGGCGCGCTCCGCGTCCGCGTGCGCCTCGACGATCTCGTCGAAGGTGCGCTTCATGTCGAGCATCATGGCGTGCAGTTCGCCGTCGCCCTCGATGCCCTTGACCCTGCGCGGCGTGTTGTCGAGCGAGTCGATGCCCATGGACTGGGCAAGCCGCCGGGCCGGGTCGATGGTCAGGACGACGACCTTGCGACCGCGCTCCGCCGCCCGTACGCCGAGGGCCGCGGCCGTCGTGGTCTTGCCGACGCCGCCCGCGCCGCAGCACACGATGATGCGCGTGGCCGGATCGTCGATGAGCGGGTCCACCTCCAGGCGGGCCGATGCGTCCAGCGTCATGAGCCCGCCCCTTGCTTGCGCAGTTCTCTGGCCAGTTGGTACAGCCCGGCGATGTCGACGCCCTCGCTGAGCACGGGCAGCTCATAGGCGCCCAGGGCCAGCGCGTTCAACACCCGCCGCTGCTCGCGCTCCAGCTCCACCCGCCGGGCGTGCTCGGCGGCCTGCGCCAGCAGCGGGGTGACGAGCTTCGCCGAACCGGGGACGCCCGCCGCCGTGAGCGCCTCGGCGATCTCGCCGCGGCGGCCGTTCGACGCGTCGCGCACCGCCTCCTCGTCGAGGAGGTGGGGGCGGACCATGTTCACGATGACGTTGCCCACGGGGAGTTCGGCGGCGCGCAGCTCGGCGACGCCGTCCGCGGTCTCCTGGACGGGCATCTCCTCCAGCAGCGTGACCAGATGGACCGCCGTCTGGGGGGACTTGAGCACACGCATCACGGCCTGCGCCTGGTTGTGTATCGGGCCGATCCGGGCGAGGCCGGCGACCTCGTCGTTCACGTTCAGGAAGCGGGTGATGCGGCCGGTGGGCGGCGCGTCCATGACCACGTGGTCGTAGACGTACCGCCCCTGTTTGTCCCGGCGGCGTACGGCCTCGCACGCCTTGCCGGTCAGCAGTACGTCCCGGACGCCGGGCGCGATGGTCGTCGCGAAGTCGATCGCGCCGAGCTTCTTGAGGGCGCGGCCCGCGCTGCCGAGCTTGTAGAACATCTGGAGGTAGTCGAGGAGCGCGCGTTCGGCGTCGATGGCCAGCGCGAACACCTCGCCGCCACCTGACGACACGGCGATCTTGCGCTCTTCGTACGGAAGGGCTTCCGTCTCGAAGAGCTGGGCGATGCCCTGCCGGCCCTCGACCTCGACGAGGAGGGTGCGCTTTCCCTCGGTCGCGAGGGCGAGCGCGAGGGCGGCGGCCACCGTGGTCTTACCGGTGCCGCCCTTGCCGCTGACGACCTGGAGCCTGCTCACGTATTCGAGCCTAACCAGTCGTGCACCGGCCTACGCACGAGGCTGCCTGCGGGCTGCGTCACGTGCCCGCCCCGGGCTGCTTCGTGAAGCGGCCGGGGGGTGCGGCTACAGTCGGCTCCATGACCAAGTGGGAATACGCGACCGTGCCCCTCCTCGTGCACGCGACGAAGCAGATTCTGGACACCTGGGGCGAGGACGGCTGGGAGCTCGTCCAGGTCGTGCCCGGGCCGAACAACCCCGAGCAGCTGGTGGCCTACCTGAAGCGGGAGAAGTCCTCGTGAGCGGCGTGGTCGAGCGCAGGCTCGCCGAACTCGGTCTGACGCTGCCGGAGGTCGTCCCGCCGCTGGCCGCCTATCAGCCGGCCGTGGTCTCGGGCGCGTACGTGTACACCTCGGGCCAGCTGCCGATGGTGGAGGGCAAGCTTCCGGTCACCGGCAAGGTGGGTGGTGAGGTCACCGCCGAGGAGGCCAAGGAACTCGCCCGTATCTGCGGGCTGAACGCTCTGGCCGCCGTGAAGTCGGTCGTCGGCGACCTGGACCGCATCGCCCGAGTCGTGAAGGTCGTGGGCTTCGTGGCGTCGGCCGCGGACTTCACCGGCCAGCCCGGCGTGATCAACGGGACGAGCGAGCTGCTCGGCGAGGTGCTGGGCGACAAGGGTGTGCACGCGCGCAGCGCGGTGGGCGTCGCGGTGCTGCCGCTGGACGCTCCGGTCGAGGTCGAGATCCAGGTGGAGCTCGTCCAGGACTGAACGCAAGATCAGTAGGTGTACGGCCCCGAGTCCGCCGGTCCGCCGACGGGCTCGGGGCCGTCGTGGTGCCGCGGCCGGTGGGGAATCCGCCGCGCCACCTCGTGACGTGGACGCGTCGGCGGGTGTCCTCCGGTTCGCGTTCCGCCACCACCCCAACGGCACGACGGCGAACCGCCCCTCGACATCACCCCCCACTGATGAAGCCAGTGCACGGGCGCCGGGCGGCAGCACGGCAGGCCCCGGCGCTCACGGCGCCGAGGGGTGGCCGGCCGCACCGGCCACCCCTCGAACATCCGCGCGTGAGCGCATAGCATCCGCCCCATGTCCAATGGTCAGTGGTACCCGCCGGAATGGCCCGACCGCATCCGCGCGCTCGCGGCCGGTGAGCTCACGCCCGTGACCCCCAAGAGGGCCGCCACCGTGATGCTGCTGCGCGACGCGGCGGACGGGCCCGCCGTCCACATGCTGCGCCGGCGCACGTCCATGGCCTTCGCGGGCGGCGCGTACGCCTATCCGGGCGGGGGCGTGGACCCGCGCGACGACCGGCCCGTCGGCTGGGCCGGACCGTCGCTGGAGACCTGGGCGCGGCGACTCGGCACCGACACCGCGTCCGCGCAGGCCATCGTGTGCGCGGCGGTCCGCGAGACGTACGAGGAGGCGGGCGTCCTGCTCGCGGGCCCGACGCCCGGCACGGTCGTCGGGGACACGACGGGGGACGACTGGGAGGCGGACCGGCAGGCGCTGGTGGACCGGGACGTGTCCTTCGCCGAGTTCCTGGACCGGCGCGGCCTGATGCTGCGCTCGGACCTGCTCGGTGCGTGGGCACGCTGGATCACCCCGGAGTTCGAGCCGCGCCGTTACGACACCTGGTTCTTCGTGGCGGCCCTGCCCGAGGGCCAGCGCACCCGCAACGCGTCCACGGAGGCCGAGAGCACCGTTTGGATCCGCCCGGCCGAGGCGACCGCGGGCTACGACAAGGGCGAGCTGCTGATGATGCCGCCCACCATCGCCACCCTGCGCACCCTGCGGCAGTACGGGACGGCTGCGCAGGCGCTGGAGGCGGCCGCCGGACAGGACATGGCGCCCGTGCTCGCGAAGGCGCGCCTGGAGGGCGGCGAGGTCGTCCTGAGCTGGCCTGGGCACGACGAGTTCACCAAGCACGTGCCGACCGGAGGCTCGCGATGACCGACGCCGCAGCACTGCCCGGACAGCCCCGCGGAGGCGCGCTCTCCGGGCCCGCCACCGCCCGCGCGGTCAACGTCCTCGCGCCGAACCCCTCTGCGATGACGCTGGACGGCACGAACACCTGGATCGTCTCGGAGCCGGACTCGGGCCTCGCCGTGGTGGTCGACCCGGGGCCGCTGGACGACGCCCATCTGCGGGCCGTGATCGAGACGGCCGAGAAGGCGGGTAAGCGCGTCGCGCTGACCCTGCTCACCCACGGGCATCCCGACCACGCGGAAGGCGCCGCACGCTTCGCGGAGCTGACCGGTACGAAGGTCCGCGCCCTCGACCCCGCGCTGCGGCTCGGCGACGAGGGGCTCGCGGCCGGGGACGTGATCACCACGGGCGGGCTGGAGATGCGGGTCGTATCCACGCCTGGGCACACCGCCGACTCGCTCAGCTTCCACTTGCCCGCCGACCGCGCCGTGCTGACCGGCGACACGGTCCTCGGCCGGGGCACGACGGTCGTCGCCCACCCCGAAGGCCGGCTCGGCGACTACCTCGACTCGCTGCGGCGGCTGCGCTCGCTCACCGTCGACGACGGTGTCCACACGGTGCTGCCCGGCCACGGGCCCGTCCTCGACGACGCCCAGGGCGCGGTCGAGTTCTACCTCGCACACCGGGCGAGCCGCCTGGCGCAGGTCGAGACGGCCGTCGAGGACGGCTTCACGACGGCACCAGAGGTCGTCGCTCAGGTGTACGCGGACGTCGATCGGTCCCTGTGGCCCGCGGCGGAGCTGTCGGTACGGGCGCAGCTGGAGTACCTGCGCGAGCACGGTCTGATCGAACAGGGCTGACCCCAGGGGGTGTCCGGCGCAGCCCGGCCCGGTCGCCGGACAGGCCCGTGGCCGCGGGGGCCGCAACCGGACACCGCCCTCCCGCGTCCCCACCGCCGGTGATGCTTTACGCTCCGCTTACTTTGCGCTTCGCGACATCTGTCACTGGGGGGATCAAGCCGTGTTCGTCCTGTTCATCATCCTCGTCATCGCCGCCGCGGTGATGTACGCCGTCGCCCGCGGCGGCGACAACCGGGGTCTCAAGATCGGCGCCCTGGGCGCCCTGCTCGCCGGGCTCTTCTCCGGCATGGCCAGCTGTGTTCACGTCGTCAGCGCCTACGAGGTCGGCGTGCCGGTCACGTTCGGCAAGGTCGGCTCTCCGATGACCTCCGGCGTGAACCTCACCTCGCCGTTCACCAGCGTCACGACGTTCTCCACCCGGCCGGTGGACCTCAACCTCTCGGACAAGGACGTCGTCGAGGTGCGCTCGTCGCAGGGCGGGGTGATGTACGCGGAGCTGACCGTGAAGTGGGCGGTCACCCCGGCGAAGGCCGTCGAGCTCTACCGCCTCGCGGGCAGCGAGGACGCGATACAGCAGCGCCTGGTCTTCCCCGACAGCCGCGAGATCGTGCGCAACGTCTTCGCCCGCCACACCAGCGAGGAGGGCTACACCTCCGCCCGCGAGAAGATCAACGCCGAGATCGGTGAGCTGATCAAGGAGCGGCTCGCCCCGCGCGGCATCGACGTCACCACGGTCAACCTGCGCAACGTGAAGCCGTCGGAGAAGCTGCAGGACCAGATCGACCGCAAGATCCAGCAGCAGCAGGCCACCGAGCGCGCGACGGAGGCGGCCCGCACGGCCAAGGCGGAGGCCGAACGCCGCCGCATCGAGGCCGAGGGCATTGCCAAGGCGAACCGCATCCTCAATGAGTCGCTGAGCGACAAGGTGCTGACCAACCAGTGCATCGAGGCGTTCCGCGAGGCGGCCGAGAAGAACCCGGTCTACGCGGTGCCCTGCGGCTCCGGCACCGGCAATCCGCTGATCGTGGACGGCAGCCGGAACTGACGCCACGCATGCGAGAGGGCCGCCCGCGCGATGCGGGCGGCCCTCTCGCATGCGTGGCAGGTGTCAGCGCGAACGCTTGGCCAGGCGCTCCACGTCCAGCAGGATCACCGCACGCGCCTCGAGGCGCAGCCAGCCGCGCTGGGCGAAGTCGGCGAGCGCCTTGTTCACGGTCTCGCGGGAGGCGCCGACGAGCTGGGCCAGCTCCTCCTGGGTGAGGTCGTGGACGACGTGGATGCCCTCCTCCGACTGCACGCCGAAGCGGCGCGACAGGTCGAGGAGCGCGCGGGCGACACGGCCCGGGACGTCGGAGAAGACCAGGTCGGACATCTGGTCGTTGGTCTTGCGCAGCCGGCGGGCGACCGCGCGCAGCAGTGCGGTGGCCACCTCCGGGCGCGCGTTCAGCCAGGGCTGGAGGTCGCCGTGGCCGAGGCCGAGGAGCTTCACCTCGGTCAGGGCGGTGGCGGTCGCGGTGCGCGGGCCGGGGTCGAAGAGGGACAGCTCGCCGATGAGCTCGCCCGGGCCGAGGACGGCGAGCATGTTCTCGCGGCCGTCGGGGGACGTGCGATGGAGCTTGACCTTGCCGTCGGTGACCACGTACAGGCGGTCGCCCGGTTCGCCCTCGTGGAAGAGCGCGTCGCCGCGGGCGAGCGTCACTTCACTCATCGAGGCGCGGAGCTCCGCGGCCTGCTCGTCATCGAGCGCCGCGAAGAGCGGGGCGCGCCGCAGAACGTCGTCCACGAGTTCTCTCCTTGTCGACCTGCTCAGGGGACGTTGTCCCCATGATGCCGGACCGTTGCCGTGCTGTTCCGGGACTCGGTGCCCCGCGGCGGCATCGTCGGGGATCGGGACCCCGGTAGTAAACAATCGTGCGATCAATCACAACAAGTTTGACGCACTGGCGCGCCCAACCGTGCGGCAGGGGCCCGATTGGGTCGTGATTCCCGGGGACCGGCGCGAATGTCGGTGGCGGCCCTTAGGCTGGCCGGGTGTCCAATTCGCCGGTGAGAGCGCAGGCCAAGGGGGCTGGGAGCGTGTCCGGAAACCAGAATTCCGCTGTGGGCGAACAGCTCTCGCCCAGTCCGGACAAAAGGAAGAAATCGGTCAAACCGGAATCGCGTCTGGCCATGGTCCGCCGTGCTCGCCGGATCAATCGCGAGCTCGCCGAGGTCTTCCCGTACGCGCATCCGGAGCTCGACTTCGAGAATCCGTACCAGCTGCTGATAGCGACGGTCCTGTCGGCCCAGACCACCGACCTCAGGGTCAATCAGACGACTCCCGCCCTCTTCGCGAAGTACCCCACCCCCGAGGACCTGGCCGCGGCGGTGCCCGAGGAGGTCGAGGAGCTCATCCGCCCGACCGGCTTCTTCCGGGCCAAGACGAAGTCGATCATGGGGCTGTCCAAGGCCATCCGCGACGACTTCGGCGGCGAGGTCCCCGGCCGGCTGGAGGACCTGGTCAGCCTTCCGGGAGTGGGCCGCAAGACGGCCTTCGTCGTCCTGGGGAACGCCTTCGGAGTCCCCGGCATCACCGTGGACACGCACTTCATGCGCCTCGTGCGCCGCTGGAAGTGGACCGACCAGGACGACCCGGTGAAGATCGAGGCCGAGATGGCCACGATCTTCCCCAAATCGGAGTGGACGATGCTCTCCCACCGCGTGATCTTCCACGGCCGCCGCATCTGCCACGCCCGCAAGCCCGCCTGCGGCGCCTGCCCGATCACCCACCTCTGCCCGGCCTACGGCGAGGGCGAGACCGATCCCGAGAAGGCCAGGAAGCTCCTGAAGTACGAGATGGGCGGCCAGCCCGGCCAGCGGCTCAAGCCGCCGCCGGACTATCCGGGAAAACCGGCCCCGGCCCTGGGCGCGATCGGGTGAACGGCCCCCACGAGGAACGATCCGGATGCCCCGTGGCGTTGAGCACCAGGGGGTGCCCATGACGCGCGCAGGCGAAGAGACCTACAAGACGTACGAGCAGTCCGGCAGGCACGAAGAGGTGTCCGTCATCACCGACGGCCTGCCCGACTGGCTCGACCCCGTGGTGCGCGCCGCCGACACCGTCCAGCCGCACCAGCTGAGCCGCTTCCTGCCGCCCGAGAGCGGCCGGGGGCGGCAGTCCGCCGTGCTCGTCCTGTTCGGCGAGGGCCCGCGGGGCCCCGAGCTGCTGCTCATGGAGCGGGCCGGCACGCTGCGCTCGCACGCCGGGCAGCCGTCGTTCCCCGGCGGCGCCCTCGACCCGGAGGACGGCGACCCGGCCACCACGGGACCGCTGCGCGCGGCGCTGCGGGAGGCCGAGGAGGAGACCGGGCTCGACCCCTCCGGGGTCCAGCCCTTCGGCGTGCTGCCCAAGCTCTACATCCCGGTGAGCGGATTCGTCGTCACGCCCGTACTGGGATGGTGGCGCACCCCGAGCTCGGTCGGGGCGGTCGACCCCGCCGAGACCGCGCGGGTCTTCACCGTGCCCGTGGCGGATCTCACGGACCCGGACAACCGCGCGATGGCCCTCCACCCGAGCGGTCACGCGGGGCCCGCGTTCATGGTCGAAGGCGCTCTGGTCTGGGGTTTCACGGCTGGGGTGATCGACCGGCTCCTGCACTTCGCGGGCTGGGAGCGACCATGGGACCGGACCAGGGAGGTCCCGCTGGACTGGCGCGCATGACACGCTGATCCCGTACGAAGCGCACCCCGGGGCGCACAGACGATGCGGCCGCGCCGCGGACCCGGACCGACCAGCCGGAAGGAGCACCCGGCGACGACACTGCGAGGCTATTGACGGTGAACGTGCTGGACATCCTGTTGCTGGTCGCCGCCGTCTGGTTCGCGATCGTCGGCTACCGCCAGGGCTTCGTCGTCGGCATCCTCTCGGTGATCGGCTTCCTCGGCGGCGGGCTCGTCGCGATCTACCTGCTCCCGGTGATCTGGGCGGCGCTGACCGACGGCGCCGAGGTGTCGACCACGGTCGCCATCATCGCCGTGGTGATCGTGATCGTCTGCGCGTCGGTCGGCCAGGCGTTCACCACCCACCTCGGGAACAAGCTGCGCCGGCACATCACCTGGTCACCCGCCCGCGCCCTGGACGCCACCGGCGGTGCCCTGGTCAACGTCGTCGCCATGCTGCTGGTCGCCTGGCTGATCGGATCCGCGCTCGCGGGCACCTCACTGCCCACGCTGGGCAAGGAGGTGCGCAGTTCCAAGGTGCTGCTCGGCATCTCCCGGGTGATGCCCGATCAGGCCAACACGTGGTTCGCGGACTTCACCTCCGTCCTCGCGCAGAACGGCTTCCCGCAGGTCTTCAGCCCGTTCGCCAACGAGCCCATCACCGAGGTCCGGCCCCCGGATCCGGCTCTCGTCGGCAGCCCCGTCGCCGCGCGCGCCAAGCAGTCCATCGTCAAGGTCGTCGGTACGGCGCCCACGTGCGGCAAGGTCCTCGAAGGCACCGGCTTCGTCTTCGACGAGCGCCGGGTGATGACCAACGCTCATGTGGTCGGTGGCGTGGACGAGCCGACCGTCCAGATAGGCGGCGAGGGAAAGCTCTACGACGCCAAGGTCGTGCTGTACGACTGGGAGCGCGACATCGCCATCCTGGACGTCCCCGATCTCAGGGCCCGTCCGCTCGCGTTCGCCGAGGACGACGCCCGCAGCGGCGACAGCGCGATCGTCGCGGGCTTCCCGGAGAACGGCTCCTACGACGTCCGCTCCGCCCGTGTCCGCGGCCGGATCAACGCCAACGGCCCCGACATCTACCACCGGGGCACCGTCCGTCGCGACGTCTACTCACTGTTCGCGACCGTGCGCCAGGGCAACTCCGGCGGCCCGCTGCTCACCACCGACGGCAAGGTCTACGGCGTCATCTTCGCCCGGTCCCTCGACGACGCCGACACGGGCTACGCCCTGACGGTCGACGAGATCCGCGACGACATCGCCCGGGGCAGGGCCGCCAACCAGCAGGTCGACAGCCAGGGATGCGCCTTGTAGGGATGCGCCGGCCGGGGCTGTCGCCGGCTCAGGCCCGCGGATGCCGCAGTCGCGCGGACACCCAGCGTGCACGGCGCCGGAGAATGCGCGAAATGCCCATCCCCTGCCCCGGATGCTCCTGGCTCTCGTGCTGAGAACCGCCACTGTCGTGCGAGATCGGCCCATTGGCCGAGCGGCGGTTGCGTGCTGTGTCACCGTAGTCGTGCGTCCAGCCCATACCCGGACGTCTGCCCGGGCCCCATGGTCGGTAACCGTGTCGGGACCCGCCAATTGGCCTATGCGCCGGGCATGTGGCCGTTCGTAGGACAACCGTTCCATCCGGTTCGCCCGGACGGCCCCCGCCGGCCTCTCGCGGCCGCGGGACGGCTCAGCGGTCGGGTTCCGGGTCCTTGAGCCAGCTGATGAGCTCGTTCGAGAAGGCCACCGGGTCCTCCTCGTGGGGGAAGTGGCCCAGACCGTCGAACAGCCGCCACCGGTACGGGGCTTCGACGTACTCGCCCGAACCCGCCGCGCTGCGCGTGCGCATCGCCGGATCGAGTGACCCGTGCAGATGGAGCGTCGGCACCCGTACCGGACGCTTCATCCGGCGGTTGAACTGGATGCCGTCCGGCCGGGCCAGCGAACGCACCATCCAGCGGTACGGCTCGATCGAGCAGTGCGCCGTCGAAGGGATGCACATCGCGCGCCGGTAGACGTCGACCGCCTCCTCGTCGAGCGGCTGCGGCCCCGACCAGTCCTCGATCAGCCGGCCCACCAGCGCGGCATCGTCGGCGACCAGTTGACGCTCCGGAATCCAGGGCCGCTGGAAACCCCACACGTACGACCCGGCACGGCTCTGCGCGAAGTCCGACAGCATCGCGGAACGCCAGCGCCGCGGGTGCGGCATCGACGAGACCGCCAGGCGGCGCACCAGTTTGGGACGCATCACGGCCGCCGTCCACGCCAGGTAGCCGCCCAGGTCGTGTCCGACCAGTGCGGCGTCCGGCTCGCCCAGGGACCGGACCACGCCGGTGATGTCGAGTGCGAGGTTGGCCGGGTCGTAGCCCCGCGGCGTACGGTCGCTGCCGCCCACTCCGCGCAGGTCCATCGCCACTGCCCGGAAGCCCGCGTCGGCGAGCGCGGGCAGCTGGTGCCGCCAGGTCCACCAGAACTGCGGGAACCCGTGCAGCAGCATCACCAGCGGCCCGTCGCCCATCTCGGCGATGTGGAAGCGGGCGCCGTTGGCCGCGACGTCGCGGTGGGTCCACGGACCGTCGAGACGTACGGGGCCGCCGGGGCTGGAAACAGGTGCCGTCATGCTGATGAGCGTGCCACACCCGCGGACCGGGCGTTCACCACTCCCCGGCCGGCCGCGCCGGCGCCCGCCCTCCGGGTCACACCGTGACCTTGTCCTGCCGTGAGCCGGCCGGGAGCTCGGGCTGCGCGGGGCGGCGCGGATGCGGCTTGGCGTTCTGCAGCACCGCCGCGGTCTCCTTGGCCGAGGCGACCGTCTTCTGCGGTCCCTTGCCCTTCTTCGCCTTCTTCACGAAGACCAGACCGATCAGCGCCAGCAGTCCGGCGACGAGGACGTTGACGGCGAACGACAGCAGGAAGCAGACCGACAGGTGCCAGTGGGTCCAGAACTGGAAGCCGTAGGCGAGCGCGAAGCTCAGCATCGGCAACGAGAAGAGCAGCACCGCGCCCGCAGCGGTGAACGCACCACCGCCCATGCCCGCCTTCTTCACGTCGCGGCGCAACTGGGCCTTGGCCAGCGCGATCTCGTCGTGCACCAGCGCCGACATCTCGGCGGTCGCCGCGGCGACCAGCTGACCGAGACTGCGGTCGGCGCCGGCAGCGTTCGCCGTGGTGTTGCCGCGGTCGCTCATCGCTGACTCCCTCTCCAAAGTTCTACGGTCCGATGTCAGATCATGCCGGACTGTCGCCGTCGTTGCGCGATGCCCCCGCCGCTTGGGCCCTCCTGCGGTGCTCCGCCGCCTTCTCCTCGTAGATGGCCGCCATCCTCAAGTGGTACGCGGGGTCGTCCTGCTCGTAGATGTCGGGGATCCCGGACATGTCCTCGTCGCGCTCCTCCTCGGCCGCCAGCGCCTGGTAGGTGCGTACCCGCAGTTTGAGGAGAATGCCGGAGAGGAGTGCGGCGATCAGGGAACCGATCAGGACCGCGGCCTTCACCTCGTCGGTGAGGGTGGCGTCCCCGGTGAAGGCGAGCTCACCGATCAACAGGGAGACGGTGAAGCCGATACCGGCGAGCGAGGCCAGCGCGAAGACGTCCGGCCAGCGCAGGTCCTCGTTGAGCTCCGCCCTGGTGAAACGCGCCGCCAGCCAGGTGCCGCCGAAGATGCCGAGTGCCTTGCCCACCACCAGGCCCAGCACGACGCCCAGCGTCTCGGGCCTGGTGAAGACGTCACCGAGGGACTTGCCCGTGACGATGACTCCCGCCGAGAACAGCGCGAACAGCGGGACGGCGATGCCTGCGGACAGCGGACGCACCAGGTGCTCGATGTGCTCGCCCGGGGACTGCTCCTCGCCCTCCCGGCGGCTGCAGCGCAGCATCAGGCCCATCGCGACACCGGCGATGGTGGCGTGGACACCGCTGTTGTACATCAGCCCCCAGATGACGAGGGCGAGCGGCACATACACGTACCAGCCGCGCACGCCCGTGCGCAGCAGAAGCCAGAAGAGGGCGAGACCGGCGAAGGCGCCGCCGAGAGCCGCGAAGTTCAGGTCGTTCGTGAAGAAGATCGCGATGATCAGGATTGCGAAGAGGTCGTCGACGACCGCCAGAGTCAGCAGGAACGCGCGCAGCGCGGACGGCAGTGATGTGCCGATCACCGCGAGGACGGCGAGGGCGAAGGCGATGTCCGTGGCGGTGGGGACCGCCCATCCGGCCGTGGAACCGTCGCCGAGCGTCGTGACCGTCAGGTAGACGAGGGCGGGCATGATCATGCCGCAGAGCGCGGCGACGACGGGCAGGGCAGCGGCCTTGGGGTCGCGGAGCTCTCCCACGACCAGCTCCCGCTTGAGCTCGATGCCGGCGACGAAGAAGAAGACGGCCAGCAGACCGTCCGCCGCCCAGTGCTGGACCGACAGGTCGAGGCCGAGCGACGCGGGCCCCACGTGGAAGTCGCGCACGGAGGCGTAGCTCTCGCCAAGAGGGGTGTTCGCCCAGATCAGTGCCACCACCGCGGCGAGCAGGAGCAGCACACCGCCGACCGTCTCCGCGCGCAGCGCGTCCGCGACGAAGTTCCGCTCGGGCAGCGACAGGCGGCCGAAGAGCTTGGGAGTGGTCTTGGGCGCGGCCACAGTGCATAACCTCCGGTCGGTCGGACACGACAAAACTGTTGCCGACCAGACTTCCCGGCGCACCTGAGATCCTTCGTTGCGCCATTGACGCGTTCTTTACTCTACCTAAAGATTTTGCGGCTCGTCGCGGGCGTACGGGCAGCGGTCGGCCGCGCACCGCATGCGCAAGGCCCCGGCGCGGGTGCGCCGGGGCCTTGCGGTGCCCGGTGGATCCGGGGCGAGCCGGTCCCTCGGACGGTGTTGAGCGCCGGTCAGTCCTCGGTGGGGGCGCTGGGCAGGCGGGACTGGATCAGGTCCATCACGGAGGAGTCCGTGAGCGTGGTGACGTCACCGAGTTCACGGTTCTCGGCGACGTCGCGCAGCAGGCGGCGCATGATCTTGCCGGAGCGGGTCTTCGGCAGCTCGGCCACCGGCAGGATCCGGTTGGGCTTGGCGATCGGGCCGAGCGTCGCGCCGACGTGGTTGCGCAGCTCGTTCACGAGGCCGTCGTCCTCGGTCGCCGTGCCCCGCAGGATGACGAACGCGACGATCGCCTGTCCGGTCGTCTCGTCCGCGGCGCCCACGACGGCGGCCTCGGCGACCTTGGGGTGCGAGACCAGCGCCGACTCGACCTCGGTGGTCGAGATGTTGTGGCCGGACACGAGCATCACGTCGTCGACGCGGCCGAGCAGCCAGATGTCGCCGTCGTCGTCCCTCTTGGCTCCGTCGCCCGCGAAGTACTTGCCCTCGAAACGGGACCAGTAGGTGTCGATGAACCGCTGGTCGTCGCCCCAGATGGTGCGCAGCATCGACGGCCACGGCTCGGTGAGCACGAGGTAGCCGCCGCCCCCGTTGGGCACCTCGTTCGCCTCGTCGTCGACGACGGTGGCGGAGATGCCGGGCAGCGGGCGCTGCGCGGAGCCGGGCTTGGTCTCGGTGACGCCGGGCAGCGGCGAGATCATCATCGCGCCGGTCTCGGTCTGCCACCAGGTGTCGACGATCGGGGTCTTCCCGGAGCCGATGTGCTCCCGGTACCAGATCCAGGCCTCGGGGTTGATGGGCTCTCCGACCGAGCCGAGGACGCGCAGGCTGGAGAGGTCGAACTTGGCGGGGATGTCGTCCCCCCACTTCATGAACGTGCGGATCGCGGTCGGCGCCGTGTAGAGGATCGTGACGCCGTACTTCTGCACGATCTCCCAGAACCGGCCCTGGTGCGGGGTGTCCGGCGTGCCCTCGTACATGACCTGCGTCGCGCCGTTGGCCAGCGGGCCGTAGACGATGTAGGAGTGGCCGGTGACCCAGCCGATGTCCGCCGTGCACCAGTAGACGTCGGACTCGGGCTTGAGGTCGAAGACGGCGTGGTGCGTGTAGGCCGCCTGGGTGAGGTAGCCGCCGGAGGTGTGCAGGATGCCCTTGGGCTTACCCGTGGTGCCGGAGGTGTAGAGGATGAAGAGCGGGTGCTCCGCCTCGAACGCCTCGGGGGTGTGCTCGGCGGACTGACGGCCGACGACGTCGTGCCACCACACGTCGCGGCCCTCGGTGAACGCGGTCTCCTGGCCCGTGCGCTGCACGACCAAAACGTGCTCCACCTGCGGGCAGCGGGAGACGGCCTCGTCGATCGCGGGCTTGAGCGCGCTGGGCTTGCCGCGGCGGTAGCCGCCGTCGGCGGTGATGACGAGCTTGGCGTCGGCGTCCTGGATCCGGGAGGCGACCGCGTCGGCCGAGAAGCCGCCGAAGACGACCGAGTGGGCGGCGCCGATCCGTGCGCAGGCCAGCATGGCAACCGCGGCCTCGGGGATCATCGGCATGTAGACCGCGACGCGGTCGCCCTTGCGGACCCCGAGCTCGGTCAGGGCGTTGGCTGCCCTGGAGACCTCGTCCTTGAGCTCGGCGTAGGTGATGGCGCGGCTGTCACCGGGCTCGCCCTCGAAGTGGATGGCGACGCGGTCGCCGTGGCCCGCCTCGACATGGCGGTCCACGCAGTTGTACGCGACGTTGAGCGTGCCGTCCGCGAACCATTTCGCGAAGGGCGGGTTGGTCCAGTCGAGGGTCTCGGTCGGTTCGGTGGCCCAGTCGAGCCGCCGTGCCTGCTCGGCCCAGAAGCCAAGCCTGTCCGCGGCGGCCTGTGCGTACGCCTCGGCGGTCACGTTGGCGTGCGCGGCCAGCTCGGCCGGAGGTGCGAACCGCCGCTCTTCCTTAAGAAGGTTGGCCAGGCTTTCGTTGCTCACGACATCTCCCTTTCTCAGGGCGTCTTCTGTGCGTATGTGTCCCAGGCCATAGCTCATCAGCCAGAAGGCCGGGTGACAAGGGCCTTCGGGAAATTGGTTTAGACCTGTGGGGAGGGTGGCTCCTCGACCCCGGGCGGCAGGGAAGAGGAGCCACACGTTCCCACGGACACCGCACAGCGCCGGTTCAGCCGCGCGGTGTGCGCTCGGTCACGCGGTGTGCATCCCTGGCTCGACGTGCACGGCTGCACGTGATCAGACGTGGGCCTTCTCCAGTACGGACGGGGTGGGTGCGACCCGGTCGAAGACCTGCTCGACGTCGTGGCCGGTCGCGCTCGTGAGCAGATATGCCTGGGCCTCGCCGACATGGAAGTACATGCCGTGCAGTTGCAGCGTGCCCTCGGCGAGCCGGCGGGCGACCGACTCATGGGCCCGCAGATGCTCCAGCTGCTGGACCACATTGGTCAGGCACAGCTGCTCCACGGCGTCCGCGGGCATCCGTCCCGAGATCCTCGCCCACGCATGCCGACGGCTGCGCATGCGCTCCAGGCTGGGCAGACCGTGCCGCAGCCAGCGGCGCAGCGGGGTCGGCGCGCCGTCGGGCGGGCTGTTCAGCAGGGCCTGCATCGCCCCGCAGCCCGAGTGGCCGCACACCGTGATGGACTCCACCCCCAGCACGTCCACCGCGTACTCGATGGCGGCCGCGACCGAGTCGTCGCCGCTCTCCTCGCCAGGCAGTGGAACCAGGTTTCCCACATTGCGCACGGTGAACAGGTCGCCCGGGCCGCTCGCCGTGATCATGCTGGTGACCAGCCGGGAGTCGGCGCAGGTGAGGAACAGCTGTGACGGCTGCTGTCCCTCACGGGCGAGGCGCGCCAGCTCGTCGCGGACCAGGGGGGCGGTGTTGCGCTGGAACGCGCTGAGCCCGGTGGCCAGTTGATGCGCCTCGGCCGGCTGGGGGCGCTCGCCGCAGTGGTGGTTGCGCCAGGGCGTCCAGGGTCGGCAGCAGCCGTGCGTCTCCTGCGCGGGCTCGCTGATCCGCGCCCCGGACCGACCGGTGAACTCCACGGTGCCGCCCTGCTGCCTGTGCGACGTCTGCCAGTCGTGCAGCGCCTCGTACGCCGCGTGGTCCATGAACGAGCCGTCCAACTCGACCACGCAGTCGACGCCGTGCGGCACCTGTCCGAGGACCCGGCTCAGCCGGGGAACAGCCAGGAACGTCAACTGCCCGCGTACCCGCACCCGGTGGAAGGTGCCGTCCTCCTCCACGGTGATCCGGGTCCTGGTGAGCCGGTGCAGTGCGACCGTGACGGCGACCGCGACCCCGATCAACACGCCTTCGAGCACGCCGGTGAGGACGACAGCGCTGACGGTCGCCGCGTAGACCAGGATCTCGCGGTTGCGCTTGACGCTGCGCAGGTGCGTGATGTTGACCATCTGCACGCCGACCACCATGACCAGCGCGGCGAGCGTGGCCAGTGGGATCAGGTCGAGGACGGGCACCAGCAGCAGCGCGGCCACCGTGATCCACAGTCCGTGGAGCATGGTGGAGTGGCGGCTGACCGCTCCGGCGGAGACGTTTGCCGAACTGCGCACCGCGACGCCGGTGATGGGCAGTCCGCCGAGCGCGCCGGACACGACGTTGGCCGCGCCCTGTCCGGCGAGCTCGCGGTCGAGGTCCGTGCGGGGGATGCGCACGTCCGGCTTCTTGCGGGCGGCAGCGAGCTTGTCGATGGCGACGGCCGACAGCAGCGACTCCACGCTGCCGACGAGCGTGATGGTGAGGACGGCGGCGAGCAGCCCGAGCACGGGCCCCTCGGGAAGCTCGGGGAGCGCGTGCGAGCGCCAGGAGGGCAGGTCGACACGCGGCTGGTGGAGCTGCGCGAACGTCGCGAGCGCGGTCGCGGCGGCGACGGCGGCCAAGGCCGCCGGAACGGTCCGCAGGATCTGTCCCGCTCGCCCGGGGATACGCGGCCACGCCAGCAGGACGGCGACCGTCAGGACGCTGACGGACAGTGCGGCCGGGTGCAGATTCGCCAACTGGAGGGGCAACGCAGCCACGTTGGCGAGGGCCGAGCTCTGCGGGGTGCCCCCGAGGACGATGTGCAGCTGTGCCAGGGCGATGGTGACGCCGATGCCGGCCAGCATCCCGTGGACGATCGCGGGGCTGACGGCGAGGGCGGAGCGCGCCACCCGCAGGGCGGCGAGGCCGAGTTGGCACAGACCGGCGAGGACCGTGATGGCGCAGGTGGTGCGCCACCCGTACCGCTGGATCAACTCCGCGGTCACGACGGTCAGTCCGGCGGCCGGGCCGCTGACCTGGAGCGGGGATCCGCCGAACCGGCCCGCCACGATGCCGCCGACGGCGGCGGCGACGAGGCCGGCCTGGAGCGGCGCCCCGGTGGCGAGGGCGATGCCCAGGGAGAGCGGCAGGGCGATCAGGAAGACGCAGACGGATGCGGACACGTCTGCGCCCGCGATGTGGAAGCGCCGACGTGGTCCGGTGGGAGGCGGACTGTGCGGGCCCTGGAAGCGGGCGGCCGGGGACATCGGCGGGTGATCGGCATCGTCGGTGCGGGTGGGGACGCAGGACATTCCCGTCTCCTCCAAGGTGGCGCGGTCGCGGAACGTGGGGGACGCGGCCGTGGGGCACGGCATGCAGCGGCGGGATGCTCGAATCGCACGAGCGCTCAACAGTAAGTAAATGGATCGTAATGCAGAGTAAAGACTCTGGCATGATTTTCTGGGCAAATGGTGCAATCAATCACCCGATGCAGTGATTAGTCATTTCATTGCGGCCTGTCGGGCCGCCCCCTCATTCCTGGCGAGCGACCGTGTCGGCTCCATTCCCCAGTCAGATAGTCGTATCGCCATACGAAAGAGGGTGGGCGGATGCTGGCCTCCACGAAGAAGGCTGCCGCCGTCGTCGGTGCGGTCGCCACAGCACTGACCGCAGGACTCGCCGGCTGCTCGGGCGGTGGCGCGCGGGGCTCGGGCGACGCGGGCACCGAGCACGGCGCTCCGGCTCCCAAGAAGGGGGGTGCGGCCCCCAAGGTCCGTCTCATCGGCGACGGTTCCACCGCCTTCACCGGCGCCCAGCCGGGCCTGCTCAAGCCTCAGCGGCTCAAGCGCGGTGAGAAACCACCGCAGTTCGTGGTGTTCTCGTGGGACGGTGCCGGCGAGGACAGCCAGAAGCTGTTCTCCCGCTTCCGCAAGGTCGGCAAGAAGTACGACGCGACGATGACGTACTTCCTCAGCGGCGTCTATCTCCTCCCCGAGGAGAAGCGGCACTTGTACGCCCCGCCCCAGCACGCGGTGGGCAGCTCCGACATCGGCTTCAACGACGTCCAGGGAATCAAGGACACCGTGCGAGAGCTGCGCGGCGCCTGGCAGGACGGCAACGAGGTGGGCACCCACTTCAACGGGCACTTCTGCGGCAAGAAGGGGGGAGTGGGCACCTGGTCCGTCAAGGAGTGGAAGAGCGAGATCCGCCAGGCCAAGTCCTTTGTGAAGAACTGGAGGACGAACGCCGGTCTCACCTCGGCGGAGCCGCTCCCCTTCGACTACGACAAGGAACTCATCGGGGCCCGCACCCCGTGCCTCGAAGGCCGTCACAACTTCCTGCGCGCGGCACGCGACCTCGGCTTCCGCTACGACACCAGCGGGATCAGCGAGCAGGTCTGGCCCAAGAAGGAACTGGGCCTGTGGAACCTGGCCCTCCAGATGGTCCCCGTCCCCGGCCGCGCCTTCGAGACGCTGTCGATGGACTACAACTTCATGGTCAACCAGTCGGGCACGTCCAAAGGCAGCCCCTCGATGCACGAGTACTGGGGCAACCAGATGCGCGACGGCCTGCTGAAGGCATTCGACCGCGCTTACAAGGGCAACCGTGCGCCGCTCATCATCGGCAACCACTTCGAGTCCTGGAACGGCGGGACCTACATGAAGGCGATCGAGCAGACGATCGCCAAGGTGTGCGTGAAGAGCGACGTGAAGTGCGTGTCGTTCCGACAGCTGGCCGACTGGCTGGACGCCCAGGACCCGCTGGTTCTCGAGAAACTGCGGCAGCTGGAGGTAGGTGAGGCGCCCAAGGGCGGCTGGTCCGACTTCCTCTCCAAGCCGCCGGTGGCCCCGGCCGGCCCGTCCGCCGGGCGTGACACCGGGCAGCGCGCCTCGCAGCCCTGAACGCGGCGTGACACGAGGGCGGTCCGGACCGACCGGCCGGACCGCCCCCGTCGCGCGGATCAGCCCGGCTGCGGCACCGGCGTGTGCTCACCGAGCACGAACGCCGGGTCCACCTGGGCCGCCAGGTCCGCACCCGTCTTCGCGTTGCCCCAGCTCTCCGCGTTCTTCAGATGGAAGTGCACCATCTGACGGGTGTAGCGCTCCCAGTCCCGGTGTGCGTACGAGTCCTCCGCCGCGTCCTGCAGGGTCTGCAGCGCCGTCCGATTGGCGGCCTCCAGCAGCTCGAACCGAGGCGGCCGGCCCTTCTCCATCGCACGGACCCAGTCCGAGTGCCCCACCGTGACGAGCAGGTCGTCGCCCACCTCGTCCTGCAGGAACTCCAGGTCGTCCCGGCCCTGCACCTTGTTGCCCACGACCTTCAGCGACACCCCGAAGTCACGGGCGTACTCCTTGTACTGACGGTAGACCGACACCCCCTTGCGGGTCGGCTCGGCCACCAGGAAGGTCATGTCGAACCGCGTGAACATACCGGAGGCGAAGGAGTCCGAGCCCGCGGTCATGTCGACGACGACGTACTCCTGGGGCCCGTCCACCAGATGGTTGAGGCACAGCTCGACCGCGCCGACCTTGGAGTGGTAGCAGGCGACACCGAGGTCGGACTCGGTGAACGGCCCCGTCGCCATCAGCCGGATCTCGCCGTCGTCGAGCCGTACGGTCCGGGCGCACGCCTCGTACACCGGGTTGTCCTCGACGACCCGCAGAAGCCGGGAGCCCTCGCCGGGCGGCGTGGTCTTGATCATCGTTTCGGCCGAGGTGATCCTCGGGTTCGTGCCGCGCAGATACTCCTTGATCAAGGGCAGGTGCGCGCCCATCGCGGGCAGGGCGGCAGCCGCCGCGTCGTCGAGACCGAGCGCGGCCCCCAGGTGCTGGTTGATGTCGGCGTCCACCGCGACGACAGGGGCTTCGGCGGCGGCCAGGTGGCGGATGAAGAGGGAGGACAGCGTCGTCTTGCCGCTGCCGCCCTTCCCTACGAAAGCGATCTTCATGTTCACCTAGAGTAGTGCTACGAGTGCTGGATGTTGTCAAGGTGAGTGAGGAAGACCACTCCAAGGTGGGGCAACGGCGGGCCGGCGCGTAGCCTCGCTACCTATGAGTACGAACGCCTCGCCGGCCGACCCTCTCGCCACCCTCGGCACGCTGCCGGGCGTCGCCGACTCCGTGGACTCCGTACGCAAAGCCGTCGACCGGGTCTACGGGCACCGGGTCATGCGGCGGCGCAGCAACGAGATCACGTCGGAGGCCGCGCTCCGCGGAGCCCGCGCCTCCGCCGCCCTGTCCGGTGCCGACTGGGCGCTGGAGGAGGTGCGCCGGCGCACCGACTTCGGCAGCGAACCCGAGGCGCGCACCGTGGGTGCGGCGCTGCGGCTGACCGCGGAGGCGGGCCAGCTGTTGTCGATCTGGCGGCAGTCGCCCCTGCGGGTGCTGGCCAGGCTGCATCTGGTCGCGGCGAGCGGCAGCGACACCGCCGAGGCAGTGGGCAGGCCGCGCCTGTCCGGCGAGCCGGTCGAGGAGCCGCTGATCGAGGCGCCTCTGCCCGGCGCGGCCGAGGTGGCGGGGCGTCTGGACGGGCTCGCGGAGCTGATCATCACCGGCAGTTCCGCACCGGCCCTGGTGACGGCGGCCGTGGTGCACGGCGAGCTGCTGGCGCTGCGCCCGTTCGTCTCCCGCAACGGTCTGGTCGCGCGGGCGGCCGAGCGGATCGTGCTCATCGGCAGCGGCCTCGACCCGAAGTCGATCTGCCCGGCCGAGGTCGGGCACGCCGAGCAGGGTCGCGCGGCCTACACCGCGGCCTTCGAGGGCTATCTGTCGGGCACGCCGGAGGGTATGGCGGCCTGGATCGCCCACTGCGGGCGGGCCGTGGAGCTGGGTGTCAGGGAGTCGACGGCGGTGTGCGAAGCGCTGCAGCGCGGTGCGGCCTGAGGGGACGCCCCTGAGGGCGAAAGGGCCCGAATCCCTGCCGAAAAGGGTTGCGGCGGTACCAATTGGTACCGCCGCTGGCATGTCCGCCCAGTTACCATGCGTCCTCGAATGTTGCCCATCAGGTCGGGAACTTTGCCCGTCACCTGGTGCGGCTGGCCCGTAATCGACGGGTCGACGTCGCGTGGGTGCTCGGCTTCCATGCTTCGGTCCGTGGGGCCTTCTCTGCGTTTAAAGGTGATCCTTTCGGATGTCCTCGGTCTCGCGGGCCGTTAAGTCCTTTGTACTACCGCAGGCCGGGAAGGGAAAGGTCTGCGCGGACTTCTTTACTTTTAGGTTCAAATACGGGCGAACCGGGTGCCGAGCTCGGTCGTCGCACGGGCCGCGCGCGCCGCTCCCCGGCGGCGGTTGGCGTACCAGACGAGCCCGGCGGTCGCGGCCGCCGCTCCGACCGCCGCGGCGGCCATCAGCGCCGGACGGGGTGGCATCGAGAAGGTCGGCAGCCGCTGCTTCAGCCGCACCGGCTTGTTGAAGACGAGAACCGGCCAGCCCCGCACCGCCGCCTCGCGGCGCAGCGCGCGGTCCGGGTTCACGGCGTAGGCGTGGCCCACCGCCGAGAGCATCGGGATGTCGGTCGCCGAGTCGCTGTACGCGTAGCAGCGGTCCAGGTCGTAGCCCTCCGACGCGGCGAGCTCCCGGACCGCCTCGGCCTTCGTCGGACCGTACGCGTAGTACTCCACCTCGCCCGTGAAGCATCCGTCGTCGCCGACGACCATGCGGGTGGCCACGACGCGGTCCGCGCCGAGCAGCTCGCCGATGGGCTCCACGACCTCGGCGCCGGACGTGGAGACGATCACCACGTCCCGGCCGGCCATGTGGTGCTCCTCGATGAGGGAGGCGGCCTCGTCGTAGATGATCGGGTCGATGAGATCGTGCAGCGTCTCGGCGACGATCTCGCGGACCTGCTGCACGTTCCAGCCCTTGCAGAGCGCGGACAGGTACTCGCGCATCCGCTCCATCTGGTCGTGATCGGCGCCGCCCGCGAGAAACACGAACTGGGTATAGGCGGTGCGCAGCGCGGCACGCCGACTGATCAGCCCGCCTTGGTAGAAGGACTTGCTGAAGGTCAGCGTCGAAGACTTCGCAATGACCGTCTTGTCCAGATCAAAGAAGGCGGCTGTGCGCGACAAGGAGTGGTTTTCCACGGGGTGAGCATATGTGCCCGCCATTCGGCGTACGCTGGGCGCGTGGGTTTGCCTGAGAAGGCTCTCGGGTACACCATGGAAGTCACGGATCGTTCGCGACCGTGCTAACCCGGTCCGGCTCCTCCCCCCCCGAGTCGGCCGGAGAGACGACCCCCGCTCTCCCCCCCGGCGGGGGTCGTCGCATGTCCGGGCGGGTTTTCCCTCATCTTCGCGGCCGTTGCCGCCCGCCGCCCGCCTCTGTCGCGCTCGGAAGACGTGGAAGGCGTACCCCCGGATTCGTCACTGTGGGTAGTTGTTGTGCTGCGCTCCGAGACCTTTCGGTCTCTCACCGGTTTGGGCTACGGAGATATTCACAAGTGGCCGGTTGTCCACAGTTTTTCGGCAAGATCCACACGGTTTTTCGGCGAGCTGCACCGTGATTCCAGCCGCGAAGTTCGCGGACTGAAGGAATCACGGATCTCGCCGTGTGCGAGATCGCCGGGAGAGGGGTGGAGATCGTGGCCGGATCCATCACATTGGAGAGTCCCCGCACTGCTGAGGAGCGCCGCTCGGGACCGCTGATCGTCACGGAGGACGTGGACCTGCTCGACGACCTGCTGCGGCTCTGCGCGGCGGCAGGGGCCGAGCCGGACGTCCACCACACGGTGCCCGATCGCAAGGGCATCTGGGAGGGCGCGCCGCTGGTCCTCGTAGGAGACGACGCGGCCGAGCGGTGCCGCGGGGCCACCCGCAGGCGCGGGGTGGTGCTCGTGGGCCGCGACCAGGACAACCCGGACGTCTGGCGGCGGGCAGTGGAGATCGGTGCCGACAGTGTTCTTCGTCTGCCCGATGGGGAGGGCTGGCTCGTCGACCGGATCGCAGACGTCGCCGAGGGCGTCGGACGGCAGGCCCTGACGGTCGGAGTCATCGGCGGACGGGGTGGCGCGGGGGCGTCCACGCTGGCCTGCGCCCTCGCCGTGACGGCCGCCCGCGCCGGCCGGCGCACCATGCTCGTCGACGGGGACCCCCTCGGCGGTGGCCTGGACGTCCTGCTCGGCGGCGAACAGACCGAGGGCAGACGATGGCCCGACTTCGCCGCCTCGAAGGGCCGCGTCGCCGGCGGTGCACTGGAGGAGTCCTTGCCGGAGCTGCACGCGCTGCGGGTGCTCAGCTGGGACCGCGGGGATTCCGTCGTCGTCCCGCCCGAGGCGATGAGGTCGGTGCTCGCGGCGGCGCGCCGCCGGGGCGGGGTGGTCGTCGTCGACCTGCCACGCCGCGTCGACGAGGGCGTGGCCGAGGCGCTCGCCCAGCTCGACCTCGGGCTGCTGGTGGTGCCTGGCGAGCTCCGGGCGGTCGCCGCGGCGAACCGGGTCGCCTCAGTGGTGGGCATGGTCCTCTCGGACCTGCGCGTGGTCGCCCGCGGCCCGTACGCCTCCGGGCTGGACGAGCACTGGGTGGCGGCCGCGCTCGGCCTGCCGCTCGCAGGTGAACTGCCCGTGGAGACGGGGCTGTCGGCGGACCAGGACGGCGGAGCGCCGCCGGGAGCGAGCGGACGAGGGCCGCTGGCCAGGTTCTGCACGGCGTTCTGGGAGAAGGCGCTCGCCGGGGAGACGGTCTCATGAGCACCGGACTGCTGGAGGCCGTACGGCAGCGGCTGGCGGAGAGCGGCGCCGAGCCGACACCGGCCAGGGTCGCGGCAGCCCTGCGGGCGCAGGGGCGCCTGCTGGGGGATGCCGAAGTCCTGGGCGGTACGGAGAAGTTACGGGGCGAGCTGGTGGGCACGGGACCGCTGGAGCCCTTGCTGTCCGACCCTTCCGTCACCGATGTGCTGGTCTCCGCGCCGGACCGGGTGTGGGTGGACCGGGGCAGGGGCCTGGAGCTCACGGAGGTGACGTTCCCGGACGCGGCGTCCGTGCGCAGGCTGGCGCAGCGACTCGCGGCGGTGGCGGAGCGCAGGCTCGACGACGCGAGGCCCTGGGTGGACGCCCGGCTGCCGGACGGGACGCGGATGCACGCCGTGATTCCACCGGTGGCCGTCGGCTCGACGTGCCTGTCGCTGCGAGTGGTGCGGCCGCGGGCGTTCTCGGTGCGGGAGCTGGTCGTGGCCGGGACGGTTCCGCCGGACGGGGACCGCGTGCTGCGGGCGCTCATCGCGGCCCGGCTCTCCTTCCTGATCAGCGGTGGGACCGGTTCGGGGAAGACGACCCTGCTGAGCAGTCTGCTGGGTCTGGTGGGGGAGCGGGAGCGCATCGTGCTCGCCGAGGACTCGGCCGAGCTGAGGCCCGACCATCCCCACGTGGTGCGGCTCGAATCGCGCACCGCCAACCAGGAGGGCGCGGGACGGGTGACCCTGCGGGACCTGGTTCGCCAGGCACTGAGGATGCGGCCCGACCGGCTGGTCGTCGGAGAGGTCCGGGGCGCCGAGGTCACGGAATTGCTGTCCGCGCTCAACACCGGTCACGAAGGAGGCTGCGGCACCGTCCACGCAAACGCGGCGGCGGACGTGCCCGCGCGACTGGAGGCGCTGGGGACCGCGGCGGGGCTCGACCGGGCGGCACTGCACAGCCAGTTGGCCGCGGCCCTGTCCGTCGTCGTCCATCTCGCACGGGACGCGGACGGCCGGCGGCGCATCGCGGAGGTGCACGTGCTGGAGCGGGATGCGGCCGGGCTGGTGGTGACGGTTCCGGCGCTGAAGTGGGGCGCGGAGGCATTCGCGCGCGAGGAGGGCTGGCCGCGGCTTCGCGCCCTGATCGGGGAGGCGCTGTGAGGGCCGCCGAGTCGATGTGCGCGGCGGCTGTCTGCGCCGGGGCCGCCGCCTGGCTGATCACGGGCCAGGACCGGGGACTGCGCCGGGCGAGGCTGCTCTTGGCGGGCGGCAGTGCCGTCGCCGAACCGCCGTGGTGGGCGTGGGAGCGCCTGCTGCCGGTGGTGCGGCTGCGCAAGGAGTGGCTGTGCCTGCCGGTGGCGCTCATGGTCGCCGTGCTCGGGAAGTCCCTCGTGCCCCTCGTCGCAGGGGCCGCGGCTGTGCCGTTGGCGCGGCGGCGGTTGCGGGCCCGGGA
Source organism: Streptomyces sp. PKU-EA00015 (assembly GCF_013387495.1). Lineage (GTDB taxonomy): Bacteria > Actinomycetota > Actinomycetes > Streptomycetales > Streptomycetaceae > Streptomyces. The sequence continues at coordinate 154,300 of NZ_JABZEE010000013.1, read as the reverse complement.
GCACAGGAAGGAGGAGGACCGCAGGGCCGAGAGGGTGGTCGCGCTGTGCGGCGCGGTCGCGGGGGAGCTGAGGGCGGGCCTCCAGCCGGGGCAGGCGCTGTTGTCCGGCGCCCGGTCCACCAGGGCGCTCGGTCAGGAGGAGGCCGCCGTCCTGGCGGCGGCGCGGTTCGGCGGCGATGTCCCCGGGGCGCTGAAGGCCGCGGCTCGGCAGCCCGGCGCGCAGGGGCTGGCCGGATTCGCCGCCTGCTGGCGGGTCGCCGTGGACAGCGGTGCGGGGCTGGCCGCCGGCCTGGACCGGCTGGAGGCGGCGCTGCGGGCGGAGCGGGACCAACGGGAGGACTTGGCCGCACAGTTGGCGGGCGCATGGTCGACCGTCGTGCTCCTCGCACTGTTGCCCGTCGCCGGGCTGGGGATGGGCTGGGCGCTCGGCGCGGACCCGTTGGACGTGCTGTTCCACACGCCGGGCGGTATCGCCTGCCTGGTCGCCGGAGGGCTGTTGGAGGCGGCCGGCCTGTTCTGGGCGGGGCGGATCGTGCGGGCGGGTGAGGAGACATGAGCCCGGACGTCGTCCACAGGCTGGGGGCGGTGCTGGCGGGCCTGGCGGCGGTGAGCTGTGTCGGCTCGTTGATCGCGGCGCACCGCCGTGGCAGGGCGGTGCGTGGACGGATCGAGGCGCTGCTGTCGGTGGAGCGGGAACAGCGCCGCAACAGAGCGCAGTTGGCGGCCCGGACCAGGAGGTGGGCGGCGCCGTTCGGCGCGGCGGCTCTCTGTTACGTCCCCATCGGCGGCGCGGTCGGCGCCGCTGGGGGGATCGCTGCGGCACTCGGCGTACGGCACTGGCTCCGGCGCCGGGAGCGTGCCGCGGCGGTGGTGGCCGAGAGGGAGGGAGCCGACGGCGGGAAGGAGGCGGCACGACAACTGCCGCTCGCCGCCGACCTCCTGGCCGCCTGCATCTCGGCCGGCGCGGGACCGCGTGAGGCGGCGGAGGCCGTGGGCGAGTCGCTGGGCGGTCAGCTCGGGGAGAGGCTCGCCAGGGCCGCGGCCGAGCTCAGGCTCGGTGGCGAGCCGGCACACGCCTGGGGCTGGTTCGGCGCGACAGCGGGGGCCGGCACGCTGGCCCGCTGCCTGGAGCGCGCCGACCTGACGGGCGCCCCGGCCGCGGAGCAGGTGACGCGGCTGGCGGAGAGGCTTCGCGCGGACCGCGCCCGAGAGGTGGCGGCGCGCGGCCGGAAGGCACAGGTGCTGATCACGGCACCCGTGGGCCTGTGCTTCCTGCCCGCCTTTCTCGCCGTCGGCGTCGCACCGGTGGTGATCGGGCTGGCCGGCGGACTGCTGGCCGCCGACTGACCGCACCGATTTCTCACCCGTACAAGAGCACTACGAGACCAGGGAGTCGAGCATGTGGAAGACATTGTGGCACCGGCTGTGCGAGAGCAGGGCCGACGGACGCAGGCCGCTCGGAGGCCGGCTCGCAGGACTGCGCGGCCGGCTGGCAGGGCTGCGGACGGACAAGGGCATGACCACATCCGAGTACGCGGTGGGGACGATCGCCGCCTGCGGCTTCGCGGCCGTTCTGTACAAGGTCGTCACGAGTGACGCCGTGTCGAAAGGGCTCCAGGCGCTGATCGGCAAGGCCCTCGATGCCCAGTTCTGAGAAGCCGGGCGCGCATCCGGACCGGCGAGGCGACCGGGGGTCGGTGACCGCCGAGGCGGCTGTGGCGGTTCCTGCGCTGGTCCTGTTCGCCATGGCCCTGGTCTGGGCGCTGATGGCCGCGTCCGCGCAGATCCAGTGCGTGGACGCGGCGCGGGCCGGGGCACGGGCGGCGGCCAGGTCGGAGCCGCGTGCGGCGGCGCTGGCCGCCGCACGCTCCGCGGCCCCTTCCGGCGCACGGGTCACCCTGTCCAGGGCAGGCGACCTGTGGCGGGTGCGGGTGCAGGCGGATACGCCCGGACCCGGTGCGCTGGCGCTGACGCTGAGCGCGGAGGCGGCGGCCCTGGCCGAGGACACAGTGGGGCAGGGCACGGACGACGCCTCGGTCGGCGGTGCCGCAGCCGTACGGCTCGACCGGGTACGGGCGACCGCGGTGCGTGCTGCGGCCAGGGCCGGAGCCGCTGTGCCGGGCGGTACGGCGGTGGCGCCATGAACCGGGACCGGGGTTCGGCCACCGTCTGGGTGGCCTCCGCCACCACGGTGCTGTGCGCGGTCTTCGCGCTGGTGCTGGCGATGGGACAGGCGGTCGTGGCACGACATCGGGCGGGCGGGGCCGCCGACTTGGCAGCCCTGGCCGCGGCCGACCACGCCCTGAGCGGCCGGGCCGCGGCGTGCGCCGAGGCGGCCGAGGTCGCGCGGGCGCAGGAGGCGGAGGTCACCAGGTGCGTGGTGCGGGGCGAGATCGCCGACGTGACCGCCCGCTCCCGCTTCGGGCCGTACGCACCCGAAGTCAGGTCGAGGGCGGGGCCGCCCGAGGGGGCGGCCGACGGAAAGATCCACGCGACGCAGGCCCGACCGCGCGCACCGTCCCGCCGCCGGGTCCCGCAGGGTCTCCCTACGACGGGTCGCTGGTTGGCGGCCCCTGCGCCGCCGGTCCGGTCGTTTCCGAGGCAGGCCGGTCCTCGGCCTCGCCCTCCGGTGCCTGCGCCGTTCCGTCCGCCGACGGGGAGGGCGGTCCGTCTGCTCGTTCGCCCGCCGAGTCACCCGTCGGTTCGTTCGCCTGTTCCTTCGCCGGCTCGCCCGCGGTCCCCCGGGCAGCCGCATCACGGGACTCGCCCGGGTCCCATTCGCCCGGCGCCTGGGCAGGAGCGCTACGGAGCAATTCGGTGAGCAGGCGGACCGCGCCGCGCTTGTGCAGCGGGTCGTTGCCGTTGCCGCACTTGGGGGACTGGATGCACGAGGGGCAGCCGGCCTCGCACTCGCAGGAGGCGATGGCCTCGCGCGTCGCGGTGAGCCACTCGCGGGCCGTGCGGAAGGCACGCTCGGCGAATCCCGCGCCACCCGGATACCCGTCGTACACGAAAACCGTGGGGAGCAGTGTGTCGGGATGGAGCGGGACGGACACACCGCCGATGTCCCAGCGGTCGCAGGTGGCGAACAGCGGCAGCATGCCGATCGAGGCGTGTTCGGCCGCGTGGAGGGCTCCGCCGAGTTGTTCCGGACCCACCCGTGCGGCGTCGAGCTGGTCCTCGGTGACCGTCCACCACACGGCCCGGGTACGCAGGGTGCGGGGCGGGAGGTCGAGCTTCGACTCGCCGAGCACTTCGCCCGTGATGAGCCGGCGGCGAAGGAAGGAGACGACCTGGTTGGTGACCTCGACGGAGCCGTAGCACAGGCGCCCGTCCCCCCACGCGACCTCGATGTCGGTGTCGAGCACGGAGATGGAGGTGGTGTCCCGTGCGGTGGTCGAGTACGGCGGATCGGCCTCCTCGACCAGGGCGACCGAGTCCTCCAGATCGAGCTGTTCGACCAGGTAAGTGCGGCCCTGGTGCAGGTGGACGGCGCCGTCGTGGACGGTCGTGTGAGCGGCGGCCTCGTCGACGGTGCCGAGCAGGCGGCCGCTGGATGCCTCGACGATCTGGACGGGGCGCCCGCCGCCGCCGCGGATGTCGGCGAGATCGGCGGCCCGCTCGCGGCGCGTCCAGTGCCAGCCGGACGCGCGCCGGCGCAGCAGCCGGGCGGTCTCCAGCTGGGGCATGAGCTCCGCGGTGGCGGGCCCGAAGAGCTTCAGGTCCGCTTCGGTGAGCGGGAGTTCGGCCGCGGCGGCGCACAGGTGGGGAGCGAGGACGTAGGGATTGTCCGGGTCCAGGACGGTGGACTCGACCGGCCGCCGGAACAGCGCCTCGGGGTGGTGGACGAGATAGGTGTCCAGCGGGTCGTCGCGGGCGACGAGGACGGCCAGGGCGCCCTGACCCGAGCGTCCCGCGCGGCCGGCCTGCTGCCACAGGGAGGCACGGGTGCCCGGGTATCCGGCGATGACGACCGCGTCGAGACCGGAGACGTCGACGCCGAGTTCGAGGGCGGTGGTGGCGGCGAGGCCCAGGAGGTCGCCGGAGTGCAGGGCGCGTTCGAGGGCACGGCGTTCTTCGGGGAGGTAGCCGCCGCGGTAGGCGGCGATGCGCTGCGGGAGCGAGCGGTCGACCTCGGCGAGGCGCTCCTTGGCGATCACGGAGATGAGCTCGGCGCCCCGGCGGGAGCGTACGAAGGCGACGCTGCGCACGCCCTGCACGGTCAGGTCGGTCAGCAGGTCGGCGGTCTCGGCGGTCGCGGTGCGGCGGACCGGCGCGCCCTTCTCGCCGTGGAGCTCGGTCAGCGGCGGCTCCCACAGGGCGAAGACGAGTTCGCCGCGGGGCGAGGCGTCGTCGGCGACCTCCCGGACGGGCAGGCCGGTGAGACGGCCGGCCGCCACTGCCGGGGCTGCGGCGGTGGCCGACGCGAGCAGGAAGACGGGGTGCGCTCCGTAGCGGGCGCACAGGCGGCGTAGGCGGCGCAGCACCTGGGCGACGTGGGAGCCGAAGACGCCCCGGTAGGTGTGGCACTCGTCGATCACGACGTAGCGCAGGGTGCGGAGGAAGGAGGACCAGCGCGGGTGGGACGGGAGTATCCCGCTGTGCAGCATGTCCGGGTTGGTGAGGACGTAGTTCGCGTACTGCCGCACCCATTCGCGTTCCTCGACGGGCGTGTCGCCGTCGTAGACAGCGGGGCGGACCCGGTTGCCGAGGGGCGCGGCGAGCTCCCGGACGGCGCGGAGCTGGTCGGCGGCGAGGGCCTTGGTGGGGGCCAGGTACAGGGCGGTGGTGCCGCGGCCGTTCGGGGCCTCGGCGCCGTCGAGGAGGGTGCTGAGGACGGGGGCGAGGTACGCCAGGGACTTGCCCGAGGCGGTGCCGGTCGCGATGACCACGGACTCGCCGTCCAGGGCATGCTCGGCGGCGGCCGCCTGGTGGGCCCAGGGGTGCTCGATGCCGGCCTCCTGGACGGCGGCGATCACTTCCGCGCGGATGCGGTCGGGCCAGACGGCATGCCTGCCCGGTCGCGGGGGCAAGTGCTCCGTATGAGTGATGCGCGCAGCCCGGTTCGCCCCCGTGGTGAGCCGGTCGAGGACCGCACCGGGGGAGGGGCGGGTTTCCCCGCTCTCGGGAGGTCGTCTGGGACGGTGATTCTTGGCCATCGGCACCGAGTGTGTCACTGGCGTGACGGACAATGGTCCCAAGGCGTCGTGCATGGCTGCTGGTAAGTGATTGAATGCCATCGCGGCTGGCGACCGTCTTCCGGCTCCGTCGGGGAGACCTGAGGGGCGGCCGCTCGATAGCAAGGTGCTGGAGGATCCGTGGACCTGTCCCTGTCGACTCGCAATGTGTCCGGCCCTGGTGGCGACCGTACGGTCGTCGAGGTCGGTGGCGAGATTGATGTGTATACCGCGCCCAAGCTGCGCGAGCAGTTGGTCGAGTTGGTGAACGACGGCAGCTACCACCTGGTCGTCGACATGGAGGGCGTGGATTTTCTCGACTCCACCGGCCTCGGCGTGCTCGTCGGTGGCCTGAAGCGCGTGCGCGCGCACGAGGGCTCCCTGCGCCTGGTGTGCAACCAGGAGCGCATTCTCAAGATCTTCCGGATCACAGGTCTGACCAAGGTGTTCCCGATTCACACCACGGTCGACGAAGCCGTCGCGGCGACCGACTGACACTCGGCCGGAGACCGCCGGAAGCAGTGAGGGGCACCGGGCATCCAGCCCGGGCCCCTGAGAGGCACGCCCACATGTCCGAGGGGGATCTGCATGGCCACCGTTGAGCTCCGCTTCAGCGCCCAGCCCGAGCACGTCAGGACGGCCCGGCTGGTCGCCGCTGCCGTGGCACGCAGGGCCGGGGTCGACGAGGCGGTGCTGGACGAGGTCCGCCTCGCCGTGGGCGAGGCGTGCAGCCGCGCGGTCGGGCTCCACCGCAGCCACGGCCTCACGGCGCCCGTGCGGGTTCTGCTGTCCGAGGAGGAGAAGACCTTCTCGATCGAGGTCGGGGACGAGGTTCCCGGCTCGGGCGGCGGTGCGGGTCCGGGCGGGCGAGCCGCGGACGAGGAAGCCGACGCCGAGGGCGAGGACGAGATGGGGCTCGCGGTGATCAGCGGCCTCGTCGACGACATGGAGGTCTTGTCCTCCGATGACGGCGGCGTGATCCGGATGAGCTGGCCCGCAGCACCGCCTGCGGCGGCCACCTGATCCGTCCGGGCCGGCCGTCCCTCCGCCCCGTTCCTCCGCCGACCAGGCCTCGCCATGACCCGTTCGGCTCAACGCGGGCCGACCGAATCGAGGAGCCTGTCCGGGCGCCGGGAGGCCGTCGTGGCGGATCGGCCAGATTCGACGGACGGCGCGCTGTCCGTGCTTGACCGCCGTCCGGGTGATCGATCTTCCTATTCTCATCTCATTGTTCTGCGAAAGAGGCCCTGCTGAGCAGGGCCTCTTTCGCATTTTCTAGATCGTCGATCAAGAGTCAATGCTTTTGCACCATTACCTCTTTCGGGCACATTTTCAGAACGCGATCATTTGCTGAGTAGCCGGTGAAGGTCAATTGCATTTGCCGCACCCTGTTTTGATCAGGTTCCGCTACCTACAATCCGTCCACATCTTGAGCTCTGAACGTCAAGGAGGACGAATGGCGGGGCTCTTCAACCCACAAATGACCGATCATCCCACTTCCTACGCGGCGGCGGTGCTCACGGACGACAACCGGATGATCGTCGTGGTCATCGCAGCCGTCGCACTGGCGGCCCTGGTCGTCGCCCAATTGCTCGTGCGCCAGGTCCTCGCCGCAGGCGAGGGCACCGATTCCATGAAGAAGATCGCGGCGGCGGTGCAGGAAGGCGCGAATGCCTATCTCGCACGGCAGCTGCGCACCCTCGGCGTCTTCGCCGTGGTGGTGTTCTTCCTGCTCATGCTTCTTCCTGCCGACGACTGGTCGCAGCGTGCGGGACGCTCGGTGTTCTTCCTGGTGGGCGCGATCTTCTCGGCGGCCACCGGATACATCGGCATGCGTCTTGCGGTGCGGGCCAATGTCCGGGTGGCGGCGGCCGCGCGGGAAGCGACACCGCAGGAAGGAGAGCCGGAAAAGGATCTGACGGCCGTCGCGCACAAGGCCATGAAGATCGCGTTCCGTACCGGTGGCGTGGTCGGCATGTTCACGGTGGGCCTCGGGCTTCTCGGCGCCTCCTGTGTCGTGCTCGTCTACGCGGCCGACGCGCCCAAGGTGCTCGAGGGCTTCGGCCTCGGCGCCGCGCTGATCGCCATGTTCATGCGTGTCGGCGGCGGCATCTTCACCAAGGCGGCCGACGTCGGCGCCGACCTCGTCGGCAAGGTCGAGCAGGGCATTCCCGAAGACGACCCGCGCAACGCCGCGACCATCGCCGACAACGTGGGCGACAACGTCGGGGACTGCGCCGGCATGGCGGCCGACCTGTTCGAGTCGTACGCCGTCACGCTCGTCGCGGCCCTCATCCTCGGCTCGGCGGCCTTCGGCGACGCCGGGCTCGCCTTCCCGCTGATTGTCCCGGCGATCGGCGTGGTCACCGCGATGATCGGCATCTTCGCGGTCGCCCCGCGGCGCGCCGACCGCAGCGGGATGACCGCCATCAACCGAGGGTTCTTCATCTCCGCGGTGATCTCGATCGCCCTGGTGGCCATCGCGGTGTTCATCTATCTGCCCTCCTCCTACGCGGAGTTGGAGGGTGTCGGCGACGCCGCTGTCCGGGCGCACGACGGCGACCCGCGCATGCTGGCGCTCATCGCCGTCGCCATCGGCATCGTGCTGGCGGCCCTGATCCAGCAGCTGACGGGCTACTTCACCGAGACGAACCGGCGTCCGGTCCGGGACATCGGCAAGTCGTCGCTGACCGGCCCCGCCACCGTCGTGCTGGCCGGCATCTCGATCGGCCTTGAATCGGCGGTCTACACCGCGCTGTTGATCGGCCTCGGCGTCTACGGGGCGTTCCTGCTCGGCGGCACGTCGATCCTGCTCGCCCTCTTTGCGGTGGCGCTCGCCGGAACCGGCCTGCTCACCACGGTCGGCGTCATCGTCGCCATGGACACCTTCGGGCCGGTCTCCGACAACGCCCAGGGCATCGCGGAGATGTCGGGCGACGTCACCGGCGCGGGCGCGCAGGTCCTCACCGACCTGGACGCCGTCGGCAACACCACCAAGGCCATCACCAAGGGCATCGCCATCGCCACGGCCGTGCTCGCCGCCGCCGCGCTCTTCGGCTCGTACCGCGACGCCATCGGCACCGCGGCCCGGGACGTCGGCGAGAAGCTGGGCGACGGCGCCCCGATGAACCTGGTGATGGACATCTCCCAGCCCAACAATCTGGTGGGGCTGGTCCTGGGCGCCGCGGTCGTCTTCCTCTTCTCCGGGCTGGCGATCAACGCCGTGTCCCGCTCCGCGGGAGCCGTGGTCTACGAGGTGCGGCGGCAGTTCCGCGAGCACCCCGGGATCATGGACTACTCCGAGAAGCCGGAGTACGGGCGCGTCGTCGACATCTGCACCAAGGACGCGCTGCGGGAGCTGGCCACGCCGGGTCTGCTCGCGGTGATGACGCCGATCGCGGTCGGCTTCTCGCTCGGGGTCGGCGCGCTCGGCGCGTTCCTCGCGGGGGCGATCGGCACCGGAACGCTGATGGCCGTGTTCCTCGCCAACTCCGGCGGTGCGTGGGACAACGCCAAGAAGCTCGTCGAGGACGGTCACCACGGTGGCAAGGGCAGTGAGGCCCATGCGGCGACGGTGATCGGTGACACGGTCGGCGACCCGTTCAAGGACACGGCCGGTCCGGCGATCAACCCGCTGCTGAAGGTGATGAACCTGGTGGCGCTGCTGATCGCGCCGGCGGTCGTCCAGTTCAGCTTCGGGGACGACTCCAACGCCGGCATCCGCGCGTTGATCGCGGTGATCGCCATGGCGGTCATCGTGGGTGCCGTGTACATCTCCAAGCGGCGTGGAATCGCGGTGGGCGACGACGGCGACAGCCGGGCCGAGCGCGGCGCGAAGTCGGCCGATCCCGCGGCGGTGTCCTGACGTCTCGGATCAACTCATGGGCGGGCGCTGCGCAGTGACGTGGCGTCCGCCCATTCGCGCGTGTGGGTGAGTCTTGTCTCCCTTGGTGCAAATGGCTTCAATAGGTGATGAACCGGGCGCACGACACGCGTTTGTCGCCCACTTGGCGTGTATGTTCCGGGGCCGAGAGAGCCTTGGAAGGGACCAATCCGGTGAACAAGAAGCTTGCGGCCGCACTGTCCGGCGGTGCGGTACTGGTACTGGCGCTGTCGGGATGCGGGGACGACAGCGAGGAGAAGGTGAACAACTGGGCCAAGAAGGTCTGTGACCAGGCGCAGCCGCAGATCCAGAAGAGAGCCGACGCCCAGCAGGCCATCATCTCGACGGCCGCGGACGGCAAGCCCGCCGACATTCAGGCCGCCGACTCCAAGGCTTTCGCGGACATCGCCGCAGCGGACAAGGCACTTGCCAAGGCCGTCAGGGACGCCGGTGTCCCGCCGGTCGAAAACGGCGAGAAGCTTCGCACCGACGCGGTGAACGAGCTGGAGGCCACCGCCAAGGAGTACCTGGCGCTCAAGCAGAAGGTCGACGCCCTCGACGCCAAGGACCAGCAGAAGTTCGCCGACGGCCTGCAGGAGGTCGCGGACGGTCTGAAGAAGATCGAGCGCATGGACCAGGACGCGCTGGCCAAGCTCCAGGCGGGGGAGTTGGGCCAGGCGATGGCGAAGCAGCCGGGCTGCCAGAGGGCGAAGACGTCGAGCCCCGCCTCGGGCACCTCCGCGTCGCCCAGCAAGGCGTGACCGGCGCCCGTTCGCAGGACAACAAGATTGTGTGAGGCCCCACTCGGCCCGCGGCCGATGCGTGCCGCCACGCACGGGCACACCGCACGGCCCCGCCCCGACCCGGGCCGGGCCGTGCGGCGATTGTCAGTGGTGGCCGCCACAATGGGTTCGTGAGTACGACCAGTCTTCCCGCGCCCGACCACGCCCCCCGACTCCGCGACGCCTTCCTCGCCGCCCGTTTCACCGCCGACGGGCTGCTCGACCTGCTCGGAGCACCGGCGTACGCGGCGCTCGCCCGCAGCGAGACCGTGCCCGCCCTGCGTGCCACCCGTGGGGAGGGAGCGCTGGAGACGCTCGTCCGGCTGTTCCTGCTGCAGCGGCCCGTGGCGTACGGGCGGGCGCGCGACGCGCTGCCGGTCGACGTGTGCCTGGCGGACGGCTGGGTGGTGCGCGACGGCGACGAGGTCCGGGCCGCCGTGGACGTCCGGCCCTACGGGGGGCCGGAGGGCCAGGACTGGTTCATCGTCTCCGACCTCGGCTGCGCGGTCGGCGGCGCGGGGGGAGCCGGAGGACAGGGCGAAGGGGTCGTCCTCGGCGTCGGCGGCGCCTCCACCACGCTCGCCGGCATCACCGTGCGTACGCCTGTCGCGTCCGCGCTCGACATCGGCACGGGATCCGGCATCCAGGCGCTGCACGCCGCGCAGCACGCGACGAGGGTCACCGCCACCGATCTCAATCCCCGCGCCCTGCACTTCACCCGGCTCACGCTCGCGCTGTCCGGCGCGCCGGAGGCGGATCTGCGGGAGGGCTCGCTGTTCGAGCCGGTCGCCTCGGACACGTACGACCTGATCGTCTCCAATCCGCCCTTCGTCATCTCCCCCGGCGCCCGGCTGACCTACCGGGACGGCGGGATGGGCGGGGACGATCTGTGCCGCTCGCTCGTCCAGCAGGCGGGGGACAGGCTGAACGAGGGCGGCTTCGCCCAGTTCCTCGCCAACTGGCAGCACGTCGAGGGGGAGGACTGGCAGGAGCAGCTGCGCTCCTGGGTGCCGCGCGGCTGCGACGCCTGGATCGTGCAGCGCGAGGTGCAGGACATCACGCAGTACGCGGAGCTGTGGCTGCGCGACAGCGGCGACCACCGCAGCGATCCCGCGCAGTACGCGGCGCGGTACGACGCGTGGCTGGACGAGTTCGAGGCGCGGAAGACCAAGGCGGTCGGCTTCGGCTGGATCACGCTGCGCAAGTCCGGTGCCGACCGGCCGTCGATCGTGGCGGAGGAGTGGCCGCACCCCGTCGAGCAGCCGCTCGGCGACGCCGTGCGCGCCCACTTCGACCGGCAGGACTACCTGCGGACGCACGACGACGCGGCGCTGCTCTCCGACCACTTCCGGCTGGCGCCCGAGGTGGTGCAGGAGCAGGTCGGCCTGCCGGGCGCCGAGGACCCGGAGCACGTGGTCCTCCGCCAGAACCGCGGCATGCGGCGGGCGACCAAGGTCGACACCGTCGGCGCGGGCTTCGCGGGGGTGTGCGACGGGACACTGAGCGCCGGACGGATTCTGGACGCCATCGCCCAGCTGATCGACGAGGACCCGGTGCTCCTGCGCGACCGGACGCCGCAGGCGCTACGACTGCTGGTGGAGGAGGGCTTCCTCGAACCGGCCGATCCGGGCACGACGGCATAGGCGGCCCTGCACGGTTTGCGCCGCTCGATACGGGCAAACCGGCCAATGTTCGGTCAGCGTTCCCCCCTCCCGCGGCCGGACCCGAGAACGATCAAAGGGGAGTGATCGATGAGGACAGAGGAAGGGGAGGAGATCCCTCCGGAAAATGTGCCGACGCGACCGCGTGAGTGAACCCACGCACCGTTCACCCGGAATTCGCGCGGACGACGCCCAGGCGTGCCAGCCTCGGCACCCGGACATCCATGGCGTCAGGGAAGGACCGGACACGGGCATGGAGAGCGGGCCAGCGATCTTCGCCGGGACGGCATTCGCGCTGTTCGGAGCCGGGCTGCTGCTGTGGACGGGGACACGTCTCGCGCACCGCGCACCCGTCGCGCACGGAGTGAGCCCCGCCACGGCCGGCGCCTTCGGGATCTTCTTCGGTGCGGCCTTCCTCACGCTCGGCGTGTGGTGCTTCACTCGTATCTGAGGCGGCGCACAGGCGCCGACGTGCCGGTCCGGGCGGCATAAAGGGCTGGAGTCGGGTTACCGTTCGAGTGGCCGTTGCGGTCTTTTGCCGTTTGACACGGGGGCGGGTTGTACCGTCACACTCCGCAGCGACAGCAGCGCCACAGCAGTGCCGTAACGCCGCACCACCGCGTACCGCACCGCAGTGAGCGCCCATCGAGCGTCGACCGGAGAGAAGAGCGAAGTTGTCCCCGACCAGCGAGACCGCACAGGGCGGCCGCCGACTCGTGATCGTCGAGTCGCCTGCCAAGGCGAAGACGATCAAGGGCTACCTCGGCCCTGGTTACGTCGTCGAGGCGAGCGTCGGGCACATCCGCGACCTGCCGAACGGCGCCGCCGAGGTGCCGGAGAAGTACACCGGCGAGGTGCGCCGCCTCGGCGTCGACGTCGAACACGACTTCCAGCCGATCTACGTCGTCAACGCAGACAAGCGGGCCCAGGTCAGGAAGCTCAAGGAGCAGCTCGCCGAGTCCGACGAGCTCTACCTCGCCACCGATGAGGACCGCGAGGGCGAGGCCATCGCGTGGCACCTCCTCGAGGTGCTCAAGCCCAAGGTTCCCGTCCACCGCATGGTGTTCCACGAGATCACCAAGGAAGCGATCCGCGACGCCGTCGCGAACCCGCGCGAGCTCAACAAGCGCATGGTCGACGCCCAGGAGACCCGCCGCATCCTCGACCGCCTCTACGGCTACGAGGTCTCGCCGGTCCTGTGGAAGAAGGTCATGCCCCGGCTGTCCGCCGGCCGCGTGCAGTCCGTCGCGACCCGGCTCGTCGTCGAGCGGGAGCGCGAGCGCATCGCGTTCCGCTCCGCCGAGTACTGGGACCTGACCGGCACCTTCGCCACCGGCCGCGCCGGTGACACGTCCGACCCCTCGACCCTCACGGCCCGTCTCAACACGGTCGACGGGCGGCGTGTCGCCCAGGGCCGCGACTTCGGTCCGGACGGCCGGCTCAAGAGCGCGCAGGTGCTCCACCTCGACGAGGCGAACGCCCGTGCCCTGGCCGCAGCGCTCCAGGACACGTCCTTCGCGGTCCGCTCCGTCGAGTCCAAGCCCTACCGCCGCTCGCCGTACGCGCCCTTCCGTACGACGACGCTGCAGCAGGAGGCCTCGCGCAAGCTGGGCTTCGGCGCCAAGGCGACCATGCAGATCGCGCAGAAGCTGTACGAGAACGGCTTCATCACCTACATGCGTACGGACTCCACCACGCTGTCCGAGACCGCCGTCGCGGCGGCCCGGGCGCAGGTGACGCAGCTGTACGGCGCCGACTACCTGCCCGACAAGCCGCGTACCTACGCCGGCAAGGTCAAGAACGCGCAGGAGGCGCACGAGGCGATCCGGCCGTCGGGCGACCGTTTCCGCACGCCGGCCGAGACCGGTCTGTCCGGCGACCAGTTCCGTCTCTACGAGCTGATCTGGAAGCGGACCGTCGCCTCCCAGATGAAGGACGCCGTCGGGAACAGCGTGACGGTGAAGATCGGCGGCCGGGCCTCCGACGGCCGCGACGCCGAGTTCACCGCGTCCGGCAAGACGATCACCTTCCACGGCTTCATGAAGGCCTACGTGGAGGGCGCGGACGACCCGAACGCGGAGCTGGACGACCGCGAGCGTCGCCTCCCGCAGGTCGCGCAGGGCGATGCCCTGTCCGCCGAGGAGATCTCGGTGGACGGCCACGCCACCAAGCCGCCCGCCCGCTACACCGAGGCGTCGCTGGTCAAGGAGCTGGAAGAGCGTGAGATCGGCCGCCCGTCGACGTACGCGTCGATCATCGGCACGATCCTGGACCGCGGCTACGTCTTCAAGAAGGGGACGGCGCTCGTGCCGTCGTTCCTCTCCTTCGCCGTGGTGAACCTGCTGGAGAAGCACTTCGGCCGGCTCGTCGACTACGACTTCACCGCCAGGATGGAGGACGACCTCGACCGCATCGCACGGGGCGAGGCGCAGGCCGTGCCGTGGCTCAAGCGCTTCTACTTCGGCGAGGGCGACGCCGCCGGCGCGGCCTCCGAGGCGGGCAACGGCGACGGCGACCACCTCGGTGGTCTCAAGGAGCTGGTGACCGACCTCGGCGCCATCGACGCCCGCGAGATCTCCAGCTTCCCCGTCGGCAGCGGCATCGTTCTGCGCGTCGGCCGCTACGGCCCGTACGTCGAGCGCGGCGAGAAGGACGCGGAGGGCCACCAGCGCGCCGACGTCCCCGACGACCTCGCACCCGACGAGCTGACCGTGGAGTACGCGGAGGAGCTGCTCGCCAAGCCGAGCGGTGACTTCGAGCTGGGCACCGACCCGGCGACCGGACACCAGATCATCGCCAAGGACGGCCGCTACGGCCCGTACGTCACCGAGGTGCTGCCCGAGGGCACGCCGAAGACCGGCAAGAACGCGGTCAAGCCGCGCACGGCGTCGCTGTTCAAGTCCATGTCGCTCGACACCGTCACGCTCGAGGACGCGCTGAAGCTGATGTCCCTGCCGCGGGTGGTCGGCACCGACGCCGAAGGCGTCGAGATCACCGCGCAGAACGGCCGCTACGGCCCGTACCTGAAGAAGGGCACCGACTCGCGCTCGCTGGAGAACGAGGAGCAGTTGTTCAGCATCACGCTGGACGAAGCCCTCGCGATCTACGCGCAGCCCAAGCAGCGCGGGCGGGCCGCGGCCAAGCCGCCGCTGAAGGAGCTGGGCACCGACCCGGTCAGCGAGCGTCCCGTCGTCGTCAAGGACGGCCGCTTCGGCCCGTACGTCACCGACGGCGAGACCAACGCGACGCTGCGCACCGGCGACAGCGTCGAGGACATCACGCCGGAGCGCGGCTACGAACTGCTCGCCGAGAAGCGTGCCAAGGGGCCGGCCAAGAAGACGGCCAAGAAGGCGCCCGCCAAGAAGGCGCCCGCCAAGAAGACGGCGGCGAAGAAGACGGCCGCCAAGACGACGGCGGCCAAGAAGACGACGGCCGCCGCCAAGAAGGCACCGGCGAAGAAGGCCACCACGAAGAAGACGGCGGCGTCGGCCAACGCCTCCGCGACCGCGGGCGAGGAGTAGAGGAACCGGCCGGGAGGCGACTCCCGGGCCGGACCGGCACAGGCGCTTTGGCGCACGGGGATCTTCACACTCGTGTGACAAAGCGCCCGTGTGTTCGGACACCCCTCCGGGGAGCGACCCGCTCCGGATAGGCTGGGCGGATGACGCGAGCCGAGCAGCCAGCCGAGCAGCAGGCGGTCATGAGTACCGCTGCAGAGACTGCTTCCGACGCATCTGATTCCGACGCACTCGCCGCGGACTCGCGGGAGCGCGCCGTGCGCGCCCTCCTGCGTCACGCGCCGCTGAGGCGGCTCTGGAACGCCCAAGTGGTCGGCGGGACCGGGGACGCACTGGGTGTCCTCGTCCTGATGCTGCTGGCGTTGCAGGCGGCCGTCGAGTCAGGCACGTTCGGGACCGGTTACCGCGGGGCGGCCTTCGCCGTCGCCGCCGTCCTCGGAGCGCGCGTGCTGGCCACGCTGCTGTTCGGGGCCGTACTCCTCGGCCCCATGACTTCGCTCACCGCGCCGAGCGGCCCGCTGGACCGGCGCTGGACCATGATCGGCGCGGACGGCGTGCGGGTCGGGCTGCTGGTCGTCGCGCCGCTGTGGATCGACTGGGTCCCCGCGAACGCACTCGCGATCCTGCTGATCACCGTCTTCGTCTCCGGTGTCGCGGAACGTTTCTGGACGGTCGCCCGTGACGGCGCCGCTCCCGCGCTGCTGCCCGCGCCGCCGCTGGAGGGCGCGGCGGTACGGCCGCTGCCCGACCACCTCGACGCGCTGCGCCGGCTGTGGCTGCGCACCGGCTTCGCGGTCATCCCCGCGGCGGCCGCCGTGCTGCTCGTCGCCACGCTGATCGGCAACCTGCTCGGCTCGGGCATCGAGTGGTTCACGCTTCACCAGGCGGCGCTCGCCTCCTACCTCGCGGCCGGCCTGTTCGCCGCGTCCGTGTCGACGCTGTACTTCGTCGAGCTGCCCGCCGCGCAGACGCCCCGGCCTCGTTCGCCGCTGGAGGGCCTGCGCCGCCCGTCGACCGGGAACGGCGCGGACAAGGGCCGCACCGGCAGCATCCCGCTGTTCGTGCTCGCCTGCGCCGCCGTCACCGGAGCCATCGCGTCCGCGACGGCCGTCGCCGTGCTCCACGCCGTCGACCTAGGCGGCGGCCCGGCGGCGTTCGCGCTGCTCGTCCTCGCCCTGATCGGCGGCACCGGAGCCGGGATCCGCACGGCCGGAGCCGTCCTGCCCTCGCTGTCGCGCCGCCGGCTGCTCGCCCTCGCGCTCACCGTGACCGGCGTGGCGCTGCTCGCCATGGGTCTCGTACCGGACACGGCCACCGTGCTGTTCATCGCGGCGCTCGCCGGCTTCACGGCCGGTGTGGCCGCGAACACCGGGCACGGCCTGATCGACCAGGAGACCGAGGACTTCCGCCGCCCCCGCATCACCGAGCACCTCCAGGCGGTCGTCCGCGTCGCCATCGGACTCACTGTGATCGCGGCCCCGCTGCTGGCGGCGGCGATCGGACCGCACCGGCTCGCGAGCGGCGACTTCGTCTTCGCGCACGGCGGGGCCGCGTTCACGCTGATGCTCGCGGGCGCGCTGCTGCTGCCCGTCGCCGCGGTCGTCCTGGCCAAGACCGACGACCGGTCCGGGGTGCCGCTCCGCCGCGATCTGCGCGACGCGGTGCGCGGCGGCGCTGACCCGGCCCAGGCGCCCGCGACGAACGGCTTCTTCATCGCCATCGAGGGCGGCGACGGCGCCGGCAAGTCCACCCAGGTCGAGGCGCTCGCCGAGTGGATCCGCGCCAAGGGCCACGAGGTCGTCGTCACCCGGGAGCCTGGTGCCACCCCCGTCGGCAAGCGGCTGCGGTCCATCCTGCTGGACGTGTCGAGCGCCGGACTGTCCAACCGGGCCGAGGCCCTGCTGTACGCCGCCGACCGCGCGGAGCACGTCGACTCGGTCGTCCGCCCGGCGCTGGAGCGCGGCGCGATCGTCATCTCCGACCGCTACATCGACTCCTCCGTGGCCTACCAGGGCGCGGGCCGCGACCTGTCGCCGACGGAGATCGCGCGGATCTCCCGCTGGGCGACGGACGGACTCGTACCGCACCTGACCGTGCTGCTCGACGTGTCCCCGGAGACCGCACGCGAACGCTTCACCGAGGCGCCGGACCGGCTGGAGTCGGAGCCCGCGGAGTTCCACCAGCGGGTGCGCGCCGGGTTCCTGACCCTGGCCGCCGCCGCCCCCGGGCGCTACCTCGTCGTGGACGCGGGCCAGGAGCCCGAGGCGGTCACCACCGTCGTACGCCACCGGCTCGACCAGATGCTGCCCCTGTCCGAGGCCGAGATCACGGCACGGGAGGAGGCGCGCAGGGCGGCCGAGGAGGAGGCCCGCCGCAGGGCCGAGGAGGAGGCGGCGCGCAAGGCGGAGGAGGAGCGCCTTGAGCGCGAGCGCCAGGAGCAGCTCGCGCGCCTGCGTGCCGAGGAGGAGGAGCGCAAGCGGCGCGAAGAGGACGAGGCGCGGCAGCGCGAGGCCGAGCGCCAGGCCGAGGAGGCCAGGCAGCGCGCCGAGGAGGCGCGCCGGAGGGCGGAGGCGGAACGCCGCCGTCGCGAGGCCGAGGAGAAGGCCCGCCAGGAGGAGCAGGAGCGGCTGCGCCGCCAGGCCGAGGAGGAGGCCCGGCTGCGGGCCGAGGCCGAGGCGCGCCGGCTGGAGAAGCAGCGCAAGGCGGAAGAGGCGCTGCTGAAGGCCGAGCAGGCACGGCGGGCCGCGGAGGCGGCCGCTGCGGCAGCGGCCGCGGTGTCCGCGCAGTCGGCGAACGAGGTCACGGTGCCGACGCCGGTCATGCGGCGGGAGGAGGAGCCGGCGGCCGGTGCGGACGAGATCACGCAGGAGGTCCCGAGGCCGGACGCGGTCGCGGGGGACGACGAGACGAGGCTGCTGCGCAAGGTCCCGGACGAGGCGGAGACGTCCGTCCTGCCGGCCGTGGACCCGAGGGCCGAGGAGGAGACCTCCGTGCTGCCGGCCGTGGACGACCGGCGGGCGGCCGACGAGACGGCGATGCTGCCGCCGGTCCGGGACGCGCGCCGGGACGCGGAGCCCGCGGACCGGGTGCCGCCGGGCTTCTTCCGCGACGAGCGCCCGGAGAACGCCGAGGGTGCCGAAGGCGGGAACGAGCGCACCCGGGAGCTGCCTCAGGTCGACCCCCAGCCGGCCCGTCGGCGCGGCCGCCCGGACTGGGCGGAGGAGACGCCGCTGGACGACCTCCCGACCCTGGCGGACGAACTGCTCGGCCCCCACGAGGACGACGACGACGGCCGAGGCAGCAGGCGCTGAGAGGGCTGCGAACGCGTCGGCTCGCAGGCCTTGGTCTGGAAGTCGGCGCGTTCCGCTTGCTGGGCATGACCGTTCCGCCCAGGGCGTTCCAGCGCGTGACGAGCCGGTAAGGCGCGGCACGCGGCCTCCGTGCGCAAGGGTTGCTGCGGGCGGGATGGGCGACCTGACGCCCCGGCTCGCGGGTGCGACGCAGTTCCCCTGACGCGCTGCCCCGCCCGGTCCGGCTTGTGGACGTGATCAGGGCTCCCCGGTGCCTCGACGGGCCCGCGCCCGGTCCGGCCCCCAGGCGTGACGGCGCGCCCTTCTGCCCGAGGGCGGCGACTGCCCGGGGCCCGGTCGGGGCGGGATGTCAGAGGGCTCCTCCACAATGGGAGACCGCAGCACGGAAGGGCGGTGACGGCACATGGCCGTTTGGGACGACATGGTCGGCCAGGAGCGTGTCCGGACGCAGCTCTGCGCCGCCGCGCGGGACGCCGACACCCATGTCACCGCCCAGGCCCAGGGCGCCCCCGCCCCCGCCGCATCGAAGATGACGCACGCCTGGCTGTTCACCGGGCCCCCCGGGTCCGGGCGGGCCACCGCCGCCCGTGCCTTCGCCGCCGCCCTGCAGTGCACCAGCCCCGACCGCGCACTCGGCGGCGCGCCCGGCTGCGGGTTCTGCGACGGCTGCCACACCACGCTCGTCGGGACGCACGCCGACGTCGAGGTGATCCGCACGGACCTGCTGTCCATCGGCGTCAAGGAGACCCGGGAGCTGGTGCGCCGCGCGCAGCTCTCCCCCGCCGGCGGCCGCTGGCAGGTGATCGTCTTGGAGGACGCCGACCGCCTCACCGAGGGCGCGGGGAACGTCCTGCTGAAGGCGGTTGAGGAGCCCGCCCCGCGCACCGTGTGGCTGCTGTGCGCACCCTCCCTGGAGGACGTGCTCCCCACCATCCGGTCCCGTTGCCGCCACCTCACGCTCCGTACGCCCCCGGTCTCCGCAGTCGCCGACGTGCTGGTCCGGCGCGACGGCATCGAGCCCGAGGTCGCCGCGGCGGCGGCGCGGGCCACGCAGGGCCACATCGGCCGCGCGCGCAGGCTCGCCACGGACGAGCGCGCCCGCGCCCGGCGTGCGACCGTCCTCAAGCTCCCGCTGCGCGTGGAGGACATCGGCGGCTGCCTCAAGGCCGCGCAGGAGCTGGTCGACGCGGCGGCGGAGGACGCCAAGCAGGTCGCCGAGGAGATCGACGTCAAGGAGACCGAGGACCTGAAGGCGGCGCTCGGCGCGTCCGCGGGCGGCCGCATGCCGCGCGGGACGGCCGGTGCAGTGAAGGAGCTCGAGGACAAGCAGAAGCGCCGCAGGACACGGACGCAGCGCGACAGCCTCGACCTCGCGCTCTCCGACCTCACGGGGTTCTACCGCGACGTCCTCGCGCTCCAGATGGGCTCGCGGGTCCAGCTCGCCAATGAGGACGTGCGCGACGCGCTCGACCGCATCGCCCGCGGCTCCACACCCGAGGGCACCCTGCGCCGCATAGAGGCGGTCGTCGCCTGCCGCGAGGTCCTGGACCGCAATGTGGCCCCGCTGCTGGCGGTCGAGGCGATGACGATGGCGCTGCGCGCGGGCTGACGCCGTGGGCCGACCGGGCGCCGGGGCGTCACCTCCCCGGTGGGTTGACCAGGTCACCCGTACGAGCAGGGACGGGCATCGGCGCTCTGCTGGGATTACGCTCCGGGGATGGACTCCAGGCGCCTGCTCCGCACCTTCGCCCTCCCCCTTGCCGCGCTCGGCCTGCTCGTCTCCGGCTGCAGCGGCGGCGGTTCGTCTCCCGGTTCCTCGCCGTCCGGCCGGGCGGCCCCCTCCGCCGACCTCGAGCGGTACTACACGCAGAAGCCGGCCTGGCGCTCCTGCGGCGTCCCCGGTTTCCAGTGCGCGACGGTGAAGGCCCCGCTCGACTACGCGGACCCCGAGGGCGAGTCCGTCGACCTCGCGGTCGCCCGCAAGAAGGCCACGGGCCCGGGCAAGCGGCTCGGCTCCCTCCTGGTCAACCCGGGCGGACCCGGCGCCTCGGCCATCGGCTACCTCCAGAGCTACGCGGGCATCGGCTACCCCGCGCCGGTCCGCGCCCGCTACGACATGGTCGCCGTCGACCCGCGCGGCGTCGCCCGCAGCGCACCGGTCGAGTGCCTCTCCGGCCGGGAGATGGACGCCTTCACGCAGACCGACCAGACCCCGGACGACGCCGACGAGACGGCGAAGCTGGCCGCGGCCTACCAGGACTTCGCCGCGGGCTGCGAGAAGCGCTCCGGCACGATCCTGCCGCATGTCTCCACGGTCGAGGCGGCACGGGACATGGACCTCGTCCGCGCCGTGCTGGGCGACGAGAAGCTGAACTACGTCGGCGCCTCGTACGGCACCTTCCTCGGCGCGACGTACGCCGAGCTGTTCCCCGACCGGACCGGCCGGCTCGTCCTGGACGGCGCGATGGACCCCTCGCTGCCCTCACGCCAGATGAACCGCGACCAGACGGCCGGGTTCGAGACGGCGTTCCAGTCCTTCGCCGCGGACTGCGTCAAGCGGGCCGACTGCCCGCTCGGCCGGAAGTCCGCCGCGGACGCCTCCGCCCGCCTCAAGGCGCTCTTCGAGAAGCTGGACGCCACCCCCGCCCCGACCGGCGAGAGCCGCGAGCTCACCGAGTCGCTGGCCACCACGGGCGTCATCGCGGCCATGTACGACGAGGGCGTGTGGCCCCAGCTCCGGGGAGCGCTGGCCGCGGCCCAGGAGGGTGACGGCGCCTCGCTGCTGGCGATGGCCGACATGTACTACGAGCGGGAGGCGGACGGCTCGTACGCGAACCTGATGTTCGCCAACGCCGCCGTGAACTGCCTCGATCTCCCTGCCGCCTTCCGCACGCCCGAGGCCGTCGAGCCGGCCGTCCCGGAGTTCGAGAAGGCCTCCCCGGTCTTCGGCGAGGGCTTCGCCTGGGCCTCCCTGAACTGCGGTTACTGGCCCGAGAAGGCCACCGGCAAGCCCCATCGCATCGAGGCGAAGGGCGCGGCCCCGATCGTGGTGGTCGGCACGACCCGCGACCCGGCCACCCCGTACAAGTGGGCCAGGAGCCTCGCCGGCCAGCTCTCCTCGGGCCGGCTGCTGACCTACGACGGCGACGGCCACACCGCGTTCGGCCGGGGCAGCGACTGCGTCGACTCGGCGATCAACACCTACCTCCTGGAGGGCACACCCCCGGCCGACGGCAAGCGCTGCTGAGCCCGCGGACGGGCGCCGGTCCGGGGTGCGGCAGGAGGTGGTTCGGGGCACCCAGCAGAACCCTGTAGACTTGGCGCCGCTGCTGATGAGAGCGTGTCCCCGCGGGGACGGGTGTCTCGTCCCGTAGCGCGCCGCCTTAGCTCAGTTGGCCAGAGCAACGCACTCGTAATGCGTAGGTCTCGGGTTCGAATCCCGAAGGCGGCTCCATCGAAACCCCAGGTCGGATAGTCGCCGACGCTGGGGTTTTCTGTTGCGCGGGGCATGGGCCCTCTCCCTGTGGTCACCTCACGTCGTGGCACGGGAACTGCCGTCCCCCGAAGTCCGTTGAACCAGCAACACCCTTCTGTGTGCAGGGTTTTGGCAAATCCGTGGGCAGTTGGCACACTACTGACCCTTCGGGTTCGGAGGGTCCGGAGCCGGTGGCGAAGCTGGGGGCGGGGATGGCGGACAAGGCCGAGATGGGGCTGGCCGCGGCGATCGAGGAGCTGCGCGAGGAGCTGTACGCCGCGCAGGACAAGGGGGCCGGTCAGCAGTTCCGCTTCGAGATCGAAGAGGCGCAGCTGGAGCTGCTGCTGGAACTGCGCAAGGACAACAAGCTCGGCGGAAAGCTCCGCTTCGGGGTGGCCGACGCGGGCCTCGACCGGACGGCCACCTCCGCCCGGACGCACAAGCTGACCCTGAACCTCAAGATCAAGGACAAGGCGGCCGGCGGCAGCAACCCAGAGATCAGCCACGAGGAAGCCGGCTCCTGGGACTACCACTGAGATGGACCCGCTCAGGCTGGTCGACGTCCGTGCCGGGGACGCCGAACAGACGCAGGGGTACGGCAGCGGCTACCTGATTGCGCCCCGCCTGGTGCTCACCGCCTGGCACGTCACCAGGCAACAAGGCTCGGGACTGCTGTGGCCGCGCATCAACGTGCATGTCGGCCGTCCTTCCTCCGGTCCCGTCGAGCACCGGACGGCAGAAGTCCGCTGGACTCATCCCGACGGGCGGGACGTCGCCCTGCTGGAGCTCGACTCTGCTGTGGACGTGCCCGGACAGGTGCTGTGGGGCCGCGCCGGTGGAACGTCCGTACTGTCCTACGGCGGTCTCGCGTTCCCGTTCGCGACGCGGACGGCCGACGGGCACCGCAAGGTCGAGCAGCTGTACGGAACCCTGCCCCCGCTGGCCGGCGGTCGCGGTGTCCATGACCTGTACGTCCTCAACCAGGACATCGCCCCGGCTGAACGCGACGATGGCAAACAGGCGTGGGCCGGTGCCTCCGGTGCCGCCGTCTTCTGCGACGACCACCTGGTCGGTGTGGTCATCCACGACGACGAGGCGTTCCGGAACCATCGCCTGCATGCCTGCCCCACCCACACCTTCGTCACGGACCGCGACTTCAGGGACCTCCTGCGCCGGCACGACGTGGTACCACCGGCCACCCTCGCGGTGATCGAGGCCGGTCCGGCGCCGGTTCCTGCGCCGGCGCCGCGGCCGGCCCTGCCCTCCTGGCTCTCCCCCCTTCCGGCCGGCCACTCGGGCAGCTTCGTGGGGCGCGAGGCGGAGCTGCGGAACGCGCGCTCCCTGGTCTCGGGAGGCAGGGTCCTCTCGGTCGTCGGGCCCGAGCACACGGGCAAGTCCGCCTTCATCGGGCGGCTGGTCGGAGACGAGGACTTCCGCCGCGCACTGGGGGACAACCGCCCTTGGGGGCTGCTGGAGCTCGACGTGCCCGGGTGCAGCAGCCGGTTCCCGGTGTCCCGGGCGCTGGCCACGCAGCTCGACGTCAACCTGTTCACGGTGGAGGAGTACGGCGAGGACACGACCTCGACCGAACGCAAGATCAAGCACATGCTGGGTACTCTCTCGGGCGCCGCGCGCGGGCACGACCTCGTGACCGTCATCGACTGCGCCCGATTCGGGGAGGACACCGCCGATCTCGAGGCGGATCTCGACGAGGTCCTCGGCAACTCCGCGTTCCGGCGGTCGGTGGTCCTGATCGCCAGCGCGACGCATCTGCCGGCCAGCGGGGGCCAGCAATTGCGCCACATGCCTCCGGTCCGGCTCGGCCCGCTCACCCGGGAGGAGGCTGCCGGGCTCCTCTCGTACGAGCTGGGCGAGCGCCGGGTCCGCGTGGATGCCCACCAGGTCATCGACGAGGCCGACGACAGTTTCGTCCAACGGCCCGGGATCCTTCTGTTCGGCGTCGACCGGCACGTGAGCCAGTACGTCGACGACGGCCCGCACGACCCCGAACCGGTGGCGGTCGCCGTGGACCTTCTCGACGCCTGCCGCGTGACCATCACCAAGGTGTTCGAGGAAGCCGAATGCCGGCTGCTCGACGACTCGGCCTCTCCCGGTCCGCTCGCCCCGCTCATCATCTGGGCGATGGCCGAGCGCCTCCCGCTGCCGCATGACGTCCTCGTCGCCGCCGGCGTCGGCCCGGCACTGCTCCGGCGGCTCGCCGCCCACGGCGTGCTCCTGGAGCGGCAGCCGTCAGTGGGTCCATCGGGGCCATCGCACTATGAACTGAGCCGTGCCACCCGGGAGGCCCTGCGGAACATGACGCTGGTTGCCCTGGGCGTCGACGTGGGACGGCGTCTTCAGCCGGCGGAGGCCGTCGCGCTCGGTCCGGCCGCCCGTGACGCGGAGCTGCTGGACAGGACGCTGCGAGGAGGGGCGCTCGGGGTCTTCGAGGCCGCCCGCTCCCATTTCGAGGACGAGGAGAGCGACGACAAGCACCGGTCGCTCCTGTTCGCCGTGGAGTGCACGGCCAGTTGGCTGCGGGCCCGCGCCGGCGGCCTGCTGCCCCGGCTGAGCCTGCAGGTGGAGGAGATCGCCAACACGCTGGACATGGAAGCGATCGTCCTGCCGGTCGAGCCGAGCGCGCAGCGGGAGGAGGAGCCGAAGCGCGAAGTCGCCGCCGTCGTCGGCAACAACGGCGACAGTCGTGCGGACGACGGCTACGAGGCCCTGTACCGGGCCGTGTCGCAGCTGAACGTGAGGATGCGCGAGCCGGTGACGGCACAGGCCGAGGCCCGGTTCGTCGCGGCCTGCGAGCAGGCCGTGGACGCCCTGCGCGGCTGCGCGCCGGGCCTTCCCCCGCAGATGCTGCGGTCGATCGACAACGCCCTGTACTTCGGCGGACGCCGCTACGGGTGCGACGCCGACATGCTGCAGATCCGCGCCGGTGCCGCCGGGATGCTGAGCGAGGACGCCCAACTGATCGCCAAGGGGCGGGTGAGCCGGCTCGCCTGGACCATCTCATGGCTGCTCAACACCGCGGATCTGCAGCTGGACGGACAGCAGATCTCCGAAGGCCAGTCCAGTGTCGGACTCGTCCACGACCTGCTGGAGCTGCTGCCCCCGCCGAACACGACCGGTGGTGAGGCCACGCAGCTCGGGCTGCGCATGCGCGCCGCCCGGGCCCGGGCGAGGGCGGTCGACAACGGGCCGGAGCGGCTGGAGGCGTTGGCGGAGGCCGTGCGCCTCGGCCGTGTGGCCCTCGAGCGCTGCGCGCCCACCACCGCACTGCGGCATCTGTGGACCCGGCGGTTCCTGGAGGCGGCGAAGCACCACGCGTTCGAGCTGCGGACGGACGAGGAGCGGTCCGCCCTGGTGGGTCTCGTCATGGACAGCCTCACCGGCTCGTACGGGCCGGTGACGGCCTGGGGGCTGCCCGTTCGCCTGGCCGTCGCCAGGTTCCTCCGCAGCGTCCACCGGCGTCAGGCCGATCCGGCTCTCCGGCTGGACGGCGCGAAGGCTGCGATGGACCTGCTGCTGCCGTACGGTGACGCCCTCGTGCAGCAGGCCGAGGCCGGCGACACCGGCGGGCTGCTGGAGCTCGCCCGGACGTCCGGGTTCACGGCGTGGGCGCTGGAGGAGAACGAGCGTCTGCGTGAAGCCGCGGTGGAGGCCAGGAGAGCCGAGCGGTACGCAGTCCGGGCTGTGGACAGTGCCCCGAGTGCCCACGCCTACCGCGTGTGGCTGGAGTGCCTGCGCCATCGCGAGCAGTTGGAGTACGGCCCGGAGGACTCGGCCACGCGGCGGGACCTGCGCCGCGCGGTCAACAGGACTGAGGAGTGGCTCGCCACCCAGGAGGCCAGGACCGGGCAGCATGCCCAACTGGCCCGGCTGTGCATCGTGGAGGAGTGGCACCTGCGCGGGCGCAGCCTGTGGCGGGCGGCGGTGGAGGCGAACGACGGGAATCCCATCGTCCGGCTCGATCTGCTGCGGCGGGTGTACGCGGAGCGGCTCCGGACTCTCGAGGGCCACGAGAAGCGGTACGGGCCGACCATCGGCACGGCTGTGCTGCGCTGCGACCTGGAACGCGAGTACCGGCGCCTCCTGACGGCGCACCAGCCCGGAGCCGGCAAGGCGGGACGCCGCGTCGACAACGGACCGACCTGGGCGGTCCTCGACCGGGCGGAGAGCCTGTGGCCGCACAGCACCGAGATCCGGCTGGCCCGCGCGCGGCTCCACCGCTACCTGTGGGAGTACGCCGAGGCGGCCGCGATCCTGGAATCGGTGATCCGCAGCACTCGCAGCGGGCAGGAGCGGCGCCAGGCGCAGATAGACATGGCGGATGTCCTGCTCCGCTACGTCCGTTACGGATCCCCGGATCCGTCGGAGCGCGAGGCCGCGCTCGAGCGGGCCGCCGCGCAGCTGGTCGAGCCGCTCGACCATCGCTTCCAGTCACAGCGGGTGGTTGTGCTGCGCGAGCGCGTCCGTCTGGAGTCCGGCGCGTCGGTCGACCAGGAGCGCATCGACGCGGCGTTCGAGGAGCTCATCGGTCTCGACTACGCGACGAGCATCGGCAGGTACCTGCACAGCAGGCGCCACGCGCGCACGGAACCGGCCGCCGAGGACGAGGGGAGCGCAGGGGACGACGAGCCGCAGGACCTCACGCGGCTGCTCTACGACAACTTCACCGACATCGACCTCATCGACGGGCTCGGGCAGCTCTATCTGCGGCAGGCCGAGCTGTGGGACCCCGAGGGCGGCCCGGACGCGCAGCGCGAAGCCGCCGTGGCCGCGCGGCGGGCGTACGACTGCTTCGACGCGTGCCGAGTGCTGCTGGAGGCGCGGTTCGACAAGGAGCACCTGGTGAACTGCTTCCAGCGGGCCGAGGCCATCCGCCAAGCCGCCCGGCTGGCCGGAACGGCCGACCCCCTGCCGTGGAAGCCGGAAGGCAAGCCGAGCTGGCTGAAACTGGCCGTCGATCTGTTCCAGTCGGCCGCCGGACGTTCCGTGGACACGTTTCACGTGCTGTGCGTGGAGCGCATCAAGGAGACACAGCACCTGCTGAATCGGCTCACCGGCTGATGGCCTTTCGGGTGAGCAGGCGGCAGTTGAACCCTCGTCAGCGTGTCCCGCGCAGCCGTCAACGCCCCTGCGCGGAGGGACGCTTCGGCGTGGTCGTGCGCGGGGGCGGCCGGTGATTCGGCCTATCGTGGCCCGACATGTCAGACGACCGTGAGGACGCCGGAAATGGGCAGCGAGAGTCCTGGGTTCATCGCACGACCGACGCGGTGCGCGCCCGGGCCGATCGCACGTTGATGCCGTGGCGGCGCCTCACGTACTGATTCCGGGCGCTCCCCGCACGCCGGCGCCGGAGCACGTCTGGTACGCGTCCTACGGCTCCAACATGCACGGTGCCCGCCTGCACTGCTACATCGCGGGTGGGCGGCCTTCCGGGGGCGCGCGGACGTACCCGGGATGCCGGGACACGGCCGCGCCCCCGCGCTCCGTCCCCGTGACTCTGCCCGGCACCGTGTACTTCGCGACGGAGTCGGCGGTCTGGACGGGTGGGCGCGGGTTCTACGATCCGTCGGCCGGCGGGCTCGCCTGGGCGCGGGCGCACCTCGTCACGGCGGAGCAGTTCTCCGACATCGCGGCGCAGGAGATGTACCGGGAGCCCGGGGCCGATCTCGACCTGAGCGAAGCACTGGACCTCGGTCGCTCCGAACTCGGGACGGGCCGCTACGAGACGCTGGTGTGCCCGGGCACGCTCCACGGCGTCCCCGTCCTCACGATCACGGCGCCGTGGCGCATGGCCGACGTGGTGCTGCGGAAGCCTTCCGCCGCCTATGTGCGGCACCTGGCGGCGGGGCTCGGCGAGTCCGGAGCGTGGTGCGCCGCCGACATCGCCGCCTACCTGGCCGCATGTCCCGGTGCGGCCGGCCAGTGGACGGCCGAGGACATCGCGGCGCTCATCGGTCCCGACGGCGACGGCCGGTCCCGGAGGATCCCGTAGCCCGCCGCCCCCAAGCGCCGCTCACCGCAGCGTCGCCACGAAGCTGCGCCCGTACGCCTGGTGCGTCGTCACCTCGACGCGGGTTCCGCCTGGGACGGGGGCGACCCGGACCCCCTCGTCCGCGCTGACCGGTCGCAGGGTGCGGCCGCGCAGTGTCAGCGTGATCGTCCGTCGCCCGGTCGTCGGGTCGCAGACCGCGAGCGCCGTCGTGCCGTCCGGGTTCCTGCGGACGAGCACCGAGGCCGGACCGTCGATCGCGAGGTGTTCCACGTGGTAGGTGCCCGGGGCGAAGGTGTTCGCGGCGACGAGGCCCAGGTGTGCGTGTTTCACCGCCTGGGCCTCGGGCGTGTTGGTCAGGACGGTCAGGGGACCCCGTGCCCAGGAGGCCGTCCGGCGGGCGGTGGCGTTGGGGAGGATGGCGTAGGCCATCGCCGTGGGCGGGGTCCCGGCGGGCAGGTCGAGCGAGAGCGTGAAGACCTGCTTCGTCGCCAAAGCCGCCGGATTCGCCTGGCGGACCACGCGGCGGCTGCGGGT
The DNA here is from genome assembly GCF_013387495.1 of Streptomyces sp. PKU-EA00015. GTDB lineage: Bacteria > Actinomycetota > Actinomycetes > Streptomycetales > Streptomycetaceae > Streptomyces. The sequence goes on along the minus strand of NZ_JABZEE010000013.1, from coordinate 125,949 downwards.
CACCGGCTCCAGGGCCGCCGTGGGGTCGGGGCCGTCGAGGAGGGCGTAGCCGATCGCGGTGCCGCGAGTGGTGTTGGCGTACCGCAGCCAGGCCAGGGGCGCCGTGCCGGCGCCCGACCACGGGGTGCCGTCGCGGAGGCCGCCGGTGAGGGTGACGGTGTCCGACGGGGCCGCGATCCGGGCGTCGACCGTGGTCGTCACCGCGCGGCCCGCCGGGTCGCCCACGCCCGCCGCGAGCACCACGATCTCGTCGTCGAGCAGGAACCACGACTTCGTGGCGCGGGCGCCGCGATAGGCCACGAAGTCGTCGGGGAGGGCACCGGCCTGCTTCGCGGTCCACGGGACGTCGTCGGCCAGGACCATGCCGGCCGTGCCGTAGGCGCCGAGGCGGGCGCCGCCGGAGAAGGCGTTCGTGGCGCGGGGGAAGTAGACGTAGGTGTTCTGCGACGTCGACGACGCGGTGAAGCCGCGGGCCGGGTTGTCGTACCAGAGGCCGCCGTAGAGCTCCGGGACCGTACGGCGGGCCTCCACGGGAGCGGTGACACCGGCGAGGCGGTAGGGGGAGACGGCGGTGTAGTAGTCGACGCCGTACGCCCCGGTCTGGTCCTCGCCCGAGAGGTAGAGGTAGTGTGCGCCGTCGCCCTGGAACCAGGGCATCAGGTTCTCGCCGCTCATGTACTCGTACTTGCTGATACGCGCCGAACTGCGTGCGAGGGCGAAGGCGTAGCCGGGCCGGCGGTGGACCGTCCGGTCCATCGCGTTGAAGGCGGTGTGGTGCGCGGCGGGGGTCAGGTCCTTCGGGGGGACCGGTGAGGCGAGGATGTCCGCGTGGCGGGCGATGCTGACGGGCGACACGAAACCCGTGGGGTCCAGGGGCGACTTGGACGACCGGTGGACGTGCTTGACGTAGGCCGCGAGCGCGGCGGCGTCGGCGCCGGTGGCGTACGAGGAGAGGTCGACGACGGCCTCGACGACCGCGGCGACGTCGCTGTAGCCGGTCGTGGTCCGGGAGACCCCGCGGCCCTTGACGATCTCCATCATCCAGCCCTCGAAGATCACCGGGGCGAAGCCGTCGGTCACCCAGCGCCGGACCGTGCCGGTGAGATCCTCGGCGGGCGCGTAGCCCGTGCCGTCGAGGATCTTGACGGTCTGGACGACACGGGTGAGCAGGCCCTTGCCGTACGAGCCGGTGTAGGCGACGGAGTCGTGCTGGACGAAGGAGCCGTCCGCGTAGAACCCGTCGGTGACGCCGTGCCGCAGGTCGTACGGGTCGATCGTCGCGAAGACGGTCAGCTGGTCGGCGACGGCTTTGCGGATGCGGGCGTCGTCGCCGAGGACGGCGCCCTGGAGGATCCGGTTCGTCGTGATGTCGGCCAGGTTGGCGCCGGTGTGGAACCGCGAGTCGAGGTCGACGTCGCCGTCCTTGCCGTTGCGAAGATAGGCGTCCATCGAGGCGACGTAGGCGGCCGGGAGACCGGGGGTGAGGGCCGTGATGTCGTCACCGAGGAGGACGAGGATCTTGCTCACATGGGCGGAGATGCCGATCTCCCAGGTGAACCAGTTGCCGTAGTAGCCCTTCGACTGGTCGCCGTAGTACGTCTCGTGGAGGTGGACCAGGCCGTCGACCACCCGCCGCCGCACCGCCGGATCGTCCCGCAGCTCCGAGGCGGCGGGGCCGGGGGTGCAGGTGGCGAGTGCGATCTCGTAGAGGTACTGGAACGACCTGTTCAGGTTCGGGTCGCTTGTGCCGAGCGGGACGCCCTTGAAGAGCTCGCCCGGTCCGGCGTCGTCCATGGCGGCGAGCCGGGCCCGCGCCGTGGACTCGATGGAGGCGAGTTTCGGGGCGACCTCCGGCCGGGCGTTGGACTCGGCGGTTCCGGCGAACACCGCGGCGGTGTTGCGGAGCAGCGTGGCGTGGTCGGAGACGGCATCGGTGCTTCCCGGGGCGCGGCGAGGCGCGGCCGACGCCCGCGATTGTGCCGCGGCCGGCAGGGCCACCGCGGGGAACACGGACAACAGGGCGCGACGCGAAAGATGCACCTGGGCTCCAGGGTCAGCCGGGAAAGCGCTTGCTGCGCATCCAAGCAACGGTGACCACCCCTGTCAACGGCAGCGGCGGCCCCCTGTCCACGGTAGTGGCGCACGGTGCCGCGGACCTGGTGTGGGCGTGGACCTGGCGTGGGTGCGGCGGTCGGAGCACGCTGGAGCCATGGCCGGGAACCCGCCGATCGTCGTGCACCGGATCTCCCCCTCGGGCGGCCGGCGTGTCACCGTGCGCGGACGGATCATGGGTCTGGCCCACTCCGACGAGGAGGTCCTGGAGCTCGTCCGCCGCTCGGGCGAGACCGGGGCGGTGGTGCTGGAGGACCCGACGTGGGTGGAATGGACGGGCGGCAGGCCGCACCAGTACGAACCGCTGGAGCTGTTGCCGTAGGTGGCCACCCGGCACGAGGGGGGTGCGGCTCCATGGGATTCCACAACTTCGCGCGCAAGGTCCGTGAGGCGGCGCCGCTGCGGGCCCTCGGCGTCATCCGGGCCGACAGGCCGCTGTGGCAGGCGGACGTGCGGGCGTACGCGGAGAAACGGGGCGAGGCCAAGCGCCGGGGACTGCGCAGTCCCCGGCCCGGCGAGGCGAATCCGCTCGTACCCGCTTACCGGTACGGCGCCCCACGCGAGGCCGCTCTGCGACCTGCTCTTCGTCGCGGAGCTCATGAGGATCGCGGGCGATCCGCCCGGCCCGGCGCCCCCCTGAGCCGAGGACGAACGGACGAGAGCCCCGGCACCCGAGGTGACCGGGGCTCTCTCTGTCCGCGAATCCGGCCGCGGCGGCGACACTCCCCCGAGTGTGGCTTCCCCACGCCGAGCACCAGCGGGCCGGATCCGATGAACCGATCCAAACAGCGCTCTCCAACAGATCGCTAACATGGGCCCGGCGCCCACGGACGGGCGGGTACGGGGAGGAAGACGATGCGGTTCGGCCTGCTCGGTGCGCCCGCCGTGCACGATGCCGCGGGTGAGCCGCAGCACCTGGGCAGTGCCAAGATCCGCGCGCTGCTCGCCACCCTGCTGCTGCGCCCGAACAAGGTCGTCCCCGTCGACGAGTTGAAGGCCGCGCTGTGGGGCGACGAACCGCCCGCGTCCGCCCACGCCTCCCTGCACAACCACGTGACCCGGCTGCGCCGCATCCTCGCGGAGGAGGGCCGCCTGCGGGCCGTGGCGCCCGGGTACGTGCTGCGGGTGGCGCCCGGCGAGCTGGACACCGAGGTGTTCGAGGAGCAGGTGCGCACCGCGCATGCCGCGTACGGCCGCGGGGAATGGGCCGCTGTCGTGGCCGCCGCGCGGGACGGCCTCGCGCTGTGGCGGGGCAGCCCGCTGGCCGGCGTCTACGGTCCCGACGAGGCCGAGCCCGCGCTTGTGCGGCGGCTGCGGGAGTCGCGGCTGCTGCTCCTGGAGTGGCGCTACGACGCCGAGCTGGCGCTCGGCCGGCACGACGGGCTGGGGCCGGAACTGTCGGCACTGGTCGCGGAGTTCCCGCTGCGGGAGGCGTTCCACCGGCAGCTGATGCTGGTGCTGCACCGCACGGGCCGGCAGGCAGAGGCGCTCGACGTGTACCGCTCGCTGCGCCGGACGCTGGTGGAGGAGCTGGGGGTGGACCCAGGGCCGGCCGTGCGGCAGGCGCACGAGGAGGTGCTGCGCGGCCCGGTCGCGAAGTCGCCGCCCCCGCAGTCGATCCCGCCGCAGGTCCCCGAGCGGCGGCCGCCCGCACAACTGCCGCCGGGTCCCGTCCACTTCACCGGCCGCGCGGAGACCGTCGCGGCCCTGCGCACCGCGCTCGCCGGCGGCGGAGCCGTCGTCGTCGTCTCCGGTATGGCGGGGGTCGGCAAGTCCGCGCTCGCCGCCCATGTCGCGCACACGCTCCGCGAGGAGTTCCCCGACGGGCAGCTGTACCTGAATCTGCACGGCGCGACACCCGGCATGACTCCGCTGGAGGCGCCTCAGGCCGTTGCCGCGCTGCTCAGGGACCTGGGCGTCGGACCGCTTCAGATGCCGGAGGCGCCCGACGCGGCGACCGCACTGCTGCGTTCGGTCCTCGCCCCCACCCGCACGCTCCTCGTGCTCGACGACGCGGCGTCCGCCGCACAGGTGCGGCCGCTGCTGCCCGCGGGGCCGGGCTGTGCGGTCGTCGTCACCAGCCGTTCCCCGCTGACCGCGCTGGACGGCGCCCGGCGCTTCCCCCTCGCTCCGCTGAGCGCCGGTGACAGCGAGCAGCTGGTGCGGGCGGTCTCCGGGCGCGGTCCGGGCGAGCGGCTGGACCGGCTGGTCGAGCTGTGCGGGCGGCTGCCGCTGGCGCTGCGGGTCGTCGGCGCCCGGCTCGCCGCCCGCAGCGCGCTCACCCCCGACGTGCTCGCCGGGCTGCTGGACGCGGAGGCCGGGCGGCTCGACCACCTCGACTACGACGACCTGAGCGTGCGCGGCTCGCTCGCCGTCGCCCACGACGGCCTGGACCCCGACGCGGCGCTCGCGCTGCGCGGCCTGGGCGCGGTGGACCTGCCGGAGTACGGCGTGCCCGCCGTGGCCCGGCTGATGGACACCGACGAGCCGCGGGCGGCGGCGGCCCTGGACCGGCTGGTCGAGGTGGCACTGCTCCAGGAGGTGTCGTACGGCCGGTTCGTCCCGCACGACCTCGTACGGGACTACGCCCGTGAGCTGGCCGAGCGGGCCGGCGGTACGGAGGCGGCGGTCGAGCGCGTGCTGCGCTGGTACGGCGAACGGGCACGGCAGGCGGCGCTGACGCTGTCCCCGGTCGGCTCGGACACCGAACTGCGCCTGCCCGAGCCGATCGGCGAGGCGGAACCTTTCTCCTGCGGCGACACGGCGCTGGCCTGGTGCGACTGCGAAGTGGCGAACGCGGTCGCGCTGACCGAGCGGTACGCCTTCGCCTCGCGGACCGTCCCCCTCCTCGTCCGCGCCTGGTCCCTCCTGCTGCGGCACCGCGGCCGGCTCCAGGAGCTCGCCGTCGTGGGCCGGATCGCCCTCGACGCGGCCCGCGCCCACGGCGACGCCGAATCGGAGGCGAACGCGCTGAGCGACCTCGCCGGACTGCACTTCCTCAGCGGCCGCCCGGACCGCGCTCTGCCGCTCAACGAGGGAGCGCTCGCGGCCTGGCGCGCCCTCGGCAACGAGCGCCGCATGCAGCGCAGCCTCAGCAACCAGGGGCTCCTGCTGGAGGCCCTGGGACGGTACGAGGAGGCGGCCGAGGTCCTGAGGGAGAGCCTGGAGATCGTCCACCGCATGGACGACGCGTACGCCGAGGGAGTCGTCCTCATCGCGCTCGGCAACCTCTACGAGCACACGGACGCCCGGGCCGCCATCGGCCACCACGAGCGGGCGCTGGAGATCGGGGTGCGGCTCGGCGGCGACGTGCTCGTCCAGACCTCGCACTGCAACATCGGCTACGCGCATCTCACGCTCGGCGAACCGGCCGCCGCCCTGCGCCACTTCGAGGAGTGCCTGCGCATCCTCGGCGACGACGGGCCCTGGCACGGCGAGTCCCAGTGCCGTGTCGGACTCGTCCGGGCCCTGCGCGGGCTCGGCCGCGACGAGGAGGCGGCGGTCGAGTGCGCGCGGCTGCTGGAGAGCGCGCAGGCGCGGGCCGACGCGCAGATGGTGGGCCTCGCCCGGCACCAGCGGGGTCTGCTGCTGCGGTCGGCGGGGCGCGTGGGCGAGGCACGGGAGCAGTGGCGGGCCGCCGTGCGCACGCTGGAGGCGTTCGACGGCGCGCACCAGAAGACACTCGCCGAGCTGCGCGAACTGCTGCGCCTGACGGCGTCGCAGCCCGACGCGCCCGCGCTGTGGACCCCCCAGCCGGAGGCCGACCACCGGTTCGCGGACGGGGCCTGAGATCTCCGGTGAAACATATCCCGTGTGCCGTCGCGTCAGTGGGGTGAAGGCGTCGCCGAGGGGGAGTGGTCAGGGACATGAGAGCGTCGCGAGCGGACGGGTACAGAGAGTTCGCGGCGAGTCGCGCCACGCACCTCTACCGTTCCGCGTGCCTGCTGACCAGCGGTGACAGCCATCTCGCCGAGGATCTGGTGCAGGAGACGCTCGGCCGGATGTACATGCTCTGGGGACGCGTCTCCCGCATCGACAATCCGGCCGCCTACGCGCAGACCGTGCTCGTGCGCTGCTTCCTCACGCACAAGCGCCGGCGCTCCGCCGCCGAGCGTCCCGTCGGCGAACTCCCCGACAGCGCACGCCCGTCCGGTGACGATCCCGAGCTGCGGCTCGCCCTCCTCGGCGCGCTCGGCCGGCTGTCCCCGAAGGACCGCGCGGTGGTGGTGCTGCGGTACTGGCAGGACCGCAGCATCGAGGAGACCGCGGACGCCATGAACGTCAGCCCGGCAGCGGTACGCACCCGGGCGGTGCGCGCGCTCGCCAAGCTCCGTGGACACCTGGGCGGCAGCCTCGTGGACCTCGCCGCCCGCTGAGCGCCGCACGTGCGGGCGCGCTCCCCGAACACTTCCTCCCCACCGTCGAGCAGAGAGTGTGGTTCCCCATGCCTTTCGAGGACGAACTCGGCGATGCGCTGCATCGCACCTGTGAGGGCATCCGGCCCGCCGACCGGCCCGCGCTGGTCGAGGGCGGACTGCGCCGGGGCCGCCGCGGCCTGGCCGTGCGCCGCGCGGCCGTGGCCGGCGGCGCGCTGGCGCTGGCGGCGGTCGGCCTGGCCGGCACGTACGCCACCGGTGTGCTCGGGGAGCGGGACACCGGCGGCGGGAAGGGCTCGGTCGCCTCCGCGGGGGAGGCGCCCGGCCTGACGGTCGAGAAGACCGACGGCGTGATCAGCGCCGAGGAGATGATCGCCGCGCTCAAAGCGCTGCTGCCCGAGGGAGACGTCGTCCAGGAGGGAGGCCGCGGCAGCAGCAAGGGCCCGGGCTCGATGCCGTACGCCGCCGTCGTCTTCGACGACGGGAAGGGCGAGGCGCGGATCTCGCTCAGCCTGAACACCGTCGATCCGAAGGGCGGCGCGGACTACGTGACCTGCCCCTCCACGGCGCTCGTCGACCACGACTCCTGCACGGCCGGGACCCTCGCGGACGGCTCCCGGTACATGCTGCTCAAGGGCTTCGTGTACGGCAGGGACGAGGGCGCGAAGCAGTGGCGGGCGACCGTGATCACCCCGCAGGGGGTCCTGGTCGACGCGAGCGAGTACGACTCGCCGGCCGAGAAGGGCGGCGAGATCACCCGGCCGGCGCCGCCGCTCACCGCCGAGCAGATGAAGGCCCTGGTCACGGACGCCTCCTGGCAGCCGCTGATGAAGGACTACCGCGCCGAGGCGGGCGCCGCGCGGCCCGAGGCGACCAGGCCAGGGGAGCCCTCCGGCCAGGACGTGACCAAGACGCTCACCGAGCTGCTGCCGAAGGGCCTGGAGGTCACCGACGAGGGCGGTGACGCGGGGTACGGCTTCGTCGTCGTGGACGACGGCAGGGGCAGGAGCTTCGTCCAGATCAACGTCCAGCCGGGCATGGGTGACCTCTCCTCGCACTTCGCCGGTGCGACGCCCCTGCCGGACGGCACGCGGGTGCTGGAGAGCAAGGAGGCCGATCCCGACCGGAAGGGCGGTGAGGGGACGGTCGGCTGGACCGTCGACACGCTGCGGCCCGACGGGTTCCGCGTCGTGATCACGGCGTTCAACGCGCCCGGTCAGGGACAGGACGCCGGCCGGGAACTGCCGGCGCTGACGATGGAGCAGCTCAGGGCCATCGCGCTCCACGAGAAGTGGCTGCCCCGGGGGTGACGGCCGCCCGGGTGCGCGCGCGGACCGCCCGCGCGCCCGGGCATATGACAAGGTCGGCCGCCGTGTGTTGTCCGCGGCGCGCGGCCACCGGCAGAGTCGCTGCGCACGAAGCACCGCCGAATTCCGCGGGCGGGCCGGGGCCGACCAGGCCCTCAGGGGATGTCGATCCTCCTCGCCAACGCGCCTCGCCCCACAGTATGTTGATCGTTCGTCGCCAATTGTGGCCGCGGGGTCCGGCCGTCCTGCGGGGGCGGCCGGGCTCCGGTACGTCCGGCAGCCGCCGCGCGTCCAGGGGAAGAAGAACATGATGCGGATGGAAGAGAGCACGGTCCGGCTGCCGCTCGACGAGGCGGCGTGGATCCGCGCCGTACGGACGGACCCGGTGGCCGAGGCGCTGGAGTCGGCCGGGTACGACGTGTCCGTCGACGCGCTGGACGCCGAGGTCGGCCCGGCGCCCGAGTGGGCCGTCGGCGACGAGGAGGACGGCAGCGGGGGCGGACTCGGCCTGCGGCTGGGCCTCGGCTACCGGATCGGCGGCACCCTGCTGTGCACGGCGCGGATCTGGCTGCCGCGGGCGGTGTCCGTGCCTCAGGTCCCGGCCCTGTGGCCGCTGCGCCGCTGGGAGGAGCCGCTCCAGCTGGTCGACGACCTGCGCTGCCGGATGCCGTACGCCCAGGAGCGGGCCCGCTTCGGGCTGCGCGACCAGGTGCCTGTGCTCGAACTGGAGCGCATCGGTGTGACGCTCACGGGCCGTATCACCGACCAGATGCTGCTGGTGCTGCCGGCCGACCGGGTCGTCCTCGGCCAGGGCGCGCTGCGCATGCGCCGCACCACGGTGCCGGTGGCCTGACCCGGTCTCCCGGCGAAAAATACCGCCCGTCCTCTTTCCCGAAGGAAAAAGGACGGGCGGCTTTTTTGTGCCCGCACGACCTGACCAGGTAGTGCCGATACTTTCTGGATTCGCCGCCACCTGACACAAAAAAGGGCCGACTTTGTCGTGAAAATACGGCGCCTGCATCACGTGACGAAGTGCGAAGGTCGGTTTTGACCCATCAAATTCCCACCCCGAAACTCGAGTTGGGGTTCGATTCTCGGAAATCCGGGACGGGATGGGAGTCGATACGCCGGAGCCGTAGCAATGATGGGGAATTCTCACGATGGAGGTCCTGGGTGACGAGTCAAACAATCTCGGAAAGGCCGACCGGATTCGGAGAAGTGCTTCCTGAGAGCGAAACGCAGCGCTGGCGCAGGCTGCCGGCTCTGCAGCAGCCCGAATGGGAGGACGCCGGGGCCACTGCCCAGGCCGTGCGCGAGCTCTCCCTCCGACCACCACTCGTCGCGGTGGAGGAGATACGGACCCTCGGCTATCTGCTGGCAGAGGTGGCCGAGGGGCTGCTCCAGGTGGTCCAGGCGGGCGACTGCGCCGAGGACCCGCTCGAATGCCAGCCCGAGCACGTCATACGCAAGACGGCGCTGCTGGACGCTCTCGCCGGCGTCATGTCGCTCAACTCGCTGCGTCCGGTCCTTCAGGTGGGCCGGATGGCGGGGCAGTTCGGCAAGCCGCGCTCCAGCTCGACCGAGGTCGTCGGCGGGGTCGAACTGCCGGTCTACCGCGGCCACCTGGTCAACAGCCCGGAGACCGACCCGGAACTGCGCAGGCCCGACCCGGGCCGGCTGCTGTCCGGGCACGACGCGGCGGCGACGGCGATGGACGCCCTGCGATCGCGGTCCGTGCGCTCGCTCTCGCCGGTCGACGCACCGGTGTGGACGAGCCACGAGGCGCTGGTGCTCGACTACGAGCTCCCGCAGCTGCGCCGCGACGAGGAGGGCCGCCTGGTCCTCACCTCGACGCACTGGCCGTGGATCGGCGACCGGACCAGGCAGCTGGACGGCGCACATGTCGACCTGCTGGCCTCCGTCGCCAACCCGGTGGCGTGCAAGGTCGGTCCCAGCATGGACCGCGACGGGCTGCTCGCGCTGTGCGAGCGGCTCGACCCGGACCGTACGCCGGGCCGGCTGACGCTCATCTCCCGGATGGGCGCCGACCGGGTCGCCGAGCGGCTGCCCGCATTCGTCTCCGCGGTGCGGGAGGCCGGACACCCGGTCATCTGGCTGTGCGACCCGATGCACGGCAACACGTTCGGATCGCCCGGCGGCTTCAAGACCCGCCTCGTCACCACGGTGATCCGTGAGGTCGAGGAGTTCCAGAAGGCCGTCACCGACGCCGGCGGCACGGCGGGCGGACTGCATCTGGAGACCACGCCCGACGCGGTCTCCGAGTGCGTCCACGACGCCTCGCTGCTGGACCGGGTCGGGGACAAGTACACGAGCCTGTGCGACCCGCGGCTCAACCCCCGGCAGGCCCTGGAGGTCGCCGCCGCCTGGCACGTCTAGGCGAACGGCACGAGGAACGGCGCGACCCGCACGACGTGACGGAAACGGCCGACACGCCTCACGAGAAACCGCACGGGTCCGGAATTCGTGCGGCAGCCACATCCGTACATCCGCAGCAGGAAATGGCGGCGAGCCGCCGGGATTTCGTGGTGCGGCAATTACAGCCCACGGAATCCCGGCGGCCTCGGCCGCCGCAATCCCCGAGCTTTGGGACCACGATGAATGTCGACAAGACGGAAAAGAAGGTAGCCCTCGTCACCGGTGCGGCCGGTGGCATCGGCGAAGCAGTGGTGCGTGCTCTGGCGGCCGACGGCACCGCTGTCGCCATGGTCGACCGCAATCTGGAGCCATTGGAGGAACTGGCCAAGGAACTGCGCGCGGTGGGGCAGGTGGCCGAGGCCTACCCCGCGGATGTCACGGACAGCGCGGACGTCGATGCCGTGGTGGACGCGGTCGAGCAGCAGCTCGGCGGCATCCGGTACCTGGTGAACGGCGCCGGCGTGCTCCGCCTCGGCAAGGCGAAGGCTCTCACCGACCAGGACTGGGCCACGACCTTCGCGGTGAACACCAGCGGCGTGTTCTTCATGTCCCGCGCGGTCGTCAACCGGATGGTCGAGCGCGGCTCCGGAGCGATCGTCACGATCGCCTCCAACGCCGCCGGCACGGCCCGCGTGGACATGTCCGCCTACTCCGCGTCCAAGGCCGCGTCCACCATGTTCACCAAGGTCCTCGGCCTCGAGGTCGCGCGGTACGGCATCCGCTGCAACGTGGTGGCGCCCGGTTCCACCGACACCCCGATGCTGACCTCCCTGTGGGACGACGGCAGCGCGGCGCGCTCCTCGATCGACGGCGTTCCCGGCGCCTTCCGCGTCGGCATCCCGATGGGACGGCTGGCCCAGCCCTCGCACATCGCCGACGCCGTGCTGTTCCTCCTGTCCGACCGGGCAGCGCACATCACCATGCACGACCTCACCGTGGACGGCGGTGCCTCGCTCGGCCACTGACCGCCCCGTACCCATCAGCCGAGAGGAAGATCCCGGATGGCTCTGCCCACGATCAGCCCCTATCCGATGCCCGGTCAGGGGGACATGCCGGAGAACATCGCGCAGTGGACCGTGGACCCGAGACGAGCGGTCCTTCTGGTCCACGACATGCAGAAGTACTTCCTGCGGCCGTTCCCGGCCGGGGAGTCACCGGTGACCGACCTGGTCCGCAACGCCACCGCCCTGCGGGAGCGCTGCGCGGAGCTCGGCATCCCGGTGACGTACACCGCCCAGCCGGGCGGCATGACCGACGAGGAGCGCGGCCTGCTCAAGGACTTCTGGGGTCCCGGCATGACCGTGGAGCCGGAGCACAAGAAGGTCGTCGACGGACTCGTCCCCGCCGAAGGGGACACCGTCTTCACCAAGTGGCGCTACAGCGCCTTCTTCCGCACCGGACTGCTCGACCTGCTGCGCAGCAGCGGACGCGACCAGCTCATCGTCTGCGGTGTGTACGCGCACGTCGGCGTCCTCATGACGACCACGGACGCCTTCACCCACGACATCCAGCCCTTCCTCGTGGGCGACGCCATCGCGGACTTCTCGCTCGATTACCACCGGATGGCGCTGGAGTACGCGGCGCAGCGCTGCGCCATGACCGTGACCACCAAGACCGTGCTGGACCAGCTGGCTCCGGCGGAGAGCCGAGGGACGCGATGACCTACCACGGACTCCTGGACCTGGTCCTCGCCGCGGACCCGCCCCCCTTCGCCCTGCTGCACCGCCCCGAGGCGGCGGGCGCCGACCGGGTCGACGTGATCGTCGGCGATCTGGCCACGCCGGCCGTTCTCGCGGACGTGCCCTCCAGCGGGGGCGTGCGGACGGCCGGCACCGGGCGCGCCGAGCACGAGGTGCTGGTGGTCGTCCCCTACCGGCAGATCACCGAGCGCGGGTACGCGGCGGCCGACGACGGCGCCCCGCTGATCACCCTGTCCGTGCGCGACCAGGACTCGGTGAGCCTGGGCGAGTTGCTGGACCGGCTGCCGGACCGGCCCATCGCCGTGTCGGAAGGCCACTTCGACGTCGGCGACGACGCCTACGCGCAGACCGTGCGGGAAATCCTCGCCGACGAGATCGGCACCGGCGAGGGCGCCAACTTCGTCATCCGCAGGTCCTTCGTGGCCGACATCGGCGACTGGTCGCCGGCCGCCGCGCTGACCTTCTTCCGGCGGCTTCTGGAGGGCGAGCGCGGCGCGTACTGGACGTTCGTCGTGCACACCGGCGACCGCACGTTCGTCGGCGCCAGCCCGGAGCGGCACGTGAGCCTGCACGGCGGCACCGCCGTGATGAACCCGATCAGCGGCACCTACCGCTATCCCCCGACCGGGCCGACGCTGGAGGGCGTGACCGCCTTCCTCGCCGACCCCAAGGAGGCCGACGAGCTCTACATGGTGGTCGACGAAGAGCTCAAGATGATGGCCGGGATCTGCGACGGCGGCGGGCGCGTGGTGGGCCCGTACCTCAAGGAGATGGCGCGCCTCGCGCACACGGAGTACTTCATCGAGGGCCGCAGCACCCGCGACCCGCGGGAGATCCTGCGCGAGACCCTGTTCGCCCCGACGGTCACCGGCAGCCCGCTGGAGAGCGCGGCGAAGGTGATCGCCAAGTACGAGCCCCAGGGCCGCGGTTACTACAGCGGCGTGCTGGCGCTCATCGGCCGGGACGCGGAGGGCGGCCCGACCCTCGACTCGGCCATCATGATCAGGACGGCGGAGATCTCCGCCACCGGGCGGGTGACCATCGGCGTGGGCGCCACCCTGGTCAGGGACTCCCGGCCCGAGTCGGAGGTGGCCGAGACGCGGGCCAAGGCGTCCGGGCTGCTCGCCGCGCTCGGCGCGACGGAGTCCGGGCTCGCCCGGCACCCCGACGTCCTGGCCGCGCTGGACCAGCGCAACCGGTCGATCTCGGCGTACTGGCTCCAGGAGCCGGGCGCGCGCCACCGCGCGGTGCCCGCCCTGGCCGGCCGGAAGGTCCTCGTCGTGGACGCCGAGGACACTTTCACCGGCATGCTGGCGCACCAACTGCGCTCGCTCGGCATGGAGGTGACGGTCCGCCGCTTCGACCAGGAGTACACCTTCGACGGATGCGACCTGGTCGTGCTCGGGCCCGGTCCCGGTGATCCGCGCGATGTGGACCACCCGAAGATCGCCCACCTGCACGGCGCGACCCGCGAACTGCTGGCGCGGGGCATCCCGTTCCTGTCGGTGTGCCTGAGCCACCAGGTGCTCAGCACCGTCCTGGGGCTCGACCTGGTCCGCAGGGACAGGCCCAACCAGGGCGTGCAGCGGAAGATCGACCTGTTCGGCAGGCCCGAGCAGGTGGGCTTCTACAACACGTTCGCCGCCCGCAGCGCCACCGACACCGTGCGGTCCGAGCTCATCGGGGCACCCGTGGGAGTGAGCCGGGACGCGGTGACCGGCGAGGTGCACGGACTGCGCGGACCGGGCTTCCGCTCGGTGCAGTTCCACCCGGAATCGATCCTGACCGAGGACGGTGTGCGGATCATCAGCGATCTGCTCACCCCGCTGACGGCCGACTGATCCAGGGGCGTTCACGCCCCGGTCGGCCCGCCGGTCCGGCACCATCCCCCGCCGCCGGACCGGCACGGACGGCGGGCCGCGGGCGCGGTGTCCCCCTCCCCCTGGCACCGCGCCCGCGGCCGCTGCCTCAAGACCGCGCACAGACCGCACAACAGACCTGACACAGGCGGGTGTTCACCGCCGAGGAGGACAGCCATGCATGCCGTAGTCGTCTGGTGGGATCTCGCGGGCACCGGCCGCACCATCGCCGAGCTGCGCGACTTCCTCCGGGACGAGGCCGTGGACCGGTTCGCGGCCGTACCCGGACTGGTGCTCAAGACCTGGATCTCCGACGAGGCCGGCGAGCGGTGGGGAGCGATCTTCCTGTGGGAGTCCGCCGAGGCGGCCGCCCAGCCGATCCCCACCCGCGCGGCCGAGATCATCGGGGCACCGCCCGGACACCGCCACGCCTTCGACGTGGAGGCCACCGTGCAGGGTGTGCACACCCTGGACTCGCTCTCCGGACACGGCCTTGCCTTCGCGTCCTGAGCGCCGGCCGGCCGCCGTGCTGATCGGTGCGCCCGGCGCGGGGAAGACCACGGTGGGGCGGCTGCTCGCGGGCCTGCTCGGCGTCGGCTTCCGGGACACGGACGCCGACCTGGAGGCGGTGGCGGGCACGGCGATCGCCGACATCCTGCACCGCACGGGCGAGGCGCACTTCCGGCTGCTGGAGCGGGCGGCGGTGCACCGCGCGCTCGCGCGGCACGCAGGGGTCCTCGCGCTGGGCGGGGGATCTGTCCTGGACGCCTCCGTCCAGCAGGCGCTGCGCCGGCACACGGTCGTCCATCTCGCCGTGCCGCTGGAGCAGTTGCTCGACCGGATCGGCGACGCGGCGAGCCGTCCGCTGCTGGCCGACGACCCGGGCGGCCGCCTGCGCACAGCCCTCGGCGTACGCACACCGATCTACCGCAGACTGGCCCGCCACATTGTGACGGTGGCGCCCGGGGAGCGCCCCGACGAGGTCGCCGGCCGGATCGCCGCCCTGCTGCCGGGCAGGCCCTCAGGGGCTGTCCCACGAGCGAAGGAGCCCGTGTGAGCACCATATTCCCAGGTCTCGTGCCCGCCTCTCCCGAAGCGCTCGGCGGGCGCCATCCGCTGCGCGTGAAGGCGGGCGGTGAGCGGCCGTACGACGTCCTGATCGGCCAGAAGGCCGCCTCCGCGGTGATCGGCCTTCTTCCGGAGAACGCGCAAAGGGTCGCCGTCGTCCACGACGAGTCCCTCAGCTGTCAGGTGCGGTCGATCCGCGCGGCTCTGGACGCCGACGGCCGTCGTGTCTCCGTGCTGCAGATCCCGCAGGGCGAGGCGGCCAAGCAGATCGGTGTCCTGGCGGGTGTGTGGTCCCGGTTCGCGGCGGCCGGGATCACCGGCGCCGACGCCGTGGTCGCCTTCGGCGGCGGCGCGACCCTGGACCTCGCCGGTTTCGCCGCGGCGACCTGGCGGCGCGGTGTGCCGCTGATCCTGGTGCCGACGACGCTGCTCGGCATGGTCGACGCGGCCGTCGGCGGCGCCGCGGGCATCAACGTGCCCGAGGGCCGGGAGCTGGTCGGCGTGTGCCGTCCGCCCGCCGGGGTGGTCTGCGATCCGGACCTGCTCGGGACGGTGCCCGAGGGAGGCCATCTCGGCGGGCTCGCCGAGCTGATCAAGGCGGGTTTCGTCGGGGACCCGGTGATCCTGGACCTGATCGCCGCCGATCCGGCGCGGGCCGCCCGTCCGGCCGGCTGCGACGCCGCCGGTCTGATCGAGCGCGCGGTACGGGTGAAGACCGCCGCCCTCGACCGGCCGGACGGCGATGCGTCCTGGATCCTCGCGTACGGGCACACCCTCGGCCGCGCGATCGAGCGCGTGGGGCACTACCGCGTACCGCCGGGGCACGCCCTGGCCGTCGGCATGGTCTTCGCCGCCGAACTGGCCCGGCTCGCGGACCGGCTGGACGACGAGTCCGTGGAACGCCACCGCGAGATCCTTGCCGCCGTCGGGCTGCCCACCTCCCACCCGCGTGAGGCGTGGGAGGGGCTGCGGAAGGTCCTGACGGCCGGCTCCGGGGACGCCGCGGCACCGCTGGTCGTGCTCGACGCCATCGGCAGGCCGGGTCTGCTCCACGACCCGGAGGGCGCGCTGCAGGACGAGGCGTACCGCCGGATCGGTTCCTGAGCCGTGCGCAGGCCCCCCGACCGCCGTCCCCCGGACCGCCGCCCTCCGACCAGCGGCCGGCGCGGGCACAGCGCACGCGGTACGGAAGCAGTCGACGACGACTTTTCGGTGACGAGTTGCTGACAGAAAACCGACCATCTTCCTTGTTTGTGAGCCCCGAGAGGTGCCCGTGGTGGCAGTCCTCCCGGGGCTCCCATCTGCCCCTTCGCTGCGGTTGACCTTCTCCCCCCTGCATATGCCACTGGCTTGCTCCCTTGACCTGACGGAGTGTCGTTGGCCTGTTTCGAATAAAAACCGACTGCGTGGTTTGGTATGGTGGTCGAGTTGGCCAGGTCTGGCACTCCGCGCGGCGAGCTGTGCGGTTTCGGCGGACCAGGTCGCATCCAGGGAAGGGGGCCCTGTGGAAGGGACCAGGGACAGGGAAGGACGACCGGACATCGCTTGGGGCGATGTCGACGACGACTTCGTGACCGAGTTCTCGAAGCGCATGCTCACGTCACTGCCGCGCCGGGATCAGCGCGAACGCGGTGAGTGGTACATCTCCGGACTGCTCTCGATCCCCGGGCGCAAGTCCATGCGGTCGATCGCGTCGGTGATCGGCGGAGGCGCGGCCGAACAGCGACTTCACCACTTCATCAGCAAGTCCTCGTGGGACTGGCTGGCCGTGCGCAGAGCACTGGCCGGCCACCTGGACCGCACGCTGCTGCCGCACGCCTGGGTGGTCCGGCCGATGTACGTGGTCAAGACCGGCGAGCACACGGTGGGGGTGGAGGAGTCCTTCGTGCCGCAGCTCGGGCGGGTCGTCAACAGCCAGAAGTCGTACGGCGTCTGGCTGGCCAACGAGGAGCAGAGCGCACCCATCAACTGGCGGCTGATCCTTCCCGCGGACTGGCTGCAGGACAAGGAGAGGCGCAAGCGCGCCGAGATACCCGAGGGCGAGGGCGAGGCCGATCCCGGCGCCGTCGCCCTGAACGCCGTCCTGGAACCGCTGCGCGCCTGGGGGCTTCGCTGCCGTCCGGTGGTGATGGACGCGCGCGACCACGACGCCACCCTGCTCGCACGGAACTTCGCGCGCAAGGGGGTCCCGTTCGTCCTGCGCATCGGCGGCACGACGCTGCTCGTGCCGAGCGAGACGCTGTCCACGGGGCACGGCGAACGCCGGCTCCAGGCACAACAGTTGATCGAATGGGTGAAGAAGGCGTCCCGGCAGGTCGGGTGGGTCGATCCGCACAGCTCGATCAACCGCTCGGCGCTCGTGACCGGTACGCGGGTCAGCCTGCCCGCTCCGGGCGGCGGGCTGCCGCTGCAACTGGCGGGCGCCTGGTCGGGATGGGAGCGGCAGCCGGGGGAGCTGTGGCTGACCAACCTGGTCGAGGCCCCACCCGCCGTGCTCCTTCGGCTCGGCAGGCTCACCGAACGGGTCGAGCGCGACTTCGCCGAGATCAGCACGCGCGTCGGCGTACGGGACTTCGAGGGCCGTACGTTCGGGGGCTGGCACCGGCATGTCACGCTCAGCTCCGTGGCACACGCCATCGTGGCCCTCTCGGCCGCACGCGTGCGGGAAGAGCGCACCGCACGCGGTCTGATCCGCTCCGCCTGAGCGAGCGGGGCCGACGGCCCCGTGCCGGCCCGCGGCGTTCCCCGCGCTGCGGCTCCGGCGTGCTCCGCCGGCACGAGAGCACGCGCCGGTGCCCGGAAGCCGCACCGCTTCCGAAGCCGACCGTGCGCCGAGGTTCCCGTGCGGAATGCGGCAGTGGGTGGTCTAGGCGGCCCGGAGGCCGATCTCCGCCCGCACCGCGCGGCGCATCTCCTCCACCGGCACGTCCGAGCGGCCGGTCATCAACTCGACCTGGAGCACCGCCTGGTGCAGCAGCATCGCGTGCCCGCCGACCGCCCGCGCACCGCCGAAGCGGGCGGCCCTCGCGAGCCGCGTCGGCCAGTCGGCGTACACGGCGTCGAAGACATCGGCGCCGCTGCGCGCGATCGCCCCGGCGTACGGATCCGCCGCGCCGGCCGGCAGCGTGGAGAGGACGAGGCGCGCGCCGTCGAGTGCGTCGCCCAGCTCGTCGAACGAGTGGTACCGCACGGCCACCCCGAGCCGTGTGGCCGCCGCGCACACCTGCCCGCCGCGGCTGCTCTCCCGTACGACGACCGGGATGTCGGTCTGTCCGAGTTCCTTCAGCGCGGCCAGCGCCGAGCACGCGGTCGCCCCGCCGCCCAGGATCACGGCGTCGGGCCGGCCGTCGCCGCCCAGGCCCTCCTCGCGCAGCGCGGCGAGGATGCCGTGGACGTCGGTGTTGTGACCGTACCGCCGGCCGTCGCGCAGGATCACCGTGTTCGCGCCGCCGACGTCGAGCGCCAGCGGCGTGACTTCGTCGACGAGAGGCAGCACCGCACGCTTCAGCGGCATGGTCAGGGACAGGCCGGCCCACGAGCCGTCGAGCGAGTCGAGCAGCGCGGGCAGGCGCCGTTCGTCGCACTCCATGGCCGTGTAGGACCAGGTCAGGCCGAGGGCGGCGTAGGCGGCGCGGTGCAGGACGGGCGAGAGGGAGTGGGCGACGGGCGACCCCAGGACGGCCGCGCGTCGCATTGCGCTGCGGGGCACGGGGTCTGCGGGTTGCCGTGGGGAGAGGCGAGCGTTGCTCATCTCGTGGCTCCTTGTCGGATCGGCCGGGGCGGAAGACGGCGGCGGCGCGGCCGTGGGGGGCGCCGGATCCGGGCGATCACGAGGTCAACGGCCGCGGGGGGACCACCCGGCGGTCGAGGTCCGGGGGTGTACGAGCACTTCCGGGAGGCGGGAGCGACCGCACGGATTGCCGGCTTCCGTTATCTGACACAGGGTGACGCCTGCCACACGGGAGCGTGTATCCAGCACCCGATACTTCGTCAGATGACCAGTGCCCGGCCCGGTGTGCCGTCTTGACGGCGTCGGTCCGCCTGCGCGGCCGGGACTCCCGGCGCCACACGTGACGAAATCGCCGCGAATCGATTGAGGGCTCAATGACCGCTGCGGGATGGTCAGGTGCGGTTCCGAACCATCCATGCCCCGCATTCCGACAAGGAGCGCACCACCGTGACGAACGTCGCAGTCATTTACTACTCGTCCACCGGCAACGTCCACAAGCTCGCCCTGGCCGCCGCCGAGTCGGCGGAGAAGGCGGGCGCCGAGGTCCGGCTGCGCCAGGTGGCCGAGCTCGCTCCGGAGGCCGCCATCGCCTCCAACCCGGCCTGGTCCGCGCACCGCGAGGCCACGAAGGACATCGCGGTGGCGAGCCTGGACGACCTCGAGTGGGCCGACATCATCCTCTTCGGCACGCCGACCCGTTACGGCCTGCCGGCCGCCCAGCTCAAGCAGTTCATCGACACCACGGGCGGCATCTGGGCCAAGGGCAAGCTGGTGAACAAGGTCGTCTCCTCGTTCACCTCGACCTCGCAGACCCACGGCGGCCAGGAGAGCACGATCCTGGCGCTGAACAACACCTTCTACCACTGGGGCGCGATCATCGTTCCCCCCGGTTACGCGGACGGCATCCAGTTCGACATCAAGAACGGCAACCCGTACGGCGCCAGCCACGTGGGCTACAACAACGAGGCCCCCGGCACGGAGAACCTGGCGGCGATCGAGTTCCAGGCGCGTCGCGCGGTGGAGATCGGCACGGCGCTGAAGCGCGGCCTCGAGGCGACGGCCTGATTTCCCGGGGGCTCCGCCCCCACGCCCCCGCGCCCTCCGGGGCGCGGACGTCCGCTTCCGGGGCCCCGCCCGGAACCTGCGCCTTTGGGCCACGCGCCCCGGCCTCCGTGCCCCCGGGTCTCCGGGGCACGGGCCCGGGGCTCCTGCCGTCCTTCGGGCGGGGCGGCTTCTCCGGCTTCGCCGGGCGTGATCGACCGGAGGTCTGCTCGTGCCCCGGCCCCGCGCACGCTGTGACGCCCAGGGGCTCCGCCGGTCTCCGGCTCGGGGCGCACACGCGCCGCCGTGCGCGAGGCGGCCGTAGTCCCTGCCTCGTGCCCGAACCACCCCTCGGGCGGCCTGGCCGGCTCCGGGCCTTCGTCCGTGCCCTGCCGCCCTCGCCCTTGCCGGGCATTCGGGCCGGCTGGTCCCGGCCCTCCGGCCGACACACCACAGGGAGCCACCGCAGTGAAGCGCGCCATGTTCCACCTGCCGGTCGTGCTGACGGTCGCCCTCGCCGTGGCCCTCGTGCCCGCCGGCCCGGTCGGTGCCGCGACCGGAACCCGTACGACCTGGGACGACTTCAGCGGCGGATTCGACCACACCGGTGACGACGCCAAGTGGTCCGTGACGCCGCTCGGGTCGTTCCCCCACGGCGACGGCAGGACCTCCACCTCCCGGGCGGGGCTGCGCGTCGTGCCCACAGGGACCGACCCCGTGACCGGTGCGCCCGCCTTCGCGTACACCACGGCCAAGGAGTCCGCCGGCGGTGACGGCGCGCTCGACCACATCAAGTGGTTCGCCCTCGCGAGCCATCGGGCCTCCAGCGGAGTCCTGGGCTTCGACGCCACTCCCGGAACCGTGCTCACGTTCCACTCCTCGCTCAGCGCCCGGACGTTCGGGACCGAGCGGCATCCGTTCGGCGACGCCGTGGCCGACCCGCGCGCCGACCTGCGGCTCGCGGCGGGCGCGATGACCACGATCGACCAGGAGTCGAACATGGTCTTCGACTTCTTCGTCACCAACAGCCGGATCTACGCGCTCTACGAGAGGCTCCCCACCCCGGGCGCCGATCACGCGGCCTTCTCCCACGCCCTCCCGGTGGCCCGGCGCTCCAGCCCCGACCAGGCCGACGACCTGGCCATCTCCTACGACCGCGCCGCGGGCACGGTGGTGTGGACGGTGAACGGCCACCAGGTCCACAAGGTCGACAGGATCGGTTTCCGACCCACCGACCGGACCCATCTCGTCATCGACCTGGGCGGCCGCGAAGAGCTCGTGTCGCCGCGCCAACTCGCGCCCGGCTTCGGCATGTTCACGCTCCTGGACGCCGAGGGGCCGCAGGCCGACGGGGCCCTCGTGAAGCTCACCGACACCACCGCCTACCACGACCCCGATGCGGGTGCGCCGGCGCCGCAGACCTTCGCCGACCCGGACAGCCGGCCCGGCAGCCGGCTCTGGGGGCAGGGGGCGCGGCTGGACGTGCGCCATCTGAGCGTCACCGGCGCCCGGTTCTGACGACGGGCAGCCGCTCCCGCGCCGAGCCCCGCATTCTCTTTCCGCGATCCGCCCGGGAAAGAGAATGCGGGGCTTTCGCATGGCCGCGGGCATATCCCGTCAACTGACGAAGTAGCCGGACACGCATTGATCGGTGGCCACGGCGCGGCGCAGAGTTAAGGGGACTCCAGAGGTGATTCGCATCGCGTTCTTGCGAACGGAATGAATTGCTCGCGGTAATCCATCGACGGGAGACATGTTTCCCGTCCGCCGAGCATCGCCCCTTCAGCCCGCTACCAGGAGAATCCTGATGACAGCACGATTCACCGGCAAGGTCGCACTCGTCACCGGAGGCGGCTCCGGAACCGGCAGAGCGACCGCGCTGGCCTTCGCCAGGGAGGGCGCCACCGTGGTGGTCGCCGGGCGGGAACCCCGGGACCTGACGGACACCGTCACCCTGATCGAGAAGGAGGGCGGCAAGGCCGACGCCGTCATGGCCGACGTGACGCACGCACTGGACGTCATCCGGCTCGTGAAATCGACGGTGGAACGCCACGGCGGACTGCACATCGCGTTCAACAACGCCTGCTGGGTCCCCCACCCCCATATGATCGCGGAAACCTGCGAAGCCGTATGGGGCGAAGTCCTTTCCACCAATCTCACCGGCGTCTGGCTGCTGATGAAGCACGAGATCGCCCATATGCGGGAAAACGGCGGGGGTGTGATTGTCAATCACTCCACGAATGTCAGCGTGAACGGCCGCCGGCTCGGATTCGGCGCCTACGCCTCGACGAAAGCGGCGCTGTCCGCGCTCACCCGCACGGCCGCGCAGGAACACATCGGCGACGGCATCCGGATCAACTCCATCAGCCCCGGCGACGTGGAGGCCACCAACGGCCGCGCCGAGTGGGAGGAGCACGTGAAGACGTCGGCGCCGGCCGGCCGGGTCGCGCGCACCGAGGAGATCGCCGACACCGTGGCGTGGCTCGCGAGCCCCGAGTCGAAGTTCGTCGTCGGCCACGACCTGGTGCTGGACGGCGGGGTGACCCTCTGATGTCCGGGATACGTGCCCGCGCGGCCCGTATCCCAGGGTCCAAGTCGCTGACCAACCGGGCCCTGCTGCTGGCCGCCGCCGCCCAGGGGACCAGCGTCCTGACCGCCCCCCTGGTCAGCGACGACACGGTCGCCTTCCGCGAGGCGCTCACCGCCCTCGGCGTCCACGTCGACGTGCGCGACGACCGCTGGACGGTGACCGGACTCGGCCGCGCGCCGCGGACGGGAGCGGCCGTGTGGTGCGCCGACGCGGGCACCGCGGCACGCTTCCTCCCCGTCCTCGCGGCTGCGGGCGAGGGCGAGTTCCACTTCGACGGTTCCGGCCAGCTCCGGGCCCGGCCGCTCGGCCCGCTGACCCGCGCCCTGGTCGAACTGGGCGCCCGCGTGGAGGCGGGCGAGGGCGGCGGACTGCCGCTGCGCATCACCGCGCGCGGCCTGGCGGGCGGTGAGCTC
Source organism: Streptomyces sp. PKU-EA00015 (assembly GCF_013387495.1). Lineage (GTDB taxonomy): Bacteria > Actinomycetota > Actinomycetes > Streptomycetales > Streptomycetaceae > Streptomyces. Next base: position 103,317 of record NZ_JABZEE010000013.1, on the reverse strand, counting down.
GTACTGGACTCCTCCGTCAGCAGCCAGTACCTCACGGGCCTGCTGCTGTCGGCGCCGCTGATGCGCGAGCCGCTGACCGTCGCCGCCCACGGGCTGGTCAGCCGCCCGTACATCGACATGACGACGGCGCTGATGCGCCGGTTCGGGGCCGAGGTCGGTATCGACGCCGAGGGCCGGCTGCGGGTGGAGCGCGGGGGCTACACCGGCACCGGGCTGCGCATCGAACCGGACGCCTCCACCGCCTCGTACGTCTTCGCCGCCGCCGCCGTCACCGGCACGTCCGTCACCGTGCCGCACCTGGGCAAGGACAGCCTGCAGGGCGACCTGCGCTTCGCCGAGGTGCTGGCCCGTACCGGCGCCGAGGTCGAGATCGGTCCGGACGCCACCACGGTCACCGGCACCGGACGGCTGCGCGGCGGCTTCGACGTCGACATGGGCGACATCTCGGACACCTTCATGACCCTGGCGGCCGTGGCCCCGCTCGCCGACGGTCCGATCACCGTCCACGGCATCCGCCACGCGCGGTTCAAGGAGTCCGACCGGATCACCGCGATCGCGGCGAACCTGCGCGCGGGCGGCGTCCGGGTCGAGGAGGGCGAGGACCGGATCACCGTCCACCCCGGACGGATGGCGCCGACCGAGATCGCCTGCCACCGCGACCACCGCATCGCCATGGCCTTCTCGGTCCTCGGGCTGTGCACCCCGGGCATCACGCTCGACGATCCGGGCTGCGTCGCCAAGACCTTCCCCGGCTTCCACGAGGAGCTGTCGAGGCTCTTCGGACCGCAGGCGAGCTTTCCCCCGCCGGCCGGCTGAACACCGAGCAGCACCGAGCAGCACCGAGCAGCACTGCGCGGCACGCACGCACGCGGCACGGCCCGTACGGCATTTGCACGGCACAGCAGCGCCCAACGACCAGCAGACACACGTAGCGAGAAATGAGAGCGAGATGTCGGACATCATCATTGCGGGCGGCGGGATCGGCGGTCTGGCGGCGGCCCTGGGCATCTCCCGTCGCGGCCACCGGGTCACCGTCCTCGAGGCCCGCGACACCTTCACCGAGATCGGCGCCGGCATCCAGCTCGGCCCGAACGCCTTCCAGGCCCTCGACCAGCTCGGCGTCGGCGACGAGGTCCGCGCCCGCGCCGTGCACATCGACGAACTGCGCTTCATGGACGGCACCACGGGGGAGAAGGTCGCCTCCATGCCGCTCACCGGCGACTACCGCCGCCGGTTCGGCAACCCGTACGCCGTCGTCCACCGCATCGACCTCTACGCGCCGCTGCTGGAGGCGTGCCGCGGCGTCGACACGATCGAGCTGCGCACCGAGGCGTCGGTGGTGAGCTACGAGCAGAACGACGGCTCGGTCACCGTGCGTCTCACCTCCGGCGAGGAGGTCACCGGCGCGGCGCTCATCGGCGCCGACGGCATCAACTCCTTCGTCCGCAAGAAGCTCGTCGGCGACGGCTTCCCGCGCGTGTCCGGGCACACGATCTACCGCTCGGTGATCCCGATGGAGCAGGTCCCCGAGGAGCTGCGCTGGAACACCGTCACGCTGTGGGCCGGGCCCAAGTGGCACTTCGTCCACTACCCCATCGGCGAGGGCAAGTTCCTCAACCTGGCCGCCACCCGCGACGACGGCGCCACGAAGGCCGTCCTCGGCGAGCCGGTCGCCAAGGACCATGTGCTCGGTGAGTTCCCCGAGCTGGGCGACACCGCGCGGCGCCTGCTGAACCTCGGCGAGGACTGGCGCAGCTGGGTCCTGTGCGACCGCGATCCGGTCGACACCTGGGCCGACGGCCGGGTCGTCCTCGTCGGCGACGCCGCCCACCCGATGCTCCAGTACGCGGCGCAGGGCGCCTGCCAGGCGGTCGAGGACGCGGTCGTGCTCGGCGAGCTGATCGGCACCGAGGAGTCCGAGTTCGAGGTGAACTTCCAGAAGTTCAACGCCGAGCGCCGCGAGCGCACGGCCGCGACCCAGCTCGTCGCGCGCGAGATGGGCCGGCAGCTGTACCACCCGGCGGGCGAGGCGGCCAAGGCGCGCAACGCGATGCTGGCCTCCCTCAGCGCCGAGGACATGTACGACAAGGTCGCCTGGCTGCACGGCAGCAAGGTCGGCGTCGCCGGCCACGTCGCCCCGCCCGTGCCCGCCGGACTGGTCTGATCATGGGTGGTCTGCGCTGGCTCACCGCGGGTGAGTCGCACGGCCCCGCGCTGGTCGCGACGCTGGAGGGGCTGCCCGCCGGTGTGCCGGTCACCACGGACGTGGTGGCCGACGCCCTGGCGCGGCGGCGCCTCGGGTACGGACGCGGCGCGCGGATGAAGTTCGAGCGGGACGAGGTGACCTTCCTCGGCGGCGTCCGGCACGGCCTGACCCAGGGCGGGCCCGTCGCCGTCATGGTCGGCAACACCGAGTGGCCCAAGTGGGAACAGGTGATGTCGGCGGACCCGGTCGATCCGGAGATCCTGGCGGGCCTGGCCCGCAACGCTCCGCTGACCCGGCCGCGGCCCGGTCACGCCGACCTGGCCGGCATGCAGAAGTACGGCTTCGACGACGCCCGTCCGGTGCTGGAGCGGGCCAGCGCCCGGGAGACCGCGGCGCGCGTCGCGCTCGGCGCGGTCGCCCGCGCGTTCCTCGCCGAGACGGCCGGGATCGAGATCCTGTCCCATGTCGTCGAGCTGGGAGCGGCGCGGACCCCGTCCGGGCTGCTGCCGGTCCCCGGGGACGTGGAGCGGCTGGACGCCGACCCCGTGCGCTGCCTGGACGCGGCCGGGAGCAGGGCGATGGTCGCCGAGATCGACCAGGCCCACAAGGACGGCGACACGCTCGGCGGCGTCGTGGAGGTGCTGGCGTACGGGGTGCCGGTCGGCCTGGGCAGCCATGTCCACTGGGACCGGCGCCTGGACGCCCGGCTCGCCGCCGCGCTGATGGGCGTCCAGGCGATCAAGGGCGTCGAGGTGGGCGACGGGTTCGAGCTGGCCCGGGTGCCCGGCTCCAAGGCGCACGACGAGATCGTGGCCACGGAGCAGGGCGTGCGGCGCACGTCGGGCCGTTCGGGCGGCACCGAGGGCGGCATGTCGACGGGCGAGGTGCTGCGGGTGCGGGCGGCGATGAAGCCGATCGCGACCGTGCCGCGTGCGCTCGCCACGTTCGACGTCCGCACCGGTGAGCCGGCGCAGGCGCACCACCAGCGCTCCGACGTGTGCGCGGTGCCCGCAGCCGGGATCGTCGCCGAGGCGATGGTCGCGCTGGTGCTCGCGGACGCCGTCGTCGAGAAGTTCGGCGGCGACAGCGTCACCGAGACCCGCCGCAACGTCGGCTCGTACCTCGACGCGCTCGCGGTCCGCTGACCGAGCCCAACGCCCCGGTCTCGCAGTGGACCTGACGGAGTAGCAGCGACGCGGTTCGGTGCGGGGACCCGCGAGGGAACACTGGGCGCCGTGAGGCAGACGGCGGAGGAAGGGCGGCGAGCCCTTCCTCCCGCGGGTACCCGTACCGGCAGGCCGGCCACCGCACGGGCCGGCGGACGGGCGCCTGCGGCCCCGGCCCGGTCCGGGAAGCCGGAGGAAGCAGCCGCCGGAACCGGCGGCATCTCTCAGTGAGACCGGGCGGAGATGGGATGGACAGCATGCAGTTCGGCATATTCAGCATCGGGGACGTGGGCAGGGACCCGCACACCGGCCGCACGCCCGGCGAGCACGAGCGCATCAAGGCGATGGTCGCGCTCGCCGAGAAGGCGGAGGAGGTCGGCCTGGACGTGTTCGCCACCGGCGAGCACCACAACCCGCCGTTCGTGCCGTCGTCCCCGACGACGCTGCTCGGCCACATCGCCGCGCGGACGCAGCGGATCATCCTGTCCACGGCCACCACGCTGATCACCACCAACGACCCGGTGAAGATCGCCGAGGACTACGCGATGCTCCAGCACCTCGCGGACGGCCGGGTCGACCTGATGATGGGCCGCGGCAACACGGCTCCCGTGTACCCCTGGTTCGGCAAGGACATCCGGCAGGGCATTCCGCTCGCCGTCGAGAACTACGCGCTGCTGCACCGGCTGTGGCGCGAGGAGACGGTGGACTGGGAGGGCCGGTTCCGTACGCCTCTGCAGAGCTTCACGGCGACGCCCCGGCCGCTGGACGGGGTGCCGCCGTTCGTCTGGCACGGCTCCATCCGCTCCCCGGAGATCGCCGAGCAGGCCGCGTACTACGGCGACGGCTTCTTCGCGAACCACATCTTCTGGCCGAAGGACCATTTCGTCCGGCTGGTCAACCTGTACCGGGAGCGTTACGCGCACCACGGACACGGCGCGCCCGAGCAGGCGATCGTCGGACTGGGCGGCCAGTTCTTCCTGCGCAAGAATTCCCAGGACGCGGTCCGGGAATTCCGCCCCTACTTCGACAACGCCCCGCTGTACGGCGGCGCCCGTCTGGAAGATTTCATGGAGCAGACACCGCTGAGCGTCGGCTCCCCGCAGGAGGTCATCGACAAGACGCTGGGATTCCGGGAGACGTTCGGCGACTACCAGCGGCAGTTGTTCATCGTCGACGCGCACTCGATTCCGCTGAAGACCGCGCTGGAACAGCTCGACCTGTTCGGCGAGGAGGTCCTCCCGGTGCTCCGCAAGGAGTTCGCGTCGGGCCGCGCCGCCGATGTGCCGGCCGGGCCGACGCACGCGGAGCGCGTCGCCCGCAGGGACCGGGAGCGTGCCGCGCGGTGAGCCGCGACGCCCGTGCGTGAGAGGGGCCCGCCGGACACCCGGCGGGCCCCTCTTGCCTGTTCACCGCGGGGAAGTGACGAAGTCCCCCGCGCGCGCTGCGTACCCCGGCGTGCCGCCGGTCACACTGACGGTGCCGCGCCACGGCCGGCGGCGGTGGTTCTCCCCGGCCTCTGGGCACGGCCCGGACTCCAGGAAAGAGGACCCCTGATGAACCCCTTGGCCGACGCTTCGCCCCTGCCCGTGACGGCGGACGACTCGCTCTTCTCCTCCGACGCCCGCACCGTGACCGTGTGGTCGGACATCGGCTGCCCCTGGGCCACGCTGGCCCTGCACACGCTGCACGCGGCCGCCGAGCGGCGCGGCACCGAACTCGTCGTGGACCACCGGGTGTTCCCGCTGGAGCTGTTCAACAGCCAGTCGACGCCGAAGCCGATCATCGACGCCGAGGTGGTCGCGATCGGCGCCAAGGTGCCCGCGCTGGGCTGGCGCCTGTGGACCTCGCCCGAGTACACCTACCCGGTGACGACCCTGTCGGCGATGGAGGCCGTCCAGGCCGCCAAGGACCCGGCCGTCGGCGGGCTGCGCGCGTCCGACCAGCTCGACACCGCGCTGCGGCACGCCTTCTACGGCGAGGGCCGCTGCATCAGCCTCACGGCCGAGATACTCGCCGTCGCCGCCGCATGCCCCCTCGTCGACGAGAAGGCCCTCGCCTCGGCCGTCGAGCGGGGCGAGGGGCGTGCCGCCGTGTACCGCGACTGGGCGGTGGCGCGCGGTCCGCGGGTGCAGGGCAGCCCGCACCTGTTCACGGCGGCCGGCGTCGACGTGCACAACCCCGGCGCCGACTTCCGCTGGACGGCCGACCCGCAGCAGGGCGGCTTCCCGGACTTCCGTGCCTACACCGCGGACTGGGCGGACGGGGTGCTCGATTCCGTTTCCCTTTCGGCGCAGGACCGATGACGCTCCGTCAATTCAATTCGCCGGTCACATGACAGAGTAAAACGGCTGCCTTTGCGGGGTCGATGCGCGGGCATTTGAATGATGTGGACAAGCTGACTTCTTCTTTCTCTTGTTGTTTCCCGAAGGGAGCACATCGGTGTCCGCCATCGATCCCATTCTCGAGCTGCCGTACGGTGTCACGCCGGACCCGGACGAATTCCTCCGCGCGGCGCTCCGCTGGCATTTCTCGCCGGAGACCGGTTCGCCGTTCTGGCTGGCACAGGCGCAGAAGCTGGAGTTCGACCCCATTGCCGATGTGCGCGGGTTCGACGACCTCAAGCTGTTCCCCAACGTGGCGAACTCGCTGCGCGACGTCCGCGCGGAGGACCTGATTCCCCGGGGCTACGGCCCCCGCCCGAAGGTCGTCGGTGTCTTCGACAGCGGCGGCACGACGGGCGCGCCGAAGCGCGTGGTCATGCTCCAGGAGTGGCTGGAGATGCTGATCGCGCACAGCAACGCGCAGCTCGACGCCCACGGCGTGCCGCGCGACGTGAACTGGCTGCTGTCGATCCCGTCCGGCCCGCACATGGTCGGCGCGACCTTCCAGCAGCTGGTGGCGGCCCGCGGCGGCCTCTCGTTCACGATCGACGTGGACCCGCGCTGGGTGAAGAAGATCATCGCCCGTGGCGCCGAGACCGAGGCCGACCTCTACACCGACCACCTGGTCGACCAGCTCTCCCACGCGCTGGCCTCCCAGGACATCGGCGTCCTGATGCTCACGCCGCCGGTGCTGGAGCGGCTGAGCCGGCGCGACGACCTCGTCGAGCTGGTCCGCAAGAAGGTCAAGGCGATCATGTGGGTCGGCACCCAGCTCGACCCCGACACCCGTCATCTGTACCGCACCGAGCTGTACCCGGGCATCGCCCTCTACAGCGGCTTCGGCAACACGATGACCCTCGGCCACGTCAGCGAGCGCCCCGGTCTGAGCGACGACGAGCCGTGCGTCTACGACCCGTTCTCGCCGTACATGACCTACAACGTGATCGACCTGGAGGCCCGCAAGCCCGTCGAGTACGGCGAGCGCGGCCGGGTCGTCATGAACTACGTCGGCAAGAGCCTGTTCCTGCCGAACAACCTGGAGCGGGACTTCGCCACCCGTATCCGCCCGCTGGAGGGCCAGGTCGGCGACTCGGTCGCGGACATCGCACCGGTGCGCGAGTTCGACGACGAGAAGGTCATCGAGGGGGTCTACTGATGACCGCCGAACCGGTCGCCCTCGACGCGCTCGGCCCGAACGGGCCCTACCGGTCCCGCAAGCGGCTCACCATCCCCGACGTGGCCGGCGCCTCCACCGCCGAACTGAGCCTCGTCCCCGCGCTGTTCGTCGGCCGTGCCATGGTCGCGCTGCGCAAGGCGCGTCCGCTGCCGCAGGAGCAGCGGCTCGCCGCCCTCTCCCGCGCGGGCCGCATCTTCCGCGAGCAGGAGGTCGGCGGCCTGTCGTACGAGGAGTACGAGCGGACCGTCTCGCGGATCTGCGGTGTGCCCCTGCAGGCCGTGCGGTCGGCAGCCGACGAGATCGCCGACTCCGCCGAGCGCGTGCTGACCCCGTCGTACAACGCGCGCCCCACGGGCGCCGTCTCCGACTGGCGACACCCGCTGACCCGCATCGGCCGCGCGGTGTGGACGCGGCGCGGCGAGGTCCTCGCCGTCAACGCGGCGGGCAACCACCCTGCGCCGCACGCCCTGTGGCTGGAGGCACTGGCCCTCGGTTACCGGGTCGCCGTACGGCCCTCGCGCCGTGAGCCGTTCACCCCCCACCGGCTGGTGACCGCGCTGCGGGCCGCGGGCTTCGGCGACGACCAGGTCGTCCTGCTGCCCACGGACCACTCGGTCGCGGACGAGGTCATGGCGGGGGCCGACCTGAGCATCAGCTACGGCGGCGACGACGTGGTCCGGAAGTACGCGGCCGACACGACGGTGCTCGCCCAGGGCCCCGGACGTTCCAAGATCCTCGTCACCGCGGACGCCGACTGGCGCGAGCACCTGGACACGATCGTGGACTCTGTGGCCCACCACGGCGGCGTCAAGTGCGTCAACACGACCGCCGTGTTCGTCGAGGGCGACCCGGCACCGCTGGCCGCGGCGATCGCCGAGCGGCTGGCCGCGCTGCCGTCGCTGCCGCCCGAGGACGAGAAGGCCGTCCTGCCCGTGCAGCCGGCCGAGACCGCGCGGAACCTCGAGCGCTACCTGCTGGCCCAGGCCGCCGGGACCACCGCGCACCTCGGCGGGGACGGTGTCGTCGAGGAACTTGCGGACGGCAGTGCGGTGCTGCGGCCCGCCGTGCACGAACTCACCGGCACCGAGGGCGGTCAGCACCGTGTCGAACTGCCCTTCCCGTGCGTGTGGGTGGCGCCGTGGAGCCCCGCCGACGGCATCGCGTCGCTGCGCGAGACCCTCGTGCTCGGCGTGATCACCGGGGACGTGGACGCGCACGCCGGCCTCATCGACGCGCTGGTGGAGGACCCGAGCATCTGCAACGTCCACCTGGGGGACCACCCGACCCACTGGATGGACCGCAGCGTGCCGCACGACGGGTACCTGGGCGAGTTCCTGATGCGCACCAAGACCGTCATCCGCGGCTGAGGGGCACCCTCCACAGGCGGGAGGCCCTGTCCATACCCCGGACAGGGCCTCCTCCTTGTCGTCGGTCACGCACCCGACCGACGGTCGTGCGCTCCTACCACTCGCCCACGGCGGGCGGCCAGTTGACGCAGGACGTGAGGACACAGCGGAAGGTGAGTTCACCGTGCTGGATCCCGGTCACCTCGATCGCCCTGCTGCCGGGGAGCGCGCCCTGGACGTCGCGCGCCTCGATCCAGCAGGGGGTGTCGAACTCCACGTACTTCGTGGGCACGATGGAGGTCGACGTCGGCACGAAGCCGTCGGGCCCCGCGTGCGCGAACGCCGCCTGGTGGGCGGCCTCGACGAGGACCAGACCCGGCACGTGGTCGACCGGGTGGTCCAGCAGGGCCAGATGTCCGGTGTCGCCGCGCAGTTCCCACCGGCTGGTCGTGTCGGTGGGGGCGAGCGTCACCTCGTCCTCGGCGCTCCGGCCCACGAGTGCCGGAGCGACGGGGGCCGGGGCACCGGCCGGCCGGGCGGAGGCGTACGCTCCACGGAGTCGTCCGTACACGTTCGCCGGCACCCAGCTGAACGCGGCGCTGCAGGTCACGAAGATCGTGCCCTCGTGCGAGAACACGAAGTGCATGTCCAGGCTGCGGCGTCCGGACGGGACGCACCGGACGTCGATCTCGATGGCATCCATGGTCCGGTCCACCGTGGGGTACCCCGGATCCGAGGAGTACTGGAGCTTGTTCATGAGGTACTGGTCGGCGGTGGGGGTCTCGAACCCCGCGTGCGCCAGCAGCAGACCGGCCTGACGGATGGTCTGCGCCACGAGCATTTCGTTGTGTCGTGCCCTCGGTGCGGGGGCGAAGAACCCGTGGGCCACCGTCCAGTCGGCGGAGAGGTGGAATCGGTCCTCGCCCAGTCGCGTCCACGAGGTGATCAGGATGTCGTCCTCGGCGACGCGGTGCACGAACTTCGGAGTGATCGGTCCGCTCGGCCGGGTGCCGACCGTGGAGACCACCGCGGAGGTCGGCGACGAAACCGACCTGCGGATCTTGCGCGTGGTCCTTTTTCGGGCATGGATGGACAACTGAGACATAGAACCCCCCAGGCTCGTAGACCTTCTACGTGGGAACGGCCGTCCGTTCCCCTGCTAAGATACGGACTGCCCGGTTTGTTTTGTCAATCGATCCGCGGCAAACTCAAGAAGAACTTGAAAGCGAACGGGGAGTGAGAGGAGGCCTGATGGCACGTCAGGAACGCGCGACCAGGACTCGCGCGGCCATCCTTGAGGCAGCCGCCACCGTCTTCGCGGAGCGGGGCTACGAGGCCGCGACCATCGCGGACATCCTGGCCCGCGCCGATGTGACGAAGGGCGCGCTGTACTTCCACTTCTCTTCCAAGGAAGACCTGGCCAGAGGGGTCCTCGCCTACGCGGTGACCACCGAGGGCGTCCCCGAGCAGCCGTCCAAGCTCCAGGAAGTCGTGGACGTCAGCATGGTGCTGGCCTACCGGCTGCCGCGCGAGGTCGTCCTGCGCGCGGCCGCACGCCTCGCCGCCGACCAGAGCTCGCGGGACCTCTTCGGCGCCCCGTACAGCGAGTGGACCGAACTGATCGCGAGCCTGCTCGGCCAGGCCAAGGCGCAGGGCGAACTGCTCCCGCACGTGCTGCCCGAGGAGACGGCCGGGATCCTCGTCGGCGCCTTCACCGGCCTGTCGCTCACCTCGCAGGCGTCGTCGGACATCTCGTGTCTGGAGCGCCAGGTGGGCCTGATGTACGACCACATGCTGCCCGCCATCGCCGTCCCCGGGATCCTCGGCCGGCTGGACACCGGTCCCGACCGCGGTGCCCGGGTGACCGCCCGGGCCGCCGAGGAGGACGGACCGGACGAGGGGGAGGGCGAGGGCGCGGCCCTCACGGCGGGGGCGGCGGCGGGCGCCTAGGGCCTTCCGGCCAGGCCTTCCGGCGGGCTCACGCCGGCCGGAGGGCCGCCACAACATCACGCGCGAAATCGATCACTTCGAAGGGGAGGGCGGTCGCATGACTGCTTCGGGTGCAAGGACAGCGCTGGTCACAGGAGCGAGCAGGGGGATCGGCCGCGGCATAGCGCAGCGGCTGGCGAGGGACGGATTCCTCGTCGCGGTCCACTACGGGAGCAACGACGCGGCCGCGAAGGAGACGGTCGAGTCGATCATCGCGGAGGGCGGGCAAGCCTTCGCCGTGCGTGCCGATCTGGCCGCCGGCGACGGTGTGGCCGCGCTCTACGAGGGGTTCGGCGAGGGCATGGCGGCGCAGGGAGCCGAGCCGGGGCTCGACGTGCTGGTCAACAACGCCGCGCTCGGGCCGACGGCCCGGATCGACGAGGTGACCGAGGCCGACTTCGACCTGCTGTTCGCGGTGAACGTCAAGGCGCCGTTCTTCCTGGTCCAGCGGGGTCTCGGGCTGCTGCGCGACGGCGGGCGCGTGGTCAACATCTCCTCGGGCGTGACCCGGATGGCGTTCCCCGAGGCCATCGCGTACTCGATGACCAAGGGCGCCGTGGACACCTTCACCCTGGCCCTGGCCAAGGAACTCGCCGGACGCGGGATCACCGTGAACACGGTGGCGCCCGGGTTCGTCGAGACGGACATGAACGCGCCGCTGCGCTCGACCCCGGAGGGCGCCGCCTTCCTGGAGAGCTTCTCCGCCTTCGGCCGCATCGGGCAGCCGGCCGACATCGCGGACGTCGTGGGCTTCCTGGCGTCCGAGGAGTCCCGCTGGGTCACCGGGCAGTACATCGACGCCACGGGCGGCTCACGGCTCTGAGGCGGGACCGTGAGGCCCCTGTCACGGCCCGAGGGGCAGGGGCGGGGATGCGGTCGGCGGCGGGAGCCCTCAGGGCTCCGCCGTGTGCGGTCCCAGCGGGCACAGGGCCCCGTCCTGGCCGTCCCTGGTACGGCTGCCGTCCGCCATCAGCACCGGCAGGTGCCCGGCGGCGGCGACCTCCGGCAGCACGAGCTCCCAGATCCGGCTGAGCCACGCGCGGGGCGGCTCGGGGGGATCGTCGGCTCCCTGCGGCGGTACCAGTTCGGCCAGGACGCCGTGGTCGCGCACGGTCGTCTCCAGACCTGACATCAGGTACGCCACGAGTACGGCGACCGTGTGGACGTTCGCATCAGGGATCAGGGACCCGTCGGTCCGGGCGTGGCGCAGCAGCCGGCGTACGGCCTCCGCCCAGGCCGCGTTCCAGTGGTGCGGGAGCTCGGTGCCCGCGGGACGCTCCCGGGCCAGCCGGGCTCCCGCCCGGGCGACGGGGTCCCTCTCCAGCAGGGCGGCGAGCTCGTGCGTGATGTCGATGACGGACTGCAAGGCCGGGCCGGGGCGGCGGCGGACGTCGTCGACGACGGTCCGGGCGGCGAGGTGGGCGGACTCCTGGACGGCGTCCGCGAGTTCGTCCTTGGAGGCGAAGTGGAACGACAGCGCGCCCTTGGACACACCGGCGGCCTCGCTGATCCGGGTGAGGGAGGAGCGCTCGTAGCCGACCTCGTCGAAGGTCAGGGCCGCCGCGCGGATCAGGGACCGCCGGGTCTGTTCCGCCCGCTCCTGCTTGGCCACCGCCGCCACCCCTTCCTCGCGATCCGCAATACGAGGGACATCTCCCACCACAGAAACCTACCATGCGGTTTCTTTACTGGCCCTTGGTGGGCGGGGTCCGACTGGATTTCGCTCTCATTGGCCGCTGAAACTACCCCGAATCGGGAGGTGGGAGCCGTCTCGAGAGTCAGACATTGTCATCTCCGCAGACGTGCATGAGGAAAGAAACCGTTTAGTCGGTTGTTTATTCGAGCCCGCGCTCCGTCGGTGGGCGGGCACACCGGACAGAAGGGTGGGAATCGAGAGTGCGTGCGATCCAGTTCAGCCGATTCGGCGGTCCCGAGGTGCTGGAGACCGTCGAGGTGCCCGATCCCGTACCGGGACCGGGCGAGCTGTTGCTCACGGTGGAGGCGGCCGGCGTGAACTACGCCGACACCCTTGCCGTCGACGGCTCCTACGCCGTAGCGGAATCGCTGCCGCGCATCCCGGGCAGCGAGGTCGTCGGCCGCACCGAGGGAGGCCGCCGGGTGCTCGCCCGGGTGGCGAACGGGTACGCCGAGCTGGCCGTCGCCAAGGAGTCGGCCGTCATGGCGATACCGGACGAACTCGACGCGGGACAGGCGCTGGCCCTGTCGATGCAGGGCCTGACCGCGTGGCACCTGCTGATGTCGGCGGCTCGCCTCCAGCCGGGGGAGACGGTGGTCGTGCACGCGGCGGGCGGGGGTGTGGGCAGTCTCGCCGTACAACTCGCCGGGATCTTCGGAGCCGGCCGGGTCCTCGCCCAGGCGTCGACACCCGAGAAGCGTGAACTCGCCCTGAAACTGGGGGCGGACGCGGTGGCGGAGTACCCGCTCGCGGAGCGCGCGGACGTGATCCTGGACGCGACGGGCGGGGAGCTGTTCGAGCAGGCGCTGTCGTCCCTCGCGGACTTCGGCCGCCTGGTGACGTACGGGGACGCGCGGGGGGAGGGGCTGCCGCCGGTGGACCCGGCGCGGCTGCTGCGCCTGAACGCGGCCGTGGTCGGCTTCTGGCTCCGCCCGACGCTGGCGCGGCCGGGCGCGGTGTCGGGCCCGCTGGCGGAGATGCTGCGCCTGGTGTCGGAGGGACGTCTGAGGCCGGTGACGTCGCCGCCGTACGCGCTCGGCGAGGCGCGCCGCGCCTTCGAGGACCTGCGCGCGCGGCGCACGACGGGCAAGGTGCTGCTCGTGCCGTGACGCCCCGTCCGGCGTTCGGCGTGCGGGGGGCGCCGGCAGGGCCCGCCGTGCCACCGGGTGGCGGCCGGGTCCGATACCTCGGCCGGGTCGCCGGGGCCCTGCCCCGGACCCCGCGCCTCGATCGCCGGCGGGCTGGTTTGGCCTCGGCAGGGTCCGCGAGCGCAGCGCAACCTACTTCGCGTCCGCGTAGCGCTCCACCACCGCCACCGTGAACGGGAACCGCACCGGGGTGTCGCCGAAGGCGAGGCGGCCCGCGAGGGTGCCCGCCTCGCGGATCGCGCGGGTCACCGCTTCCGTCTCCTCCACCGGGCAGTGCACGATCACCTCGTCGTGCTGGAAGAACACCAGCTCCGCCCGCATCCCCGCCGTCGACCGCCGCAGCGCCGCCAGCATCAGCAAGGCCCAGTCCGCGGCGCTGCCCTGCACCACGAAGTTCCTCGTGAAGCGGCCCCTCGCGCGGGCGTCCGAGGAGGAGAAGCGGCCGCGGTCCTCGTCGTCCTCCTGGGGAATGCCCGCTTCCTCCACCCCCGTCTCCTCGGCCCCCGGGCTCGTCCGTCCGAGCCAGGTGCGGACGCGGCGCCCCTCCTCGCCCGCCTTCGCCGCCTCGTCCACGTACGCCACGGCTCGCGGGAACCGGCGCCGCAGGGCCGCCAGGTTCTTCAGGCCGTCGCCCGACGTCTGCCCGTAGATCGCGCCGAGCAGCGCGAGCTTCGCGTGCGCGCGGTCGCCGGAGAACCCGCGGTCGGACAGCGCGGTGTACAGGTCGCCGTCGTGACCGGCGACCTCCATCAGCCCCCGGTCACGGGAGATCGCGGCCAGCACCCGCGGCTCCATCTGGTCCGCGTCGGCAACCACCAGCCGCCAGCCCTCGTCCGCGACCACCGCCCGCCGGATCACCTTGGGGATCTGAAGGGCCCCGCCGCCGTTGGTCGTCCACCGCCCCGACACGGTGCCGCCGGGCTGGTACTCCGGCCGGAACCGCCCGTCGCGCACCCAGTCCTGGAGCCAGCTCCAGCCGTGCGCGGTCCAGATGCGGTACAGCTTCTTGTACCGGATCAGCGGATCGACCGCCGGATGGTCGACCTCCGCCAGCTCCCAGCGGCGGGTCGACCTCACTTTGATCCCGGCCCCCGCGAACGCCTTCACCACGTCCGCCGGCAGATCCGGCCGCACCCGCCGTCCGAACGCCGCCGAGACCTCGTCCGCCAGCTCCGCGAGGCGGCGCGGCTCGCCGCCGCCCGCGTACCGCTCGCCGAGCAGTTCGTGGAGGACCTCGCGGTGCACGTCGGCCCGCCATGGCAGGCCCGCCCGGTGCATCTCGGCGGCCACCAGCATCCCCGCCGACTCGGCGGCCGTCAGCAGCCGCATCCGCCCCGGGTGTCCGGCGGCGTCGTGCCGTCTCTGCTGGCCGGCGTAGACCTCCAGCAGCGCCTCCAGCGGCAGGGGCGCCGGCTGCGGCTCGAACAGCGGGGCCTGCGAGCCCGGCACGGCCGCGCGCGCCGGGGGATCGGGAGGCACGGGCGCGTTTCGCAGGCGCGCCCACGCGGCCGCCGCCGAGCGCGGCTCGCCCAGCCGCCCCTCGTGGCCGAGCAGCAGCAGCTCCGCGTCCTCGATGTCGTAGCACCGCTCGACCCTCACGCCCGCAGCGAGCAGGCGGGGATAGATCTCCGCCGTGGACCGCCACACCCACCGGCCCACGGCGGGACGGGAGCGGACCGCCTCGACGAGGTCGGGTTCGGTGACGACCGGCCCCGCGGGCAGGCCGTCGGGGCCGAGGGGGACGAGCCGTGCCCCGTCCCCGTCCGCCGCCACGGCCCACCGCTCGCTCACGGGTTCGAGTGTGGCAGCAGGGTCGGACAATGCGCCCGACCGCCGCCGTCAGCCGGTGAGGCGGCGGACGACGCGGGCCGGGCTGCCGACCGCGAGCACCCCGGCCGGCAGGTCCCGGGTGACGACGGCCCCCGCGCCGACCACGGTGTTCTCGCCGATCGTCACCCCCGGGCACACGATCACCCCGCCGCCCAGCCACACGTTGTCGCCCACGGTCACCGGGTCCGCCCGCTCCCAGCCGGCGCGTCGGCGTTCGGTGTCCAGCTCGTGGGCGGGCGTCAGGAGCTGGACGTTCGGACCGATCTGCACGTCGGCGCCGACCGTGATGGGGGCGGCGTCCAGGAAGACCGCGTTGAAGTTGACGAACGTCCGGTCGCCGATGCGGATGTTGTAGCCGTAGTCGCACTGGAACGGCGGCCGGACGCGCACCTCCCGGCCCAGGCCGCCGAGCAGTTCGGTGAGGATCCGCTCCCGGTCCGCGGGCGCCGCGCCGCCGCCCGCGTTGTACGCGGCACACAGCGCGAAGCGCCGCGCCGTGTCCTCGGCCAGCTCGGGATCGTCGGGCAGGTACCACTCGCCGGCCAGCATCCGGTCCTTGTTCACGCCCATGCGCGGTCCGCCCCTCGGCTCCGGTCGTCGTCTCCGTACGATTGATCCTTACTACGCGGCCGGTCATGGCCGCGAGCACATTCACAGGGTGGGGATCCTCCGGTGCGAGAAGTGAGGCAGGGGCGTGCGCGCGGCGCGGCCCTCAAGGCGGCGACGGCGGTCCTGGCGCTGGGCGCGGTGACCGGCTGCTCCTCGGAGCCGGCGGCGGACGCCGAGGCCGGGGCCAGGAGCACGGCGGACGCCACGGCGACGCCCGCCGCAGCGGGCTCCGCGGAGAAGGGGGCCACGATCGGCGGACCCGGCTCGCCGTGCCCGCTGCCGGTCACCTTCGACGTCGCGGCCGACTGGAAGCCCGAAGCGGTCGAGAGCGGCGGCGCGGACGACGAATTCGGCGCTCTCCTGCGGCAGGGTCCCGTCACGCTCGTCTGCGAGATCGACGCGAAGCCCGCCGGGAACATCGGCTTCCTGCGCGTCTGGGCGGGCGGCAAGGCGGGCGACGACGCCCGTGAGGCGCTGCGGGCGTTCGTCGCGGATGCGGCCAAGAGCCGCGAGAAGGAGACGTACACCGCCACGAAGGCGGGCGAGCGGGACGCCGTCGAGGTCACGTACGTCAACACCGACGACCTCCTCGACGAGCCGAAGAAGGAGCGCGCCTTCGCCGTGGCGACGCCCGAGGGCGTCGTGGTCGTGGACCTCGGCGGACTCGACACCCAGGAGCACGAGGAGATGCTTCCCGCGTACGAGCTGGCCAGGAAGAGCCTGCGCACGGGCTGACACCGGAGGCCGGGCAGAACATCGCCCCGCAGGCGCGTCCGGCCGGCTCACCGCCGGGCCGTCCGCGGGCAGCCGGCCACCGCCGAGAGCACCGCGACCACGGCGCACGCACCGAGCGCGAGCCCGGCCGCCCCCCACGGCACCGTGACCGCCACCGGCGCCGAAAGCGCCCGCAACGCGACTGCGAGACCGGCGAGGTCGACGGCGGTGACCGCCGCTCCCAGCACCGCGCCGACGGCGACCGAGAGCAGCGCCTCGCCCGCGACGACGCGCAGCACCTGTGCGCGGGTCGCGCCCGCCATGCGCAGCGAGGCCAGTTCGCCGGTCCGGGCGGACGTGGCCATGAGCAGCGTGCCCGCGAGCGCGATCGCCGTGTAGACGAGGGCGATGCCGAGGACGACGAGCAGGCCCGTCCGGGTCTGCGGGTTCGTGCGCGGATGGGCCGCCGCCGCCCAGGCGTCCCGGTCGCGGACCGAACCGCCTGTGGCGCGCCGCAGTTCCGCGGCCGCGGCCGAGGGCTGCACGCCGGACCCGAGCCGTACGTCGATGCGGTCGACGGCCGCCCCCGGTGCGTTCGCGGCGGTCACGTACGTCGTGTCGCCGCCCGCCCCGACCGCGAGCACGGCGGCGATCCGCAGCCGGGCGGGCCGCCCGTCGCCGAGCCACACGTCGACGCTCTCGCCGACGGTGTGCCGCTCCCACTCCTCGCTGACGACGATCGACCGGTCGTCGAGGTCGCGCACATCGCCCGCCACGACCGCCGGCCTCGCCAGAGCCGCGAACGCCGCCGGGTCGGCGACCGCCCGCGCCGCGGACCTCACCAGCGCGGTGCCCTCCTCGCGTACGAAGACGGACGTGGCCGCGGTCGCCGAGAGCGTCATACCGTCCCGTGGCGCGGGCACGGTCACCTCCTCGCCCGTGACGACCAGGTGGGCGGCGGTCCGGGCGCGCGCCTCGGCCGCCCGCGACGCGGTCACCGTCTCCGCCGAACCGAGCAGCGACCCGGCGAGCGCGACGGTGACCAGCACGGGCGCCGCGACGGCGCAGGTCCGGCGCACGGAGGCGGCCGTGTTCTCCCGTACGAGCAGCCCCGCCGCACCGCCCGGCACCGGCAGCAGCCGGGCCGCGCGGCGTACGAGCAGCGGGGCGAGGAGCGCCACGGCGGTGATCAGGACCATCGGCCGGGTCGTGTACGTCTTGCGTTTCAGCAGGTCGGCCGGGTCCGTCGCCAGCCCCCACAGCAGCAGCCCGGTTCCGGCCGCGGCCAGGAGGAGGCCGGTGACCAGCCGCCCGCGCCCCAGCACCCCCGTGTCGACGTCGGCCTCGCGCAGCGCCTCGGCCGGTGCGACGCGTCCCGCCCGCCGCGAGGCCGCCCACACCCCGGCGAGGGAGACGGCCTGACCGGTCCAGAAGGCGGCGTGGAACGGCCAGTGCACACCGGACCTGATGGCGAACCACTCGGGGGCCGCCTGACCGTCGACGAGCAGCCGCGCCAGCGGGGGTGCGCCCCAGGCGCCGAGCGCACAGCCCGCGGCCGAGGCGAGGGCGCCGACGACCAGCGACTCGGTCAGCAGCAGCCGCCGGACCTGGCCGGGCGTCGCACCGGCCGTCCGCAGCAGCCCGAACTCCCTGCGGCGCAGCGCCACCGCGAACGCGAACGTCGAGGCGACGACGAAGACGGAGACGAACACGGCCACGCCGCCGGCGGTCCCGAGCAGCGCGTTGACCGAGACGAGCGCCTGCGCGTCGCGGTCCGCGCCGGGGTCGGCCCGTCGGCGGTCGTCGCCGGTGAGCACCTGAGCCCGCCCGCCCACGACCTCGCGTACGGCCTCCGCGGGCGCGTCCACGCCGACGGCATCGGGCCCGCCCCGGACCACCACCGGTCCGAGCCTGCGCAGGTCCCGCAGCAGTGCGGCGTCCACAGGCTGTGGACGGTCGAGCTTCTTCGACACCTCGGCGGTCTCCGGTCCGCGCCGCACCGTCACGGTGAGGCTGTCCCGGCCCATCACCACGACCGGTGACGCGGCGAACCGCTGCGGCGCCCGCTCCGGCGGGTCGAGGGTCGAGGCGAGTCCCAGTCCCATCGTGGTGAGCAGCCCGACGCCGAGCGCGAGGGCCACGGCACCGGCGACGAAGGTCGCCCACCGGGCACGCAGCGCGGCACACGCGACGATCAGCATGCCCGAGCTCCCGTTCCCGCGACCGTCCCGGCCACGGCATCCGGCCCGGCCCCCCGCGTGGGCTCCAGCGCGGCGAGTCGGGCCGCGACCTGTTCGGCGGACGGTGTCCTGAGCTCCCCGGCGACCCGGCCGTCGACCAGGAAGACGACCCGGTCGGCGAACGAGGCGGCGCCCGGATCGTGCGTGACCATCACGACCGTCTGGCCCTCCCCGTCCACCATCCGCCTCAGCATCGTCAGCACCTCCCGGCCGGTGACGGTGTCGAGCGCGCCGGTCGGTTCGTCGGCGAACAGCACCGCGGGCCGGGTGATCAGGGCCCTCGCCAGGGCCACGCGCTGCTGCTGCCCGCCGGACATCTGCGCGGGCCGGTGCCCGGCGCGCTCCTCGAGACCGACCCGGGCCAGCGCCTCCCGCACCGCCGCACGCGACGGCCGCCGGCCGGCCAGCCGGAGCGGCAGCGACACGTTCTGCGCCGCCGTCAGCGAGGGGATCAGGTTGTACGCCTGGAAGACGAAGCCGATCCGGTCCCGCCGCAGCAGGGTGAGGCGGCGCTCGCTCAGCCCGCCCAGCTCGGTCCCGTCGATCTCGACCCGTCCGGACGTGGGCCGGTCGAGACCGGCCGCGCAGTTCAGCAGCGTGGACTTGCCGGAGCCGGAGGGCCCCATGACGGCGGTGAGGGACCCGTGGGCGAAGGCGAGGTCCACGCCGTCGAGGGCGGTGACGTCGCGGTGGACGCGGCGGAGCGCGGTGAGTCGTACGGCAGTCGGTTGCATGCCCTCAAGGCTTCCGGCCGCCCGCCCGCCGGTCACGGCCACCAAGGGGCGTCCAGGAGGTGGGGCAGGCACTACCCCGTGACACCATCTGGTGTGTGAGCACGGTCGAGAAGGCGCTGGCGGCGGCGCTGTACGCGGACGGCGACGAGTCGCTGGACACCGCCGCCTCCCTCCTCGCCGCCGACCCGTCCGCCGACGCGGAACTGCGCCGGCGCGGCGAGGAGTTGCTGCGCCGCGCCTGGGAGCGCGGCTGGCAGCCCGCCGACGTCCTGCGCCTGGTCCGGCGCGACCTCGACGACGCCCACGAGCGCCTGGCCGCCGGTCTGGTCATCGCCGAGTCGCGGGCCTACGGCGACCGGCTCGCACCGCGCTGGCGGGCTCAGCTCGCCGACGTCGCGGACCACGAGCCGAACCCGGCCGACCGGTTCACGCACGCGACCTGCGTCCTGGAGCTGTACCGCCTGCTCGCGCGTCTCCCTGCGATCGAGCCCGTCGCCCCGCCGCCGGGTGCGCCCCTGACGGCGATCGCCTCCGCGCACGAGCCGCGCATGCTCACCCGCGTCCGCGCCCTGCTGGCCAAGGCGGAGGCGACGGGCTACCCGGAGGAGGCCGAGGCGCTCACAACGAAGGCGCAGGAACTGATGGCCCGCCACAGCATCGACGCGGCCGTCCTCGCCCACGGCGCGCACAGCAAGGACGCGCCGTCCGCCTGCCGCATCGGCGTGGACGCCCCGTACGAGACGGCCAAGGCGGTGCTGCTCGACGCGGTCGCCTCCGCGAACCGCTGCCGCGCGGTCTGGAACAGCGCCTTCGGCTTCAGCACCGTCGTGGGCTTCGAGGGCGACCTCGAAGCGGTGGAACTGCTCTACACCTCGCTGCTCGTCCAGGGCGCCGGAGCCATGACGAAGGCGGAGTCCGCCCAGCGGGCCGGCGGGCGCAGGCGCACGAAGACCTTCCGGCAGTCGTTCTGGACGGCGTACGCGTCCCGCCTGGGCGAGCATCTGGCGGCGGTGGCCGAGGAACAGGTCACGGCGGACCTGCTCCCGGTCCTGGCGACCCGCGAGGTGGCGGTGGCGGACCACGCGGACCGGATGTTCCCGGAGACGACCAGGACCCGCGTCCGCGGCGCGACGGACCTCGACGGCTGGCGCGACGGCACGTCGGCGGCCGACCGGGCCCGTCGGGAGCCGCACTCGCCCCGCAAGCCGCTGCGCTAGCCGGACCCTCCCTGTGGCGGGTCTGCCCGCAGCCCAGGGACCGTCCCCGTACGTCTCAGACGTCGGTGCGGACGATCACGTTCAGGGTGCGTGGACCGTGGACGCCCTCCACGCGTTCCAGCTCGATGTCGGAGGTGGCCGACGGGCCGCTGATCAGCGTGGTGGGCCGTCCCGGCACGAGCCGGGCGAGGGCCTCGGGGACTCCCGCCTCCACCGTGGACAGGTCGACCACGCAGACGTGGAGGTCCGGTACGAGCGACAGCGCCCGGCGGCCCTGGTCGGGCGAACCGTCCAGGAAGACGGTGCCGGTCTCCGCGCAGCCGGCGGCGGACGCCGTGACCACCGCGTCCAGCGCGTCCAGTCCGGCCGCCGGCACGTCGGCGGAGTCGACGCGCACCTCCCCGTCGTGACCGGTCAGCCAGCCCGGGTCGAGCCCCGCCGGCACGCCGATCACGCGGGCGCCCCGCTCGCGCAGGACGCGGGCGACGACCTCGGCGGTCCGGCCGGCCGTGCAGGGGTGGACCCGCGCCCGGTAGTCGGTCAGCCGGTCGGTGAAGAGCGCCAGGCGCTCCCCGTCGGGCAGGGTGCGGCCGGTGCGGTAGTCCCGGGGCACTGTCACCTCCCGCCGGGGCGCGAGCGCGAGGGCGTCGCGGACCCGGCCGAGCACGATGTCGCGGGCCGACGGCCCGCCGGCCGGTGCGGTCACCGGTCCTCCTCGGGGTGGGCGGGGCCGGCCGGCCGCCGCCGTTCGCCTTCGCGGGCCGCCTCGCGCAGGGCCTCGCCGCCCTCCTGCGAAGCGAACCAGGCACGGAACGTCTGCCTCGGCGGGGCGGGTGCGTCCCGGCTGTCGCTCCAGCCCGAGAACGGCGGCGGAAGGCGCCGGATCGTGCCGTCCCGTCCGGCGGCCACCCGGCCGAGCCGGGTGGCCGCCTTCTGCGCGGCGGTGTAGAGCGTCGGGCGCTTCATCACGGCCGCGGCCGCCTTCATCGCCAGCCGCTCCCCGCCGTCCCGCGACTGCTCGGTCTTCTGGTGGCGCAACTCGACCAGCAGCGACGGGATGTCGATCTTCACGGGGCAGGCGTCGAAGCAGGCGCCGCAGAGGCTGGAGGCGTACGGCAGCGAGGCGTTCGGGTCGTCGCCGGCGGCGTCCATCCCGGCGAGCTGCGGGGTGAGCACCGCACCGATCGGGCCGGGATACGTCGATCCGTAGGCGTGGCCGCCGACGCGCTCGTACACCGGGCAGACGTTCAGACAGGCCGAGCAGCGGATGCAGTTGAGGGCCTCCCGGCCGGTCTGGTCGGCGAGGGCGGCGGTGCGCCCGTTGTCGAGGAGGACGAGATGGAAGTCCTGCGGCCCGTCCCCCTCGGTCACGCCCGTCCACAGCGAGGTGTACGGGTTCATCCGCTCCCCGGTCGAGGACCGCGGCAGCAACTGCAGGAAGACCTCCAGGTCCTGATGGCGCGGCAGAACCTTCTCGATGCCCATGACGGTGATCAGCGTCTCGGGCAGGGTCAGGCACATCCGGCCGTTGCCCTCGGACTCCACGACGCACAGCGTGCCGGTCTCGGCGATGCCGAAGTTGGCGCCGGACACGGCGACCTTGGTCGTCATGAACTTGTGCCGCAGATACGCGCGGGCGGCAGCCGCCAGGTGCTCCGGCCGGGAGTCGAGGCCCGGGTCGACGCCCGGGATCTCCCGCAGGAAGATGTCCCGGATCTCGTCGCGGTTGCGGTGGATCGCGGGGACCAGGATGTGCGAGGGCCGGTCGTGGCCGAGTTGCACGATCAGTTCGGCGAGGTCGGTCTCCCAGGCGGTGACGCCCTCGTCGGCGAGGTGCTCGTTGAGGCCGATCTCCTGGGTGGCCATCGACTTGACCTTGATGATCTCGTCGCTGCCGGCCGCCTTGACCAGGCGGGTGACGATCGCGTTGGCCTCGGCGCCGTCACGGGCCCAGTGGACGGTGCCGCCGCGTTCGGTGACCTTCCGCTCCAGCTCCTCCAGCAGCTCCGGGAGCCGGTTCAGGGTGTCGGTCTTGATCGCGGAGCCCGCGTCGCGCAGCCGCTCCCAGTCCGGCAGTTCACCGGTGACCGCGAGCCGCTTGGCCCGGATGGTGCGGGTGGCCCTGCCGAGGTTGCGGCGCAGCTGCGCGTTGTGCAGCTCGCCCTCGGCAGCCTCGGGGAACGGGACGTCGCCGCGCAGGTTTCCGGCGCCGTAGGGGACGCGCGGCGGCCTGGCGGGCATGCCGAGGAAGGTGCTGCTCATCGGGCGGCCTCCGAGGGGGCGTACGGCGAGGTGCGGGTGGCGGCGAGGATCTGGGCGAGGTGCAGCGTGCGCGTGCCCGCCCCGGTACGGGAGAGCCCGCCGCCGATGTGCATCAGGCAGGACGAGTCGCCGGCGGTGCAGACGTCCGCACCGGTCGAGACGACGTGGCGCATCTTGTCCCGGAGCATGGCGGTGGAGGTCCCGGCGTTCTTCAGGGCGAACATCCCGCCGAAGCCGCAGCACGCGTCGGCCTCCGAAAGCTCCACGAGCTCGATGCCCTCCACGGCGCGCAGCAGCCGCAGCGGCTTGTCGCCGACGCGCAGCATCCTCAACGAGTGACAGGTGGGGTGGTAGGTGACGCGGTGCGGGAAGTACGCACCCACGTCCGTGACGCCGAGCACGTCGACGAGGAGCTCCGACAGCTCGTACGTCTTCGCCTTCACCCCGGCGACCGCCGTGACGAGCGCCGGGTCGCCGTACCGCCGGGCGACGGTCTCGTGCTGGTGGCGCACCGATCCGGCGCACGAGCCGGAGGGCATGACCACGGCGTCGATGGAGGAGTCGCCGAACCGGTCGGCGAAGTTCCGTACGAGCGGGAGGGGTTCGCGCTGGTAGCCGGTGTTGATGTGCATCTGGCCGCAGCAGGTCTGCTCGGGCGGGAAGACGATCTCGTGGCCGAGGCGGGCGAGCAGGAGGGCGGTCGACCGCACCGCGTCGGGGAAGAGCGTGTCTCCCAGGCAGGTGGCGAACAGTCCGATGCGCATCGAGCGAGCCCTCCTGTAGGCAGTATGGTCCGACCATACTGACGACGGGCCGATCAGGGCGAGAGCCGCGCGCCGCCCTCGTCCGAGTCGTCGACCAGGGAACCGTGGAAACCACGGATGTGCCGCTCGGCGAGATCGGCGGCCGCGCCGCCCTCGCCCTCCCGCACCAGTCGCAGCAGCTCCGTGTGCTCGGCGCTGAGCGCGGCGGCCGTGGCGGGCCAGTCCTCCACCGCCTCCAGGGCGCGAAGGATCAGCGGCCGCACCGACTCGCGCACGGCCGCGGTGAGCGTCGAGGTGAGCCGGTTGCCGGAGCCACGGGCGATCAGGACGTGGAAGCGGGTGTCCAGGTCGTTGAACTCCGCGACGCCGATGCCCGGTTCCCGCAGGCGGGCCAGGAGGGCCTCCGCCTCCGCCAGCACCTCCCGCGAGGCGTGCCGCGCCGCGGCCTCGAAACTGGAACGCTCCAGGACGACCCGGGCCTCCAGCATGTCCTGGAGGGTGTAGCTGCCGAGCGCGAAGTGCAGCCGCAGCAGCCGGCCGAGCGCGTCGTCCGGGTTGCGCACCATCCGGGCGCCGGAGTCGGGGCCCCGTCCGGCCTGCGCGGACAGTACGCCGATCGTCTCCAGCACGCGTAGGGCCTCCCGCAGCGCGGACCGGCTGACCCCGAGCACGGGAGCCAGCTCGCGTTCGGGCGGCAGCCGGTCGCCGGCCTTGAGCTCGCCGGAGAGTACCCGCTCCTCGATGCTCTCCAGGACGAGCTCGTGCGTGCGGGACTGCCGTACGGGGCGCCACTCGGCAGTCATCGGTCGGCTCCTCGGCTCGGTGACAGGGGTCGGCCACCACGCTAGGGCACCCGGCCGATGATCCGACCGCTCCCGCTCCCCGCCTGGGGAACCGGCCGGTCACGCCGCAGGTGGCAGGCGGCGAAGGCAGCCCGGGAGCGCAGGGCCCCGGGCCCCGGGCCCCGGGCCCGGGGCCCGGTCCGCGACGCGTCGGCGGCCCGGGAGACGCCGCCGGACCAGGGCCTGGAGGCGGCCCGGCGGCCGCGACGCCCCCACCCCGCACGACGCCGTCCTGCGCCGCGGGGCGGCTCTGCTCCTCACCGCGCTGGAGGACGTGTCGGACACCGTGGACGAGGAAGGGCCGCGGACCCGTGAGGGTCCGCGGCCCGCCAGGGGTGTCCGGCAGCTCGGGCCGGGGACCCCTGGACCCCCGCGTCGGGAGGCCGGCAGCCCGGCCCCCGAGGCCGGTGCGTCAGGGGGCCGGTACGCCCGTCGGCAGACCGGTGGGCAGCCCCTCCGGAGGCTCGCCGGCATCGCTCTTCCTCAGCGTGTCCTTCCTGCCCGCGTCCCAGGAGATGACCAGCGTCGTCCCGTCGTTGGACTCGACCGAGCCCGTCGTGCGGTCGGTGTTCCCGTCCGCGCACTTCAGCGACAGCGTCTGCCTGCCCGTGTCCTGCACGTCGCCGGTGCAGGCGTGACCGTCGGCGAGGAGCGCCGCCTTGCCCTGCGTGACGGACAGGGCGACCGGCTTGCCGTCGCTGAGGCCCGTCCAGGTGCCCTCGATGTCGCGGGGCCTGCCTTCGCCGCCTCCGGTGTCGCCGGACTCGGTGGGCGCCGCCGACGCCTTGTCGCCGCCGCCGGTGTCGTCGCTCTCACTGCTGCCGCAGCCGGTCAGGGCGAGGGCGGCGACGAGGCCGGCCGCGGCGGCCGACATGCGTACGAGTCTGTGCACTGATCTGTCCCCCTGCGGCCACGGGCCGACGCGCCCGCGTACCTGGTTGGTTGCAAGACCGCGCCAAGCTACCAGGACGATTTGCGCACCCCCGGGAGGAAGCCGGCGTGGGCCTGCTCACGCATCCGGACCCTGGACAGCCCGAACCTCCGCAGGTGGCCGCGCGGCCGTCCGTCGACGCTGTCGCGGTTGCGCACCCGGGTCGCGCTGGCGTCCCGGGGCTGACGCCTCAACTCGGCCTGTGCGGCGGCGCGTTCGGCGTCGCTGCTGGAGGGCCTGCGGATGATCTCCTTCAGCTCCGCGCGGCGCTCGGCGTACCGCTCGACGACGCTCCTGCGGTGCTCGTTGCGGGCGACCTTGCTCTTCTTCGCCATCAGACCTTCACTCCCCGCGCGCGGATGCGGGTCACGGCGGCCTCGATGCCGATGGTGTCGACCGTCTTCACGGCGCGGGCGCTGAGCGTGAGGCGCACATGGCGTCCCTCGCTCGGCAGCCAGTAGCGCTTGCGCTGGATGTTGGGGTCGAAGCGGCGCGATGTGCGCCGGTGGGAGTGGGAGATCCGGTTGCCGAAGCCGGGCTTCGACCCGGTCAGCATGCAGTGGGCGGACATGGGTGATGCACCTCTCGTCGAGCTCATTTGGTAATGGAAACCATTTCCATATACTACCTGCATGGCTCGCAACGAACTCCGTCCGGTCATCAAGCTCCGCTCCACCGCGGGCACCGGCTACACCTACGTCACCCGCAAGAACCGCCGTAACGACCCCGACCGCCTGACGCTGCGCAAGTACGACCCGGTCGCGGGCCGCCACGTCGACTTCCGAGAGGAGCGCTGAGCTCGATGAAGCCCGGCATCCACCCCCCGTACGCGCCTGTCGTCTTCCGCGACAAGGTCGCGAACTTCGCGATCCTCACGCGCTCGACCGCCACCAGCGACAAGACGATCGACTGGGAGGACGGCAACACCTATCCGGTCATCGATGTCGAGATCTCCTCGGCCAGCCACCCCTTCTACACGGGCCAGGCGCGCGTCCTCGACACCGCCGGACGCGTCGAGCGCTTCGAGCGCCGCTACGGCCGGCGCGAGGCCCGCTGATGCTGCCCGTCGCGATCGTCGCCGGGCTGCACGCCGACGCCCGCCGCGAGACCGTGGAGCGGCTGCTCGCCTCGGTGCCCGGCAGCGTCGCGCTCCACCACGACCTCTCCACGGCGGAACGGGGCACCGTCGTGCGCACGGTGCGCGACGCGTTCCGTGTCCGCGACACCGGTGAGACGTCGCTGGTCAACGACTGTGCCTGCTGCGCGCTGCGCGAGGACCTGGTGCCCGAGCTCGTGCGGCTCGCCGAGGACGGGGCGACCCGCCTCGCGGTCGTCGAGCTGTGGGACTCCGTGGAGCCCAAGGCCATGGCCGAGGTCGTCGCCGCGCACGGCGGTGAGCGGCTCGCCGTGACCTCGGTGATGTGCGCCGTCGACCCGGCGCTGCTCCTGCCGTACCTCGGCAACGGCGACGACCTCGCCGAGGCCGGGCTCGCCGCGGCCGCGACGGACTGCCGCACGATCGCCGACACCTGGGCGCGCCAGCTGGAGTACGCGCCCGTGATCGCCGTGGCCGAGAGCGAGGACGCCGACGAGGAGGACCGCGCGCTGCTGACGCAGCTGCACCCGACCGCCCGCCGCGTCCCCGTCGGCTCGGACGAACTCGCCGCCGCGGCCACGGCCGGCTTCGACGTGGAGGCGGCCGCCGCCGCCCAGCACCCCGCCTGCGCGCTGCTGCCGCAGGAGGCGGACGACTGCGGTGTCACCACCTACGTCTGGCACCGCGCACGCCCCTTCCACCCGGGGCGGCTGTACGCGGCGCTGGAGGACCTGACCTGCGCGGCCGCCCGCAGCCGCGGCCGGTTCTGGCTCGCCGACCGGCCGGACACCCTGCTGGCGTGGGACGCCGCCGGCGGAGCGCTGTGCGTCGAGAGCGCGGGCCCCTGGCTCGCCTCGCTGCCGGACGCAGCCTGGGAGATGGTGCCACCGGTGCGCCGGGCGGCCGCGGCCCTGGACTGGCACCCCGAGCACGGGGACTGCTGCCAGCACCTGGTCTTCACCTCGCCGGGCCTCGACCGGGACGGCCTGGAACTGCTCCTCGAATCCTGTCTGCTGACCGACGCCGAGTACGCCGCGGGCCGCGAGGCCTGGAAGCGGCTGCCGCCCGCCTTCGACTCCCTCCTGGAGGTCTGACATGTCCCCCCGCCGCACCGACCCGCGCAAGCCCGTGAAGTCCCGCCCGAATCCCCTGGATCACGCCGGCATCACCTACATCGACTACAAGGACACCGATCTGCTGCGGAAGTTCATCTCCGACCGCGGCAAGATCCGCAGCCGCCGGGTGACCCGGGTGACGGCGCAGCAGCAGCGGCTGCTGGCCCGCGCGATCAAGAACGCCCGGGAGATGGCCCTGCTGCCGTACTCGTCCACGCGCTGAGACCACGGCGCGTGGCGCGTGTGCCGCCCGACGCGTGAGAGCGCTTCCGTAGTCGCGGCAACACTGCCCGTGCACGTGCATCTGCCGGTGCATCCGCCCATGCACCGGCATATGAACACAGCTATGATCCCGGATGGTTGACACCTGCACCTTGCACCCCGGGAGCGACTTGTGCACCACGTGTACAACGGCATGACCGCCACGGAGCTTCAGGGGGTCGTCTGGCAGAAGAGCAGACACAGCAACTCCCAGGGCTCCTGCGTGGAATTCGCCAAGCTGCCCGGCGGCGACGTGGCGATGCGCAACTCACGGCACCCGGACGGTCCCGCACTCGTATACACGCCCGCGGAGATAGAAGCGTTGCTTCTGGGGGTCAAGGACGGGGAATTCGACCACTTGGTCGCGTGAGTGGCCAGGGCGGGCCGGCCCCCGATCCGGCCCGCCCCCGCGAGGTCAGCCCAGGCGGAACAGCGCCCAGACGACCTTGCCGCGCAGCGAACCGGCGAGCGGGTGCCAGCCCCAGCCGTCGCTGAAGGAATCGACGAGAAACAGGCCGCGCCCCGATTCCGCGGAGAAGTCCTCCTCGGACTCCCGGACCATGGGCCCGTCGTGGCTGGGGTCGCGCACCGCGCACACCAGCCGGCCCGTCCAGCGCATCAGATGCAGCCGCACCGACGGCTCCTTGGCGTTCTCGCGCGGCGCCGTGTCGGAGGGCAGCGCGTGGCGCAGGGCGTTGGTCACGAGCTCGGAGACGACCAGGGCGACGTCGTCGAAGCGGTGGTTCAGCTCCCACTGGCCGAGAGTGGCCCGGGTGAACTGGCGTGCGCCGCGCACCGCTTCGTAACGGGCCGGCAGAGCGCAGGAGACGGAGCTGGAGACGGCCGAGGGATCGATCGGCGGAAGGCCCTGCCGTAACGGCTCGAGCATGGTCGATCCATTCGTCCCCATGCGAGGCACTCCCGGGAATCGCGGCTGTGACGCTACAACACGAACGAGCACGCAGGTGCGCGAGCACCATGGTTCCCAATGCGCAGGGCAGATGCAAGGGCAGATGCACGTGCACGCGCCGGACGTGTCCGACCCCGTGCCGGTTCTTGCCCATTTCTTCTGCGGATTTCTTCCGCTCCGCCGCTCACCGGCTTCTCATTTCCGTAACCGGACGAGTACGGGCTGAAGCGTTTTGGTGGCAGAATCCGGCTCTTGGGTTCGGGGGGACCCTCGTGGAGGATCGGTCCGCGCCGAACGGCGCGAGGATTGGGGAGGGTTGGAGTCGTGACAGCAGACGAGGCGGCGTCGTGGGCGCACCCCGGCGGTGAGGGTCCGGGCGGAGGCTCGGTGGTGCGGCGCATCCTGCTGGGCTCCCAGCTCAGAAGGCTGAGGGAGTCCCGCGGTATCACCCGGGAGGCCGCCGGATACTCCATCCGCGCGTCCGAGTCCAAGATCAGCCGTATGGAGTTGGGCCGCGTGAGCTTCAAGGCGCGGGACGTCGAGGACCTGCTCACGCTCTACGGGGTGGCCGACGAGGCCGAGCGCAGGTCCCTCCTCGACCTCGCCAAGGAGGCCAACGTCGCCGGCTGGTGGCACAGCTTCGGCGACGTACTGCCCGGCTGGTTCCAGACGTACATCGGCCTCGAAGGAGCCGCCTCCCTCATCCGTATCTACGAGGTGCAGTTCGTGCACGGACTGCTGCAGACCGAGTCGTACGCGCACGCCGTCGTCACCCGCGGCATGCCCGACGCCCCCGCGGCCGAGATCGACCGCCGCGTCGCGCTGCGCCTGGAGAGGCAGAAGGCCCTCGTCTCCGAGCACGCCCCCCGTCTCCACGTGGTGCTCGACGAGGCGGCGCTGCGCCGGCCCTACGGCGACCGTGCGGTGATGCAGGCGCAGTTGAGGCATCTCATCGAGGTCTCCGAGCAGCCGAACATCACGCTGCAGGTGATGCCGTTCAGTTTCGGCGGGCACGCGGGCGAGAGCGGCGCGTTCACGATGCTGCGCTTCCCCGAGTCTGACCTCTCCGACATCGTCTACCTGGAACAGCTGACGAGCGCCCTCTACCTGGACAAGCGCGAGGAAGTGGCCCACTACGAGCGGGTGATGAGGCGGCTCGAGGAGGACAGCCCGGATGCCGCGGAAACCCGCGACCTTCTCCGGGGCCTCCTTCAACTCACCTGAAACACAAGTACGATGACGCCACATCAGTCCCGGACCATCTGACTTCTGTGCTTCTGCCGGCCACAGCCGCGTATGCCTCTGGAGCGATCACATGTCCTTCTTCAGTGAACTGGCCCTTCAGTACATAGACGGCGAGTGGAGGCAGGGCAGCGGCTCCTGGGACATCATCGACTTCAACCCGTTCGACGGCGAGAAGCTGGCGTCCGTCACCGTGGCCACCGCGGCCGAGGTCGATCAGGCCTACCGCGCCGCCGAGCGCGCGCAGGAAGCCTGGGCCGAGACCAACCCGTACACCCGTCGGCTGGTCTTCGAGCGCGCCCTGCGGATCATCGAGGACCGCGAGAAGGAGATCACCGAGACGATCATCGCGGAGCTCGGCGGCACGCATCTGAAGGCCGGCTTCGAGCTGCACCTCGCCAAGGAGTTCCTGCGCGAGGCGATCCAGCTCGCCCTGCGTCCCGAGGGCCGCATCCTGCCCTCGCCGATCGACGGCAAGGAGAACAGGGTCTACCGCGTCCCGGTCGGGGTCGTCGGTGTCATCAGCCCGTTCAACTTCCCGTTCCTGCTCTCCCTCAAGTCGGTCGCCCCGGCGCTCGCGCTCGGCAACGCCGTCGTCCTCAAGCCGCACCAGAACACGCCGATCTGCGGCGGCTCCCTCGTCGCCAAGGTCTTCGAGGACGCGGGCCTGCCCGCCGGCCTGCTGAACGTGGTCATCACGGACATCGCCGAGATCGGCGACGCCCTGCTGGAGCACCCGGTGCCCAAGGCGATCTCCTTCACCGGCTCCGACAAGGTGGGCCGCCATGTAGCCACCGTCTGCGCGGCCAACTTCAAGCACGCCATCCTCGAACTGGGCGGCAACAGCGCCCTGATCGTCCTCGACGACGCCGACATCGACTACGCGGTCGACGCCGCGGTCTTCAGCCGCTACGTGCACCAGGGCCAGGTCTGCATGGCGGCCAACCGCATCCTGGTCGACCGCTCGGTGCAGCAGGAGTTCACCGAGAAGTTCGTCGCCAAGGTGAAGACGCTGAAGGTGGGCGACCCGGCCGACCCGACGACCCACATCGGCCCCCTGATCAACGCCTCGCAGGCCGACGCGGTGACCTCGCTCGTCGAGCAGACGGTCGAGGCGGGCGCGACCGCGCTGCTGCACGGTGCGGCCGACGGCAACCTGGTCGCGCCCTCGGTCCTCACCGACCTGCCGGCCGGCTCGCCCGTGCTCAGCCAGGAGATCTTCGGCCCGGTCGCCCTGGTGATCCCCTTCGACGGGGAGGACGAGGCGGTACGGATCGCCAACGACACCCCGTACGGCCTCAGCGGCGCCGTGCACACGGGCGACATCGAGCGCGGTGTCCGGCTCGCCAAGCGGGTCCGCACCGGCATGATCCACATCAACGACGGCACCGTGCACGACGAGCCGATCGTCCCCTTCGGAGGCGAGAAGCACTCCGGTGTCGGGCGGCTGAACGGCGACTCGATGCTCGACGCGTTCACCACCCAGAAGTGGATCTCGGTGCAGCACGGCCGCTCGCAGTTCCCCTTCTGACATTTTTCCTTGCCGCGGACTCTTGAGGACAGAAGCTGTCCTCAAGGGTCCGTAGCGTGAGGGGTGTCAAAAGGGGGAGAGGCCCTCTCCCCGCGGACCGGAAGGCGGACACCATGGTCACTCACGTTCCCGCGGAGGCCCACGGCGACGAGCGCGGCGCGCTGCTGAGCTTCGTCGAGGCACAGCGCGGCGCCATCCGGCGCTCCGTGCTCCAACTGACCGAGGAGCAGGCCGCCAGCTGCCCGAGCGCCAGCGAGCTCTCGCTGTCGGGACTGCTCAAGCACGTCGCCGAGATGGAGCTCAACTGGCTGCGCATGGCGCAGCGGAAGCCGAACGAGAGGCAGCGCTCGGAGGAGACCTGGGGCGACAGCTTCCGTCTCGTGGGCGGCGAGACGATCGATGCGACGCTGACCTTCTGGGACTCGGTCTCGAAGGAGACCGAGGAGTTCGTCCGCTCGGTGCCGAGCCTGGACGACACCTTCCCGCTGCCGCCCGCGCCCTGGTTCCCCAAGGACGGCCGGGTGTCGATGCGCTGGCTGCTGCTCCACCTGGTCGAGGAGATCGCCCGCCACGCCGGCCACGCCGACATCATCCGCGAGTCCCTGGACGGCAAGGGCGCCTTCGACCTGGTGGCCCTGGAGCAGGGCGGCGGCCCGGGCGCGTAGCCCCGACATGTGCCCGCCGTCGTGTCGGCACACCCTGGAAGCATGGCCCATGACGAGAGGACCCCGATCGTCGTCCACGCCGTCACGCCCGCCGATCCGCCGTTCCGCCTGGTGGAGATCAACGGCATCGTGGCCGGGACCGCCCGCGATCTGCTGGACGTGGTCCACCTGGCGCACGAGGCCGGTCTGCCCCACGTCGACCTCGACGATCCCGGGGTCGTGAGGTGGGTCGGCGGCGGCAAGTACAAGTGGACGCGCTGACCGGCGGATCGGGTCGCCCGCGTACCCTGGTCAAACTTGAACAGGAGGGACGCGGATGTCGGCGATCCGGCTGCTGGTCCTGGGGGCGGTGCGCCAGCACGGGCGGGCGCACGGCTACCAGGTCCGCAACGACCTGGAGTACTGGGGCGCGCACGAGTGGTCCAACGCCAAGCCGGGATCGGTCTACCACGCGCTCAAGCACATGGCGAAGCAGGGACTGCTGTACGCGCACGAGACGGCGCCGTCGACAGCGGGCGGCCCGCCACGCACCGAGTACGAGATCACCGACAAGGGCACGGAGGAGTTCTTCGCCCTCCTGCGCGCGTCCCTGACCGCCTACGACCAGAAGCCGGACGTGCTCTCGGCGGCGCTCGGTTTCATCGTGGACCTGCCGCGCTCCGAGGCCGTGGAGCTGCTCGGACAGCGGGTGCGGAGCATCGAGGAGTGGCGCTCGTCGGTCACGGACTACTACACGCCCGAGGAGGGACCCGAATCCCTCGGCCACATCGGCGAGATCATGAACCTGTGGGTGACGCAGGCCGACTCCGGCGCGGAGTGGACCCGGGGCCTGATCGAGCGGATCGAGTCCGGCGCGTACACGTTCGCGGGGGAGGGCGCCCCCTTCGCCGGCGTCCTCGCCGAGGGTGAGGAGAACCCCTACGCGACGGGCGAGCACCACGAGGGCGACTCGCACTGACGCGACCCCTCAGTGGTGGAACGAGGTCGCCTTCGCCGTGTCCGTGTCCAGCGGCCCCGCCTGTTTCCGCAGCTCCGGCAGCAGCATCCGCAGATCCTCCAGCAGCAGCTCCGCCAGGTCCGCCGAGAAGCCGTTGCGGCACACCACCCGCAGCACCGACAGGTCCTCCCGGTTCGCCGGGAAGGTGTACGCGGGCACCAGCCAGCCCCGCTCGCGCAGCCGCCGCGACACGTCGAACACGTCGAAGCGCGTGACGTCCGGCGCCGTCGTGAATGCGAACACCGGCAGTTCGTCGCCGTGCGTCAGCAGCCGGAAGTCGCCCAGCTCCCCGATCCGCCGCGCGAGCCTCCCCGCGACATCCCGCGCCGTCTGCTGCACCGCCCGATATCCCTCCCGCCCCAGCCGCAGGAACGTGTAGTACTGCGCGACCACCTGCGCGCCCGGCCGGGAGAAGTTGAGCGCGAAGGTCGGCATGTCGCCGCCCAGGTAGTTGACCCGGAAGACCAGTTCCTCCGGCAGCTCGGCCGGCGAGCGCCACAGCGCCCAGCCGACCCCCGGGTAGACCAGCCCGTACTTGTGCCCGGAGGTGTTGATCGAGGACACCCGTGGCAGCCGGAAGTCCCAGACAAGCTCCTCGTCGAGGAACGGCGCCACCATCGCCCCGGACGCGCCGTCGACATGGACGGGGATGTCGAGGCCCTTGCGCTCCTGGAGCGCGTCCAGCGCGGCGCAGACGTCGGCGACGGGCTCGTAGGAACCGTCGAAGGTCGAGCCCAGGACGGCGACGACCCCGATGGTGTTCTCGTCGCACAGCGCGGCGGCGGCCTCCGGATCGAGGTGGAAACGGTCGCCGTCCATCGGCACCTGCCGCGCCTCCACCTCCCAGAAGGCGCAGAACTTCTCCCAGCAGACCTGCACGTTCACGCCCATCACCAGATTGGGCCTGGCGCTCGCCGGATAGCGGTCGGCGTTCCTCGTCGCCCAGCGCCGCTTGAGCGCCATCCCCGCGAGCATGCACGCCTCGCTCGACCCGGTCGTCGAGCACCCCACGGCCGTGGCCGGGTCCGGGGCGTGCCACAGGTCCGCGAGCATCGCCACGCAGCGGCGTTCCAGTTCCGCGGTGCGCGGGTACTCGTCCTTGTCGATCATGTTCTTGTCCCGGCACTCGCCCATCAGAACCCCTGCCTGGGGTTCCATCCAGGTGGTGACGAACGTGGCGAGGTTGAGCCGTGAGTTCCCGTCGAGCATCAGCTCGTCGTGCACGAGCTGGTACGCGGTGGAGGGCGGCAGCGGCCCGTCCGGGAGGCGGTGCGTGGGCGGGGCCGCCGTCATGCCGCCGACCGGATCCGCCTCGCCGAAGAAGGGGTTGAGCGACAGCCTGCGCCGCTCCGGTCCGCCGTCACCGGACGCGCCCTGATGGAGTGCCATGGGACTCAGCCTCACCCGGGCTTGCACCTCACGCAACGTGAGGCAGCAGCCTGGGACGCGTCACGGAACGAAGGAGCGGAAGGCGATGAGCTACTCCGTGGGACAGGTCGCCCGTTTCGCCGGCGTCACGGTGCGCACCCTGCACCACTACGACGAGATCGGTCTGCTCAGCCCGGGCGGGCGCAGCCACGCGGGTCACCGGCGATACGACGAAGCCGACCTGGACCGGCTGCAGCAGATCCTGTTCTACCGGGAGCTCGGCTTCCCGCTCGACGAGGTGGCGGCACTCCTCGACGACCCGGACGCGGACCCGCAGGCCCACCTGCGGCGGCAGCACGAACTGCTGACCGCCCGGATCACCAGACTGAAGGAGATGGCGGCCGCCGTTGAGCGAGCCATGGAGGCGAAGAAGATGGGCATCAACCTCACGCCCGAGGAGAAGTTCGAGGTGTTCGGGGACTTCGACCCCGACGACTACGCGGAGGAGGTCGAGCAGCGCTGGGGCGGCACCGACGCCTACAAGGAGTCGGCGCGGCGTACCGCGTCGTACACGAAGGAGGACTGGCAGCGGATCCAGGCCGAGGCCGAGGAGATCACCCGGCGCTTCGTGGCGCTGATGGAGGCCGGTGAGGAGCCGGGGTCCGAGGCCGCGACGGACGTCGCGGAGGAGCACCGCCGGTGGATCTCCCGCAACCACTACGAGTGCACCCACGAGATGCACACCTGCCTGGCGGAGATGTACGTCACCGACGAGCGCTTCACCCGCAACATCGACAAGGCGAAGCCGGGCCTGGCCGCCTACGAGCGCGAGGCGATCATCGCCAACGCCGCGCGGCGCGCCTGATTCGGACCGCCGGCCGTCCACACGGCCGTCGCCCGCCGGCCATGTGCCCCGGCCGGGACTTTGTCCCGGCCGGGGCACAGTGCATCCTGGGCGGGCCGGTGGAACGCGGCGGGGCCCGGTGCGTTGATAGCTTTGGCCCGTCCCCGCACGCTGTACGCCGCCCGGCGCATCGCCCGACTACCGACTCAGGAGCCCGGACCTCGTGAACACCCTTGCGCTCGGACCGAGCTGGCTCGACCCGGACTATCTGATCACCACCTTCGGGCTGATCGGTGTCCTGGTCATCGTCTTCGCCGAGTCCGGCCTGCTGATCGGCTTCTTCCTGCCGGGCGACTCGCTGCTGTTCACCACGGGCCTGCTGGTGACCACCGATGTGATCAAGCAGCCGCTGTGGGTGGTCTGCACCCTCGTCGTGCTGGCCGCGATCATCGGCGACCAGGTCGGCTATGTCTTCGGCCGCAAGGTCGGTCCGGCCCTCTTCAAGCGCCCCGACTCGAAGCTCTTCAAGCAGGAGAACGTGGAGAAGGCGCACGAGTTCTTCGAGAAGTACGGCCCGAAGTCCCTGGTCCTGGCGCGCTTCGTGCCCATCGTGCGGACGTTCACGCCGATCGTCGCCGGTGTGAGCCGGATGAACTACCGCTCGTTCATCACCTTCAACGTCGTCGGCGGTGTGCTGTGGGGCGCGGGAGTGACGCTGCTCGGCGCCGCGCTCGGCAAGGTCGAGTTCGTCCACAAGAACATCGAGGCGATCCTGATCCTGATCGTGCTCATCTCGGTGCTCCCCATCGTGATCGAGTTCCTGCGGGCCCGCTCCAGGAACAAGAAGGAGGCCGCCGCCTCCGACGACGCCGCCGAGGCGCCGTCGACCGCGCGCGGGCGCCACGCCAAGCGCTGACCCGGGCGCCCCGGGCCTGACCGCCCGTTCCGCCCAGCGCTGACCCCGGTACCCCGGGCACCCGCCGCCCGACGCCCGCCCCCCCCGCATCCGCCGTCAGAAGCCGCGCGTCCGCTTGGCCGCGCGGCGGCCGCCCGGGGCCTCCGCGCCCGGCACGCCCGCGGCTCCGGGCACCCGCAGGAAGAGCCGGGAGATCTCCCCACCCAGGTTCACCCCGATCGCGATGGCCAGCGCCAGCGCCGCCGCCTTGCTGAGCGAGGCGAGCCCCGTGTTCAGCTCGCCCCGGGCGATCGACAGCAGCCCGAAGTACGTGGCGCTGCCCGGCAGCAGCGGCCCGATCGCGGCCGTGACGTACGGCAGGGCCGACGCGAAGCGGTAGCGGGAGAGCATCTGGCCGAACAGGCCCACCAGCCCCGCCGCGGCGGCCGTGGCGGCGACCGGCGAGACGCCGGCGGTGTCGGCGAGAGCCGCGTAGACGACCCAGGCCACCCCGCCGTTGAGGGCCGCCAGCCACACCGTGTTGCGCTCCTGCTGGAGCATCACGGCGAAGCACAGGGACAGCGTCATCGCCGCCAGCGTCTGGACGACCGGGCGCTCCACCGTGTGGATGGCCGTCTCCGGCTGGAGCCCGGCGTCGAGCGCGAAGCCGAGGTACAGCACGCTCAGCACGCCGACGACGATGCCGACCACCAGGTAGCCGACCTCCAGCAGACGGGCCGCGGCCGTGATGTAGAAGCCGGTCAGACCGTCCTGCACACCGGCGACGAGCGCCCGCCCGGGGATCAGCGCGAACAGCCCACCGGTGATCACCGCCGACGCCCGCACCTCCAGCGGCGACAGCGTCAGCGCCACGCCCACCGCGGCGGGCGGCATCGCCGCCGCCACGAACTGGTAGAACTCCGGCAGCTCGCGCCCGGCCGCCAGCCAGGCCAGGCGGTCGCCGAGCATCGCGCTGACCGCGGCCGCGAGGAACACCACGACGTCACCACCGACCAGCACGGACGCCGCACCGGCCAGCACGCCGCCGGCCAGGGTGAGCGCCCAGCCGGGATACGGGTGCCGGTTCCTGCGGATCTCCGCCAGCCGCCGGTACGCCTCCTCCAGCGTGACGTCCGACTCGTCGACGCTGATGTCGTGGACCAGCCGGTAGACGGCGGCGAGCCGGGTGTAGTCGGTGCCCCGCCGCCGCACCGTGCGGTTGGCCGTAACGGGATCGTCGACGAGGGACGGCTGATACGTGATCGACAGCAGCGTGAAGGTGACGGTCGGCTCGCAGCGGTCCAGGCCGTACGCGCGCGTGATCGCGAACATCGCGGCCTCGACGTCCTCTGCCCCCTCGCCGCCCGCGAGCAGCAGCTCGCCGATACGCAGCGTCAGGTCGAGCACGCGCGGCACGGCGGGGCCGGCCTCGTCCTGCCGGTGCGCGGTCTCCGGCACGGGCCGCTCGCCCACGGGCATCCGCAGCATGGCCCGCATCCGGTCCTGCCAGGGCGCGTCCTTGGTGAGCCGCACCACGGGGACGCCGTGCGCGGGGGTGAAGGCCGGCGGGGAGTTCCTGGCGCTGTACGTGCTCGGCGGCGCGAAAGCCGACCCCTCCGGCTCCGGCGGCGGTTCCGGCAGCAGCCCCTCGGGAACCGCGAACTCCGAGCTGGGGTGATCCTCTTCCGGTGCTCCCGGCTGCTCCACCCCGGTGGGCGGAGCGAAGGCGCTGTGCGCCTCGTCGGACTGAGGCTTCCGGTCTTCCGGACCCTCGGGCTCCGCCATATGTCGCCGTCCTCGCTCCCTCTCGTACCAGCCCTGTGTCCGGCCCTCCTGCCCAGTATGGGCACGCCCAAGGGTTGCTACGCGACGCGGGCGGGACACCGAGGTGTCCCGCCCGCGTCAGGGGTTCGTGCAAGCGGCGTCAGTGCGCGCCGCCGTGCGCCTCCAGGCGCTTGAAGGAGGCCTCGATCTCGGCCTCGGCCTCGGCGCGGCCGACCCAGTTGGCGCCCTCGACGGACTTGCCGGGCTCCAGGTCCTTGTAGACCTCGAAGAAGTGCTGGATCTCCAGGCGGTCGAACTCGGACACGTGGTGGATGTCGCGCAGGTGCTCCACGCGCGGGTCGGACGCCGGCACGCACAGCAGCTTGTCGTCGCCGCCCGCCTCGTCCGTCATCCGGAACATGCCGATGGCGCGGCACTTGATCAGGCAGCCCGGGAAGGTCGGCTCGTCGAGGATGACCAGCGCGTCCAGCGGGTCGCCGTCCTCGCCGAGGGTGTTCTCGACGAAGCCGTAGTCCGCCGGGTAGCTGGTCGAGGTGAAGAGTCGACGGTCCAGGCGGATCCGACCGGTCTCGTGGTCCACCTCGTACTTGTTCCGCGAACCCTTCGGGATCTCGATGGTGACGTCGAACTCCACGGGTGGCTCCTCCATGATCAAGACATAGCAAGACGTGATTGACGGTGATTAAGTGTCCCTCACGCACTTGGGTGATCGCGAAAGGGGCTGGTGCGGGGTGCCGAAGGTCACGACGTGGCAGCTCGCAGCGGGCGCCGCCGTTGCCGGCCTCGCCCTCGCCGCCGGGGCGGTGGCCGCGGCGGGTCCTTGGGACTCGGGCCAGCGTAAGGCCGAGAAGGAGTGGGCGGTGGCCCACGGGCGTACGGGTGGCGTACATCACGGGCGGCCGGCACCCCGGCGCCCCGCCCCCGCGCCCAGCGCCCCTGTCGTGCTCGCCGCCGCCGGCGGCCCGCGCACCGCGTCCGCGAAGGCCCCCACCGCCCCGGCCGACCTCGCGAAGGCCCTCGGACCGCTGCTCGGCGCCCCGGGCCTCGGCCCGTCGCCGACCGCCTGCGTCGTCGACCTCGGCACGGGGGAGCGGCTGTACGGGAAGGGGGCGACGGCGCCCATGACCCCCGCGTCCACCGTGAAGATAGCCACGGCCGCCGCCGCTCTGACCGCGCTCGGACCCGACCACCGCATAGCCACCACGGTCGTCGCGACCGCCGGGGCGAAGGAGATCACCCTCGTCGGCGGCGGTGACGCCACTCTCGACCGGGGCCGTCTGGCCACGCTCGCCGACCGCACCGCCCGCGCCCTGCGCGGCCGCGGCGCCGGCGCCGTCCGCCTGGTCCACGACACCTCGCTCTACACCGGCCCCCTGCTGCACCCCATCGGACCCAACGACAACATCGCCCCGGTCAGCGCCCTGATGGTCGACCAGGGGCGGAACGACCCGCGGAGCACCGGCGCCGCGACCCGCACCGCCGACCCGGCCGGCGAGGCCGCCCGCGTCTTCGCCACGATGCTGGAGGAGCGGGGCGTGGACGTGAGCGGCGTCCCGCGGCCCGGCCGGGCGGCCGCGGAGGCCGTCCCGCTCGCGCAGGTCCTCTCCGATCCCCTCTCGGCGGTCGTCGAGCGGATGCTGACCAGCAGCGACAACGACATAGCCGAGTCGCTCGCCCGGCAGACCGCGACAGCCACCGGCGAGAAGGCGGACTTCGCCGGCGCCGGACGGGCCGTGACCGGACAGCTGCGCCGTCTCCAGCTGCCGCTGGCCGGTGCCCGGTTCGCCGACGGCAGCGGCCTCAGCAGGCAGGACAAGGTCTCCGCCGCCTTCCTGACGGCGCTGCTCGCCCGCTCGGGCGACCCGGCCCACCCCGAACTGCGCCCGGTCCTGACCGGCCTCCCCGTCGCGGGCTTCACCGGCACCCTGGAGGACCGCTACGCACCCTCCTCGGCCGGCTCCGGCCTCGTCCGCGCCAAGACGGGCACGCTGACCGGCGTCAACACCCTCGCCGGCACCGTCGTCGCCCCGGGCGGCCGTCTGCTCGGCTTCGCGTTCCTCGCCGGCGGCACTCCCTCGCGGGGCGCGGCGCAGGACGCCCTCGACCGCCTGGCGTCGGCCCTCGCGAAGTAGCCGCCCGGCCGGCATCCACCCCGGGCGGGCCCTTCGTTCCGCGTGCGTCCGGCGGGCGGGCGGCACGCGCAGGACACCGCGGACGCCCGCACTCCGGCGCG
This sequence comes from Streptomyces sp. PKU-EA00015, assembly GCF_013387495.1. Taxonomy (GTDB): domain Bacteria; phylum Actinomycetota; class Actinomycetes; order Streptomycetales; family Streptomycetaceae; genus Streptomyces. Next base: position 63,123 of record NZ_JABZEE010000013.1, on the reverse strand, counting down.
GTCAGGGGCGCGGCCGACGGGGCACCCGACACCTGCACGTCCCGGCGGTCGAGAACGTACGGTTGACGCATGACGAGCATCGGTGGTGCCGAGATGGTCGACTGGAACCTCGCCGCGGCGACCGCGACCCGCTTCGTGCGGCCCGGTCCCGACGTGAGCCGTGACGAGGCGCGAGCCGTCGTCGCCGAGCTGCGCCGGCACGCCAAGGCCTCCGAGGAGCACGTGCGCGGCTTCACGGCGATGATCCCTGCGGGCTCGCAGCCGCAGGACACCCCCGTCCTCGTCGTGGACCGGGCCGGCTGGATCAGGGCGAACGTCGCGGGCTTCCGCGAACTGCTGCGCCCCCTGCTGGACAAGATGCAGGAGCGCCGGTCCGGCACGCCGGGCGGCGCGGTGCTGGGCGCGGTCGGCGGCAAGGTGACCGGCGTCGAGCTCGGGATGCTGCTGTCGTTCCTGGCCTCGCGGGTCCTCGGGCAGTACGAGACCTTCGCCCCCGCCACCCGCGACCTGCCGGCCGGCGACCCGGCCGACCCGAACGGCAACGGCGGCGGCAGGCTGCTCCTCGTCGCCCCCAACATCGTCCACGTCGAGCGCGAGCTGGAGGTCGACCCGCACGACTTCCGGCTCTGGGTCTGCCTCCACGAGGAGACCCACCGCACCCAGTTCACCGGCGTGCCGTGGCTGCGCGACCATCTCGAGGGCGAGATCCAGTCATTCCTGGGCGAGACCGAGATGGACCCGATGACCGTCCTCGAACGGTTCCGGGAGGCCGCGCAGTCGCTCGTCGGCGCCCGCCCCGAGGGCGAGGACGACGAGGGCGGCCACTCCATCGTCGAACTGGTCCAGACGCCCGCCCAGCGCGAGATCCTCGGCCGGCTGACCGCCGTCATGTCCCTGCTGGAGGGCCACGCCGACTACGTGATGGACGGCGTCGGACCGGACGTGGTGCCCTCCGTGACCGAGATCCGGGAGAAGTTCCAGCAGCGCAGGGCCCGTGGCGCGAGCCGCCTCGACCTCGCGCTGCGCAAGCTGCTCGGCCTGGACGCCAAGCTGCGGCAGTACCGCGACGGCGAGCGTTTCGTGCGCTCCGTGGTGGACCAGGTGGGGATGGACGGGTTCAACCGGGTCTGGACGTCCCCCAACACGCTCCCGACCAAGGCGGAGATCGCCAAACCGGCGGACTGGGTCGCACGGGTGCACCGCAAGGCCGAGGGTGCACCGTAGGCCAGTGTCGTGAACGACGGGTCCATGACGGGCAGAAGGGCGCCCCGCCAATCACCCGTCCGAGGGACCGTGGGGTGTTGGGCAGGCGTGCAATGCTCGGGCATTGGCTCGGTTCTGTCACCATCGACGCACTCTGAGTGACTGATTTCCCGTCGCTCTCGTTCACCTCGGACCGAGACACCCCTCCCGAACTTCACGAAGGGCACCGGACATGGGTCCCCATCCTGCGGTCGCGGCGATACGCCTGGCGGTCCGCCGCGTACTCCACGAAGTCCTCGCACAGCACGCAGAGCACACCGAAGACACCGACACCGCCGAAGCCGCCGCCCGCGCCACGCGACAGCGCCCGCTCGTCCTCGTCGCCTGCTCCGGCGGTGCCGACTCCATGGCGCTCGCCTCCGCCCTCGCCTTCGAGGCCCCCAAACTCTCCGTCCGCGCCGGCGGCATCACCGTCGACCACGGCCTCCAGGACGGTTCCGCGCAGCGCGCGGCCGACGTCGTCGCCCGCCTCACCGCCATGGACCTCGACCCCGTCGAGTCCGTCGCCGTGCGCGTCGGCCGCGAGGGAGGGCCCGAGGCCGCCGCCCGCGACGCCCGCTACGCCGCGCTCGACGAGGCCGCCGAGCGCCTCGGCGCCTCGGCCGTGCTGCTCGGCCACACCCGTGACGACCAGGCGGAAACCGTTCTGCTCGGTCTCGCCCGCGGCTCCGGCATCCGCTCGCTGTCCGGCATGGCCGCCGTCTCGGGGACGAACGGCCGCTACCGCCGCCCCTTCCTCCAGATCGACCGCCAGACCGCCCGCAAGGCCTGCATGGTCCAGTCGCTGCCGGTCTGGGACGACCCGCACAACGCCGACCCGGCCTACACCCGCTCCCGGCTGCGCCACGAGGGCCTGCCCGCTCTGGAGAAGGCGCTCGGCAAAGGCGTCGTCGAAGCCCTGGCCCGTACCGCGAGCCTCTCCCGCGACGACGCGGACGCGCTCGACGGCTGGGCCGCGGACGCGGCCGCCCGGGTACGGGACGAGAGCGGCGCCCTGGAGTGCGCCAAGCTCTTCGACCTGCCCGCCGCCGTACGGCGCCGGGTGCTGCGCCGGGCCGCCATCGAGGCCGGTGCGCCGGCCGGTTCCCTGTTCGCCCGACACGTCGAAGAGGTCGACCGGCTGATCACCGGCTGGCGCGGTCAGCGGGCCATCAATCTGCCCGGCCGGGTCGAGGCGCGTCGCCAGGGTGGCAGACTGGTCATTCGGCAAGGCTGAACCGCCGAGACAGAAAGCGACGCGGGTGAACGAGAAGGACATGGGCAGCGACCTTCAGTCGGTGCTCATCACCAAGGAAGAGATCGACGCCAAGCTCGCCGAGCTTGCCGCCAAGATCGACGCGGAGTACGCGGGCAAGGACCTGCTCATCGTCGGTGTCCTCAAGGGCGCCGTGATGGTGATGGCGGACCTGGCGCGTGCGCTCGCCACCCCCGTCACGATGGACTGGATGGCCGTGTCCTCGTACGGCGCGGGCACGCAGTCGTCCGGCGTCGTCCGGATCCTCAAGGACCTGGACACCGACATCAAGGGCAAGCACGTCCTGATCGTCGAGGACATCATCGACTCGGGCCTGACACTGTCGTGGCTGCTGACCAACCTCGGCTCGCGCGAGCCGGCCTCCCTGGAGGTCTGCACGCTGCTGAGGAAGCCGGACGCCGCGAAGGTCGCGATCGACGTGAAGTGGATCGGCTTCGACATTCCGAACGAGTTCGTCGTCGGATACGGCCTGGACTACGCGGAGAAGTACCGCAATCTCCCCTTCGTCGGCACGCTCGCGCCGCACGTCTACGGGGGCTGAGGCACCGGCACGTCCCGGGGAACCCAGGCCGCCTTTCCGCCGTTGGAGCATGGGAAGGCGGTCTCCGGTGACAATGCTGAGGTACCGTCCGAAGAACAGTTGTCTTTTCTCATAGCAGTCTCATAGCAAGTCCCCACAGCAGCATTTACCTACGGGCAGGAGGGACGGAGCGGATCCGCTCCGTATGGATGGACGTGAAGCGATACTTCCGTGGGCCGGTCATGTGGATCGTGCTGGCCGTCCTCGCCGTGGTCGTGCTGATGCAGGTCGTCGGCTCGTCCGGCGGCTACAAGACGGTGGACACCGGCGAGGTCGTCCAGGCGATCGACAAGAACCAGGTCAAGCAGGCAAAGCTGACCACCGGCGACGAGCAGATCATCAAGATCGAGCTCAAGAAGGGCCAGAAGGTCGACGGCGGCACCAAGGTGCAGGCCAGCTACATCGGTACCCAGGGCGCCGACCTGGCCGACAAGCTGCAGGAGAAGTTCGAGGCCGGTGAGATCGAGAAGGGCTACACGGTCTCGCCGTCGAAGCAGAGCCCGTTCGTCTCGGTGCTGCTCTCGCTCCTGCCCTTCGTCCTGATCGTCGTGGTCTTCCTCTTCCTGATGAACCAGATGCAGGGCGGCGGCTCCCGAGTGATGAACTTCGGGAAGTCCAAGGCCAAGCTCATCACCAAGGACACCCCCAAGACGACCTTCGCCGACGTGGCCGGGTCCGACGAGGCGGTCGAGGAGCTCCACGAGATCAAGGAGTTCCTCCAGGAGCCGGCCAAGTTCCAGGCCGTCGGCGCCAAGATCCCCAAGGGCGTGCTGCTCTACGGCCCGCCCGGCACCGGCAAGACGCTGCTCGCGCGCGCCGTCGCGGGCGAGGCGGGCGTCCCGTTCTACTCGATCTCCGGTTCCGACTTCGTCGAGATGTTCGTCGGTGTCGGTGCCTCCCGTGTCCGGGACCTGTTCGAGCAGGCCAAGGCGAACGCTCCGGCGATCGTCTTCGTCGACGAGATCGACGCCGTCGGCCGGCACCGCGGCGCGGGTCTCGGCGGCGGCCACGACGAGCGCGAGCAGACGCTGAACCAGCTGCTCGTCGAGATGGACGGCTTCGACGTGAAGGGCGGCGTCATCCTGATCGCCGCCACCAACCGGCCCGACATCCTCGACCCGGCGCTGCTGCGTCCGGGCCGCTTCGACCGGCAGATCGCCGTCGACCGTCCCGACATGCAGGGCCGGCTGGAGATCCTCAAGGTCCACCAGAAGGGCAAGCCGGTCGCCCCGGACGTCGACCTGTCCGCCGTGGCACGCCGTACGCCGGGCTTCACCGGCGCCGACCTGTCGAACGTGCTGAACGAAGCCGCGTTGCTCACCGCGCGCAGCGACAAGAAGCTCATCGACAACCACATGCTGGACGAGGCGATCGACCGCGTCGTGGCCGGCCCGCAGAAGCGGACCCGGATCATGTCCGACAAGGAGAAGAAGATCACCGCGTACCACGAGGGCGGACACGCCCTGGTCGCGGCGGCCTCACCGAACTCCGACCCGGTCCACAAGATCACGATCCTGTCCCGCGGCCGGGCCCTCGGCTACACGATGGTGCTCCCGGACGAGGACAAGTACTCCACCACGCGCAACGAGATGCTCGACCAGCTGGCGTACATGCTGGGCGGCCGCGCGGCCGAGGAGCTCGTCTTCCACGACCCGACCACGGGCGCGGCGAACGACATCGAGAAGGCCACGGCCACGGCCCGCGCGATGGTCACGCAGTACGGCATGACCGAGCGGCTCGGCGCGATCAAGTTCGGCGGCGACAACACCGAGCCCTTCCTGGGCCGCGAGATGGCGCACCAGCGCGACTACTCGGAAGAGGTCGCGGCGCTCGTCGACGAAGAGGTCAAGAAGCTCATCGAGACGGCGCACAACGAGGCCTGGGAGATCCTCGTCGAGAACCGCGACGTCCTCGACAACCTGGTCCTCCAGCTGCTGGAGAAGGAGACCCTCGGCAAGGAGGAGATCGCGGAGATCTTCGCCCCGATCGTGAAGCGCCCGGCCCGCCCGGCGTGGACCGGTTCCTCCCGCCGTACGCCCTCCACCCGTCCGCCGGTGCTCTCTCCCAAGGAGCTCGCCCTGACGAACGGTGCCAACGGCAGCACGCCGACAGTGGCGGACGTGACCAAGGCGGTCCCGACGGAGACCGTCGAGGCGGTCCCCGAGGAGCGCCCGGAGGCCTGAGCCGCCGGCTCGGCGCCGCCCCGGAATGAATGCCGCGTCCCCCAGGTTCTAGCCTGGGGGACGCGGCATTTTCGTATGTCCGCAGCCCGAGCAAGAGGAACGAGGCACAGATGACCGACCCGGTGACGCTGGAAGGCGAGCGCGCGATCGCCGAGTTCGACGAGAAGCGGGCGGAGAACGCCGTACGCGAGCTGCTGCTGGCGGTGGGCGAGGACCCGGACCGCGAGGGGCTGCAGGAGACACCGGCGCGGGTGGCGCGGGCGTACAAGGAGATCTTCGCCGGGCTGTGGCAGCGGCCGGAGGACGTGCTGACGACCACGTTCGATATCGGCCACGACGAGATGGTCCTCGTCAAGGACATCGAGGTGTACTCGACGTGCGAGCACCACCTGGTCCCCTTCCGGGGCGTGGCGCACGTCGGCTACATCCCCTCGACGACCGGGAAGATCACGGGCCTGTCGAAGCTGGCCCGGCTGGTGGACGTCTACGCCCGCCGCCCGCAGGTCCAGGAGCGGATGACGACCCAGATAGCCGACTCGCTGATGGAGATCCTGGAGCCGCGCGGCGTGATCGTCGTCGTCGAGTGCGAGCACATGTGCATGTCGATGCGCGGCATCCGCAAGCCCGGAGCCAAGACGATCACCTCGGCGGTGCGCGGCCAGCTGCGGGACGCGGCGACGCGCAACGAGGCGATGAGCCTGATCATGGCGCGCTGACGGCTCTCGCCGCCGGCGCCGCGGATCACACCGCCCGGGCCGCCTGGTCGGTGTCGTCGTCGCCGTCCTCGGGCAGCCTGCAGACGCGCTCAAGGAACATCGCGGCCGCGATCACGGCGATGCCCGCCACCACCGAGACCCCGGCGTAGATCGCCTGGTCCCGGCGGGCGGGCACATCGAGCGAGCCGAGCAGGAACACGCCCGTGCCGCCGTACATCCCGCTCACCAGCGCCGCGACCAGTGCGCTCGCCTGGCCGAAGACCACGGCGCGCGCCGCCATCAGCGGTTCGACGCCCTTCGCCCCCGGGCGGCGCTCGCGCTGCGCCTTCAGCCGGGCGCGCAGCGACAGGGCCGTGGCGGCGAGGACGGCGGCGATCACCCCGAGCACGATGGGCGCGGCCAGCGGCACGCTCGGCAGGGTGCCCAGGGAGTCCCACAGACGGGCGCCGCCCCAGGAGAGGACTCCTGCCGCGGCGAAGAGTCCGGCCAGCACACCGAGCCGTAGTTGCTTCACCGCTAAGAGCCGCCCTTCAGCTGTGGTGTCGTACGGGGCATCCCGCACGCGTCGTCCCGTACGGGACGACGCCGCGCACGCGATCGTCCCGTACGAGCCTAACGACTACTCGGGCAGCCGCAGTTCCAGGTCGGCCCGGGGCTGCACGCCGGCGACGCCTATGCCCGCGAGCAGTTCGGCGACCGCGCCGTGGCCCGGCAGCTGGGCCCCGGGCTGGACGTCGTGCCAGGGAGCGAGCACGAAAGCGCGCTGGTGGGCGCGCGGGTGGGGGAGGGTGAGGACCGGGTCGTCGGAGACGACGTCCGCGTACGCCACGATGTCGACGTCGATCGTGCGCGGGCCCCAGCGCTCGTCGCGGACGCGGTCGAACGCTTCCTCGATGGCCTGGCCGCGCTCCAGGAGCGAGGACGGCGGCAGGGTCGTCTTGATCACGACGACCGCGTTGAAGTAGGACGGCTGGCTGCCGGGCTCGACGCCCCACGGCTCCGTCTCGTACACCGGGGAGACCGCCTTGACCCGCAGACCCGGGGTGTCCTCGAGGGCGTCGATCGCGCCCTGGAGAGTCTCCAGGCGGTTGCCCAGGTTGGAGCCGAGCGAGATCACCGCCTGTTTGGGGTTGGACAGCGTGATGTCGGCGGCGTCCACCTGATCCACCACGGAGGTGGGCACCGGCTGCACAGTGGGGTCGCCATGGACCGGGCGCCGGGCAGCGGCTGCCTGGGGGGCGGTGACCGGGTGACGGGTGGGCCTGGTCATACGCGGCTCCGGGTGATCGTGATGGTCACATCGTCGAAGGGCACCGTGATCGGGGCGTCCGGCTTGTGCACCACCACCTCGACCTCCTCGACGCCGTCGTGCTTCAGACACTGCTGGGCGATGCGCTCGGCCAGCGTCTCGATCAGGTCGACCGGCTCGCCCTCGACGACCGCGACGACCTCCTCCGCCACCACGCCGTAGTGCACGGTCTTCGCCAGGTCGTCGTCGGCCGCCGCCGGGCGGGTGTCCAGGCCGAGCACCAGGTCGACGATGAAGGTCTGGCCCTCCTCCCGCTCCCGGGGGAAGACGCCATGGTGCCCGCGGGCCTTGAGGCCGCGCAGCGCGACACGATCCACGCGAATCACTCCTGCTTTCTGTACGAGCGGGATGCGGGCTCCCGGCCACGTGCGGATGGCGCGGTACCCGCATTCGAATCTACCTGCGAGCACCGACACGACATGCCCACGGGTCCCGGGGGAACCGCGTGGGCTGGGGTAGCCGCGTATACCCGGGGGAGGAGGCCATGAACCTCCTGTGGGGCGCTTACCCACTTACGAGGGGCTGTCCTCGTCCTCTTCGCCCTCGGTTTCGGTCAGTACGGGGGAACCGTGATGTGACCAGATCTTCCAACCGTCGGATGTGCGGCGGAACACATTGGTGGCGACGACCAGCTGGCCGACGAGCGGCCCGAGTTCGCCCGCCTCCTCGGCGGGACCGCCGCTGAGGATGTTCTCGGTGCAGGTGACGAGCGCCGTGTCGCCGACCACACTCACCTTCACGTCGGTCAGGAAGAACTGGATGTACTCGGTGTTCGCCATGATCAGCGCGTACGAGCGCAGGACCTCGCCGCGGCCCGAGAGGACGGGCCACCCGGGGTGGACGCAGGAGATGTCCTCGTCCAGCCAGAGCGTGGACAGTTCCTCGAAGTCGCCCTGCTCCATCGCCTCGTAGAAGGCGGTGTTGGCCTTCTCGACCAGCTCCGTGTCGGTAGGGCTCACCGGGCGCCCTCGACGGCGCGTGCGACGCGCACGGCGTCGGCCGTGGCCCGCACCTCGTGGACCCGTACGGCCCAGGCGCCCTCGTGGGCGGCGATGGCGGAGACGGCGGCGGTGGCCGCGTCGCGTTCCCTGGCCGGCGGCGTCGCGCCCTCCTTGGCGAGTACCCGGCCGAGGAACCGCTTGCGGGAGGCGGCGACCAGGACCGGGCGGCCGAGGGCGCGCAGCTCGTCGAGACGGGCCACGAGCGCGAGGTCGTGCTCGGCCATCTTGGCGAAGCCGAGACCGGGGTCGACGACGATGCGCTCGGGCGCGATGCCTCCCGCGACGACCGCCTCCATGCGCTCCCGCAGCTCGGCTACCACCTCGGCGACGACGTCGCCGTACACCGCGCGGCTGTTCATGTCCTCGCTGAACCCGCGCCAGTGCATGACGACGAACGGGGCGCCGGTGTCGGCGACGGCGGGGACCATGCGGGGGTCGGCGAGACCGCCGCTGACGTCGTTGACCAGGACGGCACCGGCGGCGATCGCCTGCTCGGCGACGGAGGCGCGCATGGTGTCGACGGAGACGACCACGCCCTCGGCGGCGAGCCCGCGGACGACCGGGACGACCCGGCGCAGCTCCTCGGCCTCGTCGACGCGGGTCGCTCCGGGTCTGGTGGACTCGCCGCCGACGTCGACCAGGTCGGCGCCCTGGGCGACCAGGTCCAGGCCGCGCTTGATCGCTGCCGTGGTGTCGAACCAGCGGCCTCCGTCGGAGAAGGAGTCGGGCGTCACATTGACGACCCCCATGACCGCACAGCGATCCCACTCCGGCAGGCCGTCGGCCGTACCCCGTCCGCGCAACGTACTCATGTGGCCAGCCTAGGCCCTCTCTTTCGGATCTCGTCGGGCTCACGTGCCCTGGCACCGCACCTCTCCCCCGTAGCCCTTCGGGCACGGCGTGCCCCCAGCGTTGTTCGTCACGCTCCCCCTACGCCCTGCGGGCGTGGGGACCCCCACTCACTGATCCGGCCTGATCCGAAAGAGAGGACCTGGGCCTGCCCGGCGGATCGTGGCCGGGCCGGTCGCGGGGGCCGGTCGCCAGGCTCGAAGGGCCCAGCCTCGTCGCCGGGCGCACCCGGGCGTGGTCAGGCGGCGCGGACCTCGTGCTGTTCGGCGCGGCGGGTGAGGTGGGCGCAGGGGCGCGGCTCGCGTGCCGCGCGGCGGCGGGCGAACGGGCGGGGCGGCTTGAGGTGCACGAAGCCCTCCGCCTGCATCGCGGCGAAGCCGATGCGGGGCAGGTCGCGGGTGCTGCGGAAAACCACGAAACGCGGTTCCCAGCGCGGCCGGAACTTGGCGTTGAACTTGTACAGCGACTCGATCTGGAACCAGCGGGAGAGGAAGACGAGCAGCCCGCGCCACATTCGCAGCACCGGGCCGGCGCCGATCTTCTCGCCGCGGGCGAGCGCCGATCGGAACATGGCGAAGTTGAGGGAGACCCGCTCGATGCCGAGGGCGGGGGCGGCCTGGAGGGCGGCGACGATGAGCAGTTCGTTCATGCCGGGATCGGCGGAGCGGTCGCGGCGCATCAGTTCCAGGGACATGCCGTCGTCCCCCCAGGGAACGAAGTGGATGATCGCCTTCAGATCGCCGTACGGGGCGTGCTCGTCGGCCTTGTGGGCGGTGGCGATCACGGCGTCGCCGTCGGCCGGGTCGCCTATCCGGCCGAGCGCCATCGAGAAGCCGCGCTCGGTGTCGGTGCCGCGCCAGTCGGCCGCGGCACGGCGGATCCGTTCCAGCTCCTCGTCGGTGAGGTCACGGGCGCGCCGTACGCGGGTCTCGTAGCCGCCTCGCTCGATGCGCTTGACCATCTGGCGTACGTTCCGCATCGCGCGCCCGGTCAGGGAGAAATCCGCGACGTCCACCACCGCCTCGTCCCCGAGTTCCAGCGCGTCGAGGCCGGTCTCGCGCGTCCAGACCTCGCCGCCGGTCTCCGAGCAGCCCATGACGGCGGGCGTCCAGGAGTGGGCCCTGGCCTCGTCCATGAAGCGCTCGATGGCGCCCGGCCATGCCTCGACGTCGCCGATCGGGTCGCCGCTGGCCAGCATCACGCCGGAGACGACGCGGTAGCAGACGGCGGCCTTGCCGCTGGGCGAGAAGACGACGCCCTTGTCGCGGCGGAGCGCGAAGTGGCCGAGCGAGTCGCGGCCGCCGTGCGTGGCCAGCAGGGCGCGCAGCCGGCGCTCGTCGTCGGGCGTGAGGCGGGCGGCGGGGTGCTCGGGACGGAAGGCCAGATAGATCGTGGTGACGGCGGTCAGCAGGCCGAGCGAGCCGAGCGAGTAGCCCACGGTCCACGGGACGTTGCCGGTCCAGTCGACCGGGCCCTCGAAGCCGGCCAGCCCGTACATGACGTGTTCGAGGCGGTCGGTGAGGCCGGGGCTGCCGACGATCCTGCCCGGGTGGGCGCTCACGATCACCAGTCCGAGGCCGAGCGAACCGGCGCCCATCACGACGAAGTTGGCCAGTGCGCGCCAGCGGCTGCGAGGGTCGGGAAGGGCGGCGAACTCGCCCCTGTGGCGCAGCAGGAGGGTGAGCAGGCCCAGGGAGAGAAGGACGCCGACGACGGAGTGGCGGTAGACGAACTGGGCGACGGCCCCGGCCGGCAGGAGGATCACCGCGGCCCGCCAGGCGCGCCGCTTGTGGCGTTTGATGCCGTGTGCCAGCAGGAGCAGCAGGACTCCGGTGCTGAGCGAGAGCGCGGCGGCGAACGGGCCGAGGGCTCCGGGCAGCACCTCGGCGAGGGTGTGCATCCTGCTGTGACGGAACCGCGGGAAGACCCCGGCCGCGATGTCGATCAGGCCGACGAGGGTGCAGGCCGAGCCGACGAGCGCGGGTACCGCCTCCGGGCGGGGTCCGCGCAGGACGCGGCGTACCCGGTTCATCGCCCGATGCGTCGCCCGTTTCGGAACCAATGCTGATTTGTCCCCATCTACCGTTGCAGACATCGCTTCCCGTGACTCCGCGAGAGATCGTGCGTCCGGGCCACAGGTCGGTCGGCCCCGGACGATGTGCGCTCTCTAGGACGGCACTTCCCGGAGGCGGGTTCATCCGCCGCCGGGAATTTCTCGGCGAACCGGCGCCGTGCCGGGCGCGGATCACCGACGCCGGCCCGTAGCAGAAAGCACTCGCCACCATGGGTCTGACCAGCAACAAAGTCCTGGCCTTCGCCATAGCCGCAGCCGTGCTGCTGTTCGCCGCCACCGTGTGGCTGTGGCCCAGGCTGGCCCGCAGGGGGCTGCGTCCGGTGGCCGGGCGCATCGGGCTGCTGCTCGCCACGCAGCTGGCGCTCTTCGCCGCCGTCGCCCTCACGGCCAACAACTCCTTCCTCTTCTACGGCTCCTGGGCCGACCTCTTCGGGCAGGAGCGGGAGACGGGTGTGGTCGAGGACCACGCGGCGGGCAGCAGCATCGAGGTCGTCGAGAGGCGCGCGCCCGACGTGCCGGGCGCCTCCCGTGCGGTGACGGGCGGCCAGATCCAGAAGGTCGTCGTGTCGGGCGCGACGTCGGGGATCGACAGCCCCGCGTACGTCTACCTGCCGCCGGAGTACTTCCAGGAGAAGTACCGGAAACGCACCTTCCCCGCGGCCGTCGTGCTCACCGGCTACCCGGGCACGGCCGAGAACCTGCTCAAGGGCCTCAAGTACCCCGCCACGGCACACCGTTTGGCCGGACAGGGCCGGATGCAGCCGATGATCCTGGTGATGCTGCGGCCGACCGTCGCGCCGCCGAGGGACACCGAGTGCGTGGACGTGCCGGGCGGGCCGAAGGCCGAGACGTTCTTCGCGACGGACCTGCCGAAGGCGGTCTCGGAGACCTACCGGGTGGGCACGGCCCCGCGGAACTGGGGCTTCATCGGCAACTCCACGGGCGGCTACTGCGCCCTGAAGATCGCGCTGCACCATCCCGGGCAGTTCGCGGCGGGCGCCGGCCTGTCCGCGTACTACAAGGCCGCGGAGGACCCGACCACAGGCGACCTCTTCCACGGTGACGACCGGGCGCGGAAGCGGGCCGACCTGCTGTGGAGCCTGGACCATCTGCCGCAGGGCAGGTCGTCGTTCCTGGTCACGACGTCCCGGCAGGGCGAGGGCAACCTGAAGGGGACCCTCGCCTTCATCGAGAAGGTCAAGGCGCCCGCGCGGGTGTCGTCGATCGTGCTCGACAGCGGCGGTCACAACTTCAACACGTGGCGGCGGGAGATCCCGCCGGCCCTGGAGTGGCTGAGCGGACGGCTCAGCGCGACGTGACCCCCGCACGACGCGCCCAGCGGCCCGCCGCCGTCAGGGCTTGTCCACGGACAGCGGCGGCGGGACCGTGCCGATCGACTCCAGGGTGACGTCCGCGCGCGCGATGTCGTGGGCGTCCGCGTCGATCGAGCGGCGCAGCGCCTCGTGCAGCCGGGCCGGGGTCAGCACCCCGAGGAAGCGGCCGGTCTCCTCCTTGTCGATCACCGCGATCCAGCCCGCGTCGTGCTGGAGCATCGTGGCGAACGCATGCTTGAGCGAGGCGCCGACCGGCAGCCACGCCTCCATGCGCCGGGCGTGCTCGCGCACCGAACCGCTGTGCCGCGCCTGTTCGGCGGAGATCCAGCCGTGCAGGTTGTCCGCCCCGTCCAGGACCACGGCCCAGCGCGAGCCGAGTTCGCGGGGGAGCGGATCGCCCAGGTGCACCACGGGAGGCTGTTCCAGATCGCCCTCCTCGATGGGGGTGACCGACAGTCGCTTGAGCCCCCGGTCGGCGCCGACGAAGTCGGCCACGTAGTCGTTGGCGGGCGCGCCCAGCACGGTGGCGGGAGCGTCGAACTGCTCGATCCTGCCCTGGCCGTAGACGGCGATGCGGTCCCCGAGCCGTACGGCCTCCTCGATGTCGTGCGTGACGAACAGGACCGTCTTGCGCACCTGCGACTGGAGCCTGAGGAACTCGTTCTGCAGGTGCTCGCGCACCACGGGGTCGACCGCGCCGAAGGGCTCGTCCATCAGCAGCACGGGCGGGTCGGCGGCGAGCGCGCGGGCGACGCCGACGCGCTGGCGCTGGCCGCCGGACAGCTGGTCGGGGTAGCGGTCGCCGTGGACGGACGGGTCGAGGCCGACGAGGTCGAGCAGTTCGGCGGCGCGTGCACGGGCCTTGGCGCGGCCGGTGCCGAGCAGGTGGGGAACGGTGGCCGTGTTGTCGAGGACGGTCCGGTGCGGGAAGAGGCCCACCTGCTGGATCACGTAACCGATGCGGCGCCGCAGCGCGACGGGGTCGACGGTGGAGATGTCCTGTCCGCCCACCCGGATGCGGCCGCTGCTCGGCTCGATGAGGCGGTTGACCATCTTCATCGTGGTCGTCTTGCCGCAGCCCGAGGGACCCACCAGCGTGACCAGTTCACCCTCGGCGACCTCGAAGGAGAGGTCGTCCACGGCGGTCGTGCCGTCGGCGTACCGCTTGGTGACGTTGTCGAAACGGATCATGGCTCCCCATTGTGACGGCGCATGTGTGAAAGCCATGTTGCGGCAATGTGCCGGTCCCCGGCGATTGTCAGTGGCGAGGGTTAGGGTCGAATCCGTGGACCGCCGGCATTGATCCGGTGTTCCGGGGGAGGTTGGGGAGGGATGAGTGCGGAGCAGTCCGCGAGCAGCTGCCTCGCGGCGAACGACTGGTTCTGCGCGGAGTATCTGCGCAGCCGCAGCGAGGAGCTGACGGACGCGACGGTCCAGCACGTCTGGATCACCGTGGCCTCGGTGCTGATCGGACTCGCGGTGGCGCTGCCCCTCGCGCTGCTCGTGCGCGCCCGGCCGCGGTTCGCCGGACCGGTCCTCGGCCTGACGACCCTGCTCTACACGATCCCCTCGCTCGCGATGTTCTCGCTGCTGCTGCCCTTCTTCGGGCTGTCCGCGGCACTGGTCGTGACAGGCCTCGTGCTCTACTCCCTCACCATCCTCGTGCGGAACATCCTGGCCGGGCTGCGGGCGGTGCCCGCCGAGGCCCGTGAGGCCGCCCGCGGCATGGGTTACGGACCGGTCCGCCTGCTGTGGGAGGTGGAACTGCCCCTGGCCCTCCCCGCGTTGATGGCGGGCGTGCGCATCGCCACGGTGTCGACGATCGCGCTGACCACGGTCGGCGCCCTCGTCGGCAAGGGCGGCCTGGGCAATCTCATAGACGACGGGGTGCAGACCACCTTCAAGGCGCAGGTGCTGACCGCATCCGTGCTGTGCGTGCTGCTGGCGGCGCTCGCGGACCTGCTGCTGCTCGGCGCGCAGCGGCTGCTCACCCCCTGGACCCGCGTGCGCGCGGCGGAGGCGAGGGTCTGATGGCTGTGCCGGCCGACGCGTGGACCTGGCTCACCACGGGGGCCAACTGGTCGGGCGAGAGCGGCGCCTGGCACCGGCTCGGCGAGCATGTGTACGTCAGCGGCGTGGCGCTCGCCCTGGCCTGCGCGATCGCCCTCCCGGTGGCCCTGTGGCTGGGACACATCGGCAGGGGCGGCGCCCTGGCGGTCAACATCTCGAACGCGGGCCGGGCGATCCCCGTCTTCGCCGTCCTCGCGCTCTTCATGCTCACGCCGCTGCGCAGCGCCGGCTACCTGCCGACGATCATCGCGCTGGTGCTGTTCGCCGTGCCCCCGCTGCTGACCAACGCGTACGTGGGGATGCGGGAGGTGGACCGGGCGGTGGTCGAGGCCGCGCGGGGGATGGGCATGTCGGGCGGCCAGCTCTTCCTCCGGGTGGAGCTGCCCCTCGCCTACCCCCTGCTGATGACCGGGCTGCGGTCGGCTGCCGTCCAGGTGGTGGCCACGGCGACGATCGCCTCGATGGTGGGCCAAGGCGGCCTGGGCCGGATCATCACCGCCGGCTTCAACACGTACAACACCGCTCAGGTCGTGGCGGGCGCGCTGCTCGCCGCCGTGCTCGCGCTCCTCGTGGAGGTGCTGCTGGTCGCCGCCGACCGGCTGCTGAACCCGCTGCGCAGGGCCGCGACGGCGCGGACCGGCTGATACGGCGGGAGCGGATGGACCCTTTTTCGATGTGTCGGTCGCAAGGACGGAGAACCTGATGAGCAAGACCTCGCGCGTCGCGGGCGCGGTACTCGGTGTGGTGGCCCTCGTGGGTTCTCTTGCCGCGTGCGGCGGCGAAAGCCTGGAGCAGGAGAAGGACAGCGCCGCATCGGCCGGCGGATCCGGGGAGAAGGGCACGCTCGTCGTGGGCGCGGCGGCCTTCACCGAGTCCAAGGTGCTCGCCGAGCTCTACGCCCAGCTGCTGGCCGACGCAGGATACGAGACGTCGGTCACCACGGTGAAGAACCGCGAGCTGTACGAACCGTCCCTGGAGAAGGGCGAGATCGACGTGGTGCCGGAATACGCGGCCACCGTCGCCGAATTCCTCAACGCGAAGGTGAACGGGCCGAAGGCGCCGCAGGAGAAGCCCGTCGCCTCCAGCGATGTCGGCGCCACCGTCGCCGCGCTCACCGCGCTCGCCGAGCCGCGCGGACTGAAGGTGCTCGACGCGGGCGAGGCCGTCGACCAGAACGCGTTCGCGGTCTCCCGGGAATTCGCCGAGAAGAACAAGCTCAAGACGCTTTCGGATCTTGGGAAGTCGAAGCTGAAGGTGAAGATCGCGGCGGGCGACGAGTGCGAGGTCCGGCCTTTCTGCGCCCCCGGTCTGAAGAAGACGTACGGAATCGATGTCGCCGGCGTGGACCCCAAGGGGGTCGGGACGCCGCAGGCCAAGCAGGCCGTCAAGGACGGTGAGGACCAGCTCGTCCTGACCACCACCACCGACGCCACGCTGGAAGGCTTCGGGCTCGTCCTGCTGGAGGACGACAAGAAGCTCCAGAACGCCGACAACGTCCTTCCGCTGGTCAATGCGCGGGATGCCGGGGACAAGGAGATCGCCGAAGTCCTCGGCGATCTCACCGAGGTGCTGACCACCGCGGATCTCGCCGAGTTGAACCGCACGGTGGACGCCGAGCGTGCGAAGCCCGAGGACGCCGCGAAGGGCTATCTCCTGTCGAAGGGCTTGATCGAGAAGTAGAGGCGTGCCGGCCCGGAGTTCTCGACCAGAGATTTGCCGGGCCGACACCCCATTCCCTGCCTACGCACGGTAAATTTCGGGCCATGCCACGTGGACGCCACCGTCATTCCCCGCCCCTGCACAAACTGCTGCCGCCCTCGGCCGTGGCCGGAGCGTCGGTACTGTGCGCCGCCGGCGCGTGGCTCGTCGGGGATGCCGTCGTGCTGCGCACCCTGGTGGCGGCCGCCGCTGCCGCCGCTGTCACCGGTGCGGTCCTCATGCGCAGTTGGGACCGGAGTGCCGGCCGCCGGGTCGCGGAGCTCACGCGCGCCCGCGCCGGCGACCAGTGGAAGACCGAGGAGCGCATAGCGGAGCTCGAGGCGGACATCGAGGAGTCGCGCGAACTGCGCATCAAGCTCGACGCCAAGCTGCGTGCCAAGCGGGTCGAGCTGGCCGGGCTCCGCGGCGAACACGCCGCCCTGCTCCGGCGGTACGCGAACGCCGAGACGGAGCGGGCCAGCGCCCTGGAGGGCCGCAGGCAGCTCGCGATCGAGGCGGCCGCGCCCTCGAAGGCCCTGCCCCCGGCCGGTTCGACGCCCACCCCGGCCACGTACCTGCGGGCCGCCAAGGCGCTGGAGGAACTGTCGCGCAACGCCGCGGCCCAGGAGGCCAGGCGCACCGTCGAGGAGGCGCGCGCCCGGGATCTGGCCGAGCGGTCCCAGGAGGCGGACGAACCGCAGGGGAAGCACGCGGCGGGCGCCGGGACCGGGCAGCACGCCCGTCCGGCGTCCGCCCTGCCCGCGCGCCGTTCCGTGCCCGCCGCGTCGGCGATCGTTCCCTACAGTGCCGAGCGTGCGCGCGCCAAGCGCCCCGAGGGCGGCTTCGACTTCTTCGGCACGGGGGCGGGCACCGGCACCGGCTCCGCGCCGGAGGACCCGCAGCCCGCACAGAAGGCGATCGAGGCCGTGCAGCACGAGGACCTGGCCGACGTGGTGGGCGAAGAAGCCCTCGCGGCCGTGCGCATGAAGGACCCCCGCGCGATCGGCAAGGTCATCGATCTGACCGCCCACGACGAGACGGAGCAGCTGGACGTGGCCCACCTGCGCAACGCCGTCTCGTAGCGCCGAGGAAAGACCCGATCGGAAGGCCGCCCGCGCAGGGCGGCCTTCCGCGTCTACTTGTCGATGTCGCCGACGACGAAGAACAGCGATCCGAGGATCGCCACCATGTCGGCGACCAGCGTCCCCGGCAGCAGCACGGCCAGCGCCTGGATGTTGTTGTACGACGCCGAGCGGAGCTTGAGCCGGTACGGCGTCTTCTCGCCCTTGGACACCAGGTAGTAGCCGTTGATGCCGAGCGGGTTCTCGGTCCAGGCGTAGGTGTGGCCCTCGGGCGCCTTGAGCACCTTGGGCAGGCGCTGGTTGATCGGGCCCGGCGGCAGTTCGGCGATCCGGTCGAGGCAGGCGTCCGCCAGGTCCAGCGCGTTGTGCGTCTGCTCCAGCAGCACCTCGAAGCGGGCCAGGCAGTCGCCGTCGGTGCGGGTGACGACCGAGAGGGTGTCCTGGAGCTCCCCGTACGCGAGGTACGGCTCGTCCCGGCGCAGGTCGAAGTCGACGCCCGACGCCCGGGCGATGGGTCCGCTCACCCCGTACGCGTGCACGGCCTCCGCCGACAGGACGCCCACGCCGCGGGTGCGGCCGCGGAAGATCTCGTTGCCGAGGACCAGCCGGTCGTAGACGTCCATCCGCGAACGGACGTCGGCCACCGCGTGCCGGACCCGGCCGAGCCAGCCGGCGGGCAGGTCCTCCTTGAGGCCGCCGACGCGGTTGAACATGTAGTGCATCCGGCCGCCGGAGATCTCCTCCATGACGTGCTGGAGCTCCTCCCGCTCGCGGAAGGCGTGGAACACCGGGGTGATACCGCCCAGTTCGAGCGGATACGACCCGAGGAACATCAGGTGGTTGAGGACCCGGTTGAGCTCGGCGAGCAGCGTGCGGGTCCACACCGCCCGCTCCGGCACCTCCATGCCGAGCATGCGCTCGACGGCCATGACCACGCCGAGCTCGTTGGAGAAGGCGGAGAGCCAGTCGTGGCGGTTGGCGAGCACCACGATCTGGCGGTAGTCGCGTGCCTCGAAGAGCTTCTCGGCGCCGCGGTGCATGTAGCCGACGACCGGCTCCGCGTGCCGGATGCGCTCGCCGTCCAGCACGAGGCGCAGCCGCAGCACACCGTGGGTGGAGGGATGCTGGGGACCGATGTTGAGCACCATGTCGGTGCTCTCCGCCGCTCCGCCGATGCCGACCGTGGTCTCCGTCATGCGCACCAGTCTGACAGAGGCCCGCCGGGCCGCTCAGGCCCGATCCGCCGCACCAGCCAGCCGAAGTCGCCCAGGCCGCCCCGCGCCGTCAGCTCCGCCGCCTCACCGGTCCGCGACAGGGCGCGGACGTACGCCGCGGGGTCGGACGACGCCAGGGCCAGCGGCGGCCGCCCGGCCCTCACGCCCAGCCGGTTCAGGGCCTCGCGCTGCGTCAGCAGCCGGGCCGCCGGCACCGCGGCGGCGCACGCGTCCAGCGCCACATGGGCCGTGATGTCGCAGCTGCCGTCCGGGACCGGGCGCACCTCCCGGCCGTCCCGGAAGCCCGTCAGCGTGCCGAAGGGCGGTCGGGCGCCGGCCGTGTGCGCGTAGTCGACGGCCACCGCGAGGCCCGACGCCACCCGGCCGGACGCCCGCGCCCACGCCTCGTCGCGCGGCCGGCCGATCTCCGCCCGGGACCCCGGCTCCGTCAGCGGCCACCAGCGGGCCAGCCACGCGGCGTCGTCGCCGTCGACCTCGTCGCCGAGCCGCTCCTGCCCGGCGGAGTCCACCAGCACCCGGCGCACCGTGCCCTGCTCGTCCGCCTCGGCGACGTCGACGGGGACGTTGTCCAGCCACTCGTTCGCGAACAGCAGCCCGCGCACCCCGTCCGGGGGCGTGTCCGTCCATGCGATGCGCGCATCGAGCCCGGCGGGCCGCGCCGCCCGCTCCACGGCGCAGGCGCGCACCGGGTAGCCGGGGGGCAGGGCGGCCAGCACGCCGGTGAGCAGTTCGCCGCGGCCCGCGCCCATGTCCACGAGCGCCGGCTCGTCGATCCCGTACGCGTCCGCCACGTCGAGCAGCAGCCGCGCGACGGCCGAGGCGAACAGCGGGGAGGCGTGCACGGACGTACGGAAGTGCCCGGCGGGGCCTTCCGGGCGCAGGTAGAAGCCGTCCGGCCCGTAGAGCGCGGCCTCGGTCGCGGCCCGCCACCCGCGCAGGCCGGAGTCCACGGCAGGGGGCCCGGCAGAGGTCTCATACGTCACGCGCACCAGTCTCCACCTTGCGGAGTACGCCTTCGTCTACCGGATCGCCCCTCCGGTTGACTCCGGCACCTATCTCCCTTCCTTACGCTTGGTCACGTGCAGCGCCTCTACGACTTCCTCCGCAGACACCCGACGGGCGTCGACTGCTTCTGGGCCGTCGTGCTCTTCGGGTTCGCCATGATGTGGGCTGTCCAGGAGCCCGTCGGCGCGGGGCCCCGGATCACGGCGGTCGGGGTCGTCCTGGTGCTGAGCGTCGTGGTCGCGCTGCGCCGCCGTATGCCCGAGAAGATGCTGGTCCTCGCGGCGCTCGCGGGAATCGCGCAGCTGGTGCTGGACGTCGAGGTCAACCCGGCCGACTTCGCGATGATGGTCATCATCTACACGGTCGCCGCGCACGACGGTCCGCGCTGGGCCTCCCGGCTCGCCCTGATCGGCGGCCTGTCCGCCGCCACGCTGGCGCAGATCCGCTGGCCCGCGGAGGAGCAGGGCACCCTCGGCCGGATCTTCGTCACCGTGGTCATGAGCCTGCCGTTCGCCCTCGCCTGGGTCCTCGGCGACTCGATACGCACCCGGCGCGCCTACTTCGCGCAGCTCGAGGAGCGGGCGACGCGGCTCGAGAAGGAGCGCGAGGCGCAGGCGAAGGTCGCCGTCGCGGCCGAACGCGCCCGTATCGCCCGCGAGCTCCACGACGTCGTCGCCCACAACGTCTCCGTCATGGTCGTCCAGGCGGACGGTGCCGCCTACGTGCTCGACGCCGCGCCCGACCAGGCCAAGCAGGCGCTGGAGACCATTTCCTCCACCGGCAGGCAGGCGCTCGCCGAGATGCGGCGCCTGCTCGGTGTGCTGCGCACCGGGGACGCCCCGGAGAGCGGCGAATACGTGCCGCAACCGGACGTCGAGCAGATCCAGGAACTGGTCGAGCACGTCCGAGCCGCAGGGCTGACCGTCGACTTCAAGATCGAGGGCACGCCGCGGCCGCTGCCGAGCGGCGTCGAGCTCACCGCGTACCGCATCGTGCAGGAAGCCCTCACCAACACCCGTAAGCACGGTGGCCCGGAGGCCGGTGCCAGCGTGCGGCTCGTCTACTTCGACGACGGTCTCGGCCTGCTCGTCGAGGACGACGGACGCGGCTCGTCGCACGAGCTGTACGAGGACGGCGGCGCGGACGGCCGCGGCCACGGACTGATCGGCATGCGGGAGCGCGTGGGTATGGTCGGCGGCACGCTGGATGCCGGCCCGCGGCCGGGCGGCGGCTTCCGGATCAGTGCTCTGCTGCCGCTCAAGCCCGCCCACTGACCAGCCCCCTACAGGCCGAGGAGCCGACCGTGATGCCGATCCGAGTGATGCTCGTCGACGACCAGGTGCTCCTGCGCACCGGATTCCGCATGGTGCTCGCCGCCCAGCCGGACATGGAGGTCGTCGCCGAGGCCGGGGACGGCGCGGAGGCGATCGAGAACCTGCGTTCCACCGCCGTGGACGTCGTCCTGATGGACGTGCGCATGCCGCGCCTCGACGGTGTCGAGGCCACCCGCCGCATCTGCGCCGAGCCGAACGCGCCGAAGGTGCTGATCCTGACCACCTTCGACCTCGACGAGTACGCCTTCTCCGGACTCAAGGCAGGTGCCAGCGGCTTCATGCTCAAGGACGTGCCGCCGGGCGAACTGCTCGGCGCCATCCGCTCCGTGCACAGCGGCGACGCGGTCGTCGCGCCGTCCACCACGCGCCGGCTGCTCGACCGGTTCTCGCCCATGCTGCCGAGCTCCGGCGCGGAGCCGCAGCACAAGGAGCTGCAGCGCCTCACCGACCGGGAGCGCGAGGTCATGCTGCTCGTCGCGCAGGGCCTGTCGAACGGCGAGATCGCGGCCCGGCTGGTGCTCTCGGAGGCCACCGTGAAAACCCATGTCGGCCGCATCCTCACCAAGCTCGGCCTGCGCGACCGGGTGCAGGTCGTGGTGCTGGCGTACGAGACGGGCCTCGTGCGCGCGGGCGGCGGCGGACAGTTCTGAGCGCCGTGCTGTCACCAAGGCCCTAGCGCAGCACGGTCTCCAGGAAGTCGCTGCCGAGGCGGGCCACGGCGGTCACGTCCAGCTGGTGGAGCACGTAACGCCCGCGCCTGCGGGTGGAGATGAGCCCCGCCTTCTTCAGCACGGAGAGGTGCCGGGACACCTCGGGCGCCGTGATGCCGAACCCGTCCGCCAGTTCGCTCGTCGTGTACGCGGCCCGCGCGAGGTTGCGGCACAGTCGCATCCGCAGGGGGTGGGCCAGCGCCTCCATGCGTCTCGTGAGCAGCTCGACCGAGGCCGGGCCGGGCAGGTCCGGGGCGCCGACGGGGTAGTGGACGACGGGCCGCCAGCCCGGCGCGTGCAGCACCATCAGGTGCGGCCAGCCGAAACTGGACGGGACGAGGGTGAGGCCCGCGCCCACCGCCGGGTCGACGGCGGTCGTCCGGCCGTCCGCCAGCTTGTCCGCGCTGATCCTGCCCTGGGCGTCGTCCAGCGTCAGTGCCGGGGAGACCGCGTGCAGCGCCTCGGCGAGGCCCTTGCGGCGCAGCACGTCGGTCTTGTGGCGGGCGTCGGAGGCGAGTTGGGGGGCGACGCGGCGCCAGGTGTCGGCGAAGAACGCCTCGTCGCAGTCCTCCAGCAGCCGCCGCACCCAGGCGCGCATGGACACGGGGTCGTCCAGCAGCCGCCGGGTGAAGTCGAGCTGGCGCGGCCCCCGCGTGGCGGCGAGGTCGAGCGCGCGCTCGCGGCGGGCGGGATCGGTGAGCGGGGACGGGCTGCCTGTCCCGTACGTGGAGGCGCAGGTGAACTCCAGCGCCGAGGCGACGAAGCGCTCGTCGTCCAGCCGGTCGAGCAGGTCCAGCTCCTCGGCGACGGTCGCGCCGGTACGACCGGCGCCGCCGGGCACCCCCGCGAACGGCATGAAGACGTCCGAGAACGTGGTCCGCCACAGGAAGTCGGCGTCGTGCAGCCGGTCGGCGAGGTCCGGCTTGAGCCCGGCGGCGGTCGCGGTGGCCCAGCCGTGCAGCCCGGGATGATGACCGGGCTCAGCGAGCGCGTGCAGCGCCACGCCCAGCTCGGCGAGGGGGGGAGATCTCGAAGACGATGCCGGGGCGCGGACGCAGCGTGAGGGCATGAACGCGATGCACCAGTACATGATCGACAACTACCGCGCCGCCGTACGGGGCGATCAGGTCCCGCCCCAGCCGGGACGGCACGACCGGCAGGTGATCCGCGAGATCGGCGAGTACCGCCGCTTTCGGCGCGTGGCCGCCTGCCGTCCGGCCGAGGGCCGCGTCCGCCGGGCGGTCACCCGCCTGCTGCGCCCCCGGCCGGCCCGCCGCTGACGTCCGTCCTCCCCCGACCGACGGCGCCCCCGCGGTCATGGCCGGCCGTCACCCAGCCGGCGCACGAACTCGCCCACCGCGTCCGCCACGTCCCCGGCCGTCCACTCCAGACCCTCCGACGACACGGTCATCTCCGTCATCGCGACCCCGGGCGGACAGCCGTCCGCGAACCAACGGCGGAAGAGCGTCACCCCCGTCTCCTCCGACTGCGCCAGCGCCGCCTCGTTCAGCGCGTCCGCCCCGTACGGCAGCCACACCTGGAACTGGTGCGTGTGCGGGACGGGCGGATGGACGCGCGACCAGGGGACGCCCGCCTCGCGGAGCGCGTCCGCCAGCGCTGCCGCGACCACCTTCGCGTGGGCGACGTACGACGGCAGGCGCGGCAGCTCGCGCTCCAGGCCGATGAGGGCGGACAGCACCGCCGGGTACTGCTGGTACATCTGGCCGCCGTACCGGTGGCGCCAGGCGCGCGCCTCGTCCGCGAGCGACTCGGGCCCCGCGAGCACGGCACCCGCCATGCCGCCCAGGGACTTGTAGAAGGACACGTACACGCTGTCCGCGAGCGCCGCGATCTCGTCCAGCGGGCGGCCGAAGTGAGGGGCGCATTCCCACAGACGCGCGCCGTCGAAGTGCACCACCGCATCACGTGCGCGCGCCGCCTCCACGACGGTGACCAGGTCGTCCCACGACGGCAGGACGAAACCCGCGTCCCGCAGCGGCAGTTCGAGCATCAGCGTGCCGAAGGGCTCGTCGCACTCGGCCACCTCGTCGGCCGTCGGCAGCCGCGGCCGGTTCGTCGGATGGATCGTGCGCAGACCGCTGACCACCGAGAGCGCCGAGCGCTCGTGCACCTCGGGATGCGCCTGCGGATGCAGCGCCACCGCCTGGTTGCCGGTGCGGCCGGCCCAGCAGCGCAGGGCCACCTGCTGCGCCATCGTCCCGGTCGGGAAGTACACCGCCGCCGGAAGGCCCAGCAGGGCGGCCGTGCGCCGCTCCAGCTCCGCCACGACCCCGTCGCCGTACATGTCGACCGGCTCGTCGGGGTCGTACACGTCGGCGGCGCCCGAGGTGAGCGCCGCAAGGCCGTCCCCCACGCGCAGTTCGGCGGAGGTCCGCCACAGCACGCGCTCCGACGTGCGCCACGCCGCCAGTCTGCGTCGCCGCTCGCCGTGCTCGTTGTGCTCACTCGTATCCGTCACGGTCCGATCATCGCCCACAGCCTGTGGACAACTGCGGGGGCGGCGGAAACGCTGGCGTAGCATCGTGACGAGAAATCGTCCGGTACCCCCCGCGGACTGGAACGGAAGGCACCGCCGCGTGAACGCCACACCACCACAGGAACCGCTCGACCCGCGGGACCGCCCCGCCCGGCTGACCGTGGGCGTGGTCGGGGCGGGCCGTGTCGGCCCCGCCCTCGCCGCCTCGCTCCAGCTGGCAGGGCACCGGCCGGTGGCCGTCTCGGGCGTCTCGGACGCCTCCGTGCGCCGGGCCGCCGAGCTGCTCCCGGACGTGCCCCTCGTGCCGCCCGCCGAGGTGCTCGCCCGTGCCGAGCTCGTGCTGCTCACTGTCCCCGACGACGCGCTGCCCGGCCTCGTCGACGGCCTGGCCGGCGCCGGAGCCGTGCGGCCGGGACAGCTGCTCGTGCACACCTCGGGCCGGTTCGGCGCCAAGGTGCTCGACCCGGCGACCCGCGCCGGGGCGCTGCCGCTCGCCCTGCACCCGGCGATGACGTTCACGGGTACGGCCGTGGACGTGCAGCGGCTCGCGGGCTGCTCGTTCGGCGTGACCGCGCCCGAGGAGCTGCGGCTCGCGGCCGAGGCGCTGGTCATCGAGATGGGCGGCGAGCCCGAGTGGATCGAGGAGACGGCCCGCCCGCTGTACCACGCGGCCCTCGCGCTCGGCGCGAACCACCTCGTCACCCTGGTCGCCCAGTCCATGGAGCTGCTGCGCGCGGCCGGGGTCGCGGCCCCCGACCGTATGCTCGGCCCGCTCCTCGGCGCGGCCCTGGACAACGCGCTGCGTTCGGGGGACGCCGCCCTGACCGGCCCCGTCGCCCGCGGCGACGCGGGCACCGTCGCGGCGCACGTCGCCGAGCTGCGCAAGCACGCTCCCGGCGCCGTCGCCGGATATCTGGCCATGGCCCGTACGACCGCGGACCGGGCCCTCGCACACGGCATGCTCAAGCCGGAGCTCGCCGAAGACCTGCTGGGCGTCCTCGCGGAGGGGGACCTGCGATGAGCCGTAAGACCAGGCGCGACGTCGAGCTGGTGCCGACGCGGGAGGACCTCGGGTACGTCGTCGAGCACCACGCCGTCCCCGGCCGCACCGCCGTCGTGATGACCATGGGCGCCCTCCACGAGGGCCACGCCGGGCTCGTCCGGGCCGCCCGTGAGCACGTCGGCGACAAGGGCTTCGTCATCGTCACCGTCTTCGTCAACCCCCTGCAGTTCGGCGCGGGCGAGGACCTCGACCGCTACCCGCGCACGCTGGACGCGGACCTGGCCGTGGCCCAGGAGGCGGGGGCCGACGTGGTGTTCGCCCCGTCCGTCGAGGAGGTCTACCCGGGCGGCGAGCCGCAGGTGCGCATCACCGCGGGCCCCATGGGCGGCGTGCTGGAGGGCCGGACGCGCCCCGGCCACTTCGACGGCATGCTCACCGTCGTCGCCAAGCTGCTGCACCTCACCTCGCCGGACGTCGCGCTGTTCGGCCAGAAGGACGCCCAGCAGCTCGCCCTGATCCGCCGCATGGTCCGCGACCTGAACTTCCCCGTGGAGATCGTGGGCGTGCCCACCGTCCGCGAGGAGAGCGGCCTCGCCCGCTCCAGCCGCAACGCCTACCTCTCGCCCGCCGAGCGGCGGACCGCGCTCGCCCTGTCCCACGCGCTGTTCGCCGCCCGTGACCGCCTCGCCGCACAGCAGGCGCTGCACGCGCGTGCCGAGGCGGTCCCCGCCGCCCCGGCCCGCGCCGCCGCGCTGTCCGCGATGGGCGAGGCCCGGGCCGCCGCCGACGCCCACGCGGTCGCGCAGGCCGCCCCGCCGGGCGGCGCGGACGCCGTGCGGGCCGCGGCCCGCACTGTGCTGGACGAGGCCGCCCAGGCAGACCCGCCGCTCGTGCTCGACTACCTGGCACTCGTCGATCCCGTCACCTTCGCCGAGGTCCCCGACGACCACACCGGTGAGGCGATCCTCGCCGTCGCCGCCAAGGTCGGCACGACCCGCCTGATCGACAACATTCCGCTGACGTTCGGAGCCCAGCAGTGACCGGAATACGGCTGACCGCCCCCGCCCCCGGCTGGGCCATCGAGGCCGATGTCGTCGTGGTCGGCTCCGGAGTCGCCGGCCTCACCGCAGCCCTGCGGTGCGCCGCGTCCGGTCTGAGCACCGTGGTGGTCACCAAAGCCCGCCTCGACGACGGCTCCACCCGCTGGGCACAGGGCGGCATCGCCGCGGCGCTCGGCGAGGGGGACACACCCGAGCAGCATCTCGACGACACCCTCGTCGCGGGCGCGGGGCTGTGCGACGAGGAGGCGGTACGCACCCTGGTCACCGAGGGCCCCGACGCCGTACGGCGGCTGATCGCCACCGGCGCGCGTTTCGACACCGACCCGTCGTCCGGCGAGATCGAGCTCACCCGCGAGGGCGGCCACCACCGCCGGCGCATCGCGCACGCGGGCGGCGACGCGACCGGCGCCGAGATCTCCCGCGCCCTGGTCGACGCGGTCCGCGACCAGGGACTGCGCGCCATCGAGAACGCCTTGGTCCTCGACCTGCTCACCGACGCCGAGGGCCGCACGGCCGGCATCACGCTGCACGTCATGGGCGAGGGCCAGCACGACGGCGTGGGCGCCGTGCACGCCCCCACGGTCGTGCTCGCCACCGGCGGCATGGGCCAGGTCTTCTCGGCGACCACCAACCCCGCCGTCTCGACCGGCGACGGCGTGGCGCTCGCGCTGCGCGCCGGAGCCGAGGTCTCGGACCTGGAGTTCGTGCAGTTCCACCCCACCGTGCTGTTCCTCGGCCGGGACAGCGAGGGCCAGCAGCCGCTGGTGTCCGAGGCGGTCCGGGGGGAGGGCGCGTACCTCGTGGACGCGGACGGGATCCGCTTCATGGCCGGGCAGCACGAGCTGGCCGAGCTCGCCCCGCGCGACATCGTGGCGAAGGGCATCATGCGCCGGATGCAGGAGCAGGGCGCCGAGCACATGTACCTGGACGCCCGCCACTTCGGCGCGGAGATGTGGGAGAACCGGTTCCCCACGATCCTGGCCGCCTGCCGCGCCCACGGCATCGACCCGGTGACCGAGCCGATCCCGGTCGCCCCGGCTGCCCACTACGCCTCCGGCGGCGTCCGCACCGACCTGCACGGCCGGACCACGGTCCCGGGCCTGTACGCCTGCGGCGAGGTGGCCTGCACGGGCGTCCACGGCGCCAACCGGCTCGCGTCCAACTCCCTCCTGGAGGGCCTGGTCTTCGCCGAGCGGATCGCGGCCGACATCGCGTCCCGCGCGGACGCCCGCGCCGGTGCGCCCCAGGAGGCGGCCGGCGACACCGTCCCGCTGCTCGCCCCCGAGGAGCGCCACGAGGTCCAGCGGATCATGACCCACGGCGCAGGCGTGATCAGGACAGCGGCCAGCCTCGACGACGCGGCCGACGCCCTGGAGGCGCTGTCGCTCAACGCGGCCCACGACGCCGACGGGCCCAAGGCGGCCGAGCCCGGCGTCGAGTCCTGGGAGGCCACCAACCTGCTCCTCGTCTCCCGGGTCCTCGTCGCCGCGGCCCGCGAGCGCGCCGAGACCCGCGGGTGCCACTGGCGTGAGGACCAGCCCGACCGCGACGACGCCGGCTGGCGCCGTCACATCACAGTGCGCCTCACGCCCGACCGCCGCCTCGTCCCACGGCGTACCCCCAGTGAAGCCTTTCCGCCCGTAACGCCCATCGCCCCCAGGGAGCCGCAACCGTGACCACGCCCGAAGAACGTCCGGAACCCGTGGACGTACCGCTGATCCAGATCGGCGCCCCCGCCGCCGGCACGGGCTGCGGCGACGGCTGCGGCTGTGCCGACGAGACGTACGAGAGCGGCCTCGACCCCGCGCTCGCCGAGCTGCTGGCCGCGGCCGGTCTGGACCCCGTGCAGGTCGAGGACATCGCCCATCTCGCCATCGAGGAGGACCTCGACGGCGGCGTGGACGTCACCAGCGCGGCGACCGTCCCACAGGACGCCGTGGCCACCGGCGACTTCACGGCCCGTGAGGCCGGCACGGTCGCGGGTCTGCGGGTAGCCGAGGCCGTCCTGTCGATCGTGTGCACCTCCGACTTCGAGGTCGAGCGGCACGTCGAGGACGGCGACCGCGTCGAGGCGGGCCAGAAGCTGCTCTCCGTCACCGCGGGCACGCGCGACCTGCTCACCGGCGAGCGCAGCGCACTGAACATCCTGTGCCGCCTCTCCGGCATCGCGACCGCGACGCGCGCCTGGGCCGACGCCCTCGAAGGCACGAAGGCCAAGGTGCGCGACACCCGCAAGACGACGCCCGGCCTGCGCGCCCTGGAGAAGTACGCGGTGCGCTGCGGCGGCGGCGTCAACCACCGGATGTCGCTGTCCGACGCGGCACTGGTCAAGGACAACCACGTGGTGGCGGCGGGCGGGGTCGCTGCGGCGTTCAAGGCCGTGCGGGACCGTTTCCCCGACATCCCGGTCGAGGTCGAGGTCGACACGCTGCACCAGGTCCGCGAGGCCATCGACGCGGGCGCCGACCTGATCCTGCTGGACAACCTCACCCCGGCCGAGACCGAGGAGGCCGTCACGCTCGTGGCCGGCCGCGCGATCCTCGAGTCCTCCGGCCGGCTCACCCTGGCCAACGCCCGCGCGTACGCCGAGACGGGCGTCGACTACCTCGCGGTGGGCGCGCTCACGCACTCGTCCCCGATCCTCGACATCGGTCTCGACCTCCGCGAGGTCGACGCCTGATGCTGCTCACCATCGACGCCGGCAACACGCACACCGTGCTGGGCCTCTTCGACGGCGAGGAGATCGTCGAGCACTGGCGCATCTCCACCGACGCGCGCCGCACGGCGGACGAGCTCGCCGTCCTGCTGCAGGGCCTGATGAGCATGCACCCGCTGCTGGGCGAGGAGCTGGGCGACGGGATCGAGGGCATCGCCATCTGCTCCACCGTCCCCTCGGTTCTGCACGAGCTGCGCGAGGTCACCCGCCGTTACTACGGCGACGTCCCGGCGGTCCTCGTCGAGCCCGGCATCAAGACCGGCGTCCCGGTCCTGACGGACAACCCCAAGGAGGTCGGCGCGGACCGCGTCATCAACGCGGCCGCGGCGGTCGACCTCTACGGGGGTCCCGCGATCGTGGTGGACTTCGGCACGGCGACGACGTTCGACGCGGTGAGCGCGCGGGGCGAGTACGTGGGCGGCGTGATCGCCCCCGGCATCGAGATCTCCGTCGACGCGCTCGGCGTCAAGGGCGCCCAGCTGCGCAAGATCGAGGTCGTCCGCCCCAGGAGCGTGATCGGCAAGAACACGGTCGAGGCGATGCAGGCGGGCATCGTCTACGGCTTCGCCGGCCAGGTGGACGGGGTGGTCCACCGGATGAAGCGTGAGCTGGCGGAGGACCCGGACGAGGTGACGGTGATCGCGACGGGCGGTCTGGCGCCGATGGTGCTGGGCGAGTCGTCGGCGATCGACGAGCACGAGCCGTGGCTGACACTGATCGGTCTGCGCCTGGTCTACGAGCGGAACGTCTCGCGCCTGTGACGGCCCGGGGCCGTGGCCGGGAACCGGCACCACCCTGGGCGCAACGCCCGCGTTCGTACCATTAAAAGGAATTTGTGCCGTCGGCTCGTATGGTCGGGCCATGCCCACGCCATACGGATCCCACGGCGGCATGGCGTTCGGCGCTGACGAGCTGCGAGTGCTCCGACGCGCCCTCGCCGCCGCCCTCCATCCCGCTCCCCTCGCCGAAGAGGACGTCAGGGACTGCCTGCGACTGGCCGATTCCGTCGACGAGGCCGTGCGCGAGGCGGGCCGGCTGCGGGACTTCCTCGTCGCCGATCTCGCCCGCTACCGCGCTGCCCTGCCCGGCTCCGCCACCGGCTATCTGGAGCTCCTCCAGGAAGCGCTGGCCGCCGGCCACGAGCCCCTGACCGACGATCTCGCCGCCTTGCGCGCTCTGCGCGGCCATCCGGTGGCCGCCGCCGTGCTCCGGCGCTGCCTGGCGCTCGCCGGGCAGTCCGTGCAGGCCCGGCTCGCCCGGCAGCCCGTCCCCGCGCCGGGCGTCCCCGCGCCGGCCGTGCACGTGCCGGCGCCGACGGGTGTCCGGCGTGCCCGGCTCATGGCGCTGCCCGGCGGACGTGCCGCCGAGGACCCGAAGAGCAAGCCGCAGCCCCAGCAGCCCCAGCAGCCGAAGCCCGCGCCGCCCGCCCCGGACGAGCGGCCGGTGCCGAAGCCCTCGGAGGTCTTCCCGCCGCGCCGCAAGCCGGTGCCCCCGCCGGAGCAGCGCGCCGCCGGATAGCTACTCTGGAGGGCATGGACTACGTTTCCGCGCTCGTGCCCCCGGTGGTGATGGCCGCCTTCTTCATCGGTCTGGTCGTGACGATCGTCAAGAGCCAGGGCGGTTCGAACAAGGCCAAGGAGGACGCGGCGGTGGACGCCGCGCTCGCCCGCGCCGAGTCGGCGAAGCAGGCCGGGTCCGACGC
Organism: Streptomyces sp. PKU-EA00015; assembly: GCF_013387495.1. Lineage (GTDB taxonomy): Bacteria > Actinomycetota > Actinomycetes > Streptomycetales > Streptomycetaceae > Streptomyces. The sequence continues at coordinate 32,446 of NZ_JABZEE010000013.1, read as the reverse complement.
CTGACCCGAGCAGCACAACGAGGACGTACGGCAGATTTACGGCCGTACGTCCTTTTTGCTCCATCAATAGGCGATGACTCACAGATCTCCCACTATGGTGGCAATGTGCCCCGTCAATTGGGAGAGCTCGAAGACGCCGTCATGACTCGGGTCTGGCAATGGAACCGGCCGGTCACGGTCAGGGAAGTCCTGGAAGACCTCCAGCAGGAACGGTCCATCGCCTACACCACCGTCATGACGGTAATGGACAATCTCCATCAGAAGGGCTGGGTGCGCAGGGAAGTCGAGGGCCGCGCCTATCGATATACGGCCGTCTCGACCCGGGCCGCCTACTCGGCCGCACTGATGAACGAAGCCTGGTCCCAGAGCGACAACCCCGCCGCCGCACTCGTCGCCTTCTTCGGGATGATGTCGCCCGAGCAGCGCGAGCAGCTGCAAGCCGCCATGCACATCGTTCAGGGCGGCGAGGCTGCCGACGGCCCCGGAGCCGCGGGGCGATAGCGTCGGGCCATGCCTTATGCCGCAGCAAATGCCATCACCGTCCGGCGGGCCCGGACCAGCGATGTGCCGGACGTCCGCCGTCTCGTGGACCCGTACATGAGCGAAGGCATCCTGCTCGACAAAGCGACGGTCACCCTTTACGAAGCCATCCAGGAGTTCTGGGTCGCGGAACGCGACGCGGACGCGAGGGTTGTCGGCTGCGGCGCCCTCCATGTGATGTGGGAAGACCTCGCCGAAGTGCGCACACTCGCCGTGGACCCGGCCTTCCAGGGGCACGGCATCGGTCATCAGGTGCTGGGCAAGCTGTTGCAGACCGCCCGCTGGCTGGGAGTGCGCCGGGTTTTCTGCCTCACCTTCGAAGTGGACTTCTTCTCCAAGCACGGCTTCGTCGAGATCGGCGAGACGCAGACTCCGGTGGACACGGATGTCTACGCCGAGCTGCTGCGCTCCTATGACGAGGGTGTCGCCGAGTTCCTGGGGCTCGAACGAGTGAAGCCGAACACCTTGGGCAACAGCCGGATGCTTCTGCACCTGTGATCGCCGCAAGAGCCCGGATCTCTATGTCCGAATCGCGCACGTTTCCCGCGTTCTCGCGGTTCTGAACCTCTGCCGAGGGTTTGTGTTTTCCAGGGAAAAGCGGTTTCCTTTCCGCGTACTGCATTTTCGATGAAAGGAAATCCGGTGGCACAGAAGGTTCAGGTCCTTCTTGTCGACGACCTCGACGGTGGCGAGGCGGACGAGACGGTGACGTTCGCTCTGGACGGCAAGACCTACGAGATCGACCTCACCACCGCCAATGCGGACAAGCTCCGGAGCCTCCTCGAGCCCTACGCGAAGAACGGCCGGCGCACCGGCGGTCGCGCGGCGACCGGCCGTGGCAAGGGCCGCGCGGCGACCGGCGGCAACAAGGACACCGCCGAGATCCGCGCCTGGGCCAAGGCGAACGGCTTCGAGGTCAACGACCGCGGCCGCGTCCCGGCGACCGTCCGCGAGGCCTACGAGAAGGCGAACGGCTGAGTTCCCGTCGGCTGCACCCGCGCGCGTCCGGCACGCAGCAGTCGGACGCGGTGGCACTCCGTGGCCGCCGTGTCCACCAGCCGCACGAGGTCGGGGGCATCCCCACTGTCCCCGAATGCGGCGAGAGCCGGCAGCCGGCTCCAGCGCCCCGGAGGGCGCAGCCAGCGGGCGGCTCCCCGGACGTCGCCGCGTCCGGGCGGCGGCGGGGCGGCCATGCGCCCGCCCTCGCCCACGGCGGTCAGGTCGAGATCGACCCCGCCCCATTCGAGCCAGTCGAGCAGCCCCGGCAGCTCCTCCGCGCTCCCGGCGGCCACCAGCAGCCGCATCCTGCGCCCCTGCACGGCCACGGGCCCGGTGCGGTCCGTCAGCCGCAGCACGGCGGCCCCGGCCTCCGCGGGCAGCTCCAGCAGGTCGAAATCCCGTCCGGTCAGCAGCTCGGGGGGTGAGCCGTCGGACACCGCCCAGCCGAGTGCGCTGCGGTACCACTGCGCGGCGCCGTCTTCGAGGGGCGCGCGGGGATGCGGGACGGCGAGGACCATGTCCGGGGAACTGCGTACCGCCTTCCTGAGTTACGCAGCGTGGACGTTTCGTCGCACACCGTGGGCGAATCGGCACTCTCCGGACGCGTGCACCGGCGCAAGGTTGTTCGCCCGTAGCTGAGGGAACGGCAGCGCGCCGCATGGACTGTCCGTGGCAGCGGGTAAGACATTCCTAGTGGGGAGGGGCGACACGCTCGCCAGGCCGGCTCACGTTCGCCATCGGCGTACTGCTGGTGGGGGTAACTGCCTGGCCTGCGGGAACATCGTCTCGCACCATCGGGTTGGAGCAATTGTCGGCGTTCAGGGGTCAGGAGGCCACAGACGGGTGTCGGCAGTTGGAATGAGCGGTCCCCGCTTGCGGGACTAAGCTGCGGAAGGACAGGGAGGGGACCGACCCCTTACTGCCTGACCGCTCTGAGGAGCGATTAACGATGTTCGAGAGGTTCACCGACCGCGCGCGGCGGGTTGTCGTCCTGGCTCAGGAAGAAGCCCGGATGCTCAACCACAACTACATCGGCACCGAGCACATCCTCCTGGGCCTTATCCACGAGGGTGAGGGTGTCGCCGCTAAGGCCCTGGAGAGCCTCGGGATTTCGCTCGAGGCGGTCCGCCAGCAGGTGGAGGAGATCATCGGCCAGGGCCAGCAGGCCCCGTCCGGGCACATCCCCTTCACGCCCCGTGCCAAGAAGGTCCTGGAGCTGTCGCTCCGGGAGGCTCTTCAGCTGGGCCACAACTACATCGGCACCGAGCACATCCTGCTCGGCCTGATCCGCGAGGGCGAGGGCGTCGCCGCCCAGGTCCTCGTGAAGCTGGGCGCCGATCTCAACCGGGTGCGGCAGCAGGTCATCCAGCTGCTCTCCGGTTACCAGGGCAAGGAGGCCGCCACGGCCGGCGGCCCGGCCGAGGGCACTCCCTCGACCTCCCTCGTCCTCGACCAGTTCGGCCGGAATCTCACCCAGGCCGCTCGTGAGTCCAAGCTCGACCCGGTCATCGGGCGCGAGAAGGAGATCGAGCGGGTCATGCAGGTGCTGTCCCGCCGTACCAAGAACAACCCCGTGCTCATCGGCGAGCCCGGCGTCGGCAAGACGGCGGTCGTCGAGGGCCTGGCGCAGGCCATCGTCAAGGGCGAGGTGCCCGAGACCCTCAAGGACAAGCACCTCTACACCCTCGACCTGGGTGCGCTGGTCGCCGGCTCCCGCTACCGCGGTGACTTCGAGGAGCGCCTGAAGAAGGTCCTCAAGGAGATCCGCACCCGCGGCGACATCATCCTGTTCATCGACGAGCTCCACACCCTCGTGGGTGCGGGCGCCGCCGAGGGCGCGATCGACGCCGCGAGCATCCTCAAGCCGATGCTGGCGCGAGGCGAGCTGCAGACCATCGGCGCCACCACGCTCGACGAGTACCGCAAGCACCTGGAGAAGGACGCGGCCCTGGAGCGCCGCTTCCAGCCCATCCAGGTCGCGGAGCCGTCGCTGCCGCACACGATCGAGATCCTCAAGGGTCTGCGCGACCGCTACGAGGCCCACCACCGGGTCTCCATCACGGACGAGGCGCTGGTCCAGGCCGCCACCCTGGCCGACCGGTACATCTCGGACCGCTTCCTGCCGGACAAGGCGATCGACCTGATCGACGAGGCCGGTTCCCGGATGCGCATCCGCCGGATGACCGCGCCGCCGGACCTGCGCGAGTTCGACGAGAAGATCGCCGGCGTGCGCCGGGACAAGGAGTCCGCGATCGACTCCCAGGACTTCGAGAAGGCGGCTTCTCTCCGCGACAAGGAGAAGCAGCTGCTGGCGGCGAAGGCCAAGCGGGAGAAGGAGTGGAAGGCCGGCGACATGGACGTCGTCGCCGAGGTCGACGGCGAGCTGATCGCCGAGGTCCTCGCCACGGCCACCGGCATCCCGGTCTTCAAGCTGACCGAGGAGGAGTCCTCGCGTCTGCTGCGCATGGAGGACGAGCTCCACAAGCGCGTCATCGGCCAGAAGGACGCCATCAAGGCACTGTCCCAGGCGATCCGGCGTACCCGCGCCGGTCTGAAGGACCCGAAGCGCCCCGGTGGTTCGTTCATCTTCGCCGGCCCCTCCGGTGTCGGTAAGACCGAGCTCTCCAAGACGCTCGCCGAATTCCTCTTCGGCGACGAGGACGCGCTGATCTCCCTCGACATGTCGGAGTTCAGCGAGAAGCACACGGTTTCCCGTCTCTTCGGTTCGCCCCCCGGGTACGTGGGCTACGAAGAGGGCGGCCAGCTCACCGAGAAGGTGCGCCGCAAGCCGTTCTCCGTCGTCCTCTTCGACGAGGTCGAGAAGGCCCACCCCGATATCTTCAATTCCCTTCTGCAGATCCTGGAGGACGGTCGTCTGACCGACTCCCAGGGCCGCGTCGTGGACTTCAAGAACACGGTCATCATCATGACGACCAACCTCGGGACCCGGGACATCTCCAAGGGCTTCAACCTGGGCTTCGCCGCCCAGGGCGACGTCAAGTCGAACTACGACCGGATGAAGGTCAAGGTCAACGAAGAGCTGAAGCAGCACTTCCGGCCCGAGTTCCTCAACCGTGTCGACGACACGGTCGTCTTCCACCAGCTCACCGAGGAAGACATCATCCAGATCGTCGACCTCATGATCGCCAAGGTGGACGAGCGCCTCAAGGACCGTGACATGGGCATCGAGCTCAGCTCCACGGCCAAGTCGCTCCTCGCCAAGAAGGGCTACGACCCGGTCCTGGGCGCCCGGCCGCTGCGCCGGACGATCCAGCGCGAGATCGAGGACATCCTGTCGGAGAAGATCCTCTTCGGCGAGCTGCGCCCCGGTCACATCGTGGTCGTGGACACCGAGGGCGAGGGCGAGCAGCAGAAGTTCACCTTCCGCGGCGAGGAGAAGTCGGCTCTGCCGGACGTCCCGCCGATCGAGCAGGCGGCCGGCGGCACGGGGCCGAACCTGTCGAAGGACGCGTGACGGCCCTGCGGGCCGGTTGACGTGTGGGGCCCGGCCCCGGACCTCAGGTCCGGGGCCGGGCCCTTTTCGTCCGCGCATGCTCAGCAGCGCGCGGGCTTGCGCCAGGAGCATTCGAGGGCGGCGTCCGGTTCCACCGCGCGGGCGCCGGTGGGGCGGGCGGTCGTGATCGTGCCCTTCGCGGTGTCCGAGGACGCCAGCGTCACGACGACCGCGTCCTCGATGCTCTTGACCGAGGACGCCAGGTAGTCGTTCAGGACGACGCTGAAGACGAGTTCCCGGCCGCCCGCGTCCGTGACGTATCCCGACAGCGCCGAGGCGCCGGTGAGCGAGCCCGTCTTGGCTCGGGCGTTGAGCGCCGCGGGCGTGGAGCACATCCGGGAGCGCAGGGTGCCGCCGACCGCGCGGTCCGGGGCGCAGGCCACGGGCAGGGACGCGTACCAGTTCGCGTACCAGGGCTCGTCGCGCACGGAGAGCAGCAGGGTGGCCAGCTCCTCGGCCGGGAAGAGGTTCATCCGGGACAGGCCGGAGCCGTCGGCCTGGCGCAGGGATCCGGTCCGTACGCCTTCCTTCGCCAGATGGGCGCCGATGGCCTTCAGGCCCGCGTCCCACGTGCCGTGGCCGGAGGTCCGGGCGCCGATCGTCTTCGTCAGGGCCTCGGCGTGCATGTTGTTCGAGAGCTTCATGAAGGGGTGCAGCAGCTCCTTGAGCGGCATGGAGCGGTGCGAGGCGAGCACGCGGGCACCGGGCGGGGTGGGGCGGCCCAGGCGGGGGCTGCCCGCGATCCGTACGCCGTGGGCGGCGAGCGCGTCCGCGAAGACGGCGGCGGCGTAGCCGGTGGGCTCCCAGACGGTGATCCACTCCTTGGTGGGGTTCGCGCCGAGGGGGATGTCGCCGCTGACGGTGATGGTGTTGGTGCCGTGGCGGCGCTCGACCGAAAGGGTGTCGGGGCGGCCCTGCTCCACGGTCGTGCCCCGGACGTCGAGGCGTACGTAGTCGTTCGGCGGGGTCAGTTTCACCGTCGGCCGGTCGCCGGGGCGGGCGCCCGGCCCGGCCTCGACGACGACCGTGCCGGAGTCGTAGTCGGTGTCGGGCGCGAGGGTGAGCGCGGAGATCTGCGCCGAGTAGTACGAGGACTCGTCGTCGGCCGCCCAGGAGCGGCCGAGGCGCTGGTCGTCGAATCGGGTGTCGTCGGCGACGAGACGTCCGGTGACCCGCCGGATCCCGCTCGCGGCGAGGTCGGCGGCGAGGCGGTCATAGTCCTTCGCGAGCGTCGTGGGGTCGCCGCTGCCGCGCAGGTAGAGGTCGCCGTGCAGGGTGGAGCCGAGGCGGGTCCCGGTGGTGAGGACGTCGGTGGTGTAGCGGTGGTCCGGGCCGAGGAGGGCCATGGCGGCGACGGACGTGGGGAGCTTGGTGTTCGACGCGGGCATCAGGCGGTCGGCCGCGTCGCGCCGGTAGAGGCGCTCCCCGGTGGTGGCGTCGGCGATCACGACGCTCACCGCTCCGCCGTCGAGGCGGGCGTCGGAGAGGATCGTGTCGATCGCGTTCCCCAGGCCGGTGTCCGCGGGGCCGGCCCCCGCGGGGGAGCTCAGGGTGAGGGTGCAGGCGAGTCCGGCGACGGCGGTCCAGATCCAGCCGCGGCGGAGACCGGGGCGGCGGTTCACAGGATTCACGGGTCTGCTCATGCCACGGGAGGATCCCGCAAGCGCACCCGCTCCGGAAGGACGCCTCGGGCCGTGTCGTGTGGCCCCGGTCACCGCGAAATGCCGCATTCCGGGCGCTCTTCGCCACCCCGTGGAGACCCCGAGTCCGTGGCCTGGGTCACGATCCGGAGGTTCCGGACGGGCCCTGGCCGTGACAAGGCGCACAGGACGAATCGGACCTACTAGACGGAATAGTGCCGTTGTGGCAGCCGGAGCGTGCGTGTTCGGTCCCCTGCGGGCGGGGACTTTCGCCCCTTCGTCGGTCCGTGACCCCCTGAATCTCGTCCGCAAGGGGCGGACAAGGCCCCGACATGCGGCTAAACCCCGACCTATAGGGATATATCGACCTCGTTCCGGGCCTCGGTGTGTGCGTTCCAAGGGCGTCAAGAGATGCCGTTCACAGGGGCTTCGCTACGACGTGATGTCGTAGTTGAGGCATTTGAGGTGTCTTGGGGGGCCGGGTTACCAATGTGGAGCCAGCCCGGCGAGCACGCCGGGTCCATTCATGCCCGGAGGTTCTCCCGTATGTCGAAGCGCACCGTGATCCACCGTCTCCGCCCGTCCCTGCTCCGTACCCGTGGGGCCGTCGTGGCCGCCGGAATGGGCGCCGTGATGGTCGTCGGAGCCGGTGCGGGTGTCGCCTCCGCCGATGCGGGCAAGGCCGCCAAGCCGGCCGTCGTGGACGCCGCGTCCGCCGTCGCCGCCCAGGCCGACGCCCAGGCGAAGGTCGCCGCGCAGCTGAAGGCGAAGGCCGCGACGGCCAAGGCCGAGGCCGCGAAGAAGGCCACGGCCAAGAAGGCCGCCAAGAAGCCGGCCGCGTGGGTCAAGCCCGTCAACAAGTACACGCTGACCGCGAGCTTCGCCCAGGGCGGCGCCATGTGGTCCGCCAAGCACTCCGGCCAGGACTTCGCCGTTCCGGTCGGCACCCCCGTCAAGGCGGCCGGCGCCGGTACGGTCGTCAAGGCCGGCCCGAACGGTGGCGGCGACGGCCCCGCGTACGGCAACGCCGTCGTGATCAAGCACGCCAACGGCAAGTACTCGCAGTACGCCCACCTGTCGACGATCAAGGTCTCCATCGGCTCGACCGTGAAGGCCGGCCAGACGATCGCGAAGTCCGGCAACACCGGAAACTCGTCCGGCCCGCACCTGCACTTCGAGATCCGTACGACCCCGAACTACGGCTCGGCGCTCAACCCGGTGTCCTTCCTGCGCACCGTCGGCGTCACCATCTGACGCCACCCCGAAGGGCTCGGCCCCGGGCATGGCGCGGCCGGGCGATCGGATCGAGGGCGACCCGGAGGACGGCATCACGCTGTCCTCGGGGTCGCCCTCGCCGTCGTTCGGGGTCCCACAGCCTGCCGCGGGAGCCCCGCCCCGCCCGATCCGTGCCGGTCAGGCGTCCAGGGGGAGCATCGGGAAGCTGCCCGTGTTCGTCGGGGCGTGTTCCGGCAGCCAGAGCACCGCGATCGCCCCGCCCGAGGCGCCCAGCGGCGTCGAGCCCTCCGGGGCCGCGTTGCGGAAGGTCAGGCGGGCGCCCAGCACCCGCGCCTGGCCGACCGCGATCGTCAGGCCCAGGCCGTGGCCCGTCCCCGCCCGGTCGCTCGCGCCCGTACGGAACCGGCTCGGCCCTTCGCGCAGCAGCGCCTCGGGAAACCCGGGCCCGTGGTCCCGTACGCGCACCACACGGCCCTCGACGGTCACCTCGATGGGGCCCTTGCCGTACTTCACGGCGTTGGTCAGCAGATTGCCCAGGATGCGCTCCAGGCGCCGGGGGTCGGTGTTCACCCAGGACTCGTGGACGACCCGGATCTCGGCCTCGGGGTGCAGCGTGGTCACCCGCCTCCCGACGAACTCCGCGAGCTGGATCTCCTGGAGCTCGGCCCGCTCCGAAGCGCTGTCGAGCCGCGCCACCTCCAGCACGTCCTCCACCAGCGTGCGCATCGCCTGCGCCCGGTCCCGTACGAGCTCGGTGGGACGGCCGGGCGGCAGCAGCTCCGCCGCGGTCAGCAGACCCGTCACGGGCGTGCGCAGCTCGTGCGCGATGTCGGCCGTGACCCGGCGTTCCGCCTCGATGCGGGACTGCAGCGCGTCGGTCAGGGCGTCCACGGCCCGGGCCAGCTCGTCCGTCTCGTCGCGCACGAGCCCGCCGATGGCGTCCCTGACCCGTACGTCGGTGTTGCCCTGCGCCACATTGCCGGCGGCCGCGGCCGCCTTGCGAAGCCGGCGCGAGAGCTGACCGCCGATGAGCACGCCGAGCGCGGAGCCGACCAGCACGACGGAGACCGAGCCGATGATCAGCGCCCGGTCGAGGTCCTTCATCACGGTGGCGCTGCGCCCGGTGAACTCGGTGCGCAGGGAGAGCACGTCGCCGTTCGCCAGCGGCACGGCGGCCCAGATCTCGGGCGTCTCGCCGCTGTCGTCGACGTAACTGCCGCGCCGGTTCTCGCGCATCAGCTCCTGCAACTCGTCGGGGAGGGCCGAGTCGTTGATCTTGCTGTTGAAGCGCGGATCGCGGTTCTTGGAGGTCTCGTACCAGCGCTGGGCGAGCAGGATGCGGTCCATCTGCACGTCACGGGCGTTGCGGAGCATGGAGACGCGCGCCGCGTTGTGCACGACCAGGCTCAGCGCCATGGCGATGAGGGCGCCGACGCCGGCGATGGCGATGCTGATCTTCCACCGGACGCCGGTGCGCAGGGGCCCGATGCGCAGGGAGGGGCGTCTCATCCGACGGGGTCCTGTCCGGAGCTCATACGGCCTGCGTCACGCCTTCAGCTTGTAACCGAAGCCGCGGACCGTCTCGATGCGGTCCTGGCCGATCTTGGTCCGCAGCCGCTGCACATGGACGTCCACGACGCGGGTGTCACCGCCCCAGCCGTAGTCCCAGACCCGCTCCAGCAGCTTGTCGCGGGAGAGCACCGTACCGGGCGTCGACGAGAACTCCAGCAGCAGCCGCATCTCCGTGGGCGTCAGACCGACCTGCTTGCCGCCCCTGCGGACCTCCATGCCCTCGGTGTCGATCTCCAGGTCCCCGAAGACCAGCACGCCGTCCTGCTCCCGCTGCCCGGCGGACGCCTCGGCCGCACCGCCGGTCGCATGTCCGAAGCGGCGCAGCACCGCGCGGATGCGGGCCACGAGGACCGCGCCGTCGAAGGGCTTCGTCACGTAGTCGTCGGCGCCGGCCTCCAGGCCGAGCACCACGTCGATGGAGTCCGCGCGCGCCGACAGCATGATCACGGGAACCGTCGACTCGTCGCGGATGCGGCGGCACAGGCTGACGCCGTCCAGGCCCGGCACCATCACGTCGAGCAGCGCGATGTCCGGCCGGTCGGCCCGGAACGCCTCCAGGCCCTGGAGCCCGTCGCGCACGGCCGTGACCGTGAAGCCGTCGCGCTCCAGCGCGAGCTGGGTGGCCTCGCGGATGACATCGTCGTCTTCGACGAACAGGACATGGGTCTCGGCCATCCGTCTTTTCTCAGCTCTCGTTCGGGATCGTTTCTCTGCGGACACGTCTCAGCGGGCAGGCGGGGGTCAGTTGTCGCTCGGGGCGGGCACGTCCGTGGCCACGACCTCTCCCTCGCCGACCGACCGGCTGTACTCGTTGCGCACCCAGAACTGCTGGGTGAACTTTCCGGCGGACCAGCGGTAGGTGGTGACCTCCTCGCCGGACGGCTCGGCCACCGGATCGCCCTTGGCGTACACCTGCTTGGTCACCACCAGGTCGCCCCGGTCGATCGCCGAGTACACCGCGGGCTCTTCGACCGCGAAGACGTTCTCGTACGTGTCGCCGTTCTCCCGGTACACGTAGGTGCCCATGCCGACGGCGTCGGCGCAGGTCATCACGTTCACCACGACATCGGGGGCGGAGCTGCCGGTGAGGACTCCGTACGAGGTGTCGACCGGGTACGAGTCCTTGGCGCACGGCCGCAGGTCCGCCTTGACCCGGGCGCTGACCTTCGGGTCGTTCTTGAGCAGCTCCACCGCGTCGACCGCCTTCGTGAACTGTCCGGCGCTCCCGGACGACGCCGGTGAGGGCGTGGCCTTGCCCGCGTGGTCGGACGGGGCGGCCCCCTCGTCCTGCACCCCCGAGCCCCCGGTGGAACAGCCGGCGGCCAACAGGGCGAAGGCGACCAGCCCGGCCGTCGCCGTACTGCCCGCCACCCGTGTCCCGCTGCCTCTGCCTGTCAGGCCGCGCACCGCTCCCGCTCCCGTTCGCCCTGCTGGTGAATACGCCGCGACTCGTCGCGCTCCAGGGCGCGGGCGTCCAGGTCCCGCGACTCGAGCTCCTGGCGGAGCTTCGCGAGCGCCCGGTGCAGCGTGCTCTTCACCGTACCCGCCGACATGCCCAGCGCTGCGGCGGTCTCCTCGGTGCTCATCTGCTCCCAGTGCCGCAGCACGACCACGCTGCGCTGCTTGGGGGCCAGCACCTTGAGGACGTCCATCAGCAGGGCGCGGTTGGCGCGCTGCTCGCTGCCGTCGTCGACGCTCGCGTCCGGGAGCTGCTCGGTGGGTACCTCTTCGAGCTTGCGGGCACGCCACCACTCGGTGCGCGTATTGATCATCACGCGGCGAAGGTACGCGTCCGCGAGCGACTTGTCCGCGATTCCGTCCCAGCGGCCGTACGTGCGCACCAGCGCCGTCTGCAGGAGGTCCTGGGCCTCGACGGGGTCGGGGACGAGGCGCCGGGCGCTGCGCAGCAGCGCCTCCTGCCGGGTGCGTACGTACTCCTCGAATTCGAGCACCTCGCCGTGCGCCATTCCAACCGCCTCCGTCCCCGTGAAACCCCGTGTGTCGTTGCGTGACAGAAGCTACGGACGGGTTGTCACGGCGCTGTGCGGAGCAGCCCTCGGGCGACGCACGGCCGTCCATCGGTTGTGTAACAGGCGATGTTTGAGATGCGGTGGTGACGGGGTACAGCTTTTGGTTCAGCCGAGGGGGAGCCGGTAGAGGCCGCCGTCCAGAGGCTCGACGAGACCGTCGGCGACGAGCCCGTCGAGTGCCCGGGCGCGCTGCACCGGTTCGTCCCAGACCGCGTCCAGCGCCGACTGCGGTACGGGTGTCGCGGCCTCGCGCAGGACCGCCAGCAGCCGGCCGCGTACCTGGCGATCCGTGCCGGCGTACGTCTGGCCGCGGCGCGCCGGGCCGTCGTGCGCGGGCTTCCCCGCGAGCCTCCAGGCGCACCGCGAGGCGATCGGGCAGCGGCCGCAGTCCTCGTTCCGTGCGGTGCACACCAGCGCGCCGAGCTCCATGGACGCCGCCGCCCAGCGGGCCGCGGTGCCCTCCTCGTCGGGGAGCAGAGCGCGGGCCAGGCGGCGTTCGGCCGCGGTCGTCGCGTTCGGCGGGTACTGGATGCCGGTCGCGGCGCGGGCGAAGACCCGCCGCACGTTGGTGTCCAGCACCGCGTGCCGCTGGCCGTACGCGAAGGAGGCCACCGCCGCCGCCGTGTACTCGCCGATGCCCGGCAGGGCGAGCAGCTGCGCGTGGACGCGCGGCACCTCGCCGCCGTGCCGCTCCGCTATGGCCCGTGCGGCACCGTGCAGTCGCAGCGCGCGGCGCGGGTAGCCGAGCCGCCCCCAGGCGCGGACGGCCTCGCCGGGAGCCTCCGCCGCGAGGTCGGCGGGGCGCGGCCAGCGGGCCAGCCACTCCTCGTACACCGGGAGCACCCGGGAGACCGGGGTCTGCTGCAGCATGAACTCGCTGACCATCACGCCCCACGCGCCGGCCTCCGGGCGGCGCCAGGGCAGGTCACGCGCGTGCCGGTCGAACCAGGCGATGACGGGGACGTGGAGGGCTTCGGGGTCGAGGGCGTCGGGCGTCTGGGAATCATGAGTGACAGTCATGGCACGCACGATCCTGGCATGCCCCGGCGGCCGGGGGACGCATGCACCCGCCCCGGGCGGCCCCGCGCGGCGGCCGCGGAGGGCCTGCCCGGCGGGCCGGGTGCGGCGATCGGGCACCCCAGGGAGCGCGCACGCCGGGCCTGCGGGGAGCGGGCGCCCTCGCGCACGCCCCGCGTCACGGCACGCGGACGGCGTGCGTCGTCTTGTGGGCGGGCCGCGGGGCAGGGCCGGGGCCCGCGAACCAGAGCACGATTCCCGTGCGGCTCGCGCGCATGGCGCCGAGCAGCGCCCGGGCCGGGCGCAGCAGTGCCGTCGCGCAGAGCGCCGCGACGAACGCGCCGACCACCAGGCCCGTCAGCACGTCGTGCGGGTAGTGGACTCCGACGAAGACGCGGGAGAAGGCCATGAGCAGTGCCATCGGCACCGTCAGCACTGCGATCCGCGGCCACGCGATCGCGAGCGCCACGGCCGCGGCCCCGGCGATGGCCGAGTGGTTGCTCGGGAAGGACCAGTCGCCGTACGGCGGACAGGGCACCAGCGAAGCGGCGGCCTCCGTGACCGTGCGGCACGGACGCTCCTCGTCCACCAGGGACTTGAGGGATTCGCTGACCACGTAGCCGGCCGCCGTCACCGGCGGTGCGAGGACGGCGAGGGCTATCGCGCGCAGCTCACCGGTGCGCGACCGCCACCAGGCGACGAGTAACAGCACGCCGAAGAGCAACAGTCCTGCCTCCGTCCAGAGTTCGGCGAGGTGCCGCACCCAGGTGGGCGTGGTGTGGGCGAAGTCGACGATGTCGCGGTAGAGAGCGCGTGTGATGCTGCTGTCCATGGTCACGGACCGTATCGTCCCAGGCGGTTCGGTCACCCTTCGCGATCGTCCCGAGCGACTTCCGACGCGAGTCATGGCCTTGCGGGACGCGGCCCATGATGATGATCAGCAGAACTTCGTGCCCAGGGCGGCGGGTGGGGCGGGAGTCGGGCACGATCTCTCGTAGAGTTCGGTCCGTGGGATCTCTGCGCAATCCGATCGGGCCGCTTCCCTCCTCCATCTACTGGCGACGGAGGGCAGTCGCGGCGTCACTGGTCGCGCTGCTCGCGGTGCTGATCGTGTGGGCCGTCACGTCCGGCGGGGACGACGACGGCAAGAACACCGCGGACGGCAAGGGCCCGGCCCCCGCCCACTCGATCACTCCCGGACCCGATCAGTCCGGCCCCGCCATCAGCCAACAGCCCGGTGGGCGCGACGAGTCGGGCGACGGTACGAGCGGTTCCGGCGGTGCGGGGGGCTCCGGCGACGGCTCCGCGAGCCCCGGCGGCGCGAGCGGCGGGGACGGTGCCACCACGAGTGGCTCCGGCACGACGGGCGGCGCCTCGCCAGGTGCCCCCGGCGTACACGTCCCGGCCGGTTCGGCACTCCCCAACTGCGCGCCCGGCGCACTGCGGTTGACCCTCAGCACCACGGAGGTGTCCTACGCGCCGGGTGAGAAGCCCGCGTTCAGGCTCGTCGTCGCCAACTCGTCGCCCACGACCTGCAAGGCGGACTTCGGACCGAAGGCCGCGGTGTTCACCGTCACCGACAGCGAGGACAAGGACGTGTGGTCCTCGGGCCACTGCCCGCGCACGGCCCCGTCCCGGTTCCTGAGCGTCCCCGGCAACGGGACGATCACGCACACCGTCCAGTGGGACAGGAAGCGCAGCGCGCCGCAGTGCCCGACGACGTCCCCGGGCGGCGCGGCTCCGGGCACCTACCTCGTCGAGGTCACGTTCCCGGGCGTGAAGGTGCTGCCCGCGTCGTTCCGCCTCGACAAGGACTGAACGGCCGGCCGCAGAGCCGCCGGGACACGGGCGAGGGGCCTCACGACAAGGTCGTGAGGCCCCTCGCCGGTACACGTCTCAGACGTACCGCTCCAGGATCGACGACTCCGCGAGCCGCGACAGGCCCTCGCGCACGCTGCGCGCCCGCGCCTCGCCGACGCCGTCCACGGCCTGGAGGTCGTCCACGCTGGCGGCCAGCAGCTTCTGCAGTCCGCCGAAGTGCTCCACGAGCCGCTCGATGATCGCACCCGGCAGCCGGGGCACCTTCGCCAGCAGGCGGTAACCCCGCGGCGAGACCGCGGAGTCCAGGGTCTCGGGCGAGCCGCTGTAGCCCAGCGCCCGTGCCACGACGGGCAGTTCGAGCAGCTCGGTGTGCGTGAGGGCGTCCAGCTCCGCCAGCGCCTCGTCCACCGTGCGCGAGCGCTGGCCGCCCCTCCCGGGCGCGGCTCTGGGGGACGTCGGCTCGGGCACGTAGTCGCGGACGACCAGCTCGCGCTCGGGCTCCACGCCCGCGATCAGCTCGTCGAGCTGGAGCGCGAGGAGGCGGCCGTCGGTGCCCAGCTCCACCACGTACTCGGCGATCTCGGTGGCGATCCGGCGCACCATCTCCAGACGCTGCGCGACCGCCGTGACGTCCCGGACGGTGACCAGGTCCTCGATCTCCAGCGCCGACAGCGTGCCCGCGACCTCGTCGAGGCGGAGCTTGTAGCGCTCCAGGGTGGCCAGCGCCTGGTTGGCCCGCGACAGGATCGCGGCGGACTCCTCCAGGACACGGCGCTCCCCGTCCACGTAGAGCGCGATCAGCCGCATCGACTGGGACACGGACACCACGGGGAAGCCGCACTGGCGCGAGACCCGGTCCGCGGTGCGGTGGCGGGTGCCGGTCTCCTCGGTCGGGATGGAGGCGTCCGGGACCAGCTGGACACCGGCCCGGTGGATCTTGGAGATGTCCTTGTCGAGGATCAGCGCGCCGTCCAGCTTGCACAGCTCGCGCAGCCGGGTCGCGGTGAACTCCACGTCCAGCACGAAGCCGCCGGTGCACATCGACTCGACGGTCTTGTCCATGCCCAGAACGATCAGTCCACCGGTGTTCCCCCTCAGGATGCGCTCCAGGCCGTCGCGCAGGGCGGTGCCCGGGGCGACCGCGCTCAGGGCGGCGCGGATCAGCGCTTCGTTGCCCGTGCCTTGGCCGGACTTTCCGGGTGCTGCTGCCCCGTCCTTGGCTGCCACTGCACTCCTCCGGCTCGTACGGGTGGGCGAGACCAGGGCAAAGTCTACCGGCGAGCCTCGTCGCCCCGGGGGGCGTACGCCTCAGGCGCCGTCGGGAGCCTTCCGGCGGACGCGTGGGAGCACCCGCAGAGCATCTCCCATGTCGGCGACTTCCGTGACTCTCATGCCCGCCGGGATCTTGCCCGGGTCGGAGGGCACCAGGGCGTGGGTGAAGCCGAGACGCTGCGCCTCGGTGAGCCGCCGCTGGACGCCCGTCACCCGTCTGACCTCGCCGGCGAGCCCCACCTCGCCGATCGCGACCAGGTTCTTCGGCAGCGGGGTGTCGCTCGCCGCCGACGCCAGCGCGAGGGCGATCGCGAGGTCGGCCGCGGGCTCGGAGAGCTTCACACCGCCGACCGTCGCGCTGTAGATGTCGCGCTTGCCGAGCGCGGAGATCCGGCCCCGCTGCTCCAGGACGGCCAGCATCATCGACACCCGCGAGGTCTCCAGACCCGAGGTGGTGCGCCGGGGGGAGGGGATCTGGGAGTCGACCGTCAGCGCCTGCACCTCGGCGACGAGCGGGCGGCGGCCCTCCAGGGTGACCGTCAGACAGGTGCCGGGGACGGGCTCGTCGCGGCGGGTGAGGAACAGGCCCGAGGGGTCGGCCAGGCCGGTGATGCCCTCGTCGTGCAGCTCGAAGCAGCCGACCTCGTCCGTCGCCCCGTACCTGTTCTTCACGCCGCGGACGAGGCGGAGGCGGGCGTGCCGGTCGCCCTCGAAGTGGAGCACCACATCGACGAGATGCTCCAGCAGCCGGGGACCCGCGATGGCGCCGTCCTTGGTCACATGGCCCACCAGCAGCGTGGACATGCCGCGCTCCTTGGAGGCGCGGATCAGGGCGCCCGCGACCTCGCGGACCTGGGCCATGCCGCCGGGCGCGCCGTCGATCTCGGGGGAGGCCACCGTCTGCACGGAGTCGAGGATCAGCAGGGACGGCTTGACCGCGTCCAGATGGCCGAGGACCGCGGACAGGTCCGTCTCCGCCGCCAGGTAGAGGTGGTCGTGCAGGGCCCTGATCCGGTCGGCGCGCAGCCTGACCTGGCTCGCGGACTCCTCGCCCGTCACGTACAGCGTGCGGTGGTCGTCGCTCGCCGCCTTGGCCGCGACGTCGAGCAGCAGCGTGGACTTGCCGACGCCCGGCTCGCCCGCGAACAGCACGACGGCCCCCGGCACGAGACCGCCGCCGAGGACCCGGTCGAGCTCGTCCACGCCCGTGGAGCGCGCGGTCGCCTGCCGGCCGTCGACCTGACCGATGGGCAGCGCGGCGGTGGAGACCCGGCCGGCGGCCGTGGTGCGGACGGCGGGGGCGCCGTACTCCTCGACCGTGCCCCAGGCCTGGCACTCGGGGCAGCGGCCGAGCCACTTCGCGGTGGTCCAGCCGCATTCGGTGCAGCGGTAGGACGGCCGGTCCTTCGCGGATTTCGTACGGGCAGCCATGCGCAAACCGTAGCGGGGCCCACTGACAGCCCTGCCCGGCGCCCGCTGCCGGAGGGCCGCTGCCCGGCGCACAGCGCGAAACAGTGGGCACCCGGGGCGCGGAACCTGTCCCTTCTGTCCTCCCTAGAAGGAACGGTTCACCCGTATGGATTAAAAGTGCTCAAGGGGTACGAACAGGGTCCGGCGCTGCCCCTACGGTCACGGAGTGACGAGCAGCAGGCTGGAATCCCCTACCCACATCACCGGCGCACACCGCGCGCACCGTCGCGCGCCCCGTCCGTCCGCCGAGCGACCGCCCGCGCGTTATGAGCCGCATCTCGACGGCCTGTTCACCTACTGCCTCTCCGTGCTGTGCGACCACGACGCGGCGACGGCGGTCCTCGGTGACGTCCTCGCCATCGCCGAACGGCAGCACGGACGCTGCCCGTCCGGCGAGGCCGAGCGGAGGGCCTGGATGTACGCGCTCGCGCGCTGGGCCTGTCTGCGCCGGCTCAGCGAGCAGCGCCGCAGGCGCCAGGGCTCCCACACCGGACGGCCCGCCGCGGGCGGCGAGCCCGCGCCCCGCGTCGCCCCCGAGGCCGCCGAGCGCCGCCGCGCCGAACTGGCCCTGCTGGCCTGGCCCGAGGCCGCCGGCACCACCCCCGAGCAGCGCGAGGCCCTCGAACTGGCCGTGCGCCACGGCCTCGGCCCGGCCGCCGTCGCCTCGGTCCTCGGCCTCGGCGAGGTCGCGGCCCGCGAGCTGCTGGCCGCCGCGGCCTGCGAGGTGGAGCGCACCCGGGCCGCGCTCGCCGTCGTCGAGACCGGCAACTGCCCGGCCGTCGCCCGGCTCACCGGCGACAACCGCGTCCTGCTCTCGGCCGCGCTGCGCCGCGAGCTCGTGCGTCACGTGGACGACTGCCCCCGCTGCCGTCGCGCCGCCGAGCGCGCCGGCGCCCGGGGGCCCTGGCCCGGCTCGTCCGTCACACCGGCCGCTTTGCCCCTGGTCGAGGCGCCGCGCGCCGCCGCGTACGTCGCGATGCGCCACGTCCCCCGCGCCCGCGCCGGTGCCCCGCGCTTCGGCCCGGACGGCTTCCCGCTCGATCCCAAGGACCACGCCGCCCGGCGCGACCGGATGCGCGCCCGCGTGGTGACCACCACGGTCGTTGCCACCGTCGTGGCCGCACCGGTGCTCGCCCTGTGGGCGGCGTACCGGGGGGCGCCGCTGACCGGTGAGGGCCATCGCGGGCCGGCCATCAGCGCCGGCGACCAGGTCGGCTCGGCCGAGGGCGACCCGTACGGCCATTACGAGCACGCGGGCAACGCGAGCGCGACGCCCGACCCCCGTTTCACGGCCGCCCGCCACACGTCCGAGGTCTCCGTAGAGGTGATCAGCACGGGCACCCCCGCCCCGCCCTCCGCTTCCGGGCGGGGCCCGGGCAGGCTCACGGTCGAGGCGCAGCCCGCCGGGGACACCACCGTCATCACGCTCATGGCCTCCGGCGGCGCCCCGGTCGACTGGTCGCTGTGGACGGACGTGCCCTGGCTGCGCACCACGCGCTCGTCCGGCACTCTTTACCCCGGCGAAACGGTCACTCTGTACCTCACCGTCGACTCCTCGCGGGAGCCGTCCGGTTACTGGCGCGCGCAGGTCGGCATCGAGCCGGCCGGCGCGGTCGTGGCGATCCACGGCCGCGGGGCGACCAGCCCGCCGCCCTCCTCGCCCGACCCGACCCCCACACCGCCGTCGAGTCCGCCGCCCTCCAGCCCGCCGCCGTCCTCGCCGGACCCGACGCCGCCGACCTCGCCGCCGCCGTCCTCGCCCGACCCGTCCGACCCGCCCACGTCACCGCCCGCGTCGGAACCGCCGTCCGAGCCGGCGACCCCGCCGCCTTCGGACTGACCCGGTCGAAACGGTCCTCCGCGGCGTCCGCCCGGCACTGCGCGCACCGGGGGGCGTGCGGCCCGGCAGCCGGGTGCCGAGGGCGGGCCGCCGCCCGCCCGGCCCGCCCGTCAGCGGGGCTTCGGGTCCGCAGGGTGCGGCGCCACCAGCGGAAGCGACGACGCCAGACGTGCCTCGCACAGCTCCACCAGCACGTCGTACGCCGCCTTGCCCATCAGCTCGGTCAACTCCGGGCGGTACGTCACGTACACGGGCTCGCCCGCGCCGTGCGCCGACGTCGCCGACGTGCACCACCAGTGCAGGTCGTGCCCGCCCGGGCCCCAGCCCCGGCGGTCGTACTCGCCGATCGACACCTGCAGCACGCGGGTGTCGTCCGGCCGGTCGATCCACTCGTACGTGCGCCGCACCGGCAGCTGCCAGCACACGTCCGGCTTGGTCTCCAGCGGCTCCCGGCCCTCGCGCAGCGCGAGGATGTGCAGCGAGCAGCCCGCACCGCCCGCGAAGCCCGGGCGGTTCTGGAAGATGCACGAGCCCTCCCAGCGGCGCGTCTGGCGCTCACCGTCCTCGTCCTGCTGCACCCAGCCGGTCCCGGTGCCGACGTCGTGGAACTGCCACAGGTCCGGCGTCAGACGTGCCACGTGCTCCGCCACGCGCTGTTCGTCCTCCTCGTCGGAGAAGTGCGCGCCCAGCGTGCAGCAGCCGTCGTCCGCTCGCCCGGCCTGGATTCCCTGGCACCCGCTGCCGAAGATGCAGCTCCAGCGTGAGGTGAGCCACGTCAGGTCGCACCGGAAGACCTGTTCGTCGTCGGCGGGGTCGGGGAACTCCACCCATGCTCGGGGGAAGTCCAGGCCCTTTTCGTCGGGCTCGGTCTTCTTCGTGGAGCGCTTGTCGGGGTTGTCGGGCCGCTCGGACTTCGTAGCGGGCACTGCTTTGCCCGGCTTCGCCTTTTTCGTCTTTGGCACGGCTCCAGCGTATGCGTGCGACCGCAGTAGCGTTCCGTCCATGAGACTCGGAGTCCTCGACGTCGGTTCGAACACGGTTCACCTGCTGGCGGTGGACGCCCACCCCGGCGCCCGCCCCCTTCCCGCGCACTCCCACAAGGCGGAGCTGCGTCTCGCCGAGCTGCTCGACGAGGGCGGTGCCATCGGCGAGGAGGGCATCGAGCGGCTGGTCCACACCGTTGCCGACGCGTTGCAGGCCGCCGAGGACAAGGGCTGCGAAGAGGTCCTCTCCTTCGCCACCTCCGCCGTGCGCGAGGCGACCAACGCGGACTTGGTCCTGTCCCGGGTCAAGGCCGAGACGGGGGTCGAGCTGACGGTCCTCACGGGCGCGGAGGAGGCGCGTCTCACGTTCCTCGCGGCCCGCCGCTGGTTCGGCTGGTCGGCCGGGAAGCTGCTGGTCCTCGACATCGGCGGCGGCTCGCTGGAGATCGCGTTCGGCATAGACGAGGAGCCCGACGCCGCCGTCTCCCTGCCGCTCGGCGCGAGCCGGCTGACCGTGGGACTGCTGCCCGGCGACCCGCCGGACCCGCGGGACGTGAAGTCGCTGCGGCGCCATGTGCGCGCCGAGATCGCCCGTGTCGTCGGCGAATTCAGCCGGCTGGGCCCGCCGGACCACATCGTCGCCACCTCCAAGACCTTCAAGCAGCTGGCCCGCATCGCGGGTGCGGCCCGCTCCGGCGAGGGCCTCTACGTCCAGCGCGTGCTGAGTCGTTCGTCACTCGTCGGCTGGGTGCCCAAGCTCGCCGCCATGACGGTGGAGCAGCGCGCCGGCCTGCCCGGCGTCTCCCCGGGCCGGGCCCGTCAGCTGCTGGCAGGAGCCCTGGTCGCGGAGGGGGCGATGGACCTCTTCGACGCCGAGGAACTGGAGATCTGCCCCTGGGCGCTGCGCGAGGGCGTCATCCTGCGGCGCCTCGACCATCTGCCGACCGCCTAGCGCGTGCCTTTAGGCTGTCTCCGTGGCAGAACCAGTCGTGCGCATCCCGGATGCGAAGGTTGTCCTGTCGACGGCTTCCGTCTATCCGGAGTCGACGGCGACCGCCTTCGAGGTCGCCGCGCGCCTCGGCTACGACGGGGTCGAGATCATGGTCTGGACGGACCCCGTCAGCCAGGACATCGAGGCGCTGCGCAGGCTCTCCGACTACCACCAGGTCCCCATCCACGCCGTCCACGCCCCGTGCCTGCTGATCACTCAGCGGGTCTGGTCCACCGACCCGTGGGTCAAGCTCCAGCGGGCGCAGGCCGCCGCCGAGAAGCTGGGGGCCTCCACGGTGGTCGTGCACCCGCCGTTCCGCTGGCAGCGGCAGTACGCGCGCGACTTCGTCCGCGGCATCTGGCGCATGGCGGACGAGACGGACGTCCGGTTCGCCGTGGAGAACATGTACCCCTGGCGCTACCGGGACCGGGAGATGCTCGCGTACGCCCCCGACTGGGACGTCACCAAGGACGACTACCGGCACTTCACGATCGACCTGTCGCACACGGCGACCTCGCGGACCGACACGATGGCAATGGTGGACCGGATGGGCGACCGGCTCGGCCACGTGCACCTGGCCGACGGCAAGGGGTCCGCCAAGGACGAGCACCTGGTGCCCGGCCGCGGCGACCAGCCCTGCGCCGAACTGCTGGAGCGCCTGGCCGGCAACGGCTTCGACGGCCACGTCGTCATCGAAGTCAACACGCGGCGCGCCATGTCCGCCGCCGAACGCGAGGCCGACCTGGCGGAGGCACTGGCCTTCACGCGGCTGCACCTGGCCTCCGCGGCCTCGTCGCGCGTCCACGGCGGGACCGGTAGGACGCGGTGACGGGCACGGCGCGATGACCGGTACGGCCCGATGACCGGCGCGGCGCCCCGGCGGCGCGGGCGGCCGGCCCGCAAGGCGGCCGACGAGGGGCCCGGCGCCCGCGAGCGGATCCTCCAGGCGGCGCGCACCGAGTTCGCCGAGCGCGGCTACGACAAGACGACGATGCGCGGGATCGCGCGTGCCGCCGGGGTCGACGCGGCGCTCGTGCACCACTACTTCGGCACCAAGGACGACGTCTTCGCCGCGGCGATCGAGGTCTCCTTCGAGCCCGCGCTGGCCATCCCCGTGATCCTCGGCACGAGCACCGAGGGCATCGGCGAGCGGCTCGCCCGCTACTTCATCGGCGTCTGGGAGAACCCGGCGACCCGTGCCCCGCTGCTCGCCATCATCCGTTCCGCGCTGACCCACGAGGCGGCGGCGACGGTGCTGCGCGGGTTCGTCCTGCGGCGGCTGCTGGAGCGGGTCGCGGGCGACCTCGACGTACCGGACCCGACCTTCCGTGCCGAACTCGCCGCGTCCCACATGATCGGTATCGCGATCCTGCGTTACGTGATCAAGGCGGAGCCGCTGGCCTCGGTGGACACGGAGGAGATCGTGCGGATGGTGGCGCCCACGCTGCAGCGCTACCTCACGGACCCCGGCCCGACCGGGGTCTGAGCGGACCGGGAAACCGAGCCGACCGAGGACTGAGCCGGGCGTCCCGCATTCCGGACACGCTGTCCAGATCTTGGAGCCGCGGCGTACGCTCGAGAGAGGTACACCCATCACGACGAGGAGCGAGCGACGATGCCCGAGCTGAGGTCCCGCACTGTCACCCACGGCCGCAACATGGCGGGCGCCCGCGCCCTTATGCGGGCCTCCGGTGTACCGGGCGCGGACATCGGCCGCAAGCCGATCATTGCCGTCGCCAACTCCTTCACGGAGTTCGTGCCGGGCCACACCCACCTCCAGCCGGTCGGCCGGATCGTCTCCCAGGCGATCAGCGAGGCGGGCGGCATCCCGCGCGAGTTCAACACGATCGCCGTCGACGACGGCATCGCCATGGGCCACGGCGGCATGCTCTACTCGCTGCCCTCGCGCGACCTGATCGCCGACTCCGTGGAGTACATGGTCGAGGCGCACTGCGCCGATGCCCTGATCTGCATCTCCAACTGCGACAAGATCACCCCGGGCATGCTGAACGCGGCCCTGCGCCTGAACATCCCGACGGTCTTCGTCTCCGGCGGCCCGATGGAGTCCGGCCGGGCCACCCTGGTCGACGGCACGGTCCGCACGCTCGACCTGGTCGACGCGATGTCGGACGCCGTCAACGACAAGATCTCCGACGCGGACATGCTCCGTATCGAGGAGAACGCCTGCCCGACCTGCGGCTCCTGTTCCGGCATGTTCACCGCCAACTCGATGAACTGCCTGACCGAGGCCATCGGCCTGTCCCTGCCCGGCAACGGCTCGACCCTGGCCACCCACACCGCCCGCCGCGCCCTGTACGAGAACGCCGCCCGTACGGTCGTCGAGCTCACCGACCGCTACTACGCCCAGGGCGACGAGTCGGTCCTCCCGCGCAACATCGCCACCATGGCCGCCTTCGAGAACGCCATGGCCCTCGACATCGCCATGGGCGGCTCGACCAACACGATCCTGCACCTGCTGGCGGCGGCCCAGGAGGCGGGCGTCCCCTTCGGTCTGGACGAGATCGACGCCGTCTCGCGCCGGGTGCCGTGCCTCGCCAAGGTCGCGCCGAACGTCGCGAAGAACCGCACGTACTACATGGAGGACGTCCACCGCGCCGGCGGCATCCCCGCCCTGCTGGGCGAGCTGCACCGCGCCGGGCTGCTGAACGAGGACGTGCACAGCGTCCACAGCCCGTCGCTCGCCGACTGGCTGAAGACGTGGGACGTGCGCGGCGGCTCCCCGTCCGCGGAGGCCGTCGAGCTGTGGCATGCGGCCCCCGGCTGCGTCCGCTCCGCCGAGGCCTTCTCCCAGTCCGAGCGCTGGGACACCCTCGACGAGGACGCCGAGGGCGGCTGCATCCGCTCCGCGGAGCACGCGTACTCCAAGGACGGCGGCCTGGCGGTGCTGAAGGGCAACCTGGCCGTCGACGGCTGCGTCGTGAAGACGGCGGGCGTCGACGAGTCCATCTGGACCTTCGAGGGCCCGGCGGTCGTCTGCGAGTCGCAGGAGGAGGCCGTCGAGAAGATCCTCAACAAGCAGGTCACGGACGGCGACGTGGTCGTCATCCGCTACGAGGGCCCCAAGGGCGGCCCCGGCATGCAGGAGATGCTCTACCCGACGTCCTTCCTCAAGGGCCGCGGCCTCGGCAAGACCTGCGCCCTGATCACCGACGGCCGCTTCTCCGGCGGCACGTCCGGCCTGTCGATCGGCCATGCCTCCCCGGAGGCCGCGTCCGGCGGCACCATCGCCCTCGTCGAGGACGGCGACCGCATCCGCATCGACATCCCGGGCCGCTCGATCGAGCTGCTGGTCGACGAGGCCGAACTGGCCCGCCGCGAGCAGGCGCTGGGCGGGGCGTACGCCCCGAAGTCCCGCGAACGCAAGGTCTCGGCGGCGCTGCGCGCCTACGCGGCGATGGCGACGAGCGCGGACAAGGGCGCGGTGCGGGACGTCTCCAAGCTGGGCTGACCCGCCCGTATCGCAGTCACCGGGGACCCGGCGCGCTCACCAGCGCGCCGGGTCCTTCGCGTCGACGGCGAAGACGGACCCGTCGGGGGCGGTGGCAAAGACCGTGCCGGGCGCGGTGACGGGGGCGGGCAGCAGGGCCGCGTACGTGAACCGTCCGTCGTCCATCCGGGGCCTGGTCTGGCCGGTCAGCGTGCCGCGGGCGACGTCGACGGCGAGCAGGCGCCCGTCACCGGCCGACACGTACACGGAGCGGTCGTCGGCCGCCGGCCGTGACAGGTGGGTCACTGCGGTCTCCAGGCGCCACAGCTGCGCGTCCCCGGCCGACCGGGACGTGTCGACCGCGAGGAGCGAACCGCCCGCGCCCGACAGGTAGACGACGGACCCGGCGACCGTGGCCTGCGCCTGGTCGACCGGGGCGGCCAGCGGGACACGGCTGACGGCGCGGTCCTCGGACGCCGTGTCCACACGGACCACGGCGTCGGTGAACCCGTCCGCGTCGGACGAGAGCAGATACAGCGAACCGTCCACGGCCCCCGCCGGGGCCAGCGAGCCCTGGAGCCGCTCGCTCCACAGCCGCCGGCCGCTCGCCGGGTCGATCGCGCCGACGTGTGTGGTCCTTCCGTCCGCGGAGAGCGTCGCGTCGAACGCGGGACCCTCGCCGTCCGCGGCCCGGACCCACTGCGTGCCCGGCCCGCCGAGCCGCTTCCGCCACCGGTCCGCGCCCGTCGCGGCGTCGACGGCCCGCACCTGCCCGCCCTCTGTGACCAGCAGCACGACGTCACCGAGCGGACGCACCGTGGCGTACGCGGAGATGTCGAGGTCCCACCGCACCGCGCCGGTCGCGGGGTCGAGCGCCTCGTAGCGGTCGCCGCCCGCCGTGGTGACGTGCAGCAGGCCGCCCGCGAGTACGGGCTCCTGACCCGCGTCGCCCTGTCCCCGGGCCGTCCGCGGACCCGCGCTCCTTGCCGACCAGTCGGTGCTGCCGTCGGCCGGGTCGAGCCGTACGGCTCCGGTGCCGGGAGCCGTGCAGAAGAGGGCAGGGCCGGCCCCGGTGCACACCGGGGTCCGGTTCTCGCCGCCGCCGCGGTGCAGTGCCACGCTCCAGGGGCGGAAGGACTGCTCGGCGCGCGGTTTCGCGCGGCCCGGTCCCGGATCGTCCGACGTGGCGGTGGCGGTCACGACCGCACCGGCGGCCAGCACCACCAGGCCGGCGGCGACGGCCGCCCACCGGGCCCGGCCGCGGCGCTTGGCACCGGCTTTCCCTCCGGGAGCGGCGGACTCCTCCGCCGCGGGGAGCCGCCTCTCCCGCTGCTCCGGTCCGCGCTGCGCCGGTATGTAGGCCTGGGTGTCGCACCCCGACGACGGCGACGACGCGCGCAGCGCCACCATCAGCTCGTACGGCGTGGGCCGCTCCCGCGGGTCCTTGGCCAGGCACCTGCGCAGCAGCGGTACGAGATCCTCCGGCACGCCCGCCAGATCGGGCTCGTTGTGCACGACCTGGTACGCCACGATGTAGGGGCTGTCGGAGTCGAACGGGCCTCGGCCGGTCGCCGCGTGCACGAGCACGGCGCCCAGCGCGAACACATCGGCCTCGGGCCCGACTTCACGCGGGCGCTGGAACTGCTCGGGAGCCATGAACGGCGGTGTCCCGATCAGCTTCCCGGTCTCCGTGCGCAGATCGCTGTCCGCGGGACGGGAGATCCCGAAGTCGATGACTTTCGGTCCGTCAGGCGCCAACAGCACATTGCTGGGTTTGAGATCCCGGTGCACCACGCCGGCGCGATGGATGTCACGCAGCGCCTCGGCGAGCCCCGCGCCGGCCCTGCGCAGCTCCGGCGCGGCCAGGGGACCGTTCCGCTTGACCCGGTCCGACAGCGTCGGACCGTCGATGAACAGCGTGGCCATCCACGGGCGTTCGGCGTCGGGGTCGGCGTCCACGACCGGTGCCGTGAACGCGCCGCTGACCCGGCGGGCTGCGGCGACCTCCTGGCGGAAACGCGCCCTGAACTCGGGGTCCGAGGCGTGCTCGGCGTGAATGACCTTGACCGCGAGCCGCAGGCCCGAAGCGGAGGTGGCGAGGTGGACGACGCCCATGCCGCCGTTGCCGAGGCAGGCCTCGAGCCGGTACTGCCCGGCATACTCCGGATGCTCCGCTTCCGGGAACCACCCGGTACTGCGCAGCGGTGGCATCTCCCACCCCCGTCTGATGGTGCGCACGCGCGACGCTCGGAGCCTAGTCGATGATGCGTACGATCCGGCCATGGCTTGCTAGCCTGCGCGCGGCGAGCCACGCCGCTTTCACACGACGTGCATCAGACGTGCATCAACGGGGGAGAACTCGATGGCTGTTGAGGAAGTACAGGGCGAACAGGCCGGGACCGAGGCCGTGGAGACCTTCACGGTCAAGCGCTACCCGGTCGCACCGGGCGTGCGGCTGAACGTGCGCTCCGGCCCCGGTACCCAGTACCCGGTCATCCGGGTGCTGCCGTACGGCGCGAGCGTCCCGATCAACTGCCAGAAGCCGGGCGAGACGATCACCGGCCCCTACGGCACCACCAACATCTGGGACAACATCGCCAACGGCGAATTCGTCTCCGACGCCTACGTCCAGACGGGCAGCGACGGCTACGTCACCATCCGCTGCTCCTGACCCTCACCCTCGCCGCGGGGATAATCGACCCGTGAGCGAGCACACCGAGAACCCCGGCGACAGCACCGGCAGCGGCACCGGCCCGCGGCCCGAGCCCATCCGTTACTTCGGCACCACCTGGGTCGAGCACGACGGGGGCTACGGGCTGCGCCGGGCCGCCGTCGGCGCCGGGGCGCTCGTCACCGCCTTCGCCGCCGCGCTCGTGCTGCGCTTCGCCTACCAGGGCCTGGCCATCGCCGAGGTCGGCGGCTTCGTGAACGTCCTCGTCGTCGTCATGTTCGCCGTCTGCAGCGCCATCGCCTTCCGCAAGACCTGGGAGAGCTTCGGCCGGCGGCCGAACGGCTCCCCCTCCGAGGACTCGCTGCGCAGCCTCAAGGCGATCGGCTTCATCGGCTCCCTCATCGCCTACTCCCTGCGCTGCCTGACGGAAGCCCCCGGCGAGCAGCTGCGCCGCGCCGAGTACGAGACGGCGCTCCGGCAGTACGAGAAGCGCCGCGGCAGCCGCTCCGGCAACCCGGCGGCCCGCTCCCGCCGGAACGGCAGGACCCGGCGCAACTAGCCGCCTCCGGGGAAGGATGAGAGGCATGACGGATTCCGATCGGTCCCGGCGTGCCCTCTCCTTCGAGACCGCGGCGGACCAGTACGACGCCGCCCGCCCCGGTTATCCGCCCGCCCTCTTCGACGCCGTCGAGGAACTGTCCGGCCGCCCGCTCACCGGTGCCCGGACCGTGGACGTCGGCGCCGGCACCGGTATCGCCACCCGGCTGCTGCGCGAGCGCGGCGCTCGGGTCACCGCCGTGGAGCCGGGCGCCGCGATGGCCGACCGGTTCCGCCGGTCGCTGCCCGGTGTGCCCCTCGTCCGCGGCGTCGGCGACGCCCTCCCCCTCGCCGACGCGAGCGCCGACTTCCTCACCTACGCCCAGTCTTTCCATTGGACGGATCCCGCCCGCTCCCTCCCCGAGGCCCTGCGAGTCCTGCGGCCCGGCGGCGCGCTCGCCCTGTGGTGGAACGTCGCGGACCGGGACGTCCCCTGGATCGCCGCCCAGGAGGAGCGGCTGAGGCGTGACTTCGGCGGCGCGGCACACGGCGCGCCCGGCGCCGCCCGCGCCCTGCCCGACGGCGTGCCCTGCGCCGAACACCGCCTGTACTGGACCCGGCGCGTCCCCCTCGACACCCACCTCGCCAACCTCGGCAGCCACTCGCTGTTCCTGGTGGCGGGCAAGGCCGCGGCCCGCGCCTTCCTCGATCGCGAGCGGGCCGGGCTGCTGCGGCTGTTCCCGGACGGATCGGTCGAGGAGGCCTACGCCGTCGACCTCACGGTCACCCGCCGCCCCGCCTGAGCCCCGTCCCGACGGGCCCCACCCCGAGCTTCCCCTGTCCTTGACGCCCGGACACCGCCAGGCGCATTATTCATCACATGATGAATTCCTCTGGCGTCGCGGTCCTGACCCGCGGCCTCACCGTCGTACGAGGAGGCCGCACCGTCCTGCGCGGCCTCGACTTCACCGTCCTGTCCGGCCGCATCACCGGACTCCTCGGGCCCTCCGGCTGCGGCAAATCGACCCTCATGCGCGCCGTCGTCGGCACCCAGGCCGAGGTCACCGGCACCCTGGAGGTCCTCGGCCGCCCGGCCGGCGACGCCGGACTGCGCTCCCGGATCGGCTACGTCACCCAGGCACCCTCCGTCTACGACGACCTCACCGTCCGGCAGAACCTCGACTACTTCGCCTCCGTCCTGCTCCCCGGCCGGGCCCGCCAGGACGCCCGCGAGGAGTACGTCGCGCGCGCCGTCGCCGACGTCGACCTCACCTCGCACGCCGACTCCCTCGCCGGCCGCCTCTCCGGCGGTCAGCGCAGCCGCGTCTCGCTCGCCGTCGCCCTGCTCGGCACCCCCGAGGTCCTCGTCCTCGACGAACCCACCGTCGGCCTGGACCCCGTCCTGCGCCGCGACCTGTGGGACCTCTTCCACCGCCTCGCCGACGACCGCGGCGCGACGATCCTCGTCTCCTCCCACGTCATGGACGAGGCCGAGCGCTGCCACCGGCTCATGCTCATGCGCGACGGCGAGATCCTCGCCGAGGACACCCCGGACGACCTGCGCGCCCGCACCCGCACCGAAACCGTCGAAGCGGCCTTCCTCCACCTGGTCGACGAGGCCGACGCCCTCCAGGAGGACGCCCGATGAGCACAGCCCGCACCCTCGCCACAGCCGCCCGCGTCCTGCGCCAGCTCCGCCACGACCCGCGCTCCATCGCCCTGATGCTGCTCGTGCCGTGCCTGATGCTCCTGCTGCTGCGCTACGTCTTCGACGGCAGCCCGCGCACCTTCGACTCCATCGGCGCCTCGCTGCTCGGCATCTTCCCGCTCATCACGATGTTCCTCGTGTCCTCCATCGCCACCCTGCGCGAACGCACTTCGGGCACCCTGGAACGACTGCTCGCCATGCCCCTCGGCAAGGGCGACCTCATCGGCGGATACGCCATCGCCTTCGGCCTCGTCGCCGTCGTCCAGTCCATCCTCGCCACCGCGCTGGCCCTGTCGGTCCTCGGCCTCGACGTCGTCGGCTCGCCCTGGCTGCTGCTCCTGGTCGCACTCCTCGACGCGCTGCTGGGCACGGCGCTCGGCCTGTTCGTCTCCGCCTTCGCCGCCTCCGAGTTCCAGGCGGTCCAGTTCATGCCGGCCGTGATCTTCCCGCAGCTGCTGCTGTGCGGCCTGTTCACCCCCCGCGACCAGATGCAGCCCGCCCTCGAAGCCGTCTCGAACGTGCTGCCCATGTCGTACGCCGTCGATGCCATGAACGAGGTCCTGCTCC
The DNA here is from genome assembly GCF_013387495.1 of Streptomyces sp. PKU-EA00015. Classification (GTDB taxonomy): domain Bacteria; phylum Actinomycetota; class Actinomycetes; order Streptomycetales; family Streptomycetaceae; genus Streptomyces. Next base: position 2,590 of record NZ_JABZEE010000013.1, on the reverse strand, counting down.
ACACCGACACCACCGCCGCCTTCCTCCGCGACGTCCTGGTCGTCGCCGCCTGCGCCGTCCTCGTCCTCGCCCTCGGCGCCGCCACCCTGCGCCGCCGCACCGCCTGAACCGTCCCGGCCGTGCCCGCCACGTGGACGGCCACGGCACGTCACCGCCCCCGGTGAAAGGATGTGAGCGCACGCATCCCGACCGGCGAGGTGAACAGAGCCATGACCCAGACAGTCGCAGTCCTCGGTACGGGCAAGATCGGCGAGGCCCTGCTCAGCGGCATGATCCGCGCCGGCTGGCACCCCGCCGATCTGCTGGTCACCGCCCGCCGTCCCGAGCGTGCCGAGGAGCTCCGCACCCGTTACGGGGTCGAAGCGGTCACCAACGCCGAGGCGGCCAAGCGTGCCGACACCCTCATCCTGGCCGTCAAGCCCCAGGACATGAGCAAGCTCCTCGACGAGCTCGCCCCGCACGTCACCGCCGACCGGCTCGTCATCAGCGCCGCGGCCGGCATCACGTGCTCCTCCATCGAGCAGCGTCTGGCCGCGGGAACCCCCGTCGTCCGCGTCATGCCCAACACCCCCGTCCTCGTCGACGAAGGCATGTCCGTCATCTCCGCCGGCAGCCACGCCACCACCGAGCACGTCGTGCACGCCGAGGAGATCTTCGGCGGCGTCGGCAAGACCCTGCGCGTCCCCGAGTCCCAGCAGGACGCGGCCACCGCGCTCTCCGGCTCGGGCCCGGCCTACTTCTACTTCCTCGTCGAGGCGATGACCGACGCCGGCATCCTCCTCGGCCTCCCGCGCGCCCAGGCACACGACCTCATCGTCCAGGCCGCCATCGGCGCCGCGGTGATGCTCCGCGACAGCGGCGAACACCCCGTGAAGCTCCGCGAGGCCGTCACGTCCCCGGCCGGCACCACGATCAGCGCCATCCGGGAACTGGAGAACCACGGCGTTCGCGCGGCCCTCATCGCCGCCCTGGAAGCCGCCCGCGACCGCAGCCGCGAGCTCGCCTCCGGCAACGGCTGACCGCCTCGAACGCGGGCCGCCCGCCATGAACGGCGGCGGCCCGCGCTCACCGCTTCAGGCCGGCAGCAACCCGATCGCGCGATAGGCGGTGTCGACCGTCGGACGCGCCATCCCTCTGGCCCGGTCGGCGCCCTTTCGCAGCACCTCGTCGATGTACGCCGGGTCGGCCGCCAGCTCGGCGTGGCGCACCCTGACCGGCCGCAGCACCTCCACCACCGCGTCCGCGACGTCCTTCTTCAACGCGCCGTACGAGCCGTACTTCCCGGCCAGCTCCCTCGGATCGCGCCCGGTACAGGCCGCCATGATCTCCAGCAGATTGGTGACACCGGGCCGTTCCTCCCGGTCGTACTCGACCTCGCACCCGCTGTCCGTGACCGCACGCATGACCTTCTTGCGCACCACGTCCGCCTCGTCGAGCAGATACACGATCCCGGCGCCGACCTCGTGGGACTTGCCCATCTTCGACGTGGGGTCCTGCAGATCCATGACGCGCGCGGCCACCGGCGGATGCGTCACCCGCGGCACGGTGAAGGTGTGCCCGTACCGCTGGTTGAACCGGACCGCGAGGTCTCTGGTCAGCTCCACATGCTGGGTCTGGTCCTCACCGACCGGCACCTCGTCGGTCCGGTACGCCAGGATGTCCGCCGCCATCAGCGCCGGATACGTGAGCAGCGAGAGCCGCACGCTCTGCCCGGACTCCCGAGCCCGCGCGCTCTTCTCCTTGTACTGGATCATGCGGCGCAGCTCGCCGTCGGTGGCCGTGCACTCGAGGATGTACGAAAGCCGCGCGTGCTCGTCCACATGGCTCTGTACGAAGAGCGTGCACAGTTCCGGATCCAGCCCCGCGGCCAGCAGCAGCGTCGCTGCCTGCCGGCTGAGCCTGCGCACCCGCGCCGGATCGTGCTCGATGGTCAGCGCGTGCAGATCGACGACGCTGAACAGGGAGTCCGACCGGTGCTGGTCGATCTCGACCCAGCGTCGCATCGCCCCGAGGTAGTTGCCGAGGGTCAGGTGCCCGGTCGGCTTGACGCCGCTGAAGATCCGCTTCATTCCGTACTCCACTCCGTGTCGGGTCGGAGCCGCCGCTACCGCGGCCGGACCCCCGGAGCGGGGATACGCGAACGGCCGCCGAAGCGGCGGCCGTTGAAGAGCATGCGCAGGTGCCGGCCGCCGTCAGGCGGCCCACCAGAGATTGAGGCACGTGCGCGTGGTCATGCGGCTCAGCCTACGCGGCCGGGGTCCGAGTTGACACCGGGATCCGCCATCCGTAGTGTTCTCCGAGTTGTCCGACGTGAGCACCGGCTCAGGCTGGTCCCCGGACACCATTCCGCAAGACCCACTCGAGCGAGCGACAGACTTTCTGGCGCCCGTCTCTTGCGTGCGTTTTCGCGGAATGAGGAATCCGCGTTCGACCTTCGAACGAGTGAGACCCCGATTAGCGTCGGGGGCTGGGATTCCGCTAAAGTCTCACCTCGTCGGAACGGCCCAACGGCCGGGAAGGCAACCCCCTCTGACTGGGAATCAGGCCCGAAAGGATCTGATAGAGTCGGGTCCGCCGGAAAGGGAAGCGC
>NZ_JABZEE010000129.1 GCF_013387495.1 Streptomyces sp. PKU-EA00015 | reverse complement strand
GAAGAGAGTCAATTCAGGGTGGTGAATGTGAAACCAGTAACGTTATACGATGTCGCAGAGTATGCCGGTGTCTCTTATCAGACCGTTTCCCGCGTGGTGAACCAGGCCAGCCACGTTTCTGCGAAAACGCGGGAAAAAGTGGAAGCGGCGATGGCGGAGCTGAATTACATTCCCAACCGCGTGGCACAACAACTGGCGGGCAAACAGTCGTTGCTGATTGGCGTTGCCACCTCCAGTCTGGCCCTGCACGCGCCGTCGCAAATTGTCGCGGCGATTAAATCTCGCGCCGATCAACTGGGTGCCAGCGTGGTGGTGTCGATGGTAGAACGAAGCGGCGTCGAAGCCTGTAAAGCGGCGGTGCACAATCTTCTCGCGCAACGCGTCAGTGGGCTGATCATTAACTATCCGCTGGATGACCAGGATGCCATTGCTGTGGAAGCTGCCTGCACTAATGTTCCGGCGTTATTTCTTGATGTCTCTGACCAGACACCCATCAACAGTATTATTTTCTCCCATGAAGACGGTACGCGACTGGGCGTGGAGCATCTGGTCGCATTGGGTCACCAGCAAATCGCGCTGTTAGCGGGCCCATTAAGTTCTGTCTCGGCGCGTCTGCGTCTGGCTGGCTGGCATAAATATCTCACTCGCAATCAAATTCAGCCGATAGCGGAACGGGAAGGCGACTGGAGTGCCATGTCCGGTTTTCAACAAACCATGCAAATGCTGAATGAGGGCATCGTTCCCACTGCGATGCTGGTTGCCAACGATCAGATGGCGCTGGGCGCAATGCGCGCCATTACCGAGTCCGGGCTGCGCGTTGGTGCGGACATCTCGGTAGTGGGATACGACGATACCGAAGACAGCTCATGTTATATCCCGCCGTTAACCACCATCAAACAGGATTTTCGCCTGCTGGGGCAAACCAGCGTGGACCGCTTGCTGCAACTCTCTCAGGGCCAGGCGGTGAAGGGCAATCAGCTGTTGCCCGTCTCACTGGTGAAAAGAAAAACCACCCTGGCGCCCAATACGCAAACCGCCTCTCCCCGCGCGTTGGCCGATTCATTAATGCAGCTGGCACGACAGGTTTCCCGACTGGAAAGCGGGCAGTGAGCGCAACGCAATTAATGTAAGTTAGCTCACTCATTAGGCACCGGGATCTCGACCGATGCCCTTGAGAGCCTTCAACCCAGTCAGCTCCTTCCGGTGGGCGCGGGGCATGACTA
>NZ_JABZEE010000128.1 GCF_013387495.1 Streptomyces sp. PKU-EA00015 | reverse complement strand
CGCAGCGAAGAGTAAAGCTTACCGGAAAGCAGCTGTGCCAGATGGTTATTGAGCGCGCCGACATTTTCGGAAATCGACATTTCATTGTCGTTGAGGACCACCAGCATATCAGGACGGATATCGCCCGCGTGATTCATCGCTTCAAACGCCATGCCAGCGGTAATCGCGCCATCGCCAATGACACAGACGGTGCGGCGATTTTTGCCTTCTTTCTCGGCAGCAACCGCAATACCAATTCCGGCACTGATGGAGGTTGATGAATGCCCGACGCTTAATACGTCATATTCGCTTTCGCCGCGCCACGGGAACGGGTGCAGGCCGCCTTTCTGACGGATGGTGCCGATTTTGTCGCGGCGTCCGGTCAAAATTTTATGCGGATAAGCCTGATGCCCCACATCCCAAATCAATTGGTCAAACGGGGTGTTGTAGACATAGTGCAGCGCCACGGTCAGTTCGACCGTGCCCAGCCCGGAGGCGAAGTGCCCGCTGGAACGGCTCACGCTGTCGAGTAAATAGCGGCGCAGTTCGTCGCAGAGTTTCGGTAAACTCTCTTTCGGCAACAGTCGTAACTCCTGGGTGGAGTCGACCAGTGCCAGGGTCGGGTATTTGGCAATATCAAAACTCATCTCGAGGGTACCTCAGCTTGCGAGACGCATCACCTCTTTTCTGGCGACTTCACGCGCGTTCGCATCAACAGATAACACATCGTCCACACATTGTGGTTCGCGCATATCCATTTTTTCCAGTACGGATAAATTCAACGCAGCGATATCCGTAAAGCGGATTTGTTGCGC
>NZ_JABZEE010000127.1 GCF_013387495.1 Streptomyces sp. PKU-EA00015 | reverse complement strand
GATTTGTTGCGCAAGAAAAGCAGCAACGGTGATTTCGTTTGCGGCATTCAATGCTGTCGTCGCTGCCTGGCCTTGTTCGAACGCCTCCATCGCCAGTTTCAGGCATGGATAACGATCATAATCCGGTGCGGCAAATGTCAACGCACTTAGTTTGCAAAAATCGAGCGGCTTCACGCCAGAGTTCACGCGATTCGGCCATGCCATGGTGTGGGCAATTGGCGTACGCATATCCGGTTCCCCCAGCTGCGCCAGAACACTGCCGTCCTGATAGCGCACCATTGAGTGAATCACTGACTGCGGGTGAATCAGCACTTCCATCTGGCTGGCGCTGGCGTTAAACAGCCAACGCGCTTCAATGTATTCCAGACCTTTGTTCATCATGGTAGCCGAATCGACAGAAATTTTACGCCCCATCGACCAGTTCGGATGACGGCAGGCTTGATCCGGCGTCATTGTTGCCAAATCGCGCAATGGCGTCTCACGGAA
>NZ_JABZEE010000126.1 GCF_013387495.1 Streptomyces sp. PKU-EA00015 | reverse complement strand
TCGGGGAGCCCAGCACCTGCCCGTCGGCCGTCTTGACCGCGATCTGGTAGTAGTACGACTTCCCGATCTCCGCACTGCTGGAGTCCGGAGTCGGAACCGCGGTCGTGTCCGTGTAGGTGGTCGCCGTCTTGGCGACCGGCGCCACCAGCGTCGCGGCGGAGGGGGTGAACACCTGCTGCGTGGAGCGGTGCAGCTGGTACTCGACGATGTCCAGGTCGGTGTCACCGGTGGTGTTCTTGTACGCCGCCCAGGACAGCTCCGGACCGGTGCCGTGCACGACGGTCGGCGAGTTCAGCGAGGTGCCGACCTTGCCGAAGGTGACCGTCAGACGCGGGATCGTGGACGTCTCGCCGCCGTAGTCGTAGTCCCCCGCCTGATACTGCGGGCCGCCCAGCGGCGCGGTCGAGGACTCGTCCACGGCCTTGATCACGAAACCGTAGTTCGGCGACGTACCGGAGACCCACTTCTGGACGGTGTCGCCGACCCGGAAGTTGTGCCACTGGTTGTACTCGCCGATGTCCTTGCGGATCTGCGCCGGGTTGACCAGCCGGACCGCGTCGGCGATCGTCCGCCTGGTCGCATCACCGGTGTCCCCGAGGACGATCTTGCCGGTGTTGCCCTTGGCGAAATCGATCTGCGTGGTGCCCAGCTGACGCCAACCGGTCGTGCCGGTGGCCTGGTTGACCGTGAAGTTCGCGGTCGGCTCCGCCGAGGTCACCGTGTAGGGGGCGGCCGTCGCACCGTCGGTCTGCACCGGGGTGTGGACCTCGACCTTGTAGTCCGTGGCATCGACGATGTTCGGCTGCCACGTGTACGACTCACCGGTCGCCGTGTTCTTGTTGTACGCGTAGTCACCGGCATAGCCCGCGGTGCTGACCCGG
>NZ_JABZEE010000125.1 GCF_013387495.1 Streptomyces sp. PKU-EA00015 | reverse complement strand
CCTTCGACCCGGCCGGGATCTCGTCCAGCGGGAACGAGATCAGCGAACGGGCGATCCCCGTACTGCTCGTCTTGCCCGCCGACATGTCCCACGTGCTGTTGAAGTTCGTCGTCGGCGCATCCGAACGCACCATCACGTCCTGCGACACCGACGCCGACGGCGCGATCGTGATCGTCGGATCGATCACCACCGGATACTGCCGCTCCGGCGCCGCCAGCCACTTGGCGTCCGGAGTGACCGTCAGCCGCCACTGCTTCCCGTGCCGGGACAGCTCCTGCGCCACCTTCGCGCTGTACGAGGTGCCGTACGGGGACGCCTTGTCCTTCTTCGCGTCCGTCATGAACGCCGGCGGAATCACCAGCACCGGATTCGCCGGATCCTCGCCGAACAGGGCGATCGAACCGTCGCCCCGCTCCTTCGGCTCCAAAGAACCCGCGTCCAGCGTGAAGGTGAACTTCACCGGCCCGGCAGGCTTTTCGGCCAGGGTGATGTTCTCCTTCACC
>NZ_JABZEE010000123.1 GCF_013387495.1 Streptomyces sp. PKU-EA00015 | reverse complement strand
CGGCGACGATCCGGCCCAGCTCGGCGAAGGCCCCGGACGGGGTGTTGAACAGGGCATGGTGGGTGCGGGTGCTGACCGGGCTGGCGAAGGTCATGGCCCGGGCGTGCGCCAGCCGCTGTTCCAGCTCCTCCCAGAGACTGGCCCGTTCGTGCTCCCGGCGCGAGCCGTCCAGGCTCACCCGGATGAGCTCCAGCGGCATCGGGAGGTACGCCGCCTGCCAGTAGGCGTCGACCCGTTCCGCGAACTCCCGCCATGGCGTGTCCAGTTGGCGCCGTACGACCTCCAGCACCTCGTGGCCGGAGGGGTCTCCCGTGAGCAGCAGCAGGGAGCACGCCCCGAGCGTCGCCACCACCCGCTCCCCGGCGGAGAGCCCCTCCTCGAGGACGAGTTCCTCGAGGACCGCGGCCACCGCCCCGGGGTGGTGCGCGGCGCGGGCGGCGCCCAGCACCGCCGTACGGGCCCGGGGCCGGAAGCCGGCGTCGTGGAGGCCGAGGCGGAGCACCGCGGCCTCCACGAACTGCCCGGTCTTCCAGCAGTGCCGTATGAGCCACCGCTGCCAGCGCCCCGCCCGGCCGTCTTGCCCGCCGTCCCGGTGATCGGCCAGGCAGCGGGCGGCGACCACCGCGACCAGGTCCTCGGGGCCCGGCCCGCCGAGCAGCTCCAGCAGTTGCCAGGGATCCTCCGCGGCGCCCAGCACCTGGGCCACCAGCCGCGGGTCGGCGGCGCCCTGCTCCGCGTAGGCGTGCAGCAGCCGCTGGGCCGAGGCGTGAGCGGCCCCGGTCGGCGGCAGGGCCGCGGTGGCATCCGGCCCGGTGTCCGGCGCGGCAGGCATCCCGGCGGCGCCCGCCGCCCGGGCCACCGCGTCCGCGGCGGCGGCCCCGCTGACCCGGACGCTCAGCTCCGAGGCCAGCCGGTGACGCCCGTAACGGCCGTCGAACGCGAGGTAGTTGAAGCTGCCAACGACGGCCTCGTCGTCCCAGACCAGCAGCGCCGCCCGGTTGGCGCCCTCCACCAGGCGCAGCCGGCCGGGGAAGTCGGCCAGCAGATCCTGCAGCCGCTGTCGGGCCTCGCCGTACTGACGGCGGTCGCCCACCGGGTGGGTGGCGTCCGGCAGAACCAGGGTGACCTCGACACCCTCCCCCAGCCGGGCGCGCAGGGCGCCCACCAGCCCGGTGTCGACGATCTCGGCGGCCAGGCCGTCGGAGGCGATCACCAGCCTGCGGCGTGCCCGGCTCAGGGCGATCCGGAACAGGGTGCGGTGCGTCGCGTCCGTCACCAGACGGGCGGCGGGCAGCTGACGGGCCGCCAGTCGGGCCTGCACCAGCCGCAGGTACCCGGTCCAGCCGCTGACCCACAGCTCCAGCGCCGACGCCTCGACACTCGGGTCCTCGGCCGGCGCCTCCACTGCCGGCTCCGGCAACTCTTCACGCTTACGAGCCGGTTCCCGCGCCGGTGCCCCCGCCATCCGGGAGTCCGTGGTCCGGAAGTCCGCGGCCCGTACCCGGAGCAGCCGACTGTGCTCGTACGACGGCACCGAGGCCCGTACCCAGTCCAACAGCTCCGTGATCACCGGGCTGTCGTCGCCGGGCTGTTCCAGCAGCAGCCCGACGGAGGAGCGCTCCCCGGCGCCCGACAGCGGGGCCGCGCTGGTGACCAGGGCCGTCGTGTGGTCGGTGACCACCAGCTTGGCGTGCGTCCGGGTGCTGGTCACCGGCAGCACCACCTGGGTCGCGCCGGCTTTCCCACCCAGCCGCTGCAGGTCCTCCAGGGCGTTGCGGGTCCGGTCGTCGAACTCCTCGTCCCGGTCCCGGTCGGCCGCCCCCCACAGCAGGACCAGCCGTACGTCACGACGCACCGCGTCCTCGAGCGCCGGGAGGTGCCGGCGCAGCGTCTGGTAGTGGATCCGCGGACTGCAGATCACCAGCTGGCCGGTGGCCTGTGCGATCAGCTG
>NZ_JABZEE010000122.1 GCF_013387495.1 Streptomyces sp. PKU-EA00015 | reverse complement strand
TCACAAAACGGCCGTGCTGCTGGAATGTAGCGTGGTGTCAGGGGGGATCTTGGGGGGCGCCACGGAGGATGAAATCGCGCGTATTCGTCGTTATGCCCGCTGTGTTGGACTGTTATTTCAGGTGGTGGATGACATCCTGGATGTCACAAAATCCAGCGAAGAGCTTGGCAAGACCGCGGGCAAAGACCTTCTGACGGATAAGGCTACATACCCGAAATTGATGGGCTTGGAGAAAGCCAAGGAGTTCGCAGCTGAACTTGCCACGCGGGCGAAGGAAGAACTCTCTTCTTTCGATCAAATCAAAGCCGCGCCACTGCTGGGCCTCGCCGATTACATTGCGTTTCGTCAGAACTGAGAATTCGTGAGCGCTGACCTCGGCGCATCGGCGCCGGCGGCGGTCGAGCCGGTGCCCACTGGGCGGGCCGACACCGCCGAGAGCCTGGTCGCGGAGCTGATCCGCGTGCCCGCCGGGCAGGTGTCGCCATCGCTGTACGAGACAGCCCGGCTGGTCAGCCTGGCCCCGTGGTTGACCGGTCACGCCGAACGCGTGCGGCACCTTCTCACCAGCCAGCGTCCCGACGGTGGGTGGGGACCACCCGAGGGCTACGCCCTGGTGCCGACGGTGAGCGCGACCGAGGCGCTCCTCGCCGAGCTGCGCACCGCACCCGCCGCCGAGCCGCTGATCCGGGCCACCGACGCCGGCCTAACCGTCCTCACGCGGTGGCTCAGCGCCCCGCGGTCCCTTCCCGACACACCGGCGATCGACCTCATCGTGCCGGCACTCGCCACGGCCATCAACCGACGCCTCGTCGAGGCGGATCTGCCGTCGGCGCTGGGGCACTGGCGTGCCGCCGCGCGCCTTCGCCTCCCCGCGGGTATGGACGACCGTCGCCTCGCCGCGGTCCATGGTCTGATCGGCGCCGGTGCTGCTCTGCCGGAGAAGGTGCTGCACGCCCTGGAAGTGGTCGGTAGCGCGGCGCACGGCGTCCGAGGGGTGCGTCCCACCAGGTCGGGCATCGTGGGAGCGTCGCCGGCGGCCACGGCCGCATGGCTGGGGTCACCCGCCGGAGGGCACCGCCACCCGGGCGCGAGCGCGTATCTGGAACGCGTCGTTCGCCAGCATGATGCTCTCGCGCCCTGCGCGACACCGATCACGGTCTTCGAGCGGGCCTGGGTGGTCGCCACCCTTTCCCGCGCGGGCCTCGCCGTGACCCAGGCAGCGGACCTGATCCCCGGTCTGATCGCCGACCTGACCTCGGTCGGGACCTGCGCCGGGCCTGGGCTCCCGCCGGATGCCGACACCACCGCCGTGACGCTGTACGCCCTCGCGCACCTCGGGTTCAGCGTCGACCTGGAGTGTCTGTGGCGGTACGAGACGCCGGACGGCTTCTGCACGTGGCCCGGCGAGGACGGCTTCTCCCTGTCCACCAACGCCCACGTGTTGGACGTCGTGGGGCTGATCCTCACCATCGACCCGGACGCCGATCGGCGTCACGTCACGGCGGCCCGTCGCCTGGCGGACGCGCTGCGGCAGCGCCAACAGGCGGACGGCAGCTGGCAGGATCGCTGGCACGCGTCCCCGTACTACGCCACCATGTGTTGCGCCCTGGCGCTGGCCGGCTTCCCCGGTCCGGGTACCGCCGTCACGTCGCTCGCCCGAGCCGCGAGCTGGATCGTCGACACTCAGCGCGCGAACGGTTCGTGGGGTAGGTGGAAGGGAACCGTGGAGGAGACGGCCTACGCGGTGCAGGTCCTCGCCACCGTGGGCCGCGGCCGGCCCGGCGCTGACGAGGCCATCCGACGCGGCCACGCCTATCTCACCGAGGGTACGACGGCGCACGACCCCGGGCCGCCGCTGTGGCACGACAAGGACCTGTACCGACCCGCCATGATCGTCCGTGCGGCTGTGGTGGCCGCTCGGCACCTCGCGGGCGCCGCCGGCCCCGCGACGGCCTGAAAGCTTGCGGCCGCATAATGCT
>NZ_JABZEE010000121.1 GCF_013387495.1 Streptomyces sp. PKU-EA00015 | reverse complement strand
CTCCGGGAGCAGGCGGACGTCGGGCAGCTGAAGGCCATCGAGGCGGGGCGGGCGGTCGGCATGCCCTGGCACCGGTTCAACGAGGCGCTGTGCGTGAACACCAAGCACGGCGCCCAGCAGAAAGCCCAGAGGCTGAAGGCCGAGCAGGTAAGACGTCTGATGAACGACGGGCTCCCGAGGCAGCGCGAGCCTACGAGCTGAAGGACGCGGCCGACGAGGTAAAGCGGCTGGGCAGGATCGCCAGGAACCTGCCACGCTTCCCGATCGCCCATCGGCTGTGCCACCAGCTCCTGGAGCACAGGGACGGTCTCGTGGTCGACGGCATGGCGGAGTGGTGGAGCGGTTTCCGCCCCGTTGTCGACCATCACCGCCGGCGGGAACCACCATCTGCTCGTCCATGGTGACGCCTCCGACGTCCGCGACCGCTACACGAGGCTGCTTGACGTCCATGAGCGGAAGGTCGCCATGGCCTTCCCCAGGGGCTACCGGACCCCGTAACCGACGAGGCGCATCTGTACGGACTGCTCATCTGCTTCCAGGACTTGGGCCTGCACATGGTGGAGACGCGCCGACTGTCGGACTGACCGGGAGGGGCATGGCGGGGCCACGGGGGCAGGATCCGTCGGGGCTGCGTTCAGGTCGTTGTGCGGTTCGGGGGCTGGGTCTCGCCGGGTGCCGCGGTCCCAGGAATCGTCCGCGCAGTAAGAGCTCCTAACGAAATGATCTTCGAGGTGGTTGGATCACTCCGGAACCGTTGATCCGGGGGTGCGGGGTGGCTCGGCCGAAGCCGTGGAACGTCGATGACGAGCTGTGGGCGGTGATCGAACCGCTGCTGCCGAAGGTGGAGCGCCGGACCCGGCATCCGGGACGCAAGCGGCATCCGGACCGGCTGGTGTTCCAGGGCATCCTGTTCGTGCTGCATACAGGGATCGCCTGGGAGCACCTGCCGCAGGAGCTCGGCTTCGGTTCGGGGATGACATGCTGGCGGCGCCTGGCCGAGTGGACCGAGGCTGGTGTGTGGCCCCGGCTGCACGAGGTCCTCCTGGCCAAGCTCCGCAGCGCGGACGCCCTGGACTTCTCCCGTGCCGTGGTCGACGGCTCCCACATCCGCGCGTTAAAGGGGGATCCAAGACGGGACAAAGCCCCGTTGACCGGGGCAGGAGGGGCAGCAAACACCACCTGATCACCGACGCCACCGGCATCCCGCTGGCTGCCACCCTGACCGGCGGCAACCGCAACGACGTCACCCAGCTCATCCCATTGCTTCAAGCGATACCGCCCGTGCGCGGCAAGCGCGGCCGACCGCGCCGTCGCCCGGACGTCGTACTCGGGGACCGCGGTTACGACCACGACAAGTACCGCCGGCTCGTCTGGGACCTCGGCGTGAAGCCGGTCATAGCCCGCCGAGGCACCGAGCACGGCTCCGGTCTGGGCACTCAGCGCTGGGTCGTGGAGCGCGCGTTCGCCCACCTGCACTGGTTACGCCGCCTGCGGATCCGCTGGGAGATACGCGACGACATCCATGAAGCCTTCCTCACGCTCGGCTGCGTGCTCATCTGCTGGAGGCGCCTCATCGCCCGTGGCGCCGCCACCCGCAACTGAGACCTCCCGTCCTCAACTCTGCCCGAAGGGCCACGCGGCGCGGACCTGGGCGAGTCGCACACGCTGGGCATCGACCCAGTCAGCGGGCAGGCGCACCACTACGCAAACCGAGGTGAGGGACACCGTGGTGTCCCTCACCACCACCTCAATCGCGTTGAGGACCTCGCCGCGGGAGATGTACGGCCCCTCCGGCGTAATCCGGATCTCCGGGTTTCGACCGTCGTCCATCCAGCGAACCGGCTGGCCCTCGGCAAGCAGTTCGAGCGCCTCTGCCCAATCGTCCAGGTCCTCGGGCAACAGGCACACCTCTGCGAGGTGGCCCTTCGCGAACTCGCTGGCCACCACGATGTCGACGTCAAGGCAGCCGTCCCACGGGAGCACTCCGGTTGTTGGCCCCGCCACCCGAACGATCACGCTGTTCTCTTCATCAGCAAGGTGGATGAGGTCCACCGGACCGTGCTCGGTCATGTCATGTCCCCTGGGCCGTGTGCATGTGCCGACTCATCATGCACACGTCCTCGGCAGGGCAGCTCCCGGGGAGAACGGGCGCTGATCATTCTGTTCGGAGTTCTAAGGAGCGCTGCGCCAGTTGGAGGGA
>NZ_JABZEE010000120.1 GCF_013387495.1 Streptomyces sp. PKU-EA00015 | reverse complement strand
CTCGTTGATCCATTCATGCAAGCCGCTACTGAAGCGGCAAGGTACTACGCTACCTTAAGAGGGTCATAGTTACCCCCGCCGTTGACGGGTCCTTCGTCCTATTGTACTAGGTGTTCAGATACCCGCACTGGGCAGGATTCAGTGACCGTACGAGTCCTTGCGGATTTGCGGTCACCTATGTTGTTACTAGACAGTCGGAGCGTCTAGGTCACTGCGACCTGCCCCATTCCGGGGCAGGCATCCCTTATCGCGAACTTACGGGACTAAATTGCCGAATTCCCTAACGTCGGTTGTCCCCGACAGGCCTTGGCGTTCTCAGCCACAGACACCTGTGTCGGATCTTGGTACGGATGTTGTGCTTGCCTTTTCACGGGCTCTAGGTTGGTCTGAATTGCTCTGTCTCGACATTCGTCCGCTTCGTGCCATTACGGCTTCCACGGATTTCGACGATTCGACCGGGCGAAGGCCCGGCTCAGACGACCCCAAAGCGTCGGCGTTTACTGCACAACAGCACTGGAATATTAACCAGTTTCCCATTTGTCTCATTCGAGTTACGGTGAGACTTAGGGCCGGCTAACCCTCAGTTGACGAACATTGCTGAGGAACCCTTGTCTGTTCGGCCGTCGGGATTGTCACCCGACTATCGCTGCTACTATGGCCAGGATTTTCGTCACCGATCGGTCCATATGAAATCTATCCCATACTTCCACCCAATCGGAGCGCCAATCTACGGAATCACGTTCTAACACGTGTCGCTAGGTCTCGGTGGTGGATTTGAGCCCCGATCATTTTGGGCGCCTCGAACCTCGGCCGGTAAGCTGTTACGCTTTTCTTGGAGGGTAGCTGCTTCTAAGCTCACCTCCCGGCTGTCTAGGGCTCGAGACCACCTTCAAATCGCACTTAATCCACACTTGGGGACCTTAACCCAGCTCTGGGTTGTCTCCCTCATGGTGCACAGGCTTACCCCGCACACCGGACTCC
>NZ_JABZEE010000012.1 GCF_013387495.1 Streptomyces sp. PKU-EA00015 | reverse complement strand
GTTCACACCCTTGTTGGCGTCCTTGCCGCCGGTCAGCTCCTTGACGAGCTCGGCGACGGCGGGCATACGGGTCGAGCCGCCGACCAGGACCACGTGGTCGATCTCGGACAGCTGGATGCCGGCGTCCTTGATGACGTTGTGGAACGGGGTCTTGCAGCGCTCGAGCAGGTCGGCCGTCAGCTGCTGGAACTGGGCGCGGGTGAGCTTCTCGTCCAGGTGCAGCGGGCCCTCGGCGGACGCCGTGATGTACGGCAGGTTGATCGTCGTCTCGGTCGAGGACGACAGCTCGATCTTCGCCTTCTCCGCGGCCTCGCGCAGACGCTGGAGAGCCATCTTGTCCTTGGACAGGTCGACGCCGTGGCCGTTGTTGAACTGCTTGACCAGGTAGTCGACGACGCGCTGGTCCCAGTCGTCACCGCCGAGGTGGTTGTCACCGTTGGTGGCCTTCACCTCGACGACACCGTCGCCGATCTCCAGCAGCGAGACGTCGAAGGTGCCGCCGCCGAGGTCGAAGACGAGGATGGTCTGGTCGTCCTTGTCCAGGCCGTAGGCCAGGGCGGCCGCGGTGGGCTCGTTGACGATACGCAGGACGTTCAGACCCGCGATCTCGCCGGCCTCCTTGGTGGCCTGGCGCTCGGAGTCGTTGAAGTACGCCGGGACGGTGATCACCGCGTCGGTGACCTTCTCACCCAGGTACGACTCGGCGTCACGCTTCAGCTTCTGCAGGATGAACGCGCTCATCTGCTGCGGGTTGAAGTTCTTCCCGTCGAGCTCGATCTTCCAGTCCGTGCCCATGTGGCGCTTGACGGACCGGATGGTCCTGTCGACGTTGGTGACCGCCTGACGCTTGGCCACCTCGCCGACCAACACCTCACCGTTCTTCGCGAAGGCGACGACGGACGGCGTGGTCCTGGCACCCTCGGCGTTGGTGATGACGGTGGGCTCGCCGCCCTCCAGAACGCTGACGACGGAGTTAGTCGTGCCCAGGTCGATGCCGACCGCACGTGCCATTTCAATTCCTCCAGCTGACTTGAGTGGAACTGGCTCAAGGATGCCCCACGTCTCCCGATGAGTCAACAGACCTGAGTCGGGGCGACTCAACTTTTATCCGGCGCTTACATGCAGCCTGGTCTCACGCGCGTGGCGCACCCGTTCGGATCGGGGACGGTCTGCGACAGTCATAGTCGCAAAAAACGGTCGATAACCATCATTCGCGACGGAGGGTGGGCGCTCATGCCGGCGAAGCGAGGCGTCGATCTCACAGGCAGCCTCTTCCTGCTGCTGGCACTGTCCCCGGTCCTGCTGAGCCTCGCGGCCGCCGTCGCCGTGACGTCACCGGGACCGGTCCTGCACCGCGCACCGCGCACGGGCCTGGGCGGCCGCCCCTTCCAGAGGCTCACGTTCCGCACGACGCACGCCGGTCACGTCACGGCAGTGGGCAGGCTGCTGCGCCGCCGGTTCCTGGACGGCCTGCCGCAACTGATCAACGTCGTGCGTGGCGAGATGTCGCTCGTCGGACCACCCCCGCTCCCCGTCGAGTCGGCGCCCACGGGCCCGGGGCGCGCCCGCCTCGCCGTACGGCCCGGAATCACCGGCCTGTGGCAGATCAGCGGGCGGTCCGAGCTGCCATGGGAGGAAATGACGGTGCTCGACCTGCATTATGTGGAGCAGCACTGGCTTGGACTCGACCTGATGATCCTGGCCAGAACGGTCCCCACCGCGGTCGCCGGGCGCCCTCCGGTCAGGGTTGCCTGAGCGACACAGATCACCGCCCAGCCAACTACAGTGCGGCGGAATAAGTGGGTACGCTCAGCACGGACTGAATAAGTTACCGCTTAGTAGTAGTGCTGGATCATCCCACCCTCGCAGGCCCGAGGAGCCCCCAATGCAACTCGCCGCGATCATCGTGTCGCTGACCCTGACCGTGGTCGGCGTTGCGCTCATCTCCCGAGCGGTCGCGCAGATCTACCGGTTCGTCAAGCTCGGTCAGCCCGTGCCCGCGGGCAGCCGTACCGACGACCCCAAGGCCCGGACGATCACCCTGGTCAAGGAGTTCCTCGGCCACACCCGGATGAACCGGTGGGGCATCGTCGGCTTCGCGCACTGGTTCGTCGCCGTCGGCTTCCTGACGCTGCCGCCCACCCTGGTGCAGGCGATCGGGCAGCTCTTCCAGGCGGACTGGGTGCTCCCGGTCGTCGGCGGCTTCCTGCCGTTCGAGCTCTACGTCGAGTTCATCGGCGTCATGACGATCCTCGGCATCGTCGTACTGATGGCGATCCGGCTGCTGAGCCTGCCGTCCCGTGCGGGCCGCAAGTCGCGTTTCGCGGGCTCCAAGGCCTGGCAGGCGTACTTCGTCGAGTACGTGATCCTCACCATCGGTCTGGCGATCTACGTGCTGCGCGGCCTCGAGGGCGCGATCCACCACGTCGAGCACTACGAGGCGGCGTACTTCGCCTCGTACCCCCTGGTCCTGGCCTTCAAGGGCCTGAGCGTGCCGACCCTCCAGACGCTGATCTACTTCACCGCGATGGTCAAGGTCAGCACCTCCTTCATCTGGGCCATCACGATCTCGCTGAACACCAACATGGGTGTGGCCTGGCACCGCTTCCTCGGCTTCCCGAACATCTGGTTCAAGCGCAACGCCGACGGCGCCAGCGCCCTGGGCGCGCTCCAGCCGATGACGTCGGGCGGCAAGCCGATCGACTTCGAGGACCCGGGCGAGGACGACGTCTACGGCGTCTCCCAGGTCGAGCAGTTCTCCTGGAAGGGCATCCTCGACTTCTCCACCTGCACCGAGTGCGGCCGCTGCCAGTCGCAGTGCCCCGCCTGGAACACCGGCAAGCCGCTGTCCCCGAAGCTCCTGATCATGTCGCTGCGCGACCACGCGCACGCCAAGGCCCCGTACCTGCTGGCCGGCGGCGGCAAGACCATGGAGGGCGAGGAGAAGGCGTCCGAGGAGCAGCTGAAGGACGTCCCCGCCGCGGCCCTCGCGGAGGCCGAGCGCCCGCTGATCGGCACGCTGGAGGAGAACGGCGTCATCGACCCGGACGTCCTGTGGTCCTGCACCACCTGCGGCGCCTGTGTCGAGCAGTGCCCGGTCGACATCGAGCACATCGACCACATCGTCGACATGCGCCGCTACCAGGTCATGATCGAGTCCGCGTTCCCGTCCGAGGCGGGCACGATGCTCAAGAACCTGGAGAAGAAGGGCAACCCCTGGGGGCTCGCCAAGAAGCAGCGCGTGGAGTGGACCAAGGAGGTCGACTTCGAGGTCCCGATCGTCGGCAAGGACGTCGAGGACCTCACCGAGGTCGACTACCTCTACTGGGTCGGCTGCGCCGGTGCTCTGGAGGACCGCGCCAAGAAGACCACCAAGGCCTTCGCGGAGCTGCTGCACATGGCGGGCGTCAAGTTCGCGATCATGGGCGGCGAGGAGAAGTGCACCGGCGACTCGCCCCGCCGTCTCGGCAACGAGCCGCTGTTCCAGCAGCTCGGCCAGGAGAACGTCGCGATGCTGAACATGGCGTTCGGCGAGGACGACGAGGACGAGTCGACGAAGAAGCCGAAGTCGGCGAAGAAGATCGTCGCCACCTGCCCGCACTGCTTCAACACGATCGCGAACGAGTACCCGCAGCTGGGCGGCGAGTTCGAGGTCATCCACCACACCCAGCTGCTCCAGCACCTCATCGACGAGGGCAAGCTGATCCCGGTCACGCCGGTCGACGGTCTGATCACCTACCACGACCCGTGCTACCTGGGCCGCCACAACAAGGTCTACACGCCCCCGCGCGAGATCATGTCGGCCGTCCCGGGCCTGCGCCAGCAGGAGATGCACCGCCACAAGGAACGGGGCTTCTGCTGCGGCGCCGGCGGCGCGCGGATGTGGATGGAGGAGCGCATCGGCAAGCGCATCAACACCGAGCGCGTCGACGAGGCCCTGTCCCTCAACCCGGACATCGTCTCCACCGCCTGCCCGTTCTGCCTCGTCATGCTCACGGACTCCGTGAACGGCAAGAAGAACGACGGCCAGGCCAAGGAGTCCCTCCAGGTCGTCGACGTCGCCCAGCTGCTGCTCGACTCCGTCAAGACCCCGGTCGACCCGGCGGGCGAGGCCGAGACCGAGACCACGCCGGAACCGGAGCCGGTGAAGTAGCCGTCTTCCCGTAGGAACAGCGAGCGGCCGGACCTGCCTCGGGGGCAGGACCGGCCGCTTCTGTCATATCCCCCGCCGTCCCCTCCCACCGTCCCTGACCTCGGCGAAGGGGTACGGGGGCCGGCCCCCCGGGGTTCCCCTAGGGGATGTCACAGCTCGGCAGCAAAGGCCCCCGGTTCCCGGTCCGCCGTCACCCGGCGTGCGCGGACCGGGTACGTTCGATTGCGTGGCTGGATTCAGGATCGGACGCGGCCGGGACAACCGCACCCCGCGACAACAGCAGGCGCCCCAGGCGCCGCCGCCCTACACGGGCGGCGGCCGTGCCGCGCCTCCGTACGGACAGCAGGCCCCGCAGTGGCCCCGGACGAGCGGCGGGCCTCAGCAGTATCAGCAGCAGCGCCGCCAGGGCGGGTACGACGAGCCGGAGTACTTCGGCGACCCGTACCACCAGGCGCCGCCGGCGCCCGACCCGTACGCGGCCAACCACCCGGGCCACACACAGGCGTTCAGCGTCCACGACGATGTGTACGGCGACGGCGCCACCTACCACGCCGGCGCGGCCCCTGCCGCGCCCGCGGGCCCGCGCCTGCACTGGAAGCAGCTGCTGAGCGGCATCGTGATGCGCCCGGGCCCGACCTTCCTGCAGATGCGCGACTACCCGGTGTGGGGCCCCGCGCTCGTCGTCACCTTCCTCTACGGCCTGC
The DNA here is from genome assembly GCF_013387495.1 of Streptomyces sp. PKU-EA00015. Classification (GTDB taxonomy): domain Bacteria; phylum Actinomycetota; class Actinomycetes; order Streptomycetales; family Streptomycetaceae; genus Streptomyces. Next base: position 424 of record NZ_JABZEE010000012.1, on the reverse strand, counting down.
TCGCGATCTTCGGCTTCGACGAGCCGCGCGAGGAGGCGATCAACGCGACGATCTCCACCGCGATCCCGTACGTGCTGAGCACGGGCGTCACGTTCGTGATCAGTGGCCTGATCCTCGGCGCCGTGACCCACACGCTGGCCCGCCAGTTCGGCGGCGACGGCGCGTGGCAGCCGACGGTCGGCCTCTCCATGCTGATCATGTCCATCACGGACGCACCGCGCCTGGTCTTCGCCCTCTTCCTGGGCGGCGAGAACTCCCTGGTGCAGGTGCTGGGCTGGCTGACGTGGCTGGCCGCCGGGGCTCTGTTCACCTCGATGGTCAGCAAGTCCCACGACCTGCCGTGGCCGAAGGCCCTCGGCGCCTCGGCGATCCAGCTGATCGCGCTGCTGTCGATCATCAAGCTCGGCACGATCTGATCCGGGCA
>NZ_JABZEE010000119.1 GCF_013387495.1 Streptomyces sp. PKU-EA00015 | reverse complement strand
GTCGCTAGGTCTCGGTGGTGGATTTGAGCCCCGATCATTTTGGGCGCCTCGAACCTCGGCCGGTAAGCTGTTACGCTTTTCTTGGAGGGTAGCTGCTTCTAAGCTCACCTCCCGGCTGTCTAGGGCTCGAGACCACCTTCAAATCGCACTTAATCCACACTTGGGGACCTTAACCCAGCTCTGGGTTGTCTCCCTCATGGTGCACAGGCTTACCCCGCACACCGGACTCCCTGCATCCACGGCGTCTGTCGGTTTGGAGTTTGACAGGGGCACTGACTCCTCTCGGAGGCAGACACCCCAATCGGTCGCTCTACCCGACAAACTACCTTAGCAGAGGTCATGCTTCGACATGTTTCGATTGGAACCAGCTGTTACCGAGCTCGATGGGCCTTTCACCCCTACACGTAGATCACGGGAGGGTATTGTAGGACACCACCCCTAACAGGCTTCCACATAGCTTTCGCCATGCTTCACCTTGCCTACGCGTAGATCGCTCGGATTCGGGTCGTACCCATATGACTCCCCGCGCTTGAACACGGCGGCCCTTGCAATGCTGCGGCCTTGTTGGTTTCCCTGCGTCTCCCCCGATAATCGGGTTAGACTCGCCACATAGGTACACTCCCTGGCTCGTTTTTCAAAACGCACGATAAGACGTCGGCTCCGATCGATTCCTACAGTGGGGTCGCCCCCAGGTCGTTTTTCGATCGGCCTTCTACGCCCCATCGCTCTATCACCGCGTGATTTCAAGCCCTATTGCACCTCCTTTCTCAGGGTGCTTTTCAGCGTTCACTCACGCTACTTGTCCACTATCGGTCTCGAGTTGTATTTAGTCTTGGCAGTAGATGCCTGCCACATTGGCGAGGGATTTCCGACCCCCGCTACTCAGGGATCTGGTCCCCAACGGTGCTTCTGCGATACGGGGTTGTCACCCTGTATCACGCTCCATTCCAGAAGACTTCTCGCGGAAGCTCCGTTGTTGTTGACCAGCCCGTACACCACATTGCCCGAAGGCTTCGGTTTGGACTATGTCGCGTTCACTCGCCGTTACTAACGACATCCCTTACGGTTTCTTTTCCTGCCCATACTGAGATGTTTCAGTTCTGGACGTTCCCTATTGCGCGAAGCAATTGTTGTAGGGATTCCCATTCGGAGATCCTCGGTTCGACCCCTCCATGCGGGTTCCCGAGGCTTATCGCAGCTTGGCACGTCCTTCGTCGGCACTCGAGCCGAGCTATTCACCACGCG
>NZ_JABZEE010000118.1 GCF_013387495.1 Streptomyces sp. PKU-EA00015 | reverse complement strand
CGTGCTCTCGGCCGTCGCCGCCGTGGTGTACGCGTTCATCACCTACACCCTGGTGCGCGGCGGGGAGACGGCCCGCAGGGCGGCGCTGGTGTGCTGCGCCGCCGAGCTCGCGGGCGTGCTGATCGTGGGGACCTGGACGCTGGCGGAGCCGTCCGCGTTCCCCGACTCGACGGTGTGGTCCGAGTACGGGATGGGCTACCTCTTCATCCCGGTGCTGCTGCCGGTGACGGGCATGCTCTGGCTGCGCCGTGCGCGCAGCCGGAGCGCGGCCACCTAGGCGCTCGCGGCGAAGGCGCCGGGCGTCTGCTCCTTCTCCAGCGTGACCAGCGTCAGGCGCGGACCGACGTGCTCGGTGGAGACCGGTACGTATCCGCGGCTGCGGTAGAGGCGCAGGTTGCTCTCGCTGCGGTGGCCGGTGAAGAGCTGGAACCGCTTGATGTCGGGGTCTGAGGCGAAACGGGCCTCGATCGCGTCGAGCAGCCGGCCGCCGAGTCCGTGGCGCTGCATCCGCGGGTGCACGATGAGCTTCGCGATCCTGGCGGTGCCGCTCTCGTCGACCCGGCCGCGCACGGAGGCGACCACCTCGTCGCCGAGCCTGGCCACCAGCGCGTGCCCCTGGGAGATCTCCTCCCTCAGGTCGGCGAGGGTCTGGGTCAGGGGCTCGATGCCGTAGTCGCCGTAGAGCTCGGCCTCGGACTGGTAGCAGAGGTACTGGAGTTTGAGGATGTGCTCCGCATCGTGCTCACCCGCCGCTGAGATGGTCACGCTCATGCCCATGTGCGCATGCCTCCCGCTCACCTGTCCGCCGGTTGTCTACCGCTCCTTTCCCCGATGTTCAGGAGCCGCAACCTCTGCCGCGAGCATTCTGCGCAGACATCCCAGGCAGCGGGAACGCATCGGCCCCAGACTCCCCTGTGACATTCCCAACGTCCCTGCGATTTCCCGGTAGGTGGGGTCCTTCGGAGACAACATCGCAGTCAGCAGCCGGGGGCAGTTCCCTGGGGTGCGGGCGACGGCGGCGCGCAGCGTGCGCCGCCGTTCCGACCGCAGGGCGGCGGGCTCGGGGCCGCCGGACGGGTCGGCGGCGGGGCCGCCGGCGGAGTCGTGACGGTACGGCAGTTCCCGGGCGGCCGTGCGGCGGGCGCGGCGGGCCTCGGCGCGGACCGCCGCCTTGACCCAGCGGGCGGCGTCCGGCGGCGGGCCGTCGTCGTCGAGCCGCTCCAGCAGCCGTACCCACACGGCCTGTTCGAGGTCGCCTGCCTCCAGGGCGGTGCCGGGCGCCTCCGCGGTGGCCTCGGCGCTGACGAGCGGGCCGAGGACGCTGACGACGTGGGCGGGGGTTTCGTCGAGAACGGTCATGCCCGGCCTGACGTCCGCCCGCGGGCCCGCGGTTTCCGAGAGCGGGCGCCATCACTCGTACGGGGGCCGCCGCCTGTGGCCGAAGCCGCGGGGAGCGGCGATGGGCCGTCAACCGGGCGCCGGTCGTCCGGGGCGGACAGGAAGGACCCGGCAGCCCGTGACGGGCGGCCGGGTCCGCGGGGCCCGGGTGTGGCGTGACCGGACCCCGCCGGTGTGAAGGGCCAGAGGCGCCTCAGGCGGTGAAGTCCGCCACCGCGAGCAGGCCCGTGTCCGGGTTGTCGGTGAAGATGCCGTCGATCCCGGTCGCCAGGTACGCCTTGTACGCGCCGAAGACGTCCCCGTAGGCGTTGGGGTCGGTGCCGCGGCGGAAGTCGGCGGGCAGGAAGCTGTTCTCGTTGCGCATCGTGTACGGGTGCACCACGAGGCCCTCGGAGTGGGCGTCGCGCACGAGCGTCGTGGCCTTGGTCAGGCGGCCGTTCGCGTCCTTGGGGATGACGAGGTCGAGCAACGGGCCGATGCCCTGGGCGAATCCGGCGATCCAGGCGAGCCCCTCGGGCGTGACCAGGTCGGCGACGGTGCGCGGGTCGCCGGACTCCCGGAAGTCCCACGGGCGGTCGTCGGGGGTCCACAGCAGGACGACGCGCGGCGTGCCCACGAGCCGCGCCATGCGCTCCATGCTGGTGGGCTCGAAGGACTGCAGGAACGTCGGCGAGTCCGCGCGGTGGCGTCCGTAGCGCCGCAGCAGCTTGGCCAGGCGCTCCTCGAGACCGAGCCCGATGCCCCGGAAGTAGGTGGGGTGCTTGGTCTCGACGTGCAGCCACACCGGGCGGCCGCGGCGGCGGCCCTCGTCCTCGGCCCAGCGCAGCACCTCCTCGAAGGTGGGCACGGTCCAGCGGCCGTCGTAGAGCGTGTTCTCCTGGCGGGTGCCCGGTATGCGCTCCTTGGCGCGGAGCGTCTTCAGCTCGGCGAGCGTGAAGTCCTCGGTG
>NZ_JABZEE010000117.1 GCF_013387495.1 Streptomyces sp. PKU-EA00015 | reverse complement strand
GCTGCTCCACCCCGCGTCGGTGAACACAACCTTACGGGACCCCGTGGATCAGAGCAAATCCCTTCCCCTGCCCCGCGGCTACGCGGTCAGCTCCTGGATCAGCGCCTCGCGCAGCTTCGCCGCACGCTCCGCGACCTCTGCCGGCCCCAGCTCGACCGCTCTGGCGCACCAGCACTGCCCCTCGGCGAGCTCGCCCCTGCGAGCGGCGAGCAGCGCGAGCCGCAGGGCGGCCCTGCCGTGGCCGGCCCGCGCCGCGCGGGCCCACCACAGGGCGGCCTCCCGCTCGCTGCCCTCGCGGGCGAGGAGCAGCCCGAGGTTGAACGCGCCGCTGCGGCTGCCGGCCTCCGCGGCCTCGCGGTACCAGCGGGCCGCCTCGGCCGTGTCCCCGCGGGCGGCGGCGAGCATGCCGACCCGCACCTGGGCGCGACGGTGCCCCTGCTCCGCGGCACGCTCGTACCACTCCTCGCACTCGCTCTTCTCCGCCATCGGCTCTCCGAGGGCCGGCGGACCCGGCGGCGGCCGGCGCGCGTCCAGCACCGTCGCGAGCCGGAACGCGGCCTCGGCGCTCCCGCCGCCCGCCGCGCACCGCAGGTGGCGCTCGGCGGCCTGTTCGTCGCCCTCCTTGAGCCGGGCGATGCCGACCTGGAGCGCGGCCTCGGTGTGACCGGCCGCCGCGGCCCGCTCGTACCAGGACAGCGCGGTGCGGTCGTCGTCCCGGCCGACGTGGAGAATGCCCAGGTTGAACGCCGCGTCGACGCTGCCCGCCTCGGCCGCCTTGGAGAACCAGGGCTCGGCCCCGGCGTGGTCCCCTGCCTGCAGGAGCAGGACGGCGAGCGCGTTGGCGGCCTCGCGGTGCCCGGCGTAGGCGGCGCGGCGGTACCACTGCTCGGCCTGGGCCGTGCGGTCCTGGGCGGCGCACAGCAGTCCGAGGTTGTACGCACCGTTGACGTCGCCCGCGTCCATGGCGGCGCGGTACCAGCGCTCGGCGCTCTGCGCCTCGCCACGGGCGGCGTGCAGCGCGCCGAGGGCGTTCGCCGCGTTGCCGTCGCCGTCCTGGGCGGCGCGCAGCCACCACACGGCGGCGCTCTCCTCGTCGCCCGCGTCCCGCAGCAGGAACCCCAGCGCGCAGGCGGCCCGGGCCTCGCCGTCCTTCGCGGCCGTCAGGTACCAGCGGCCGGCCTCCTTCAGCTCGCCGCGCTTCTCGAGGATGGCGCCGAGATGCAGGGCTGCGCGCCGGTGCCCGCGGGCGGCGGCCTGCCGGTGCCACTGAACGGCCTCGTCGAGCAGACCCGGCTCACGCGCGCCGCCCGGACGGGCGGCCTCGGCCTCGGCGAGCACGCGCAGCCCGGCATCCGTCTGCCAGACGACCCCGCCGCCCTGGGCCACGTCGCCGCCCCGCGCACGGTCCGCACGGACGCCGGTGCCCGGCGTCCGGTCGGCCTGCGTCCCGCCGGGAGGCATGCCGTCCCCGCGCGTCCCGCCCATCGCGCGGGCGCCCCCTTCGGCACCCGTGCCGGCAACGCGGCGACCGCCTCGCGTACTGCCCGTGGCTGCGCCCTCGTCCCGGCGCCCGGCCGGTACGGGTGCGGGACGGGACGGTGCGGCGGCCAAACCGAGCGGGCCGATGCCCTCGCCCTTGCGTGCCTCCTCCGCGGCCCGGCGCTCCAGCGCCCTGGCGAGGCGGTACGCGGCCTCGCGGTGGCCCTGCTCGGCCGCCGTGCGCAGCCAGCGCTCCGCCCCGTCCTCGCCGCGGTGCTCCAGCAGGTCGGCCAGCGCGTACGCCCCGAGGGCATGGCCGTGTTCGGCGGACTGGCGCAGCCAGTACTCGGCGGCCGGTTCGTCGCCGCGTTCGCGGAAGTGCCGCCCGAGTGCGTGCGCGGCGGCCGCCGAACCGGCGACCGCGGCGATACGCCACCAGCCGGCCGCCTCGTCCGCGTAGCCGCGCTGGTGCAGCAGAACGCCCAGGTTGTTGGCGGCCGCGCGGTCGCCGTCGGCTGTCGCGCCGCGCAGATAGGGCTCGGCGCCGTCCAGGTCCCCCCGGCGCAGCAGGAGTGCGCCGAGCACACTCATCGAGGCCGTGTCGCCGTGGTCCGCGGCGCTGCGGTGGCGTGCTTCGACGCCGGCGGTCTCCTCGGCGTCGACGTTCTCCGTGGCGGCGAGGCCACCGGTCCTGACGACGTTGTCGCCACGGCCGGAAGCGTCCACCGCCTCGACGGCGTCGACGGAATGCGTCGCGCCCGCCGCGCTTCCGGCATGCGGCTGCACAAACCGCTCTGTCTCCAACAGAGTTGCCCTGTCCCCCATAAATTCCATCGTCGCATCACCTGCAACCCGCGTACACCTGGTATACCGCAGCCAGTGAGGTCACTTCAGCGTTTTGTCGACATGCCCACAGAGAGATAAGTCAAACACGCCAACCCCCAACTCGCGCACTCCGGCACGCACTTCAGGGAAGAACCCCCCGAAGGTGTCGGGTCAGCACGAAGAGGGCCCGGATCCTCAAGGATCCGGGCCCTCTTCTTTCCAGTAGCGGGGACAGGATTTGAACCTG
>NZ_JABZEE010000116.1 GCF_013387495.1 Streptomyces sp. PKU-EA00015 | reverse complement strand
GCGCTCTACCAACTGAGCTATAGCCCCTTGCTGTGTGTCACCCCGTGCTGACTTCCCCCGCGGCGACGTAGAGAACATTAACGCCCTCGTCGACGCATCTCCAAATCGTTTTCCTTCGGGACCGACAAGTCCTGGTTTGTCCGCTTCGGGGGCGGTCGGCGCGGGGAGGGGTCAGGCGGTCGCGAACGAGTAGAAACGCTTGAGGGTGCAGTGCTCGTCCAGCAGCCGGCCGTAGATCGGCTCCCCCTCGAGCTCCCGGTAGGTCTCGATGGGGTCGCCTTTTATGATCAGCGCCCGCGCGCACTCCTCGCACCAGTACTGGTACTCCGGATTGACCGGATCCATGTCCCTGACGATCGGCGTACCGCTGCCGCACCAGTCGCATTTCCGCCTGTGGGCACCCATCATTCAGCTCCAGCTGTGGCCGCAGGCCGTGCACACGTAGGAAACCCCTCCGTTGTCCCCGAGGACCTGGGCGACATGGGCGGAACCGCAGGAAGGACAGCTGAGGCGAGCACGTGCCTCCGCCGTGGCAAGCAGGTCATCGGCAGCCTCCCCGGCTTCCTCGCCGCTGGCGGACATCGTGCGCTCCCTCCCGTACCGCCGGTGGCCCTCCGGCCGTCCGATTCTGCCATGGCCACGCAAGGAGGTCAGCGGCGTTTGCGAACGAGACCGGCCACGGCCCCCAGCCCACAGGCGGCCGACAGCGCGAGAGCGGTCACCCACAGGGCGTCCGCGGATCCCTGGGGACCCGGTTCGGTCAGCCGGCCGAGGAAGAGCGTGCCGAACACGGCGACGCCGATGATCTGCCCCAGCTGGGTGACGGTCACCAGCAGCCCGCTCGCGTCCGCGGCGTCCTCCTGCCGGACCTTCGCCAGCGCGCCGGTCAGCGTGGGGCTGTACGCGGCCGCCATGCCCGCCCCGCTGGCCACGAAGGAGGCGTACAGCAGCGGGCCGCCGCCCCCGCCGTTCCGCAGCAGAGCGCCCGCGGCGGCGATCCCGAGCCCGGTCACCACGAACCCGGCCGGGGCCAGGGCACGTTGCCATCCGGCCGGCCAGCGCCGCCAGGTCATCGCCACGGCGCCGAACACGACGGCGGACGGCGCGAACATCACCCCGGCACGCAGCGCGCTGTACCCCAGGCCGCCCTGGACGTGGAGCGTGACGGTGAACAGGAAGGGCGGCGTTCACCGCCATGACGGCCGCAATCCTCAGCGCCGCGAGGCCGATCCCGGGGCTGCGCAGCACCCTCGGCGAGATCAGGGGCGCACCACCCCGGCGCGCGAGCCGCGCCTCGTGCGCCAGAAGGCCGCCCAGGACCAGCGCCGCCGCGGCCAGCGACAGCCAGGACCACAGGGGCCAGCCCTGCTCCTGCCCCAGGACCAGCGGGACGGTGAACAGCGACACCGCCGCCGCGAGCAGCACCAGACCGGGCAGGTCGAGACCGCCGGCGCGCACCCCGGCCTCGCGACGGTCCCGGGGCAGCACCTTCGCGCCCAGGAGCAGCAGGGCGAGGCCGATGGGCACGTTGACGAGGAAGACCGGCCGCCAACTCGTGCCGAACAGGTCGGCGCTGACCAGGATCCCGCCGACCACCTGGCCGGCGGCTGCGCCGCTCGCGAGGACGGCGGAGTAGGCCCCGAGCGCCCGGACCCGGCCCTCCGCGGTGAAGTTGCGCTGGACGAGGCTGAGCACCTGAGGGATCATCAGGGCCGCTCCGGCTCCCTGGAGGAAGCGGAACGCGATCAACTGCCTGGTGCCGGCGGCGAGTCCGCAGGCGAGCGAGAAGGCGGTGAAGGCCGCCAGGCCGCCGAGGAACACGCGGCGGTGGCCGAGCATCGCGCCGAGGCGTGCGCCGGTGATCAGCAGGACGGCGTAGGCGATGGTGTATCCGGCGACGACGAGCTGCAGGTAGGCGCCGGACGTGCGGAGTTCGGCACGGATCGTGGGCGCCGCCGCGTTGACGATGAAGGTGTCGAGGAGCGCCATGAACTGGGCGGCGAGCACGGCGGTCAGCAGAAGCCGGGGGCCGCCGCTGTCAGTGGCGGGGGCTTTACTTGATCGCGGGGCACGGGGAACGGTCGTCGTCATGCCGGTGAGACTGCCGCGCCCCGGATACGGGTGACGAGAGCCCGTCGATGCTGGTACTGACAGCACCTGGCAACGGCGGACCGCTGCTTCGACGATGGGGGTGTGACCACGGTGACGACGGGGATCAGGGACGGGGCGCACCCGCGGCGCCGCTCGGAGCTCGCCGCGTTCCTGCGCAGCCGCCGGGCCCGGGTGACACCGGCCGACGTCGGCATGCCACCGGGCCTGCGGCGGCGCACGCCCGGTCTGCGCCGTGAGGAGGTCGCGCAGCTCTCGGGCGTCGGCGTCACCTGGTACACGTGGCTGGAGCAGGGCCGCCCCATCAACGCCTCGTCGCAGGTACTGGACGCCGTGGCCCGCACCCTGCGGCTCGACCAGCCCGAGCGCGAGCACCTCTACCACCTCGCGGAGGTCCCGTACGCGCCGGACCCCGCGGACGAGGAGCAGAGCGTCGGACCGGAGATCCAGGGTTTGATCGACGCGCTGGACCCCCACCCCGCGGTCGTCTACAACACCCGCTACGACATCCTGGCCACCAACCCGGCCTACCGCGACCTCTTCGAGCTGGACCGCCCGGAGGCGCTCGGCGTGGGCAATGTGCTGTGGGTGCTGTTCACGGCGTCCGAGGCGGTCTGCCCGGTCGTCTTCCGGGATTCGGAGCTGCCGCTGATGGTGGCGCAGCTGCGCGGCGCCTACGGACGCCATGTGGGCGAGCCGGCCTGGGAGTCGTTCGTCGAGCGCCTGTCGGCGGCCAGCCCGTTCTTCGCGCGGCTCTGGAAGAGCGGCGACGTCGTTCCGCCGGGGCCGCGGGTCAAGACGTTCCGTCACCGGGCGGTCGGCGAGGTGCGGATGACGTCGGTGTCGCTGTCGATCAACGGGATGCCGGAGTGCCGGATCGTGGCGTACACACCGGCCGACGAGGAGAGCGGCGCGCGCATACGGACGCTGCGCGCGAGGCGGGACTGACGCCGCGCCGACGGGGCTGCGCCGCGGTTCGGCATCCTGGGGAGACCACCAGTACCGACGCGAAGATCCCGCCCCCTTGCCGGGGACGGGATCCTGATTGTGGAGCTAAGGAGAATTGAACTCCT
>NZ_JABZEE010000115.1 GCF_013387495.1 Streptomyces sp. PKU-EA00015 | reverse complement strand
GAGTACCTCGTCGGCCGTGAGATGGACATGGTCGCCCTCGAGGACCTCCGCCACGACACGCCGCTGGGAGGTCAGCCGCCAGCCACGCCCTCGCAGTCGCTCCAGCAGGTCACTCATGTCGGTTCACCCGTTCAGGCTCGGTGGGACGGCCGGAGCTTACCGGCAGATGTCCGGGTTCTGATCGAAAGCGTTGAGGCGACCGCTCCCTTACGTGCCAGGCCAGCATATAATTGTCCGTTTCCGCTTCTCCGGTCAGCGGGGTGATCATCATGATCAGAAATGCGTCGCCCTTTCTCGCATGGCTCAGAGGCCGGGAGAGTCGTCAACCAATGGGCCGGGCCCCGAACGACTTTGGACTCTGAGCGCTTGTTACGCGGGGTTGCCCTGCGTGTTCTCTTAGTGGTGCGGTCTGCGGTGCGCGACCATACGGACGCCGACACAGGATCAATCATCGGCGTCGTGCGTGAGTAAGGGTTCAGCCGTTTCCCGTCGGCGGGCCCCATGGCGCACCACGAGCGCGGGTCGCAGTGCTCGCCGCCAGCAGAGCAACCAACGTCAAGAGCAAGTAGCCAGCAGACGGAAAGACCGAGACAGGAAGAAGGACGGACGTGTCCGGCAGCGAAAGCGAGAACCCGGTAATCCCCTCCCCGACCCCTACGCCGACTCGACCCCGGACGAACCGGGACTGGTGGCCGAATCAGCTGGACCTTCAGGTTCTCCACCAGCACTCGCCCCTGTCCAATCCGATGGGCGAGGACTTCGACTACGCAGAAGAGTTCCAGACCCTCGACCTCGACGCGCTGAAGCAGGACGTCTTCGAGGTGATGACGACGTCGCAGGACTGGTGGCCTGCCGACTACGGGCACTACGGGCCGCTCTTCATCCGGATGAGCTGGCATGCCGCGGGAACGTACCGCATCGCCGATGGCCGGGGCGGTGGCGGCAGCGGCGCTCAGCGCTTCGCCCCCCTCAACAGTTGGCCGGACAACGCGAGCCTCGACAAGGCGCGCCGTTTGCTCTGGCCGGTCAAGCAGAAATACGGCCGGAAAATCTCCTGGGCAGATCTTCTGGTCTTCGCCGGAAACTGCGCCATGGAATCGATGGGATTCAAGACGTTCGGGTTCGGCTTCGGGCGAGAGGACATCTGGGAACCCGAGGAGATCTTCTGGGGGCCCGAGGACACATGGCTCGGAGATGAGCGCTACAGCGGCGACAGGGAACTCACCGGTCCTTTCGGAGCTGTGCAGATGGGACTGATCTACGTCAATCCGGAGGGGCCCAACGGCAACCCGGATCCGATCGCTGCCGCCCGGGACATTCGCGAGACCTTCGGGCGTATGGCGATGAACGACGAGGAGACGGTCGCGCTCATCGTCGGCGGCCACACGTTCGGCAAGTGCCATGGTGCGGTCGATCCGGGGTACATCGGTCCGGAACCCGAGGCCTGCCCCGTCGAGCAGCAGGGCATCGGCTGGCGGAACACCTACGGCACCGGCAAGGGCGCCGACGCGCTCACCAGCGGGCTCGAGGGCGCATGGACCACCGAGCCGACGAGGTGGGACAACGGGTACCTGGACATTCTGTACAGGTACGACTGGGAGCTGACGACGAGCCCCGCAGGCGCGAAGCAGTGGACTCCCACGGATCCGTCGGCCCAGGGCACCGTGCCCGATGCGCATGATCCGTCGAAGAGGCACGCTCCCATGATGCTGACGACGGACCTCTCGCTGAAGCTGGATCCGATCTATGGGCCGATCACGAAGAGCTTCCACGAGAACCCGGAGAAGCTTGCGGAAGCGTTCGCCAAGGCGTGGTACAAGCTGTTGCACCGCGACATGGGACCCCTCTCGCGTTACCTCGGCCCGTGGATCGCCGAGCCGCAGCTGTGGCAGGACCCCGTCCCCGCGGTCGATCACGAGCTGGTCGCGGACGAGGACATCGCTGCCCTCAAGGACAGGATCCTCGCCTCGGGACTGTCCATCCCCCAGCTGGTCACCACCGCCTGGGCGTCGGCGGCGAGCTTCCGCGGCACCGACAAGCGTGGCGGTGCCAACGGGGCACGGATTCGCCTCGCACCGCAAAAGGACTGGGAGGTCAACGACCTGCCCGAGGTGGCCGAGGTGGTGCGGACACTCGAGCGGATCCAGCAGGACTTCAACGCCTCACAGGCCGGCGGAAGGAAGGTTTCCCTCGCCGACCTGATCGTCCTGGGCGGGTGCGCGGCCGTCGAGCGAGCCGCGAAGAACGCCGGGCACGACATCACCGTCCCGTTCGCACCGGGGCGTACGGACGCCTCGCAGGAGCAGACCGACGTGGAGTCGTTCGCCGTGCTCGAGCCGAGGGCAGACGGGTTCCGCAACTACCTCCGGGCGGGAGAGAAGCTGTCGCCGGAGACTCTCCTCCTGGACCGCGCCAACCTGTTGACCCTGACCGCTCCCGAGATGACGGTCCTGATCGGCGGCATGCGGGCGCTGAACGCCGGCTTCCAGCGATCCCCCCACGGCGTCTTCACGCACCGGCCGGAGACGTTGACGAACGACTTCTTCGTCAACCTGCTCGACATGAGCACGGAATGGAAGGCGTCGACCTCGTCCGAGAACGTGTTCGAAGGCCGGGAACGCGCCACGGGCGAGGTCAAGTGGACCGCCACCGCAGTCGACCTCGTCTTCGGATCGAACTCCCAGCTCCGAGCCGTCGCGGAGGTCTACGCATGCCGGGACGCCGGAGAGAAGTTCGTGCGTGACTTCGTGGCAGCGTGGGACAAGGTGATGAACCTCGACCGGTTCGACCTCGCCTGAGCCCGATGCCCCGGCCGGCCACTCATCGGCCGACCGGGGCGTCATCGGGACCCGGTCGGGGCGGGGACGAGCGCCTTCCCGCGGCCACGACCGTCCATCTGTGCGGGGGGCGGAGCGTACCGGATCCCGGACCTGCCCGAGGAAGTCGGAGTCATGACTGCAGAACGATGCAGTAGGTGAACAGGCACAGCACCGCGACGCCCAGAAGCGCCGCGAGGCTGCCGCACAGCACCCGCTGCTTGAGGCACTCGTATCGTTCTGTGTACTCCTGGCGCAGTTCGCCGGCCCGTGTCACAAGGGCTGCCAGAACGCGGCGGGACAGGGCGATCCGGTTCTCGGTGTAGAGGCGGACTACTTCCTCGCGCTGGCCGGTGGTGAGCCACGGCATCCGGTCGGCGAACACCTCCGCCTCGACGCGGGCTTCGTGCAGATGGCTCTGCGCCAGCAAATAGCCCTCGAGCTCCGCGATACCCGCGGCCGCCTCCTTGTCCGGGTTCTGCGCGGGCCGGGTCACTTGTCGCCCTTGTTTCCACCGAGCGGCGGTGCGGCTCCTCGTCCGGGTTCGACGACGTCCCGGCGGCCTGCGCTCTCCAGGTGATCCACCTGAGAGATTCCAGGATGGTGCAGGTCGAAGGCGGGAGATTCGCTGCGGATGCGCGGCAGCGTGAGGAAGTTGTGCCGCGGCGGCGGGCAGGAGGTGGCCCACTCCAGCGAACGGCCGAAGCCCCAGGGGTCGTCCACCAGGACCTGCTTGCCGTACTTCGCCGTCTTCCAGACGTTGTACATGAAGGGCAGCATCGACAGGCCGAGCAGGAACGAGCTGATCGTCGACACGGTGTTCAGCGCGGTGAAGCCGTCCGAGGAAAGGTAGTCCGGATAGCGGCGCGGCATCCCTTCGGCTCCCAGCCAGTGCTGCACCAGGAACGTGCCG
>NZ_JABZEE010000114.1 GCF_013387495.1 Streptomyces sp. PKU-EA00015 | reverse complement strand
GGTGCCGGGGTGGGGTGCCGTTCCCCGTTCCGACAAGCAAAAGATTACAGCAATAAAGCACCACAGGCAACTCGACATGCCCACAAAACCGCAGGTCAGAGCCACATTTCGGCGACTTTCCAGCGACTTGGCTTGTGCAAGCTAAACCGGGTGTCGGCCTCGTCGGCGGCGACTCGGCGCGGGCCTGCGGCGGCCGTGCCGGTGCCGCTGGTCCTGGTGCTCGTCGTGGTCCTGGTGCTGCTCGTCCTCGACGGCTGGCAGCGTCCACGGGCACCCGCGACGGTGGTTGGGCGGTGGGTGTGCACGGACCTGGTGCGACCACCCCTCGACATGCTGCCGGGCCACGACGATGCGCGCGCCGACGCGGAGCGACCATGGCGGCCCCGGCCACATCGCGGCAGCAGCTGCTCCCCCTCGGCCACCGCCTATGGGCGCGGTCGCCTCACGCGCGGTCATCCGCGACGGCGGGGGCACGGTCCGCGCCCACCACCGCCCGGGCGGACGGCGACCGAAGATCAACCCGGCACCCCTCCCCCCGCCGCCAGCCGTCTTTCCCCACCCCACCGAGCCGGCGGCCGCCAACGGCGCAGGCCACGGAGAATTACGGACCCACCGCGCACCACACACAGCCCGCAGCCAGCCACGGCGAACCCGTGCATGAGGTTCGCCAGCCGTGATCGATCCGGGGCCCGCTGTATGCCCGTGGGGCTCGGCGTCGTGATCAGTGGGACGGGGGACTGTGGCGAGCGTCCGGGTCCGTTCCGGTCGTCCGGTCGGCCTGGGCGAGGAGCCGTTCCCATGTGCGGGTGGATCCGCCGTGCTGGTCAGCGAGAGTTGCCGCGAGGTGGGTGCGGGGGGTGCCCTCGGCGGTCTTGAGTGCGGCGGCGGCGGTGTGCAGGCGGGGATCACCTTCGTAGGCGTGGGCTTTGCGGGGCCCCTGGGGTTCGCCGGCGCGGCGGCCGCCGCCTTTTCCTTGCCCAAGCGGGTTGTCGCGACGGTGCTCGATTTCATGGCGTGGCCAGACGCGGAGGCTGTAGACGGTGGTGCCCGCCGGGAGGTAGCCCTGGGTCGCGTAGGCGCGGACGGTGCTCGCTGCGACGCCGAGCAGGGCGGCGGCTTCCTCGTCGTTGAGAAGGTCGTCGGGATGTTCTCCAGTGGGCAGAGCGGGGGTGGGTCTGCCCGCGAGGTAGGCACGGGCCTGGGCAAGGTCGTAGATCAGGATGCGGCTGTTGGGGAAGAGGGCCGGCACACGCTGACGGAAGGCGGGGGCATCGCGGCGGCGCCAGGTGGCGATGGGCACGCCGGCCTGTTGAGCGATGTCGGATTCGTTGATCACGGGGCGGCTGCGAGGGATCACGGGGGAAGGCTTCTTTCGGGTGTTCCGGCGGGGCGGGCTACGCTGGTGGGGCTTCCTCGGTCGGCGGTGACGTCGGCCTGGATGTTGGTTAGGGGCCGGTGGTGTGCCGGGCCGCTTCTCGCAAGTGGCTCTCCGCCGGCCCCTTCGCTGTCTGCTCCTTCCAGCGGCGGACATCTCGCGGGCCGCGGAGCCTGACCACCTGAACGCCCAGCTCGGCGGTCTCGGCGACCTGGCGGACGTAGCGGGGGCGGTTCGCCCGGTATTTGCGGATGGCGGTGCGGAGCAGGGATCGGTGGGCGAAGAACGCCTTGGACCAGGTCAGGCGCCTGGCCTGTGCGCTGTCCTCTCGTCCTGAGAGCTGGCGCAGACTGCGGCGGACGATCCGGTACAAGATCAGGGGTAGCGGGAAGTCGAGCCAGACCAGCGTGTCGGCCCGGTGCCATACGACGTCGGCGAGCTTGGAGAAGTTGCCTTCGACGATCCATCCGTCGGTGCGGGTGATCTCTCCCGCCTGCCGCCGGAACTCCTCCAGCGGCAATGGCCCGTCCGGGGTGAACAGCAGGTCGTCAAGGTCGGTGTGGGGCTGGTCCAGCTCTGTGGAGAGCCACCGGGCCAGGGTGGTCTTTCCCGTGGCCGGCGCTCCGAACAGGGCGATCCTTGGCATGTGCGCCTTCTCCTCAGAGGTAGTCGACATGCGAAACTTTACAGCATCTAGGATCACCCTTGGGGGCGGCGGCATCGGGCACGGAAGTACCGGCGCCGCCGAAGGCGGCTCCTTGGCCCCGCAGGGGCGGGCCCGCGCCCGAAGGGCGCTTGAAGGGGCCCGGCGCGCAGCGCCTGCCCGCAGGGCAGAAAAAGCCGCCCGTGGCCGAAGGCCACTTAGGGGGCGGCGTTTCCGCTAGTCCGCCCCGCGCCCGAAGGGCGCTCTAGGGGGCGGGCCCCAGCCGCTTGCGGCTGTCCTTTACGCCGCGTCCCGGCCCGCCTGGTGGCGGGCCGGGACAGTGGGGGACGGGGGCCGGACCCGGTCACCGGGTCCGGCCCTGGGGTTCTACAGGCGGGGGAACAGCGCCCGCGCCGCCTGCGGGTGACGGTGCAGCATCCGCAGGAAGTCGCCCTGGAACGCCGCCCGCCCGGCGATCTCGGCGGGGCTCATGTCGCCCACCCCCTTCTTCGTCTTGACGATCACTCCGTCCATGATGCTGATTCCTGCGCCTCCCAGGTCGGAGAACACGTTGGTACGCAGGTGCAGGAACACCTGCCCGTCCTGCTCGGCGATCGTCACCGCGTAGGCCAGATCGGCCAGCGGGTAGACGTACGCCTTCCGCGACCGCCCCACGGGCTCGGACAGAAGCTCAGGGCGCAGACCCCGGAGGTAGTGCGCGAGCGCCGCCCGGGTCGCCGCCCGCAGCGGTACGTCAATGTCCTGCGGGTCGAACTCCCGGACTACGGGCCGCCGCCACATGCCCGCCGTGCCGGTGGTGCAGACACGCAGGATCTCGTCGTACATCTTCCGCAACTTGCGGTGGACGTAGGCCAGATCGGCGGGCAGATCGGGGCTGGTCAGGCTCTCCCACCCCAGCGGCAACAGGAACTGAGCCGTGGCCGTGGCCGTGGGGGTGGAGAGCGCCGGTATGGGCTCCAGCACCCGCAGGGCGTCACCGTCCACGACGTCCGCGCCAATCAGCGCGCCCAATACAGATGCCTCCTCGACGATGCGGCGCGAGCGGACAGTAGAGAGCTGCCCCGCCCGCACGGACCGCGCCGCGACGGCCGCGCGTTCCGCCTGCGTGCGCCCGACAAGGTGGGCATGGAACCGCTTCTCGCCCTGGATGGACTCGCGGTCAACGGTGTGCGGGTCGTAGCTCCACGAGACGACCGGGCTCAACTCGTAGGCGCGGCAGTGCTCCGCGAACCGGGCCGCGATGACTCCCAGCGCCTTGCCGAACTCCGGCGAATGGTCGTGCAGCCCCGGACGGGGCGTGACCCCGGCGGACATGAGCATCAGCTCGTACAGGGCGTGCGGCGACCTCTTGTCGGTGAGGGCGTACGCCTCATCGGGCGACATGTTGATGTGGGCGTGGACGTTGGTCCACCCGTAGACGTCGTGGACGGTGGCCATGCGCTGAACGCCGTTCACATACCCGGGGAACCCCTTCGCCGGGAGCGAATCCACCACGGGAACGCCCCTGCGCTGATTCTCCAGAGCCGCCGGAAGCAACTGACGGGTCATTGAGTTTCCTTCCCTCGATGTTGGTTGCCGGTCGGGGTGTGCCGCCCTTTCCGACATCACTAACTTTACAGCATTCCAGCTCATTCCTCTACGCAAAATCCCAGCTCATACAGGGTTTTCGGGGGTCGATCCGCTGTCGAGGGACGGCGGTGGGGGGTGGCGGTAGCGGGCCACAGAGAGGGCGGAGATGGCTGGTCCGGTGCGCGCAGCTTGCTGCGCAGGACCAGCCACCAGGCCGGTGAACGCGCCGAAGGCGCCCGGCCTGGCGTCCCGCGCTCGCGCGGGATGGTCTGGCGGTGAACGCGCCGAAGGCGCCCGCCAGACCACCCTGGAGGGCCGCCAGGCCCGCCAGGGCGTCTCCGCCCGGCCTGTGGCCCGCTACCGCCACCCCCCACCGGGCCAAACAGAAAGGCAGATGCGCGTCACTCGGTTTTCGACACCGGTCGGCGTACCCCGCGAGGTTTCCTGCACTTCGTTGCCCGCTGGTACAGGCCATGCGGCTAACCGGCGACTAGGCACATGAGGCAAGTAGGTGCCGAGGCAGTGAGATTGGCTGCAACCGGTCGTGCGCCTTAGCCTCTCTTGTCGGTCATGAGATCACGTCTGCCCCGGCGCCAGGCTGAACGGCGCGGTCTGCGCCTGTGGCCTGTCGGTATCGTCCTGGTCCTGGCCTTCACTACTGCGATCCTGGTGGCGGCCTCGGTGTTCTACGCCGGATGGGACGTGCTCGGTGCCCGCGGACTGAAGCCCGAACGCCGCATCGACTCCAAAACGCTGTTCGACCTGGTCAAGCTCTCCTTCGGGGTAGTAGCCGGCGCAGGCGCCCTGGTCGCCCTGGTCATGGCCTACCGCCGCCAGCGCGTCGACGAGGACGGCGCCCTGCGCGACGCCACCCGCCTGCACACCGAACGCTTCACCACCGCCGTCTCCCAGCTCGGCGACGAATCCGCCGCCGTCCGCCTCGGCGGCGTACACGCCCTGGCCGGACTCGCCGACGACGCCCCCACCCGCGAACTGCGCCAGACCTGCATCGACGTCCTGTGCGCGTACCTCCGGCTGCCCTACACCGCCGAAGCCGACCTGCCGGCGGACGACGCGGAAGCCCGCCACGCCTACCTGTCCCTGCGGGAAGTCCGGCACACCGTCATCCGACTCATCCGCGACCACCTCCGCCTGCCCTTCAAGCATCACCACACGTGGCAAGGCCACGCCTTCGACTTCACCGACGTCACGTTCGACGGCGGAGATTTCAGC
>NZ_JABZEE010000113.1 GCF_013387495.1 Streptomyces sp. PKU-EA00015 | reverse complement strand
CCTCGTCGAACACGCCCTCATGGCACGGCTCAAGTAGACGACGCCATACGGCAGTTGTCGTAGTTGTCGGGTAGCGGGCTGTGTCGTTTGACACGGCCCGCCCCGTCGTTCATAACGTTTCGACAGAGAATTGGGGCCGAGCTGCCACCCCTTGCACACGTTTGGTGTCACTGTGCTCACATGAGCCTCGCCTTTTGACGGGGCTCGTTCTTTATGCCCGTTTTATCTGGGGGTTGGACCACTCGGAATCTCAGATTCCAGGTGTTTGGAATGGGACGGCTCGGCGTGCTGGAATTCGTCGAACTGCCGAGTAGTACGGCTATGAACGAACCACGGCACAGCGTAGGTGCCGACGCCGAGAGGTTGTTGGTCGAGTGAGGCGAAGCAAGACGAGCTCCGCAGAGCAGCAGGCGCGGGGCAACTTCACCCCGCCGCCGCGCACAGCGGTGACGCCTGCGGACACGTCGGGTGGTTCGAGCGCGTCCCCGGCCGCCGGCAGCTCCAGCAAGCTGTCTCCGCGCAACTGGCGGGTGCCCACCCGCCTGAACGCGATCCTCCTCATACCCGTCCTCGTCGGACTGGTCATGGGCAGTTTCCAGGTGAAGCAGTCCATAGACACCTGGAGCGAGGCGCAGGACGCCGAGAAGACGGCGCTGATCGTGCGCGCCGCCTCGGAGTACGGCCAGGCCCTGCTCAACGAGCGCGACCTCACCGCCTCCACGCTGCTGCTGGCCACCAGCGAGGCCGACCGCAAGAGCCCCGCCGTCACCGAGGCGTACGAGACCACCGACGCCGCCGCGGCCAAGTTCCGCGAGGCCGTCGAGGACATGCCCGACGGGCAGGGTCTGGAGCGCCGTCTCGAGCTCTTCGACAAGGAGGAGCCGAACCTCGACAAGCTGCGCCAGGCCGCCTACTCCAAGGCGCTCGACCCGGTGCAGACCGAAGAGGGTTACGTCAAGGTCCAGCACGTGCTCATGGAGTTCTCCAACGAGCTCGGCCTCGGCACCGGCAACGTCACCAGCTACGGCCGTACCGTCTACGCGGTCCAGCTCGCCAAGGCCGCCGCGTCGCTGCAGCGCTCGATCGGCATGCACCTGCTGATCCGGCCCAGCCAGGACGAGACCGTCTTCGCCAGGCAGACCGTCGCGTTCAACTCATACAACTACCTCGAGCAGATCGCCATCGGCGAGTACGTCTCCGGCGGCACCGAGGCCGACACCGCCAAGCTCAAGCAGATCATGGTCGGCAAGGCTGCGGACGGCGCGAAGCGGCTGCAGGCCGCGGGCCTCAACCCGCCGAAGGGCCCCGACGGCTCGTTCTTCACCGGCATGGCCGGTGCGATCGGCTCGGGCCTGACCCCGAAGCAGCTCAAGGCCAAGGACGTCACGCCCGAGACCTGGATGGGCGCGGCCACCGCCAAGTTCGACGGCTACACCGAGATCGAGCAGGACCTCGTCGACCGCGCCGTGACCGAGGCCTCCGAGATCTCCGACGACGCCCGCAACGACGCGATCACCAACGGCGCCATCGTCGTCATCGCCCTGCTGGCCGCCTTCATCCTGGCCGGCCTCATGGCCCGCCAGATGAGCCGCTCGATGCGCCAGCTGCGCACCGCCGCCTTCGGCATCGCCGAGCAGCGGCTGCCGATGCTCGTCGACCAGCTCTCGCGCACCGAGCCCGGCCGCGTCGACACCCGCGTCCAGCCCATCCCGATCGACTCCCAGGACGAGATCGGCGAGGTCGCCCGTGCCTTCGACCAGGTCCACCGCGAGGCCGTCCGGCTCGCCGCCGAGCAGGCCATGCTCCGCGGCAACGTCAACGCGATCTTCACGAACCTCTCGCGCCGCAACCAGTCCCTGATCGAGGGCCAGCTGACGCTGATCACCGACCTGGAGAACAACGAGGCCGACCCGGACCAGCTGGAGAACCTCTTCAAGCTGGACCACCTGGCGACCCGTATGCGCCGCAACGGCGAGAACCTCCTCGTCCTCGCCGGCGAGGAGCCCGGCCGCCGCTGGAACCAGCCTGTGCCGCTGGTCGACGTGCTGCGCGCCGCGTCCTCGGAGGTGGAGTCCTACGAGCGCATCGAGCTCAGCGGTGTCCCGGAGACGGAGATCCACGGCCAGGCCGTGACCGACCTCGTGCACCTGCTGGCCGAGCTGCTGGAGAACGCCACCACGTTCTCCTCCCCGCAGACCAAGGTCCGCGTCACCGCGACCCGTCTCCCCGACGGC
The DNA here is from genome assembly GCF_013387495.1 of Streptomyces sp. PKU-EA00015. GTDB lineage: Bacteria > Actinomycetota > Actinomycetes > Streptomycetales > Streptomycetaceae > Streptomyces. Next base: position 1,456 of record NZ_JABZEE010000113.1, on the reverse strand, counting down.
CGCGTGATGATCGAGATCCACGACAAGGGCATCGGCCTGACCGCCGAGGACTTCGCGGACATCAACCACAAGCTGGCCAACCCGCCGACCGTGGACGCCGCCGTCTCGCAGCGCATGGGCCTGTTCGTGGTCGGGCGCCTCGCCGACCGGCACGGCATCCGCGTCCAGCTGCGTCCCTCGGGCGAGCAGGCCGGCACCACCTCGCTGGTCATGCTTCCCGACGCCATCACGCACGGTGGCGGCGGCGAGGCACTGCCGCAGGACGACTTCACCGTCTCGCAGATCATCCCGGAGCAGCAGTCCTACGAAACCGCCCCGATGCGGACCGCGGCGGAGCTCGGCTTCGACGACTCCCGCTACGAGCAGACCGGCGACAAGGCGCAGCTCGACCCCGTGGGCCGCTCGCTCATGCGCGAGGAGCGCCGTGCGGCGCTGGAGGCGCAGGCACAGGGCGGTGACCGCCCGCTGTTCCGCGACGAGACGGCCCCCTACGCGCAGGAGCGGCAGCAGGAGTACGGCTCCGAGTACGGCCAGGAGTTCTCCGCCCAGGGCTACGCACAGGAGCAGCAGGGCTACGATCAGCAGCCGTACGGGGAGCAGTCGTACGACGAGCAGGGCTACGGCGACCAGGGCTACGGCGAGCAGGGCTACGGCGAGCAGGGCTACGCCGACCACCAGGGAACGGCTGGCGGCTACCCCGAGCACCAGGCCCCGCAGGAGCACCTGCAGGACGCATATGCGGAAGCTGACTACCAGGCTTCGCAGGGTTCCCGGCAGCAGTACGACGGCACCTACGAGACCCAGTCCCACCAGGCAGAGTGGTCGGATCAGGACAGCTACCAGGCTGGCTACGAGCCGGATTTCCGCGCGGAATCGGAATCTGCCCCCAGCGCTCCCGCGAACGGCTCGGAGCGCGTAGGCTTCGAGCGTCCGGGACCCTCTCCGAGCAGCGGTCATGAGATGACCGCGTCCGGTCTCCCCCGGCGCGGCAGCGGTCAGCCGTCACAGCCTCAGCAGGAGGCCCAGCGGCAGTGGCAGCAGCCGGCCGAGCAGGCCCCGCAGGCTCCCCGGAGCGGGCAGGCCGGGGAGAACGGCACCGGCGGCGGGTCCTCCTCCGACGAGTGGCGTTCGACGAACGACGAGCGCTGGCAGCGGGCGGAGAAGCTCCGCGAGCCGAAGGCGGGCGGAGTCACCTCGTCCGGTCTCCCCCGGCGGGTGCCCAAGGCGAACCTGATCGAGGGCACCGCGGAGCAGACCCCGCAGGGCGGCCCACAGGTCTCCCGCGCTCCTGAGGACGTGCGCGGCAGGTTGAGCAACCTGCGGCGCGGTGTCCAGCAGGGACGCAACGCGGGAACGGACACGAACGGACCGGCCACTTACGATCGACCCAGTGGCCCGGGTAGTACCTACAACCAGGAGCGTTAGTGTGAGCCCGATGAGCCAGGCGGCGCAGAAT
>NZ_JABZEE010000112.1 GCF_013387495.1 Streptomyces sp. PKU-EA00015 | reverse complement strand
GCGTTAGTGTGAGCCCGATGAGCCAGGCGGCGCAGAATCTGAACTGGTTGATCACCAACTTCGTGGACAACACCCCTGGGGTGTCCCACACCGTGGTGGTCTCCGCCGACGGACTCCTGCTGGCGATGTCCGAGGGTTTCCCGCGTGATCGTGCCGATCAGCTGGCGGCGGTCGCCTCCGGGCTGACCTCGCTGACCGCGGGAGCGTCCCGGATCTTCGAAGGCGGTGCCGTCAACCAGACGGTCGTGGAGATGGAGCGCGGCTTCCTCTTCATCATGTCCATCTCCGACGGGTCCTCGCTGGCCGTCCTCGCCCACCCGGAGGCCGACATCGGCCTGGTGGGCTACGAGATGGCCCTCCTGGTCGACCGTGCGGGCAGCGTCCTCACCCCCGACCTGCGTGCAGAGCTCCAGGGAAGTCTTCTCAACTGAGAAACGGACAGTGCATTTCCCGCCACCGCACCATAAGGTGCGGTGGCGCGGCTCCACAGGGACAGGGACCGGCGACCGGCAGTCGGAGGAGGAAACGTGGCAACACCCCCAGGCGGACACCCATTTGACGGTGCTCAACAGTCCCAGGGTGAGCACACTCACAACCGCTTCAACTTTCCTTCGACACCGAGCAGACAGGACGGCCCCCAGCCGTACCAGCAGCCGCAGCCGCCGTCGGCCTACGACCCGTCGTACGACCGCTCTTACGACACCTCGTACGACCCGTCGTACGGACAGCAGCAGCCCCGTATCCAGCCGGTGGCGCCGCGACGGTCCCCCGAGCCCCGGACGGCCTCGGGGGCCGGCCCGGCTGCCGGGCCGGCCAAGCACAACCCCCTGGTCCGGCCGTACGCGATGACCGGCGGACGGACCCGCCCGCGCTACCAGCTCGCCATCGAGGCGCTGGTCAGCACCACGGCCGATCCGGCCCGGCTGCAAGGGCAGTTGCCCGAGCACCAGCGGATCTGCCGGCTGTGCTTCGAGATCAAGTCGGTTGCCGAGATCTCGGCACTTCTCTCCATCCCCCTCGGCGTTGCCCGGATCCTCGTCGCCGACCTGGCCGAGGCCGGACTTGTCGCCATCCACCAGCCCGGCGGCGACGCGGCCGCCGGCGGCCAGCCAGACGTGACACTGCTCGAAAGGGTGCTCAGTGGACTTCGCAAGCTCTAGCGGCGGTGCAGCCCGCTCAACCACCAGCGCGAAGATCGTGGTGGCGGGCGGCTT
>NZ_JABZEE010000111.1 GCF_013387495.1 Streptomyces sp. PKU-EA00015 | reverse complement strand
GCTACCGAGCTGCTCCACCCCGCGTCGTTGTGCCGTAAAGGTATCACGACGCGGGGCGGAACCCGTCATCCGCCCTGGTCGGGCTCCTTCAGCCGGGCCTCGGCGTCAGCGGCCCGCTGGAGCGCCTCCTGGAGCGCGTCCTGCGCCCTGCCATAGGCCGTCCAGTCGCCCCGCTTCATCGCCGCCTCGCCGTCCGAGTACGCCTTCTGCGCGTCCTCGATGGCGTCCTTGAGCGCCGCGTCGCCCGTGGCGGGCGGCTCGGTGGGCTGCGTCGGCGGCTCCTCGGGCTCGGTCGGCGGGGTGGTGGTCCCGTCGTCCGGTGCACCCTCGCCGAACACCTGCGAGAGCGCGCCGCCGAGATCGTCGGCGAAGCCGATCCGCTGGCCGTACACCACGGCCACCTTGCTCAGCAGCGGGAACTCCGAGCCGCGGCCCTGGGCGTAGATCGGCTCGACGTACAGGAAGCCGCTGTCCAGAGGAACGGTCAGCAAGTTGCCGTACTTGATGGTCGAGTCGGCGCCCTTGAGGTCGCGGACGAAGGTGGCGATGGGGTCGTGCCTGTTGAGCCGGCTCTGCACCTGCTCGGGGCCGTCGACCTTGTCGTCCGTCACGCGCATCAGTCTGATCTTGCCGTAGTCGCGGCTCATGGCGTCGGCGTCGACCGCCATGAACGCCCTCAGGTTGGGCCGTCCACTGGGGGTGAAGGTCGTCGTCAGCGCGAACTGCCGCTGCTCCTGCCCCGGCAGCTTGAGGGACAGGTAGTACGGCGGGACCGCGTTGCTGTCGGCCTTGGTGGGGTCGTTCGGCACCTGCCAGGCGTCACTCGCGTTGTAGAACGGAGCGGGCTCGGTGACGTGGTAGAGCGACAGCAGCTCACGCTGGACCTTGAACATGTCCTGCGGGTACCGCAGATGGGCCTTCAGCTCGTCCGGGATCTCGGCCTTCGGCTTGACCGTGCCGGGGAACGCCTTCTTCCACGTCTTGAGGACCGGGTCGTTCTGGTCCCACTCGTAGAGGGTCACGGTGCCGTCGTAGGCGTCGACCGTGGCCTTCACCGAGTTCCGGATGTAGTTGACCTGGTTCTGCTGGGCGACCACCGCGCGCTGCCGGTCGGTCAGCGAGTCGGAGGTGGTCTCCCCGAGCGTCGTACGGGACGCGTACGGATAGCCGTTGGTCGTGGTGTAGGCGTCGACGACCCACTGGATCCGCTTGCCCACGACCGCCGGGTAGGCGTCGCCGTCGATGGTCAGCCACGGGGCGACCGCTTCGACGCGCTCCTTGGGCGTGCGGTTGTAGAGGATCTTCGAACCGTCGCCGATCGCACCCGAGTACAGGATCTGCGGCTCGCTGAACGCGACGGAGTACGCGGCGCGGTTGAGAGCGCTGGAGAGGTCGATGCCGCCCTTGCCCGCGTAGCTCGTGGTGACCTGGCCGCCGCCGTCCTTCTCGTAGTCGAGCTCCTTCTGGGGCCCGCCCACGATCGAGTACTGGGTGGTCTTCTCGCCGTAGTAGATCCGCTGCTCGTAGTCGCCGAGGCTGCCCTTGGAGGGGAGGCCGGACTCGGTGAACTCCGGGGCCCCTCCGGTGCCCTTGGCCGTGTCCGTGCCCTTGGCGGCGACGGCGCCGAAGCCGTGGGTGTACGTGAAGTGGTCGTTGATCCAGTTGCGCTTGTCGACGCCCTGCAGGTTGATCTCACGCAGACCGATGACCGTGTCCTGGCCCTTGTACCGGTCGATGTCCAGCGTGGAGGGGAACTGGTAGTACTTCCGCCCCTGCTCCAGCTGCTGGAACGTCGGCGAGACGATGTTGGGGTCGTTTATCCGGTAGCTGGCCGCCGAGTCGGCGTCCTCGCGCTGCTTCCCCGCGTCCTTGATCTGTCCGCGGCCCGAGTAGTCCGTCGGCTTCACACCGTCGATGCCGTACGCCTTGCGCGTCGCCTCGATGTTCTTGCGGATGTACTCGGCTTCCTTGGCCTGCTCGTTCGGCTGGACCTGGAACTTCTGCACGATCGCCGGGTAGAGCCCGCCGATCAGGATCGCGGAGAGCACCATGAGCCCGAAGCCGATCACCGGCAGCTGCCAGGTCCGGCGCCACAGCGTGGCGAAGAACAGCACGGCGCAGATCACCGCGATGCAGAACAGGATCGTCTTGGCCGGCAGATACGCGTTGGCGTCGACGTAGCGCAGTCCGGTCCAGTTGCTCGTGGCCTTGAAGTCGCTGGACTTCACCGCGAGCCCGTACCGGTCGAGCCAGTACGCCACGGCCTTGAGCGCCACGAACAGTCCCAGCAGCACCGACAGGTGGCCGGTGGCGGCGCCCGTCGCCCGCGCGCCCGGGCTGGTGATCCGCAGCCCGCCGTACAGGTAGTGGGTCAGGGCGGCGGCGATCAGGGACAGCACGACGGCCGCGAAACCGAAGCCGAGCAGGAAGCGGTACCACGGCAGGTCGAACGCGTAGAACGCCACGTCCATCTTGAACTGCGGGTCCTTCTGGCCGAAGGGCACGCCGTTCACCCACATCAGCCACGTCCGCCACTGGCTGGTGGCGGAGGCGCCTGCGATCAGCCCGACAAGAGCGGTGATCGCGAGGAGCACCCACTTCTTGTAGGGGGCGATACCCATGCGGTACCGGTCGAGGCTCTGCTGCTCCAGCGACATCGCGCTGAGCGGCGGCCGCAGCCGGTGGGCCAGCCAGATGTTCACGCCGACGGCCGCTGCCATGAGCAGGCCGAAGACGGCGAACAGTCCGATCTTGGTCCACAGAGTGGTCGTGAAGACGGAGGAGTACCTGACGGAGCGGTACCAGAGCCAGTCGGTCCAGAACCCGGAGAACATGACGAACACCATGGCCAGAACGGCCAGGACGCCCATGGTCATGAGCAGGGTGCGGACACGCCGGGACGGCCGGCCCACTCTCATCCGTGGCCCGGTCGGGCCTCCGCCGCGGTCCGGCATCTGGAAAGCCAACGTGCGCACCTCGAAGTTCGCGGTCGTGTGATTCGGGCCCCGCGATCGTAGAGCCCCACTGATGCAACTTACTGAGGCTTTACCTAGTTCCCGCCGCGGGGCAGGAAGGAGGCAGGATATTGACCATGTCCAACGCTTCTTCCCCCGCCCCCGACAACCAGCCCCCTTCGGGCCCGATCGCCGCGAGCCCGCTCACCCGGGCCGTGCTCGAGATCGACGAGTACGCCGCCACGCTCGGCTGGGACCAGCCGGCCCGGCTGTTCGCCCTCGTCGACACCGCTCAGCTGCGTTCCCAGGAGCCGGGTCTCGCCGCCCAGCTCGGCCTCGACGAGGGCGACTCGGCAGCCCCGCTCACCCCCATCGAGCAGGACGAGATCCCGGCCGGCACCCCGCTCGACGAGTTCCTCGGCACGATCGCCTGGCCCGACGCGGTCGCGGGCTGCGCGCTGACGGTGGAGCGCCTGATGCTGCCGCCGTCCGCCGAGGCCTCCGTTCCGGACGGCCTCGACGAGGCGGCCCTGACCAAGTGGGTCGCCTCGCACCCGGACCGCCAGGAGGTCCGGATGACGGTGGCCGTGCTCCGTGACGGGGCCCGGGAGTCGGCCCTGCGTCTGCGCGAGAAGGACTCGCCGAACGAGGTGCTCACGGGCGGCGGCCTGGTGCCGGGCCTCGCCGAGGCGCTGTCGGCGACGTTCGAGGACTGACCGAGCCGAAGGGCTCGGACGCGGCGAGGGCGCCGCTGACGCGCGGATCGCTGTGCGCGTCGGCGGCGCCCTCGCGCCGTGTGTCCCGCTCCGCCGTACTGCGGCCGGCGGCCCCGTCTGCCCGGGCTCAGCCCTTCGCGCAGCTCGGCAGGCCCTTGGTGTCTCCCGAGCGGATCTTCGCCAGGGACTTCGTCGCGTCGGCGATCGTGTCGACCTTGACCAGCGTCAGGCCGTCCGGGGTGTCGGAGGCGGCGGAGGCGCAGTTGTCGGCGGGGGTCATGAAGAACTGGGCGCCGGCCTTGCGGGCGCCGACGAGCTTCATGTCGATTCCGCCGATCGGGCCGACCTTGCCCTCGTCGTCGATCGTGCCCGTCCCCGCGACGAACCTTCCGCCGGTGAGGTCCCCCTCCGTCAGCTTGTCGACGATGCCGAGGGCGAACATCAGGCCGGCGCTCGGGCCGCCGACATCGGCGAGGTGGATGTCGATGGTGAACGGGAAGGTGTGGTCGGTCCCGGCCTGGATGCCGACGATCGCGCGGTTGTCGTCCTGGGCCCTCACCGTGGTGATCGTGACCTTCCGGGTGCCCTGGGGTTCCTTGCCCGCCTTCTCCGCAGCGGCGGCCGCCTTGGCCGGGACGACGGTGAAGACGACGTCCTCGCCCGGCTTGTGCTTCACGACCTGCTCGGCGACGTCCCCGGGCTCCTTGATCTCGGCGCCGTCCACCGCGCGGATGACGTCGCCGGCGTGCAGCCTGCCCTCCGAGGGGGAGCCCTTGACGACGGTGGAGACGACCACCCGCGACGTCACCGGAATCTTCAGCTCCCGCAAAGCCGCCACCTTGGCGCTCTCCTGGGACTGGCTGAACTCCTCGGCGTTCTCCTGCGTCGACTGCTCCTCGGTCTTCCCGCCGGGGTAGAGGGTTTCGTGCGGCACCACCACGTTGTCGTGGGCCAGCCAGCCGTAAAGTGCCTCGACGAGGCTCATCTCGTAGTCCGCCCCGGTCACCCTGACGGTCGTCATGTTGAGGTGCCCGTTCGCCGGGAAGGTCTTGCGGCCGGAGATCTTGAGCACCGGCTCGCCGTCGGCGGAGCCCAGCGTGTTCACCGTCGGGCCGGGCGACATCTCCGCGTACGGGACCTTGAAGAAGACGCCTGCGCAGAGCAGCGCGATGAAGACGAGCGTGGAGGCGAGCATCGTCGCAGTGCGGCGTGGCATGGAACGACAGTACGGGACGAGCCTGTGCGAGTACGGCCGGGGCCGCTCCGTACGAGGGCCTCCCGGCACCTGCGTACGCTCGGGATCACTGTCGGACGACATCCGTACCGGAGGCAGCCTTCTCCATCGCGTCACGGAAGCGCGCGTACCCGGCGAGCTCGGCGATGTCCCCGCTCGTGCGGTTCCGCTGAGCCCAGCCGGCCCATATCGCCGCACCGACAGCAGCGAAAAGCGGAATCAGCAACCAGGCCAGAACTGCCATCGCGACCTCCCTACCCCATGAGTGAACGCAACTGAGTGATCAGCAGATTAGTCCCATCTGCGAGATCAACGCTCATGGCAGGGGTGCGGTTACGCAAATCGGGGCGGATGAGCGCGGACCGGGTTTCACGGGCGGAAACGCACTGACGGCTCGTCAGGGAACCACCGCGAAGACGGCACCGGCGCTCAGCAGGCTCCCACTCTCCCCCTGCCTTCGGCGGGGGGACCCCCAGTCCTGTGCCCGACGCTCAGCAGGCCCCGACCCTCCCCCTGCCTTCGGCGGGGGGACCCCCAGTCCTGTGCCCGACGCTCAGCAGGCCCCGACCCTCCCCCTGCCTTCGGCGGGGGGACCCCCAGTCCTGTGCCCGACGCTCAGCAGGCCCCGACCCTCCCCCTGCCTTCGGCGGGGGGACCCCCAGTCCTGTGCCCGGCGCTCAGCAGGCTCCGACCCACTCCTCCGTGCCGTCCGAGAATTTCTGGTGCTTCCAGATCGGCACCTCGTGCTTGAGATCGTCGATCAGCTTCCGGCACGCCTCGAACGCCTCCCCCCGGTGCGGGCACGAAACCGCGACCACCACCGCGAGATCCCCGACCGCCAGGTCACCCACACGGTGGACGGCGGCGAGCGCCCTCACGGGGTACTCGGCGGTCACCTTCTCGGCGATGCGGCGCATCTCCGCCTCCGCCGTCGGATGGCAGGAGTAGCCCAGCGTGTCGACGTCGGCGCCGCCGTCGTGGTTGCGCACGGTGCCGACGAACAGCGCGGTGCCGCCCGCGGCGTCGTCGCCCACGGCCGCGAAGACCTCGTCGAGGGAGAGCGGAGTGTCACGGATCGCGAGCAGCCGGATGGGGTCCTGCGCCGCCTGCTCGCCGGGGTGGTCGTACGTGCGTGCCATGGGGACATCGTGCCCCATGGCACCGACGGCGCGGAACAGCCTCTCGCACGGATCGGCACCGGCCGGACTTGGAGCCTCCTACAGGGACGACGTGCTCCGGCTAGATGTATTGAGCACGAGCGTTGTTGACAG
>NZ_JABZEE010000110.1 GCF_013387495.1 Streptomyces sp. PKU-EA00015 | reverse complement strand
CCCAGACCGCCCAGAACCTCCGGGCGCTGCGTCTTCCTCACCCACTCCTTCATCAGCTCGACAGCGCGGTCACCCGCATCGATGTCGACGCCCGCGGCTGCGTAGCTGGCACCGGTGGTCTCACTCATGAGGTTGAGAGCTTTCGTGTCGTGACTGCGTTGGAGCGGGGATTTACGGGCGACGGAGCGCGTCGGCGGCGTCGGCGCCACCCGCAAGCTCGGTCTCCAGGAGCTGCTTGCCGAGCAGCTCGGGGTCGGGCAGCTCCATCGGGTACTCGCCGTCGAAGCAGGCGCGGCAGAGGTTCGGCTTGGCGATGGTGGTCGCCTCGATCATGCCGTCGATGGAGATGTACGCGAGGGAGTCGGCGCCCAGCGACTTGCCGATCTCCTCGATCGACATGCCGTTGGCGATGAGCTCGGCGCGGGTGGCGAAGTCGATGCCGAAGAAGCAGGGCCACTTCACCGGCGGGGACGAGATCCGGATGTGGACCTCGGCGGCGCCGGCCTCGCGGAGCATCTTGACCAGGGCGCGCTGGGTGTTGCCGCGGACGATCGAGTCGTCCACGACGACCAGCCGCTTGCCGCGGATGACTTCCTTCAGCGGGTTCAGCTTCAGGCGGATGCCCAGCTGGCGGATCGTCTGCGAGGGCTGGATGAAGGTGCGGCCGACGTAGGCGTTCTTCACCAGGCCGGAGCCGTACGGGATGCCGCTGGCCTCGGCGTAGCCGATCGCGGCGGGCGTACCGGACTCCGGCGTCGCTATGACGAGGTCGGCCTCGACCGGGGCTTCCTTGGCCAGTTTCCGGCCCATTTCGACCCGGGAGAGGTAGACGTTCCGGCCGGCGATGTCGGTGTCGGGACGCGCCAGGTAGACGTACTCGAAGACACAGCCCTTGGGCTTCGCTTCTGCGAAGCGGGAGGTGCGGATGCCGTTCTCGTCGATGGCGATGAGCTCGCCGGGCTCGATCTCGCGGACGAAGCTCGCGCCGCAGATGTCGAGAGCGGCGCTCTCCGAGGCGACGACCCAGCCTCGGTCGAGACGGCCGAGGACCAGCGGGCGGATGCCCTGGGGGTCACGGGCCGCGTAGAGGGTGCCCTCGTCCATGAAGACGAGCGAGAAGGCGCCCCGGACGTCGGGAAGGACCTTGGCGGCCGCCTCCTCGATCGTCAGCGGCTTGCCGTCCTCGTCGACCTGTCCGGCGAGCAGAGCGGTGACCAGATCGGTGTCGTTGGTCGCGGCGACCTGGGTGGCCCGGCCGTTCTCCTTGGGGAGCTCGGCGACCATCTCGGCCAGCTGCGCCGTGTTGACCAGGTTTCCGTTGTGGCCGAGCGCGATCGAGCCGTGGGCCGTGGCCCGGAAGGTCGGCTGCGCGTTCTCCCACACGGAGGCGCCCGTGGTCGAGTAGCGGGCGTGACCGACCGCGATATGGCCGGTCAGGGAGCCGAGAGAGGTCTCGTCGAAGACCTGGGACACGAGGCCCATGTCCTTGAAGACGAGGATCTGAGAGCCGTTGCTGACCGCGATTCCCGCGGATTCCTGGCCTCGATGTTGGAGGGCGTAGAGCCCGAAGTAAGTGAGCTTCGCGACCTCTTCACCCGGAGCCCAGACACCGAAGACGCCGCAAGCGTCCTGAGGGCCCTTCTCACCGGGGAGCAGGTCGTGGTTGAGTCGTCCGTCACCACGTGGCACGCCACCGAGTGTAGGCGAGATCGACCACTGGTCCGAATTGGGGATGCCTCGCAACCCCATTCCGGGAGCTCGCCGACCAGCCTCCACGCAGCGCCGGAGGCGGGAATCGGCAGTGCCTGTACCGCCGTCGGGGCGGCTTGAGAAGATCGCCAAGTTGTCCATTCCGGTGTCCGCATGCCGGGACGATCGTTGACGCACCTGGCCGGTCACGGCCCGGCTCCCGGTCCATGCGGTCCCGCACCGACCGCGTGGTCACCTGCGTGGAGCGCCGCCACGCCGACCTGGCCGGTGTCGCGAGCGCCACCTGTCGCCGCGTGCGCTAGTTCACATTCGGCCCCGCCGACAGCGGAGGGCATTTTCTGACATTCCGGGCACCACCCGCCCCCTCCTCGCCCCCTCCCGGCACCCCGTCGCCGCCGGGTTGTGACGGGTATGTCCCTGTATCTGCCGCCCGGCGCGATCCCGGCCGATCAGCGCATGTCCGCGTACGCCGCCAGACCCTTGCCGTTGGACGCGGTGAGGGTCAGGGCGCGGTGCTTCACCTCGTACTTCACCGTCCCCTGCTTCAGGACCTGGACCAGCTCGCGCTCCAGACCCATCACCGGGCCAGGACACAGCTTCCGTGTGGAGGCGAGGCGGCCGAGGGTGATCGAGTCCCCGGAGACCTTCGCGGTGCTGGTGAAACGGTTGCAGCCGAGGCTGCCGCCGACGGTCCCGTCCTCGGCGATGGTCAGATGCGCCTTGCCTTCGGTGCCGGCGGGCAGGGAGGTGGCCGTCTCACCCGCCACCAGGGAGTCCACGGTCCACTTGGTGCCGATCAGCGGGGAGGGCCGCTCCGCGGTCAGTGCGATCGAGTCGCCCTTCTCAGTGGTGAGGGTGAGCCTGCCGTCGGTGAGTTTCGCCTTGAGCTTGCCGGAGAACGCGGCGCGCAGGGTGTCCTCGAAGCCCTGGATCTTCTTGTCGCAGGCCATCTCGGTCACCTCGCCGGGGCCGACCGTCACGGTGTCGCCCTCGACCGTGATGTCGGCGCCGAAGTGGTTGCAGCCGTAGTTGCCCTGCGCCCGGCCTTTGTCGGTGATCTCGACATACGCGTCGGACGGGGCAGCGGTCTTCGTGCCGTCGACGCTCACGCTCTCCACGGACCAGCGCACGCCGGTGAGAGGAACGTCGGGTGCCACGGAGTCGCCGCTGCCGGCCCCGCCTCCCTGCTCCGTGCCGCAGGCGGCCAGGGCCAGAAGGGCCAGGGCGATGACAGGAATGCTCAGCTGGTAGCGCATATCCCTGGGACGGGGCGGCCCCGTGGCCGGTTCCCCCGGTTCGCGAATCAGGCGAGGATCGGCAGGAGCCCCCCGAGGTCCGCGCGCTCCCCGCTCGCGCTGACCTTCGCGGCCTCCAGCGCCTCCCGCCAGCCCGTGCGCCCGGTGGCGAGCCGGATCCAGGTCAGCGGGTCGGTCTCGACGACATTGGGCGGCGTCCCTCGCGTGTGCCGGGGGCCCTCCACGCACTGGACGACGGCGAACGGCGGAATCCGCACCTCCGTCGACGCCCCGGGCGCCTTGACCGCGAGCGCGTCGGCGAGCAGCCGGGTGCAGGCGGCGAGCGCCTGCCGGTCGTACGGGACGTCCAGGCCGGTCGCGTCGGCCAGGTCGTCGGTGTGGACGACCAGCTCGACGGTGCGGGTGACGAGGAAGTCCCCGAGCCGCATGGCACCGAACCGCGTCGGCACCAGCCGCTCGTCCGACAGGAGCGGCAGCAGCTCGCCGACGCGCTCGGCCGTGCGCTCGTACAGCTCGCCGAGGTCACCGGCGGCCAGCTCCCGGGTGTCCAGGTCGACCTGCGCCGCGGCCGTCACCGTCGCGAACGGCCAGTCGAGCAGCGCGACGTCCTGCCGGGCCGGCTCGGGCAGCCGGAGGTAGCGGGGAACGGCGCCGACCGCCATGGCGACGTGTGCGACGAGCTCCCGTACGGTCCAGTCCCCGAGCCGGGTGGGCAGCTCCAGCTGCTGGGGCGTCAGCCCGGCCGCGACATCCCGGACATGCCCGAACTGGGCCAGCACGGCGGCCCGGACCTTGGCGGAGTCGTACGTACGCGGACGCTTCTTGGCCGGTGGCATGACGCCGACCTTACGGCGTGGGTACGACATGGGGCCGTTCGACGGTGCACTCCTGGCCATCGCCGGGCACGCCTGCCCCGTGCCGCACCAGGCGAGCGGCCTTCCCTCGAGCACGCACCGCAGAAGCCCCCGCCCGGTCGGACCGGGCGGGGGCTTCGGGGCACGCGTCTCAGACGAGCAGACCCGGGATGGTCTCCTCGTGGGCCGTGCGCAGCTCGTTCAGCGGGATGCTGAACTCGCCCTGCACCTCGATCGTGT
>NZ_JABZEE010000011.1 GCF_013387495.1 Streptomyces sp. PKU-EA00015 | reverse complement strand
TCATCAAGCTCGGCACGATCTGATCCGGGCAGCGGAAAGGCCCCCGCCGGCGGGGGCCTTTCCGCGTCGCCGCGGAGTCCTGCGCGATGTCCTACGCGTCGAGGACCTGCCCGGACCTGCGGACGACGGGCTTCTCCACGCTCCAGGGGAAGTTGATCCAGTCGTCGGTGCGCTTCCAGACGTACTCGCACTTCACCAGCGAGTGCGACTTCTCGTAGATCACGGCGCTGCGGACCTCGGCGACGTGGTCGACGCAGAAGTCGTGGACGAGCTTGAGCGTCTTGCCCGTGTCGGCGACGTCGTCGGCGATCAGGACCTTCTTGTCGGAGAAGTCGATGGCGTTGGGCACCGGCGCCAGCATGACCGGCATCTCCAGCGTCGTCCCCACGCCGGTGTAGAACTCCACGTTGACCAGGTGGATGTTCTTGCAGTCCAGCGCGTAGGCGAGACCGCCGGCGACGAAGACGCCGCCGCGCGCGATGGAGAGCACGATGTCGGGCTCGTAGCCGTCGTCCGCGATGGTCTGCGCGAGCTCACGGATCGCGCCGCCGAACCGCTCGTACGTCAGGTTCTCCCGTACGTCACTCATGTTCGATCCGGCCCTCACACCTGCGTCCGATGGAAATTCATGAAGGACCTGGAGGCCGTCGGCCCCCGCTGGCCCTGATACCGGGATCCGTACCGCTCGCTTCCGTACGGCTCCTCTGCGGGTGAGCTGAGCCGGAACATGCAGAGCTGTCCGATCTTCATGCCCGGCCAGAGCTTGATCGGCAGCGTGGCGAGGTTCGACAGCTCCAGGGTCACGTGCCCGGAGAACCCGGGGTCGATGAAGCCGGCCGTGGAGTGCGTCACCAGGCCGAGCCGCCCGAGGGAGCTCTTCCCCTCCAGCCTCGACGCGATGTCGTCCGGCAGCGAGATGACCTCGTAGGTCGAGGCGAGCACGAACTCGCCCGGGTGGAGGATGAACGCCTCGTCGCCCTCCGGCTCGACGAGCCGCGTCAGGTCGGCCTGCTCGACGGCGGGGTCGATGTGGGGGTAACGGTGATTCTCGAACACCCGGAAGTAGCGGTCCAGCCGCACGTCGATGCTCGAGGGCTGCACCATGGATTCGTCGTACGGATCGATACGCACGCGCCCGGCGTCGATCTCGGCCCGGATGTCCTTGTCTGAGAGAAGCACGTCCCGAGGATACGCAGAGCGCGCGGGCGGCCCCCAATCGGACACCTGCCCGCGCGCCCGGCCGCCGCCTCGGCTACCGCTTGTTCTGCTCCACGACGGGCACGGCATGCCGCAGCCGCGCACATCGAGGACACCGGATCAGCCGCCCCGGCCCGAGCCGGTCGGGACCGAGCTGCTGCATCGGAAACGAAGCGGTGGTGAACACGTGCCCCTCGGCACAGCGGACGACGGTGCGCTCCATCAGGTCCATCGGGCCCCTTCCCCAACGAATGCGGACGAACGCCCACATTAGGGGATGATCCAGACGCCACCCGAGGCGGCACTCCGCGCCCCGAGGTTACGCCTCAACTCCCGTGCCAGGCACCCGCATCCGCCCTCCCGGAAACACGAACACCCCGCGGCGTCATGCACCGGGGGGCGGGCGATGGGGTAGAGTGTGCGACGATGCGGCACCGATCACCGGTGCGCTACGCGGGTGTAGTTTAATGGTAGAACATGAGCTTCCCAAGCTCAGAGCGCGGGTTCGATTCCCGTCACCCGCTCCATGCAAAAGCCCCAGGCCAGCGGCCCGGGGCTTCCTTGTTGTCTAGACCGGATCAGGCTTCGCGTGCCCGTTCCGTGCCCGATGCCTGATCATCGGGCACGCTGTCGGCCTTCTCACGCTCGGCGCGGACACGGGCGTCGATCCCGTCGGCCACCTCCCGCTGACGTTCCAAGTTCGAGTGCTGATAGATCAGCGCGGCCCGCTCGGAGGACTGCCCGGCGATCCGCCCTGCTACTGGCGTTACTCGCCGCCCACGGCCAACGGGCCGTCTATGTTCCCGGCCGCACAGTCAACCGCATGTCCCGGCGCCTACCGCGGTGAAGCAAAAACCGATGCCCGAGACGCCTACGTGATCGTCGACACCGCACGCCTGCGGCGAGACTTCAGCCCCATCCACGTGCCCGCCCAGCTCGCCGCCGACCTGGCACTGCTGACCGCCCACCGAACCGACCTGATCGCCGACCGGGTCCGCATGCTCAACCGGCTCCGCGACGTGCTCACCGGCATCTTCCCCGCGCTGGAACGCGCCTTCGACTACCCCGACCACAAAGGCGCACTGATCCTGCTCACCGGTTACCAAACCCCGGCAGCCATACGCCGCCGCGGCCAGGCCCGCCTCACCGCCTGGCTGGCAGGCCGCAAGGTGCGCAACCCCGACTCGGTCGCCGCCACCGCACTCCACGCCGCGCATGCCCAGCACACCACGCTGCCGGGCCAGGACATCGCCGCCGGCATCGTCGCAGACATCGTCGCTCAGATCCTGGCCTTGGACGACCGGCTCAAGCACATCGACCAGCAGATCCGACAGACCTTCCGCACCCACCCGCAGGCCGAC
Organism: Streptomyces sp. PKU-EA00015; assembly: GCF_013387495.1. GTDB lineage: Bacteria > Actinomycetota > Actinomycetes > Streptomycetales > Streptomycetaceae > Streptomyces. Next base: position 278,897 of record NZ_JABZEE010000011.1, on the reverse strand, counting down.
ATCATCGAGTCCCTGCCAGGCATGGGCCCCATCCTCGGCGCCGAGTTCATCGTCGCCGCGGGTGACCTCGCCGCCTACCCCGACGCCGGCCACCTCGCCTCCGCCGCCGGACTCGTGCCCGTCCCCCGGGACTCCGGACGCCGCACCGGCAACCTCCACCGACCCAAGCGCTACAGCCGCCGCCTACGCCGGGTCTTCTACCTGTCCGCCCAGACCAGCATCATCCGCGAAGGCCCCAACCGCGACTACTACTTGAAGAAGCGAGCCGAGGGCTGCAAACACGTCCAAGCCGTGATCGCCCTCGCCCGCCGACGCGTCAACGTCCTCTGGGCCCTACTCCGAGACAGCCGCCGCTTCACCACAGCCCCACCGACGGCTGCCGCGGCAGCTTGACTCGGTCATTAAGACTCCACCGACCTCGTCTCCTAGTGGCCGTAGATGTGCCCTCGCACCAGTGGGTCGTTCTCCAGGATGAAGTCCGACACCTTCCAGAACTCGTTCAGCCGCGGGTGCTGCAAGGCCGCTTCGCGATCGAGCTTGAGCCCGAAGAGCGGGCCATCGGGGTGAGCCAGGCCGGCGGTCACAAGCGTGGAGGCAGGCGTGGTCTGCCCCACCACCGGACCGATGCGGCAGGCGAAGGCGACATGGTCACTCCACTGGTCAGATCCCCCGCCCCACGTCCCGAAGATCACGTCTATCCAGGCATCGTGGTCGCGGTCGGTGTGGTGGTAGCAGTTCGCGAAGTACACAGCGTGCGGAGCACCGTCGGCATAGATGAAGTCCCACGCTCGCTCAATGGGAGCATTGCAGCAGTCGCAGGTGAACTCGCGCGTTTGGCGGTCGGGACCGAAGGTCAGCAGCATGCGCACATGATGCTCGATCCCGCGAGAAGCGCTCCTGGCGGGTGCCGCGTGCCCCACGCGTGCCCGATCGCTCGGAGGCGGGCGGGGAACCACGGGGAACCAGAGTGACGACGGCACTCCCCCGCAGGTCAGCAAACTGCGAGGTCAGCCGTCACCCGCATACGGCGCCTTCCAAACTGGTGCTCCAGACCCTGACCGGCCACGCTTGACTCAGTCATTGAGACTCCGCCGACCCTGTTCCAGCCTCTCCCGTTGGCTCATGAGGAGGGGAAATCGCAGCGTGTGCAAGTGACCGGCGAGATACGATCCGGCCGTTCCTACTGCTGATCAAGGGTGCCTGATGTTGCCTGCCATACGTTTGTCCGCAGCGGTCGTTGCTGGCGGCCTGCTGCTCAGTGGGTGCGGAAGCCGACCCGGTGTTACGACGGAGTCAGTCCGCAAGGCAGCCGGATCCGACAGCACAGTCATTACGGAAGTCAAGTTGAGCTCGAACAGGGCAGTCACGTTGATCCGCACCAGCTTGGACACAGGCGGTGCCGAGGCCGCCATGAGGATATGCCGCGCGATACACGAGGACGCGCCTAAGCTCACGGTTCACGTCTACGGTGAACTCCAGAAGGGCGTGCCTATCGTCCTTGCTCGTACCGCCAAGGACAGAGATGAACCGGGTGAATGCGAGCAGGGCAGCCTTGTCGCGGATCAGGCCATAACCGGCTGAGGTGAAGCTGACATCCACACCTGACATCGACGACGGCGGACACGAAGGGATCGCGGCGGTGTCCTGCGGGATGGCAGCACCACACATGACACGACGGTCCGGCGGTGGGCCGGAGGCTTGATCGAACTCCTAAAGCGGCGGCTTCCTGGCAACCAGTGGCCGTGGCCAGCTAACGCAGGCCACGAGTGCGCTGCCGTCCTCGGTGAGGAAGAGCAGGGTGAACCGTGTCCGATTGCCAGGATCGATCAGCGCTGTGCGCACAGGTCGGTCATATTCGCGGATGAGCTGCACTGCTCGCTCCAGGCCAGGAGGTTCGAGTCCGCGCATCCGCATGCGCTGAAGTCGGCGACTGAAAACTCCGGCATGCGCGCCAGTGGGTTGTACCCGCTCCTCCACCGAGTAGGGGGCGCCGCTGCGGAGGGCGGCCAGAGCTATCAGGGATGCCTCGTCATCACCAATCAACAGCGATTCCAGCACATGCCGTTCCATGGTCACCCCGTTTGGATCGTGCGGTACAGCAGCCAGGTACCGCAACCCTAGTAACCGCCCCCGCACGGTAGCGTCCCTCCGGGCCCGCCCAGCGGCCGGTATGACCCCCGCTGACCGATCCCGCTAGAGCTACGGATCAGAAGGTGTCCGTGCCCAATGCGTGCCCGACAGGTCGGTAAGCCACGGTCAACAGCGGGTGCCAGGGAGACCCCAAGGCTTCACCCTCGCGCCCGTTGCCGCTGGTCAGGTCGCCAACTACGCCCAGAAGTACGGTGATTCCCAAGCTCAGAGCGCGGGTTCGATTCCCGTCACCCGCTCCAGCAGAAAGCCCCAGGCCAACGGCCCGGGGCTTCTTTGTCGTCTGGACCGCGCTAAGCGCCTTGCACCAAATCCGCACCGGAAGGTTTCTCCTTGCCCTTCTGGGGGCGGCCCGCACCAGATGCGGGGCACGTGCGTCCCATGGTGCAGGACTGACTGATCAGTCCCACCAGTCGCCGCCGGCCTGCCAGCGTTGGACCCACTCCAGGAAGCCAACTGCATCAGGCCCGGGGTAGGGGTGGGCGCCGACATCAGCCACAAGCCAGATCTTCCCGCGCTGCTGCCCCGTGACCACCAACATCCAGTACATCGGTCCGTCTTCTGCCCCGAGGATGATCGAGCCGTGGTTGTAGACGGCACTGGAGCGTTCTTCGATGTCCGCCTCTGCGTCGTCCTCGTACTCCCAGGCCCACGCTGCCTCCAGCGGGAACGGTGCGGCTACATGTCGGTCGCCGAGGGCAGGCCAGCTGGGAGGGAGCCAGCCGAGGGGGAGGAGACCGCCGTCTTCGGCCGGGCCGAGCGCGGAGCCGTTGGCGATCTCTGCGACGAAGCTGCGGTAGGGCTCAGGGAGTACGACGCCGTTGGCTGTCTCCCACGCCGCGACCCCGTCCCATCCCAGCGGGGTGTCTCTCCACTCGGGTGGGAAGGCGGCTCGGAGGATATCGAGGGCTTCGCGTCCCGGGCGAGGTTCTTCATCAGCGGCATCCATGGCACCACAGGTATCAGCCGCTCCGGACAGGCCCTTGACCTGGGCCACTCATCCGCCGCCGTTCCTTGCAGGCGTGCCCGTCCGTGCCCCCGCGGAATGTATGGTCACCCGCGTGAAGAGAGCTCGCTGGATGTCGGATGGAGGCTCTTGGCTCGCCATCTGGACAGGCACGTCGTCGATGTTCTGGCTGGCGGGGAAGGTCACCGGCGAACCAGTGGGCTGGATGACCTGCGCGGCCTTCGCCTTGTTCTCCCTGGCGTCCGGCATGCTCTCCCAACGGTGGCATCGATACCGTCGATCAAGGAAGCAGGCGCGGGCCGTTTCAGCGCCGTCCGACTCGTGGCAAAGCCAGTCGGCTCGGGCCGTCCCCGGGCCGTGCGAGGCGCACAGCGGCGACCAGCGCTGACAACCGTGGACGAACGATCGCGGGTCACGACGTTGGTCGCCAACGAGGGCCAGGTCACGAAGCCCGCGGGTCATTTCTTCGGCTACGGATCCAGTCTCTGTGCCCGGACTCATCGCAGCCAAGTAGCGCATGCGCACGAGCCGTTGGCTACGCGGTCCGGCCCCGAGGTCGTGCCCCCGTCAGCAGCCGTAGCCGGGCCAGTGCGGATCCGTCCAGCGGTCCTCGCCCGTGAGTCCGAGCAGCCGTATCCGGTGCTGCAGATCCGCCGATGCGCCGGATTCGCGGAGCCGCACGGCAGCGTGGTCGAGGAGCCAGGCGACCAGTTCGGCGCGCATCTCCTCCTCGTCGTGCTCGTACCAGCCGACGCTCCACGGCAGGCTGTCCGCCAGGAGCTCGGACTCCCATTCCGCCGCCGCCTCGGCGAGATGTCGGTCGCTGAGGTACCCGGTCTGCTTCTCCCATTCGGCGAGCCAGGGGCCGACAGTTCCTGACGCCTCGGCACACATCACGAAGACCTGGTGCGCCGGGACGATCGCATCCGGCTCGGTGAGGCTCTGCACCCACCACGCATGCAGAAACTCGCGTACCGGACCGGCGTGATCGTCAGGCCACTGCTGCCAGCGGCCGCGGGCGAAGGAGTACCCGGCCTCTTCCAGTCCGAACAGGGGTTCCGCGCGACCGGCGACCAGCACCGCGGCGAACTGCGGCAGGATGCGGCGCAGCACGGCCGCGTGATCGGTCCAGTCGATGGCCTGCCAGGTCCGTCGCAGGAGATCCGGCTCCAGCTCCACGTCCGGCGTCTTCAGAAGAGAGAGCTCCTCCGGGCTGCCCCAGTGGCATGCGCAGTTGTGCTCGTCCGGGTGTGCGGTCATGCCGTGGAAGGTGACGGCGAGGTTGTCCAGGGCGGCGCTGAGGCGGCGGCGTGCGGGACGGTCGGCGAGATGCATGATGTGCCCGGCCTTCGAGGACTCCGTACGGCAACCGCCGGCCGAAGGTCGCCACGTTACCGGGTGAGGCGGGGCTGGTGCCGGCCGTCCTGGGGTTGCGGCGGATCAACTGGTCCACGACGGCCGTCTCCAGGATGGCCTTCAGCAGACGGGTAGCTCATGGCTACCGTGGTCTCGGCCCCGGTCGAGTCCAGCCGCTCCGAACGTCAGGACCGCACGCCTGGTGCCGAGTTGACAAGTTGTGCCACTCGTGACCGCACCCGCCGGTGCAGTTCAGTGCGCGCCTGCGAGTGTCGGCGATGCCGAAGAGGGCGACGAGCAGGCGACATGACTGGCCATGCGGCAGGCGACCCGGACGTTGTCGCCGCCTTGCTCAGGTCATGGTCGCGAAACGATCTGTGGGAGCTCGCTGCGATGCACGATCCCGGGCTGAGAACGTCAACCGCCCACTCGACGTCAAGCCGGCCTTATACATCAGAACAGTGCAGCAGTCGTTTCCTGTACGCCGGACAAGCGAATATGCCATCCAGTTGGGGGTGGTCCACACCCGGCCGGTTGCAGCGCCAACCGCCCGGCTGATTACTGAGGGTGTCAGCATGAACGGGTTGCCCGTCCAGTCACGCCGTTGCTCGGCGTGAGGAATAGGCAGTGAGGGCGGGAGCGCGCGACACTCCTGGAGAGAACATGCAGGACCTTACGATCTGCCGCGAGCTCGGTGAACGCCACGGCGAGGGCCGGCCGCTCAACAGTCTCGGCACCGCTCTGCAACAGGTGCAGCGGTTCGACGGGGCAATAGCGGCCCACCAGCAGGACCTCGCCATCTGCCGTGAGATCGGCGAACGCCATGGTGAAGCTCTGGCGCTGGACAACCTCGGTGCTGCCCTGCAGCAGGTGGGGCGGTTCGATGAAGCCATCGAAGCCCACCAGCAGGCCGCCGATCGTTTCACCGAGCTCGGTGACATCCACGGCGAGGGCCGGGCGCTGAACAACCTCGGTGCCGCTCTGCAGCAGGTGCGGCGGTTCGATGAAGCCATCAACGCCCACCAGCAGGCCGCGGACCGTTTCACCGAGCTCGACGACCTCCACCGCGAAGGTCAGGCGCTCAACAACCTCGGTGCCGCTCTGCAGCAGGTGCGGCGGTTCGACGGGGCAATCATGGCCCACCAGCAGGCCGCGAACCATTTCACCAAGCTCGGTGACCGCGACGGCGAAGGTCAGGCGCTCAACAACCTCGGTGCCGCCCTGCAGCAGATGCGCCGGTTCGAGGAAGCCATCGAAGCCCACCAATTCGCCGCCGAGCGTTTCAGCGAACTCGGTGACCTCCACCGGGAAGGTCAGGCGCTCAACAACCTCGGTGCCGCCCTGCAGCAGATGCGCCGGTTCGATGAAGCCATCGAAGCCCACCAGCAGGCCGCCGATCGTTTCACCGAGCTCGGTGACATCCACGGCGAGGGCCGGGCGCTGAACAACCTCGGTGCCGCTCTGCAGCAGGTGCGGCGGTTCGATGAAGCCATCAACGCCCACCAGCAGGCCGCGGACCGTTTCACCGAGCTCGACGACCTCCACCGCGAAGGTCAGGCGCTCAACAACCTCGGTGCCGCTCTGCAGCAGGTGCGGCGGTTCGACGGGGCAATCATGGCCCACCAGCAGGCCGCGAACCATTTCACCAAGCTCGGTGACCGCGACGGCGAAGGTCAGGCGCTCAACAACCTCGGTGCCGCCCTGCAGCAGATGCGCCGGTTCGAGGAAGCCATCGAAGCCCACCAATTCGCCGCCGAGCGTTTCAGCGAACTCGGTGACCTCCACCGGGAAGGTCAGGCGCTCAACAACCTCGGTGCCGCCCTGCAGCAGATGCGCCGGTTCGACGAAGCCATCGAAGCCCACCAGCAGGCCGCCGATCGTTTCACCGAGCTCGGTGACATCCACGGCGAGGGTCAGGCGCTGAACAACCTCGGTGCCGCTCTGCAGCAGGTGCGGCGGTTCGCCGAAGCCACCGACGCCCACCAGCAGGCCGCCAGCCGCTTCAGCGAGCTCGGCGAGGGCCGGAGCCGGGTCCTGAAACGCCAGGAGTCTCGCGGCATGTGGCGGGTGCTCACGGGCAGGGGTCGTAAGGACCGGCCACGGCGGCCTGCCGCAGATGCCCCAAAGCCTGCGGAACTCGCTCCGACGCCGTACGTCCCTGCGCTCCCTCCCGCAGCCAAGGTGCCGTCAGCGTGCGAAACCGTCGCCGACTGAACCAACAGCGGCACACCGCCGAAAGAGGCCAGACCCAGGATTGCCGGCACCTGCGCGGCACCAAGGGGAGGCGAGGTGATCCTGGAGTGCGCGAGCTGTGCGGCCGCCGACGAGGAAGCGGACCGCACTTCGCAAACCCGATCTCCCTTCCGGGCCCGGAGCGGCCCCTCGCCGTACTGGTCACGGGCCTTGGGCACCGCGGGCGGTCCAGACGCTGGAACTTCGCCGTCTCTCGGTCACCGCTCCGATGATGCCCAGCACGATCGCCAGGATGATCAGCAGGAGAAAGAGGGCCGTCTCCCTCACCTCGTATCGCGGCGTTCCTGGCCCGCCTGCCGGTCTTCCGTGGCGATCGGGTGTGTCCGGCCGGTGCCGGTGTCGATGAGGATCTGCTCGGCCGTGGTGTTGTGGGCGCTGACGGCCCGGGCCATCGCTGCGCGTGCGGCGTCGGGAGTCGTGTCCGGTGGGATCACCAGCAGGGAGAAGTGGTCTCGATCGCCTCGGGTGAGGAGGACGGTGTCATCACCGACCGGGAAGGAGTCGATGTGCACGACGCGGTCGTCGATGATCAGTCGTGTCGGTAGTTCTTCCCAGGCGCTGGAGTCCAGGCCGACGCGCGTGAGGGCTCCGACGTGCTCGGTCAGCGCGGTGATCAGGCTGGGCAGTTCGGCGCCGACGTCGCGGGAACGCGGCCACCATGCGCCGTCGAGGATTCCTTCGCGGACATGTGTCGTCCCCAGCCGCAGAAGGGCTGTGCCAGGTTTCACGGCGTTGTGGATCGCGTCCGGCAGGAGCTTCGTTTCAGGTGGGGTGTCGGCGTCGGACATGGTGTGCTCACCTGTCTGCGGGGTGCGGTATGCGTGCGTTGATCGCCTGGAATGGCGTCCGGGTGGCTGCCGGTTTCACGGTACTCCGCGAGCCTACGTCCACGTTCGTCTGCGGGCTGCGGATCCGCACCGGCGGTTTCCATCGAATTCGCTGGTCACGGGCGGTTCACCGGACCATGCCCGGAGTACAGTGGAGACACCGGGAGTACTTCGCACACCAGCTCCACGCGGGTGTCGTTCTCGGCGAGCAACAACACCGGGACCATGAAGATGCGCCCGGGGACAGGTCCGCGCCATGACCGCGACCATCGACGGTACGACCATCAGTGAGCGCGTGACCTCACCGCCCGCCCGTCTGTCTCTGACCCCGATGGGGTCGGTTCCGGGGCTTCTGGACGGTGCCTGGTGGCCTCGCTCTCGCGATCTTTCCCGTGAACTCCCCGCCCTCGTCGCCGTGCTGGACGCGTGCTGGGGACGGATCACGCGTGTCACGGTGAACCCGAGCCACTGGCCCGTGGTCCCGCGCAAGGTGGCCGTGGCAGGGCACACGGTGCACGTGGGCTGGTTCTCCGATGAGCAGGACCCGCACAAGCTGATCCTTCTCTCCTACACCGCAGGCCGCTGGGATCTGCTGGTGATCCCGCCGGAGACCGGTGCGGCTGCCGCCGCCCGGTTGATGGCCGCCGCAACCATCCCCGGCGGGCTCGCCGCCGCCAGCGGTCTCATGGCGAGCGAGGACGTCGCCCGCGATGCCAGGGACGCACTGGGCCAGGAAGAGGAGTGGGAGACCGACGGCGGTCGCCCTTCAGCGGCGGCCGAGCAGCCCGTCCCGACCGGGCCCATGAGCTCCGCCCGAGGGAGGTGAGGACATGGAGACCGCCATCACGGTGTCCGTGATCATCGCCATGATCGTCATAGGTGTGCTGTTGATCCATCTGCTCAATGGCCGGCACGCCGAGCGGATCGCAGCATTCCACTACGGCGATGCCGTGCCGGGAATCGGCCGGCGGGGCCGGAGGAGCCGACGGCCGGCAGAGCGTGCCGGATCGCCCGTCGTCCCCGCTCACCCCGTCGCCGCTGCCCACAGGAAAGACCGAGAAGGGACCGCGAATGACGCATGACCGTTTGGTGATCGGGGCGGTGGGTGCGGGGCTCGAGAGGCGTGGAGCCACCGCCCGGCGGCAGGTCGACTTGATGAACGAGGCCACCATGGAGCCACCGACACCACCTGCGGACGGGCGAGCCGAGGTGCGTATCGTCGCGTCGTCCCCCGAGACCGCCCGCCGGGTCGCAGAAGTACTGCGCCATTGCTTCGCCTCCACCGAGCAGCGCAGCTACCCCGCCGGCAGCGACGGCGGAACCCGCCTCCACCTCACCGTGGACGTCACGCACACGGCGGAGCAGGCACGACCCTGGCTGGCAGCCAGTCGGTCCTCCGATCAGGACCGCACACAGACGGATGAAGTCTGAGGCAGGAACCCTCGTCGGCGCCCGGCACGGGTGGGTGGCAATCATGGCAACACTCCACGAGCGGAAGCACTACCGCGAAGCGATCATGAAGACCCTGTACGTGGCCACGGAAGGCAATCGCCTCCTTGGCGTCACCGGGGCGAAACTGCGGGACAGCCTCCAGATGCCCGAGCAGGACCTGGCTGCCGCCTGCACATATCTGGCGGGCGAGGGGCTCATCACAGTCGACTGGGCACGGGGAAACACCCCCGCGATGGTCACGCTGACGCATCGGGGAATCCGGCTCATGGAGGCCGAAGAGGAGGAAAGCGGCTGACGCGGCACCGAGATCTTCCGATTTATGCCCTGAATGAACCTAAAGCCCGTTCTGCCGGATGAGCGGCCCAGGCATAGCATGGTGAATGGGTCGGTGCACTCTCACGTGCAACCGCCCGGAAGGGCGACCCCGGTGTGTATACACCGGGGTCGTTGCGCACGGTCGGCGCGACGGCAGGGACATCAGGCCGGCGAGCTGAAAGGGCACGGTTATGGCGGAGGGTGATCGGCGGTCTGGCAAGGACACGGTGGACCGGTCGGAGGGGTTCGGTGAGCGGCTGCTGGGCGTGCTGCTGGACCGGGCACACGAGATGCCGCCGGAGCTGATCGCCCCGCTGATCGCGGAAGAGGTGGCCCGGGTCGGTGGCCGGGACATCTCGATCCTCCTGCAGGACTATGCACAGCTGCTCCTGGTGCCGCTGCCGGGTAGGCGGCTGTCCCTCAGCGAGCCCGAGCCGATCGGTGACTCCCACGCCGGTACGGCCTTCCTGCGTGCGACCCCTGTCGAGGTACCGCAGGCGGGCGGCGTCCGGATGTATCTGCCGTTGCTGGACGGCAGCGACCAGGTGGGAGTGTTGTCCGTCACCCTGGAGGCCGTCGACGACGACGACCGGCGCCTGCTGCGCAGGCTCGCCGGACTGATCGCCGACATGCTGGTCACCAAGCACAGCTACACCGACCAGTTCTTCCTCACCCGGCGCCGTGAACCCATGAGCGTGGCCGCGGAGATCCAGTGGTCTCTGCTTCCGCCGCTGGCGATGTCCGTGCCCCAGGTCGCGGTGGCCGGAATCCTGGAGCCCGCCTACAACGTCGCCGGCGACAGCTTCGACTACGCGCTCAACGACGACATCCTGCACGTGGCCGTGATCGACGCGATGGGCCATGGCCTGAACGCCGCCACGATGGCCACCGTCGCCATCGGCGCCTACCGGCACTCCAGACGTGCCGGCATCGGCCTGTCCGAGATCTACACGTTCATGGACAGGGCCGTCGCCGATCAGTTCGGGCCCGAACACTTCGTCACCGCGCAGATGATGCGTCTGAATATCGCAACGGGCCACCTGCAGTGGGTCAACGCGGGCCACCCCGCACCGCTGCTGATCCGCGAACACCAGGTCCTCCGGCAGCTGGAGAGCCCGACCACTTTGCCGGTCGGCTTCGGAGGTGAAGAGCCCCAGGTCAGCGAGCAGATACTGCAACCGGGCGACCGGGTGTTGTGCTTCACCGACGGCCTGATCGAGGAGCACGAAGCGGGCGAAGAGCAGTTCGGCGAGGAACAACTCATCCACTGGGTCAACCGCATCGAGCAGGCGGAGGAGGGAGTGCGGGCAGTGGTGCGCTCGCTCTCCCACACGCTGAAGGAGGAACGGGGCGGGAGCACCAGTGACGACGCGACCCTCTTCCTGATCGAGTGGCGCGGAGGCGCCGCCGACCACCTCGCCGTCCTGGAGTGAGTAAGCCGGCACCCCGCCCCATCGCTCCAACCGTGCCCTTGCGGGCGGAGGCATCCTGAACGGCCCTGCCCGATCGGCCGCCGGCCGGCAGTCCCACCTGAGTGTTTCGGCCGAGGAGGGCCGTGCCCGCCGCGTGCCCGATCAGTGGGCGGCCCGCGGGGGCGCCGCGTTAGCATCCCGCATGCCCATTCCCTGGCGATCCAGCGCCGAGGTGTTCACGCGGATCCTGCGACAGCGTGGGCTCGACCCCGATGCCGTACGCGACGTCGACGCTGCGTGGGACGCCTTCGCCGAGTTTCTCCAGACCGAGGTCGAAGGGATCGAGCCGCCTGAGAACGACGGCGACGGCTTCATCGCCGAGTGGGGCAGGTGGAGCTGGAACGATGACCAGCCTGTGCTGTCCTTCGGGCGACTGCTCGCGGTGGACAACGGCGGGGAGCGTGACGATCCCCATGGGCAGCCGGAGTACTGGAAGGTGGAGTTGCAGCTCGTCTTCGGCGAGGACCCGGCATGGGCCGATCTCGACAGCATGGGACATCAGGACACCGGGTTCGACCACGCCGAGATCGGCGCTTCAAGGACTGCCGCGCTCGGAGAGATGCGTCGCTTCATCGAGTCCTACCCCCAGCTGGTCGCCATGTGGCGAGCCGAACCCGCTCGCAGCGCCTTGACCCTCGAACGAGCGGGATAGCGCGGGCTCGACAGGGAGGCGGCCACCCCTGACGCACGGGTGGCCGCCCCACGCCGGTCCGTTCAGTGCTTCTTGCGGCCCTTGGCCGTGGTCGCGCCCGGCGACTTCACCGCGGCCGCGGCGTCCACGACGCCCCAGCCGTAGACCGGTGAGTAGACACCCGTCAGGCCGGTGCCCGGCTGGCGGGCCGTGCCGAGGAGCGGCCCGACTGAGCCCGGCCTGGCTCGCGGATGCGTCTCGGGTGGTGCGGGGCTGCCGGCGCACGGCCGGCAGCCCCGCGGATGCGGTGTCAGCGGGTGCCCGATGCCTGCCACACCGCGACCGCGAGCGCCGCGCAGGAGGTGATCGCGGCGAGGGACGGCAGCGGCCAGCGGGTGCGTTCCAGGGCGTCGAGGCGTTCCTCGTGGTCGACGAGCGTCTTGTCGGTCTGGTCGGCGCGCTGGAGCAGGAGCGCCAGGTCGCCACGGGTCGTCGCGAAGCCGACATCCACCGAGCGGCGCAGCCGCTCCAGTTCGACGACGACGCTCCCCGCTTCCGGTTCCGTCATGCCGCGGCCCCCCTTCCCGTGCGCGGCACCCTCAGCCGGTCCCAGCTGGCCCGGCCGGGAACGCCGTCGGCCGCGGCGCCCGTGTAGCCGAGCCTGCGCTGCCAGGCCGCGTACGAGAGCACGTCGGCGCGGCCCCACACCGGACCGGGACCGACCGCGTACCGGCCGCAGCCCTCGGCCACGAGCCGCTCGCCGACGGCCGTGATCAGCTCGCTGCGGCGGCCGGGGACGAAGAAGGCGGCCCCGGGGAAGGGCTCGTGGGACGGAACGGGCGGGGGAGACGCGCCTGCCGGCTCCGCGGCGAGCCGGCTGTCCACCCTCGCCCGCATGCGTGTCATGGAGAACGTCGGGTCGATCTTGCGCCGCGTCCACTCGCGGTGGCCGACGACGCTCGCCCCGCCCCAGCCGTGCGCCCGGCACAGCGCCGCCGACAGCCGCTCGACGGCGGCCAGTTGGGGCGCCGGATACGGGTCGCGGCCGTTGCCGAGGTTCTCGATCTCGAAGCCGTAGAAACGGGCGTTGCCGTCGACGGCGTCCGGACCGGGGGGCGGCGGCGGGGTGCGTTCGGCTGTCACGGCGGCGAGGACAGCGGCCGAGCCCGCGCCCGCATGGTTGGTGCGCCCGAAGCCGAGCAGGTGCACGGTGCCGTCCTTGGTGACGAGACCGATGCACAGCGGGCCGGGCAGTACGGCGGTGCCCTCGCGGCACAGGCGCAGGCTGTCGGTGCCGGCGGTGTGGTGGAGCATGACGCCGTGGACGGGTCCCCAGGCGCCCTTGTGGTTGCGGTTGTGGGTGCGCCAGCCGGAGTGCTCGCGCACGGTGACGCCCTCGGCGTGCAGGGCGCGCACCAGTGCGTCGGCGGTCAGGGGTGTGGCCATGGCGGTGGAACTCCTCACATGACGGGCGTGACCGTCACGAAGCGGTTGGTGAAGGTGGCGGTGCTGGTGGTGGCCGCCGACTTGTAGGCGAGGGTCGCGGTGTACGCGCCCGCGGCGGTGAGCCCGCTCACCTGGAACTGGGTCGATCCGGAGCACTGGTTGGTGCCGCTGACGATGGCGGCGCGCGCGTCGGCCGCGGCGAGGGTGAGCGTGGTGCCCAGGCGCACGTTGGCGGAGACGAAGGCCGCGGTGGCCGCGCTGCTGTTCGCACGGGCACCGACCGTGACCAGCACGGTGCCGGAAGGCGGGGCGGCGAAGGCGACCGCGGTCGGGTCGCCGGTGGAGCCGGTCAGCGTCTCCACGTAACTGGTCGAGGTGGTGGTCCCGGTCACGGTGCTGGCCTTGTGGACGGGGCCGGGAGCGACGAGCGCCCAGTGGGTCCCGGTGTAGTGGTACAGCCGCCCGGGGTTGCTGAGCCAGGCGACCATGCCGGCGACAGGCGCGACGACCTTGGCGTCACGGGTCGCGGCGTCGGTGAAACGCAGCACGGTCCGGCCGTCGACGGCTTCGGCGAGCGACTGGATGTGCTGGGGCACATCGGCGGCATCGGACGGCTGGGGGTAGGGGAGATTGCCGTACGGGGTGAGCAGAGCCATGGCGGGTTCTCCTGTGTCGGATTCGGCATCGCGCTTCGGCGCGCGGGGTCCGCGGGTTCGGAACGTGACGTCGGCGAACAGGCGGCGCGGAGGCCAGTGGTTCGGGCGCGGGGGCCGCGAAGGGGCATGGCGGGGTCCGCGCTTCGGCGCGCGGGGGCCGCGAAGGGGCTTGGCCGGGCTGTACGCGGGGCCGCGGACGGGTTGGGCGAGGCCCGTGGCCCGGTTCGCGCAGGGGCGGGGCTCAGCCGGGGGGCAGCGCCCCCGGCGGTGTCCCGTCGTCCTCGTCGCGGGCGCCGGGCACATCGACGGGGACGGGCTGCGCGGCCTCCCCCGGCGGTGTGGGCCCGGGATCCTCGAAAGGTGTCGGTTCCGGCAGCGGTTCGCTCACGAGGTCCCTCCCGCGGGTACCGGCGCGATCAGCAGATCGCGGTAGCTGAGCCGTGCGTTCGTGAGCGCGTCGAACGTGGCGTACTCGGCGGTGACCTGCACGTACGTGCGCTGGGTGCCGTACAGGGGATCCAGCGGCGCGTCCGGCGTGAGGCCGATGTCGAGCGGGGCGCCGTTGTACGCGGTGCCGCGCAGCGTCAGGGTCTGCTGAGGTGCGGCGCCGGCCTGGCAGGTCGTGCGGATGCCGACGACCCAGGCCAGCGTGGACAGCGCGGCCCCGGCCGTGTCGATCACCCGGACCGCGTCACCGAGCTGGATACGCGGATCGTGCAGGACGTCCACCTCGCCGAGCAGCGGCACCGGATAGCGCCCCGCGTCGAGCATCCGGTGCGAGAGGTCGGACGCCGCGGTGGCGCTCTGCACCCAGTCGCTCGCGGGCGCGATGTACTGCTGCTTGCCGTAGTAGGACTGGCTGGTGGAGTTCCACCAGGCGCGGGTGCGCTGCTTGGGGTCGGCGTTACGCCTGATCGGCAGGATCCGCACCGACGGCTTGCCGTCCTTGGTGACCGTCCACACGCTCGACGAACCGTGGTTGACGAACCGGACCACATACGAGGGCCCGTCGCGGCGGGCGCTCACGGTGACGCTGCCCTTGACCGAGGCGCCGCCGGTCGCGGCCGTGCCGAAGCGCACGGTGTGTCCGGTCGCGGGAGCCGCGTCGTCGACGATCTCCAGCGGTCCGATGTCGCTCTCCTCCTCGGCGACGGCGTACGCGACCTCCACCGGGATGCCCGGCTTGATCTCCCGTACGAGGGTGTCGACGACCGCCTCGCCGTGGACGAAGCCGATACCGGTCCAGTCCTGGTAGGGCTGGGCGCAGTAGTTGCGGCAGGCGTCGATCTCCTCGGAGACGGTCAGCGCGGCGATCGAGCGCCGGGTGGTGACCGTGAGGTCGGGCTCGTCGGGTACGGCCGCGAAGCGTGCCGGGCCGCGCCAGCGGAAGAGGCCCTGCTCGTCGAACTCCGCCGTGGACATGGTCGCCCGCGCGATCTCGCTGAGCGCCTCCCACTGGGAGCCGGACACCTTCGGCACGTCGTACAGGGGCACGGTCGGCAGATCGAGCACCGCACCCTTGCGCCAGCGGTCCGTCTGCTCCCATTCGGTGCGGTTGTAGGAGTCGAGATCGGGCCAGGAGCGGTCGGTGACCTGGAGGCATTCGACGGCCATGTCGGTGCGCAGGTCCACCCGGTACAGCTCGGAGGCGGGCTGGGCGGCCGAGGGGTCCGTGTAGGTGGCGGGGGTGCCCGCGAGGTACTGGCCGTCCGGCGCGGTCAGGCGCGGCTTCACGGTCGCGAGGACGCCGGTGCCGCCGGCGCGGGTGTCCACGGCGAAGCCGAGGTGCCAGGTGCCCCGGAGCGCGGCGAGCTTGCTGAAGGTCCACGAGAAGTACCAGCCGGTGCCGCCCAGCGTCCCCGAGTGGATCTTGATGGTGCCGGTGGAGATGTCGAAGACGGCGGTGTAGTGGCCGTACGCGCCCGCGCTGCGGTCGAAGACCAGTTTCAGTTCGAGCAGGCTGTCCTTGGCGAGCGCCGTGTTGACCCAGCACTCCGCCTGGAACACCTTGCCCTGCACGACGAACCGCGAGCGCGGCATCCACGATGCCGTGAGGTTCGCGGCGCGCGGCATGAGCGCCATCTCGTACGGTGCCCCGTCCCGGATCCAGTCGTACGAGGCCGGGCTCGGCAGCGTCTCGGGCTGGCCGTGGGAGGCGTTGAAGCCGCCGTGCAGGGATGCGTAGAGCACGGTGAACGGGTCGGACACGTCCTTGCCCACGGCCGGGGCACGAGGGGGCGGGCACGTGTGGATGCCGCCCTGCCGCAGCAGTTCGTCCACGCACCACACCTCCGTGGCGACCGGCCGCCCGTACAGGTAGCCGTGGTAAGGGCGTGGCAGAAGTGCCGGGCCGCGCAGCCGTTCGGCTCCGTCCAGGGCCTGAACGGTGACGGTGTCGCTGCCCGATGCGGCGGTGCGGCTGCGGACGGTGCCCCGGAAAGCGGGCAGGGTGCGGCCCGAGACGCCCGCCGCGTGGACGACGGACTGGCCGGGCCGGGCGACGTCGCCGGTGCCGCGCGGCGCCCAGGCCGAGTACAGCTGGGGTGCGGCGGCGCCGGAGGTGCCGCCGAGCTGCACCTCCAGCTGGGCGGACGAACTGCCGTTGAAGGCGCGCAGCGCCTCCGGCAGATCGGTGTTGTAGGCGCGCTCGACCTTCCAGGACTGCACCTGGCGGCCCACCTCGACGCCGCCGAGCCGGGTGGAGTGGGCGGGCGTGCGGTGCGGGGCCTCGAGCGCGCTCGCGAACTCCTCGTCACAGGACTGCACTGGCCACCTCCACGAGATCGATCCCGATGCTCCGGTACGGCAGGGGGTTCGCCGGGACATCGCTGTAGGACGTGACCGAGTAGGCGGGGCAGCCCTCGCCGATGGCGAACGCGGCGGGCGGCTCGCCCAGGGTCAGGCAGGCGCCGGCGAAACCCGTCATCCCGAGGGCGCCGGGCCGGCCGACGGGAGTGACGAAGGCGGCCCCGCCCGGGGCGACGCCGGTGACGGAGCCGGCCTGTGCGGTGGAGCTGCTCAGGTAGTCGCCGTCGATGTCCTTCCAGTCCAGCTGGGCCGTGGCGGTGCTGTCCGTCCAGTCCGGCGGGAGCAGCCAGGACACCTGCATGCCCGGCATCACGGGCCAGCCCGGCCAGAAGCCGTGGCGCCAGCCGATCGCCGTGTTCACGTCCTGGCAGTCGCCGAGGACGGTGTCACCGATGAACGCGCTGATGGTGATGGAGCCCTGCACCGTGAACCAGTGGTCCAGGCCGTTCGCGTCCGCGCTCTGGCCCGCCGCCTGATAGGGGTCCAGAAGGTTGACCGAGGCCGGGTCGATGAGGGCGACGGGCCCGTACGCGGTGGCCGCGCTGCCTTGCATCCCGGGCCCGTTGATCCTGCGGGCGAGCCGTACGAGGTGCTGGGCGTCGTCCGGCGGGAGCAGGTCCCACGACAGCTTGAGCCGGCGGGTGGTGTGCCGGGGCGCGAAGGTGGTGATCCGGCCCTCGACCGACTTGAATTCGCTGACGCTCAGTTCCGCGCTGCGGTCCCAGCTCCGGGCGGCCTGCGCGTACTCACGCAGCAGTCCCGGCTTGCCGATCCAGAGATTCCTGGCCATGACGGTCCCTCACCTCCGGGCGAGTTGGCGCTGTCCGATCAGGACGGCGCGGGCGATGGTCTGGGAGTCCACCTGGACGTGGACGGGCCGGTCCGCGAGGCGCTCCACGGCCGCGGCGAGGCGGCGCATCCCGCCGCCGGAGCCGAGCATGCCGTCCAGCCGCGAGAGCGGGATGACGGCCTCGGACTCCCCGGCCTCACCGACGAGCGCGAGGGTGCCGCCGGAGCGGGCCCGGACGACGCCGCCCTGGGCGAGCCGGGGCACGGGGATCTTCGGCAGGTTGAAGGCGAAGCCCTTGCCGCCGATGACCGGCACCCAGTCGGGCACCTTGAACTTCACCTGGTTCAGGCCGCCGATCAGGGCGTTCAGGCCGGTGACGAGCATGCGGGTGGGCAGCAGGAAGGCGTTCACGACGCCCTTGAACAGCGGCGCGAGGAAGCGGGCCGCGGACGAGGAGGCGCTGCGGATGCCGCTCCACGCGGCGGTGAGCCCCGTGCGGACCAGCTTGGCCACCTTGTCCATGTTGACGAACTGCGCGATGAGGGGCGCGAGCAGCGTCATGATCAGCCCGAAGGGGCTGGCGGCCATGGCGAGGTTCAGGCCCCGCTGGGCGAGGCTGGCGCCCTTGAGGCCCCTGCCGAGACTGCCCATGGACTTCCCGCCGCGGTCGGCGTTCTTGCCGGCCTTGCCGACGGACTTCTCGACGGCGTCGGCCTGCCGCTTGACGTCCCGCAGGGCGTTCTTGGTCTTGTCGGCGGAGGACTTCAGCTTGTCTAGGGAGGTCTTGAACTTGTCGGCGGAGCCCTTGGACCGATTCATCGAACCGCCGGCGTTGTTCAGCCCGCCCCTGAGACGTCCGAGGGCGCCCTCGCCTCGTGCGACGGCCGTCCGCAGTCGGCCGACCGAGCTACCTGCCTGGTCCGAGCCGGTACGAAAGCGCCCGAGCGCGGGCGATGCCTGGGCCAGTGACCCCCGTACTCGGTCGACGGCGGTCGCCGAGGTGCGGACGGACTGCTGGACCTTTCCCATGCCCGCGCCCGTGCGCTCCAGCGCACCCCGGAATCCGTTGATACTGGTGGTGGCCCTCTTGAAGGAACTCTGCAGTGACACCTCGGCTCCTCACTGTCCGGAGACGGAACGGCTGAGCGCGTTGAAATCCGAGCGCAGCGAGTTGATTCGGGTCTGGAGGTCCCGTGCCGCTTTTGCGGCCGCCTCCCGGTTTTCCTCGATCGCCTCGGCCTTCATCCGGGCTTCATTCTGCAGACGCACGATCTTCTGGTGAGCGCCTCGGACATCTTTGAGGGCTTGGATCGAGTCCTGCCGTGCGGAACTCGCCCGGCGCGCCTCCTGTTGTCCTGCCCAGCTGCCCGCACCGGCCCGACGCGCCATCTCCTGCGCATTGCGAAGCGCCTTCTCGGAGCGGCTGTAGGACGCGTCGGCGCGCTTCTGGATCTTGTCGAGGCGCTTTTCCGCCGCTTCCAGCCTGCCCTTCTCGTCGCGGGCGTGGGGCCATGTCCACTTCTGCACACCAGCCCAAGTGATGCCCTTTTCATCGACTTTGAAGAGGGTGGGATCGATCTTGACCGGTGTGAAACCGAGCGCCACACCCGCCACACCGACTTTGAGCAGGTCGACGGTGGTACTCAGGCCGTTGAGTTTGTGCTTGAACGCATCGGCCTCGCCCTTCGTCCAGAAGTACAGGACACTCTCGTCCTGTGATTTTTTCGAACTTCCAGCCATGTGGACTCCTTCGATCCTGAGAGACTGGCGCAGTGGAAGCTTTGGGGTGGGTATTCGTGGCGGTCATGGCCCTGACGTTGGGGGTGTTTGCGCCCTTCTCGATCGTTCCGCTGCTGGTCGAGCGCCGGCTGCGACGCGTCGGAGTGGACGTCGTCGGCATCTGCAAGCGCGTCGGCACATCCGAGGACCGGCACTGGACCAGCTTCGAGTTCGAGGTGGAGCCGGGAAAGGTGGTCCACTACAAGACCGCACTGAGCGACCGGTTCTGGGGAACGCCCGGAGAACCGGCCGATCTCGTGTACGACCCGTCGTCGCCCTGGCGCCGGGTGCGCACCAAGCGACAGCTGTCCACCCGGTCGGAGGGGTGGGCAGTTCTGTGGTCCGGACTGCTGGTCGAAGTGGTGTTCCTCGCCGGTTACGTGCTCTACCTCAACTACGAGTGAGGCCCGGGCGTCAGGCGAAGAAACGGGCGATCTCCGCGGGGGAGGCGCCGGCTTCGGAGTGCGCGCGGGCGGGGTCGTCGTCCGGGGGCTCCGTGAGGCCCGGACGGGGCAGTGGCTTCGGGTACTCCAGCGGCTCGCTCTCCTCGTCGCGGTTGACCGTGGCGAACATCCAGTTCGCCTCGGCCAGTTGATCCGCCATGTGGGCGAGGAGATGGTCCGTGACCGACCAGTCCGCAGCCTCACCGTGCAGCGCCCGCAACAGCTCGCTGTCGCGGGGCAGATGCCGGATGAGGACGGAGAGCCGGCGCGAGGAGACGGTGCCCCGGTGCCAGTCGAGCAGGTCGACACCGAAGTGCCGCAGGAGGTCGGCCTCCAGGGCCTCGGCGTGCTCTTCGACGAGCTCGCCGAGGCTCAGTCTTCCCCCAGGCCGAGCCCGGTCTCCTTGCCGTACGCCTCCAGGATCGCGGCGATGTCCTGCATGGTGACGTCGTGCCGCTCGAAGCGGGCGAACTGCTGCTCGCCGAGGAGCAGCCGCAGCAGCCCGTCGATGTCGTTGTCGTCCAGGTCGCGCAGCGCGCGGGCCGTGCCGCGATTCAGCTCGGTCGGGAGCCGGTAGCTCTCCTCGTCGAGCCGGAAGGTCCAGTCCCGGCCGAGCGCTTCGAGGCGCTGGGCGCGGGCGGCGTTGACATCGAATCCGGCCATGGATCTCCTCCAAGAGGTGTGGGTGTTGTGCCGTTCGGCGGGTGGCCCGGCGCGCGGGGTGAACCGCGCGCCGGGGTGGAACAGGTGGAGCTGCCGATCGGGGAGGGGCTCAGGCCAGCGCGGCCGGGTCGTTCACCAGCCAGGTGGCCAGCGGCTTCGTCGGGTCGTCGCCGGACAGCGCGGTGAAGGTGACGCCGAGCTTGACCGCGCCCGTGCGGGTCAGGGACAGCTCCTCGACCTCGGAGACGGCGCCGTACGGAATGACCAGGCGGTACCGCAGGTCCTTCGTGCCGTTGTTGTCGGCGAAGTCGATGGCGAGGGCTCGCTGGTCCTGCCCGCCCGGGTTGCCGGTCATCTCGATCTTCTGGGCGGTGGTCTCCACCGTGGAGCCCGACGAGACGAGGGAGCCGGACGACAGGCCCAGGTAGAACGGGAAGGTGTCCTTGTTCATCTGGAGCAGTTGGAACTTCACCGTCAGATCGCGGTCGGAGAGCAGGAACCGGGCCGGGGCCATGGACTGCCAGGTGTCGATCGGGTCGTTCTTGTCCTTCTTGTGGAACTTCACGCCGTCGGAGGACGTGAAGCCGAGATTGACCCACGGCGAGGCCAGCGCGGCCGTGTCCTTCACGGTGGTCCCGGCGGTGGCGGTCCACACGCTGCCGGCGCCGGCGATGCGGATCTCGGTGTTCTTGAAGCCAGCCATGCGTAACTCCTCGGAAGAGTACGGAAAGACGGAGGTCTGAGGGTGGAGCGGGCCTACGCGGGGCGGATGGACAGCCGCAGTGTGGCCAGATAGCGGTTGCCGGCCGGGCGGTTGTAGTCCGGCAGCCAGCGCGGCCCGTCGGCCTCGTCGACTTCGGTGACGACGGCTCCGCCGTAGTGGGTGTCGACCAGTTCCAGCACGCACGCACGGGCCGCGAGCGCGATGCCGTGCGCGACCGTCTTGTCGGCCGCGTAGACCTCCAGGTCGACGAGGGGCCGGTCGAGGTGCAGATCGTCGAGCCAGGCGCCGCCGGCGCGGGAGACGAGTACCACCTGCTGGGTGCCGTCGAAGCCGGCGGGCGGCCGGTTGTCGACCACCGTTTGGGCCATCTCGGCGCGGTTCTTCAGGAAGTCGACGACGAGCCGTTCGACATCGGGGAAGTTCAGGGTCGCCACATGGACGCTCCCTTCCGGGATGGGCGAGGCGAGGTCCGGAGGCGGGGAGGGGCGGGCGGCCGGGCCGTCCGCGACGAGGGCGGGCCTGCTGCGCCCCTCTTCACCGTCTCCGGGAAACACTCAGCGGCAGGTCCGTCGCCCCGTCCGGTCGGTCCGTGGGCGCAGCTCTGCCGCTGCATCAACTGTGACGCGGAGGGCCGGATCCCGCAACTGAGCTGTTCCTGCGCAGGTGGACGGCACGCTCGGCGGCGAACACGTCCTCCAGGCGGTAGAGCAGGGCACGGCCCTGGCGCCCCGCGGCGGCCAGTTGCCCCCGCTGCACCCATTTGCGGATGGTGGCGGGCGCGACCCCCGCTTCGCGCGCGGCCAGTTCGGCGGTGATCAGGGGCGTGCTCACGAGGCCTCCTCGACCGGTGTGCGGCAGGCGGGGTTGACGCAGCACACTCGTGCGCGCTCCGGCAGGGCCCGCAGGGACACCGATCCGCACTCCGGGCAGCGTCCCGGAAGCCGCACCACCTGTTCGGGGTCCCCGAGCTCCCGCGCACAGCGTGCGGCCATCCGCCGGGCCTCGTCCTCGACGTGGGCGGCGAGCACGGGATCCGAGCCGATGCGTTCCAGGAGCCCTGCGATACGGCGCAGCCTCACCGGTACGGGCGCGGGCGCCACGGGCCGCAGGCCGAGCCGCTCCCGGACCGCCTCCTCCAGTTCGACGACGCCGTCGGTGATGTCCCGTACGGCGTCGGAGACATGGAGCCGCAGGGGCGCGGAGGCCCCACCGGAACGCGGTGTGCCGGAGCGTCGGCGTGCGTGGGGAGGCGTGCCGGAGGAGGGCGCCAACTCGCCTACGAGGTCGGGGAATCGGCGAAGAAGCACGCTCAGCCAGAGAGAGGGTCCGGTCGATGGGTTCACGCGCGGTCCTTCCGGGCCGTCCCACGGGATGATCCGGCCGACGGGACCTCGCGGCCGTTGCGCCACAGCCGGCCGCCGCTGACACCGTCGAACCAGGTGTGCTCAGGGTCGACGACCGTCACGCATTCACGACGGATCGGGCACTGATTGCAGGCGCGCAATACCGGTTCGGCCTCGGACCTACTGCGCGTGAAGATCGAACGCTCGGGCAGTTGTGCGCAGGCAGCGGCGCGGCGCCAGTCGAGCTCCCCGCCCGATACGGGAAAGTGCCAGTTCATGAGGGTAGTGGATGTAGTCGACTGCGGAGACACGTGCGACTCCTCCCCATGTATGGGAACATGTGTTCGACAGTTGCGAACGCGCGATCAGAGTCGCATGGTGCGCGCGCGTGCGCAAGTGACTACCAGTCGTGAGGGGGGTCACGTGGCGGTCCGTCATGCACCCCTTGACCGGCGGAAGTTGGACCGTCACAGCTTTTCCCCAGGAACGCGCGTGCGCGCACACATCTGGGTGCGCGCGCGATCGGTACGCTGCTCCCCGCGACGAGGGGAGAGCGACAAGATGAGTTCCGGCTCGCGGGCCAGCGCCCGCACCGACCACGGCTACCGGGCCGAAGGGCTCGAGGAATTCGCCGGCTGGATCGAGGAGTTGTTGCGGGGACGCGGCTACGACATCGACAGTCCGCGCGGCGGCGGCAAGTCCAAACTGGCCGACGACGCCGGCGTACACCGCGCGGCGGTCAGCAGACTGCTGCAACGGCAGTCGATGCCCGACCTGGAAACCATGCGGCGCATAGCGGTCGTCCTCGGGGTACCCCTGCGCGAGATGCTGATCCGCTCCGGACGGCTGTCCGAGCAGGATCTGCCTCTGGCAGAAGGGCAGTTGGCGGACAGTCAGCGGTACACGGCCCTGCGGATGAGTCCCGAGGAGGCCGCTATCAGAATGGGTGTGCCGCCCGAGCTCCGGGAGCTCTTCGTCCGTGTGGTGCGGCAGTTCCTGCCGGAGGACGGCTGAATCGTGACGCTGGCCCGTGGGGGGCCTCGAAGGAGTACGGGATGGGCAACACGGGGGGTGGCGAGGATGACACGGCACGAGTGGCCCGTCTGGTGGGCGACCTGCTCATCGGCCTCGGCGAGAAGGTACGGGCCGCCGGCCCCGAAGGCGTACGCATCCTCACGGACGAGGAACTGCAGCGGGACCAGCTGAACTGGTTCCGGGCCGGCTGGAACGAACACGCGATCGCCTCCGCGGAGGGCACCGGCCAGGAGCGTGCGGGCGGGAACGACGGCGAGAGATTCGCTCCCGCTCCCGAGGCACACCGGCCGCACCCCGACAACGACGACTTCCTGCTGCCCGCCGCGCGCCTGTTGCGCTTTCCCGAATCCGGACGCGCGGGTGCGGCCGGCGACGGCTCGTACCCCCTGCCCATCGTGGGGGCGGGTGAGGCGCGCGTACGGGACCTGATGCCGCACCGGCGGCGGCACAAGGGCGGTGGTGCGAAGGACACGGATCACGGCCCGGGAGGACCGGGCGCTCCGAGCGACTGACGCCCCCTGCGGGCCCATCCTCTTCGGATCAGTCGCCTCGCACCGGCAGTTCGCCCGAGCCCCGCGCCACCAGGCGGGTCGGGATCGTGACCGTACGGGCCCGGGTGCGGTCGCCGTCCAGGCGGGACAACGCCGTCGTGGCCGCCGCCGTGCCCAGGGCGGACGGGTTCTGGGCCACCACCGTCAGGGCCGGTTCCAGCACCTCCGCGAGCGGAAGGTCGTCGAAGGTGACCAGGGCGACGTCCCTGCGGCCGGTGCGGGCGAGTTCCGCCACGACCCCGAGCGCCACGATGTTGTTCCCGGCGAAAAGGGCCGTGGGAGGCTCCGGCAGGGACAGCAGGCGCGTGGTGACCGCGGCTGCCGTGCTCTGGTCGTGGGCGCCGGTCACCAGCGTGCGGTCGTAGGCGATGCCCGCGTCCTCCAGGGCGGCGCGGTAACCGGCGAGGCGCTCGCGCCGCGTGTACAGCCTCGTGGGCAGGTCACCGACGAAGCCGATGCGCCGGTGGCCGCGCTCGACGAGGTGCGCGACGCCCTCCTGCGCGCCGGAACGGTTCGAGCTGACGACGCAGTCGGCGGACAGTCCGACGCCCGGGCGGTCGAGGAAGACCACGGGCAGGCCGGCCGCGCGCTGGGCCTTGAGGTAGGTGTGATCGGCCCCGAACGCCGGCACGACCATCAGCACGCTGACGCGCCGCGCGAGGAAGGTCTGGATCAGAGTCCGTTCGCGGTCGGGGTCGTCGGCGGACGACCCCATCAGGAGCGTCAGCCCCCGGTCCCGCACCGTGTCCTCGATCCCGCCCGCGACCGTGCCGAAGAACGGGTTGCCGAGGTCCGGGACGATCAGGCCGATGGTGGTGTCGGGACCGCCCACGCGGATGTTGCGGGCCATCAGGTTGGGCTGGAAGCCGAGCTTCGCCACGGCGGCGAGCACCCGCTCCCTGGTCTGCGGCGAGCTCGGCCCGTCCTCGTTGAGCACCCGTGAGACCGTCTTGGCGCTGACGCCCACCTCGCGGGCCACATCGGCGAGGGTCGGGCGTCGTGTCGCGGCCATGTGTCACCGTTCCTGTGTGTGCGGCCCGGCGGGTCCCGGCCGGGAAGCCGGCCGGGACCCGCCGGCGGGATGCTGAGTCAGTGGGCGGAGACTCCGGCCGCTCTGGCGGCGTCCGTGTCCGCGACGACAGTACCGCCGCCCTCGCGCACACTCAGTGCCCCCGTCATGATGGCGACGACCTCGGCCATCGAGTAGTCGGACGGCTTGATGAGGGCCTCGCGCCGGCCGAGCCGGTGGACGTGGATACGGTCGGCGATCTCGAAGACGTGCGGCATGTTGTGGCTGATCAGGACCACGGGCATGCCCTTGTCACGGACCCGGCGGATCAGGTCGAGGACCTGTCCGGACTCCTTGACGCCGAGCGCGGCCGTCGGCTCGTCCATCACGACGACGCTCCTGGCCCAGGCCACGGAGCGCGCGACCGCCACGGCCTGGCGCTGACCGCCGGAGAGGGTCTCCACCGGCTGGGTCAGGGACCGCAGGCCGATCTTGAGGTCGGCCATGTGGGCCGCGGCCTCCTGCCGCATCCGCTTCTTGTCGAGCATGCGCAGCGCGCTGCCGAGGAATCCGGGCCGGCGCAGCTCGCGTCCGAGGAACATGTTGGAGGCGATGTCCATCGACGCGGCGACCGCGAGGTCCTGGTAGACGGTCTCGATGCCGTGCTGCCGGGCACTCTGCGGGCCGGTGAACCGGATGGGCTCGCCGTTCAGCCGTATCTCCCCCTCGTCCGGGACGACTGCACCGGTGAGCGCCTTGATCAGACTCGTCTTGCCGGCGCCGTTGTCGCCGATCACGGCGAGGACCTCGCCGGGCAGCAGGTCGAAGTCGGCGCCGTCGATGGCGGTGACATGGCCGTACCGCTTGACCAGGCCGCGGGCCTGGAGCACGGGGGTGGGCGTGTTCATCGGGCCTTCTTCCGGGAGATCTGGTCGACGGTCACGGCCAGGATCACCAGCGCGCCGGTGATCAGGGTCTGGTAGATCGAGGCGACGCCCATCAGCTGGAGGCCGTTGCGGAACACGCCGACGATGAGGACGCCGATGAAGGTGCCGAGGACGGCGCCGCGTCCGCCGAAGAGACTGGTGCCGCCGAGTACGACGGCGGTGATGCTGTCCAGGTTGTCCGTCTGTCCGGCCTGCGGGTCGCCGACGCCGGTGCGGGAGATCAGCAGCAGGGCGGCGATCCCGTAGACGAGTCCGGCCAGGGTGTAGATGCCGATGGTCAGCCGGGAGGTACGGATGCCGTTGAGGCGGGCGGCCTCGGGGCTGTTGCCGAGCGCGTACACGTGCCGGCCCCAGGACGTGCTGCTCAGCGCATAGGCGAAGAGCAGGAACAGGGCGATGGTCACGAGCGAGCCGTACGTGATGTCGGTGTTCCCCAGCGGGAACGTCTCGCCGAGCGCGGTGAGCGGGGCGGGCAGGTTGGTGACCGTCTGCTCGGCCGAGTAGATGTGGGTCAGGGCGAACGCCACGTTCAGCATGCCGAGGGTGACGATGAACGGCGGCAGCGGGATCAGTTGCACCAGCAGGCCGTTGACGAGGCCGAAGCCTCCGCAGACGACCAGGCCGAGGACGATGGCGGCGAGGGGGGAGAGGGAGCCCTCCGCGGCCGTCTTGGCGATGACGATGCTGCCGAACGCCATCACGGCGCCGCACGAGAGGTCGATCCCGGCCGTCAGGATGATCAGGGTCTGGCCGATGGCGAGCGTGCCCACGACCATGACCTGCTGAACGATCAGCGAGAAGTTCCCGCCGGTGAGGAACTGCTCGGTGGAGAGGGAGAAGAAGAGGCAGGCCAGCACGAGCGCCGCGAGCGGCCCGGCGGTGGGCGCCGTGAGCAGCCTGCGGACGGCGGTCGGCCCCTTGAGCTGGGCGTAGGGGGTGGGTGTTGGCGTGGGCGGGGTGGCGGTGGACGTGGCAGTCATCGTGATCCTTGCCAGTGGTGGGTACGGGGGCGGACCGGTCGGGCGGGTGCCGGGGCGGGGTGCGCGGCCGGGTCCGGACTCGTCCCGGCGGGGCGGCCTCACTCGGCGTGCGCCCCGCCGGGGGCGGTGGTCGGCCGGATCCGTGCGGTCCCGCCGCCGAGGGCCACCGGCCGCCCTCGGTCCCCCGGCCCGACCGGGGCCGGGGCGGGCCCGGGCGGGTCCGGGCGGGTCCGCGGTCCTGTCGAGGTCCGGACGTCCGGGGGCCGGGGGTCCGGGGGTCCGGGGGTCCGGGGGTCCGGGGGTCCGGGGGTCCGGCCGGCTCGGAGCCGCCGGGCCGGCGGCGGTGCCGGGGCTAGCCCCAGCAGTTCTCCAGGCCGAACGCCGTGTCCTTCGCGTCGACTCCCGTCTGCGGCTTGTCCGTCACGAGCGTGACGCCGGTGTCGGTGTAACCCGACGCCTTCTTCCCGTCCTTGGCGAAGTCGGCCACGGCCTGGACGCCCTGGGCCGCCATCTTCAGCGGGTACTGCTGCGACGTCGCCGCGATCTTCCCCTCCTTGACCGCCCGCGTCCCCGTGCAGCCGCCGTCGACCGAGAGGACCAGCACCTTCTTCTCCAGCCCCTTCGCCTTGAGCGCCGTGTACGCGCCGAGCGCGGCCGGCTCGTTGATCGTGTAGACGACGTTGACGTCGGGCGCCTTCTGCAGGCAGTTCTCCATGGCCGTCTGGCCCTTGGCCTGGTCGCCGCCCGTGTCCTGGGCGCACACGACGGCCGGGTCGCCCTCGGCGATGCCGAAGCCCTGGAGGAAGCCGTTGTGGCGCTGGACCCCCACGGCCACGCCGGGCGCCAGGTCCAGCATCGCGATCTTCGCCGGCTTGCCCGCCATCGCCGCCTTGGCGTACGCGCCGATCAGCTCGCCGGCCTTGAGGTTGTCGGTGGCGAAGAGGGCGTCCGTGGCGTCCTGCGGCTCGGTCGGGCTGTCCAGCGCGATCACCAGGATGCCCTTGGCGCGCGCCTTCTCCAGCGCGGGGACGATCGCCTTCGAGTCGTTCGGCGTGATGAGGATGCCCTTCACGCCAGAGGCCACCATGTTCTCCACGGCGGTGACCTGGCCCGCGTTGTCCCCGTCGAACTTGCCCGCCGCGCTGACCAGTTCGACGCCGCTCTTCTTCGCCGCCTGCTCCGCGCCCTCCTTCATCTTCACGAAGAACGGGTTGGTGTCCGTCTTGGTGATCAGGCCGACTTTCACCTGACCGCCGCCTCCGCCCTGGGCGCCGGAACCGGAGCCGCAGGCCGTCAGGGACAGGGCCGCGACGGCGGCGCAGGCGGTCACTCGGGCGAGACCGGAAACGGTGCGAGTGCTGCGGGACATGGGACGACTCCCTGCGAGTTCGGGCGAGCACGGCCGGAGACCTGTGTCGACGGCGCGGCGAGCTGCGGTGCTGCGGAGCCCGGGGGCTCCGGAGAGGAGGGACGAACGCGGTTGCTCCGCCGTGTCATCGCTGACTTATGTCATCGTTGACACCGCTTGCCGAGGATGATGGACTCCGCTTCCCGGCAACGTCAATGCCTTGGGACCGTCACAAATCGGCAACGTACGCAGCGGTGCGAACGCCCCGCCCGCTCGAGCGGCGCGGCCCGTCCCCGCGCCCCAGGCCCCAGGCCCCAGGCCCCCGAAGAGAGAAGCAGCCATGCGCCCGCAGCAGGTCACTGTCCTGGGTGAATGCGTCGCCGACGCCTTCACCTCGCCCCCGCCCGACCCGGCCGAACTCTCCCTGCGCGTCCTGCCGGGCGGCGGCCCCGCGAACACGGCCGTCGCCCTCGCCCGTCTCGGCACGCCGGCGCGCTTCCTCACGCGGCTCTCCCAGGACGTCTTCGGCCGCCTCTTCCGCGCCCACCTGGAAGCGTCCGGCGTCGACCTGTCCGGCGCGGTGCGGGCGGCCGAGCCCAGCACCCTGGCCGTCGCCGAACTGGACGACCAGGGCCAGGCGGCGTACTCCTTCCACGCCGAGGGCACTGCCGACTGGCAGTGGACACGCGCCGAGCTGGCGGCGGCCGGCCCGGACGGCGCCGCCTGCCTGCACTCCGGTTCCCTGGCGCTGGTGCGGGACCCGGGCGCGCCCGCGGTCGAGGAGTTCCTGACCCGGGCCGCCGCGACGGCGACCGTCTCCGTCGACCCCAACGTACGGCCGCTGCTGGTCCGTCCGGACGTCTACCGGCAGCGGCTGCCCCGCTGGTGCGCGGCCGCCGACATCCTCCGCCTCAGCGAGGAGGACCTGGAGCTGCTGCTGCCGGGCACGGCTCCCGATCGCGCCTGCGACACCTGGCACGCGGCCGGAGTACGGCTGGTCGTCGTGACCCGCGGCTCCCGGGGCGCACTGGCGTCGCTGGACGGGGAGCGGGTCGCGGTGCCGGCGCCGGCCACGCGGGTCGTCGACACCGTGGGCGCGGGCGACTCGTTCACGGCGGGGTTCCTCCACCACCTCGGCTCCCGCGGGCTGCTCGGCGGACGGCTCGACGGCCTGCGCGTCGAGGACGTCGCGGACGCGTGCGCCTTCGCCGTTCGCGTCGCCGCCCTGACCTGCGCCGTCGCGGGTCCCAACCCGCCATGGGGCCACCAGCTGACGCAGGCCGCCGCCGTCGCCTCCGAGTGAACGCGTATACGTTCGCGGCCGGTTCGCCCGTCCGGTCTCCGCGCGTTCCCGCCGGATCAATTCCGTCCGGACCGTTGACTCACCTGTGACGGCGTGTCCATCATCTGGCCAGCCGATGTCATCGCTGACACATGTCAGCGATGACACCCGTGTTGCCGGACCGTTGCCATCCCGGTCCGGCAGCGGGATCCCCGACTCGGCGGGCCTTCCCCGCACCGCGGCGCACCCCCATCGCCTCGCATCGCGGCGCTCCGTGCTCCGGACGGTCCGCACCACAGGAGACACCATGAGCTCTGGACGTGTTGTCCGGCGTGCCCCCGTGCGGCTGCTCGCCGCCGTGGCCACCGTTTGTGCCCTGACCTCGACCGCCGTCGCGCCGCAGTCGTTCGCCGCCGACCGCCCGCCGTTCACCGAGCCCCACCGGCCCCAGTTCCACTTCAGCCCCGCGAAGAACTGGATGAACGACCCCAACGGGCTGGTGTACTTCAAGGGCGAGTACCACCTCTTCTACCAGTACAACCCGAGCGGCAACACCTGGGGCAACATGTCCTGGGGCCACGCCGTCAGCAAGGACCTGGTGCACTGGGAGGAGCTCCCGCTCGCCATCCCGCACGACGACGAGGAGATGGTCTTCTCCGGCAGCGCCGTCGTCGACCGGGACAACACCTCGGGATTCGGCACCCGGGAGAACCCCGCCATGGTCGCCGTGTACACCAGCGCCTACAAGGACGGCGGCAAGCAGGCCCAGTCACTGGCGTACAGCACCGACCGCGGCCGCACCTGGACGAAGTACGCGGGGAACCCGGTGCTCGACATCGGGTCGAAGGAGTTCCGCGACCCCAAGGTCCAGTGGCACGCGCCGACCAGGAGCTGGTTGATGACCGTGTCCCTGTCCACCGAGCACAAGGTGCGGTTCTACTCCTCCAAGGATCTCAAGCACTGGACGCACCTCAGCGACTTCGGCCCGCAGGGCGCTGTGGGCGGCGTGTGGGAGTGCCCGGACCTGTTCCCACTGCCCGTCGACGGCGACCCCGACCGGGTCAAGTGGGTCCTCGTCGTCAACATCAACCCCGGTGGCATCGCCGGGGGTTCGGCCGCGCAGTACTTCGTGGGCGACTTCGACGGCAAGCGGTTCGTCCCCGACGACGACGGTTCCTACACGCCGCCGGCCGGCCTCGTGATGCAGGACTTCGAGGGGTCCGGCTACGGCTCGGACCACGGCAGTTGGGAGACGACCGGTACGGCGTTCGGAGAGGGGCCCGTGAAGCTGCCGGAGGACGCGCCGCCGGGCGTCACGGGAGTCGAGGGCAGGGGCTACGTCGACAGCTTCCACGGCGACGGCGCCGCCACCGGCACGCTCACCTCCCCGGCGTTCACCGTGACCAGCCCGTACGTCAACTTCAAGGTGGGCGGCGGCCGTCATCCGCACGACCCGGACGCCGTCCTGACCGATGGCCCGGTCCCGCCGCCCGCCGGGACCGTCCTCGCCGACTTCGAGGGCGAGGGATACGGGGACTGGACAGCGACCGGCGAGGCGTTCGGCGACGGCCCGGCCACCGGTACGCTGCCCGGCCAGCACCCGGTGTCCGGCCATCTCGGCGCCGGGCTGGTGAACACGTTCCTGCGGGAAGACTCGACCACCGGCACGCTCACCTCCCCCGACTTCACGATCGACCAGGACTACGTCAACTTCCTGATCGGCGGCGGCAGGCACCCCTCCTCCACCGACGCACCGACCGCGGTGCGCCTGATCGTCGACGGCAAGGTCGTGCGCAGTGCGACCGGAAAGGACTCCGAGGCGCTCAACTGGGCGTCGTGGGACGTGCGGGAGATGGCCGGCCGGAAGGCACGCATCGAGATCGTGGACGCCAACACCGGCGGCTGGGGCCACATCAACGTCGACCACATCATGCTGTCCGACACCCGCGCCCGGCCCCGCTCCACCGAGACCTCCGTCAATCTGCTCGTGGACGGGAAGGTCGTGCAGAGCGCCACCGGCTCGGACAGCGGCGCGCTGGACTGGGCGTCGTTCGACCTGCGCGCCCATGCGGGCAAGCAGGCGCGGATCCAGCTCGTCGACATGAACACCGGCGGGTGGGGGCACCTCGTCGCCGACCGGTTCGTCGCCGCCGACGAGCCCGCGGTGCCCTCGGTGCGGCGCGCGCAGTGGGTCGACCACGGCAAGGACTACTACGCGGCCGTGTCGTGGGAGGGCGCGCCGGACGGCAGGCGCCACATGATCGGCTGGATGAACAACTGGCAGTACGGCAACCACATCCCCACCTCGCCGTGGCGCAGCGCGCAGAGCATTCCCCGCGAGATGGCACTCCGCACGGTCGACGGAAGGCTCCGGCTGACCCAGCGGCCGGTGCGGACGGTCGCGTCGCTGCGCGAAGGGCCCGTGGTGACCGCGGAGCAGGTGGACGTCACCGGCGGCTCGGTGCCGCTGGCGGGCGGGCGCGCCGACGGCAAGGCGCTGGACATCGACGCCACGTTCTCCCTGCGGGACGCCGAACGGTTCGGCCTCAAGGTCCGCACCGGCCCCGGCGGCCAGGAGACCGTCATCGGCTACGACGCCGGAACGCAGGAGCTGTACGTCGACCGCACGAGGTCCGGTGCGGTCGACTTCAGCAGCGACTTCCCCGGCGTGCAGCGCGCTCCGCTCAAGGCCAGGGACGGCAAGGTCAGGCTGCGCATCCTCGTCGACTGGTCCTCCGTGGAGGTGTTCGGCGGCCAGGGCGAGGCGGTCATCACGGACCAGATCTTCCCGGACGAGGCCGGAGACGGCGTGGAACTCTTCGCGGAGGGCGGCTCGGCGAGGCTGGACGCGGTGACGGTGCACCGCCTGGGGTCGTACCGGGGGTGATCCGGGCCCGGCGCGCCGCGCGGCACCACGCGCGGCGCGCTGTCCATGGCGGTGCGGTCGGGCTGTGGGCCGGGGTGCGACTGCCGTGCCCCACGCGCTTTCCCTGCCGGGCGGGTGGGACCGCCGTGCGCGCCGTGCCCTGCCGGGCATGGTCGCCTTTCCGGGCGGTGCCGTCCGGTTCGGCGGCGGGCGGGCGCGACCGCCGTGCCCCACGCACGCCGCGCCCTGCCGGGCGGCGGTCGCCCGGCCCGGCGGCGGGTGGACGTCCCGCCTGCGGCCCGGCCTGCCCACACCCGGCAGGGCGTGTGTGGGGCGCGGGCGGTGACGTGCCGGGGCGGTGCGGTGCCGTGCCGGTGATTCCCGGCCGCCCGGTCTCGTTGCGGCGTCCCGTCCTCACACCTTCTCGGTCCGCGGTTCGGCGGCGGGAGCGGGGCTCCGGGTGTGCAGCACGCCGGCCGTGCAGGCGGCCACGACGCAGAAGGCGACGGGCAGGAAGAAGGTGAGGTTGAGCGGAACGAGGTGGGTGAGCGGTCCGATCACGGCGGGCCCGGCGAGCATCCCGAGGTAGCCGAGGCCGGCGACGCGCGAGACGTTGGCGCCCGCGGCGTTCGGGTCGGCGTGGCCCGCGGCGCTGAACAGCTGGGGGATGCACCCGGACAGGCCGGCCCCGAACACGGCCCAGCCCGCAAGGGCGAGCGGCACCCACGGGGACAGCGCCGCGACGGCGAGGCCCAGGGCGGCCACGGCGGCACCGTGGCGGAGGACGGCCACCGGGCCGACTCGGGCCGCCACCCGGTCGGCGAGCAGCCGGCCGACGGTCATGGCGGTGGAGAAGGCGCCGTAGGCGAGGGCCGCGGTCGCGGCCGGCGCGTCCAGGACGTCCCGCAGGTGCAGCACGCTCCAGTCGTTGGCCACGCCTTCGCAGAGCATCAGCATCAGCGCGAGGGCGGCGAGGAACCAGATGCGCCGGGGAGTGCGGCGCCGGGACGGCGTACCGGCCGCCGGCTCCTCCGCGGCGGCGCGTTCGGGCCGCAGCAGTGCGCCGGCGGCCGCCGCGGCCGCGACGAGCCCGAGGACCGCCGCCGCGCCGAGGGTCGCCGCGGGGCTCCATCCCCAGCTCAGCGTACGGGCGCCGATCAGCGCAGCGAGGACGCCGCCGATGGAGAAGGTGGCGTGGAAGGCGGACATGACGGGCCGTCCGTAGCCCCGCTCGACCTGGACGGCGTGGGCGTTCATGCTCACGTCGAGGCATCCGTTGCCGAACCCGAGCAGCAGCAGCGCCCCGCCCAGGGCCCAGGCGTTCGTGGCGAGGCCGGGAAGGACGACGGCCGCGCTGCACAGCGCCGCTCCGAGCGGGACCACCGTGCGGGCGCCGGCCCGGTCGGTGAGCGGGCCGGCGGCCTGCATCCCCGCGAACGCCCCGAGGCCGAGCAGCAGCAGGAGCCAGCCGAGCACGGCATGGCTGATGCCCGCCCGATGCTCGACGGCCGGGATGTGGACCACCCACATGCCCAGCAGGAAGCCGTTCAGGGCGAAGTAGGCGAAGGTGGCCGCACGGCCCTTCCGCAGTGATGTCTCCATGACTCCGAACATATCGAACATGATGTGTGTTCGTAAGCTTGCTTTTCGCGCATCCGTGGTGTTCCATCGGGGCGTGGCGAGCACACCGAGCGCGGAACGACTCCGGCAGATCACCGAGGCCGTGCGCGAGGCCGGCCGTATCGGCGTCGCGGAGCTGGCAGGTCTGACCGGCGCGTCGGAGATGACGATCCGACGCGACCTGGAGCTGCTGGCCGATCAGGGAGTCCTCGAGCGCTACCGAGGCGGCGCGCGCAGCCTCCTGCTGCGCGGCGAGGAGCCTCCGTTCGCGCTGCGGGCGCAGGACGGACTCGACGCCAAGCGGCGCATCGCCGCCGAGGTCGCCGGACTGATCTCCGACGGCGAGTCCGTCGTCCTCGACAGCGGCACCACCTGCCTGGAGGTGGCGCGCGTCCTCGAGCACCGCCGGCTGACCGTGATGCCCCTTTCCCTGCACGCGGTGCACGCCCTGACCGGTGCCCCGCGGCTGACGCTGCTCGTCCCCGGCGGCCGCCCACGGCCCGGCGAGCTCGCGCTGACCGGGCCCCTGACCCTGGCGTCGCTGTCCGCCCTGCGCTTCGACACGGCGGTCGTCGGCTGCTGCGGACTGAACGCGGAGAACGGCCTGACCGCGTACGACCTGGACGACGCGGCCGTCAAGCGCACCGCGATCGCGTCGGCCCGCCGGGTGGTCGCCGTGGCGGACGCCGCCAAGCTCTCCCGTACGGCCCTCGCCTTCGTCGCGCCCGCATCCGCGCTGCACGCCGTCGTCACCGACGCGGCCGCCCCGCAGGAGGAGATCGACGCGCTGACCGCGGCGGGCGCGACGGTACGGAGCGTCTGACCGGCCCGGCCCTGCGCCCTGTGGCGTGACAATGGGGTGAGGGACACGCCTTCCGTCACAAGAGGCCGGAGCCGACATGCCCTACACAGCCGTGACCGCCCTGAGCCATGCGGGCCTGATCCGCGACCACAACGAGGACAGCCTGGTCGTCGGCCCGTGGACGCTGTGCGGGACGGTCACCGAGAACCCGCAGACCCTGCTGTTCCCCCTCGGCACGCCACTCGTCGTCGCCGTTGCCGACGGACTCGGCGGGCAGCCGGGCGGCGAGGTGGCCAGCGCGCTGGTCGTCCGCCGCCTCGCCTCGCTCGGCCCCTCCCTGGACGGCGAGGAGGCCGTCCGCGATGCCGTGGAGCTGTGCAACCACGAGGTGTTCTCGGCGGCCGACTCCGAGCCGGAGCTCTTCACCATGGGGACCACCGTCGCCGGGGCCGTGCTGCTGGCCGAGTCACTGCTGACGTTCAACGTCGGCGACAGCAAGGTGTACGACGCAACGGGCAACGGGCTGCGCCAGGTGAGCGTGGACGACAGCCCGCCGCCGCCACCGGGCCGGCGCACCACGTCGGTGGTGACCCAGACGCTCGGCGGCACGCCCGCGTTCCGAGCCGTCACGCCCCACGTCACGGCCTCCGCGCTGACCGGCGGCGACCGCTACCTGGTGTGCAGCGACGGGCTGACCGACCCGGTACCGGACGAGACGATCGGCGACGTGCTGCGGGTGCACGACGACGGCCGGGCGGCCTTCGAACTCTGGAAGGCGGCCATCGAGGCCGGCGGCCCCGACAACATCACGCTCGCGCTCGTACGCGTCAGCGCCTGAGACGACCGGCCGAGGGGTGCCTCGGTCGCCCCACCGCCCGTCGCGCCGGCAGGTCTCGGGCAGGACAGGGTCGAACGGCCCGGTGTGGGCTGTCCGTTCGTCACGACCGCGCCGGGATCCGCCTGCTGTGGCGGGGTGTTCGTCTCCGGGGCCGTGGAAGCCGGGGTGTGCGGTGGCCTCCGGGCTCGTCGCGAGTCGCTGGGCGCCTGCCGCGTCCGGGGCACCCGTCCCGGCTGGCTAGGCTTACTGTGCCCCGACTCCTTCACCGATTCTCCTTGCGGAGGCCGAGGGCGGCTCGCGACAGGTCCCCGGAGTGAGGTTTTCGTGCAGCAGGTGCTGGTGGCTGATCGATACCGGTTGGATGCCCGCATTGGGCAGGGCGGCATGGGGGAGGTCTGGCGGGGCTCCGACGAGGTGCTCGGCCGGCCCGTGGCCGTCAAGCTGCTCCTCGGGGACGACGCCGATCCCCAGGCGGCCGCCCGGTTCCGCATGGAGGCGCAGACCGCAGCGCGGCTCAACCACCCCGCCGTCGTCTCGGTGTTCGACTTCGGGACGTGGGACGGCCGCTTCTACCTGGTGATGGAGCTGGTCGAGGGCCGGAGTCTGGCCGAGGAACTGACCGACGGTGGGCCGCTGACGCCGGAGCGGGTCGCTGCCGTCGCGGCCCAGGCCGCGGCAGGTCTTGCGTCCGCCCACCGGCAGGGCATAGTCCACCGGGACATCAAGCCGGGCAACCTGCTCTCCGACACCGAAGGCGTCGTGAAGATCGGCGACTTCGGCATCGCCCGTTTCGTCGACGACCCGTCGGCCGCGCTGACCACCGCGGGCCAGATCGTCGGTACAAGCCTGTACCTCGCCCCCGAGCGCGCCCTGGGCCGCGCCGCCGAGCCCGCGTCGGACGTGTACTCCCTGGGCTGCGTCCTGTACCAACTGCTCACGGGGCGGCCTCCGTTCAAGGCCGACACCGCCACCGCGACCCTCTACCTGCACATCGACGCGGCGCCCCTGCCGCCGCTGGAGCTCGGCATCGGGCTGTCGCCCGCGTTCCAGAACTATCTGCTCGTCATGCTGGCGAAGCAGCCGGAGGAACGGCCGACCGCTGACGAGGTCGCCGCCTGGTTCGCCTCCGGCGCCTGGCAGGGACGCTCCGAGCCCATGCCCACGCCGCAGCCCGTGCAGACACGGCCCGTCCCGCCGCAGCCCGCCCGGCCCGCCGCGCCGGCCGCCGCCCCTGGTCCCGTCGGCTCGGCACCCGGCCCGGCGACCACGTACATGCTGCCCGGGGCCGCCCCGGCGTCCGGCACACGCCCCGCTCTGCGGGCGCTCGCCCGACGCCGCCCGAGGGTGACCGCGACAGTGGCCGGAGCCCTTGCCTTCGCCACCGCCCTGCTGATCGGGATGGCGGTGTTCGCACCCGAGGACAGCCCGGCGGACACACCGGTGACCGGCGAGCCCGCGGTCACCGAGTCCCTCACCGGCGGCGCGGACGGCGCCCCCGCCGAGAGCCCCGTCGCGGAGAGCCCCTCCGCCGAACAGCCGGCCGAGCCGTCGGACGACGCCCGTAAACCGGAGGACGCCGGCGACGACGCGAAGAGTCCCGGCGGAAAGGGCGAGAACGACGGCGGGAAGCACGACGAGGACGACTGACGCACCTCGGAGGCGGTCTACGAGGCCGCCTCTGCCCGCTGACGGATCGGTGCCCGCGGCGGCGAGCCGCGCGTCCCGGTCCCGAGCGCCAGGCCCGCGCCGAGCGCCGACACTCCCGCGAGGACCACGAACAGCCCCTCGTAGCCGCCGAACGCACCCGCCAGCGCGGTTCCCGCGAAGGGCGCCAGCGCGCCGGCCACGGTGACCGGGGCGGCGAGCAGCGCCGACCGGTGGGCGTAACGGGTCGCACCCCAGCGGTCGGTGACCGCGGTGGCCTGCAGCAGCGTCAGATTGCCGCGGACGGTGCCCGCCGCGACGGCGATGGCCACGAGCAGCGGATACGGCCCGGGGACCACCGCGAACGCGGCGGTCGTGGCACCGCCCGCCGCGATGAACGCGGCCGTCCGGGCGCGGGCGCCCGTGCGTCGCGCGACGGCCCCGTACAGCGTGCGGCCGAGTGTCTGTCCCACGCCGCCGAGGCCGAGGGCCCAGGCGGCGGCCGTGGCGGAGACACCCCGTTCGGTGAGGAGCGGGACGAGTGCGACGACCACGCAGTGCATCGCGAACCCGGACAATGTGAACGCGCTCGCCAGTAGCAGGAAGGGGCGGCTCCCCGTCACGGCACCCGGGGCGCGGGCCGGTGCGTCGTGCGCGGGCCGGACCGCCTCCTCGGGGGCGGGCGGCCAGGGCCCCCGGAGTGCGAGGGCGTGGGCGGGGACGGTGACGGCGGCCAGGACTCCGGCGAGTACGACGTAGGTGGCGCGCCAGGAGAGGTGCTCGGCGAGTACGGCGGTCACGGGGGCGAAGACCGTGGAGGCGAGGCCGCCCGCGAGGGTGACGACCGTCAGGGCCCGTACGCGCTCCGCACCCCACCAGCGCGTGAGCGCCGCGAAGGCGGGCTGGTAGAAGGTGGCGGCCATCGCCACGCCGACCAGCAGCCAGCCCGCCGTGAATCCGGCGAGGCCGGGGGCGTAGGCGACCACGAGCAGACCCGCGACCGCCAGGACGGAGCCGCCGGTCATCACCGCGCGGGGGCCGCGGGCGTCGAGGACGCGGCCGATGGGCACGCCGGCGACGGCCGACACGAGCAGGGCGGCGGAGAAGGCCGCCGTGGTGGCGGCCGGCGACCAGCCGGTGTCGGCGGTGATCGCCGAATTGAGGACGGGGAAGGCGTAGTAGAGGACGCCCCATCCGGTGATCTGGGTGGCGCAGAGGGCCGGGAGGGCGGCGCGCGGCCTCGTCCGGTCCCCCGTCCCGGCCCTGGCCGCGCGCGGGCGGATCCGGCTCACGGCGGTCAGCAGCCGCCCGAGGCGGTGCCGGCCTGCGCGGCCGACGCGCCGGTCCGGAGGGTGGCGGGGGCGCCGCAGCAGCCGCCGGCGGCACCGGAGTTCCCGGCTCCCGCGGATGCCTCGACTGCCTCGGGCTCGTCGAACAGCCCCGCGCCGCCGCACACACCGGTCTCCGGGAGGGTCAGTTCGACGCGCTCGGCCGCGGCCGTGTCCCCGGCGAGGGAGGCGGCGATCGAGCGGGTCTGCTCGTACCCCGTCATCGCCAGGAAGGTCGGCGCGCGGCCGTAGGACTTCATGCCGACCAGGTAGACGTCCTGTTCGGGGTGGGAGAGCTCGCCCACGCCGTGGGGGTAGACGGTGCCGCAGGAGTGGACGTTGGGGTCGATCAGCGGCGCCAGGTCGACGGGGGCCTGGAGGCGCTCGTCGAGGCCGAGGCGGAGCTCGGAGAGGAAGGAGAGGTCGGGGCGGAAGCCCGTGAGGACCACGACTTCGTCGACCGGCTCGGTGCGGGCGCCGTCGTCGGAGACCAGGACGAGACGCCCGTCGTCCTGCCGCTCGACGGCGGCGGTGCGGAAGCCGGTGACGGCGGAGGCGTACCCGGCGTCGACCGCCGCCTTGGCGGCCAGGCCCAGCGCCCCGCGGGCGGGGAGCTGGTCGGCCTCGCCGCCGCCGAAGGTGGACCCGCTGATGCCCCGGCGCAGTACCCACACCGCGTGCGTGCCCGCGTCCTCCTCCGCCAGGGCGGCGAGAGTGGCCAGCGCCGTGAACGCGGAGGCGCCGGAGCCGACGACGGCCGTGCGCCGGCCGGCGTAACGGGCGCGGACGGCCGGGTCCGCGAGGTCGGGGACGCGGTAGGAGATCCGGTCGGCGGCCGCCTTCTCACCGAGCGCGGGCAGGCCGTCGCCGCCGAGGGGGCCGGGAGTGGTCCAGGTGCCGGAGGCGTCGACGACGGCGCGGACGGTGATCCGCTCCTCGGCGCCGCCGGCGGTGACGAGGTGCACGGTGAAGGGCTGGTCCTCGCGGCCGGAGTCGACCACGCGGTCACGGCCGGCGCGGGCCACACCGGTGACGGTCGTGCCGTACCGGACCCTGTCGCCGAGGACGTCGGCGAGCGGCTGAAGGTACTGCTCGGCCCAGTCGCCGCCGCTCGGGTACGCGGCGTCGTCGGGCCTGACCCAGCCGGTGGGGGCCAGGAGCTTCTCGGCGGCCGGGTCGACGACCTCGGCCCACGGGGAGAACAGCCGCACGTGCGCCCACTCCCGCACCGCGGCGCCCGCGACCGGGCCCGCCTCCAGGACCAGTGGTTCGATACCCCGCTCGATCAGGTGGGCCGCGGCGGCGAGGCCGACGGGGCCGGCTCCGACGACGGCGACGGGCAGCTCGGTGGTGACGGGCGCGTTCATCGGTTTTCCACT
Organism: Streptomyces sp. PKU-EA00015; assembly: GCF_013387495.1. GTDB lineage: Bacteria > Actinomycetota > Actinomycetes > Streptomycetales > Streptomycetaceae > Streptomyces. The sequence continues at coordinate 239,195 of NZ_JABZEE010000011.1, read as the reverse complement.
CCTCATTATTTCGACGTTTGTCGATGCCTTGCGCTGCCAGCGTCGCACCTGTATCGATGACTGTCAACATAGACATTCATCGAACCCAGGCTTGGTTCGACGTGCGTCAACATAGATGCATGTCGAACGCGAAGGCCCTGCCGCCGCTGGAACCGGAGTCCGCGGCGCCGTGCTGCCCGCCGCTCACCGAGCGCCCGCTGAACGCGGAGGAGGCGGAGCGCACCGCGAAGATGTTCAAGGCGCTCGGCGATCCCGTGCGCCTGCGCCTGTTCTCGGCGGTCGCTTCCCATGAGGGCGGCGAGGCGTGCGTGTGCGACATCTCCGACGTCGGCGTATCGCAGCCGACGGTCTCCCACCACCTGAAGAAGCTCAAGGAAGCCGGACTGCTGTCCTCCGAGCGGCGCGGCACGTGGGTGTACTACCGGGTCGAGCCGTCCGTGCTCGCCGCGATGGGGCGCCTACTGACGACGGCCGCCGCCTGAGCCCGCGTCGCGCGCCGGGGGCACAGTTCGTAATGGGAACCATTTTCAGCTAAGGTCTGGGGCGGTCGCTCACCAGGAGGATTCCCATGGCCGTTCCCAAGCGGAAGATGTCCCGCAGCAACACCCGCCACCGCCGCGCCCAGTGGAAGGCGACGACGTCCCAGCTCGTGCCGATCACCGTCGACGGCTCCACCTACCTGGTGCCGCAGCGGCTGGTGAAGGCCTACGAGCGCGGTCTGCTGCACCCCGAGGGCTGACGGGATGACCGGCCGACTGCCCGTGACGGTCCTGTCGGGCTTCCTCGGGGCGGGCAAGACCACCCTGCTCAACCATGTCCTCGGCAATCGCGAGGGCCTGCGCGTCGCCGTCATCGTCAACGACATGAGCGAGATCAACATCGACGCGGCCCTCGTGCGCGGCGGCGATGCCGCGCTGTCGCGGACCGAGGAGCGCCTGGTCGAGATGACCAACGGGTGCATCTGCTGCACCCTGCGGGACGACCTGCTGGAGGAGGTCGACCGGCTGGCCCGCGAGGGCCGCTTCGACCATCTGCTCATCGAGTCCAGCGGCATCTCCGAGCCGATGCCCGTGGCCGCGACGTTCGCCTTCCCCCGCGACGACGGCGCCACCCTCGGGGACGTCGCCCGCCTGGACACCATGGTCACGGTCGTCGACGCCGCGAACTTCCTGCCCGAGCTGACGAGCGGCGACGGGCTCACCGAACGCGGCCTCGACCAGTACGAGGACGACGAACGCACCGTCAGCGACCTGCTGATGGACCAGATCGAGTTCGCCGACGTCATCGTGCTCAACAAGCTCGACCTCGTCGGGCCCGAGGACGCCGCACGGCTGCGGGCCGCGCTCAGCCGCCTCAACCCCGTCGCGCGCATCGTCCCCGCCCGTCACGGCCGGGTCGGCGTCGGGGAGGTGCTGGGCACCGGGCTGTTCGACCTGGAGCGCGCCCAGCAGGCGCCGGGCTGGGTCATGGAGCTCAACGGCGACCACGTACCGGAGACCGAGGAGTACGGGATCTCCTCCGCCGTCTTCCGCGCCGGACGGCCCTTCCACCCGGGCCGCTTGTGGGACTTCGTCACCGAGGGCCTCGACGGCGGGACGTACGGGCAGGTCCTGCGCTCCAAGGGGTTCTTCCGGCTGGCGAGCAGGCCCGCCGTGATGGGCCTGTGGTCGCAGGCAGGCTCCGTGGCCCGCTTCGAGCCGTCGGGCGTGCGGGATGCCGACAGCACGCAGGACCAGGAACTCGTCTTCATCGGCACGGACCTGCGCGCCGACGCGTTGCGGGCCGCTCTGGAGGCGTGCCTGATGGCGGACGGCGAACGCGTGCCGCACGACGACCCGTTCCCGGCCTGGGACACGTACGGCATCGACGACGCCTGCGAGCACGAGCCCGTGCCCGCGCTCTGAACCTCCGGACCACGGTGGTCGCAGGCACGGCGTCGTCGCGTCATGGACCCGACGAGATGCCCCGCGGCGGGCCCCATGGGCCTCGAGTGACACACTGACCGTCCGTCGCTCGAAAGGGCTCCGCCGTGCCGATGATCCGCAGCCTGCGCCGCGCCGTCCGCCGTGCCTACCGCCGCACCGTCGACCTCAGCCATCCCGCCCGGTCACCGCTCGGCAGCGCCGTGGTCAACTGCGTGCTGTACGAGGACGGGGTGCGCCGGCCGGGACCGTACACGGCCGACGAGGCCCTGCGCGCGGCACGCAAGACGCGACGCGGCTTCGTGTGGATCGGCCTGCACGAGCCGGCCGAGGCAGAACTCGCCGCCCTCGCCGAGCTGTTCCGGCTCCACCCGCTCGCCGTCGACGACGCGGTCCGTCCGCCCCAGCGCCCCAAGGTGCAGCGCTACGACGGCCCGGACGGAACGGGGACGCTGTTCGCCGTGTTCAAGACGTGCCGCTACGTCGAGCACGAGGAACTGACCGCCACCAGCGAGGTCGTGGACACCGGCGAGCTCGCGGTCTTCGCCGGCGCCGACTTCGTGATCACGGTCGGGCACGGGCGGCACGGATCACTGGGCCCGCTGAGGGAGGAACTGGAGACGGTGCCCGAGCAGTTGGCCAAGGGCCCGGCCGCCGTCCTGCACGCGATAGCCGACCAGGTGGTGGACGACTACCTGGCCGCCGCCGACGCGATGCAGAGCGATGTGGACGCCGTCGAGAGCGCCGTCTTCAGCGAGCACGCCGGCCGCGGCGACGCCGGGCGGATCTATCAGCTCAAGCGCGAGCTGCTGGAGCTCAAGCGGGCCGTGACACCGCTGGAGCGGCCCCTGCGGACGCTGGCCGCCGAGCACCTGCCGCCCGTCGGCGAGGACATCCAGCCGTACTTCCGCGACGTCGCCGACCACCTGGCGCGCACGAGCGAGCAGATCAACGCCTTCGACGGACTCCTCGACTCCATCCTCCAGGCGCATCTCGCCCAGGTGACCGTCGCCCAGAACGAGGACATGCGCAAGATCACGGCATGGGCGGCGATCGTCGCCGTGCCCACCATGGTCTGCGGGGTGTACGGCATGAACTTCACGCACATGCCGGAACTGCGCTGGACCTACGGCTATCCGCTCGTCCTGGCCGTGATGGCGACCGCCTGCGTGCTCATCCACCGCAGCTTCCGCCGCAACGGCTGGCTGTGAGCGGCGCGGTTCAGGTCAGCGCGATGAACAGCCCCAGCGTCATGAGCGCCACCGCGCCGCCGTAGAGCGCGAGGGTCACCGCTTGGGCCTCGGCGGAGGGGTCGGTGCCGCCACCTGCCCGGCGCAGACCGAGGACGGACCTGCCGAGCAGGACGAGCGCTGCCGCACAGCAGGCGGCGATGAGTGAGTCAGCCACGCGGCGACGTTCTCACGCACCGCGGGTCCCTGCATCCGGAGCGCGTCCGACCGGGTGGGGCGGTACCGGGACGGCGTGTCGGGCGGCCCGTCGGCCTGGCCATCCGAAGAGCCGGGCGGACCCGTCCGCCCGTAGAGAGCATCGCCGGCCTCGCGCCGCCCGCCCCGGGCTCCACCACGGCGACATCGACCTGGATCTGCCGCCGCGCCGCCGGGTCGGTCACCGCGCCGCCGCCGAGCTGTTCCAAGCTCGAGCTGAGTGGCCGCATGACAGCCTCGTAGAAGTGGATCAGTGGCTCGGTGATGCGGTGCTGCGACTTACCGGCTCCGAATGCGACCCACCGCCAGATGGCCGCGCACGCGCCTCGTAGAGTCACAACGGTGAACGCAGACAACGCACTTGACACGCCGGACGGCCCCGACCGCGACCTGCCGATGCTGACCGCCGCCCAGGCCGTACGTCTGCGGGCCCTCGCCGCCCCCTACGCCGAGGACGGCCACAGCTTCCCCCTGCACAACCTTGCGCACCTGTGCCGCCGAGCGCCCCAGGAACGTTGGCCCGAGATGGTGGCGGCGCACTTCGCCGCCCTGCGGGAGGCGAGGCGGGGCGGCGCAGGCGACGAGAGCGCCGAGGAGCTCCTGCACGGTGTGCACGCACGGCTGCTGCCCACCGAGTCGTTCACCCCTGACCTCGTCGGCGCCATGCGCTACGCGCGCCAGGTGGCCGACGGGCTCGTCTTCGCCTATGCCCTCGACCGGCCCACGTCCGTGCGGATCCTCACCGACCCCGACGTGGAGCGCGCCGGGCTTCAGGAGCTGGGGGAGGCGGCGTACGCGAACCTGATGCGCGTGCCCGTCGAGTACGAGGAAGTGACTATCGAGGGCCATGCGTTGCTGCACTCCGTCTACGGGGACTCCCCGTTCGTCGCGAGCAAGGCGCTGTTCCTGTCCGAGCTGGCCCGGCAGGTGACCGGCGAGCCGCTCCCGGACGCCGGAGCCCTCGTCGCCGTGCCGACGCGGCATCTGCTGGCGTTCCACCCGATCACCGACGGGTCCGTGGCCGACGCCATCAACGACCTGGCCGCGTATGCCTACCGCGCCCACCAGGACGGGCCGGGCTCGCTGTCCCCGAGGGTCTACTGGTGGCACCGGGGCGCCCTGACGTCGCTCACGGTCATCGACGACGAGACCCGTACCTTCTCGCTGCAGCCGCCGCCGGAGCTGTACGGAGTGATGAAGGGCCTGGTCCGCCTCGACCGCGCCGGACGTCTCGCCGACCGCGCCACTGCCGAGGCTCCGGACATCGACAAGCTCACGCAGACCACGGTCGAGGCAACAGCCGGGCTCGCCCAAGACCCGGCCGGGCTCGGCGACGCCTTCGGCTCGGCCCTCGCCCTCGCCCACGCCCACTGCGCCGCCGACCCCGACGTGGCGCGCATCGAGGGCTGGGACGCGTGGGCCGCCGCCGTGCAACTCGGCTCCGCGCTGTTCACCGGCGCGCAGCCGCAGGAGTGCCACCTGGGAGAGGACCTCGTGCGGCAGTTGCCCGCCATCTCCGCCGAGCCGCCGGCCGACGCCCGCGCCTGGCTCGACGCCTTCTATGTGTCGGTCGTCTGCCGCCAGCGGGACCGCGTCAACCGGCTGTGCCGGGTGCCGCTGGAGGTTCTGCGTCGGGACGACTCCGTCGACGAGTACGTCCTGCACTGGATCGACACGCTGCAGACGTACTGGTCCGAGAGCCCTATGGACGATGTCGTGGAGAAGCTGATCGCCACGATGAAGGCGTCCGCGCCGGAGGGGGTGACCCGGGCGCCGAAGGACTTCGTGGACCTGATCGACTACCAGCCGGCCGCCCTCTTCCACCGCCTGATCACCCGCGACCACGACGCCTTCGCCGAGGCGCTCACGGAAGCCCTCGCACACCACGCCACCTACTGGGGCGAATCGGCGGCACCGCGCTCCCGGGTGGCACTCGGACCGCTGGCGATGGCGAGCCTCGCGTACGACGCCGGGTTCCCTGTCGAGGCGAAGCAGCCGTATCTGCCGACGTATCTACTCAACCGCGAACGGATCGAGGACATCCCCGGCTGAGCCCCTTGCACTCACGAGGTCGCATTCCGGCCACGAGCGGCCGCTCACTCAAGGACGACACGGACCGGGAACAGTTCTGGAGATTCTCCGGGCGAGAGTCGGCAGAGGCGAGCTCGAGACATGGCCGACCAGTTCGTCCGGACGGTCGTCGGCCCTCGTGACGAATACCGTTGCGCGTGAAGGTGATGCTGCTCGACGGAGCACAGGAGTATGCGCCAGGGGCGGTCCTCCGCCACCCAACCGGCCGGGTCGGGCCCGGAGTTAAGGCCGCCCGGGCCGGCGGCGGTCCGGCGCGAGCTCGGTCAGCGTGTCCGTCAGCCACTTCGTCCAGAACGTCTCCAGCTCGATGCCCGCCCGCAGGACGACATGACGCAGCCGGTCCTCCTGGGTGATCCGGCGCTCCGGCGGGAAGTCGCGCGCCTCGATCTCCTCGTAGGCGGCCAACTGGGCGCGGTGCAGCTCCCTGTGGCGGACGAGTTCCTCCTCCAGGCCCGCGCCGCCGACCACCGCCGCCGCGCGCAGGCGCAGCAGCAGGGGGTCTCGTACGGTCTTCGGGTCCTCGGGGCGGGCCGTCCAGGCGGCCAGTTCCTCGCGGCCCGCGGGCAGGACCTCGTACTCCTTCTTCTGGCCGCGGGTCGGCTGCGCCGGGGGCAGTGCCCTGATGTGGCCGGCCTGCTCCAGTTTTCCCAGCTCGCGGTAGATCTGCTGGTGGGTCGCCGACCAGAAGTAGCCGATCGACCGGTCGAACCGGCGCGTCAGCTCCAGGCCCGACGAGGGCTTTTCGAGCAGGGCCGTGAGGATCGCGTGGGGCAGGGACATGGCCGCATCGTAGGACGCGCCCCGCCCGGGGAATGCCGCGCGCCCGGCCCGCGGGACCGGGCGCGCTCCGCGGGGCGTCAGCCCGCCCAGACCTCGGCCTCGTCGGCCGGGACGGTGGTGGCCAGGCCCAGTTCCTTGCGGGCGGCGACCGTCTTGTTCGGGTCGAGACCGGTGAAGGCAGGGTCGTAGGAGAGGTAGAACGCGTCGGAGTCGGCGGCGTTCGCGGCCTTGCTCCAGTGGCCGGCGGTCTTCTCCAGCTGCGCGCGGAGCTTGCCGGTCTCCGCGCCCTCGATGCCCTGAAGGCCCTTGACGTGCGCGTCGAGGGCGGCGGCGACGGCCTTGGCCTGCGCCTTGTAGCCGGCGAGGTCGTCCTCGACGCTCTCCGCCTCGGGCTGGTTGTTCCACAGCGCGTCGTAGACGGCGTTCGCACCCTTGAGGTACGCGGCCTGCTCGGGCCCCGCGGTGCCCGGCGTCTTCAGCGAGCCGGTGAAGGTGCCCTTCTCCTTGGTGTAGGAGCAGCTCACGGCGCGGTCGCCGGTCGACCAGCTCTCCTGGGTGGGCGTGTAGTAGAAGATCTCGACGCCCTTGGGGAGCGCCCAGGTGTCCGGGGCGAACTTCGCCGCCTCGGCCGGGCACCGCTCGTCGGCGATCGCCCAGATCGCCTCGTTGCCGGGGAACGCCTTCTCGTCGTCGAGCGTGAACTCGCCGACGACCTGCCCCTGGTGCGGCTCGCCGCAGGGCACCATCTCGATGGTGACCGCCTCGCCCTCGACCGCCTTGCTGTTCGGGTTGTAGCAGTCCCCGGGGTTGAGCTGGAACACCGACCGCTGGCGCGCCACCTTCTCGGCGCCGTTCTTGGCGCTCTCGACGACGTCCGAGCACCCCACGGCGCCGGCCGCGAGCAGGGCGACGACGGCGGATATGCCGCGCAGGGAACGGGAGGGGGTGCGGACTGCCATGACGCGTACATCCTCTTACGGAAGTCTTATGAATGTCGTGCGCATCGTATGCCACCCCTGTGACCGGGCTGTGGGCACGGGTGCGGACGGCCGGGGGACGCCCGCGAACGTCTCGCCTCCCGGCCGCGACGCCGAGGTCATGACTCCCCGCCGGCCCCTCGCCGAGGCCGACGGGGACGCGTTCTCACAGGGCGGCGGCGAGCCGGGTGCCCTGGTCGATGGCGCGCTTCGCGTCCAGCTCGGCCGCCACGTCCGCGCCGCCGATGAGGTGGACCCTGCGGCCCGCGGCGGTCAGCTCGTCGTACAGCGAACGCTGCGGCTCCTGTCCGGTGCACAGCACCACCGTGTCGACCGGCAGCACGGAGGAGGCGCCGTCGACCGTGATGTGCAGGCCCTCGTCGTCGATCCGCTCGTACGTCACGCCGGCCGTCATCGTCACCCCGCGATGCTTGAGCTCGGTGCGGTGGATCCAGCCGGTCGTCTTGCCGAGCCCGGCGCCGACCTTGCTCGTCTTGCGCTGGAGCAGGTGCACGGCGCGCGGCGGCGCGGGGCGCTTCGGCGCGGTGAGGCCACCGGGCCCGGCGTACGAGGTGTCGACGCCCCACTGGCGGAAGTACGTCTCCGCGTCGAGGCTCGCGCCCTCGCCGCCGTCGGTGAGGTACTCGGCCACGTCGAAGCCGATGCCGCCCGCGCCGACGACCGCGACGCGCTCACCGACCGGCGCGCCGTCGCGCAGCACGTCGAGGTAGCTGACGACGCTCGGGTGGTCGACGCCCGCGATCTCGGGGACGCGCGGGGTCACTCCCGTGGCGACCACGACCTCGTCGTAGTCGTCGGCCGACAGGTCGGCGGCGGCGACACGGGTGCCGAGGCGCACCTCGACACCGCGCTCGGCCAGCTGGGTGCGGAAGTAGCGCAGGGTCTCGTCGAACTCCTGCTTGCCCGGGACGCGCTTGGCGACGTTCAGCTGGCCGCCGATCTCGTCGGCCGCGTCGAACAGGGTGACGGCGTGGCCGCGTTCGGCGGCGGAGACGGCGCAGGCCAGTCCGGCGGGTCCGGCCCCGACGACGGCGACGCGCTTCTTCAGCCGGGTGGGGGCGAGGACGAGCTCGGTCTCGTGGCACGCGCGCGGATTGACCAGGCAGGAGGTGATCTTCAGGCTGAACGTGTGGTCGAGGCAGGCCTGGTTGCAGCCGATGCAGGTGTTGATGGTCTCGGGCCGGCCGGCCTGCGCCTTGGCCACGAACGCGGGGTCGGCGAGGAACGGCCGTGCCATCGAGACCATGTCCGCCCGCCCGTCGGCGAGCAACTGCTCGGCAACCTCGGGAGTGTTGATGCGGTTGCTGGTCACCAGCGGGACGGACACCGCGCCCATCAGCTTCTTGGTGACCCAGGTGTAGGCGCCGCGCGGCACCGAGGTCGCGATGGTGGGGATACGGGCCTCGTGCCAGCCGATGCCGGTGTTGATGATCGTGACACCGGCGGCCTCCACGGCCTTGGCGAGCGTGATCACCTCGTCGAGCGAGGAGCCGCCGGGCACCAGGTCGAGCATGGAGAGCCGGTAGATCAGGATGAAGTCGGTGCCGACGGCCTCGCGCGTGCGGCGGATGATCTCCAGGGGCAGCCGGACGCGGTTCTCGTACGAGCCGCCCCAGCGGTCGGTGCGGTGGTTGGTGGCGCTCGCGATGAACTCGTTGATGAAGTAGCCCTCGGAGCCCATGATCTCGACGCCGTCGTACCCGGCGGACCTGGCGAGGACGGCCGCGCGGACGAAGTCCTCGATCGTCTCCTCGATCTCGGCGTCGGTGAGCTCGTGCGGGACGAACGGGCTGATCGGGGCCTGGATCGCGCTCGGGGCGACGAGGTCCTGGTGGTAGGCGTACCGGCCGAAGTGCAGGATCTGCATGGCGATCCGGCCGCCCTCGGCGTGCACGGCGTCGGTGACGACCCGGTGCCGGGCGGCCTCGTCCTCGGTGGTGAGCTTGGCACCGCCCTCGTAGGGGCGGCCGCGGTCGTTCGGCGCGATGCCGCCGGTGACGATCAGGCCGACGCCGCCGCGGGCGCGCTCGGCGTAGAAGGCGGCCATGCGCTCGAAGCCGTTCTCCGCCTCTTCGAGGCCGACGTGCATGGAGCCCATCAGCACCCGGTTGGGCAGCGTGGTGAACCCGAGATCGAGCGGGCTCAGCAGGTGCGGGTACGGGGTCGGCCGGGCAGTGCTCGTACTCATCGGGGCGCCTCCTTGCGCGGGCTCGTCGGTTCAAGTTCTAGCCGCCCTCCGGAGCCTTTTGCAACAAAGTGCAAAATGAACTCGGTCACGCTCGGCCGAAGACGATCGTCCCCGCGGTCGAAAAAAGTGCTTTCATCATCCATACGGGTGATCTGGGGCATACGACCGCGTTCCGGCCTCTACCGTTTGCGCCGTGGCGGGTTGGCAGCAGGTGAGCGCACTCGGGATCGTCGCGGTTCTCGGCACGCAGGGGGTCGGCATCGGCACCTCCGCGTCCGAGGACCCCAGCGGACCGGAGTGGGCCGGGGTATCGGCGTCCGCGCCCGGACGGCAGGCGGAAGCGGATCGGCCGCCGCCGGCCCTCTCGGTGTCCGTGTCCCTTCCGGGACCGGTGGGGATCGGCCTCGGCGTGACGATCGGCGTCGGGGCCTGCCTTCCGCCGAAGCGGCCGCCGACCGCCCCTCCCGTACCACCGCCCCCGCAGCCCCCGGCTCACGAGCCGCCCGAGCCGCCCTCCGCACCGGAACCGCCGGCCCCCGAACCGCCCGCACCCCCGCCCCCGCCCCCGCCTGCGCCTGCGCCTGCGAGTGAGCCGCCGTCGCCACCCCCTGCGCCTCCGGCCCCGCCGCCCGATGAGCCGCCGCCCGCGGCCGAACCGCCCGCCGCCCCGCCGCGGGCTCCGGCGGCCGCCGTCCGCGCCTACCGGCCCGCGTTCCGGGGCCCCGAGGCGGACGGCACCCCTCTCACCGTGCTGATGCTGGTGACCACGACCCCGGCCGTGCTCGCCGCGGCCATGCTGCGCCCCCGTTCCGGTTCCGCCGCACGGCGCGGCCGCGCCTGAGTCCGCTTCCGCCCCACGCCCTCACCACACCCCCCGGGAGATCCCCCATGACCGAATGGCTGGTGCTCGCCACCGTGACGGCGGCCGCCTGCGCCGTCGTCCTCGTCGTCACGCTCCTCGGACAGCGCGGGACGCGGGGCTTTGCGGACGGTATGGAGGCGGCCGGGACGCCGCAGACGCCCGACGTCCTCGAGTACATGGTGATGATGGTCGGCGTCGTGTACGCGATCGTGCTCGGCCTCGCGATCGCCGGTGTCTGGGAGGCCCGCGGGGCGGCCCAGGACGCCGTGCGCGCCGAGGCCCAGGCGCTGCACGAGGTCACCCAGCGCGCCCAGGTGTACCCGGCCGACTTCCGGGAGCAGCTGCGGACGAACGTCGACGCCTACGTCTCGGAGGTGGTGCAGGAGGAGTGGCCGCGGATGATCGACCAGGAGGAGCTGTCGCCGCGCGGGACGGAGCTGCTGGCCACCGTGCGCACCGGGGTCGCGGAGCGCGAGCCGGCGAACGAGCTGGAGGCGCAGGCGTACCAGCCGATGCTCGACCAGGTGGCCGCCGCCGAGGACGCGCGAGGCGCCCGGGCCTCGGGCGCCGAGGAGACCCTGCCGGGCATCGTCTGGTTCGGCCTGATCAGCGGGGCCGTCGTCACCATCGGGCTGATCTTCACGATGCAGATCGGCCGCTCGTTCCGTGAACTGCTGCTGGCGGGGGTGTTCAGCGCGCTGATCGCGTTCCTGCTGTTCCTGGTCTGGGACTTCGACGCGCCGTTCGGGCGGTCCGGCACCGAGTCGGCGGACGCCTTCCGCCAGCTCTTCCCGGGCGCGGGCGGCACCGGCTGACCCCGGCGGGCGTCGTGCCGCGGGCCGGCGGCGGGGTCACTTCTGCGCGTGCTCGCCGACGTAGAAGAGGAGCCACACGAAACCCGCGAAGAGGTGGGTCGCGAACACGTACACGAAGACGCGCAGCGCCACGCCGCGCTCCTTCCACTCCTCGCTCTCGTGTCCGCCCATGGCAGCCTCCGGTCCTCGGGTCCGGCCCCGGCCGGGGCCACGGGACAGGGTACGGGGGTGGGGCTGCCGGGGCGGAATACGGACCGGAGGGCCTTTGTTGAGGGGCTATAGTTCAACATTCAACCATCAGCCCGAGAGGTGAGCCCCCATGCAGTTCGGCATCTTCACGGTCGGGGACGTCACGACCGACCCGACCACCGGCCGCACGCCGAGCGAGCACGAGCGGATCAAGGCCACGATCGCCATCGCCGAGAAGGCGGAGGAGGTCGGCCTGGACGTCTTCGCGACGGGAGAGCACCACAACCCGCCCTTCGTGCCGTCGTCCCCCACCACCCTCCTCGGGCACGTCGCGGCCAGGACCGACCGGCTGATCCTGTCCACCTCGACCACGCTGATCACCACCAACGACCCGGTGAAGATCGCCGAGGACTACGCCTACCTCCAGCACATCGCCGACGGGCGCGTCGACCTCATGATGGGCCGCGGCAACACCGGCCCGGTCTACCCGTGGTTCGGGCAGGACATCCGCCAGGGCATACCGCTCGCCATCGAGAACTACGCGCTTCTCCACAGGCTGTGGAGGGAGGACGTGGTCGACTGGGAGGGGAAGTTCCGCACGCCGTTGCAGGGCTTCACCGCGACCCCGCGCCCGCTGGACGGCGTGCCGCCGTTCGTCTGGCACGGCTCGATCCGCTCCCCCGAGATCGCCGAACAGGCCGCGTACTACGGCGACGGCTTCTTCCACAACAACATCTTCTGGCCCATGTCCCACACCAAGAAGATGGTCGCGCTCTACCGCGAGCGCTACGCGCACTACGGGCACGGCACACCCGAGCAGGCGATCGTCGGGCTCGGCGGCCAGGTGTTCATGCGCCGCAACTCGCAGGATGCCGTAAGGGAGTTCCGCCCCTACTTCGACAACGCGCCGGTCTACGGCCACGGCCCGTCGCTGGAGGACTTCACCGAGCAGACGCCGCTGACCGTCGGCTCCCCGCAGCAGGTCGTCGAGCGCACGCTCGGCTTCCGCGACGCGGTCGGCGACTACCAGCGCCAGCTGTTCCTGATGGACCACGCCGGGCTTCCGCTGAAGACGGTGCTGGAGCAGCTCGACATCCTCGGCGAGGAGGTCGTGCCGGTGCTGCGCAAGGAGTTCGCCCGCCTGCGGCCGGCCGGAGTGCCCGAGACCGCGCCCCTGCACCCCGCCGTCGCCGCCCGCGACGCCCAGGAAACGGACGCCCGCAGCGCGGACGTCCGTGACACGAAGGAGTCGTCATGACGCACACCGCCGAGCCGCTGAACCTCGTCGTCGTCTCCGCCGGGCTGAGCGTGCCGTCGTCCACGCGGCTGCTCGCCGACCGGCTCACCGAGTCCGTACGCCGCGAACTCGCGGGCAGCGGACGTCCGGTGGAGGTCCGTGTGGTGGAGCTGCGCGACCTGGCTGTGCCGATCGCCAACAACTTCGTGACGGGTTTCCCCGCGCCCGCGCTCGAGGAGGCGATCGAGGCGGTGACGGGGGCGGACGCCCTGATCGCCGTCACGCCGGTGTTCACGGCCTCGTACAGCGGGCTGTTCAAGTCCTTCTTCGACCTGATCGAGCCCGATGCCCTCGGCGGCAAGCCCGTCCTGATCGCCGCGACCGGCGGGACGGCCCGGCACTCGCTGGTGCTGGAGCACGCCCTGCGTCCGCTGTTCGCCTACCTGCGGGCGGTGGTCGTACCGACGGCGGTGTACGCGGCGTCGGAGGACTGGGGCGGCACGGGCGACGCGCTCACCGCCACGCTGCCGGACCGCATCGCGCGGGCGGGGCGCGAGCTGGCCCGCGTGCTGGCCCCGGCGGCCGGCGTCCCGGCCCAGGGCGCGCCGGAGGAAGCAGTCGCCGCCGACCTTTTTGCCTAGTTCTGGGCTCCTTGGCCGGTTATCCGTAGGCTTGAACCGAGTTCGGGTTCATGAACCACGGAGGTGGCGGAATGGCGAAGGCGGGCAGGATCGTCGTGGGGGTGGACGGCTCCGAGCCGTCCGTCCGGGCACTGCGCTGGGCGGTGCGACAGGCCGGGCTCACGGGTGAGCCCCTGGAAGCCGTCATCAGCTGGGAGTACCCGGCGGCGGGCTGGGCGGCCATGGTGCCCGCCCTGCCCGCCGACTTCGACCCGGAGGCGATGGCGGGCAGGATCCTCGACGACACGCTGGAGCAGACCATCGGCGCCGAGGCAGCGGCCGCGATCACGCGGAAGGTCCTCATCGGCAACCCGGCGCAGGCCCTGATGGAGCGCGCCGAGGGGGCGACACTGCTGGTCGTCGGGGACCGCGGGTACAGCGGGTTCAAGGCGGCGCTGCTGGGCTCCGTCGGGCTCCATCTCACGCAGCACGCCCCCTGTCCGGTCGTGGTGGTGCGGGGCGAGGCGGACACGGACTGACGGGAGCATCCCGGTGCACGGGCACGCCTGACGGGCTTCCCGGTCGGGCGGGCCCGGCGGGGGCTCGTCCTTCCGCGGTCGTTTCCCGGTTCTGCGGTCGTTTCCCGGTTCGGCGGTCGTTTCCCGGTTCCGCGGGGGTTTCCCGGTTCCGCGGGCGTTGTCGGTGACGCCGCCTATGGTTTCGGCATGAGCCCTGCACTGATCGGGCGTGACCACCCCGCGGGCGTCCTCCGGACCGAGATCGGCCGGGCGACGGACAGCCACGGGGGCCTGGTGCTGGTCACCGGCGAGGCCGGCATCGGCAAGACGACCCTCGTCACCGCCGCGGCCGACGAGGCCCGGCGGCGCGGCGCCCTCGTGCTCGGCGGCTCCTGCTGGGACTCGGACAGCGCACCGGGCTACTGGCCGTGGGTCCAGGTCGTGCGCGGGCTGCGGCGGGGAGCCGGTGCGGACGCCTGGGCACAGGCCGAGAAGGCGGCGGGCGGGCTGCTCGCGGTCCTGCTCGGGGAGACGCCGGGCGACGCGGAGGCCGGCGGCGAGAGCTTCCCGATGTACGACGCGGTGACGACGGCGCTGGTCACCGTCTCGCAGCAGCGCCCCGTGGTCGTCGTCCTGGACGATCTGCACTGGGCCGACCCGGCGTCCCTGCGCCTGCTGGAATTCGCCGCCCAGCACACCTGGTTCGAGCGGCTGCTGCTCATCGGCACGTACCGGGACGCGGAGGTCGAGGCGGCCGACCATCCCCTCCAGGAGCTGATCCTGCCGCTGGCCGCCCGGGCCGCCGCCACGGTCACGCTCACCGGCCTGGAGCGCGACGAGGTCGGCGCGCTCATCGAGCTGACGGCCGGTGTCGAGGCCGGGCCCGGCCTCGTCGACGAGGTCCACCGGCGCACCGGAGGCAATCCGTTCTTCGTCGAGCAGACCGCCCGGATCTGGCACAGCGGCCAGCCCGTCACCACCGTCGCCCCCGGTGTGCGCGAGGCGGTCCGGCGGCGGCTCGCGCTGCTGCCCGGACCGGTCGGCGCGCTGCTCGTCACCGCGGCCGTGCTGGGGCGGGAGTTCCACCGGCAGATGCTCGCGGCGGCAGCGGCGGCACCCGTGCCTCAGGTGGACCGGCTGCTGGAGCGGGCCGTCGCCGCGCGGCTGGTGGCCCCGCGGACGGGCGGCCGGTTCGCCTTCGCCCACGACCTCGTGCGGGAGACGCTGTACGAGGCGCTGGACGAGGCCGACGCGCGCGCCCGGCACGCGGCCGTCGTGCGGGCCGTCGCGGCCGCGCCCGACCTGAGCGAGAAGGTCCTCCCCGCCGACCTCGCACGGCACGCCCATCTCGCGGGCGACGAGCTGGAGCGCGAGCGCCGTGTCGAGCTGCTGATGGCGGCAGCCCGCGACGCGTCCGGACGGCTCGCCGGCGAGGAGGCCGTCGGCCACTACCGCCGCGCGCTCCAGGCCGCCGTGCCCGATGCGCGCCGGGCCGCGCTCGTCTGCCTCGACCTCGGCACGGAGCTGCGCCACAGAGGCGACGAGATCGACGCCTGGCGCCACTTCGACCGGGCCGCCGACCTGGCGGAGGAGCTCGGCGCCCCCGAGCTGCTGGCACGCGTCGCGATCACCCTCCACAACCAGAGCGACGTGCAGGGCGGCAGGCAGCGGGCACGGACCGGGCAGCTGCTGCGCGACGCCTACCAGGCGCTGGTCGACCGGGGCGGCGAGGAGCTCGCGGGCCTGTCGCACGAGCGGATCGCGCAGGACCTGGCCGTGCGCTGCACCGCTCTGGCGCGCAGCGAGGGCGACGACGACGCGCTGTCGTTCTCGCTGTGGGCGCGGCACGACGCGATCTGGGGGCTCGGCACCTCCGCCGAGCGGCTGGACCTGACGGACGAGATGGCCGAGGTCGCCCGCCGCACGGACAACGCCGAGATGGAGCTGCACGCCACCGCGATGCGCTGGGTCTCGCTGCTGGAGCTGGGCGACCCGGGGTATCTGACGCAGCTGCACACCTTCGTCGGCCTGGCCGAGCGGAGCGGTCTGCGGCGCTTCGAGCTGGGCGTCGCGGTGGACCGCTCGTTGGTCGCCGCCCTCGCGGGCCGCTTCGACGAGGCCAGGCAGCTCCTGGACCAGGTGATCGGCACCCGGCACGAGCACCCTGCCTTCGCCTTCATGACGTCCCACATGGACTGGGGCCTCAAGCTGCTGGCGGGCCGCCTGGAGGAAGCGGCCGAGGCCGTGTCGGGTCTCGAGGAGGTGGGGCACCCGTATCCGCAGCTGCTGGAGGGGATCACGGCCGTCGAGCGGGGCGACGCCGGTCTCGCGCGGCGGCTGCTGGACGGGGTCGAGGAGCGTGCCGAGTCGCTGCCGAGGGCGTTCGCGCCGCTGCTGATGCGGCTGCGGGCGCAGACGGCGGCGGCCTCGGGCGACGACGACGCCATCGAGCGGGCCCGCGCGGCACTGGAGCCGTACGCCGGGCAATGGGTGGTCTCGCTGTACGGGTGCGACATCAGCGGCCCGGTCGACCAGTGGCGGGGGCTGCTGGACGCGGCCCAGGGCCGGACGGCGGACGCGGTCCGGGCGCTGACGGCGGCGTACGCGTCGGCGGACCGGCTGCGGGCGCGGCCCTGGTCGGTGCGGGCCCGTGCGGCACTGGCCGATGTGCTGGAGGCGTCGGAAGGTGAGGCGGCCGCACGGTCGTTGAGGGCGGACGCGGAGCGGGAGGCGCGGGAGCTGGGGCTGACGCATCTCCTGCGCGACCCGCAGGAACGGGCCGCGTCCCCGTCCGAGCCGCCCGCGCCCCGGTCGGCCCCGGGGGCCGGGCCCGCGTCCGCGTCCGCGTCCGTGGGGGAGTTCCGGCGGGACGGGGCCGTCTGGGCGCTGTCGTTCGCGGGGCGTGCCGTGCACGTGCCCGACGCCAAGGGGCTGCGGGACCTGCACACCCTGCTCTCCCGCCCCGGGGACGACCTGTCCGCCGTGGTGCTGCTCGCCCCCGAGGGCGGCGGGGCCGTGGTCGCCGCGCGCGGCCTCGGCGGGGACCCGGTGCTCGACGACGAGGCGAAGAACCGCTACCGGCAGCGCCTCGCGCGCCTCGACGAGGAGATCGACCGGGCGGCCGCCGGTGGCGACGAGCGCCGCGCCGAGGAGTACGGGCGCGAACGCACCGCGCTTCTCCAGGAGTTGCGTGCGGCCGCCGGGCTCGGTGGCCGGACCCGGCGCCTGGGCGACGAGGCCGAACGCGCCCGCAAGACCGTCACGGCCCGCATCCGCGACACCCTGCGCCGCCTCGACGGCCTCCACCCCGAACTGGCCGCGCACCTGAGGGAATCGGTCTCCACGGGCGCGTCGTGCGCCTACCGCCCGCCACGGCCGGTCACCTGGCGCCTGTGACGGCGGCGGCGCCGCGCACGGGCGCACGGCTGTGCGGCCCGACGCCGTGCGCCGCGACTCGCCCCGGGCGCCCCGCGTCAGTTCCTGATGGGCCGCGGCGTCCGTGTCCGTCTCCGCCAGGTCGCAGACCCGGCCGACACCGGCGAGCGGCATCCCGATCCGCCGCAGCCACGCCACGAGCCGGGCCCGCTCCACCTGGGCGTCGTCGTAGTACCGGTAGCCGGTGAAGGGGTCGACGCGTGCGGGCGGCAGCAGCCCCAGCTCGTCGTAGCGCCGCAGCGCTTTCGCGGACAGCCGCGACGCGCGGGCGAACGCACCGATGGCCAGCAACCCCATGCCTGCCCGGCCTTCCTCCTCGTGCCGGGCGGGGATGCCCGGCGGACACGATGCTGGAGTCTCCCCCGCGAGGAAGGTCAAGGCCGGGCGGCAGGGCCCTACTTGCGGTTGTAGAGCCGCATCGTCACCGAGCCGAACACGAACACGAGCACCGCGGACCAGCCCAGGGACCAGCCGATGTCCGCCGCCGGCCAGTTGCCTGCCATCAGTTCGCGTACGGCGGTGGCCACATGGGTGACGGGGCTGTTGTTGACGAACGCCTGGAGCCAGCCCGGCATGGTCTTCGGGTCGACGAACACGTTGCTCAGGAACGTCATCGGGAAGATGACCATCATGCTGACGCCCATCACCGACTTCTCGGTGCGCAGCAGCAGCCCGAACATCGTCCAGATCCAGGAGAACGAGAACGAGAAGACCATCAGCAGCGCGACGCCGAGCGCGATGCCGACCGGTCCGCCGTCCGGGCGGTAGCCGATGGCCAGGCCGACGGCCAGCATGACCACGGAGGCGATCAGATAGCGCACGACGTCGCCGAGGAGGTAGCCGACCATCGGGGCGGGCCGCCAGATCGGCAGCGTACGGAAGCGGTCGAAGACGCCCTTGGAGATGTCGTTGTTGACCGCGACACCCGTGTACATCGTGATCATCACGACGCTCATGGTGAGGATGCCGGGCAGCAGGAACTGGATGTACGCCGAGACCGAGCCCGCGATCGCGCCTCCGAAGAGGTACGTGTACATCAGCACCATCATGATCGGGAACGCCGTCACGTCGAACAGCTGCTCCGGCACGTGCTTGATCTTGAGCATGGCGCGCCAGCCGAACGTCAGCGACGCCGACCAGGCGCTCGGACGCGGCGGCCGCTCCCCGGCGACCAGCAGGGCGGCCAGGTCCTCCGCCCTCGGCGCGCGAAGTTCGATGTCGCCGAGGTCCTTGGTGGTGGTCGCGGTGCTCATGCCGCCTCCCCCTTCTTGTCGGTCAGGGCGAGGAAGACCTCGTCCAGGCTGGGCTGCCCCAGCGCGAAGTTGTCCACGGTGATGCCGTTCCTGGCCAGCTCGGCCAGGGCGTGCGCGGCCTGCTCGGCCGCGCCCCGGTCGCTGCCGCTGCCGTCGACGCGGGCGGTGAGGGCGACCGGGTCCGGATCGAGCACGACCTCGGCGCCGAGCGCGGCGGCCAGCACGCGCTCGGCCTCGGGCCGCTGCCCGGCCTCGCGCAGCCGCAGATGGACGGCCCCCGATCCGACGGACGCCTTCAGCTCGCCCTTCGTGCCCTCGGCGATCACCTTGCCGTGGTCGATCACGGCGATGCGGGACGCGAGCTGGTCGGCCTCGTCCAGGTACTGCGTCGTCAGCAGCACGGTCGTGCCCTGGGCGACGACGGCGCGCACGATGTCCCAGACCTGGTTGCGGCTGCGCGGGTCGAGCCCGGTGGTGGGCTCGTCGAGGAACAGCAGGTCCGGGGTGTTGAGGATGGAGGCGGCGATGTCGATACGGCGCCGCATGCCTCCCGAGTAGTTCTTCACCTGCTTGTCGGAGGCCTCCCGCAGGCCGAAGGCCTCCAGCAGCTGCGCCGCGCGCTCGCGCGCGGCGGGCTTGGAGTGGCCGAGCAGACGGGCGAGGAGCACCAGGTTCTCGGTGCCGGTGAGGTCCTCGTCGACGGAGGCGTACTGACCGGTGAGGCTGACCCGGCTGCGGACCGCGTCGGCGTCCCGCTGCACGTCCTTGCCGAAGACGCGGGCCTCGCCGCCGTCCGGCCTGAGGAGGGTGGCCAGCATGCGGACGGTGGTCGTCTTGCCCGCGCCGTTGGGGCCGAGGACTCCGTAGACCGTGCCGGTCGGCACCCGGAGGTCGACGCCGTCGACGGCGCGGTTCTCACCGAAGACCTTCACCAGGCCGGTGGTCTCGATTGCCAGATCTGTACTCATCGTCAGTCCTTCGGTTCCTTTTCGTCCGTGGAGACAGGACTCGGGCGGGGGCGCGAATTCATCGGTGGTCCGGCCGGTGCCGTCATGAGGCGTAGGGACGCAGGGCGCGGGCCTCGCGCAGCGCGAGGCCCCACCACCGCAGCTGGTCGAGCATCGGCGTCACGGCCGCGGCGCGGTCCTTTGGCGACTCGGCGAGCAGGTCGACGCCCACGCCGTTGCGCAGGGTCACCGTGTGCAGCTCGGTGAAGACCGACCGCAGCTGCTCGACGGCGTAGAGGCCGCGTGAGCCGTGGCCGTAGCTGACGAAGGCGACCGGTTTGGTGTGCCACTCGTCGTAGGCGCAGTCGATGGCCTGCTTGAGGGAGGCGGGGAAGGAGCGGTTGTACTCCGGGGTCACGACGACGAAGGCGTCGGCGCGGCGGACCTGAGCGGCGAAGTCGCGCATGGGCGCGGTGGCGCGGCCCGGGTAGCGGGCCGGGAAGTCGAAGCCGGCCAGGTCGACGACCACCGGCTCCAGGTCGTCCCGCCGCGCGGCGTACTGCGCGAACCAGTGGCCCACCTCCTCGCCGACGCGCCCCTCGCGTGTGCTGCCGATGATCACTGCGACGCGCAGCGGCGGCGTGTCCTCGTCCCGCACGATGCGCCTCCCTCCACCTGTCCGCGGCCCTCACCCAGGAGGCGCGAGACGGCAACGCGCGGCCGCCGGATCGGATCCGGCGGCCGCGCGAGGCAGGTCCGGCCCGGCGGGCCGGGCGGGGTTCAGCTCTGGGGCGGGACACGGCGCCCCGTCACCAGTCCGTCGTCGTGGCGCGGTGGCCGACGGCCCACGGCCCCTTCGACACCGGCGACGTCACCATCGAGCAGCGGGCCGGACCCGCACGAACGGGTCCGGTGACCTGCTCATCCGCAGGTCCGGTGATCCTCACTCATGCGTGTAGGCGTAGTAGAACGTCACGAGCCCGACACCCACGCCGACAGCGACACCGATGCCCGCCGACCTGAGCACGCTGCCGTCGGCCAGGCTGGTCAGGAACCCGATGGTCACCGCGGTCAGCGCCCCGTAGGCCAGGGCACGCATCTCGCGCGGCAGGGAGTGCCGGATGCGGCCGAGCCCGAACGCGAGAGCGCCGAACACCACCGCGCAGACCACGCCGAGGACCCACTGGCCACCGGTGGCGACGCCGTCGTTCTGGAAGCGCAGGATGGACGCGGCCCAGATGCCGACGGTGACGGCGAGCAGGGCGGGCAGTAGCAGACCGAGCGGGTGGTGCTCTCGTGCGGGCGTCCGGCGCCGACGCCGGTGCCGCGGCGTCGCTGTTTGTGTGGCCATGGCGCAGAACTCCTTCCCTCCGACCCCCGTCCCCTCTCAGGGCACACCCGCGCGCGCCGGGCGGCAAGTCAGGCCGCCTCGCACCCGTACCACCGTCGAGGCGGCGGCAACGGATCCGGCGGGACCGGCGTCCTCAGGAGAGAGGGACTGCACGCGCACACGACGACTCACGGCTCGGAGGCCTGCGTGGACCAGGAGACCAGGGACGGCGGGTACCCGGCGGCCGGGCCGTACGACGCCGGGCGCGGCCCCGCTGCCGGGCGGCGACGCGGCGCGTGGCCCGCCGGGCTGCTGCTCGTCGTGCCGACCTCCGTCGTCGTGTGCCGTGCCGCGGACACCGACGCCGTCACGCCCGTGCCGCAGCTGCTCGCCTTCCTGCCGTGGCTGCTGGTCCCGGCCTCGGTCGCGCTGCTGGTGGCGCTGTTCGCCCGGCGCCGCCTGCTCGCGGCGTGGGCCGTGGCGGTGCTGGCTCTGACCGGCTGGTTCGTCAGGCCGTACGACACCGGGCTGACCGACGACCCGCCCGGGCCGGCCGTCGCCCGCGTCGAGGTCCTCACGGCGAACCTCGAGTTCGGCGGGGCCACCGACGCGCTGATCGCGGCGATCGGCCGGGAGCGTCCGGGCCTCGTCTTCGTCCAGGAATGCCCGGCCGTGTGCTCCGAAGCGCTCGCGTCCGAGGTCCTCCGCGCCGACTACCCGTACCGCCGTGTCGTCGAGGCCGACGGCGCGGCGGGCTCGGCGATCCTCAGCCGGTACCCGCTGACACCCGCCACCGGTGTCCGCTCCGTGCTCGGCATGCCGGCCGCCGGCGCCCGCATCGCGGGCCGGCCGGTGGCCCTCCAGCTCGCCCACCCTTTGCCGCCCGTCCCCGGCGCCGTGACCGACTGGCGCAGGGAGCTGGCCCGGCTGCGCGACCGTGCCGCCGCGGTCACGGACCGCCCGTCCGTCGTCGCGGGCGACTTCAACGCGACCCGGGAACACGCCGCCTTCCGGGACCTCCTGGAGGCCGGCGGCCTGCGCGACAGCGCCCGGCTCGCAGGCGCATCCCGCACACCTTCCTGGCCGACCGCCCTGCCCCGCCCGCTCGGCGCGCAGATCGACCACGTGCTGGTCAGCGAGGACTTCTCGGTGCGCTCCGCCCGCTTCCTCGACCTGGGGGCCACCGACCACCGGGCGCTCCTCGTCTCGCTGGAACTGCACGACGTGCGCTGACCCGGCGGCGGGGTCAGAGTGGGGACGTGGTGCGAGGCCACGCGGGTGGCCGGTCGGGAGGCGAGGCGGATGACGAGCGGCCTCGGCGCGACGGTCACCGCGGACGCCACCGCCGACCTGACGCGGGCACGCACGGCCTGCCCGGACGGCGTCGACGCCGTCGCCGGCCTCGTCTCGGACGAACCGGGCTCCTTCGCCGGGTACGCGGTGCTCGCCCGGCCCGGCGGTCTCGTCTCGGACGAACCGGGCTCCTTCGCCGGGTACGCGGTGCTCGCCCGGCCCGGCGGTCTCGTCTCGGACGAACCGGGCTCCTTCGCCGGGTACGCGGTGCTCGCCCGGCCCGGCGGTCTCGTCTCGGACGAACCGGGCTCCTTCGCCGGGTACGCGGTGCTCGCCCGGCCCGGCGGCCTCGCCGTGTCGACCCGGCTCGGAGCGGGGGCGGTCGCGCTGCCCGGCGAGGTGGAGGGCATCGGCTTCCGGCTGCACGCCTCGTCGACGCCGCTCGACGCCCTCGCCGCCGCGGCGGCCGACGGTTCGCTGCAGACGCCGCCGGAGGCCGGGTTACCGCTGCGGAAGGCGCCGACGCGCTCGCCGGGAGCCGCGCGGGAGGAGTCCGCGGCAGGACCGTCTTCGTCCTCTGACCAGGGAGGTGTCATGAAAGACGAGCAGATCATCGACGACATCGGCGCACTCGTCGAGGAGGAGCGCGCCCTGCGCGACCACTCGATCCGGCAGGGCGGACTCGACCCGGACCGGCAGGCCAGGCTCAAGGAGGTGGAGATCCGCCTCGACCAGTGCTGGGACCTGCTGCGCAGGCGGCGGGCGAAGTCGGAGTTCGGCGGCGACCCCGACACGGCACAGGAGCAGCCCGCCGACGAGGTCGAGAACTACGAGAGCTGACGCGCCCGCTTCGGACGCCGTACTTGCGCGGGGCGAGCCTTTCGGGGTCTGTTGACACCATGGCGGATCTCCAGGGCGGGGCGGCAGCGGAGGGCGGGCGCGCAGGGCGGCTCACCCCACCCGCATGGCTGATCCGCGGCCTGCGTCCGCAGGACGCGCCCGTTCCGTGGGCCGCCGTCGCCCGCGCGGCCGTCGCCCTCTCCGCGCCGCTGGCCGCCGGGCTCGCGTCCGGACAGCCCGCGTACGGTGCGCTGGCGTCGATGGGCGCGCTGTCCGGCGTCATCGGCGACACCGCCGACGCCTACCGGATGCGTCTTTTGAACATCGCCGTCCCGCAGCTCTTCGGCGCGGTCGGCGTCACGCTCGGCACGCTCGTGTACGGGCAGGGCTGGGTCGCGGTCGGCGCGCTCACGCTCGTGGCGCTCGTCTCGGGCATGATCTCGACGATCGGCGCGGTCGCCTCCGTGTCCGGACTGCTGCTCCTGCTGAACGCCGTCGTGGGCGCCGGTCTGCCGATGCCGGGACCGTGGTGGACGGCGCCGCTGCTGCTCGGCCTCGGCGGTCTCTTCGTGCTCGTGCTGACCCTGCTGGGCTGGCCGCTGCGCGGCCGGGCGCCGGAGGTGGCCGCGGTCGCCGCGACCTACCGCAGTGTCGCCGACCTGCTCGCCGCGGCGGGCACGGGCGACTACGACGCCCGGCGCCAGGACGTCACCCAGTCCCTCAACACCTCCTACGACCTGGTCCTCGCCCGGCGCGCCCGCGACCACGGACGGCGCGGGCCGCTGGTGCGGCTGCTCGCCCAGCTGAACGTGGTCATCCCGCTCGTCGAGGCCGCCGCGGCGGCGCACCGCTACGGCCGTGCCTCCCGCCGGCCCGAGATCGCGGCCGCGGTACGGGAGTTGGCGGTCGCGGTGGAAAGCGGGCGCCGCACGGCCCCCGAGCTGGTGCTGCCCGAGCCGGAGGGGCCGGCGGACCGCGCCGTCGACCGCGCCCTGCGCCACGCGTCGGCGGTCGTCCACCGGCCGGACGCCGACGCCGCGCTGTCCCACGACCGGCTCGGCAGGCCCGCGGCGCTCGGCGTCCGCGTCCGGCGGGCGGCGCGCAACGTGCTGATGTCCGAGCCGTCCTGGCGGTACGGGCTCCGGCTCGCGCTGTGCATCGGCATCGCCCAGGTGTTCGTCTCCCTGGTGCCGGTGACCCGGTCGTACTGGGTCGCGCTCACCGTCACGTTCGTCCTCAAGCCCGACTTCGGCTCGGTGTTCTCGCGCGCGGTGCTGCGTGCGCTGGGCACGGCCGCGGGCCTGCTCGTCGCGGCCGCGGTCCTGGCGGCCGTGCCGCGCGGCTGGGCGGACGTGCCGGTGATGATGGTGCTCGCCGCGCTGATCCCGGCGATCTCGGCGAAGGGGTACGCCTTCCAGACCGCGGCGATCACCCCGGTGATCCTCATGCTGTCGGACGTCCTCAACCACCAGGGCTTCCACCTCGTGCTGCCCCGGCTCGTGGACAGCCTCATCGGCTGCGCGATCGCGCTGGTGGCGGGATACCTGCTGTGGCCGGAGAGCTGGCACACCCGGATCGGCGACCGGCTGGCGAAGGCCGTGGAGGACGCGGCGGACTACGTGGCGTGCGCCTTCGGCCCGGTCGGCGCGGCGGGCGGCACCGACCAGGGCGAACGGGTGCGGCGGCGCAGGCGGCTGTACCGGGACCTGTCGTCCGTGCGGTCCGAGTTCCAGCGGGCGCTGACCGAGCCGCCGCCGACCGGCGCACGGGCCGCCGCCTGGTGGCCGCTCGTCGTGGCCGTCGAGCGGATCGTGGACGCCACGACGGCGGCCCGGGTCCGCGTCGACCACGGGGCCGAGCCGCCGCGCGGCACGGAGATCACCGGCATCGAGGAGCAGCTGCGCGAACTCGCCGAGGGGCTGCGCTCCAGCGAGGAGCTGGTGGAGGTGCGTGCCGACCTGCCGGGCGACGAGAAGGGCGTCCTGGAGCCGCTGCGTCAGGAGGTCAGGGCCGCGCGGGCGATCGCCTCGCCCGCGCCTCGGTCATGACCCCGGCCGGAGCCCCTGCAGGCGCTCCAGCTCGCGGCGGTCCCGCTTGGTCGGGCGGCCGGCGCCCCGGTCCCGTACCGCCGCCGGAGCGGTGAACTCCTTCGGCGGGGGCGGCGGGCTGTTGTCGACGTAGCACGTCGTGGCGACCGGCGGTCCGACCCGCTTCCGCACGATCTTCGAGACGACCACCAGCCGCTCCCGCCCCGCGTGGAACACCCGCACCTGGTCGCCGACGCGCACGGACTGCGCGGGCTTGACCCGCTCGCCGTTGACGCGCACGTGGCCCGCCCGGCACGCCGCCGCGGCCTGCGAGCGGGTCTTGGTGAGCCGTACCGACCAGACCCAGGCGTCGACCCGTACGGTCCCCTCGTCCGATACCTCTGCAGCCATGTCACCGACTGTACGGCTCGGGGGACCCGGGGAGCACGCGCACGAGCGGGACGGCACCCCGCCCCCTCACCACAGCGCACACATCCGACTACGATGCGCACGATCTCCCCTTGACGGAGGCGTCTCCTCCGAATGCGGGTGTTCGCTTCTGACGTGCCCGCATCTCCCGCGCGGCACAAGGGCATTCGGAGATTTCCATGCGCAGCAGCTCCGGCAGAGGGCTTCGGCCAGGGGTCCTGGGAACGTTGGACACCGTCGTCATGGCGGTCGCGGGCAGCGCCCCGGCCTACTCGATCGCGGCGACCACCGCCGTCCTCGTCGCCACCGTGGGTCTCGCGGGACCGGCGGCCCTGCTGTACTGCGCGATACCCATGCTCGGCATCGTCCTGGCCTTCGGCCGGCTCGGCCGCCTCGACGTCAACGCCGGAGCGGGGTACTCGTGGGTGGGCCGCACCCTGCACCCCTTCCTCGGCTTCATGTCGGGGTGGGCTCTGGTCGTCTCCGCGACCCTTTTCATGGTGGCCGGTTCCCTGCCGGCCGGTGCGATGACGCTCGCACTCGTCGATCCGGATCTGGCCGGCGACAGGGCGCCGGCCACGGCCGTGGGCGCCGCCTGGTTCGTCGCGATGCTGCTGGTCGTGCTCGGCGGCGCGCGGCTGACCGTGCGCGCCCAACTCGTCCTGTCCGGCGTCGAACTGGCCGTCCTGGCGCTGTTCGTCGCCGCCGCACTCGTCCGCGGCGGCAGCCGTGCCGCCTTCGACTGGTCCTGGTTCGGCTTCGCGCACTTCGACGGACCCGCCGGATTCGCCTCGGGCGCGCTGGTCGCCACGTTCTACTTCTGGGGCTGGGACGTGACCAGCAACCTGAGCGAGGAGACCCGCGACAGCCGGCGCACCGCGGGGCTCGCCGCGCTGATCGGCCTCGGCGTCGTCTTCCTCGTCTTCGAGGCGTTCACCGTGGCCGTCAACATGTTCCTGACGGCCGAGGAGATCCGGGCGTCCGGTTCCGACGTGCTCGGTGCGCTCGGTGAGGCGGTCTGGCCCGGAGTGGGCGGCAGGCTCCTCGTGCTGGCCGTGCTGCTGTCCACCGTCGCCACCCTGGAGACGACGCTCATCCAGGTGACCCGCTCGCTGTTCGCGATGGGCCGGGACCGCACGATGCCCGCGGTGCTGGGCCGGGTGCACCGCCGGTGGCACACCCCGTGGGCCGCGGTCGCCGCCGTCGGCGCCGTCGCGCTCACGATGTTCGCGGCGTCGGTCGCGCTCGGGTCGGTCGGTGACGTGCTCGCCGCCGGAGTCTCCGCGATAGGGCTGCAGATCGCGTTCTACTACGGTCTCGCGGGCATCGCCGCCGTCGTCGCGTACCGCAGGACGCTGCTCCGCTCCGTGCGCGACTTCGTCCTCGGCGGCGCCTGGCCGCTGTTCGGCGCGCTGTTCATGCTGTGGATCTTCATCGAGTCGCTGGGCGAGCTGAGCGGGGCGTCGGTCGCGATCGGTCTCGGCGGGCTCGCCGCCGGCCTCGTGCCGATGTTCCACTACTGGCGCAAGGGCAGTTCCTACTACCGGCCCGCTCCCCTCGACGCCACGCGCCCGGTCGACACGGACGACGACTACGGCGACCCGCGGTCCGGTCACCGTCCCGACTACACCGGGAAGGCGCTGGCCACCGACTACTGACCGCCCCCGCACGCCGCCCGATCCCCGCGCCGGACCGGCTGGCGTCCCCCGTAGAGCCTGTAGATCCCCGCAGTCGCCGTGGATCCCTCCGAAGATCGTCGGATCGTCGGATCGTCCCTGAACCGCCGAGGGAAGTGCCGCCCATGGCCGCTCGCCGCCGCTTCGTCCCCGACTTCGATCCCGCGTACGGGGACGGGGCGCTGTCCGACGCCCTCGACGACATCGTCATCGGCCGCTGGCAGGGCGTACGGGACCTGCTGCGCGACACCGGCGACGACTGGGGGCTGCGCACCCACCGGATCCGGCTGCTCGCCCACGCCGCGGCCGGCTCGTCCGCCACGGGGATCTGGCGGGCCGCCGAGCCGGCCAGCCCCGACGCGGCGGTCCTCGCGGCCGCGACCGAGGTCGTGCGGGTCTTCCACCGGGCCATCGCCGCGGGACGCGGCGGCGGCGTCGACCGCGACCGGCTGGACCTCGCCGTGCGGGCCTGCCTCCACGCCGCCGACCTGCACCCCGCCGACCCCATGCCGTGGGTGTCGCTGCTGACGGTGGCGCGGCTGTACGAGGACGGGGTGCCCCGCAGGGAACTGCGGCGCTGGTGGGACGAGATGCGCGGGCGCGACCCGTACAACGTCGAGGGTCACGTGCAGCTGCTGCGCTACCACTCGGCGCGCTGGCACGGCACGCACGGCAGGATGTACGACTTCGCGCGGGACGTGGCGGGGGCGTCGCCTCCCGGGTCGCCGCTGCCGGTGCTGGTGCAGATCGCGCGGGCGGAGGAGTACCGCCATGTCTTCGACACGGCCCAGGGGCGGGTGGTGCGCGGCCTCGACCAGCACTGGAAGCACGAGCTGGCCGTCGTGGAGATACGGCGCACATGGGACCGGTGG
Organism: Streptomyces sp. PKU-EA00015; assembly: GCF_013387495.1. Classification (GTDB taxonomy): domain Bacteria; phylum Actinomycetota; class Actinomycetes; order Streptomycetales; family Streptomycetaceae; genus Streptomyces. The sequence goes on along the minus strand of NZ_JABZEE010000011.1, from coordinate 211,428 downwards.
ATCCTGTGGCGCGCGGACGGACCGGTCGCGCCGCAGGAGATCGGCGAGCTCAACTACCTGACGCACGCCGCCTGTCACGCAGGGCTGAGACAGGAGGCCCGCGGCCTCTTCCAGCTGCTGGGGACGCGGGCCGCGCATCTCCCGTGGACGTACACGGGAGACGCGGCCGAGCAGTTCACGAGGTGGCGCACACAGTTGGGCGTCACCTCGTGAACCGGCTCCGGGATCAGGCGCCGATGTTGCCGCCGTCCTTGCGGTAGACCGCGACGACCGACGGGCGCACGAGCGTGCCCGGACCGTCGGGCCAGGAGCTCGCGGGCTTCTCGACGGACGCGCCGTCGACCTCGCCCGGGTGCTGGACCGCGACCAGCACGCGGCGGTCCTGGATGATCGGACCGCAGGTCTCCGCGCCGGTCGGCACGGTCAGGAACTGCTTGAGCTCACCGCGGCGCTCACCGTGGGTCGCGACGCCGAACAGGCCGTCGTGGGTGCCGAGCGCGTTGCCGTCGGTGGAGAGCCACAGGTTGCCGTACGGGTCGAAGGCGACGTTGTCCGGGCAGGAGATGGGGCTGACCTTCTCCTTGGGGAAGCCGGCGAAGTAGGTGGCCGGGTCGTTCGGGTCGCCCGCGACCAGGAAGAGGCGCCAGGCGAAGCCGTCGCTCGCCGGGTCGTCCCAGTGCTCCGCGAGCTCCAGGACCTGTCCGTGCTTGTTGTTGTTGCGCGGGTTGGCCTCGTCCGCACCCGCCTTGCCGGCGGCGCCGCGGTCCTTGTTGTTGGTGAGCGCGACGTAGACGCGGCCCGTGCGGGGGCTCGGCTCGACGTCCTCGGGGCGGTCCATCTTGGTGGCGCCGACCTTGTCACCGGCGAGGCGCGTGAAGACGTAGACCTCCTCGGCGGTCATGCCGGGGACGTGCGAGACGTCGTCGGTGGCGAGCGGGATCCACACGCCGCTGCCGTCGAACTCGCCGTCGTTCGGGAGCTTGCCGGTGCCGTCGATCTCGGCGGCCGGGCTGTCGCCCGTCAGCTTGGCGACGTAGAGGGTGCCCTCGTCGAGGAGCGTGAGGTTGTGCTCGCGGGCGCGCCGGGAGCTGCCCTTCATCATGCGCTTGCTGGAGACGAACTTGTAGAAGTAGTCGAACCGCTCGTCGTCGCCCATGTAGACGACCGGACGGCCGTCGTCGGTGAGGCGCGGCTGCGCGGCCTCGTGCTTGAAGCGGCCGAGGGCGGTGCGCTTGCGGGGCGTCGACTCCGGGTCGTACGGGTCCAGTTCCACGACCCAGCCGTGGCGGTGCGACTCGTTGGGCTCCTGCTTGGCGTCGAAGCGCTTGTCGAAGCGCTCCCACTTGCGCTCGGTGGCGCCGGTGCCGATCCCGTACCGCTTGTCGGTCGCACTCGACCCGTTGGCGAAGTACTGGTTGAAGTTCTCCTCGCCGTGGAGCGTGGTGCCCCACGGAGTGGTGCCGCCGGCACAGTTGTTGAGCGTGCCCAGCACCTTGGTGCCGGACGGGTCGGCGGACGTACGCAGCAGGGCGGAGCCCGCGGCCGGACCGGTGAGCTCGAACTCGCTCGTGGCAGTGAGGCGGCGGTTGAGCGGGTGGCGGGTGACCGGGGTCAGCTTGCCGCTGCGGTGCTCCTCCTGGACCACGACGACCGACAGACCGTGCGCGGCCCAGGCGATCTCCACCTGGTCGCGGGTCGGGTTCTCGGGGTCGTAGCCCTTGAACATCAGGACTTCGTCCGTGTACTCGTGGTTCGCGACGAGGACCTGGCGGCCGTACTCGCCCTTGAGGGGGAGCAGGGAGAGGAAGTCGTTGTTGTAACCGAACTGACCCGCCTGAGCCTTGGCGGTCTGCTTGTCCGGGTCGAAGGCCGGCGCGCCGCGCAGGATGGGCTCGCCCCAGCGGATGACGACGCTCTGCTCGTAGCCGGCGGGGACGGTGACCTTGTCGTCCTTGTTGGGGGCGACGGGGGCGAAGCGCAGACCGCGGGCGCCGTCGGCCGTGCCCGGCTTCTGCGGCCGGCCGGTTCCCGCCGCCGCGGCGGGGGTGGCGCCCTGCACGGCGGCGGCACCGCCGGCGGCAGCGGCGACGGTGACGACGGCGGCGGCACGCATCATCGAACGGCGCGACAGCGCACTCGCTATGACGTCACCGGCGTACTCGTTGTCGCTGGTGTTGGGAACCTCGTGGAAGCAGGCGTCGCCGCAGCGGTAGCGGCAGGTCAGCGCGGAACGTCCGCCCGCGTGGGGGGTGGTGTTCAACAGCGGCAGCAGTTTGCGCACGTCGTCCTCCTCCGGCGCATCCTGCGCCGACATGGTGTCGGAATGATTCCGGCGGTGACGTTAGGTGTGCTCCTCTGCCCGGCGGCGGACACGAGGTGAACGAGGAATGAATGGGGTGCACACGGGGCGCGGTCGGTGTGTGCGGACGGGGCATGCGGGTGCCCTCCCGGAAGCCGCGACGGGCGGCCGCTAACCTTACGTGTCCGCCCTGGCCTGCATTGCCCGGGGGGAACGTCTGCAGAGCGGACAGTCACCGCACCCAACTCATGCGAAAGGCCCCGCCCATGGGTATTCGGAGCTTGCTGCGCAAGGTGTTCGGCCGCGATCGCGCTGACGGCGCCGGGCGCGAGGAGTCGGCGGCGGCCTCCGTTCCCGCCCAGACGGAGCGCACGGAACCGGCCACGGAGACGGCCACGGAACCGGCCACGGTGCCGGCCCAGAACGCGGCGGACCGGGCGTCGGACCTGGTCTCGGCGGACCGGGCGTCGGACCTGGTCTCGGCGGACCGGGCGTCGGACCTGGTCTCGGCGGCGTTCGACAACCCGACCCCGCGCTTCCCCACTCAGTCGAAGCCGTCGACGACGGCGCCCGCACAGGAGCCCTCCGCGCCTGCGGAGTCCGCCACCCCGGAGCCCGCCGCGGCCGAGGAGGCCGTCGCACCTGTCGAGGACGCCGAGGTCGAGGCCGCCGCGCCTGCGGAGCCGACCGAGGTCAAGGCCGCCGCGCCTGCGGAGGACATCGAGCCGGAGACCGCCGCGGCCGAGACCGCTCCCGAGCCGGAGGCCGACGCGGCCGAGCCCGAGGCCGTCGCACCTGTCGAGGACGTCAAGCCCGAGGCCGCCGCCCCCGAGCCGGAGGCCGACGCGGCCGAGCCCGAGGCCGTCGCACCTGTCGAGGACGTCAAGCCCGAGGCCGCCGCCCCCGAGCCGGAGGCCGACGCGGCCGAGCCCGAGGCCGTCGCACCTGTCGAGGACGTCAAGCCCGAGGCCGCCGCCCCCGAGCCGGAGGCCGACGCGGCCGAGCCCGAGGCCGTCGCACCTGTCGAGGACGTCAAGCCCGAGGCCGCCGCCCCCGAGCCGGAGGCCGACGCGGCCGAGCCCGAGGCCGTCGCACCTGTCGAGGACGTCAAGCCCGAGGCCGCCGCCCCCGAGCCGGAGGCCGACGCGGTCGAGCCGCAGGACAACGCCCCCGACGACAACGCCACAGCTGCGGAGGAGGCCCCCACCGAGGACACCCCGGACGCCGAGCCCGAAGCCGTCACGCCTGCGGAGCCGACCGAGGCCGAGGCCGCCGCGCCTGCGGAGCCGACCGAGGCCGAGGCCGCCGCCCCCGAGCCGGAGGCCGACGCGGCCGAGCCCGAGGCCGCCGCGCCCGCGGAGCCGGCCGAGGCCGAGGTCGCCGCGCCTGCGGACGACGCCGAGCCCGAGACCGTCGCGGCCGAGCCGGAGGCCGCTGCGCCCGCGGAGCCGGCCGAGGTCGAGGCCGTCGCACCTGTCGAGGACGCCGAGCCCCAGACCGTCGCGGCCGAGCCCGAGGCCGCCGCGCCCGCGGAGCCGGCCGAGGCCGAGCCGCTCGCGGCCCAGACCGCCACCCCCGAGACCAAGACCGAGACCGAGCCGGAAGCCGGCGCGGTCGAGGGCAAGGCCGCCGTCCCGCTCGCGCGCCTCAAGACGCGGGCACCCCGGATCGTCGACGCCTACAAGGCCGCGGGCGCCGCCCTCAAGAAGGCCGGGCTCACCGGCGCACGCGCGCGGGTCTACCTCGTGCTCGACCGGTCCGGGTCCATGCGCCCCTTCTTCAAGGACGGCAGCGCCCAGCGCCTCGGCGAGCAGGCGCTCGCCCTCGCCGCGCACCTCGACGAGCGCGCCACCGTCGACGTCGTCTTCTTCTCGACCGAGATCGACGGCACCGGGGAGCTCACCCTCGACGCCCACGAGGGCCGCGTCGACGAGCTGCACGCCGGGCTCGGCCGGATGGGCCGGACGAACTACCACCTCGCCGTCGAGGAGGTCCTCGCCCTGCACGCCAAGGCGGCCACGGACGCCCCCGCGTTCGTGATCTTCCAGACCGACGGCGCGCCCGAGTCCAAGACCGCCGCCACCGCCGCCCTCACGGCCGCCGCCGACCGGCCGGTCTTCTGGCAGTTCGTGGCGTTCGGCGAGCACGACGCCAAGGCGTTCGACTACCTCCGCAAGCTCCAGGTCGCGGGCGCGGCGTTCTTCCACGCCGGCCCCGCGCCCGCCGAGCTGCCGGACGCCGAGGTGTTCGAGGGCCTCCTCGGCACCTGGCGCCCCTGACCGGGCCGGCGAACGACACCCCGACGGCCGGGCCGCGCACACAGCGCGGCCCGGCCGTCGGGCGTCGTGGGGCGGTCCGGCCTTATGCGTGTGAGTTGATCTCCGCAGGGCCGATAGGATTTCGACCATGGCGGCCACTGGATCCGAGAAGCAGGGGGCGAAGGCGTACTACGTCTCGACCCCCATCTACTACGTCAACGACGCTCCTCACCTGGGCCACGCCTACACGACCGTCGCAGGCGACGTGCTCACCCGCTGGCACCGTCAGCGCGGCGAGAAGGTGTGGTACCTCACCGGCACGGACGAGCACGGTCAGAAGATCATGCGCACGGCCGAGGCGAACAACGTCACGCCCCAGGCATGGTGCGACAAGCTCGTCGAGGAGGCGTGGAAGCCCCTCTGGGAGCACCTGAACATCGCGAACGACGACTTCATCCGCACCACGGAGAAGCGGCACACGGACCGTGTGCAGGAGTTCGTGCAGGACCTGTACGACAAGGGCGAGATCTACAAGGGCGGGTACGAGGGCCCGTACTGCGTGGGCTGCGAGGAGTACAAGCTCCCCGGGGATCTCATCGAGGCCGAGGACGGCACGAAGCTGTGCGCCGTCCACAAGAAGCCGGTGGAGATCCTCAAGGAGGAGAACTACTTCTTCAAGCTCTCCGAGTACGGCCCGAAGCTGCTCGACCTCTACACGGCGAACCCGGACTTCATCCAGCCCGAGTCCGCCCGCAACGAGGTCGTGAACTTCGTCAAGCAGGGCCTCCAGGACCTGTCGATCTCGCGCTCCACCTTCGACTGGGGCGTCCCGGTGCCGTGGGACGAGAAGCACGTCATCTACGTGTGGGTCGACGCGCTGCTCAACTACGCGACCGCGGTCGGCTACAACGAGAACCCGGCGAAGTTCGAGGAGACCTTCCCGGCCAACGTGCACCTGGTCGGCAAGGACATCCTCCGCTTCCACGCGGTGATCTGGCCCGCCATGCTGATGGCGCAGGGCCTGCCGGTGCCCGGCAAGGTCGCGGCCAACGGCTGGCTGATGGTAGGCGGCGAGAAGATGTCGAAGTCGAACCTGACCGGCATCAAGCCGCAGGACCTGACCTCGCACTTCGGCGTGGACGCCTACCGCTGGTACTTCCTGCGCGCGATCGCCTTCGGCAGCGACGGCTCGTTCTCCTGGGAGGACTTCACCGCCCGCTACACCTCCGAGCTCGCGAACGACTACGGCAACCTCGCCTCGCGCGTCGCGGCGATGGTGGGCAAGTACTTCGGCGGCGAGCTGCCGGAGGCCACGGCCGCCGGGGACGCCGAGAAGGCCGTCCAGGACGGCCTGGCCAAGGCGGTCGCCGAGGCCGACCGGAAGATCGGCGAGGAGCTGGACTTCCAGGGCGGCATCCTGGCGATCTTCGACTTCGTGAAGCAGGTCAACGGCTACATCACGGAGCAGGAGCCCTGGAAGGTCGCCAAGGACGATTCCGACGAGGGCCGTGCCCGCCTGGCCACGATCCTCTACACCGCCGCGGAGTCCCTGCGCGCGGTCGCGGTCCTGCTGAACCCGGTGATGCCGGAGACGTCCCAGAAGCTCTGGGAGTCGCTCGGCGCGGAGCCGGTCCTCGGCACGCTGGCCGACCAGCGGGTCCAGGACGCGGGCGAGTGGGGCAGGCTCCCCGCCGGCGCGACGGTGACGAAGGGCGCGGTGCTGTTCCCGCGCCTGGAGGAGAAGCCGGCGTAAGGACGCCGTACACGCGAAGAGGGGCCGGACCCGGAGTCCGGCCCCTTTCGCATGCGTGCACGACGCAGAGCGCCCCCGGCCGGTGGCCGGGGGCGCTCTGCGGAACGGAAGGCGTTACTTGTCCTTGTCGTCGCCGGACTTGGCTACCGGCTTGCGCAGCGCGATGTTCAGCTCGCGCAGGCGGGCCTCCTCCAGCTCCGTCGGGGCGCCCATCATCAGGTCCTGCGCGTTGCCGTTGAGCGGGAACGCGATGGTCTCGCGGATGTTCGGCTCGTCGGCGAGCAGCATGACGATGCGGTCGACGCCGGGGGCGATGCCGCCGTGCGGCGGGGCGCCGTACTGGAAGGCCCGCAGCATGCCGGCGAACTCGCGCTCGACGGTCTCCCGCGAGTACCCCGCGATCTCGAACGCCTTGAACATGATCTCGGGCTCGTGGTTCCGGATGGCTCCGGAGGACAGCTCGACACCGTTGCAGACGATGTCGTACTGCCAGCCCAGGATGTCCAGCGGGTCCTGCGTCTCCAGGGCCTCCAGGCCGCCCTGCGGCATCGAGAAGGGGTTGTGCGAGAAGTCGATCTTGCCGGTCTCCTCGTCCTTCTCGTACATCGGGAAGTCGACGATCCAGCAGAACCGGAAGACGTTCTCCTCGAAGTGGCCGGCGCGCCTGGCGGCCTCGACGCGGACCGCGCCCATGATCTTGGAGACCTCGTCGAACTCGCCCGCGCCGAAGAAGACCGCGTGGCCGGGGGCGAGGGACAGGCGCTCGGTGAGGACCTTGACGTCCTCCTCGGTGAGGAACTTGGCGATCGGGCCGGTCAGGGCGCCGTTCTCGCCGACCCGCACCCAGGCGAGGCCCTTCGCACCGTGCTCGACGGCGAACTCGCCGAGGCCGTCGAAGAACTTCCGCGGCTGGGCGGCCGTGTCCGGCACGGGCAGGGCGCGGACGTGCTTGCCGGCGAACGCCTTGAACTCCGAGCCCGCGAAGACGTCGGTGATGTCGACGAGCTCCAGCTGTGCCCGCAGGTCCGGCTTGTCGTTGCCGTACTTCAGCATCGACTCGCGGAACGGGATGCGCGGGAACGGCGAGGTGACGTGGCGGCCGCCGCCGAACTCCTCGAAGAGCTCGGTCATCAGCTTCTCGATCGGCTGGAAGACGTCCTCCTGCTCGACGAAGCTCATCTCGACGTCGAGCTGGTAGAACTCGCCCGGCGAGCGGTCGGCGCGGGCGTCCTCGTCGCGGAAGCAGGGCGCGATCTGGAAGTAGCGGTCGAAGCCGGAGATCATGAACAGCTGCTTGAACTGCTGCGGCGCCTGCGGCAGCGCGTAGAACTTGCCGGGGTTCAGCCGGGACGGCACCACGAAGTCCCGCGCGCCCTCGGGGGAGGTGGCGGTCAGGATCGGGGTGGCCATCTCGTTGAAGCCGAGGGCCGTCATCTTGTGCCGGATCGCGGAGATCACGGCCGTGCGCAGCATGATGTTGCGGTGCATGCGCTCGCGGCGCAGGTCGAGGAAGCGGTACTCCAGGCGTCGCTCCTCGCCCACGCCGTCGTCGGTGTTGATCTGGAACGGCAGCTGCTGCGCCGCGCCCAGGAGCTCGACCGCGGACACCTCGACCTCGATCTCGCCGGTCGGCAGGTCGGGGTTGACGTTCTCGGCGCCGCGGGAGACGACCTTGCCGTCGACGCGGACGACCGACTCCTTGTTCACCTTGTCCAGGGCCTCGTAGGCCGCGGTCCCCGGGCGGGCGACGAGCTGCGTGATGCCGTAGTGATCACGCAGATCGATGAAGAGGATGCCGCCCAGGTCTCGGCGATTGTGCAGCCAGCCGCTCAGCCGGACGTCCGCGTTGACGTCAGAGGCGCGGAGCTCGCCGCAGGTGTGGGACCTGTACCGATGCATCGTCGTTCATCCAGTCTTGGAGTGTCGGGGTCGGGCAACCTTTGCAAGGTTACCGCCCGGCCCCGCCGCGGCTCATTGACATAGACGCGACAGCGTCACATCGGCCGGCCGCGAGGCCCGGCTGTCTGGCCGCTGCCCCGTGACACCGTCCGGCGCGTCATGACCTTGGGGGCCGGAATAGGGTGAGGGCCATGCGTACGGAGGACGTGCTGGCCGCCATCGCGACGGGCCTGTGGCGCTGGGACGACGCGTCCGGGACGGTCACGCTCGACGCGGAGGCCGCCCGGCTGCTGGGGCTGCCCGCGGAGCCCGGCGAGTACTCGGAGGCCGCCGTGCGCTCCCGCTTCCACCCGGTCGACTGGAACGAGGTGAACGGGATCGTCGCCCTCGCGGCCGCCGAGGGCACCCTCGCCGAGGCGCGGCTGCGCATCGTCGACGGGGCGGGCCGGGTCCTGCGCACCGTCCGCAGCCGCAGCAAGCCCGTCCTCGACGGCGCGCACTACCGGCTGATCGGCACGATCCAGGAGGTCACCGAGCCGAGGCCGAGCGCCACCGCCGCCCAGACGTCGATCACCGGCGACTGGCGGCGCTCCCGCGAGGCGTTCCTGCTGGACGCGGGCCGCGCGCTGGCGGAGGCCCGCTCCACGGCCGAGGTCCTGCGCGTCGCCGCGTCCCTGTCCATGCCGGGCTTCTCGCCCGACGGACTCGCCGTCTTCGGCGTCCGCGGCGACCGGCTGACGATCATCGGCCACCACGGGCACGGCGAGGGCGACGACGAGCCCTTCAGCGACCTGCCGCTGGACACCGACTACCCGGCCTCCGAGGTCGTCCGTACCGGCCGCGCGATCTACCTGCCGACGCCGGACGACTACCGCCGCCGCTTTCCCGTCACCTGGCCGCTCGCCCGGCGCTTCGGCCGCCGGTCGTGGGCCTTCCTGCCGCTGATCGTCGCCGGGCGCACCATCGGCGCGTGGATGGCCGCCTTCCGCCACCCGGTCGCCTTCACCCCCGACGAGCGCTCGGTGCTGACCACCGTGGCCCGCATGCTCGCCCAGGCGCTCGCCCGCGCCGGGGCCGCCGAGTCCGAACGGGAACTCTCGCTCGGCCTCCAGCGCACGATGATGCCGACGCTCGGCCCCGGCATCCCGGGCATGACCGTGGCCGCCCGGTACGTGCCCACCGGCGGCGGACTCCAGGTCGGCGGCGACTGGTACGACATGATCCCGCTGCCGTCCGGACGTGTGGCGCTGGTCATCGGCGACGTGCAGGGCCACGACGTGCGCGCCGCTGGGCTCATGGGCCAGCTGCGGATCGCCCTGCGCGCGTACGCCTCCGAGGGCCACCGGCCCGATGCGGTCCTCTCCCGTGCCTCCCGCTTCCTGCACGGCGTCACGGACGCGCACGAGACCGGCGACCACGCGGGCCCCAGATTCGCCACCTGCCTCTACCTGGAGGTCGAGCCGTCCACCGGCCTGGTCGAGATCGCCCGCGCCGGCCATCCCGAGCCCGCCGTGATCACCTCCGACGGCACCGTGCTGCTCCGGGCCACCGAGGGCGGACTGCCGCTCGGCATCGACCCGGACACGGACTATCCGACGACCCGGTTCGTGCTGGAGGCCGGCGTGACGCTGATGATCTGCACGGACGGGCTCCTGGAGACCGGCGGGCACGACCTGGACACCGGCTGGGCGCGGCTGCGGGCCGTGCTGGAGGGGAACGCGGGCCGGCCCCTGGAGGATCTCGCCGACACCCTCGTCCAGGCCGTCCACGGACCGACCTCGCACTACACGACCGGCCCGCTGGCCGACCGGCGCGAGGACGACATCGCGGTCCTGCTGCTCACCCGGGAGGCCGAGCCCGCCCGGCGGCCCACCCGGCGCACGGCGATGAGCGTCGCGCAGGCGCAGCCGGAGCGGATCGCGGCGGCGAGGCAGCAGGTGCGCGAGCTGCTGCACGACTGGTCGGACGAGGAGCAGATCGACTCCGCGGTGCTGATGGTCTCCGAGATGGTCACCAACGTGCTCGTCCACACGGACGGCAACGCCCTGCTGGCCGCCGAGGTCGCCCATGGGGAGAAGGGCCGCAGGCTGCGCGTGGAGGTCACCGACCCGAGCGACGAGCTCCCGCACAAGCGCCGTCCCGGCGAGATGGCGTCGTCCGGGCGCGGCCTGGTGCTGATGGAGGTGCTGGCGGACGTCTGGGGCGTGGACCCGAGAGGCGAGGGCAAGTCGATCTGGTTCGAGCTCTACGAGCCGGCCGCCGGCGAGGGCCCGGACGGGCCGGACGGGGCGCCCGTGGCGTAACGGGCCCGCAGCTCGCCGATCACGCCGAAGGCGGCGGCGGTGACGGGCACGGCGAGCAGCATCCCGAGGATGCCGGCCAGGCTCGCCCCGGCCGTGATCGCCAGCATCACCACGGCCGGGTGCATCTGGACCGTACGGCTCTGGATCATCGGCTGGAGCACGTGGCCTTCGAGCACCTGGACGGCGAGCACGACGCCCAGAACCCAGAGCGCGATCACGAATCCGCGGTCGGCGAGCGCGACGAGTACGGCGACGGCGCCGGAGATGAAGGCCCCCAGGTACGGGATGTAGGCGCCGACGAACACCAGCGCCCCGAGGCCGACCGCGCCGGGCACGCGCAGGATCAGCAGCCCGACGGTGATGCACAGGGCGTCGATCAGCGCGATGAAGGTGGTTCCGCGCATGAAGCCCTCGACCGCCTCGAAGGCGCGGCGGGCCATCGCCTCCGCGGTGTCGCCGGTGGAGCGCGGGACGAGGGAGCGCAGAGTGAGGACGGCGCGGTCGGAGTCGCGCAGGAAGAAGAAGACGAGCAGCAGCGCCAGCACGGCGACGGCGATCATCTCGCCGACCACGCTCAGTCCCGAGATCACGCCGGACGCGGCCGTCCCGCCGAACTTGCTCAGCAGTTCCTTGGCGTTGGCCGCGACGTCGTCGAGCGAGGTGCCCGCCGCGCCGAAGTGCTGGGCGAGGTCCCGGGCGGCCCGCCGGAGCGAGGAGATGATCTGGTCGCCGGTCTCCAGCAGCGCGTTGACCACGATGTAGGCCGCGCCGCCGACGACCGCGAGCACGGCCGCGCACGTCAGTCCGGCGGCCGGCGAGCGCCGCACCTTCATGCGCAGGAGCCGCCGGTACAGCGGTCCGAGCAGTGCGGTGCCGAGCAGCGCCAGCAGGACCGCCGTGACGGAGGTCTTGAGCGTGACGACCAGCCAGACGCCGACCGCCGCGACCCCCGTCAGCAGCAGCACGACCACGCACCAGGCCGCGAGTCGGCGCACGGGATCGGGGAGGACGGGCCGGACGTGAGGGGTCTGCACGGTGCCCAGCCGATCACGCCCCCCGTTCCGCGTCCTGCCGGAGCGGCCAGGGGGGTGACACGGCGTCAGCCCCCTGGCCCGGTCCGCCGTCAGGCGACGGTCGGCCCGGACTCCTGCATGCCGTGGACGGCGGGGATCGTACCGAGCCGGCCCTTCTGGAAGTCCTCGAAGGCCTGCTGGAGCTCCTCGCGGGTGTTCATCACGAACGGCCCGTAGTGCGCCATCGGTTCGCGGATCGGCGCGCCGCCCAGCAGCACGATCTCCAGGTCGCCGGTGTGCGAGCCGTTCTGGGTGTCGTCCGCCCAGACGGTGACGACGCCGCCGGCGCCGAACACCGCGGTCTGGCCCATGTGGATCGGCCGACGCTCCTCGCCGACCGCGCCGCGTCCGGCGAGGACGTACGCCAGGCCGTTGAAGTCCTCGCGCCACGGCAGCCGGATCTGCGCACCCGGGCGCAGCGTCGCGTGGATCATGGTGATCGGGGTGTGGGTGATGCCCGGACCCTCGTGACCGTCCAGCTCACCGGCGATGATCCGCAGCAGCGCACCGCCGTCGGCCGAGGTCAGCAGCCGGACCTGGCCGCCGCGGATGTCCTGGTAGCGGGGGTCCATCATCTTGTCCTTGGCGGGCAGGTTCACCCACAGCTGGAGCCCGTGGAACAGGCCGCCGGACAGGACGAGCTGCTCAGGCGGCGCCTCGATGTGCAGCAGGCCGGAGCCGGCGGTCATCCACTGGGTGTCGCCGTTCCGGATGGTGCCGCCGCCGCCGTTGCTGTCCTGATGGACGAAGGTCCCGTCGATCAGGTACGTGACGGTCTCGAAGCCGCGGTGCGGGTGCCAGGGGGTCCCCTTCGGCTCGCCCGGCGCGTAGTCCACCTCGCCCATCTGGTCCATCATGATGAACGGGTCGAGGTGGCGGTAGTTGATCCCGGCGAACGCGCGTCGCACCGGGAAGCCCTCTCCTTCGAAGCCGCTGGGCGCCGTGGTCACGGCGAGCACCGGCCGGGACACGGCGTCGGCGGGCGCGGCGACGCGCGGCAGGGTGAGCGGGTTCTCGACAGTCACTGCGGGCATGGCGGGACCTCCTTGTGCGACCAGCTTAGTTGAATCCTGAACTTCTTGCCACGGGGAACGACGAACGCCCGGGAGGAATTCCTCCCGGGCGCCCCGGTCCCACAACCTGCCCGCCGGCTCCTATCCGTACATCCGGCGCATGGCGAAGTCGACCATCTGCTCCACGGCCTTCGCGTCGAAGACCATCCGGTGGTCACCCTCCATGTCGAGCACGAAGCCGTACCCCGTCGGCAGCAGGTCGATCACCTCGGCGCCGGTGATGACGAAGTACTTGGAGTCCTTGCCCGCGTAGCGGCGGAGCTCCTTGAGGGACGTGAACATGGGGATGACCGGCTGCTGGGTGTTGTGCAGCGCCAGGAAGCCCGGGTTGTCGCCGCGCGGGCAGTAGACCTTCGACGTCGCGAAGATCTGCTGGAAGTCCTCGGCCGACATCGATCCCGTCGTGAAGGCCCGCACCGCGTCGGCCAGGGACGGCGGCGACGGCTCGGGGTACAGCGGCTGCTCTCCGTAGGAGGGCTGTTGCGGCACGTACTGCTGCTGCTGTGCGCCCGGGGTCTGGTCGTAGCCGTACATGAGCGCAAGAGTAACGAGTCACAGTCCCCGATAGGGGTTGCATCTTATTACCGACGGGTAGCATCATCGAAGCTACTTACTGGTACGTGGACGACAAGTCCATCTTCCGATCCTTACGGAGCCGTCGCCATGGGGCACTACAAGTCGAATCTCCGCGACATCGAGTTCAACCTCTTCGAGGTCCTCGGGCGCGACAAGCTGTACGGCACCGGCCCGTTCGCGGAGATGGACGTCGACACCGCCAAGTCGATCCTCGAGGAGATCGCCCGCCTCGCGGAGAACGAGCTGGCCGAGTCCTTCGCGGACGCCGACCGCAACCCGCCGGTGTTCGACCCCGCCACCAACACCGCCCCGGTCCCGGCCTCCTTCAAGAAGAGCTACGAGGCCTTCATGGACTCGGAGTACTGGCGCCTGGGCCTGCCGGAGGAGATCGGCGGCACCACCTCGCCCCGCTCCCTGATCTGGTCCTACGCGGAGCTGCTGCTCGGCTCCAACCCGGCCGTCTGGATGTACTCCTCGGGCCCCGCCTTCGCCGGCATCCTCTTCACGGAGGGCAACGAGGCGCAGAAGAAGGTCGCCCAGATCGCGGTCGACAAGCGCTGGGGCTCCACCATGGTCCTCACCGAGCCGGACGCCGGCTCGGACGTCGGCGCCGGACGCACCAAGGCGATCCAGCAGGAGGACGGCTCCTGGCACATCGAGGGCGTGAAGCGCTTCATCACCTCCGGTGAGCACGACATGGAGGAGAACATCCTCCACTACGTCCTCGCCCGCCCCGAGGGCGCCGGTCCGGGCACCAAGGGCCTGTCCCTCTTCCTCGTCCCGAAGTACCACTTCGACTGGGAGACCGGCGAGCTGGGCGAGCGCAACGGCGTGTACGCGACGAACGTCGAGCACAAGATGGGCCTGAAGGCCTCCAACACCTGCGAGATGACGTTCGGCGACCAGCACCCCGCCAAGGGCTGGCTGATCGGCGACAAGCACGACGGCATCCGCCAGATGTTCATGATCATCGAGTTCGCCCGGATGATGGTCGGCACGAAGGCCATCGCCACCCTCTCCACCGGCTACCTGAACGCGCTGGAGTACGCCAAGGAGCGCGTCCAGGGCCCGGACCTGAAGAACTTCGCGGACAAGACCGCGCCCAAGGTCACCATCACGCACCACCCCGACGTGCGCCGCTCCCTCATGACGCAGAAGTCCTACGCGGAGGGCATGCGCGCCCTGGTGCTCTACACCGCCGCCCTCCAGGACGACATAGCCGTCAAGGAGGCCGCCGGCGAGGACGCCAAGGACCTCGTCGCGCTGAACGACCTGCTGCTGCCCATCGTCAAGGGCTACGGCTCGGAGAAGTCCTACGAGCAGCTGGCGCAGTCGCTGCAGACCTTCGGCGGCTCCGGCTACCTCCAGGAGTACCCGGTCGAGCAGTACATCCGCGACGCCAAGATCGACACCCTCTACGAGGGCACCACCGCCATCCAGGGCCAGGACTACTTCTTCCGGAAGATCGTCCGCGACCAGGGCCAGGCGCTGAACGCGCTGTCCGAGGAGATCAAGAAGTTCCTCGCGGTCGGCACCGGCGGCGACGAGCTCGCCCCGGCCCGCGACGCGCTCGCCAAGGCGGCCGTCGACCTGGAGGCGATCGTCGGCACCATGACGAACGACCTGATCGCCACCGGCGAGGACGTCAAGAACATCTACAAGGTCGGGCTCAACACCACCCGGCTGCTGATGGTCTCCGGTGATGTCGTCGTCGCCTACCTGCTGCTGCGCGGCGCCGCCGTGGCCGCCGAGAAGCTGCCGACCGCGTCCGCCAAGGACGTGCCGTTCTACCAGGGCAAGATCGCGGCCGCGAAGTTCTTCGCCGCCAACGTCCTGCCGGGCGTCTCCGTCGAGCGCGCGCTCGCCGAGACCGTCGACGGCTCGCTGATGGACCTCGACGAGGCCGCGTTCTGACCTCGGCCGCACCCTCGCACAGGGCCGCCGCCACGACCTCGTCGGGCGGCGGCCCTGCCGCGTAGACCGTCGCGGCGGAGCCCGTAGGGCCGCCCACCTGGGGTGCCGCGCATCGGCAACCGGCGCACGCACACCCCTCGTTAAGGTGAACCCATGAGCAGCCCATCCCCCCGCTTCGACCGCGGTCACACCGACGACCTCATGTCCTTCCTGACGGCAGCACCCTCGCCGTACCATGCCGTGGCCGAGGCCGCCGAGCGGCTGGAGAAGGCCGGCTTCCGCCACCTGCTGGAGACCGATTCCTGGGACGGCAACGCAGGCGGCCGGTACGTGCTGCGCGGCGGCGCGCTGATCGCCTGGTACGTACCGGAAGGCGCCTCGGCCCACACCCCCTTCCGCATCGTCGGCGCCCACACCGACTCCCCCAACCTGCGGGTCAAGCCCCTGCCGGACACCGGCTCCCACGGCTGGCGACAGGTCGCCGTCGAGATCTACGGCGGGACGCTCCTCAACACCTGGCTCGACCGCGACCTGGGCCTGGCCGGCCGGCTGACCCTGCGCGACGGCTCGCACCGGCTCGTCAACGTCGACCGCCCGCTGCTCCGCGTCCCCCAGCTCGCCGTCCACCTGGACCGCTCGGTCAACACCGACGGCCTCAAGCTGGACCGCCAGCGCCACATGCAGCCCGTCTGGGGCCTCGGCGACGTCGAGGAGGGGGACCTGATCCGGTTCCTGGAGGAGGAGTCGGGCGTCGGCGAGGGCGAGGTCACCGGCTGGGACCTGATGGTCCATGCCATCGAACCGCCCGCCTACCTCGGCCGCGACCGCGAGCTCCTGGCCGGCCCCCGGATGGACAACCTCCTGTCCGTCCACGCGGGCACGGCCGCGCTGACCGCGGTCGCCGCCTCCGGCGAGCTGCCGTACATCCCCGTCCTCGCCGCCTTCGACCACGAGGAGAACGGCTCCCAGTCCGACACCGGCGCCGAGGGACCGCTGCTCGGTTCGGTGCTGGAGCGCTCGGTCTTCTCGCGCGGCGGCACCCTGGAGGACCGGGCCCGCGCCTTCGCCGGGACCATCTGTCTGTCCTCCGACACCGGCCACGCAGTCCACCCCAACTACGGCGAGCGCCACGACCCCACGCACCACCCCCGCGCCAACGGCGGCCCCATCCTCAAGGTCAACGTCAACCAGCGCTACGCCACCGACGGCAGCGGCCGGGCCGTGTTCGCCGCGGCCTGCGAGAAGGCCGGCGTGCCGTGGCAGACGTTCGTGTCGAACAACGCGATGCCGTGCGGCACCACGATCGGCCCCATCACCGCGGCCCGGCACGGCATCGCGACCGTGGACATCGGCGTCGCGATCCTGTCGATGCACAGCGCCCGCGAACTGTGCGGCGCGGACGACCCGTACCTGCTGGCGAACGCGCTGGTGGCGTTCCTGGAGGGCTGAGCCGCAGACGCGCGGCCGTGCCCGGCAGGAAGGCGACCTCTCGGCGCGGACGTCGAGCTCCAGCCCTGCGTGAACAAGGACGACCTGATGAAGGGCCTCGCCGAGGCGGCCAGGGCTCGCTGACCGCCTCGGGACCTGTCTCGGCCTACCCGGCCGCCGGGTCCATCCCCGCCAGGACGAGCGGCAGTCGGTCGGCGCCGCCGGCGGTCAGGCGCACCGGAACGCCCCAGTCCTGCTGGTGTACGTGGCAGGCCGGGTACTGGTTGGCAGGATCGTCGTCGCAGGACGCCGCCATGGCCGAGACGTGCAGGACGCCCTCGGTGATCTCCGGGTTCAGCTCCAGCTCCCGGCTCAGATCCGTCCCCGCGCCCTCGCCCGCGCGCAGCAGCTCGGGCGGGGTGGAGGAGACCAGCAGGCGGGTCGAGGGCCCGTAGCGCGTGTCGAGCTTCTGGCCTGCCGGGGCCTGGAAGACGACGTCCAGCCGGAGCGCGCCCGGCGCGACGTCGGTCGCGGCGCGCTGGGTGCGGTGGGCGACGCCCTCCACGCGCACGGCCTCCTCCGGCAGCCGCAGCCGGGTCAGCCGGTGCCGGGCCGATTCCACGACCACGATGTCGTCGCCCACGAGCGCGGCCCCGCTGGGCTCCCGCAGATCGGTGGCCAGCGTGGTGACCTCGTTCGTCGCCGGGTCGAAGCGGCGCAGCGCGTGGTTGTACGTGTCGCTGATCGCCACCGAGCCGTCGGGCAGCGCGGTGACGCCCAGCGGGTGCTGGAGCAGCGCCTGTCCGGCGTCCCCGTCGCGGTGCCCGAAGTCGAACAGACCGGTGCCGACGGCCGTGCGGACCTGCATGTCCCGGTCGATGAAGCGGACCGCCGAGGTCTCCGAGTCGGCGATCCACAGCCGGTCCCCGGTCGCGGCGAGCCCGGACGGCTGCGCGAACCACGCCTCGGCCGCCGGGCCGTCCACCAGGCCCTCGTTGGTCGTGCCCGCGGCGACCTGCACGGTGCCCGCGTCGGGATCGTACGTCCACAGCTGGTGCACGCCGGCCATCGCGATCCACAGCCTGCCGTCCCACCAGGCCACGTCCCACGGCGACGACAGCGAGACCTCCAGCGCGGGCCCCGAGGTCGGCGACCCCTGCCACCACTGCTTCCCGGTCCCGGCGAGGAGCTCGATCGCACCGGTCTCGGGGTCGTAGGCGCGGATGGCGTGGTTCACCGTGTCCGCGACGGCGACGCGGCCGTGGGGAAGCAGCGCGAGCCCCTGCGGCTCGTTGAACTCGCCGTCCCCGATCCGCCGCACGACGCTCTCGCCGTCCGGCTCCAGCTCCACGAGCTGGTGCCGGGTCGAGTCGGACACGAGGAAGTTGCCCGACGGCAGGAGCAGCGCCTTGCCGGGGAAACGCAGATCGGTGGCCACGGGCTCGGGCGCCACATAGGGCCCGTCACCACGCCGCAGCGTCCCCTTGGCCGCGTGCTCGGCCTCCAGCTCCTCCACGAGCTTCTCGATGGCGTGCGCATGCCCCTCGCCCGCGTGCTGGGCGACGACGTACCCCTCCGGGTCGATGACGACGAGCGTGGGCCAGGCCCGTACGGCGTACTGCTTCCACGTCGCGAGCTCGGGGTCGTCCAGGACGGGGTGGTGGACCTGGTACCGCTCGACGGCGTCGACGACGGCCTGGTGCTCGGCCTCGTGGACGAACTTCGGCGAGTGCACGCCGATGATCACCAGGGTGTCGCGGTGCTTCTCCTCGAGCTCGCGGAGCTCGTCGAGGACGTGGAGGCAGTTGATGCAGCAGAAGGTCCAGAAATCGAGGACCACAATGCGCCCTCGCAGGTCCGCGAGGGTGTACTGCTTGTCACCTGTGTTCAGCCAGCCGCCCTTGCCGATCAGCTCGGGGGCACGGACACGGGCACGGCGGCTGGGCGCGGGGGTGGGCGCCGGGGCGGCATCGTTCATGGTTCAAGCTTGCCATCCGGGTATGAATGCCGGATCACGGCCGTGCGGCCCCGGGTGCCGGATCGTGACCCCGCGCGACCGTCAGAGCGTCACCGTGGACTCGTAGATCCCGCTCGTCATGTCGTCGCACAGTGCCCGGCACTTCCCGAAGAGGTCCGCGAACTCGGGCTTGCCCTGCCATTCGGACATCGCCTCAGGGCTCCGCCACGCCGAGAAGGACACGAAGTGGTTCGGGTCGGACAGGTCGCGGATGAGGCGGGCCTTCACGAACCCTTCGTTGGCGCCCTTGGTCCACGCCAGGAATTCCGTCCAGGCGTCGATGAAATCGTCGGCCTTCCCTTCTGTGACGTGCCAGTTCCCCGAGGACCAGTGCTTGAGTTCCTCTCTCATACCACCAGGCTAATCCGGCATACCGGTCAGTTCATTCGGGAATCCGTGCGCCCATGACCTACCTGGTGCGGGACAAGATCTTCGCGATCGGCGACGACTACTGGATCGACGACGAGCACGGGCGGCACGCCTTCCTCGTGGACGGAAAGGCGCTGCGGCTGCGGGACACGCTGGAGCTCAAGGACCCTAGCGGGTACGTGCTCGTCACGCTGCGGCAGAGGCTGCTCGGCCTGCGGGATGCCATGACGATCGAGCGGGACGGGGCCGCCCTCGCCACGATCCGCAGGAAGCGGCTGTCGCTGCTGCGCAACCACTACCGGGTCACGCTCGCCGACGGCACCGCTCTGGACGTCAGCGGGCGGATCCTGGACCGGGAGTTCGCCGTCCAGTACGAGGGCGAACTGCTGGCGCACATCTCGCGGCGGTGGCTGACGCCGCGGGACACGTACGGCGTGGACGTCGTGCGCGAGGACGCGGACGCCGCGCTGCTGATCGCCGTCGCGGAGTGCGTGATCCGGATGGCGGAGAAGGAGCGGGAGGAGGGGTGAGCTACCCGGACCGGCCCGGCGGGACCGGCAGGCCCAGGCGGCGGTCCTTGAGCGCCGGGAAGAGCTCCCGGGTCTTCTCCACCTTCGACGGGTCGAGGTCCACGGTCAGCACCTCCTCGTCGGGGCCGGCCTCGGCGAGGACCTCGCCCCAGGGGTCGACGACGATGCTGTGCCCGGCCTGTTCGACGTCGGCGTGCGTGCCCGCGGTCCCGCAGGCGAGCACGTACGCCTGGTTCTCGACGGCGCGGGCACGGGCCAGCAGAGTCCAGTGCTCGCGGCGGCGGGCCGGCCAGCCGGCCGGGACGACGAGCGCCTGGGCGCCGGCGTCGACGAGGCCGCGGAACAGTTCGGGGAAGCGCAGGTCGTAGCAGGTGGCGAGGCCGAGGGTGAGCGCACCGGGCAGGGACACGGTCACCAGTTCCTCGCCGGCGCCCATCATCACGGCCTCGCCCTTGTCGAAGCCGAAACGGTGGATCTTGCGGTAGACGGCGGCCATCCGGCCGTCGGGCGCGATGACGAGTGCGGTGTTGTAGAGCGTGCCGTCGCCGTCCCGCTCGACGATCGAGCCGGCGTGCAGCCAGACGCCGGCGTCGCGCGCGGCTCCGGCCATGGCCGCGTACGTCGGCCCGGCCGGCGTCTCGGCCTCCGCCTCGAACTGCTGGTAGGCGAAGGCGCCGACGGGCCAGAGCTCGGGAAGGATCACCAGGTCGGCGTCCCGTTGCTCGCGTACCAGCGCGGCGACGCGGCGCCTGCGAGAATCGACCGATTCGTCCGGGTCTACTGCGATCTGCACGAGCGAGGCGCGCACACTACCACCGTCCTGGCATTCGAGCTGTCAACTCGGGCCTACGATCGTCACACGAAAGCACTGCCGGGGTGCCTTCGGGCAGCGTACTGTGCTCATCCGGGGGCCACCCCCGGACCCCCACAGACCGCCGCCAGTCCAGTTTGCCCGCGTACGACCGCCGAGGGGTCCCGTGACCGTCCATCCCAGCCTCCAGAACTACGCCGATGCCTGGACCCACGCAGTCGAGTCGATAGCCGAGCTGGTGCAGCCGCTCCCCGAGGGCGAGTGGAACCGCGCCACCCCCTGCCCGGCCTGGTCGGTGCGGGACATCGTGTCGCACGTCATCGGCATGGAGTGCGAGATGCTCGGCGACCCGCGCCCGATCCACTCGCTGCCGCGCGATCTCTACCACGTGCGGAGCGAGTTCGCGCGCTACATGGAGATGCAGGTCGATGTGCGCCGGCACCACACCTCCCCGGAGATGACGGCCGAGCTCGAGTACACGATGATCCGCCGGGCCCGTCAGCTGCGCAACGAGAACCGCGCCCCCGACACTCCGGTCCGGGCCCCGCTGGGGGCCGAGCAGACCCTCGAACTCGCCTACCGGATGCGCGCGTTCGACACGTGGGTGCACGAGCAGGATCTGCGCGTGGCGCTCGGCAAGCCGGGAAACCTGGACTCGCCGGGTGCGTACGTGACGCGGGACTGCCTGCTCGAGGCCCTGCCCAAGGTGGTGGCCAAGGACGCGGGCACGCCGCCGAATTCGGCCGTGGTCTTCGACGTGAGCGGCCCGGTGGAGTTCCTGCGGACCGTGCGGGTGGACGCCGACGGGCACGGCTCGGTGGACGGTTCGCCGTCACTGGGCCCGCTGGTGACGTTCACGACGGACTGGGAGACGTTCTACCGGCTGGCATGCGGCCGGGTGCGGCCCGCGGCCGTGGCGGACCGGGTCAAGGTCGACGGCGACGCGGAGGCGGCCGAGGCGATCCTGCGCGTCATCGCGGTCACGCCCTGACGAAGGCGCTGGGGGGCGGGCGCACCCGCCCCCTGCCGTCGCCCGTGGCGGGTGGCGGTCAGACCGGCACGTGCACGGCCTCCACCCGGCTCGCCACCAGGCGCTCGCGCTCGCGCCGCACCGTGCGCGCCCGCAGCCGCAGGATCTGGGCGACCCCCAGGGCCTGGAGCACGAAGACGGACGAGAACGCGATCCGGTAGTCGTCACCGGTCGCGTCCAGCAGCACGCCCACCGCGAGCAGCGTGGTCATCGAGGCGACGAAACCGCCCATGTTGACGATGCCGGACGCCGTCCCCTGACGTTCGGGCGGATTGGCGGGCCGCGCGAAGTCGAAGCCGATCATCGAGGCGGGCCCGCAGGCGCCGAGCACGGTGCACAGGGTGATGAGCAGCCACAGGGGGGCGGTGTCGCCGGGGTACACGATGGTGGCCGCCCATAGCAGGGCGCTGGCGCCTATGGTGCCGAGCGCCAGCGGGGTGCGTGCCGCATGGTGGCGCGCGATGATCTGCCCGTAGACGAGGCCGACGACCATGTTGGACGCCACGACGAGAGTCAGCAGAGCGCCGGCGCTCTCACGCGTCAGCCCCTGCGCCTCCACGAGGAACGGCATCCCCCACAGCAGCAGGAACACCATGGCGGGGAACTGGGTGGTGAAGTGCACCCACATGCCGAGCCGGGTGCCCGGCTCGCGCCAGGACGCGGCGATCTGACGCCGAACGAACGCGGCGCCCGTGTGCCGGACGGGTGGCGGCTCGTGGCCCTCGGGGTGGTCCTTGAGGAAGAGGAGCATCAGGACGAGCACGACGAGGCCGGCCGCGGCGCTGCCGGCGAAGGTGGCGGTCCAGCCCACGCCGTGCAGCATGCGGGCGATGACGAGGGTGGAGACCAGGTTGCCCGCCATGCCGAACAGCGCGGCGATCTGCGCGATGAGGGGACCGCGCCGGGCGGGGAACCAGCGGGTGCCGAGCCGCAGCACGCTGATGAACGTCATGGCGTCGCCGCAGCCGAGCAGCGCACGGGACGCGAGCGCCATGCCGTACGAGGGCGAGAGGGCGAACCCGAGCTGGCCGACGGTGAACAGCACCACGCCGATGGTGAGGACCTTCTTGGTGCCGAGCCGGTCGACCATCAGGCCGACGGGTATCTGCATGCCCGCGTAGACGAGCAGCTGCAGGATCGAGAAGGTCGACAGGGCCGAGGCGTTGACGTCGAAGCGGTCGGCGGCGTCGAGTCCGGCGACGCCCAGGGACGTACGGAATATGACGGCGACGAAGTAGACCGCGACGCCGATGCCCCAGACGGCGGCGGCCCGTCGGCCGCCGGGGGGATCACTGGGGAGGGACACCTCGCAGGAGGACGCGCTCACCGTTCCTCACCCCGCACCAGCACCTTGACGCGGCTGAGGTGGCTGCGCACGCACTCGGCGGCGCCGTCCGCGTCACCGGCCCGGATCCTCTCGAGGATCTCGGCGTGCTCGGTGTGGTTCCTGGTGACCCGGTCGGGGAGTGCCTGCATCATCGCGACGCCCATGCGCAACTGGCGGTCGCGCAGCTGGTCGTAGAGCTTGGAGAGGATCTCGTTGCCCGCGTGGCGGACGATCTCGGCGTGGAAGCAGCGGTCGCTGACGGCGAAGGCGGCGAGGTCGCCGGCGGCGGCGTGCCGCTGCTGCTCGTCGAGGAGCTCCTGGAGGCGGGCGACGAGTGCGGCGGGCGCGGGCACCGCCTTGCGCACGGCGAACTCCTCCACCAGCAGCCGCGTTTCGACGACGTCCGCGATCTCCTGCGCGGAGACGGCGAGGACCAGCGCACCCTTCTTCGGGTAGAGCTTGATCAGCCCTTCGACCTCGAGCTTGAGGAGTGCCTCGCGCACGGGGGTGCGGGAGACGCCGACGGCCTCGGCCAGCTCGCCCTCCGTGAGGAGCGTCCCGCCCTCGTACTGCCGGTCGAGGACGGCCTGCTTGATGTGGGTGTAGACGCGGTCGGCGGCCGGGGGCTGTCTGACGGGGGGCGCGGAGGCGGCAGGCATGCACACAGCATAGATACAACAGACTTCAACCAGAAAGCCCCGTCCGCGATACGGACGGGGCTTCCGTGCCCGGTGGGTTCACCGGGGGTGTTTCACGTGGAACAGGCCCGTCAGGCCCAGGTGATGAGCCGCTTCGGGTTCTCCAGGATCGCCGCGACGTCGGCGAGGACCTTGGAGCCCAGTTCACCGTCGACCAGCCGGTGGTCGAAGGAGAGCGCGAGCGTGGTGACCTGGCGAGGCTTCACCTTCCCCTTGTGGACCCACGGCTGGAGCTTGATCGCGCCGACCGCGAGGATCGCGGACTCGCCGGGGTTCAGGATCGGCGTGCCGGTGTCGACGCCGAAGACGCCGACGTTGGTGATGGTCACGGTGCCGCCCTGCATGGCCGCCGGGGTGGTCTTGCCCTCGCGCGCGGTGGCCACGAGCTCGCCCAGCGCCTCGGCCAGTTCCGGCAGGGTCTTGTCGTGCGCGTCCTTGATGTTCGGCACGATCAGACCGCGCGGGGTGGCCGCGGCGATGCCCAGGTTGACGTAGTGCTTCTGGACGATCTCCTGGTTGGCCTCGTCCCAGGCGGCGTTGATGCCCGGGTTCCGCTTGATGGCGACGAGCAGGGCCTTGGCGATCAGCAGCAGCGGGTTGACCCGCAGCCCCGCCATCTCCTTGTCGGCCTTCAGCTCCTCGATCAGCTTCATCGTGCGCGTCACGTCGAGGGTGACGAACTCGGTGACGTGCGGCGCGGTGAAGGCGCTGCCGACCATCGCGGCAGCGGTCGCCTTCCGTACGCCCTTGATCGGGACACGGGTCTCACGAGCACCGGCGGGGACGGACACGGGAGCGGGAGCCTCGGCCGCCACCGGCTCGGGGGCGGCGACCGGCGCGGGTGCCGCGGCGGCGTGCACGTCCTCGCGGGTGATGATCCCGTCGGGGCCGGTGGGCGTGACCGCCTCGAGGTCGATGCCCAGGTCCTTGGCGAGCTTGCGCACCGGCGGCTTGGCGAGCGGACGCGGACGGGCCGGGGCGGCCCCGTTCATCTCGGCCTGGATCGCGGCCGTGGCGGCCTGCTCGGGGACGGATCCGGCCGGGGCCTTGCGCGGACGGCGCTTGGTCGACGACTCGGCGACGCCGTAACCCACGAGGACCGGCTGGCGGCCCTGCGGCTTGGCCTCCGGCTCCGGCTCGGACGCGGGCGGCGGCTCGGCGGCGGCGAGCGACGGCTCGGTGGCCGCCGGGGGCGGCTCCTCGGCCGGCCCCGCGCCGGGAGCCACGTCGATCGTGATGATCGACGTGCCGACGTCGACGGTCGTGCCCTCCTCGAAACGCAGCTCGTGCACGACGCCGTCGTACGGGATCGGCAGCTCGACGGCCGCCTTCGCCGTCTCGACCTCGCACACGACCTGGCCGTCGGTGACGCTGTCACCGGGCTGGACGTACCACTTGAGGATTTCGGCCTCGGTGAGTCCCTCGCCCACGTCGGGCATCTTGAACTCGCGGAAGCGCAGGGAGGTGTCTGCGGTCATGGTCACGGCACTCCTCAGTACGCGAGCGAGCGGTCGACGGCGTCCAGCACCCGGTCCAGTCCCGGAAGGTACTCCTCCTCCAGGCGGGCCGGCGGGTACGGGGCGTGGAAGCCGCCGACCCTCAGCACCGGGGCCTCCAGGTGGAAGAAGCACCGCTCGGTGATACGGGCGGCGATCTCCGCGCCGGAGCCGTAGAAGACGGGGGCCTCGTGGACCACGACCAGCCGGCCGGTCTTCTCGACGGACGTCTGGATCGTGTCGAAGTCGATCGGGGACATCGAGCGCAGGTCGAGGACCTCGACCGACTTGCCCTCCTCGGCCGCCGCGGCCGCGGCCTCGACGCAGACCTTCACCATCGGGCCGTAGGCGGCGAGGGTGATGTCCGTGCCGGGCCGGGCGACGCGCGCCGTGTGCAGCGGGCCGGGGATCGCCTCGGTGTCTACCTCGCCCTTGTCCCAGTAGCGCCGCTTCGGCTCGAAGAAGATCACCGGGTCGTCGCTCTGGACGGCCTGCTGGAGCATCCAGTAGGCGTCGGAGGCGTTGGAGGGGGAGACCACCTTGAGGCCCGCGACGTGCGCGAAGAGCGCCTCGGGGGACTCGGAGTGGTGCTCGACCGCGCCGATGCCGCCGCCGTAGGGGATACGGACGACGACGGGCAGCTTGATCTTGCCGAGTGCGCGGGCGTGCATCTTCGCGAGCTGCGTGACGATCTGGTCGTACGCGGGGAAGACGAAGCCGTCGAACTGGATCTCCACGATCGGGCGGTAGCCGCGCAGGGCCAGGCCGATCGCCGTGCCGACGATGCCGGACTCGGCGAGCGGGGTGTCGATGACCCGGTCCTCGCCGAAGTCCTTCTGCAGCCCGTCGGTGATGCGGAAGACGCCGCCGAGCTTGCCGACGTCCTCGCCCATGATCAGGACCTTGGGGTCGGTCTCCAGGGCCTTGCGCAGCGACTCGTTGAGCGCCTTCGCGAGCGGGAGTTTCTGTACCGCCATGACTACTTGCCCTCCTCGACGAACGACGCCTGGTAGGCGGCGAACTGTGCGCGCTCCTCGTCGACGAGCGCGTGCCCGTCCGCGTACACGTGGTCGAACATCGCCATGTCGTCGGGGTCGGGCATGGCCCGTACCGCCTCGCGCACCCGCTTGGCGAGCACGTCGCTCTCCTCGTCCAGGGCGGCGAAGAAGGCCGCGTCGGCGTGGCCCTCGTTCTCGAGGTACGTCCGCAGGCGCTGGATCGGGTCCTTGGCCTCCCAGGCGGCGCGGTCCTCGTCGTGCCGGTACCTGGTCGGGTCGTCGGAGGTGGTGTGGGCGCCCATGCGGTAGGTGAACGCCTCGACCAGGGTCGGGCCCTCGCCTCGGCGGGCGCGCTCCAGCGCGGAGCGGGTGACCGCGAGGCAGGCGAGGACGTCGTTGCCGTCGACGCGGACGCCGGGGAAGCCGTAGCCCTGCGCACGCTGGTAGAGCGGGACGCGGGTCTGGCGCTCGGTCGGCTCGGAGATCGCCCACTGGTTGTTCTGGCAGAAGAACACGACCGGGGCGTTGTAGACCGCGGAGAAGGTGAAGGACTCGGCCACGTCGCCCTGGCTGGACGCGCCGTCGCCGAAGTACGCGATCACGGCCGAGTCGGAGCCGTCCTTGGCCACGCCCATCGCGTAGCCGGTGGCGTGCAGCGTCTGCGAGCCGATGACGATCGTGTACAGGTGGAAGTTGTTGCTGTTCGGGTCCCAGCCGCCGTGGTTCACACCGCGGAACATGCCCAGCAGATTCGTCGGGTCGACCCCGCGGCACCAGGCGACGCCGTGCTCGCGGTAGGTCGGGAAGACGTAGTCGTCGTCGCGCAGAGCGCGTCCCGAACCGATCTGGGCGGCCTCCTGGCCCAGCAGCGAGGCCCACAGGCCCAGCTCACCCTGGCGCTGCAGGGCGGTGGCCTCGGCGTCGAACCGACGCGTGAGGACCATGTCGCGGTACAGCCCGCGCAGCTCCTCGGCGCTCAGGTCGATGTCGTAGTCCGGGTGCTGGACGCGCTCACCCTCGGGCGTCAGCAGCTGTACGAGCTGGGGCTCGGAACTCTGTGGCTTCTTCGCGGCGCTGACGCGCTTGCTGCTGCGTCGCGGTTTGCGCGCGGCAGTGCTCTCCACGGTCACGTGCGTGCTCCTCCGTCGGTCCGGCCCCCGGGGTCCGCCGGTGTGGCCAGTGCGGCTCGCCCGCGTCCGGACCGGTGCACGGGGTGGGTGCGACGCGGCCGGATTCGGGCGTGACAGGTGCCCCGGCGAACGTCCTGTCAAAGGCACGTTACCCAGTGCGCAGCACTCCTGCGAAACCCCATTTGACCTGCGATTTTGCTTGGATTTCCAAGTAAATCGAGGAAATGCGGGAACGCCACTGGTCAGGGCCGTGCGGACCGCCGGAACGAAGGCACGTTATCCCGCACACCCCAGGCACGGGAAGAGTCAACATGTGAGACTGCCCAGGCACATGAAGAAGGAAAAATCACCCTATTCCCGCTCGCCGACCCCGCAGCCGGGCGGCGCGGCGTCCGGGAACCACTTTCGGCCGAACCCGGCACCGAGGTCGCGGGCGAGGCCGGTACGGCGGAAGACGCCCTGGTCAGGATCCCCGCCACCGCTCCCGACGTGGCGTTTCTCCAGGTGCGGCTGCCGGACGGAAACGGCGTCGAGGTGTGCCGCGACGTCCGTTCTCAGAACGAGAACATCACATGTCCTCAAGGCCGTCCGCGGCGGCGATGCGTCATCGCGGTGCACGGCCGGGGGCGTCACCCGTTCGGGCTAATCCGCTGGGCCCCCCGGCGGGGACTTCGGCCCCCTCCCCGGTGGACATCCGGTGGCCCTGCCGTCCGGGGCCGCAGGTGACGGAGAGGGAAAGGCATGCCCACCGAGGATCACCGCGCCGTCGACCGGCCGGTTTCGACCCGGTCCACCTGCGCGCCGACCCGCGGTCCGTCGTCGTGCACGCGGTCGACCACCTCGAACAGCCACCGGCGCGACACGCAGCGTGATCTAACATCTGGCGGGTGCCGCGCTCATCTGCTATTGCTGCGCCCCCCGTCGACGCCCTTCTGCGCCGCTACGACACCGTGGGCCAACCGCTCTCCTGCCGTCCCGTCACCCAGGGCCTCCTCAATCGCGGCTACCGCCTCTCCACCACGCGCGGCGCGTACTTCCTCAAGCACCACCTCGACGGGGACCAGGCCGCCATCGTCCGCCAGCACAAGGCCACCCGCAGGCTCCAGACGCTCGGCGTCCCGGTGGCGCCGCCCCTGGAGGACGCGGGCGGCGGCACGGTGGCCGTGATCGGGGGCCGCTGTTACGCCCTGCACCCCTGGGTCGACGGCCGGCACCGCGGCGGCGCCCAGCTCAGCACCGCCCAGTCACGGCGGCTCGGCGCTCTGCTGGGGCTGGTGCACACCTGTCTGGCCCAGGTCATGGACGGCGCGGCGAGCCGGAGCGCCGCGTACGACAGCGCCGACCCCGAGGAGACGTTCGCGCTCATCGACGAGCTGCTGGAGCTGGCCCGCGGCAGCCGCCCGCGCGACTCGTTCGACACCCTGGCCGAGCACCGGCTGCTCCAGCGGCGTGCTCTGCTGGCCGAGCACGCGGGCCGCAGGCCGCCGCCGGGCGGCGGTGGCGGCTGGGTCCACGGCGACTTCCACCCGCTGAACCTGCTGTACCGGGGCGCCGAGCCCGCCGCGATCGTCGACTGGGACCGCCTCGGCGTCCAGCCACGGGCCGAGGAGGCGGTACGGGCAGCCGCGATCTTCTTCGTCCAGCCCGCCGGACAGCTGGAGCTGGCGAAGGTCCGGGCGTACGCGCGGGCCTACCGGCGCGCGGCGGACGCGGACCCGGCGGAACTGGCCGCGGCGGTGCACCGGGTGTGGTGGGAGCGGCTCAACGACTTCTGGATACTGCGCTGGCGCTATCAGCTCCACGACCGAAGGGCCGACCCGCAGTTTCCTGCGGCGTCGGCCCTGGCGGTCTGGTGGACGCGGGAGTACGAGGCGGTGTGCGACGCCTTCGCCGGTTGACCCTCCGCGTGCGGCGGTCTCAGCCGCCTTCGTTGCCGGCGGTGTCCCCGTTCCCGCCGTCGGCGCCGCCCGCCGGGTCGGTGGGGACGTCCGTCGGGTCCGTCGGGACGTCGGTCGGGTCGTCCGTCGGATCGCCGGTGGGATCGTCCGTCGGGTCGTCGGTCGGGCCACTGGTCGTCGGGTCGCCGGAGGGTGTCTGCGGCGTGCTCGGCGTGTACGACGGGATGTCGGACGGCGTCCAGGACGGCTGCTCGTCGCCCCCGGTCGTGGTGCCCGGGTCCTCGGTGGGCTCCGTCTCCTCGTCGGACGGCGTGGGCGTCTCGTCCGGCGTGGACGGTGTCTGCGAGACCGTCGGCGTGGTGTCGGGGTTCTTGCCGGAGTCGTTCGCCTTGTTGAACGCGAACGCGATGCCGGCGACCACCGCGACGACCGCGAGCGCGGCCAGCAGCCACACCTTGCCGCGGCCGCCGCGCCCGTGGTGCATGCCGTCGTAGCCGCCGTCGTGCGGGTTCGGCGGCGGCAGGAGCGGGCCCTGGGAGGTCTCGCCGTGCACCGGGTGCACCGCGGTCGGTCCCGTCATGCCGCCGGGCGGGGTGCTCCCGGGGTCGTACAGGTCGACCGGGCCGGTGTTCCAGATGCCCGTGTGGCCGCCCTGCTGCTGGAGCATCTGCAGTGCGTACTGGACGAGTCCGCGCATTTCCTCGGCGCTCTGGAACCGGTCGTCCGGGTCCTTCGCGAGCGAGCGCATCACCAGGCCGTCGAGCTCCGGCGGCACCGCGTCCAGGACCTGGGACGGCGGGACCGGGATGTCCTGCACGTGCTGGTAGACGACCGAGAGCGGCGTCTCACCGGTGAACGGGGGCCGCAGCGCGAGCAGTTCGTAGAGCAGGCAGCCCGTGGCGTACAGGTCGGAACGGTGGTCGACGGCCTTGCCCAGCGCCTGCTCGGGGGAGAGGTACTGCGGGGTGCCCATGACCATGCCGGTCTGGGTCATCGTCGACTGCGCGCCGTGCAGGGCGCGGGCGATGCCGAAGTCCATCACCTTCACCGCACCGGAGTTGGTGATGATGACGTTGGCGGGCTTGATGTCACGGTGCACGATGCCGTGCTGGTGCGAGTAGGCGAGGGCCTCCAGGACGCCGGAGACGATGAGCAACGCCTGCTCGGGGGGCGGGGCTTCGGCGTTGACCAGCAGATCGCGGATCGTGCGGCCCTCGACGAGCTCCATCACGATGTAGGGGACGGTCTGGCTGCCGACGACGTCCTCGCCGGAGTCGTAGACCGCCACCACGGCATGGTGGTTGAGGCCGGCGACCGACTGCGCCTCGCGCGTGAACCGGGCCTTGGAGACGGGGTCCTCGGCGAGATCGGCGCGCAGCAGCTTGACGGCGACGGTACGGCCGAGCCGTACGTCCTCCGCCGCGAACACCTCGGCCATGCCGCCGCGGCCGAGACGGTGCGTCAGCCGGTAGCGGCCGTCACCGACCAGTCCGCCGATGCCCCAGGCGTCCGCCGACTCCGGCACTCCGCCGCCGTCTGCTTCGGGTTCGGGTGCCATCAGTCCTCGCCGTCGTATCTGTCCGCTTGCGTGGTGCGTGCGGGGCCGCTGTCCTCAGGGTGCTTGTGCCACGCCACGCTACAGCCTTCGGACGACAGGCCGGTTTCGAAGGAGACCGGCCATCAAAGCCGCAGTCCACCGGCCCGCGCAAATTCCATGCTGTTCCTGTAACGCTTCCGAGACGCTTCTTGTGCGTACGGTCACGGAACGGGCACCCGGCTTGACGTGTCGGTGCCCTCGGGCAGACTTGGCCCGTAAATCCGGATCAGCCGCGGCCACCGCGCGCACAGGGGGAAGCACGAGATGAGCCAGGACGGCGCACAGGGCCGCTACGCGGGCGGTTCCGTAGCGGGCGGCCGGTACCAGCTTCGAGACCTGCTCGGCGAAGGCGGCATGGCGTCCGTATATCTGGCGTACGACTCCGCGCTGGACCGCCAGGTCGCGATCAAGACGCTCCACACGGAGCTCGGCCGGGAGCAGTCCTTCCGCGAGCGCTTCCGCCGCGAGGCGCAGGCCGTCGCCAAGCTGTCCCACACCAACATCGTCTCGGTGTTCGACACGGGCGAGGACGAGCTGGACGGCTCGCTCATGCCCTACATCGTCATGGAGTACGTCGAGGGCCAGCCGCTCGGCTCGGTCCTCGCCGCGGACATCCAGCAGTACGGGGCGATGCCCGCCGACAAGGCGCTCAAGGTCACCGCCGACGTGCTGGCCGCGCTGGAGACCAGCCACGAGATGGGCCTGGTCCACCGCGACATCAAGCCGGGCAACGTGATGATGACCAAGCGCGGCGTGGTCAAGGTCATGGACTTCGGCATCGCCCGCGCCATGCAGTCGGGCGTCACCTCCATGACGCAGACCGGCATGGTCGTCGGCACTCCCCAGTACTTGTCGCCCGAGCAGGCCCTGGGCCGCGGCGTGGACGCCCGCTCCGACCTGTACTCGGTCGGCATCATGCTCTTCCAGCTGCTGACCGGACGGCTGCCCTTCGACGCGGACTCGCCGCTCGCCATCGCGTACGCGCACGTGCAGGAGGAGCCCGTCGCCCCGTCGACGATCAACCGCTCCCTCACCCCCGCGATGGACGCGCTGGTCGCCCGGGCGCTGAAGAAGAACCCGAACGAGCGTTTTCCGAGCGCGGCCGCGATGCGCGACGAGTGCGCCCGGGTCGCGGGCGCCGGCCACACCGGCGCCCCCGTGATCATGGGTGGCGCACCGGCGAACAGCGGCTCGGGTGTCGGCTCCGCCGTCTTCCCGCCGCTGGACCAGGCGACGCCCGCCCCGCAGAGCGTGCAGACGCCCTACCAGCCGGGCCCGTACGGTCCGCCCACCCCAGCCCCGGCGCCCACGCCGCACTACGGCTACCCGGCCCCGGCGTACCAGACCCAGCCCCCGGCGGCCTCCACGCCGCCGCCGTACACCATGTCGCCGGCCCCGGCGCCCGCGTCGGGCGGCGGCAAGCGGAACATGCCCGTGATCGTGGGCGCCGTCGCGGTGGCGCTCCTCGCCGTCGGCGGCCTGGTCACGGCGATCGCGCTGAACGGCAACGACGAGGGGACTGAGGCGGGCGGGGGCGGCGACCCGTCGACGAGCGCGTCACAGGACGCGAGTTACAAGGGCCCCGAGCGCAACCGCACGATCGACAAGACGAAGTGCTCGAACCCGCAGGAGGGCTACGACGACCCGTCGAAGGTCCAGGCGCCGAACTTCGTCTTCAAGGACGTCCTGTCCGTGAAGGAATGCGCGGACACGATGGGCTGGAAGCTCAACATCAAGGAAGTCGCCAACGCGCAGTGGGGCGAGGACATCGTCCTCTCGCAGTTCCCGCTGGCGGACACGGAGATCTCCGAGAAGAACACGACGTTCATGCTCGAGGTGTCCACCGGTCGCGCCGACTAGGGTCTTTCGTTTGGATCAGGCCGGATCAGTGAGCGGGGTCTGGTGCGTGCGATCGCAAGGCGGAGGAGGGAGACAATGGCGGAGCCATGGCGACCGACGACAACGCGGCGAGCGTGCGTGCCAGGGCCCGCGAGCCCGGCATGATCCAAACGAGAGACCCTAGTCCCCCAGGCGGCCGTGTGGAGCGGCCCGGTGATACGCCGTTCGGCCGAGGTCCGGTACACCGTCCGTGTACCGGGCCTCGGCCGTTGGGCGCAGGCTTCCCGCCGGAGGCGCTGCCCGAGCCCGAGTGCCCGAGATGCCGGATCTGTTCCTCCATGTGACGCTGAGTCCGTTCTCGATCAGTTCGGCGACTCGGTGCCCCGTCACGGGAGGCCCTCCGGTGATTCCACAACTCCGCGCCCGGTGCGCGATCACCGTCGCATCGCTCGCGCTGACGGCTCTTCCTCTCGCACCGGCCGCGCACGCCGAGCCGTCCGAGCCCCCGATGCCCCGGCCCGTCGTGAAGCCGTCGCCCGCACCCTCGACCTCGTTCGCCGGGCGGCAGGCGGGCCAGGGCCGGCCGCGGCCCGGACGGCCGCAGCCGACGGGGACCGGGAGCGCGAGCCCGTCCGTGGACCCCGCGCGCAGCGTCACCTCCCCCGCAGCCTCCGCCTCCGAGCCCGCGCGGCGCTCACCGAAGCCCTCCCGCTCCGCGGCGCCGTCCCTCTCCGCCCCGGGGCAGGCGCCCCGAACGGCAGACGCGGGGGACGATCCCCCTCCTGCGGATGACGGGGCGCCCCGAGGGGACGAGGACGCCGGATCCGCAGGCGCAGGGTCGCCCGTGCCGCCGCACTGGACACCGGCCGAGGCCGGTGACCAGGGACCTCATTCCGCGCCCGCGCCGGTCGCGCACCAGATCTCACCGCTGTCACTGGGCGTCGGCATGGCCCTGATGGGCCTCGGGATCGGCTTCCTCGGCATCCGTCTGCGCCGCCGCTGACACAGCCGTCCTCCTCAAGACGGACCCCGCACGTCCTTCCGGCGACGGTTGGCCGCAGGCGGCATACCCGGTATACATACCGAGTATGTCGATCCGTCACGGGCTTCTCGCCCTCCTGGAGCCCGGCCCGCGCTACGGCTCCCAGCTCCGCTCCGAGTTCGAGTCGCGCACGGGCGCCACCTGGCCGCTGAACGTCGGCCAGGTGTACACGACCCTCGGCCGCCTCGAACGTGACGGCATGGTCGCCCAGGACGGCGAGGACGAGGCGGGCCACACGCTCTACGTCATCACCGACAAGGGCCGCGCCGAGCTCCGGCAGTGGTTCGCGGCGCCCGTGGACCGCAGCAGTCCGCCGCGCGACGAGCTCGCCATCAAGCTCGCCATGGCGGTCGGGACGCCCGGCGTGGACATCCGCTCCGTGATCCAGTCCCAGCGCCGTCACTCCGTGAAGGCGATGCAGGACTACACCCGGCTCAAGGCGCAGGCGCTGGCCGCGATCGAGAGCGGTGGCTCCCAGGAACGCGACGACGTCGCCTGGCTGCTGGTGCTGGAACAGCTGATCTTCCAGACCGAGGCCGAGGCCCGCTGGCTCGACCACTGCGAGATGAGGCTCACCAGGCTCTCCGCGGCGGCCCGGCAGGACCCGCCGCCGGCCGCGCCTCGTGCGCCGTCGCCCGCGCCGGACCGGACATCGGCCTCGGGCCGGCGCCCCGGACCGGCGTAGGGCCCGCTGCGGCTTCTTCGACGGGCACGCGGCAGCCCGTGTATGCCCAGGGCGTCCGCCCCGGCCGCTCTCCGGCCTCCCGAGGCCCCTTTCGACCTCTCGTACACCGCCCGTGTGTACTCACCCGCTCAAGGGGGAAACCATCCATGTCCCAACACCCGTCACCACAGCCACTTCCGTCGCAGCAGCCCGTACTGCAACTCCAGCAGCTGACGCGCGTCCACGGCAGCGGAGCCACCGAGGTGCACGCCCTGCGCGGCATCGACCTCGACGTCTTCCCCGGTGAACTCGTCGCCGTCATGGGCCCGTCGGGATCCGGCAAGTCCACGCTCCTCACCATCGCGGGCGGGCTCGACCTCCCGACGTCGGGACGGGTGATCGTCGAGAACACCGACATCACCACCGCGGACCGCAAGACGCTCGCCGCCCTGCGCCGCCGCAGCATCGGGTACGTCTTCCAGGACTACAACCTCATTCCCGCCCTCACCGCCGCCGAGAACGTCGCCCTGCCGCGTGAACTCGACGGCACCTCGGCCCGCAAGGCCCGCACCGAAGCCCTCGCGGCCCTGGCGGAGATGGAGCTCGGCCACCTCGCCGACCGCTTCCCCGACGAGATGTCCGGCGGTCAGCAGCAGCGCGTCGCCATCGCCCGCGCCCTCGTGGGCGAGCGCCGGCTCGTGCTCGCCGACGAGCCCACCGGCGCCCTCGACTCCGAGACCGGAGAGTCCGTGCTGGCGCTGCTGCGGGCGCGCTGCGACGCCGGCGCGGCCGGCATCCTGGTCACCCACGAGCCCCGGTTCGCCGCATGGGCCGACCGGGTCGTGTTCCTGCGGGACGGCGCGGTCGTCGACCAGACCGTCCGCAGCGACGCGGACTCGCTGCTCTCGGGCCAGGCGGCCGAGCTGTGACGACCTGGTACCACTCCTGGCGGGCCGCGATCCGTATCGCGCGCCGCGACGCCTGGCGCTCCAAGGGGCGCAGCTTCCTGGTTCTCGCGATGATCGCGCTGCCCATCCTCGGGGTGAGCGCCGCCGATCTCACCGTGCGCAGCGCCGAGTTGTCGACCGAGCAGAGCCTGGCGCGCCGGATCGGCGCCGCTGACGCGCGGCTCTCCGATCCCGGCATGGGCGGCGTCCCGATCCTCCAGGCCCCGGACGGCAGCAACTACACTCCGGCCGAGGACTTCGAAGACAAGCCGTATCCCGAGGGCAGCACGGACATCGCCAAGGTTCTGCCCGCGGGCGCCAGGACGCTGACGGACACGACCGGCTACGCCAAGCTCCGCACGACCCACGGTCTGCTGCCGACGGAGATCCGTGAGCTGAAGGCCTCCGACCCGATGGCCCGGGGCATCATGCCGGTCGTCAGCGGCAGGCTGCCGCAGAAGTCCGACGAGGTCGCCGCCACCACGCACTTCCTCGAGAGCAGCGGTCTGAAGGTCGGCTCGAAGCTGACCGCGCGCGGCTTCGACCGCGCGTACACGATCGTCGGTGCGTACGAGCTCCCCGACGCACTGGACACCGACCAGGTCAACGCCCTTCCCGGCGCCCTGATCGCCCCGCTCGCCAAGGCTCTGGAGGCCGCCGGGCTGCCGGGGCCCTCGGCCGGCACGAGCCTTCTCGTCACCGTTCCCGGTGGTTTCACGTGGAACACGGTCCAGGAGATCAACGCCAAGGGTGTGACGGTCCTTTCCCGCACCGTGGCCCTGAACCCGCCCGCCGACTCCGAGGTGCCGCTGTTCCAGAAGGAGGACTGGGGCAACTACGAGGAGAGCACCGCCGCCAAGGCCGCCGCGCTCGCCGCCGTGGGCACGGTCGTCGGTCTGGCCATGCTGGAGATCTGCCTGCTCGCCGGTCCCGCGTTCGCCGTGGGGGCACGCCGCTCGCGCCGTCAGCTGGGTCTCGTGGGCGCCAACGGCGGCGACCGCCGCCACATCCGGGCCATCGTCCTCGCGGGCGGTCTGGTGATCGGCGTCGCCGCGGCCGTCGCGGGCACCCTGCTCGGCCTGATCCTGACCTTCGCCCTCCAGCCGGTGCTGGAGGACTACATGGGCCAGCGCTTCGGCAGCTTCGACATACGGCCCCTGGAACTCCTCGCGATCGCCCTGCTGGCCGTGCTGACCGGTCTGCTGGCCGCGATCGTCCCCGCGATCACGGCGTCCCGGCAGTCCGTCCTCGCCTCCCTCACCGGCCGCCGCGGTGTGCGCAGGAGCAGCCGTGTGCTGCCGGTCGTCGGCCTGGTCGCGGTCGCCCTCGGTGCCTCCATCGCGCTGTACGGGTCCACGATGACGGACCAGTTCGTCGTGGTGGCGGGCGGCAGCGCCCTTGCCGAGCTGGGTGTGGTCGCGCTGACCCCGGCCCTGGTCGGCCTGTTCGGCCGGACCGGCCGTCTGCTGCCGCTCTCTCCGCGGCTCGCGCTGCGCGACGCCGTGCGCAACCGGGGCCGTACGGCTCCCGCTGTCGCCGCGGTGCTGGCCGCGGTGGCCGGCACCGTGGCTGTGGCGACGTACGCGGCGAGCGAGGACACCCAGCGCAGGGCCGAGTACCAGGCGCAACTGCCGCACGGAGCCGTCTCGGTGACGATGGACGAGGCGGGCGGGCGCGACGTCCCCGGTGTGCGCGCCACGGTGCAGAAGCTGCTGCCCGTCGACGTGCGGGCCGATGTGGACCGCATCGCCGTCGGTAAGAAGAACTGCTCGATGTACGAGCCGCGCGAGGGCTGCGGCCGCTACGAAGTGATCGTGCCCAAGGCCCACGAATGCCCCATGTGGACGACGGACGTCGCCAAGCCCGGCCAGGACCCGGCCGCGAAGTTCAGCAAGGCCGAACGCCGCAAGCTCGCCAAGGACTGGCGCTGCCAGGAAAGCGGCGGCTACGGTGTGCCCACCGACGGCGGGCTTCTCGTCGGCGACGAGAAGCTGCTCAAGGTGCTCGGCATCGACGACCCGGCCGCCGAGAAGGCCCTGGCCTCCGGCCGGGCGGTCTCCTTCGACAAGCGCAACGTCAACGCTCAGGGCTCGATCGACATCCGGCTGATCACCGACATCGAGGCCGCCGACAGGGCCATGGAGCAGGGCAAGGAGGCTCCCGGCGAGATCAGGAGCCTGCCCGTCCACCAGGTCGCCGGCACGCCGGAGACGTACGGCGTCAGGCTCGTCGTGCCGCCGACGGCGGCCGAGAAGGCCGGCTTCGACACGGTCCCGATCGGCGCCTACTTCTCCACCGAGGAGATGCCCACCACCGAACAGCGTCAGAAGCTCGACGACGAGCTCGACAGGACGGGCGCGGACATCAGCCTGCACGTCGAGGAGGGCTACACCAGCGAGAACAGCATCGTGATGCTGGCACTGACCGTCTTCGCCGGACTGATCACCATCGGTGCGGCGGGTATCGCCACGGGCCTGGCGCAGGCCGACGCGGAGGCCGACCTGAAGACGCTGGCCGCCGTCGGCGCCCCGCCGCGGGTCCGCAGGACGCTCAGCGGATTCCAGTGCGGCGTGGTCGCCGCGATGGGCGTGGTGCTGGGATCGGCGGCGGGAGTCCTGCCGGCCGTCGGCCTGCGGCTCACCGAGAAGCGTCAGCAGATGGGCTGGTACCAGGAGGCCCTCGACAACGGCTGGGGCGCGGGCGAGCTGCCGTACGTGCCGATCGTGGTGCCGTGGGAGACGCTGGCCACGCTGCTGGTCGCCGTGCCGGTCGGGGCGGCCCTGCTGGCGGCCCTGGTCACCCGCTCCCGCGGGGCGCTCGCCCGCCGCGAGGCGA
The DNA here is from genome assembly GCF_013387495.1 of Streptomyces sp. PKU-EA00015. Classification (GTDB taxonomy): domain Bacteria; phylum Actinomycetota; class Actinomycetes; order Streptomycetales; family Streptomycetaceae; genus Streptomyces. Next base: position 173,624 of record NZ_JABZEE010000011.1, on the reverse strand, counting down.
CCTGAGAGGACCCGCCCACGGCCGTGCGCTGCGATTTCGTGCCCCCGCAGGAGGGTGGATCACCTTCCTGCGGGGGCACACCGTGTGGTGACGCCCATGTACGAGAGAATGGCGGCATGGAGATGCCGAGGAATGAACGGTCGCAGGAGAGCCCCCACGTCCTCGTGGTGGGACAGGACGGGATGGCGCTCGGCGGCGGTGACGGTGACGACGAGTCGCGCGAGGTCCCGGTGACGGAGATGGTCGAACAGCCTGCGAAGGTCATGCGCATCGGCAGCATGATCAAGCAGCTTCTGGAGGAAGTGCGGGCGGCGCCTCTCGACGAGGCCAGCCGCGTCCGGCTCAAGGAGATCCACCGCGGTTCGGTCAAGGAGCTCGAGGACGGCCTCGCGCCCGAGCTCGTCGAGGAACTGGAGCGCCTGTCCCTCCCGTTCACCGACGACGCGATTCCCTCCGAGGCAGAACTGCGCATCGCCCAGGCTCAGTTGGTCGGCTGGCTGGAGGGTCTCTTCCACGGCATCCAGACGGCGCTGTTCGCCCAGCAGATGGCCGCAAGGGCCCAGTTGGAGCAGATGCGCCGCGCCCTGCCGCCCGGTGCCCCGCACGACGACGACGAGGGCGGGCAGCACGGAGCGATCCGCTCCGGTCCGTATCTGTAACCAGGATCGGCGCAGCCGGGCACGGCCGTCACCAGGCACGGCTTCATCGCCGGACAGCGAAAGGCCCGGCCCACCGCTCGGTGGGCCGGGCCTTCGGCGTGGCGTACGCCCCTCAGGGCTTCTCGGGCGCGATCAGCAGCACCTTGCCCACGTGCTCACCGGACTCCAGCGCCCGGTGGGCCTCGGCGGCTTCCGGCAGCGGCACATGGCGGTCCACGACCGCGCGTACCCGGCCGGCTGCGATCAGCGGCCAGACATGCTCGGCCACGGCCGCGATGATGGCCGCCTTCTCGCCCAGCGGACGGGCGCGCAGCGAGGTGGCGGTGATCGCCGCCCGCTTGGCCAGCAGGGCGCGGAGATCCAGCTCGCCCTTCACGCCGCCCTGGAGTCCGATGACGGCGAGCCGGCCGTTGACCGCCAGCGCCCGGACGTTCCGGTCCAGGTACTTGGCGCCGACGATGTCGAGAATGACGTCGGCCCCGGCGCCGTCCGTCGCCTTGCGGATCTCCTCGACGAAGTCCTGCTCGCGGTAGTCGATCAGGATGTCGGCGCCCAACTCAGCGCAGCGCGCGAGCTTTTCGGGGCCGCCCGCCGTCACCGCCACCCGCGCGCCCACGGCCTTGGCCAGCTGGATCGCCATCGTCCCGATGCCGCTCGCGCCACCGTGGACGAGCAGGGTCTCGCCCGGCCGCAGGTGGGTGATCATGAAGACGTTGGACCACACGGTCGCGGCGACCTCGGGCAGCGCCGCGGCCGTCGCCAGATCCACTCCGGCCGGGACCGGCAGCAACTGCCCTGCCGGTACGGCGACTTTCTCGGCGTATCCGCCGCCCGCGAGCAGCGCGCACACCTCGTCGCCGACGGACCAGCCCGAAACCCCGGGCCCCAGCGCGGAGATCCGGCCCGCGCACTCGAGGCCGGGGTAGGGGGAGGAGCCGGGCGGCGGGTCGTAGAAGCCCTGCCGTTGCAGCAGATCGGCGCGATTGACGGCGCTGGCGACGACGTCGACGAGGACTTCTCCCTCGCCGGGTACGGGGTCGGGGACCTCGGCCCAGACCAGGGCCTCGGGACCACCGGGTTCGGGAATCGTGATCGCATACATGGCCGCGAGGCTACTCCCGGCCGCCGGGCGTCTGGTCGTTCTGTGAGCGGACGATGGTGATGAGCCGGTCGGTGAGTTGCAGCGGGCTCGCCGCGGGGTCGTCGTAGCCGATCAGCCGGTGCCCCCGCAGCACGCTGACGACCAGGTCGTCCGTCTCCCGCACGTCGCGGCCCACCTCGGCCTTTATCACCGGCCGCTCGATGAGGTCGAGGCCGCTGCCCTGCTGGATGAGGTCCTCCAGGACCGTACCGGCGCTGGGGCTGAGCACGGACAGGCCGAGCAGCCGGCCGGCGGCGCCCGAGCTGGTGATGACCGCGTCGGCGCCGGACTGGCGCAGCAGCGGCGCGTTCTCCTCCTCCCGGACGGCGGCGACGATCTTGGCGCCGCGGTTGAGCTGGCGGGCCGTCAGGGTGACCAGCACGGCGGTGTCGTCGCGCTGGGGGGCGACGATGATCTGGCGGGCCTTCTGGAGTTCGGCACGGATGAGCACGTCGCTGCGGGTGGCGTCGCCGACCACGCCGACGAAGCCCTCGGCATTGGCCGCCTCGATCACCTTGCTGCTCGGATCGACGACGACGATCTGGTCCTTCCGCAGGCCGGTGGCGCAGAGCGTCATCATCGCCGATCGTCCCTTCGTGCCGAAGCCGACGATGACGGTGTGATCGCGCAAGGTGGACCTCCAGCGGTTCAGTCGCCACTCCTCCCGGGTGCGTTCGGTGAGGACCTCGAGGGTGGTGCCGACCAGGATGATCAGAAAGAGCACACGCAGCGGGGTCACCAGCAGCACGTTCGTGAGCCGGGCCGCGTCGCTGTAGGGAACGATGTCGCCGTACCCCGTGGTGGAGAGGGTGACGGTCGCGTAGTAGATGCAGTCGAGGAAGTCGACGGAGTCGTCGGCGTTGTCGTGGTACCCGTGGCGGTCGCTCCAGACGAGCAGCACCGTGATGAGGAGCACCATCAGGGCCATCAGCAGGCGCTTGCTGACCTGCCGCAGCGGACGCTCGACGACCCGTCGGGGAAGCTTCACCCGGCTCGTGATCAGCTGTTCGTCCGCATTCCGCGCCATGGCGTCGTGGCCGGGAAGTTTCACGTGAAACGTCCTCCCTCGGCGGTCGGCGGCGTCCAGGCGGCCCAGGGCAGGTCGAGGACTTCCAGCTCGTCACCGGCTTGTGCCCCACCGGGCGGGACCACGGCCAGACCGTCGGCGGCCGCGATGCCCCGCAGCATCGCCGGACCGTTGTAGTGGAGCGGCACGAGCAGATCCTCGCCGTGCACGAACGGCACGAGCCGGGTGTCGTGCGGGTGGCCGTGCACCGCATCCCGAACGGGCAGGCTGTACGGAACCGCGGGCGGTCGCCCGCAGAGTCCGCGCAGCAGCGGCTCGGCGAGCGTGAGCAGACCCGAGACGGCGGCCAGGGGATTGCCGGGCAGGCCCACCAGGTGACGGCCGGGAGCGAGCCGGGCGAGCAGCATGGGGTGGCCGGGCCGTACGGCGACTCCGTCGACCAGCAGCTCGGCGCCCGCCTTGCGCAGCACCGGGTGGACGTGGTCGACGGGCCCCGCCGCCGTACCGCCGGTGGTGATCAGCAGGTCGGCGTCGGAGGTCGTGACGGCACGGTGCAGGGCCTCGGCGTCGTCGCCGATCCGCCGGGTCGCGACGACTTCGGCTCCCAGCGACGCCAGCCAGGGACCGATCATCGGGCCGAGTGCGTCGCGGATGAGGCCGTCGTGGGGGAGCCCGGAGGTGAGCAGTTCGTCGCCGAGCACCAGGACCTCGACACGCGGCCGGGCGACGGTCACGAGGTGGTCGTAACCGGCGGCCGCGGCCAGCCCCAGGACGGCCGGGGTCACCTGGGAGCCGGAGGGCAGGAGCTGGTCGCCCGCACGGCACTCCTGGCCGCGCGGCCGGATGTCCTGGCCCGGCACGACCTCACGCTCGGCGTGCAGCTGCTGTGCGGCCGCACCGGCACGGGCGTGCTCGCTGCGGATGACGGCGGTCGTGCCGGGCGGCACCCGTGCGCCGGTGGCGATGCGTACCGCCGTGCCGTCGGGGAGGGGCCGCGTCTCGCCGTGCCCGGCGAGGACGGACGCCTCCGTGTCCAGGCGCCAGGGCCCGGGGCCGGCGACCGCCCAGCCGTCCATGGCGGAGGTGTCGAAGGACGGGAGGTCGCACAGCGCCACGAGCGGCTCGGCGACGACCTGTCCCAGCGCGTCGCCGAGGGCCGCGCTCCGCGTCCGGGGCGCGGCAGCGCGTCCGATCCGGGCGGCGTGGGAGCGCGCCTCGGGCCAGGAGGTGGCACGGTGGCGCGCGGGAGCGGCAGCGCCGGGGGGCGCGGCGCCGGGATCCGCACGGCCGGGCTGCCGGTCTCGCGGGCCGACGAGAGCGAGGGCCTCGTCCACTCCGTCGAGGTCGCCCTCGGGGGCGAGCTCCTGTCGGCGCGGGGCGGAGCGGGGATCGTCGTGGACGCGCTTCTGCCGTCGCCCGCCGGGAGGCGGGTCCTCGTGGGCGGGCCCGGTGCCGGGGCGGCCCGATGTGTCGTCGTGGCCGGTCATCCGGCTTCGGCCTCGCCGTTCTTGCGTGGGTCGTGGGAGGCGCCGGCGCCGCGTTCGGTCCCGGAGGCGGCAGGGCCGGTCCCGGCCGCCCCGGGTGGGGGCCCGGCGGCCTGCTCGGTCTCCTCCGCCCAGCGGGTCGCGAGAGCGACGGCCTTGCGGGCGGCCTCGGCCACGGCCTCCGGTCCGCCGCCTGCCCGGGCGGCCGCGTAACCCACCAGGAAGGTGGTCAGCGGCGCGGCGGGGCGGGCGACTCCGTGCGCGGCATCGCGGGCGAGGTCGAGCAGGACACGGGTGTCGACGTCGAGTTCGACGCCGAGTTCGTCCTTGACTGCGGTGATCCATTCATCCAGCACGTAGCCATGCTCCCTGATACGGGCCCGGGCAGCGGAAACGTCCTCCCAGGTGTCGCAGTCGAAGGAGGCGAGAGGGTCGGTCCGGACCCGGGCAAGGTCCAGTTCCTGTGCCAGAAGACGCAGCGGCAGTCCGGAAAGGGTGCCGTGTTCGGTCGCGAGGAGAGCGAGTTCACGTCGGAGCGGCTCGGTGCGGTAGGCGGCTACGAGAGGCTGGTCGCGGCCGTCGGCGTCGGTCAGCAGCGCCGCCTCCCGGTCGCTCTCGTCGAGCGCGGAGATCAGGCGCCGCACGGTCGTCCGTCCGAGGAACGGCAGGTCGGCGGAGAGCACGAGCACCGAGGGCGCGTCGCACTGCCGGACTCCGGCGTCGAGCGCGGCGAGCGGTCCGCCGCCCGGCGGCTCCTCGCGGGCCCATACGACGGGGCGGGCGGTGGGGCGGCGTCCGCCGACGACGACGGTGCGCCCGGCGTCCCGGCATACGCCGAGGACCCGGTCGAGCAGGGCCCGCCCGCCCACGCTCACCGCCGGCTTGTCGGCTCCGCCCAGGCGCTTCGCGGCGCCTCCGGCGAGCACGATGGCGTCGTACGCGGTCTTCGCGGTCACCCATGCAGTATGGGCCGGATCGTGGCAGGCGGGGAGCCCCGTCCCGATCTCCGGTCGGATCTCGGTCCGGGGCGTGCCCGCGGGTGTCCCGGCTGTCTGCCGGTGATGTCCCCGGCGTGTGCCGGGGCGTCCTGCAGCGTGCGTGTCCCCGGCTGTGTACCGGGGCGCCCTACAGGGTGCGCAGCAGGACCGACGGGTGCTCCACGCAGTCGGCGACGTAGCGCAGGAATCCGCCGGCGGTGCCGCCGTCGCAGACCCGGTGGTCGAAGGTCAGCGACAACTGGACCACCTGTCGTACCGCCAGCTCGCCCTCGTGCACCCACGGCTTCGGCACGATCCGGCCGACGCCGAGCATGGCAGCCTCGGGATGGTTGATGATCGGCGTGGAGCCGTCGACTCCGAACACCCCGTAGTTGTTCAGCGTGAACGTGCCGCCCGTGAGGTCGGCCGGGGTCAACGTCCCCTGCCTCGCCGCCTCCGTCAGCCGCGCGAACTCCGCGGTGAGCGACTCCGCAGACCTGGTGTGCGCGTCCTTGACGACGGGCACGACCAGACCCCGCTCGGTCTGTGCCGCGAAACCGAGATGAACCTCGGGGAGCCGCACGATCTCGCGGGCCTCCGTGTCCACGGTGGAGTTGAGCTCGGGGTAGCGCGCGAGCGCGGCCGTGCAGATCCGGGCGAGAAGCGCGAGGAGAGAGATCTTCTCGCCGCCCGCCGCGTTCATCGCCACACGGGCGGCCATCAGCTCGGTGGCGTCCGCGTCGACCCAGCAGGTGGCGTCGGGGATCTCACGCCGGCTGCGCGAGAGCTTTTCGGCCACCGCTCCGCGCACTCCCCGCAGCGGAACGCGCTCGCCCTGTGCCGACGCCAAGGGCGCCTCGGACCGGGCGGCCACGGGCTGCGGTGCGGCAGGAGCCTGGAGCTGCGTGCCGGCGGCGCTCACGGCCCGCTCCACGTCGGCCCGCAGGATCAGCCCGTCGGGGCCGGATCCGGCGAGGCGTCGCAGGTCGAGACCGTGCTCACGGGCGAGCCTGCGCACGAGCGGCGAGATGACGGCCACGGGGCCGTCCTGCGGCGCCCGCTCGCCGGCAGCCCTGTGCGCCGACGCGCCAGGGGTGGGGCCGGTCGCCGTGGCCACCGCCGCGCCCGCCTGCCGGGCGGCAGCGGGCACGTTGCCCGAGATGCGGCCGGCGCCGTCGGCGGACGGTGTGCCCGTGGCGGGCCGGACGCGTCGTCGGCGGGCCGCCGGGGCCCCGGTCCCGTACCCGACCAGCACGTTCCCGGAGGTCTCCGTGCCGGTGTCCCCGATGTCGGCGGCCGGCCCGGCAGCGCCACCGGAACCGGCGGCGCCCGCGGTGTCCGCGTCCATCGCCCCCACCGCGACCGTCAGCAGCGGTGCGCCCACGGGCAACTCGGTGCCCTCCTCACCGAAGCGGGCGGTGACGACGCCTCCGTACGGGCACGGCACCTCGACCATCGCCTTGGCCGTCTCGACCTCGACGACGGGCTGGTCGATCGCCACGACGTCGCCCACGGACACCAGCCAGCGCACGATCTCCGCCTCGGTCAGTCCCTCACCGAGGTCGGGCAGCCTGAATTCGAGCACCTGCGCCATCAGCTCTCCGCCTCCCACTGCAGCCGTGCCACCGCGTCCAGCACCCGGTCCACGCCCGGGAGGTGGTGACGCTCCAGCATCGGCGGCGGATACGGGATGTCGAACCCGGCGACCCGCAGCACGGGCGCCTCCAGATGGTGGAAGCAGCGCTCGGTCACCCGCGCGGCGATCTCCCCGCCGGGACCGCCGAAGCCGGTGGACTCGTGGACGACGACCGCACGGCCCGTCCGCCGTACGGAGGCGCAGACCGTCTCGTCGTCGAACGGGACCAGCGAGCGCAGGTCCACGACCTCCAGGTCCCATCCCTCGGCCTCGGCCGCCCCGGCGGCCTCCATGCAGACGGGCACGGAGGGTCCGTAGGTGATGAGCGTGGCACTGCGACCGGGGCGCCGCACGACGGCGCGGCCGATCGGCTCGACGGCCGTGGGGGCCTCCGGCGACCACTGGGCCTTCGACCAGTACAGCCGCTTGGGCTCCAGGAAGACCACGGGGTCGTCGGAGGCGATCGCTGCCCGCAGCATCCCGTAGGCGTCCTCGACCGTGGCGGGCGTGACGACGTGGAGGCCCGGAGTCGCCATGTAGTACGCCTCGGAGGAGTCGCTGTGGTGCTCGACGCCGCCGATTCCGCCGCCGTAGGGCACGCGGACGGTGATCGGCAGCGGCATGGCGCCGCGGGTGCGGTTGCGCATGCGGGCGACATGGCTGATGAGCTGCTCGAACGCGGGGTAGGCGAAGGCGTCGAACTGCATCTCGACGACGGGCCGCAGCCCGTACATCGCCATGCCCACGGCCGTGCCGAGGATGCCGGCCTCGGCCAGCGGCGTGTCGGTGCAGCGGTCCTCGCCGAACTCCTTCGCGAGCCCGTCCGTCACCCGGAAGACACCGCCGAGCGTGCCGACGTCCTCTCCCATCACGTGGACGGTGGGGTCCTCGGCCATCGCGTCGCGCATCGCGCGCTGGAGGGCCTGGGCCATGGTCGCCGGCTTCACGGCAGCCGTGGTCATCGTGCTTCTCCCTCGGCGTCGAGCTCGGCGCGCAGCTGCGCCGCCTGCTCACGCAACTGGCCGGTCTGCTCCGCGTAGACGTGGGTGAACAGGTCCATCGGGTCGAGGACCGGGTCGGCGTTCATCCGCTCGCGCAGGTCGGCCGCCATCGATTCGGCGGCGTCGGCGGCCGTCTTGCGGCGGTCGTCGTCGAGCAGTCCGCGCTCGGTCAGCTCGCGCTCCAGCAGCAGGATCGGATCGTGCCCCCGCCAGGTCTCGACCTCGCTGTCGCCCCGGTAGCGCGTGGCGTCGTCGGCGTTGGTGTGGGCGTCCATGCGGTAGGTGACGGCCTCGATCAGCGTCGGACCGCCACCGCGCCGGGCCCGGGCGACGGCCTCGCCGAGCACCTGGTGCACGGCGACGGCGTCGTTGCCGTCGACGAGGCGGCCGGGCATGCCGTAGCCGACGGCCTTGTGCGCCAGGGAGGGCGCGGCGGTCTGCTTGGCCAGCGGCACGGAGATCGCGAAGCCGTTGTTCTGGACGAGGAAGACGACGGGGGCCTGCCACACCGCAGCGAAGTTCAGTGCCTCGTGGAAGTCGCCCTCGCTCGTGCCGCCGTCGCCGACCATGGCGAGCGCGACGACGTCGTCGCCCTTGAGGCGGGCCGCGTGCGCCAGTCCCACGGCGTGCGGCAGCTGGGTGGCGAGCGGGGTGCACAGGGGCGCGATGCGGTGCTCGTACGGGTCGTAGCCGGTGTGCCAGTCGCCGCGCAGCAGGGTCAGGGCCTTGACAGGGTCGAGCCCGCGGGCGACGGCCGCGAGGGTGTCGCGGTAGCTCGGGAAGAGCCAGTCCCGCTCCTCGAGGGCCAGCGCCGCGGCGACCTCGCACGCCTCCTGTCCGGTGCTCGACGGGTAGACGGCGAGCCGGCCCTGCTTGGTGAGAGCGGTCGCCTGAGCGTTGTACCGCCGGCCGCGGACGAGCTCCGCGTACAGCCGGAGCAGCAGCTCGGGGTCGGCCGCGGCGGCTGCCTCGGTGCCCAGCACGCGGAACGGCTCCGGGTCCGGGAGCAGGGGTGCGGGGTCGGTGCGGTGCTGCCAGGCCGGGGGCGGGGTGGGCCGGTAGACGGCAGCGTCACCGGGCAGCTCCTGGACCGTCATGCTGCTCTTTCTCAACGCGAGCACCTCCTCGTGGGAGCGCCGACGATCAACGAAGACGAAGGCGACGACGAATGCGAACGGGAGGCGTCGCGAGTGTGGCGCGCCTCACCTACCGATTGTTCGGTCGTGGACGCATTTTGGCTACAGGCGCGGGCAGCCTGTGGACAAACGGTTCTCCACAGCTTGAGATGGAGACAGGTCGTCCATGCTGGGAAGGCGGGGGGACATGCCGACTGAACAAATGGCCCAGGACGGGGACCGCCCGGAGCAGACGCCGCCGCCGCGCCCCCTGGACGCGATCGACCGCGACATCCTGCGGATGCTCCAGGCGGACGGCCGCGCCTCGATCCGTTCCGTGGCCGAGCGGGTCCACGTGTCGCGCGCCAACGCGTACGCACGGATCAACCGGCTCATCGACGACGGCGTGATCCGTGGCTTCAGCGCCCGCGTGAACCACGAGCGTGCGGGCCAGGGCGCGTCCGCCTACATCACGCTCAAGATCGTGCAGAACTCCTGGCGGACCGTGCGCGAGCAGCTCCAGGCCCTGCCGGGAGCCGCGCACATCGCCCTGGTGAGCGGCGACTTCGACGTGCTGCTCCTCGTGCACACGCCCGACAACCGCACGCTGCGCGAACTGGTCCTGACCAGGCTGCAGTCCATCCCCGAGGTCCTGTCGACGCGCACGCTGCTGGTCTTCGAGGAGACGGACCTCGACCCCGTGCCCGGCCCGCCCGGCACGGCCGCCGGCCTGGCCCCCGACGCGGAACCGCCGGAGGGCCCGTAGGAGCAGGGGACGGCACGCGGGGCGCCTCAGGTACCACCCGTCCGGAAACGGTCCCGGGAACTGGTTCAGGCGTGAAACGCCCGGCAGCCTTGTCCGCCGCCCGCCCGGAGACCGCTCAGGCGGGCACGTCCGTCCGCAGCCCGTCGAAGGCCATCCGCACGACCGCCTCGGCCACCTGCTCCCCGTCGTATCCGCCGCCCGCGTGCGGGCGGTACCACTCGACGAGGGAGTTCACCATGCCGAAGAGCAGCCTCGTCGCCAGACGGGTGTCCATGTCGGCGCGCAGGTCACCCTCCGCGGCGGCCGCCTTCAGCAGGTCGGCGACGCGCTGGTCGAACTCGCGGCGGCGTTCCATGGCCCACCGCTCGGTCTTCGTGTTGCCGCGGACGCGCAGCAGCAGCGTCACGTAGGGCAGTTCGGCCATGAGCACCTCGACGGTGCGCCGGGTGACGTACTCGACGCGCTCGACGGCCCGGCCCCCCACGGCGCCGTCCTCGTCGAGGATCGCGAAGAGGGCGTCCAGGGCCCGGCTGACGGCCCGGCGCAGCAGCTCCTCCTTGCCCGCGACATGGTGGTAGATCGAGGACTTGGAGATGCCCGCGGCCCGGGACAGGTGCTCCATGGAGGTGCCGTCGTAGCCGCGCTCGTTGAAGATCCGCACCGCGACGGTCAGCAGGGTCTCGGGGGTGTACGTGTCCCGCTTGGGCGTGGTCATGACGCATCCTCGAGCGGGGAGCCGTACGACCACTGGTGCAGTCCGAGCGTGCGCGCGTAACGGCCGGTCGGCACGGCCTGGTGGAGGTTGGCCAGCAGCTCCCAGGCCCAGTCACGCCCGAGCTTCTCGTTCCATTCGACCGGCCCCAGCGGGTAGTTGACGCCGAGCCGCATCGCGGTGTCGATGTCCTCGGCGGAGGCGACCCGCCGGGCGACGGCGTCCAGCGCGAGGTCGCCGAGCATCGCGACCGTACGGGCGACGATCATGCCGGGTACGTCGGGGAGGACGCTGACCCGCTTGCCGAGCGCCTGGAACAGGCCGGTGGCCTGCGCGAGGGTGTCCTGCTGGACTTCGGCCGCCGCGGACAGGGCGATCCGGCCTGCCGTCCGGTAGTCGAGGGCGAGGTCGAAGTAGACGACGTCGCGGAACTCCGCGGAGATCTGTCCGTCCGCCAGCACCAGCTGCCCGCCGCTCGGCAGGATCAGCCGGGTGCCCTTGTCCTCGTCCTCCTGCCGCACGGTGATGCCCGCCTCGCGGATCATCCCGATCAGCTCTGCGGCGGGTGCGAGGTCGCCCTCTGCGATGACGTACTCCGGCGCGTCCTCGGGTCCCGCGTCGGCCGGCCCGGGCCGCGCGGCGCCCTCGGCGTACGAGAACCAGCCGTGGCCCGACTTGCGGCCGAGCCTGCGTGATTCGACGAGCCGGCGCTGGGCGAGGGAAGGCTGGAACTTGGGGCTGTGGAAGAAGGACTCCCACACCGAGCGGGTGACCGCCTCGTTGACGTCCTGGCCGATCAGGTCGGTGAGCTCGAACGGCCCCATGGCGAAGCCGCCGCTCTCGCGCAGGATCGCGTCGATGGTGGCCGGGTCGATGCCGTGCTCCTCGTGGACGGCGAAGGCCTCGGCGTAGAAGGGCCGGGCTATGCGATTGACGATGAAGCCGGGCAGGTCGGCGCAGCGCACGGGCGTCTTGCCCCAGGCCGCGGCCGTCGCCCACGCGCGCGTGGCGGTCTCCTCGTCGGTGGCGTGGCCGCTGACGACCTCGACCAGGGGGAGGAGGGGTGCGGGGTTGAAGAAGTGCAGGCCGACGAAGCGGCCCGGAGCGCGGAGGGCTCCCGCGACGGCTGTCACCGAGAGGGAGGAGGTATTGGTCGCGAGCAGGCAGTCGTCGGCGACGATCTTCTCCAGCTCGGCGAAGAGCTCCTGCTTGACCGCCAGTTGTTCGAGAACCGCCTCGACGACGAGCGCGGCGTCGGCGAGCTCCGCAAGGTCCACGGCCGGGACGAGACGCGCGCGGGCGGCGTCGCGCTCCCCGGCGCCCATGCGGCCCTTCTCGACCAGCCGGTCCAGGCGCGCGCCGATCGCGTCCGCGGCCTCACCGGCCCGGCCGGCCACGGCGTCGTAGAGCCGCACGGGGTGGCCCGCGACGAGGGCGACCTGCGCGATGCCCTGACCCATGGTGCCGGTGCCGACGACGGCGACGGTGCGGCTGGTGTCGATGGCGGTCATGGAGCGATCCTCCCCGATGAGTTGTCCACAGCTTCGACAGGCCCCCTTGTACCGACCGATCGTTCGGTTACTCTAACTCTGTCACTAGTTCCCTGCCCAGCTCGACGAGGAGTTGGTCCGTCATGCAGCAGCTGACCGAGACCCACCGGCCCACGCTCGACCAGGCCCTCGAAGCGATCCGCACGCGCGCCTACTGGTCACCGCACCCCGAGCACCCCAAGGCGTACGGCGAAAGCGCCCCCGCGGACGGCCTCGCGGCCTTCGAGGCGCTGCGCGGCACCCGCTTCGACCTGGACCAGCCGGGCACGGACGGCTGGACGGGAGGTGAGACCTCGCCGTACGGGCCGGAGCTGGGCATCGAGTACCCCCACCCGGATCTCGACGTGCTGCTCCCCGCGATGCGCGCGGGCATGGCGGCCTGGCGCGAGGCCGGCCCCGAGACGCGTGCCCTGGTCTGCCTGGAGATCCTCTCCCGCATCAGCGCCCGCACCCACGAGTTCGCGCACGCGGTGATGCACACCAGTGGGCAGGCGTTCATGATGGCGTTCCAGGCGGGCGGCCCGCACGCCCAGGACCGCGGCATGGAGGCCGTGGCGTACGCGTACGAGGAGCAGACCCGGACCCCGGCCGCGGCCGACTGGTCCAAGCCCCAGGGCAAGCGCGACCCCCTTGAGCTGCGCAAGACCTTCACGACGGCCGGCCGCGGCATCGCCCTGGTGATCGGCTGCAACACCTTCCCCACGTGGAACGGCTACCCCGGGCTGTTCGCCTCCCTGGCCACGGGCAACCCGGTCCTGGTCAAGCCGCACCCGCGCGCGGTGCTCCCCCTCGCCCTCACCGTGAAGGTGGCGCGCGAGGTCCTCGCCGAGGCGGGCTTCGACGCCAACCTGGTCTGCCTGGCCGCCGAGCGCCCGGGCGAGGGCATCGCGAAGACGCTGGCGACCCGCCCCGAGATCAGGATCATCGACTACACGGGCTCCACCGCCTTCGGAGACTGGCTGGAGGCCAACGCGCGCCAGGCGCAGGTCTACACCGAGAAGGCCGGCGTCAACACGGTCGTCGTCGACTCCACCGACGACTACAAGGGGATGCTGTCCAACCTGGCCTTCTCCCTGTCCCTGTACAGCGGCCAGATGTGCACCACCCCGCAGAACGTGCTGGTCCCCCGGGACGGCATCACCACCGATCAGGGCCCGAAGACGTACGACGAGGTGGCGGCCGACCTCGCGGGGGCCGTCGGCGGTCTGCTCGGCGACGACGCCCGGGCCAATGCCCTCCTGGGCGCCCTGGTCAATCCCGACGTGAAGGCCCGCCTGGAGGCGGCGGCCGAGCTCGGCGAGGTGGCGCTCCGCTCGCGCGAGGTGGTCAATCCGGAGTTCCCGGACGCGACCGTGCGCACTCCGGTGATCGTCAAGCTCGACGGCGCCCGCAAGTACTGGGAGGCGCAGGACGCGGAGCCCGCGTTCCTCTCCGAGTGCTTCGGCCCCGTGTCGTTCGTGGTGGCCATGGACTCGACGGCGGACGCGCTGGACCTGCTGCGGCGCACGGTCCGCGACAAGGGCGCCATGACGGTCGGGGCCTACACCACGTCCGAGGAGACGGAGCGCGCGCTCGAGGAGGTCTGCCTCGACGAGTCGGCCCAGCTCTCGCTGAACCTGACCGGCGGGGTGTACGTCAACCAGACCGCGGCGTTCTCCGACTTCCACGGCTCCGGCGGCAACCCTGCGGCGAACGCCGCCCTGTGCGACGGCGCGTTCGTCTCGAGCCGCTTCCGTGTGGTCGAGGTGCGGCGGCAGGCCTGACGCGCCCGGCGGGCCGGTCGGTCGCCGGCCCGCCGCGCCCTGAAGGGGGCTCCGTCCTCAGGGCAGCGGCACGTCCGCGTGCCGCTGCACCCACGCGTGCATGGCGATGGCCGCCGCAGCGCCCGCGTTGATCGACCGCGTGGAGCCGAACTGCGCGATCGAGCAGACCATCGCCGCATGCTCGCGCGCCTCCCGCGTCAGGCCCGGCCCCTCCTGACCGAAGAGCAGCACACAGCGGCGCGGCAGCTCGGTCCGCTCCAGCGGCACGGCGCCCGGCAGGTTGTCGATGCCGATGATCGGCAGGTCTTCCGAGGCCGCCCATGCGGTCAGGGACGCCGTGTCCGGGTGGTGGCGCACATGCTGGTACCGGTCGGTGACCATGGCCCCGCGCCGGTTCCAGCGCCGGCGGCCCACGATGTGGATCCCGTTCGCGAGGAAGGCGTTCGCGGTACGCACCACGGACCCGATGTTGAAGTCATGGCCCCAGTTCTCGACGGCCACATGGAAGCCGTGCCTCCGGGTGTCCAGATCGGCGACGATCGCCTCGCGCGTCCAGTACCGGTACCGGTCGACGACGTTGCGGCGGTCGCCCTCGGCCAGGAGCTTGGGGTCGTACCGCTCGTCCTGCGGCCACGGCAGGGGGTGCGGTCCCACGCCGACCTCGGGGCCGTAGCCCTCGTCGTACTGCATCGGTTCCTCGGTGGTGCTCACCCGACGAGCGTACGGGGCACCTCGCCGCTCTCCCGTTCCGGCTGCCCCTGGGCAGGCCTCCGCGAGAACACCCGGTCCCGCGCCCGGGCCGCCCGCGCACCGAGCCACAGCAGGAACGCGGTCGGCAGGAAGACGGCGTCGGCGGCGATCATGGCGAGCGAGAAGACCGGCAGCCCGAGCAGCACGGCGATGCCCGCGTGCTCCAGCATCATGGCGACCAGCAGGACGTTCTTGACGCGCCGGTTGAAGAGGGTGAACGGGAACGCGACCTGGACGGCGACCGTGGCGTAGGTGAGCACCAGCATCAGCAGACCACTGGTGGCCAGCGCGTCGGAGAGGGCCGGCCACGGCGCGAAGTACTCGAGCTTGAGCGGGTAGTACAGGGCCGTCCCGTCCTGCCAGCGCGTGCCCTGGATCTTGTACCAGCCGGCGGTCGCGTAGATCAGACAGACCTCGGCCATGATCACGACGAGTGCGCAGTTGTGGAGGATGTCGGCCAGGACATCGAGCAGCACGCGTGGCCGGCTGTGCGGCGCGTACCGGCAGACGAGCCACCACAGCCCCTGAGCCACCCACAGCACCCAGAGCAGCGTCAGCACGAACAGGCCCGTGTCGTTGTGAAGGGAGCCGACGACCAGTGCGGCTCCGAGCACCGTCCACAGCAGGGGACCGACACGGTCCCGGGAGGGCACGCCGGGCACCGTGCGCGCCGCGCGACGGGCGTCGAGCGACCAGACCTGGGCGCAGCGCGTGAAGACGAGGTAGATCGCCATCAGGTGGACGACATTGTCGCCGCCGTCGCCGACGAAGATCGAGCGGTTCTGCAGGGACAGCACGCCGAACATGAACAGCGCGGAAGCGGCGCGGGTACGCCAGCCGAGTATGAGCAGCAGGCTCGCGACTATGGACAGGCCGTAGACGGTCTCGAACCACAGGCCGCTGTCCGACCACAGCAGGCCGGTGAAGGCGTTGTTGTTGGCGACCAGTTCCCGCCCCATGTGCCAGCTCCAGGGGCCGCCGGGCCCGTAGAGCTGATGCCGGTTCGGCAGCTCGACCAGCAGGAACAGCAGCCAGGTGGTGCCGAACCCGATCCGGACGATCGCGGTCTGGTAGGGCCCGAAGGCCGTCGCCGTGACGCGCTGGACGATGCGGGCCACGCCGCGCTCCACAGTGGTGGTGCTCACCTGCCCGCCTCCTTGTCTGCGTTGTCGACACCGGCGGGCAGATCGGCCGCAGTGATCGTCCACCACGGCATGACCCGGTGGACGGGCCGGGTGTCGGTCCTCTCGCCGCTCCACGCGGGCGCTTCGATCGCACGGGTCGACGACCTGAGCTGGACGCGCTGGACGGGGCCTCCCAGGTCCATGCCGTCCAGCCGCAGCATCACGATGCGGCGCAAGTACCGCTCGGAGAGCCTGCCGCGCAGGCCGTTGGGGCGAGCCTCGTTGTCGTGGGAGCCGAGGAAGAAGTCCCAGCCGCGGCGCAGCTGGTTCTGGTCGACGTGGCTGGGGACGAGGTTGCCGCGGATGGCCTCACCGTCCTGTGCGGACAGATCGAGCCATTCACTAGTCCGGCGGCTGCCGTCTTCGGCGGTGTACTCGGCCCGCACCTGTACGGCGATGTTCTGCTGGAGCGGATTGGGGGCGAAAAGCTTCCAGTTCTGTTCGAACTCGGGGTAGACCCATCCCTGGACCGCCTCACCATGGCTCTTGGTGACCGTGTTGGAGGGGGCGACGTGGAGGAAGACCATGGTCAGGTGGACGCACGCGACGGCGGCGACGAGCACGAGGAAGACGGCTGCAGCGACCTGGTACGGGAGGGGCAGCGCGGCGATGCCGCGGTCGGGGCCGGACGGCGCCGGCCCGCTCGGGGCGAGGCCCGCCTCGGTCGGAACGACCGGGGGCGGGCCGGACGGGGCGACCTGGACCGGTATCGCGTCCCCTTCCGGCGACCGCGGCGCGGGCGGCCCGGAGCCGAGGCTCCCACCCGTGCCGTCCCTGTGCTCAAAGGACTCCATCCCCGCCCCGATCCCCAGTCGTACGCCTCGGTTATCCACAGGCTTGACACCTTAAGGGCCGTCGACCCACCATTGAAGTCGATGAACCGAACGATCGGTCGGTAGGGGGTCCGGATGACGACAGTGACACCGGAGGCGTACGAGGCGGCGTTCGACGCCGCCGTGGCCGCCGATGAGCGCATCGAGCCGCGCGACTGGATGCCGGACGCGTACCGGGCCTCGCTCGTCCGCCAGATGGCCCAGCACGCGCACTCCGAAATCATCGGCATGCAGCCGGAGGCCAACTGGATCACGCGGGCGCCCTCGCTGCGCCGCAAGGCGATCCTGATGGCCAAGGTCCAGGACGAGGCCGGTCACGGCCTCTACCTCTACAGCGCCGCCGAGACCCTGGGCACCAGCCGCGACGAACTCCTCGACAAGCTCCACGCCGGCCGCCAGAAGTACTCCTCGATCTTCAACTACCCGACCCTGACCTGGGCGGACGTCGGCGCCATCGGCTGGCTCGTCGACGGCGCCGCGATCACCAACCAGGTCCCCCTCTGCCGCTGCTCCTACGGTCCGTACGCCCGCGCGATGGTCCGGATCTGCAAGGAGGAGTCCTTCCACCAGCGCCAGGGCTACGAACTGCTGCTCACCCTGTCCCAGGGCACGCCGGAGCAGCACGCGATGGCACAGGACGCGGTGGACCGCTGGTGGTGGCCCTCGCTGATGATGTTCGGCCCGCCGGACGACGCCTCCGCGCACTCCGCCCAGTCCATGGCCTGGAAGATCAAGCGGCATTCGAACGACGAGCTGCGCCAGCGCTTCGTCGACATCTGCGTCCCGCAGGCCGAGGCGCTCGGCCTGACGCTCCCCGACCCGGACCTCCGGTGGAACGAGGAGCGGGGCCACTACGACTTCGGCGCGATCGACTGGTCGGAGTTCCAGGAAGTCCTCAAGGGCAACGGGCCGTGCAACGAACAGCGGATCAGCCAGCGCCGCCGGGCGCACGAGGCGGGCGCCTGGGTCCGCGAAGCGGCCGCCGCGTACGCCGACAAGCACAGACCAGCAGCACCGCACACCGAGCCCGGGGAGGCGACCGCATGAGCAGCTCGACCGAATGGCCGCTGTGGGAGGTCTTCGTGCGCTCGCGCCGCGGCCTGTCCCACACGCACGCGGGCAGCCTGCACGCCCCGGACGCCGACATGGCCCTGAGGAACGCGCGCGACCTCTACACCCGGCGCAGCGAGGGCGTCTCGATCTGGGTGGTGCCCTCCGCCACGATCACCGCCTCCTCGCCGGACGAGAAGGACCCGTTCTTCGACCCGGCCGCCGACAAGCCGTACCGCCACCCGACCTTCTACGAGATCCCCGAAGGAGTGAAGCACCTGTGAGCAGCACGCCCGTGCACACCGCGGCCCTGGCGCTCGGCGACGACGCGCTGGTGCTCTCGCACCGGCTGGGGGAGTGGGCCGGCCACGCTCCCGTCCTCGAGGAGGAGGTGGCCCTCGCCAACATCGCCCTCGACCTGCTGGGCCAGGCAAGGGTGCTGCTCTCGCTCGTCGGTGACGAGGACGAGCTCGCGTACCTGCGCGAGGAGCGCGAGTTCCGCAATCTCCAGCTGGTCGAGCAGCCGAACGGCGACTTCGCCCACACCATGGCCCGCCAGCTCTACTTCTCCGGCTACCAGGGCATGCTCTACGAGACCCTCGCCGCCGGTGACGGCCCCTTCTCCGCACTCGCGGCGAAGGCGGTCAAGGAGGTCGCGTACCACCGCGACCACGCCGAGCACTGGGTCGCGCGGCTGGGTGACGGGACCGCGCAGAGCCATGAGCGCATGCAGGCGGCGTGCGAGGCGCTGTGGCGGTTCACCGGCGAGATGTTCCAGCCGGTGGAGGGCCTGGACGTCGAGTGGGAGGCGCTGGAGTCGGCCTGGCTGGAGTACGTCACCGGCGTGCTGAAGCAGGCGACGCTGACCGTGCCGGAGGGGCCGCGCAAGGGCGCCTGGTCGGCCGGGGCAGGGCGCCAGGGCCTGCACACGGAGCCGTTCGGCCGGATGCTCGCCGAGATGCAGCATCTGCGCCGGAGTCATCCGGGGGCGTCATGGTGACCGGGACACAGGAGCCGCCCGCCGGTGACACGGCGCTGGAGGCGGAGCTGCGCAGACTGGCCGGGTCCGTTCCCGACCCCGAGCTGCCGGTGCTGACTCTGGAGGAGCTGGGAGTGCTCCGCGGGGTCCACCTGGTCGGCCCCGACCGTGTCGAGGTCGAGCTGACCCCGACATACACGGGCTGCCCGGCCGTCGAGGCGATGACCGCGGACATCGAGCGAGTGCTGCACGACCACGGGATGGCGGACGTCTCGGTCGTCAAGGTGCTCTCCCCCGCCTGGTCCACGGACGACATCAGCGAGGAAGGGCGGCGCAAGCTCCACGAGTTCGGCATAGCGCCGCCGCGCCCCCACCGTGCCGAGGGACCGGTGCGGCTGACGCTCGCCGTGCGCTGCCCGCACTGCGGGTCGACCGAGACGGAGCTGCTCAGCAGGTTCTCCTCGACGGCGTGCAAGGCCCTGCGCCGCTGCGTCTCCTGCCGCGAACCTTTCGACCACTTCAAGGAGCTGTAGATGTTCCATCCGCTCCGGGTCGGCGCCGTCGAGCAGCTCACCGACGACTCGGTGGCCGTCACCTTCGAGGTGCCGCCCGAGCTGCACGAGACCTTCCGCCACACCCCGGGCCAGCATCTGGCCGTGCGCCGGGTCATGGACGGCGAGGAGATCCGGCGCACGTACTCGATCTGCTCCCCGGCCGTCCCCGCCGGCGGGGTCCCCGTGCTGCGCGTGGGCATCCGCCTGGTCGACGGCGGCGAGTTCTCGACGTACGCCCTCAAGGAGCTGGCCGTCGGCGACGTCGTCGAGGTCATGCCTCCGATGGGCCGGTTCCTCCTGCCGCCCCGCCCCGGGCACTTCGCCGCCGTGGTCGGCGGCAGCGGCATCACGCCGGTCCTGTCCATGGCCGCGACTCTGCTCGCCGATGAGCCGGATGCCCGGTTCTGTCTGATCCGCAGCGACCGCACGGCGGCGTCGACGATGTTCCTGGAGGAGGTCGCCGACCTCAAGGACCGCTTCCCGGACCGCTTCCACCTGGTCACCGTGCTCTCCAGGGAGGAGCAGCAGTCGGGGCTGCCGTCCGGCCGGCTGGACCGGGAGCGGCTGACGGCCCTCCTGCCCGCGCTGCTGCCGGTGGCGGACGTGGACGGCTGGTTCCTGTGCGGGCCCTTCGGACTCGTGCGGGGAGCCGAGCAGGCCCTCCGCGGACTCGGAGTGGACCGCGGGCGCATCCATCAGGAGATCTTCCACGTGGACGACGGCTCGGCCCCGGTCGCCGCTCCGGTGGTGGCTCCCGCCCATGCGTCCCTGACGGCGACGCTCGACGGCCGGTCCGGTACGTGGCCGGTGCAGGAAGGGGAGTCGCTGCTGGAGACCGTGCTGCGCAGTCGTGCGGACGCTCCGTACGCCTGCAAGGGCGGCGTCTGCGGCACCTGCCGCGCCTTCCTCGTCTCCGGAGACGTCCGCATGGACCGCAACTTCGCGCTGGAGCCGGAGGAGACCGAGGCGGGCTACGTCCTCGCGTGCCAGTCCCATCCGGCCACAGCCGAGGTGGAGTTGGACTTCGACCGCTGACGCGGCCCGTCCCGGACTCCTGCCCCGAAGACCGCCCCTACCCGCATTCCGCCCCGCACGCGCTGTGTTCATTTCCGGCACCGTGCCCTATCTTGACGCTCCGTCAGATATGGCCTCCACCGGTGCCGTTGTGCTGGTGCGTGCGGGAGGACGGGACAGTGGACTTCACCTTCACCGAGGAACAGCAAGCGGCCGTGGAGGCCGCCCGGGCCGTCTTTTCGGACGTGGCGCCTGACGCGGTGCCCAGTCCGGCACTGACGCCGGGCGCGGTGGCCGATGACGTCGACCGTGCCTTGTGGGCCGGCCTCGCGCGTGCGGACCTGCTCGGCCTGGTCCTGCCGGCGGAGCACGGCGGAGCGGGCCTGGACCCGATCGCCCTGTGCCTGGTGCTGCGCGAGTCCGCGAAGGTGCTGGCCAGGGTGCCCCTGCTGGAGACAAGCGCGGTCGCCATGGCGGTGGCCCGGTACGGCAGCCCCGCTCTGCGGGCCGAGATCCTCCCCCGGGTCGTCCGCGGCGAGCTGATCCTGACGGCCGGGGCGAACGGCCGCACCGGCCACGATCCCGCCGAGCTCGCCGTGTCCGCGCGCCGGCCGGATGGGTCGGACGACGGATGGGTCCTCGACGGGATGCAGACCGGAGTGCCCTGGGCCCAGTGCGCGGACCGGATCGCCGTGCCCGCGCACACGGACGACGGGCGTGCCCTGTTCGTCCTGGTCCCCCAGGACGCCGCCGGGCTCGCGCTGGCGGAGCAGATCTCCACCAACGGCGAGCTGTTCGCCGAGGTCACCCTGGACTCCGTCCGGGTGGACGACTCCGCCGTCGTCGACGCGGACGACTCGTGGGAATGGCTGCACGGGCTCCTGGCGACCGGCACGTGCGCGCTGGCGCTGGGCCTCGGCGAAGCGGTGCTCACGATGACGAGCCGCTACACGGCGAAGCGCGAACAGTTCGGCTTCCCCTTGGCGACGTTCCAGGCGGTCGCCGTCCAGGCGGCCGACCGCTACATCGACCTGCGCGCCATGGAAGCCACCCTGTGGCAGGCCGCCTGGCGCCTGACCGAGCCGGAGGAGACCGGTGCGTCCGGCATGGCGTCCGCCGTGGCCCTGCCCGTCACGGCCGACGTGTCGGTGGCCAAGATCTGGGCGTCCGAAGGGGTGCGCCGGGTGGTGCAGACGGCCCAGCACCTGCACGGCGGCTTCGGCGCGGACACCGACTGTCCGCTCCACCGCTTCCATGCCTGGGCCAAGCAACTGGAACTCTCCCTCGGCCCGGCCGCCGCCCACGAGGAGACCCTCGGCGATCTGCTCGCCGCGCATCCGCTCGGCTAGCGGCTCCCCCTGGAGGCCACGTGCCGTTCCAGGACCGCCCGCGCGGCCGCCCGGCCGTCACCTGCCGGCCGTAGCCAGTCGTCCGCCACAGCCGGAACCGGTCGTCCGCCGCAGCCGGAACCGGATCGCCGGTGCGGGCGCCGTCGCTGATCGAGTGCGGCCGCCCGGCCGGGATCAGAGCACGAAGGCCGGGGCCCCGCCCTCGGTCACCATCGGGCGGCCCGCGCCGTCCCAGGCGAGCATGCCGCCGTCGATGTTCACCGCGTCGATGCCCTGCTGCACCAGGTACTGGGTCACCTGCGCGGAACGCCCGCCCACCCGGCACATCACATAGGCGCGACGTCCGTCGGCCACCGCCTCGGTCACCTCGCCGAAGCGGGCGACGAAGTCGCTCATCGGGACGTGCAGCGCCCCCTCGACGTGACCGGCCGCCCACTCGTCGGCCTCACGGACGTCCAGCACCAGACCGTCGGCCGGTACCGCCGCGGCTTCCACGGAGGGCAGCGGGGCGAAGTTCATGGGGCAATGCCTTCTCTCGTACGTACACGGCGGCGGGGGGCCGCCTGCGGGCCTCCAAAAAACCTACTCCACCAGGCCGGCCAGTTCCTTCTCCCGCTCGGAGACCTGCGCGAGCAACTGCTCGGCGATCTCGTCGAGCAGCGTGTCCGGGTCGTCGGGCGCCATCCGCAGCATCGCGCCGATCGCGCTCTCCTCCAGCTCCTTGGCGACCGCGGTGAGCAGTTCCTTGCGCTGCGAGAGCCACTCCAGCCGTGCGTAGAGCTCCTCGCTCTCGCTGAGCTGGGGCTCAGGCGTCACCGGACCGGCCTCCCACTCCTCGGCCAGCTCCCGCAGCCGGACCTCGTCACCGAGGCCGTAGGCGGCGTTCACCCGGGCGATGAACTCGTCGCGCCGGGCCCGCTCCGTCTCGTCCTGTGCCAGGTCCGGATGCGCCTTGCGCGCGAGCTCCCGGTAGAGCTTGCGGGCCTCTTCACTGGGCCGCACCCGCTTGGGGGCGCGCACCGGCTGCTCGGTGAGCATCGCGGCGGCCTCGGGGGACAGGCCGTCGCTGTCCACCCAGCCGTGGAACAGTTCGTCCACGCCGGGCATCGGCAGCACCATGGCCCGGGCCTCCTGCGCCTTGCGCAGGTCCTCCGGGTCGCCGCTGTGTGCCGCCCGGGCCTCGGCGATCTGAGCGTCCAGCTCGTCCAGCCGCGCGTACATCGGTCCGAGCTTCTGGTGGTGCAGCCGGGAGAAGTTCTCCACTTCCACCCGGAACGTCTCCAGCGCGATCTCGAACTCGATCAGCGCCTGCTCGGCCACACGCACCGCTTGCGCGAGCCGGGCCTCGGGCCTCGGCTGCGCGTCCTGGTGCGCGTCGCGCTCTTCGTCGTTCCGGGTGGTCGGTCCCCCGGCGGCTTCCTGGGTCACCCGTCCAGACTACGGGCGCGACGGGCCGCCCGGTCACACCCCCAGCTCGGCGGCTATGCGTCCGCTCTTGATCGCGGCCAGCAGATCCGCATGGTCCGCCTCTGTCCTGTCCGCGTAGGTGACGGCGAAGGACGCGACGGCCTCGTCGAACTCCTCGCTCTTGCCGCAGTAGCCGGCCAGGAGCCGCGGGTCGGCACTGTGGGCGTGCGCCCGCGCCAGCAGCGCGCCGGTCATCCGTCCGTAGTCGTCGACCTGGTCGGGCGCCAGAGCGGCGGGGTCCACGCTGCCCTTGCGGTTCCGGAACTGCCGCACCTGGAAGGGCCGTCCGTCCACCGTCGTCCAGCCGAGCAGGATGTCGCTGACCACCTGCATCCGCTTCTGACCGAGCACCACGCGCCGTCCCTCGTGCTCCACCTGCCGCACCGGGAAACCGGCGGCGCGCAGATGCGGCTCCAGCGCCGAGGCCCGCGCCTCCTTCACCTGCAGCACCAGCGCGTCTCCCCGGTGATCGAGCAGCAGCACCACGTACGACCGTGTACCGACGCTTCCGGTGCCCACCACGCGGAAGGCGACGTCGTGGATCGCGTACCGCGCGAGCAACGGCAGCCGGTCCTCGGAGACCGTGGCCAGGTACGGGCCGAGGGACGCGGCGACCATCGACGCCTCTTCGTCCGGCACCCGCCGAAGGACAGGCGGCGCGTCCACGAAGCGGCGGCCGGCCTCACCGCCCTCGCCCGTCACCGGCTCCGTGGACCTCGCGGCGAAGCGGGCGCTGGTGTTGTTGCGGGCCTTCGCGGCGACACGCTCCAGGGTGCCGAGCAGATCCCGCGCGTCCGTGTGCGAGACGAGCTCCTCGTCGGCGATGGCGTTCCACGCGTCCAGTGCCGGCAGCTTCGCCAGCAGTCGCATGGTGCGGCGGTAGGCGCCCACGGCGTCGAAGGCAGCCGCCCTGCAGACGTCCTCGTCCGCCCCCGCCACCCGGCCGGCCAGCACCAGCGACACCGCCAGCCGCTTGACGTCCCATTCCCAGGGGCCGACGACGGTCTCGTCGAAGTCGTTGAGGTCGATGACCAGGCGGCCGCGGGCGTCCCCGTAGAGGCCGAAGTTCGCGGCGTGCGCGTCGCCGCAGATCTGGGCGCCGATCCCGCTCACGGGAGTGCCCACCAGGTCGTGCGCCATCAGTCCGGCCGAGCCCCGCAGGAACGCGAACGGCGA
This sequence comes from Streptomyces sp. PKU-EA00015, assembly GCF_013387495.1. Lineage (GTDB taxonomy): Bacteria > Actinomycetota > Actinomycetes > Streptomycetales > Streptomycetaceae > Streptomyces. The sequence goes on along the minus strand of NZ_JABZEE010000011.1, from coordinate 149,437 downwards.
GGCCGCCATCCTCCCCACCCGTATCGGGGTCAGCTCGGGCACGCGGCCCCGGCTGGACTCCTCCACCGCCCGCATGGCATCGGGCCGCCCGGTCGTGAGGACGAGCGAATCGTGCCCGGACCGCGGCACCCGCGCCCGCAGCGCCTTGCCCAGGTCCTTCGGCGAACCGCCGGCCGCCGTGCCCTTCGTCACTCTGCGCGGAGCGAATCCGGGCACTTCCGGGATACGCTCACCGGCCCCTCCGCCCGCCACGCCGCTCTCCGGCCGCTGCGGCGGCACCAACATCTCGGCCTCGTCCATGCCGCGGCCTCCCCCGGCGTCGTACGCCCTCAACATCAACTGCCAAGACCGTACCGCCGGGCCACGACAGCCGTCTGCCCCTGTGGAAAACCCTGTCCGCCGCTCTCCGGCCGCTCATGTGGCCATCGCCACGGAGCCCGCCATGTCCCGCCACCAGAGCGCCTTCGGCCCGTGATGTTCCACGTGAAACATCGAGCCGCCGCACCCTGGCCGACACGCCCCGGCCGCCCACGGAGGCCGGGCCGACAACGGGGCACAACGAGAAACGGGCCCCCACCGGGACTTTCGTCCGGTGGAGACCCGTCTCCATGGTGCGCGAGGGGGGAGTTGAACCCCCACGCCCTTGCGGGCACTGGAACCTGAATCCAGCGCGTCTGCCTATTCCGCCACCCGCGCATTGGGTGCTGTCGTCGGGTGCTTCACCGTTTCGGTGCTGCCCCCTGGCGACATGCAGAAGATTAGCACGCTGCCCAGGGTGGATTCACATCCGTTGTTTCGGGGCCCCTCGCAGCGAACAGGGAACGGAACGAATGAGCGGGAACGACGAGCGGCCTGCCCCCACTCCTCCTTGATGTACCCAGGGTGCGGGACACTGTTCTCAGGCCGCCTCTACGATCCGTGTGAGAGGTGACACTCATCGACGGGGCAGACAAGGGGAACCAGCCGATTTCCCGACGCGTGGATACGATCTGTAAGCAGTACCAGGGCGACAACGACGGAGGAGGTGCCCCATGGGAGTCCTGAAGCGTTTCGAGCAGCGTCTCGAAGGCCTGGTCAACGGCACCTTCGCCAAGGTGTTCAAGTCCGAGGTCCAGCCCGTCGAGATCGCGGGCGCCCTCCAGCGCGAGTGCGACAACAACGCGACGATCTGGAACCGCGAGCGGACGGTCGTCCCCAATGACTTCATCGTCGAGCTCAGCGCGCCCGACTTCGAGCGCCTGAGCCCGTACTCGGGCCAGCTCGGCGACGAGCTGTCCGGCCTCGTCCGCGACTACGCCAAGCAGCAGCGCTACACCTTCATGGGCCCGATCAAGGTCCGTCTGGAGAAGGCGGACGACCTCGACACCGGTCTGTACCGCGTGCGCAGCCGCACTCTGGCGTCGAGTACGTCACAAAACGCCGGCGCACCCGCCGCTCCCCAGGGCGCACCCCGCGGCGGCTACGGCTACCCTCCCCCTGCCTACGGCGGGGGGACCCCCGTCGCCGGCGCACCGCCCATGCCGGCCGCGCCGCCGCCGGGCATGCCCGGCGACCGGCGCCCCGGCCCCGCGGCCGGCCAGCGCGCGCCCGGCCCGGGCGCGCTGCCGAGCGCACAGGTACGCCGCTGGATCGAGATCAACGGCACACGCCATCAGATCTCCCGCCCGACGCTGGTGCTGGGTCGCAGCACCGACGCCGACGTGCGGATCGACGACCCCGGCGTATCACGCCGGCACTGTGAGATCCGGACCGGAACGCCCTCGACGATCCAGGATCTCGGGTCCACCAACGGCATCGTGGTGGACGGGCAGCACACCACCCGCGCTACGCTCCGCGACGGCTCGCGGATCGTCGTGGGCAGCACCACCATCGTTTACCGGCAAGCCGAAGGGTGAAGCGGGGGCAATGTCAGAGCTGACCCTGACGGTCATGCGGCTAGGTTTCCTGGCTGTTCTGTGGCTGTTCGTGATCGTGGCCGTCCAGGTCATCCGCAGCGACCTGTTCGGGACGCGCGTCACGCAGCGCGGCTCACGCCGCACGGCGGACGCCCGTCCCCAGCAGGCGCGTCAGGCTGCTGCCCCGCAGCAGCAGCAGCGCCAGCAGGCGGGTGGCCGCCAGCGCAGGGGGGCGCCCACGAAGCTCGTCGTCTCGGAGGGCAGCCTCACCGGCACCACGGTCGCCCTCCAGGGCCAGACGATCACCCTGGGCCGCGCGCACGACTCCACCATCGTGCTGGACGACGACTACGCCTCCAGCCGGCATGCCAGGATCTACCCCGATCGAGACGGCCAGTGGATCGTCGAGGATCTCGGGTCCACCAACGGCACCTATCTCGACCGGACCCGGCTCACCACACCGACACCGATTCCGCTGGGCGCGCCGATCCGCATCGGCAAGACCGTCATCGAGCTGCGGAAGTAGTACGACAATGAGCGAGCGGAGCGAGCGAGTCGCAGCGGTCCCCACGGGCGACCGGCACGGACTCCCGACCGGAGGGTGGGCAGTGTGGCTCGAGACCGGCTGGCGCGACAGTCAAGCGGCGAGCCGACGGGCGAGGTGCGCATGAGTCTTTCTCTGCGTTTCGCCGCGGGATCGCACAAGGGCATGATCCGCGAGGGCAACGAGGACTCCGGTTACGCCGGCCCGCGCCTGCTCGCCATCGCCGACGGCATGGGCGGCCAGGCCGCCGGAGAGGTCGCCTCCTCCGAGGTCATCTCCACGCTCGTCACGCTCGACGACGACGTTCCCGGCTCCGACATCCTCACCTCGCTCGGCAGCGCCGTGCAGCGCGCGAACGACCAGCTCCGGATGATGGTCGAGGAGGACCCCCAGCTCGAGGGCATGGGCACCACGCTCACCGCGCTCCTGTGGACGGGTCAGCGCCTCGGCCTCGTCCACGTCGGCGACTCGCGCGCGTACCTGCTGCGCGACGGCGTGCTGACCCAGATCACGCAGGACCACACCTGGGTGCAGCGGCTCGTCGACGAGGGCCGCATCACCGAGGAGGAAGCCACCACCCACCCGCAGCGCTCCCTGCTGATGCGCGCGCTGGGCAGCGGCGACCATGTCGAGCCCGACCTCTCCATCCGCGAGGTCCGCGCCGGCGACCGCTACCTGATCTGCTCCGACGGCCTCTCCGGCGTCGTCTCCCACCAGACGATGGAGGAGACGCTCGCCAGCTACCAGGGGCCGCAGGAGACCGTGCAGGACCTGATTCAGCTCGCCCTGCGAGGCGGCGGTCCCGACAACATCACCTGCATCGTCGCGGACGTCCTCGACACCGACTCCGGGGACACGCTGGCCGGACACCTGAGCGACACCCCCGTCGTCGTCGGCGCGGTCGCCGAGAACCAGCACCAGCTGAACGACGGCGGCGCCATGCAGACCCCGGCCGGCCGCGCGGCGGGCCTCGGCCGCCCCTCGGGGGGGCAGGCTCCCAGCGGCAGCTTCGGCCCGCCCGGGTCCGGCGACGGATACGGCGGCATGCCGCCGGAGGGCTCCTTCGGGTCCTACACCGACGACGACTTCGTCAAAGGGCGCGGCGGCCGCAAGTGGCTGAAGCGGTCGTTCTTCGTCGCCCTCGCCCTCGCGGTCGTGGGCGGCGGACTGTACGGCGGCTACCGCTGGACCCAGACCCAGTACTACGTCGGCTCGAAGGACGAGCACGTCGCGCTCTACCGGGGCATCAGCCAGGACCTCGCCTGGGTCTCGCTCTCGGATGTGGAGAAGGACCACCCCGAGATCGAACTCAAGTACCTACCGCCCTACCAGCGCAAGCAGGTGGAGGCGACGATCACCGAGGACAGCCTCGGCAAGGCGAGAGCCAAGGTCGACGAGCTCGCCCGCCAGGCAACCGCCTGCAAGAAGGACGAGCAGCGCCGCGAGGCGGCCGACCGCGCCAGCACCCCACCGCCCGGTGAGGGCGAGGGCGAGGCCGACGGAGCCGCCGGGACGCCCACCACGCAGACGTCCAAGACCAAGCCGAACGCAGCCGCTCCCTCTCCGAGTCCCACCCTCTCGGAGGAGGAGCAGAAGCTGGCCTCGAACTGCGGCAAGCAGTAACAGGGCCGTAGGGGGCCTTCTCCACCATGAGCGTTGTCACCAACACGACCACGATCGGCGCGATCGACGCGCCGAGCCGACGGAACACCGAGCTGATGCTGCTCGGGTTCGCTGTCGCGATTCCGGTGTTCGCCTACCTCAACGCCGGGCTCGCTCTCGACGGCGAAGTGCCCACGGGCATGCTCGGCTACGGGCTCGGCCTCGGTCTGCTCGCAGGCGTCGCTCACCTCGTGGTGCGCAAGTTCGCCAAGTACGCGGACCCGCTGCTGCTGCCGCTGGCGACGCTGCTGAACGGACTCGGCCTGGTGCTGATCTGGCGCCTCGACCAGTCACCGCGGCTTCAGGCACGTCCCGACTTCTCCGCACAGGCCACCAACCAGCTGATGTACTCGGCTCTCGGTGTCGCCCTGTTCGTCGGTGTGCTGCTGATGCTGAAGGACCACCGCATCCTTCAGCGCTTCACGTACATCTCGATGGCGGCGGCACTCGTTCTGCTGCTGCTTCCGCTCGTTCCGGGCCTCGGCGCGAACGTCTTCGGCGCCAAGATCTGGATCCGCGTCGGCGGATTCTCGATCCAGCCCGGGGAGTTCGCGAAGATCGTCATCGCGGTCTTCTTCTCCGGCTACCTCATGGTGAAACGGGATGCGCTGGCGCTGGCCAGCCGCCGTTTCATGGGGCTCTACCTGCCGCGCGGCCGCGACCTCGGACCGATCCTGACGATCTGGGCCATGAGTCTGCTGGTGCTGGTCTTCGAGAACGACCTCGGTACCTCGCTGCTGTTCTTCGGCATGTTCGTGATCATGCTGTACGTCGCCACCGAGCGGACCAGCTGGATCGTCATGGGCCTGCTGATGTCTGCGGGCGGTGCGGTCGTCGTCTCGCAGTTCGCGAGCCACGTCCAGTCCCGTGTGGCCGCCTGGCTCGACCCCTTCGGGTGCCTGGAGACCGCCCCCGAGGGCTCCAACATGGCCTACGCCTGTGACCAGATGACACAGGTCCTGATGTCCTTCGGCGCCGGCGGAACACTCGGCACCGGTCTGGGGCAGGGCGACTCCGACCTCATCGGCTTCGCCGCCAACTCCGACTTCATCTTCGCCACCGTCGGCGAGGAGCTGGGTCTCGCCGGCGCCATGGCCTTCCTCCTGCTGTACGGCCTGCTCATCGAGCGGGGTGTCCGCACGGCGCTCGCCGCCCGGGACCCGTTCGGCAAGCTGTTCGCGATCGGCCTGTCCGGCGCCTTCGCGCTCCAGGTGTTCGTCGTCGCCGGCGGTGTGATGGGCCTCATCCCGCTGACCGGTATGACCCTGCCGTTCCTCGCCGCCGGCGGTTCCTCCGTGATCGCCAACTGGGCCCTGATCGGCATCCTGATCCGGATCAGCGACACGGCGCGCCGTCCCGCGCCCGCGCCCGCCCCGTCCCCCGACGCCGAGATGACTCAGGTGGTCCGACCGTGAACAAGCCCCTGCGCCGGATCGCGATCTTCTGCGGGCTGCTCGTCCTCGCCCTGCTCATCCGGGACAACTGGCTCCAGTACGTCCGGGCCGACGAGCTCAACACGCACAAGCTCAACCGCCGTGTCCAGATCGAGCGCTACGCCCACGAGCGCGGCAACATCATTGTCGACGGCAAGGCCGTCACCGGCTCCGTCGAGACGGACGACACCGACTTCACGTACAAGCGGACCTACGTCAACGGCCCCATGTGGGCGCCGGTGACCGGGTACGCCTCGCAGGCGTACGACGCCAACCAGCTCGAGAAGCTCCAGGACGGCATTCTCAGCGGCAACTCCGACCAGCTCTTCTTCGACCGGACCATGTCGATGTTCACCGGTGACAAGAAGAAGGGCGGCAACGTCGTCACCACCCTCAACGGCAAGGCCCAGGAGGCCGCCTTCGAGGGCCTCGGTGACAAGAAGGGCGCCGTCGCCGCCATCGACCCGAGGACCGGCAAGATCCTCGCCCTCGCCTCCACGCCGTCCTACGACCCCTCCTCCTTCGCCGGCTACTCGGCCAAGGACGAGAAGGCGTGGATCGCCCTGGAGAAGGACAAGGACAAGCCGAAGCTCAACCGCGCGCTCCGCGAGACCTACCCGCCCGGCTCCACGTTCAAGGTGGTCACCGCCGCCGCGGCCCTCGAGTACGGCGCAGTCGACGACATCGACGCCGCGACCGAGACCCCGGAGCCGTACATCCTGCCCGGCACCCGGACGCCGATGGTCAACCACGCCGGCGGCTGCGAGAACGCCAGCCTGAACGAGGCGATGCGCGTCTCCTGCAACTCGGTCTTCGCCAAGCTCGGCGACGACGTGAGCCGCGACAAGATGGTCGAGATGGCGGAGAGGTTCGGCTTCAACAACCCGGAGATCGACACCCCGGTCCGCGCCGCCGCCTCCGTCTACGACAAGAACATGAGCCGGGACGGGAACGCGCAGTCCTCCATCGGCCAGTTCAACACCGCGGCCACCCCGCTCCAGATGGCCATGGTCACGGCGGCCATCGCCAACGACGGCCGGCTGATGAAGCCGTACATGATCGACAAGCTCGAGTCGCCCACCCTGGACGTCATCCAGGCGAACGAGCCGGAGGAGATGAGCCGCCCGATCTCCGCGAAGAACGCCCAGCTTCTCCAGCAGATGATGGAGAACGTCGTCGAGAACGGCACCGGCAGCAACGCGCGGATCAGCGGCGTCAAGGTCGGCGGCAAGACCGGTACCGCCCAGCACGGCGAGAACAACAGCAAGAACCCCTACGCCTGGTTCATCTCGTACGCCAAGGGCGACAACGGGTCCCCCGTCGCCGTCGCTGTCGTCGTCGAGGACAGCAACGCCCGCCGCGACGACATCTCGGGTGGCGGCCTCGCCGCCCCCATCGCCAAGGCCGTGATGAAGGCGGTGCTCGACGAACAGGAGTGACGAGGATCACTCCCGACCCGCATACCTGCACATTGCGATACCGGTCGGGTATCAGCTGCCGCTACCGGGCGGATCAAGCAGTACGTGCCCGGTAGCGTATGCGCGAACAGCACACCGGCGGACCACACACGGGTGCGGTCGGGACTGACGGAGAGGGCTGGAAGGTTATGGAAGAGCCGCGTCGCCTCGGCGGCCGGTACGAACTGGGCTCGGTGCTCGGCCGTGGTGGCATGGCCGAGGTCTACCTCGCCCACGACACCCGGCTCGGCCGCACCGTCGCCGTGAAGACGCTGCGGGCCGACCTGGCCCGCGATCCGTCCTTCCAGGCCCGGTTCCGCCGTGAGGCCCAGTCGGCCGCCTCGCTCAACCACCCGGCGATCGTCGCTGTCTACGACACCGGCGAGGACATGGTGTACGACGGCGCCCCCGGCGGGGGCGCGGGGGTCTCGATCCCGTACATCGTCATGGAGTACGTCGACGGGTCGACCCTGCGTGAGCTGCTCCACTCGGGCCGCAAGCTGCTGCCCGAGCGCACGCTGGAGATGACGATCGGCATCCTCCAGGCGCTGGAGTACTCGCACCGCAACGGCATCGTCCACCGCGACATCAAGCCGGCGAACGTCATGCTGACGCGCACCGGGCAGGTCAAGGTCATGGACTTCGGCATCGCCCGCGCCATGGGCGACTCCGGCATGACCATGACGCAGACCGCGGCGGTCATCGGCACCGCGCAGTACCTCTCCCCGGAGCAGGCGAAGGGCGAGCAGGTCGACGCCCGCTCCGACCTGTACTCCACCGGCTGCCTCCTCTACGAGCTGCTGACCGTGCGTCCGCCGTTCGTGGGCGACTCCCCGGTGGCCGTGGCGTACCAGCACGTACGGGAAGAGCCGCAGCCGCCCAGCAACTTCGACCCCGAGATCACGCCCGAGATGGACGCGATCGTGTTGAAGGCCCTGGTCAAGGACCCGGACTACCGCTACCAGTCCGCCGACGAGATGCGCGCCGACATCGAGGCCTGCCTCGACGGCCAGCCGGTCGCGGCGACGGCCGCGATGGGCGCGGTCGGCTACGGCGGCGGCTACGGCCCCGACGACCAGCCGACCACGGCGCTGCGCCAGGCCGACCCGGCCGGCCAGACCTCGATGCTCCCGCCGCTGAATCCCGACGACGGCGGCTACGGCGGGTACGACGACCGCCCGGACCGCCGACGCCAGAAGAAGTCGAACACCTCCACGATCCTGCTGGTCATCGCCGGCATCCTCGTCCTGATCGGCGCGGTGCTCATCGGCCAGTCGGTCTTCGGCGACAGTGGCGGCGGCAACAAGGTACCGGTGCCCCAGCTGGTGGGCATGACCCTGAAGGACGCGGAGAAGCGCGCCGAGAACGCCAAGGTCGAGGTCCAGCAGTCCGGTACCGAGCGCTGCGACCAGCCCAAGGGCAAGATCTGCAGCCAGGACCCCGAGTCCGGCGAGATCTCCGAGGGCAGCACGATCAGCGTAGTCGTCTCGGAGGGCGCGCCCAAGGTCAGGGTTCCCGACGTCACCGACAAGGACGTCGACTCGGCGACCGAACTCCTCGAGGAGGACGGCTTCGCAGTCGACGTCAAGGAGGTCGAGTCCGCCGAGGAGGACCCGGGCACGGTCCTCGAGCAGGACCCGGCGGGCCGGACCATGGTCGAGAAGGGCACCGAGGTCACGCTGACGGTGGCCAAGCAGGCCAAGCGGGATCTGCCGGACGTGGTGGGCCAGCAGTTCGAGACGGCGAAGAGCCAGCTGGAGATCCTCGAGTTCGAGGTGGTGCGGGTCGACGTCGACTCGGACCAGCCGGCGAACCAGGTCGTCGGCCAGAACCCGCCGGCCGGCAAGGTCGCCAAGGGCTCCAAGGTCACCCTCCAGGTCTCCAAGGGCCCGCAGCAGACACAGGTCCCGGTGCCTGCGGACATCCTGGGCAAGCGGTTGGCCGAGGCCAAGCAGATCCTGGCGCAGGCCGGCTTCACCAACGTCACGATCGCCCCTGGCAACCCGCAGGACGACAACGCCCTCGTGACCGGCTCCAACCCGTCGCCCGGCACCCCCGCCGACCCGAGCCAGCAGATCGTCCTCGCGACGTTCGGCGGTGGCGGCGACAACGGCGGCAACAACGGCGGCAACAACGGCGGCGGCTTCATCGGCGGCGTCGGCGACGACTGAGGTCCTTCACGGCACGGGAAAGCCCCGGCACCCCTGAGGGGTGCCGGGGCTTTCCCGTGCCGTGAAGGGCTCTACCGCAGCTCGGCCGGAGGCGTCCGCTGCGCGTCCACCTTCTGCGTGCGCTCCAGCTCGCCCCACACGATGTACCGGTAGTCCGACGTGTAGACCGGCGTGCACGTCGTCAGCGTGATGTAGCGGCCGGGCTTCTTCCTGCCCGACTCCTCCGGGACCGGCCGCAGCACGTCCACGTTGTACTTCGATGTCTTCGGGAGCATCTTGTAGACCTTGTAGACGTACCAGGTGTCCTTCGTCTCGAAGATGATCGGGTCGCCCTCGCGCAGCTTGTGGATGTTGTGGAACTTGGCGCCGTGGCCGTCCCGGTGCGCGGCCAAGGTGAAGTTGCCCTTGTCGTCCCACGGGAGCGCGGACTTGATCGGGTCGGTGTAGTAGCCGGCGATCCCGTCGTTGAGGGCCGTGGTGTCCGTGCCCTTCTTCACCAGCACCTCGCCGTTCTTCATGGCGGGTACGTGCAGGAAGCCGATGCCGTCCTTGGTGTCCAGCTCACCGGGACCGCTGCTCGCCCAGTCGTCGCGCATCCGGTCGCTCTGTTCGGAGGCCTCCCGGTCTGCGAGGACGTTCGTCCACCACAGCGAGTAGGCGACGAAGAGCCCCAGCACCACGCCCGCGGTGATCAGCAGCTCCCCGAAGACACTGATGGCGCCGGCGATCCGGCTTCGTGCACGTGCCACTGCACCTGTTCCTGTCTTGAAGTGTCTGGGCCGACGTCATCAGCCGACGAGTGCGTCGGGTTTTCCCTTGCTGCGCGGCCGTTCCTCGACCATCTTGCCCCACACGATCATGCGGTAGGTACTGGTGAACTCCGGCGTGCAGGTCGTCAGCGTGATGTACCGGCCGGGCCGCGTGAAACCTGAGCCGGGCGGCACGGGACCGATCACGCTCACGTTCGACGGCGAGGTCTGCGGCAGGATGCTCGCCATCTCGTACGTGTAGTAGGTGTCCTGCGTCTCGACGACGATCGGGTCGCCGGGCTCCAGGTGGTTGATGTAGCGGAACGGTTCCCCGTGGGTGTTGCGGTGGCCGGCGACCGCGAAGTTGCCCTGCTTGTCGTGGGGCATCGCGGTCTTGAGCTTGCCCTCGCTGTAGTGGCCCACCATGCCGCGGTCCAGGACGCCGTTCTTGTCGATGCCCTCGGCGATGGGGACCACGACGTCCAGCCTCGGGATGTACATGATGGCGAAGCCCTGGCCCGGTTCGAAGGCATCGGGCTTGCGGCCCTTGGACCAGTCGTCCTGGATCTTGGTCGCCGCCTTGTCGGCCTGCTGCCCCGCCAGCACGTTCGTCCACCACAGCTGATAGGTGACGAACAGCAGCATCAGCACGCCGAACGTGATGAACAGCTCGCCGATGGCACGGCTGGCGATGACGGCCGGACTGTCCTTCGCCGCCTTGGCCGCCCGTCTCGCCTCGACCCGCGACATCGGTTTCGCGGGCCCGGCGGGCTTCTCGGCGGCCGCTGCGGCGGGCCGCCTGCGGCCCCTGCCCTTCGCCGCTCGGCGCCGATCGGCCCGGCCCGGCCGCGGAGGCGCCTCGGCCGCGCGGCGCGTGTCGGACGTGCGCAGCGCCATCGTCTCGTCGTCGGTCACCGGGGCGGTGGCGGAAACGGCCGGCCCGGAGTCCGCGGCCGGAGTCTCAGGGGTCCTGGTCCCAGGGTCCAGGGTCTCGAACACGGCGGTCTCCGCCGGGGCCTGCTCGGTCTCGAACAGCTCCGTGTGCGGCGCGGCCTGCTCGGCTCCTGGCACCGTCGGACGCGGCGGGACCGGGGCGTGCGACGACGCCCGTACCCCGGCCGGCTCCGGCTCCCCTCCGGGCTCCGGGCCGTACCAGTCCTGGCGGTAGCCCTCGCGGTCGTACCAGTCGACCGGCTCCCCTGCCGCCCGCGGCTCCGGGTACGGCAGGGCCTGGCTCTCCTGCCCCGCGGGCACGGTCGGCACGCGGAACCAGGGGGAGGCGTGCTCGCCCGGGGGCAGGGGATCCGTCAGGGGGTCGTAGCCGGGCCCTGCCTCGCCCCCGTACTGCCGCCCGTCGTCCTGCTCGTGCTCGTGCCCGGGGCGCACGGCGCTCACGCCAGTGCCTTGCCCACCACCGGTGCGAGCCCTGCCGAACGCCCGACGGCTCCGGCGTCGCCGCACTGCACCAGCCAGTTGGCGAGCATGAGATGGCCGTGCTCGGTCAGGACGGACTCGGGGTGGAACTGGACGCCCTCGACGGGCAGTTCACGGTGGCGCAGACCCATGATGATGCCGTCGGCCGTACGGGCGGTCACCTCGAGCTCGGCCGGCAGGTCGGCGGGCTCGGCGGCCAGCGAGTGGTAGCGCGTCGCCGTGAAGGGCGACGGCAGCCCGGAGAAGACGCCCTTGCCCTCGTGGGTGACCAGCGAGGTCTTGCCGTGCAACAGCTCAGGGGCACGGTCGACCACGCCGCCGTAGGCCACCGCCATCGACTGCATGCCCAGGCAGACGCCGAAGACGGGCACGCCCGTGGCCGCGCAGTGGCGGACCATGTCGATGCAGACACCGGCCTGTTCGGGTGCGCCCGGGCCGGGGGAGAGCAGCACGCCGTCGAAGCCGTCCTGCGCGTGCTCCAGGGACACCTCGTCGTTGCGCACCACTTCGCACTCGGCGCCGAGCTGGTAGAGGTACTGGACGAGGTTGAAGACGAAGCTGTCGTAGTTGTCGACGACGAGGATGCGTGTGCTCATCGGGCCGCTCCCTCTCCGTCGACCGTCACGTCGTTGAACGGGAGCAACGGCTCCGCCCACGGGAAGACGTACTGGAACAGTACGAAGACGACCGCCAGGACCAGCACGAGCGAGATGACCGCCCGCACCCATGCGTTCCCCGGCAGATGTCGCCAGATCCAGCCGTACATGCCGTCCCTTTCCGTTCGGTACGGCACCAGACTAAAGGGCGGCGCGGGCCCCGGGGGTCAGCTGTGGAAAGCCCGCGGTTTGCCGTCGGTCACAGGCTGCGTCGCATCGAGGTGCGCCCAGACGACGAGCCGGTGGCTGCTGCCCCACTCCGGCTCGCACGTGGTCAGCGTCAGATAGCGGCCCGGTCCGTCGAATCCGGCGGCGCCGGCCTCGACCGGATCCGGCACGGGCGCGATGACGCCGATGTCGGTGGGCAGCGTGCGGTAGGGGGCCTTCACGATCCGGTAGGTGAACCAGGTAGTCCCGTCCGTCAGCACGACGGCGTCCCCCGCGCGCAGCCGCGGGAAGTCCCTGAAGGGGTCGCCGTACGTGCGGCGGTGGCCGGCGACCGCGAAGTTGCCCGTCTCGCCCAGGGCGGCGGTCCCCGCGTAGTGCCCGAGCCCCTTCTTGAGGACCCCCGTGCCGGTGCCTTCGAGGACCGGCCAGTCCCAGTCCTTCCCGAAGCGCGGGATGTGCATGACAGCGAAAGGCTTTCCGGGCTCGTACTCCTCGGGGGCGGCCGGCCTCGCGCGGTCGGGCGCGGGTGTCGCCACCGGGGCCCCGGTCCAGCTGTCCCGCAGCCGGTCGATCTGGCCTTCCGTCGCGCCCTCGGCCTCGACACCGGTCCAGAACATCACGTAGACGACGAACAGCACGATCAACGTGCCCGCCGTGATGCACAGTTCGCTGAAGGTCCGTACGAGCAGCCGCACTCTCACGTGCACCCCCAGGCTCCACCGACCGGCGGCGCCCTCCGGGCGGCCTGAGCGCTACCCGGCGGGCTTCGCGTAGTGGAGATCCACTGTGCCCGAGTAACCCGGAAGAGTCACCCGCTCGTCCTCGTCCACTTTCCAGCCGAGGCCGTAGGCCTCCACGTACAGCTGGTAGTTCTGGACCGCGGGTGACTTCGCGAGCGCCTTCTTGAGCGCCTCCTGGTCACCGACAGCGGTGATCTTGTAGGGCGGGGAGTAGACGCGCCCCTGGAGGATCAGCGTGTTGCCCACGCACCGTACGGCACTGGTGGAGATCAGCCGCTGGTCCATGACCTGGATGCCCTGGGCCCCGCCCTGCCACAGCGCGTTGACCACGGCCTGCAGGTCCTGCTGGTGGATGACCAGGTCGTTGGCCTGGGGTTCGGGGTAGCCGGGAGCGGCCTGGGCGTTCGGCGGGGCGTCGTCGAGCGTGACGGTCACGGCCTTGCCGCTCAGCTTTTCGGTGCCCGCGGACTCCTCCAGGGCGTTGAGCCTGGCGTCCTCCGCCTCGGTCGAGCCGTCGTCGCGCTGGGCGAGGGCGTCGACGTCGTCGCGTACGGAAGCGGTGGACTCCTCGAGGTCGCCGTTGACGGCGCTGCGCTGTTTGATCAGGTCGGAGAGCTTCAGCAGGGAGTCGTCGGTGCGCAGATCCGTGCCCTTGGCGGTGTTGAAGCTCGTGACGAAGATCAGACCGGCGAGGGCGAAAACGGCAGCCGTGAGCAGGCGGACAAGCCGCCACCTGGTGCGGCGAACCGCCCCTTGCGGGGAGTCGGCAGAATTGCGCAACGTACCCTTATCTCCTTCCGCACCGCGGAAGCACTACGCTAACGGACGCCCGGGGGAACCGATGGTCCCCCTCGCGCCGGCCCCGGCGCCAGCCACAGTTACCTGCGCGGTCACGCAAGCGCATCGACAGGAGAGTCCCTCGTGCCGAAGTCACGTATCCGCAAGAAGGCCGACTTCACGCCGCCGCCGGCCTCGAAGCAGGCCACGAACATCAAGCTGACCAGCCGCAGCTGGGTCGCGCCGGTGATGCTCGCGCTGTTCCTGATCGGTCTCGCCTGGATCGTTCTCTTCTACGTGACCGAGGGCGACCTGCCGATCAAGAGCTTCGGCAACTGGAACATCGTCGCGGGCTTCGGCTTCATCGCCGCGGGCTTCGGTGTCTCCACGCAGTGGAAGTAGCTTCCGCGCCGTCGGCCGTCAAGCCCTGCCCTGAGGTTATCCACACGGTTGTCCACAGCAGGGGAAAAGGTCAGACGATCTGTGGATAACTCTCCGGACGTTGACGCCGATGTGATTGCCTCGGCCGGGCCGGTGAAGCTGAAGGCCCCTCGTCGCGACCACGAAACCCCAGGTCAGTAACGAGGGGTACGCTTGTTCCCACAGTGTGCACAAGATCCGACACACGCTGTGGACAACTTTGGGGAAAGATGCCGCCGCGGATCAGCTGAGCGCGAGGGTCCGCGCCACGACGACCACGAGCGAGACGAGCAGGACGAGCGCGCACACGCCGAGCTGGACCAGGGTGCGCCGCTTGCCCTGCGGGGCGTGGACGAGCCCGTAGGCGATGGCCGCGCCGGCGATCAGACCACCGACGTGGGCCTGCCAGGCGATGCCCGGCCAGAAGAAGGTGATCACCAGGTTGATCGCCAGCAGGGCGATGACCGGGCGCATGTCGTACCGCAGCCGCCGCATGAGGACCATGGTGGCGCCGAGGAGACCGAAGATCGCGCCGGAGGCCCCCAGCGAACCCTGCCCGGGATCGGCCAGGAGATAGGTGAGGGCGCTGCCCGCCAGTCCCGAGATCAGGTACAGGGCCAGGTAGCGGGAACGGCCGAGAGCCTGCTCGAGCGGACCGCCCAGCCACCACAGGCCCAGCATGTTGAACGCGATGTGCCAGATCTCCTGGTGCAGGAACATCGAAGTCACGAGGCGGTACCACTCGCCCTCGGCGACACCCTCGCTGGGAAGGAACGGCGCGGGCGGCCACTGACCGATCAGGGCCAGCGCGTCCACCAGGCGGTCGTTCACAGCGCCCAGGACGAACACCACCAGATTGATCGCCAGCAGCACCTTCGTCACCAGGCGCGGATCCGCCGTCACGGTCCCGCCCGCGATCGTCCGCGGCCGGTTCGCGTCGGGCGCGTGGCCCGTGCCCGACCCGGTGCGCACGCAGTCCGGACACTGGAAGCCGACCGACGCGCTGATCATGCAGTCCGTGCAGATCGGACGCTCGCAGCGGGTGCAGTGGATACCCGTCTCGCGGCCCGGGTGCCGGTAGCAGCCGGGCAGGCCATGGGTGTCCTGCGGCTCCTGCGGACTGCCTGGCGCCTGGTCCATGAGGTCCCCTCGTCTTCCGGGCTCGCGCGACACCGCCCTGTCCATCCTTACGGACGGACAGGGCGAAAAGGTTCCCGCACGGGAATCCCGCGGGATCAGCTCTCGCGCTTCTCCACGACGACCGACTCGATCACGACGTCGTTGAGCGGGCGGTCGGTGCGCGGATTGGTCTGGGTGGCCACGATGGCGTCCACGACCTTCTTGCCGGCTTCCGTCGCGACCTCGCCGAAGATGGTGTGCTTGCGCGTCAGCCACGCGGTCGGTGCCACGGTGATGAAGAACTGTGAGCCGTTGGTGCCCGGGCCGGCGTTGGCCATGGCCAGCAGGTACGGCTTGTCGAAGGCCAGCTCGGGGTGGAACTCGTCGCCGAACTCGTAGCCCGGGCCGCCGGTGCCGTTGCCCAGGGGGTCACCGCCCTGGATCATGAAGCCGCTGATCACACGGTGGAAGACGGTCCCGTCGTACAGCTTGTCCGTGGACTTCTTGCCGGTACCCGGGTGGACCCATTCGCGCTCGCCGGTCGCGAGATCGACGAAGTTCTTCACCGTCTTGGGCGCGTGGTTCGGCAGGAGCCGGATCTCGATGTCGCCTTGGCTGGTCTTGAGGGTGGCGTAAAGCTGCTCGGCCACGGTCTGCCTTCCGTAAGTCTTCTCTGACGTCCCCCGATCCTCGCACGGCGGGGCGGCGTACACGGAAAGGCGGCGGGGTAGCCGTCGCACAAGCACTCTTCGACCCGAACACGTAAACAGGCACGTGCCGTCCGCGGGGTCCCGACATGACCCGGATGCCCGCCCCACATGCCGAGGGAGCGCTCAACAGGCATGATTTTCAATCGGGTGGAAAGGCGGAACTGTGCCCAACTGGGGACAAACCCCAGACCCACCAGAACGCCACCGAGGAGGAGGATCCCGTGACCCGCATGGACAGCGTGCGCGCCGCGACCGGTACGGCGAAGGAGAGCGTGCAGCACGCCGCGGAAGTGGTGGCGCCCTACGCCGGCACGGCCAAGGACCACGCCGCGCTCTATGCGCGCGAAGCCCGCGTACGGCTCGCGCCAAAAGTCTCCAAGGCCGCTGCTCAGGCCCGTACCCAGTACGGCGCACGTGTGGCGCCGCATGTGCCGCCCAAGATCGACAAGGCCGCGCACCGGGCTGCTGTACAGGCCCGGAGGGCCGCGCATCAGGCGGCTGACTACACCGTTCCGCGTGTCGAGCACGCGGTGGCCGTCGCCCAGCCCGTGCGGCAGGAGGCTGTGGCCCGTTCTGCTGCCGTCATTGCCGCTCTGCGCGGACAGGTGACGGCGAAGGAGATCCGGAAGCTTGTGAGGAAGCACGAACGGCGATCCAGGGCCGGACGTGTCTTCAAGGGTGTTGCACTGGTCGGCGTACTGGCCGGCGGCGCTTTCGCCGCCTGGAAGTGGTGGGACAAGCAGGCGAACCCGGACTGGCTGGTGGAACCGCCCGCCGCCACGGAGGTCTCCGACCGGGCCCCGCTGTCGTCCGTCGACGGCAGCACCACGTCCGATCTCGATCCCGAGGTCCGGATGAAGCAGGACGAGGCGGAGTCCTCGGACCGCGACGAGGGTCGCTGACCGTATTCCGTCCCTGTGGGAGATGGCGCCGGGAGAAAAGGACGCTCCCGGCGCCTCACGCCGCTGCGGCGTAGGACGAACGGACGGGAGCGGCGGCCGGGGCGCCGGTCGCGGGACGTGCGGCGAGCGTCGTGCGTGCCGTCCGCCGGGATCCGGTCGGGTGCGCCGCGGCGGCGGGTGCGGCGGCGACGGCGGACGAGACGGCGGGGACAGCTGCCGGGGCATCGGCCTCGGCCATGTCGGCGGCGTCGGCTTCGAGCGCGGGCAGATGCCTGGTGGCAGGGGAGGCGCCATGGGCCTCGGCGCCGATGCGCTGCTTCATCGTCGGCGGCAAGGACCGGTCCCGGGTCGTGGGCAGCCAGCGTGTCGTGGCCGCCCTCCTGCTCTGGGCCGGCAGGACGGCGCCGGAGACCTGAGGACGGGCCTTCACCGGCTCGTCGGACGTCCGGACGGCGGGCTGCGACGCGGCAGCGGCGGCGGTGGTGAGCCCCACCGAGGCAAGCAGTGCGAAGAACGCGGTGACGAACGCGGTCCACAGATTCCTGACCTTGAAGGCGGCCATGACCCCTCGCTTTCGGGTTGAGCGCTTTACATACCTTTCTCATGATGTGTACGCATCTCGAGGAGTGTGGGAGCGACGCCGCTCCCGCGCAGTTCTTCGGATGAACACCACTCGTGTGGCCCATCCCGCGACGCCGTGGGCAGGCCGCGCACGGGATGCGCGGCCTGCCGCGGTCGTGTAGCGCGTGTCCCTCAGGGGCCTCCCGCCCCCGTTTCCTGCCTGATCAGCGGGCCCCGCCCTGTGCCTATCGGTGCGAAGAGGTCGTCGGTTCCCGTGACGGCCGCGACCAGGCGGCACTCGGCCAGCGCCTCGAGGGTGCGGTGGACGGTGGCGATGTCGCGGCGGAAGGTGGGCACCTCGGCGTCCGTCGGACGGCGCAGCCGGCGGCGTACGGTCGCGGGGCTGCTCCCGGTGCGCTGAGCGAGTTCGGCCCAGCCCATTCGGCCGTCCGTGACGAGTGCGCCGAGCAGGGCCCGGTCGACGGGGTCGACGAGGGCAGGGCCGGTGCGAGCACGTCCAGCAGCAGATCGGCGCTGCCGGGGGCCGTCACCTCGACAGGGTCGCCGCACGATGGGGCGCCTCGCTGACCCGCCGGGACCGCCGCACACCACGAAAAACTCCCCTGATCCGCGTTTCCACAGGTCAGGGGAGTTTGTGAGGTTGTGGAGCCTAGGGGAGTCGAACCCCTGACATCTGCCATGCAAAGACAGCGCTCTACCAACTGAGCTAAGGCCCCGGGAAAGGTGACCACGACCGAGAGGCACGCTCCTCGGTCACCGTCGCGCACCAGAGTACCGGGTCACCCCCGTGATTCTGCAAAAGGATTGGGACTCCCGATGGGACTCCCGGTCCGTGGACACGCTCCGTAAGATGCACCACGAGGTTCGCAGCAGCGAAGCCGCTTGGGGAAGCGATGGGGAGACGCAATGGACGCAGCGCAGCAGGAGACGACCGCAAGAGCCCGGGAACTGCAGCGCAGCTGGTACGGGGAACCGCTGGGGGCGCTCTTCCGCAGGCTCATCGACGACCTCGGCCTCAACCAGGCGAGGCTCGCGGGCGTGCTCGGGCTGTCGGCTCCGATGCTCTCCCAGCTGATGAGCGGCCAGCGCGCCAAGATCGGCAACCCCGCTGTCGTCCAGCGCGTCCAGGCACTGCAGGAGCTGGCGAGCCAGGTGGCCGACGGCAGCGTGAGCGCCGTGGAGGCCACGGACCGGATGGAGGAGATCAAGAAGTCGCAGGGCGGCTCGGTCCTCACCGGCACCAGCCAGTCCACGGGCACGTCCGGGGCGCCGACCGTGCGCCGCGTCGTGCGTGAGATCCAGTCGCTGCTGCGCTCGGTCGCGGCGGCGGGCGACATCATCGATGCCGCGGACTCACTCGCCCCCGCCCACCCCGAACTGGCAGAGTTCCTCCGGGTGTACGGCGCCGGGCGCACCGCCGACGCGGTCGCCCACTACGAGTCGCACCAGAGCTGAACGAGGCGGACGCCGCCGCAAGGGAACCAGGAGCTGGCGCAGCACAATGGGTGAGGTCTTCGCTGGTCGGTACGAACTGATCGACCCGATCGGACGCGGCGGTGTCGGAGCCGTCTGGCGCGCCTGGGACCACCGGCGCCGCCGCTATGTGGCGGCGAAGGTCCTGCAGCAGAGCGACGCCCACACCCTGCTCCGCTTCGTGCGCGAGCAGGCGCTGCGGATCGATCACCCGCACGTCCTCGCCCCGGCCAGCTGGGCCGCGGACGACGACAAGGTCCTGTTCACCATGGACCTGGTGAGCGGTGGGTCGCTGGCGCACGTCATCGGCGACTACGGCCCGCTGCCCCCGCGCTTCGTCTGCACCCTGCTCGATCAGCTGCTGTCCGGACTCGCCGCGGTGCACGCGGAGGGGGTCGTGCACCGCGACATCAAGCCGGCCAACATCCTGATGGAGGCCACCGGAACCGGCCGGCCGCACCTGCGGGTCTCCGACTTCGGCATCTCCATGCGCAAGGGCGAGCCGCGGCTGACCGAGACCAACTATGTGGTGGGTACGCCCGGTTACTTCGCCCCCGAGCAGATGATGGGCGCGGAGCCGGACTTCACCGCCGACCTGTTCGCCGTCGGTCTCGTCGGGCTGTATCTCCTGCAGGGCCGAAAGCCCGACTCCCAGGCGCTGATCGAGCACTTCGCCAACTACGGCACCCCGAGCGCCCCCCGGGGCATTCCCGAGCCGCTGTGGCAGGTGCTCGCCGGGCTGCTGCAACCCGATCCGCAGGCCCGCTTCCGCACGGCGACGGGTGCGCGAAAGGCGCTCACCGCCGCCGTGGAGATGCTGCCCGAGGCCGCGGCCGACGAGGAGCCGGTCGAGATCTTCGACCAACTCGGGCCGCTGCCGGCCGGCTTCGGCCCGGCAGGGCCGGAGCCGGTCCAGGACAGGCCCCGGCAGGAGCCGCCCGCCACACCTGCCCCGCAGCCCGCCCCGGCCTCGGAGACGGGCAGCTTCCACCTGGCCCCGCCCCCGCAGCAGCCCTCCCCCCAGCTGCCGCACGTGGTCCCGCCGGACTCCACGCCGAACCCGGCCCCCGCTGCCGCCGCTCCCGCACCAGCGCATCCCGTCTCCCCCCATCACGCGCCGGCGCAGGAGCAGCTCTCCCAGGCCCTCACCGCTGCGGTGCCGTACGAGCAGCCTTCCACTCGTGCTTACACCGCCCAGCGCCCGCAGGTTCCCGGCCGCGCCGCACAGAAGCGGCCGGGACCGCCCCCGAAGGTCGCGGTCCCGGTTCTGATCGTCGCTCTGCTGTGCTTCGCCGTGGGCATCTGGGCGCTCACCCAGACCTGAGCCGGCACCGCCGCACTCTCGCCTACCGGCCGGGCGGCGGTCCGTACTGCCCGTACCCGTAGCCCTGCCCGTGCGGTCCCTGCGGGGGCTGCCCGTGCGGTCCCTGCGGCTGCGCGGGCGGATAGCCGTACCCGGGCGGCGGGCCGTACGCGGCCGCCGGCGCGTCCTGCGCCGGGACCGCCCGGGCCTGCTGCGGGGCCGGCACCTGCCCCTGCGCCGGGACGGTGGCCGGGCCCTCCGGGGCCCCGTCCCGCCGCCGTGCGAGCAGTGTCCATGCGCCGAGCCCGAGCACCAGGACGGTCCCCGCGCCGATGCCCGCCGCGGCGACGACCGCCATCGTGCCGCTCTTCTCCGCGGCGTCGGCGTTCTTGCCGCTGTCGGCAGCGGCCCGGTCGTCCTCGGTGACCTGGAAGTCGCCTGCCGGACCGTCGTAGGCGGGACCCGGCTCGGGCTGACCGGTCACGTTCACGCGCAGCGTCAGCGGCAGCGGCTTGTCGCCGAACGCCTCGGACATCTCCGGGCTCAGCGTGACCGAGAGGTAGTACCAGCCGGCGAACCGCATGGCGGCCGCACTGGTGTCGGAGTCGTAGCGGTTCTCGTAGGCCACCGGCGGCAGCGGGTCGAGGGCCATGGCCTTCTGCTTGCCGTCGTAGTAGACGCTGCTGTCCTCGTCCACCAGCCCGCGGGCCGGGTTGTGCAGGGCCACCGCCATGGCGTTGCCGACGCTCTTCAGGCCGTCGCCCGAAGTGCTGTTTCCGATGTCGGCACTGACGAACAGTTGCTGCCCCCAGTCCACCGGCACCCGGTAGAAGAGGGTCCGGCCGGGCGCGATCTCGTCCTGCCACTCGCCCTGTTCGAGGCTGGTCGCGTCGTGGAAGCCGGTGCCTCCGGCCCGCTTCTGCGGGCCGCCGCCCGGAACCGCGGGCGAGGCGGACGCCCAGTTCTCCGGCGCCGCCGTGGACTCGGCCTCCTTCAGCCCGGGCTCGGAGAGGAAACGGATCTCCACATCCCACGGCTCGGGTGTCGACGTGGCCTCGCTCGTACGCTCCAGGAGGACGTAGTACGCGCCCGCCTCCTGGCAGCTGCTGCTGTCCTTCTCGATCCGCCGGGTCGCGTAGTCGGCGACCGGGCGGGCGTACGTCGCCGATCCGAACGTGGCCTCGCCGTCGCTGCACTCGGATCCCGACCGGTCCTCGATGCTGACCTCGAGCTTGTCGGCGTAGGCGACCTTCGTCCCCAGCCTGGGGACGGCCACCGCCGAGACGTAGGCGTTGGACGTGTCGTCCAGGTCGATCCGGTAGTAGCGCTTCTCGCCCGGCTTGATGCTGTCCTTGTACGTGGAACCGGCGGTGAGTTCCGGGCCGGTGCTGTTGACGGGCGTGCCCCGGACGGGCTTCGCCTCGTCGTCGAACGTGTACGGGCTCGGCTCGCCCGCCGCCCACGCCTGCCCCGGCAGCGCCGCCACGGCGCACATCGCCGCCATCGCGGCCAGCGTCACCCGGCCCCTGCCGCGCTGCCTCTTCACGCGTTTCTCCCTGTGGTCGATGAGTCCGACGAGCCCGCCGCCGGGCTCGGCCAACCGGACGGGCCGGTGGCCGCCGCGGTCCTGCGCCGCAGCAGGACGACCGCCACGGCCGCGATCAGGACGGCGCCGCCGCCCGCCGCCGCGGCGATCGCGACGCCGGACCATCCTGCCCCGTCGGCGCCCGCGCTGTCTGCGCGCGCGGGCGAATCACCCTTCTTGTCCCCCTGTTCGCCCGGACCGCCCGCCGACACGGGGGCGTCGTGCTGCGGCCCGGACAGCCGCTCGCCGAGGACGGTCACGCGCAGGACCGCACCGATCCGCGGGTTCTGCGCGATCTCGGCGGCCTCCGCGCCGAGCGTCACGGCGATGCAGAAGCCTCCTGTCGTGTGCACGGGAACCACGGTGGGGTGGCTCTCGTGGCGGTTGGTCCAGGCGACCGGGACCGTGCCCATCTCCAGCACCGCCGGGCGGCCGTTGTAGACGGTCTGCGGGCTGAACTCCCCGGTGCCGCCGCCGACCGGCGCCCGGGCCGGGGTGAAGACCTGGGTGGCTCCGTACGACGAGACCCCCGAAGAGCCGTTCAGGGTCGGCTCGTTGGAGAACTCCACGTCGTAGCGCAGCTGCTGTCCCCAGCCCACGGGGACCTTGTACCAGAGGGTCTGCGAGGGGAGCAGCTCGTCCCGCCACACGCCCTGCCCGATCTTCTCGGCGTCGTTGAAGCCGGTTCCGCCGCGCACGTCCTTCGGGTCACCGGTGGGCAGCACCGCGTCCTTGCCGCCCTTTCCGTACTCCGGCTGCGACTGCGCGGGCGTCACGCCGGCGCCCAGCGGCTTCTCGACGCCGTAGGTGAGCTCCAGCGGTCGGCGGGCGGCGTCGGAGCCCGCCTTGCTCTTCCGTTCGACGACGAGCCAGTAGCGGCCCGCCTCGCCGCAGCTGCCGGAATCCTCGGGGCTGGGCACGCGTGCGACGGCCGACGTCAGCGGAGTCGCGCCCTCCTTCTGGAGGAAGTGTTCGGTGCTCGACTCGCAGGCGCTGTCGGCGCCGTACGCGATCTCCGTGCGCAGCGCGTCGAAGGTGTCGACCGCGGCCCCCGGCTGCGGCACGGCCGTGGCGGAGAGGACCACCGTCGACTCGGCGTCGAGATCGACGGCGTAGTACCGCTGTTCGCCGGGGCCGATGGTGTCCAGGTACTGGCCGGGGCGGAGCACCGGGGCCGCGTCCCGTGCCGGCGTGCCGGCGACCCGCTCGGCGTCGAAGCGGTAGCCGTCCGCCGACAGCTGGGCGGAGCGCTGCAGCTGACGGGCGAGCGCGTCGGCGTCGGGGGCGTCGTGGTAACGGCCGTTCCCGGCCCTGGCGATGCACTCCAGCTGCGGCGCCGCGCACCTGGAAGCCGACGGTGTCGATCCGCAGCCCCACGCCGTCCGCGGCGAGCCGGCGGGCCACCCGGCAGGGCGGCGGAGTGCCGCAGTTGTCCTCGCCGTCCGAGACCAGCAGGATGGTGCGCGTGCCGGCGGCACCGTCAGCGGGCTCGGGAAGGTCCTCGGCGGCCTTCTGCAGCGACAGGCCGATGGGAGTGTCCCCCTTGGGCCGCACGGCCTGTACGGCCCGCTTCAGGTCCGCCCGGTCGAGGGGCCGCACGGGCAGCACGGACCGGGTGTCGGTGCAGCCCTTGGGGCAGTCGGCCCCGTACACGCGCAGCCCGGTCGGATGGCCTTCGGGGAGCGTGTCGACGACCGTTCCCACGGCCGAGCGCGCGGCCTCCATCCGCGTGCGCCTCGTGCCGTCGTCGTCGGCCATGGACCCGGAGGAGTCCAGCACCATCACGAGTCCCGTGGCGCTGCCCTCCCCCGGCGCCCGGGCCTCCCACCCGCCCGGCTCCGCCGCACCCGCCGCCGGCAGCGGTGCCACCAGGGCCAAAGCCGCCCCGATCGTCACCACCGCCGCCCGGCGGCGCTGTCGTGCTGTCACGCTCGTCCCCCCACAGCTTCGCGTTTGCTCTCGCAAGTTAGTGATTTGCGGAGGTGAACTCAAGGGTATTGCGTCACGGTCGCGCAACGGCCCGCAGTCGGCCGCCGTCGCGGCACCAGCGCCCGAACAGCACGAAGCCCCGGCCGCTTCCGCGACCGGGGCCCATGATCCACGGACTGCGTCTCACACACCCGAACCTGCGGGCACGGAGTCGGTCGCCTCCGTCCACAGATCCTGCTCGGCGCGATCCGCCTGGATCTGGCGGTACACGAGGAGCCCGCCGATGGCGGCCAGTGCGACCAGGAGAAGCTTCTTCACCGCGCGACCTCGTCTTTCCTTGACGTATGAGGACTTCTGGCGCCCGACTATACACACCGACCGATACCGATCGGTGACCTACCGGGAAGCCGCCGAGCCCCCGCCCCGCCTCAACTGGGGCCACGGCTAAGCGATCGGCCCGGCTCTCGCCGGGGCGCGCCGGTCACGGACCGATCGGCCCGGCCGGACACGCCAAAGGCCCCCAACCGGATCCGGCTGGGGGCCTTCGCATTGTGGGGCTAACAGGATTTGAACCTGTGGCCTCATCCTTATCAGGGATGCGCTCTAACCAACTGAGCTATAGCCCCTCCGCGCTGCGCGCTGACCTCTGAAGATTAGCGCACCCGCGGTGCAGCGCCAAAATCGGATTCCGGGGCCCGGCTCCGGCGCTACTCGTCCTCGGCGAGCGTGAGCTCCACACCGCCCACAAATCCGGCGGAGAGGTTGTAGATGAAGGCCCCGAGGGTGGCCAGCGCTGTGGCGAGCACCACATCGATCACCGCGATGACCGAGGTGAAGACGAGCACGCGCGGCAGCGACAGGAACGACTGGAGATCGAAGCCGTTGCTCTCGTTGGAGCCGGTGGCCTCGCTGATCGTCCCGCCGACCGTCGAGAAGACGCCCATCGCGTCCATGACCATCCACAGCACCGCGGCCGCCACCACGGTGCAGATGCCCAGGGCGATGGAGAGCAGGAAGCTGACCTTCATCACCGACCACGGGTCGGCCTTCGCCACCCGCAGCCGCGCCTTGCGCGTACGCGGTGTCGTACTGGCACCCGTACGCGGCCGCCGCACCGCCGAAGCGGACTGGCCGCCCTGGGCGCCGCCCGGTGAGGGATACGCCTGCGGCGGGTGGTACGCCTGTCCCGGCTGGGCGGGAGCGGGCTGCTCGCCGCCGAACATCTGGTGAGGGGGCTGAGGCCCCCGGGTGTCCGTCACTGTGGCCCCCTGGGAGTCCGCGGCAGGGCCACGGGCACCGTTCGCTCCGGAAGCGGCCGCTCCGGCGCCCGTGGCTCCACTCACGCTCTACTCCTCGTGCTCCCCAGCCGAGGACGGAGTGCCCTCGACTGCCGACTCGGCCGGCTCTTCGCCGTCCGCCTCGGTCCCGTCGACCTCTTCGGCCTCGCGACCTGCCTCGGCGTTGCGAGCGATCCCGACCACGGCATCGCGCTTGCCCAGGTTGATCAGTTGGACGCCCATGGTGTCACGGCCCGTCTCCCTGACTTCATTGACTCGCGTACGAATCACGCCGCCACCGAGCGTGATGGCGAGGATCTCGTCGGTCTCCTCGACCACCAGCGCGCCCACGAGCGATCCGCGGTCCTCCACGATCTTCGCGGCCTTGATACCGAGGCCGCCGCGACCCTGGACGCGGTACTCGTCGACGGCGGTCCGCTTCGCGTACCCGCCGTCGGTGGCGGTGAACACGAACGTACCGGGCCGGACGACATTCATCGAGAGCAGTTCGTCGCCCTCGCGGAAACTCATGCCCTTGACGCCGGAGGTCGCGCGACCCATCGGGCGGAGCGCCTCGTCCGTCGCGGTGAACCGGATCGACTGCGCCTTCTTGCTGATGAGCAGCAGATCGTCCTCGGCGGACACCAGCTCGGCGCCGATCAGTTCGTCGTCGGCACCGCTCTCGGTCTCCCGGAGGTTGATCGCGATGACACCGCCCGAACGCGGGGAGTCGTAGTCCTTCAGCGACGTCTTCTTCACCAGACCGGCCTTGGTGGCGAGCACCAGGTACGGCGCGGCCTCGTAGTCGCGGATCGCGAGGATCTCGGCGATCTGCTCGTCCGGCTGGAAGGCCAGCAGGTTGGCGACGTGCTGACCGCGCGCGTCACGTCCGGCGTCCGGCAGCTCGTAGGCCTTGGCCCGGTAGACCCGGCCCTTGTTGGTGAAGAACAGCAGCCAGTGGTGGGTGGTGGAGACGAAGAAGTGGTCGACGATGTCGTCTTCCTTCAGCTTCGTGCCGCGCACGCCCTTGCCGCCGCGCTTCTGCGAGCGGTAGTCGTCGGTCTTCGTGCGCTTCACATAGCCGCCACGCGTGATCGTGACGACGATGTCCTCCTCGGCGATCAGGTCCTCCATGGACATGTCGCCGTCGAAGGGCACCAGCTTGGAGCGGCGGTCGTCGCCGAACTTCTCGACCAGCGCGGCCAGTTCCTCGCTGATGATCCCGCGCTGCTTCTCCGGCGAGGCGAGGATCACGTTGTACTCGTTGATCTTCGCCTGGAGTTCGTCGTGCTCTTGGACGATCTTCTGACGCTCCAGGGCGGCGAGCCGGCGCAGCTGCATCTCGAGGATCGCGTTGGCCTGGATCTCGTCGATCTCCAGCAGGCCCATCAGGCCCTCGCGCGCCACCTCGACGGTGTCGCTGCGCCGGATCAGCGCGATGACCTCGTCGATCGCGTCGAGCGCCTTGAGCAGACCGCGCAGGATGTGCGCCCGCTCCTCGGCCTTGCGCAGGCGGAACCTGGTGCGCCGGACGATGACCTCGACCTGGTGCGTCACCCAGTGGCGGATGAACGCGTCCAGGGACAGCGTGCGCGGCACGCCGTCGACGAGGGCGAGCATGTTGGCGCCGAAGTTCGTCTGCAGGTCGGTGTGCTTGTACAGGTTGTTCAGCACGACCTTGGCGACCGCGTCGCGCTTCAGCACGATGACCAGGCGCTGGCCGGTGCGCGAGGACGTCTCGTCGCGGACGTCCGCGATGCCGCCGACCTTGCCGTCCTTCACGAGGTCGGCGATCTTCTGCGCGAGGTTGTCCGGGTTCACCTGGTACGGGAGCTCCGTGACCACCAGGCACTGGCGGTTCTGGATCTCCTCGACCTCGACGACGGCCCGCATCGTGATGGAGCCGCGACCGGTGCGGTACGCCTCCTCGATGCCCTTGCGGCCGACGACCAGGGCACCGGTCGGGAAGTCCGGGCCCTTGATCCGCTCGATCAGGGCGTCGAGCAGCTCCTCGTGCGTGGCCTCCGGGTGCTCCAGCGCCCACTGGGCACCGGCCGCGACCTCGCGCAGGTTGTGCGGCGGGATGTTGGTGGCCATACCGACGGCGATACCGGCGCTGCCGTTGATCAGCAGGTTCGGGAAGCGCGCCGGCAGGACCGTCGGCTCCTGGTTGCGGCCGTCGTAGTTGTCCTGGAAGTCGACGGTCTCCTCGTCGATGTCCCGGAGCATCTCCATGGCCAGCGGCATCATCTTGCACTCGGTGTACCGCATGGCCGCGGCCGGGTCGTTGCCCGGGGAACCGAAATTGCCGTTGGAGTCCACCAGCGGCATGCGCATCGACCACGGCTGCGCCAGGCGGACCAGGGCGTCGTAGATCGAGGTGTCGCCGTGGGGGTGGTACGTACCCATGACGTCACCGACGACACGGGCGCACTTGTAGAAGCCCTTCTCGGGGCGGTAGCCGCCGTCGTACATCGCGTACAGCACGCGGCGGTGGACGGGCTTGAGACCGTCCCGCACGTCGGGCAGCGCGCGCGACACGATGACGGACATCGCGTAGTCGAGGTAGGAGCGCTGCATCTCCGTCTCGAGCCCGACGGGCTCGACACGCATGGCGAGAGGCTCTTCCTCTTCGGTGGTCACAGGAGTGTTCTCGTCGGCCATTGCTGGTCTTCAGTCCTTTCGTGCGGTACTCAGCTGAGACCGACTCAGATGTCGAGGAAGCGGACGTCCTTGGCGTTGCGCTGGATGAACGAGCGCCGCGCCTCCACGTCCTCGCCCATGAGCACCGAGAACAGGTCGTCGGCCTGCGCCGCGTCGTCCAGCGTGACCTGGCCGAGCACGCGGTGCTCCTGGTCCATGGTGGTGACGCGCAGCTCCTCGGCGTTCATCTCGCCGAGACCCTTGAAGCGCTGGATCGAGTCCTCCCTGATGCGCTTGCCGGCCTGCTTGCCGAGCTCGACGAGGGCGTCGCGCTCGCGGTCGGAGTACGCGTACTCGAAGTCGTCCCGGCCCCACTTGATCTTGTACAGCGGGGGGCGGGAGAGGAAGACGTGGCCGGCCTCGACCAGCGGCCGCATGAAGCGGAACAGGAACGTCAGCAGCAGGGTGTTGATGTGCTGGCCGTCGACGTCGGCGTCCGCCATCAGGATGATCTTGTGATAGCGGAGCTTCTCGATGTCGAAGTCCTCGTGGACCCCGGTGCCGAAGGCCGAGATCAGCGCCTGGACCTCGGTGTTCTGCAGGATCTTGTCGATCCGCGCCTTCTCCACGTTCAGGATCTTGCCTCGGATGGGCAGGATGGCCTGGTACATCGGGTTGCGGCCGGACTTGGCCGAGCCGCCGGCGGAGTCACCCTCGACGATGAAGATCTCGCACTTCGTGGGGTCGTTGGACTGGCAGTCGCTCAGCTTGCCCGGCAGCGACGCCGACTCCAGCAGTCCCTTGCGGCGGGTCAGGTCGCGTGCCTTGCGAGCCGCGACACGGGCGGTGGCCGCCTGGATCGACTTGCGGACGATGTCCGCGGCCTCGTTGGGGTTGCGGTCGAACCAGTCGGTCAGGTGCTCGTGGACGACCTTCTGCACGAAGGTCTTCGCCTCGGTGTTGCCCAGCTTGGTCTTGGTCTGGCCCTCGAACTGGGGCTCGCCGAGCTTGACCGAGATGATCGCGGTCAGACCCTCGCGCACGTCCTCGCCGGACAGGTTGTCGTCCTTCTCGCGCAGCAGCTTCTTGTCGCGCGCGTACCGGTTGACCAGACCCGTCAGAGCGGCCCGGAAGCCCTCCTCGTGCGTACCGCCCTCGTGCGTGTGGATCGTGTTCGCGAAGGAGTACACACCCTCCGTGTACTGCGAGTTCCACTGCATCGCGATCTGGACCGAGAGCATCCGCTCCTTGTCCTCGGCCTCGATGTCGATGACCGTGGGGTGGATGAGCTCGCCCTTGCGGCTGTTGAGGTACTTGACGAAGTCGACGATGCCGCCTTCGTAGTAGTACTTCACGGTGCGGGCCGGCTGCTCCTCGACCGCCTCGGCGGAGGCGTCCGCGTCGTCGGCGCGCATGGTCGCCTTCGCGGACTCGCGCTCGTCGGTCAGCGTGATCGTCAGGCCCTTGTTGAGGAAGGCCATCTCCTGGAAGCGCCGCGACAGCGTCTCGAAGGAGTACTCGGTCGTCTCGAAGACGTCCGGGTCGGCCCAGAAGGTGACCGCAGTGCCGGTGTCGGAGACTTCTTCGTGCTTGGCCAGCGGAGCCGTGGGGACGCCCGACTTGTACTCCTGCGTCCAGCGGTAGCCGTCCGTCCTGATCTCGACGGCGAGCTTGTAGGACAGCGCGTTCACCACGGAGACACCCACGCCGTGCAGACCGCCGGAGACGGCATAGCCGCCGCCGCCGAACTTGCCGCCCGCGTGCAGCACGGTGAGCACGACCTCGACGGCCGGCTTCTTCTCGACGGGGTGGATGCCCACCGGGATGCCACGGCCGTTGTCGACGACGCGTACGCCGCCGTCGGCGAGGATCGTGACGTCGATGCTGTCGGCGTGGCCGGCCATGGCCTCGTCCACGGAGTTGTCGACGACCTCTTGGACGAGGTGGTGGAGTCCACGCTCACCGGTCGAGCCGATGTACATGCCGGGGCGCTTGCGGACCGCGTCCAGACCCTCGAGGACGGTGATCGCGCTGGCGTCGTACGAGGAGCTGACCTCGCCGTTACCACCGGCAGCAGTGGACAGGGTGTTCTCGTTGGGGTTGCCGGAATCGGCCACGAAGCGCCCTTTCTGGCACAGCACAAGCCGCTCTCCGGGCTAGCGGGACCGGCTGCGTCGTTCGGCATCTAATCGACGTGTCCCGCGAGAGGCGCGGGATTGTCGACCAGTCTACCGGTACCGGCGACACGAATGGGGGTTTGCCGGTAGCTGAGTCCGCATGTGCCGCCCTGAACCTCCTCCGTCCGACTCCCCATATACGGGAAGGGGCTCCAAGAGGCTCACACGGGCTTTGAGAGCTTCGGGCTGTCAACCTCCGGCTACCCTGAGGGACACCCCGGACGTACCGCCAGGTTTCCCCTGTCCCGGAGCCGCGCGACCGGGGCCGATCAGCCGTACGTGTCCCCCGGACCCGTGCTTCCCGGCGCCCGCAGCGGACCGAACCGGCGCTGCGGCCCGCCGGGGCCCAGCACCTTGATCACCCGGACCGTGCCGTGCCCCAGATCCTCGTTCAGCCGCGCCACCAGCCGCGGAGCCAGCAGCCGCAGCTGCGTCGCCCACGCCGTGGAGTCGCACTGGACCGTCAGCACGCGCTCGTCCGGGTCCTCGTCGTAGCGCAGCGGTACGCAGTGCCTGGCCAGGTCCTCGCCGACGATCTGCGGCCAGCGGCCCATCACACCGCCCACCGCGGCCGGGGTCTCCCAGCCCCGTTCGGTGATCAGCCGGTTGATCGCCGCGCCCAGCGGCAGCGGATCGCGACCGTCCGCCCGCGCACCGGAGCGCAGCCCACCGCCGCGCCTGGCCTGCTTCTTCTGCTGTGCGGCCGCGCCCTTGGCCTTCGCCTGCTCCTTGGCCGCGCGCAGCGCGACGCGTGCCAGGTCGACACCCGAGGACTCGGGAACCCGGGCGGCCGACGGGATCTCGTCCTCGCTCATACGCGCTCCACCTGACCGTCCGCCACCGCGTACCGGGCACCCGCCAGCACGTGCGGGACGTCGTCGTCCACCGCGGCCGTCACCAGCACCTGTTCACCAGGGGCCACCAGCTCCGCCAGGCGCTCCCTGCGCCGTGCGTCCAGCTCGGCGAACACGTCGTCGAGTACGAGCACCGGCTCGTTGCCCTCGGCACGCAGCAGGTCGTAGGAGGCCAGCCGCAGCGCCAGCGCGTACGACCAGGACTCGCCATGGCTCGCGTACCCCTTCGCCGGGAGCTGTCCCAGCTTGAGCAGCAGGTCGTCACGGTGCGGGCCGATCAGGGTCACACCCCGCTCGATCTCCTGCTTGCGAGCCTCGGCCAGCGCGCCCATCAGCTGCTCGTACAGCTCCTCGCGTGTCACGGGCCCGGCATGCTCGGTGCCCGCGGGAGCGGAGGAGGAACGGTACTCCAGGGCGATCGGACCGCCGCCCGGGGCGAGTGCCTCGTACGCCTTGTCCGTCAGGGGCTGGAGGGCGCTTATCAGGTCGAGCCGTCTGGCCAGCACCTCGGCGCCGGCCCGGGCCAGGTGCTGGTCCCATACGTCCAGCGTGGACATGTCCATGGAACGCCCGCCGTGCCGGCGCGCCATCGCGGCCGACTTCAGGAGGGTGTTGCGCTGCTTGAGCACGCGGTCGTAGTCCGAGCGCACCCCGGCCATGCGGGGCGAGCGGGCCGTGACGAGCTCGTCGAGGAAGCGCCGGCGTTCACCGGGATCGCCCTTGACCAGCGCGAGGTCCTCCGGCGCGAACAGGACCGTGCGTACGATCCCGAGCACGTCACGCGGCCTGACCTGCGAGGACCTGTTGATACGGGCACGGTTCGCCTTGCCCGGGTTGAGCTCGAGCTCGACCAGCTGGGAGCGCTCGCCCTGGGTGACGGCGGCGCGGATCACCGCACGGTCGGCCCCCATCCGCACCAGCGGAGCGTCCGAGGACACCCGATGGCTGGACAGCGTCGCCAGATAGCCGACGGCCTCGACGAGATTGGTCTTGCCCTGGCCGTTCGCCCCCACGAAAGCGGAGACGCCCGGATCGAGAGGGACCTCGACCCGGGCGTACGAGCGGAAGTCGGCCAGCGACAGATGCGTGACGTGCATGGTGTGGCGCCGACCTTCCCCCGGCGAGGCTGTGCATGGCGGTGCACAGCCTGTGGATTACTTCTTGCTCTCCACCGCGTGGCCGCCGAACTGGTTGCGCAGTGCGGCGATCATCTTCATCTGCGGGGAGTCGTCCTGACGGGACGCGAACCGCGCGAACAGCGACGCGGTGATCGCCGGCAGCGGCACGGCGTTGTCGATCGCGGCCTCGACGGTCCAGCGGCCCTCGCCGGAGTCCTGCGCGAAACCGCGCAGCTTCTCCAGGTGCTCGTCCTCGTCCAGGGCGTTGACCGCGAGGTCGAGCAGCCAGGAACGGATGACTGTGCCCTCCTGCCAGGAGCGGAAGACCTCGCGCACATCGGTGACGGAGTCGACCTTCTCCAGCAGCTCCCAGCCCTCGGCGTAGGCCTGCATCATGGCGTACTCGATGCCGTTGTGGACCATCTTGGCGAAGTGCCCGGCACCGACCTTGCCCGCGTGGACCGAGCCGAACTCGCCCTCGGGCTTGAGCGCGTCGAAGATCGGCTGGACCTTCGCCACGTGCTCGGCGTCGCCGCCGTACATCAGCGCGTAGCCGTTCTCCAGGCCCCAGACACCGCCGGATACACCGCAGTCGACGAAGCCGATGTCCTTGGCGGCCAGCTCCTCGGCGTGCTTCTCGTCGTCGGTCCAGCGGGAGTTGCCGCCGTCGACGACGATGTCGCCGGGGGACAGCAGCTCCGCCAGCTCGTCGATCGTGGACTGGGTCGCGGCGCCCGCCGGGACCATGACCCAGACGACGCGCGGGCCCTTGAGCTTGTTCACAAGCTCCTCGAGGCTGTGGACATCCGCGAGGTCCGGGTTGCGGTCGTAGCCGATGACGGTGTGGCCTGCGCGGCGAATGCGCTCACGCATGTTGCCGCCCATCTTGCCGAGGCCGACGAGACCGAGCTCCATCAGAGATTCCTCAATCGTTGTGTGCCGTTTCCTACCCGCGTCCGAGACTACGCCCGGACGCGGCTGCACACCTGTGGGGTCAGGCGCTCAAAAGCCGCTGATCAGCCGCTCAGTCGCACCGGCATGATCAGGTACTTGTACGCCTCGTCCGCCTCCGCGTCCACGGCCGGCTTGCCGCTCAGCAGCGCGGGCTTGGTAGAGGTCGTGAAGGACAGCTGGGCGACCGGGGAGTCGATCGCGCTCAGACCGTCCAGCAGGAAGGTCGGGTTGAAGGCGATCGAGATGTCGTCGCCCTCCAGCTGCGCGTCCACGCGCTCCACAGCCTGTGCGTCGTCGCTGGAGCCGGCCTCCAGGATCAGCACGCCCTGCTCGAAGCTGAGACGCACCGGGGTGTTCCGCTCGGCGACCAGGGCGACACGCTTGACGGCCTCGACGAACGGCGCGGTCTCGATGACGGCCACCGAGTTGAACTCGGTCGGGAACAGCGTGCGGTACTTCGGCAGGTCGCCTTCGAGCAGACGGGTCGTCGTCCGCCGCCCGGCGCCCTCGAAACCGATCAGACCCTCACCGGCACCGGAGCCGGACAACGCCAGAGTGACCGTGTCACCGCTGGTCAGCGCCTTGGCGGTGTCGAGCAGCGTCTTGGCGGGCACCAGGGCCACCGCGGAGGCGTCAGGGCTCTCGGGCTTCCACAGGAACTCCCGGACCGCGAAGCGGTAGCGGTCGGTGGAAGCCAGGGTGACGGTGTCGCCCTCGATCTCGATCCGCACACCGGTCAGGACGGGAAGGGTGTCGTCGCGGCCGGCGGCGATGGCGACCTGGGCGGCGGCGGAGGCGAAGACCTCACCGGGCACGGTGCCGGTCGCGGTCGGCATCTGCGGGAGCGCCGGGTACTCCTCCACCGGCAGGGTGTGGAGGGTGAACCGCGAGGAGCCGCAGACCACGGTCGCCCGTACACCGTCTGTGGAAATCTCCACCGGCCGGTTGGGCAGTGCGCGGCAGATGTCGGCGAGCAGGCGGCCGGAGACGAGCACGGTGCCGTCCTCGTCGATCTCGGCCTCCACCGAGACGCGGGCCGAGACCTCGTAGTCGAAGCTGGAGAAGCTGAGGGCGCCGTCCTCCGCCTTCAGAAGAAGGCCTGCGAGTACGGGCGCCGGCGGACGGGCCGGAAGGCTGCGGGCCACCCAGGCCACCGCCTCCGCGAGTACATCGCGCTCCACCCGGATCTTCACCGGAACCGCCTCCTGCTGTTGCTGGCTCGCCCTGCTGGCCTTCGTCGTCGGCTTGATGCCGGAGACCAGTCTGACGCACGGCGCCGACAGCTGGTGCGGGTCGGGGTCAAGTCGTGCCAAGAGGTACCGGGCGCTCCGGGCTCGAGTTGTGCACAGGCCCCTCTTCCAAGCGAATTTCCCGGTAACTCTGAGTGGGAGTAGTAGTAGGGCCTGTGGAAACCGTGGATAACGCCTTCTGCGCAGGTCAGTGCCCGTTTTTTGTCCACTGCGCCTGTGGGCGGCACCGGTGGACAACCGGGTGCTTCTGTGGACACGCGAAAGTTCTGCACACCCGATGCACAGCCCACAGGGACTTCTCCCCAGTGCCGTCCCCAGCTTTACCCACGTTCCCCACAGGCCAACCGACCACCTTGGTGTGATGCCTTTCACTCGACCCGGTGAGCGGGGATGTCGCGTTGCCGAACAGTGGACAGGGGTGGGGAAAAGCTGTGGGCAACGAGGCCCTGCCTGTGGGCTGCCGGTGGACAACATGGATCAAGGTCTGTGGACGATTCGGCTGTCCACAGACTGTGGAGGACGTCCGGCCACAAATCCACACCCGGCTGAGCTGGCCCTGCAGTGCCTCCACAGGCGGTCCTGTGGACTGTATCTGGACAACTTCCCGGTCCCCAGGCTGTGGACGGAAGATCGTCCCCACTCCTGTGGAGAACGGGCACCGGTCGGGACGTATTCGAACACAGCCGTCCCGTGACAGGACGGCACGGCGGCCTGCCGAGCGGCCCCGGCGCTCCGCGAGAGGCCCCTGGAACGCCGAGAAGGCGCCCCGGGATCTCCTCCCGTGGGCGCCTTCTCGGGCCGTGCCGGCGGCTGGGTCAGCCGTTCTTGATGCGGTTGGTGAGCTCGGTGACCTGGTTGTAGATCGACCGCCGCTCCGCCATCAGCGCGCGGATCTTGCGGTCCGCGTGCATCACGGTCGTGTGGTCGCGTCCGCCGAACTGCGCGCCGATCTTCGGCAGCGACAGATCCGTGAGCTCCCTGCACAGGTACATCGCGATCTGGCGTGCCGTCACCAGCACGCGGCTGCGCGAGGATCCGCACAGATCCTCCACCGTGAGGCCGAAGTAGTCGGCCGTGGCCGCCATGATCGCGGTCGCGGTGATCTCGGGAGCGGCGTCCTCGCCGCCTGGGATCAGGTCCTTGAGCACGATCTCGGTGAGACCGAGGTCCACCGGCTGACGGTTGAGCGAGGCGAACGCGGTGACCCGGATCAGCGCGCCTTCGAGCTCACGGATGTTCCGGGAGATGCGGGACGCGATGAACTCCAGTACCTCCGGCGGGGCGTTGAGCTGCTCCTGCACGGCCTTCTTGCGCAGGATCGCGATACGCGTCTCCAGCTCGGGCGGCTGCACGTCGGTGGTCAGTCCCCACTCGAAACGGTTCCGCAGCCGGTCCTCCAGCGTCATCAGCTGCTTGGGCGGCCGGTCCGAGGACAGCACGATCTGCTTGTTGGCGTTGTGCAGCGTATTGAAGGTGTGGAAGAACTCCTCCTGCGTCGACTCCTTGCTCGCGAGGAACTGGATGTCGTCGACCAGGAGGATGTCCACGTCGCGATAGCGCTTGCGGAAGGTGTCGCCCTTGCCGTCGCGGATCGAGTTGATGAACTCGTTGGTGAACTCCTCGGAGCTCACGTACCGCACGCGGGTGCCGGGATAGAGGCTGCGCGCGTAGTGCCCGATGGCGTGCAGCAGGTGCGTCTTGCCGAGCCCCGACTCCCCATAGATGAACAGGGGGTTGTACGCCTTGGCCGGCGCCTCGGCGACCGCGACGGCAGCGGCGTGTGCGAAGCGGTTGGACGCGCCGATGACGAACGTGTCGAAGAGGTACTTGGGGTTCAGGCGGGCGTGCGGTTCGCCGGGACCGGGAGCGGGCGCGGGCTTGGCGCCGAGCGGTCCGGGCGCGCCCGGGGGGCCGCCGCGGTGCGGGGCCTGCGGCTCGGGCAGCTGGCGTTCGGCACGCGGGTCGTACTGCTGGCGCTCCGGCGGCTGCCGGTAGTCGTGCTGGGGCCGGCTCGGCGGGGCGGAGGCGTACGGGTCGCGCTCCTGGAAGCCGCCGAGGCGCGGCTGCTGCCAGGAGAGGTCCTCCTGGGTACGCGGCCAGGCGCCGGGCTCGGGGCGCTGCTGCTGGTACTCGGGGTACGACGGGCGCACGTCCGGCAGGCCGTCGTCGGGGGACGGGCGGTGGCCGTAGCCGCCGTCGTAGGGGTCGCTCTGGCGCCCGGTCTCGTAGGCGTCACCGCCCTGGCGAGGGCCGTCGTACGCGTCGGTCGGGCGGGAATCGTCGCGCTGAGGCCCTTGGTAGCGCGGCTGCTGGTGCGCGTGCGGTGCCTGGGGGGCGGCCGGCTCACCCACGGAGTCGTCGACGGTGATCGCGATCCGGATCGGACGGCCGCACTCGCGGCTCAGCGTCTCGCTGATCAGCGGGGCGAGGCGGCCCTCGAGCACCCGCTTGCCCCACTCATTGGGGACGGCGAGCAGCGCGGTGTCGGCGACGAGCGCGAGGGGCTGGCAGCGTTCGATCCACTGCTTGTCCTTGGGCTCGACGCCCTGCTGGCCCTCATCGAGGAGCTGGTCCAGGACTCGTGGCCACACTGCGGCAAGATCGGCAGGTACGTCAGCCACGAAGCACGCTCTCTCACAGGTCCCACGAATATGTGGTTCTCGGGACGGGATGGGAAGACAGGCAGGAAAGGAATCCGAGTTCAGCCACGGTAGTCAGGCCGAGCCATGCGGTTCAAGTTGTTGTCCACAGCCTGTGTACAGCGGGGGCCGCCAACGACCTGGTTTGACCGGATGGCGTAGCCGCGCGTACCGTAACCAGGTCGAGTTGTCGATGGCTGCTGCCGCCTGCCTCCGATGGGCAAAGATCACGGTCTGTGATTGTGAAGCGGTGCACTCGGGCGTAATCGCGAGCTACTCGTGGGCGCACGGTGACAGCCAGGCGATGTCCCGCCATCAACGAATCATTTCTGGAGCCCCCGAGTGAGCAAGCGCACCTTCCAGCCGAACAACCGTCGTCGTGCGAAGACCCACGGTTTCCGCCTGCGCATGCGTACCCGTGCCGGTCGCGCCATCCTGGCGAACCGTCGCAGCAAGGGTCGCGCCAACCTGTCCGCCTGATCGCGTACAGGTCATGACGTGCTGCCTTCCGAGAATCGGCTGAGGCGGCGCGAGGACTTCGCGACTGCGGTACGCCGAGGACGCCGGGCCGGACGCCCGCTTCTCGTCGTCCATCTACGCAGCGGTGCAACGGACCCGCACGCGCCTGGGGAGAGCGCTCCCCCGACGTGTGCGGGTTTCGTCGTGAGCAAGGCCGTGGGCGGTGCCGTCGTACGCAACAAGGTCAAGCGGAGACTGCGCCACCTCATACGCGATCGGCTCTCCGAGCTGCCCCCCGGTAGCCTGGTGGTCGTACGGGCGCTGCCCGGTGCGGGCGACGCCGAACATGCACAGCTGGCCCGAGACCTGGACGCCGCCCTGCAGCGGCTGCTGGGAGGGGGCGCGCGATGAAGTACCCACTGCTGGCACTGATCAAGATCTATCAGTGGACGATCAGCCCGCTGCTGGGACCTGTCTGCAGGTACTACCCGTCGTGTTCCCACTATGGATTTACGGCCATCGACCGGCACGGTGCGGTGAAAGGCACGGCCCTGACCGCCTGGCGGATCCTGCGGTGCAATCCGTGGTCGCCGGGCGGCGTGGATCATGTGCCCCCGCGCAAGCGTCCACGGTGGCACGAAATGCTGCGCGATGCCTTGCGCGGCAGCAAGGGCGGGCACTCCGCCGCTGATGTGCCTGCCCCGGGGTCGGCCCCCGGAACCCCGAGCCCGGCCGCAGAGACCTCGCCCAATGCTCAAGGAGCCTGATTAGTGGACACGATTGCCAGTCTCTTCAGTTTTATCACCACACCTGTCTCGTGGATCATCGTCCAGTTCCACAAGCTCTACGGGGCGATCTTCGGCCCGGACACGGGCTGGGCCTGGGGACTGTCCATCGTGTCGCTGGTGATCCTCATCCGGATCTGCCTGATCCCGCTCTTCGTGAAGCAGATCAAGTCGACCCGGAACATGCAGGCGCTCCAGCCGAAGATGAAGGCGATCCAGGAGCGCTACAAGAACGACCGACAGCGTCAGTCCGAAGAGATGATGAAGCTGTACAAGGAGACGGGGACCAACCCCCTCTCCTCGTGCCTGCCCATCCTCGCGCAGTCGCCGTTCTTCTTCGCTCTGTACCACGTGCTCAGCAAGATCGCCTCGGGTGACGAGATCGGTGTCCTCAACCAGAGCCTCGTGAACAGTGCGCGTGAGGCGCACATCTTCGGAGCTCCGATCGCTGCGAAGTTCATGGACGACCCGGCCAAGGTCGAGGCACTCAACGCCTCCCTCACCGACGTCCGCATCGTCACCGCGATCATGATCATCATGATGTCGGCGTCGCAGTTCTACACGCAGCGCCAGCTGATGCAGAAGAACGTCGACCTCACCGTCAAGACGCCGTACATGCAGCAGCAGAAGATGCTGATGTACATCTTCCCGGTGATCTTCGCCGTCATGGGCATCAACTTCCCGGTCGGTGTCCTCGTCTACTGGCTGACCACCAACGTGTGGACCATGGGCCAGCAGATGTACGTCATCAACCAGAACCCGACGCCGGGCAGCAAGGCGCAGGACCACTACCTGCAGCGCCTCCTCAAGGGCGTCGTCGCGCACGGCGAGGTCCGCTCGCGCCGCAAGCGTTCGGTCGTCCAGGCGATCGTGGCCAAGGGGTCGGACCGCAACGAGAACGAGCGCCGGTTCATCACCGGGCTGGCCAAGGCCGGCCTGGCCGCCCAGGCGGACGGCACCGTGACGAAGAGCGAGACGGCGGTGGCCGAGGCCGAGGGCGGCGGCGCCCAGCGGCGCCAGCAGCCCAAGCGGCAGAGCAAGGCGCGGCGTCAGTCCGCCACCGGCACCGTGGGTGCGGCCAAGGGCGAGGAAGGCCCGGCCGACTCCGTGTCCAAGACGTCGCTGCAGAAGGACGAGCCCGCCGAGGGCGTCCAGCCCAAGGCCGGCGGTGGCAAGGCCACCGGATCCCGCCAGACCAAGCCCGGACAGGCAAAGTCCGGGCAGCGCAAGGGCCAGCAGCGCCCCAAGCACCCGTCGTCCAAGAAGTAAGAAGGAGTCCATCCGTGACGGAAGGCACCATCTCCGCCGCCGCCGAGGGTGGCGACACCCTGACCCGCCTCGAGCAGGAAGGGGAGATCGCGGCTGATTACCTCGAGGGCCTGCTCGACATCGCCGACCTCGACGGTGACATCGACATGGACGTCGAGGCGGACCGCGCCGCGGTCTCGATCATCAGTGACGCGGGCAGCCGGGATCTGCAGAAGCTCGTGGGCCGGGACGGCGAAGTCCTCGAGGCCCTCCAGGAGCTGACGCGCCTGGCTGTGCACCGTGAGACCGGTGACCGCAGCCGTCTCATGCTCGACATCGCCGGATTCCGTGCGAAGAAGCGCACCGAGCTGGCCGAGCTCGGCGCCAAGGCGGCCAACGAGGTCAAGACCACCGGCCAGCCGGTGAAGCTCGACCCCATGACGCCCTTCGAGCGCAAGGTCGTCCACGACGCGGTCGCGGCCGCCGGCCTGCGCAGCGAGTCCGAGGGCGAGGAGCCCCAGCGCTTCGTCGTCGTACTCCCTGCCTGACCCACGTGTTCCCTCGGCCCCGTCTGTTCGCAGGCGGGGCCGATCTTTGTCAGCCTGATAGTCAGCCACCACAGCCCTGTGCGGCAGTGCGGTACGGAAGGACGGTTCCCGTGACGGAGGCAGCGGAGCTTCCCCAGGCGCCCGAGGCGGCGCGGACGGTGTTCGGAGAGCTTTTTCCGGAGGCCGTGCGGTATGCGGAGCTGCTCGCGGATGCCGGGGTCAAGCGCGGTCTGATCGGCCCGCGTGAGGTTCCCCGGTTGTGGGAGCGTCACCTGCTGAACTGCGCTGTCCTCTCCGAGGTCGTCCCGGAGGGGGTGACGGTGTGCGACGTCGGCTCGGGTGCCGGTCTGCCGGGCATCCCGCTCGCCCTCGTCCGGCCGGACCTCAAGATCACCCTTCTCGAACCCTTGCTGCGGCGTACGAACTTTCTGCAGGAGGTCGTCGAACTGCTGGGCCTGGACCATGTGACCGTGGTCAGGGGCCGGGCCGAGGAGATGCTGGGGAAGGTTCCTCCGGTGCATGTGGTGACGGCACGAGCCGTGGCACCGCTGGACCGCCTGGCGGGCTGGGGCGTCCCTCTGCTCCGTCCCTACGGCGAGATGCTGGCGCTCAAGGGCGACACCGCCGAGGAGGAGATCCAGAGCGCCCGGGCTGCGCTGAGCAAGCTCGGAGTCGTGGAGACCTCGGTCCTCCATGTCGGCGAAGGCATCGTCGACCCGTTGTCCACCGTCGTACGGGTCGAGGTGGGTGAAAGTCCGGGCGGTGTGAGGTTCGCCGCCAAGCGCGCGAAGGCCGCAAGGACGAGCCGAACTCGTCGTCGTCGCTGACCCTCAGCACGCTGAGCCATACAAGCTTCCATACGTACGCATTTCGGAGTGTCGTCCCGGTTCGGTGATGCGGCGCAGGCATCGTGTTTCACGTGAAACGTCGCTCACTGCTGCAGGGAATCATCAGCCGCGGCCGTGCTGCCGCGCCGACGAGGGGTCGCAAGCCCCTCGTGAGGGCTATCGAGTTGTCCACAGAGGTGGATTCCTCCACAGAACCACGGGCCTCGCTGGTTCACGACCCCGAAAGCATGGCAGGCTCTCCTCATCGCGAGCCTGAAGTCGAGGAGAGTGAATCCGTGCGGTCCGACGCCAACATCGCGGGACCGATGACCGATCCGGTCCCCGGTCCCCGTACCGAGTCCCCGGGGGAGGATGTTTCACGTGAAACACCGCCGCCCATGGACGACACCCCCATCGGCCGTGCTGCTCAGCTGGCTGTGGAGGCGCTGGGGCGTGCCGGTGAGGGGCTGCCCCGACCTGAGCAGACACGCGTCATGGTTGTCGCCAATCAGAAGGGCGGCGTAGGGAAGACCACCACCACGGTCAACCTCGCCGCCTCGCTCGCCCTGCACGGTGCGCGCGTTCTGGTGGTGGACCTCGATCCCCAGGGCAACGCCTCCACGGCGCTGGGAATCGATCACCATGCGGAAGTTCCCTCGATTTATGACGTCCTGGTGGAGAGCAGGCCCCTCGCCGAGGTGGTCCAGCCCGTCCCCGACGTCGAAGGACTCTTCTGCGCTCCCGCCACCATCGATCTCGCCGGTGCGGAGATCGAGCTGGTGTCGCTGGTGGCGCGGGAGAGCAGACTTCAGCGCGCCATCCAGGCGTACGAGCAGCCGCTGGACTACATCCTGATCGACTGCCCGCCGTCGCTCGGCCTGCTGACCGTCAATGCACTCGTCGCGGGTGCGGAGGTTCTCATCCCCATCCAGTGCGAGTACTACGCGCTGGAGGGGCTGGGCCAGTTGCTGCGGAACGTCGATCTGGTGCGAGGACACCTCAATCCCTCGCTTCATGTATCGACGATCCTGCTCACCATGTACGACGGCCGCACGCGGCTCGCCTCCCAGGTGGCGGACGAGGTGCGCAGCCACTTCGGGGATGAGGTCCTGCGGACGAGCATCCCCCGGTCGGTGCGCATCTCAGAGGCTCCGAGCTACGGACAGACAGTCCTGACCTACGATCCGGGTTCCAGCGGTTCCCTGTCGTACCTTGAAGCCGCCCGGGAGATCGCGCTCCGTGGCGTGGGGGTCCACTACGACCCGCAGCACGCCCACGCGGCTCAGAACAATCAGCAGAATGTGTCGGAGGGGATCCAGTGAGCGAGCGACGTAGAGGATTGGGGCGTGGGCTCGGTGCGCTGATCCCCGCGGCTCCCCAGGAGCAGCAGGCGCCCCCCTCGGCGGGTGCCGCGCCCTCTCCGGCGGCGGTTCCGGTGCTGACCACAGACCGTGGGGTGGCGGCGGCCAAGGTCGCCACCCTCCCCGCGGCCGCCACCGCGCCGGACGGTATCGCTTCCGCCGTGGACATTGACGCCGCACCGCAGCCGAGCGAGCCGGCAGGAGCGCATTTCGCGGAGGTGCCGCTCGGTGCGATCACCCCCAATCCGCGACAGCCGCGTGAGGTCTTCGACGAGGACGCTCTCGCCGAGCTGATCACCTCCATCAAGGAGGTCGGCCTGCTCCAGCCCGTCGTCGTACGGCAGTTGGGTCCGGACCGCTACGAGCTCATCATGGGCGAGCGACGCTGGCGGGCGTGCCGCGAGGCCGGTCTGGAGCGGATCCCTGCGATCGTCCGGCACACCGAGGACGAGAAGCTTCTCCTGGACGCCCTGCTGGAGAACCTCCACCGGGCACAGTTGAACCCGCTGGAAGAGGCGGCTGCCTACGACCAGCTTCTCAAGGACTTCGACTGCACCCATGACCAGTTGGCCGACCGCATCGGGCGCTCGCGTCCGCAGGTTTCCAACACGCTGCGCCTTCTCAAGCTCTCACCGCCCGTGCAGCGCAGGGTCGCTGCCGGCGTCCTCTCCGCGGGGCACGCGCGGGCGCTGCTCTCCGTGGACGACTCGGAGGAGCAGGACAGGCTGGCCCACCGCATCGT
Organism: Streptomyces sp. PKU-EA00015; assembly: GCF_013387495.1. Lineage (GTDB taxonomy): Bacteria > Actinomycetota > Actinomycetes > Streptomycetales > Streptomycetaceae > Streptomyces. The sequence goes on along the minus strand of NZ_JABZEE010000011.1, from coordinate 106,846 downwards.
GGCCGAGGGCCTCTCGGTACGGGCGGTCGAGGAGATCGTCACTCTGCTCAACTCCGGTCCCAAGAGCACGCCCAAGGCCAAGAGCCCGCGAGCCGGGTCCCGGCTGTCCCCGGCGCTCACCGATCTCGCCTCCCGACTCTCGGACCGCTTCGAGACGCGGGTGAAGGTCGACCTCGGGCTGAAGAAGGGAAAGATCGTCGTCGAGTTCGCGTCGATAGACGACCTCGAGAGGATCCTCGGCACCCTGGCCCCCGGAGAGGGCCGCGTGCTGGAGAAGGGGCTCGGTGAGGAACTCGCCGAGGACGAGGACGCCTGAGGCTCTTCGATCCCCACTGCCGCCAAGGGCGGGTCGTGTTCGGTTTCACGAGACACGACCCGCCTCTTGCCGTATTGCGGTATCCGTGTCGGGGCTGGGTGGATACGATGCGTTCTGGTATGACGCATCCACCTTGAGCCACCTCAGAGGGAGGGCGGGGGCCATGCGAGCGGTGAGCCGCAGCCAACTGGTGACAGCCGGTTTGGGACTTGGGGCAGTAGGCGGATTCGTCAGCAGCCTGCTTCGGGAGAGGAGCGCGCTGGCAGCCGCGCGGAGCGCGGCAGATCAGGGAAGAGAGGGTGAGTCTCCATGGGGCGCCGACTCGTACCGCTCACGCTCGACAACCTTTCGGACCTTCCCCAGCGCTGTCGTTCGTGTGTCTTCTGGGAGCTTGACCCGGTCAGCGGCGAAGCAGCGGTAAAGGCGGGGACTCCGCAGCTCGAGAAGGAGGCCTGGATTTCGGCGGTCCTTCTCGACTGGGGCTCGTGCGGCCGTGTCGTCTATGTCGACGACGCTCCGGTCGGTTTCGTTCTCTACGCACCGCCGGCTTATGTGCCCCGGTCGATGGCCTTTCCCACGAGTCCCGTCTCCGCGGACGCCGTGCAGCTCATCACCGCCTGGGTCATGCCCGGGTATCAGGGACAGGGACTGGGGCGGGTGATCGTCCAGACCGTCGCCAAGGACCTGTTGCGGCGGGGATTCCGGGCCATCGAGGCGTTCGGCGATGCGCGGTGGAAGGGGCCCGCGTGCGTCCTGCCGGCCGACCATCTGCTCGCGGTGGGGTTCAAGACGGTGCGTCCGCATCCGACGCACCCCCGGCTACGGCTCGAGCTGCGGACGACGCTCTCCTGGAAGGAAGACGTGGAGCTGGCCCTCGATCGGCTGTTGGGCGCGGTGCAGAAGGAGCCGGCGCTCCGGCCGCTGTGAGGCCGACACGAGAATGGGCTCACCCCCGTCGGGGGTGAGCCCATTTCGATGTTTCACGTGAAACGACGAGGCGACGACTACTCGCCGAGGAAGCTCTCGAGGTCGCGGACGATTGCGGCCTTCGGCTTGGCCCCGACGATGGTCTTGGCGACCTCACCGTTCTGGTAGACGTTCAGCGTCGGGATGGACATGACGCCGTACTTCGCAGCGGTGGCCGGGTTCTCGTCGATGTTGAGCTTCACGACCTGGATCTTGTCGCCGTGCTCGGCCGCGATGGCCTCGAGGGACGGCGCGATCTGGCGGCAGGGGCCGCACCAGGCAGCCCAGAAGTCCACCAGGACGGGCTTGTCGCTCTTGAGGACGTCCTCTTCGAAGGAGTCGTCGGTCACGTTCTTCAGGTCGCCGGCCACGGCGTCCTCCTTACTTCTTTTTGCGGGGTGTAGGGGAGTGCGGTGCGAGGGTCAGACCACAGGGGTCTTCTCGGGCTCGGCGACCTTCTCGCTGTCCGAGAGGGCGGCGAGGAAGCGCTCGGCGTCCAGGGCGGCGGAGCAGCCGGTGCCGGCGGCCGTGATGGCCTGACGGTAGGTGTGGTCGACGACGTCACCGGCGCCGAAGACACCGGGCAGGTTGGTGCGCGTGGACGGCGCGTCGACCTGGAGGTAGCCCTCGTCGTCGAGCTCGAGCTGGCCCTTGAAGAGCTCGGTACGGGGGTCGTGACCCACGGCGATGAACAGGCCGGTGACGGCGAGCTGCGAGGTCTCACCCGTCTTGGTGTTGCGCAGGGTCAGACCGGAAAGCTTCTGGTCCCCGTGGATCTCCGCGACTTCGCTGTCCCAGGCGAAGGAGATCTTCGGGTCGGCGAAGGCGCGCTCCTGCATCGCCTTGGAGGCGCGCAGCGTGTCACGGCGGTGGACGATCGTGACGGACTTGGCGAAGCGGGAGAGGAAGGTGGCCTCCTCCATGGCGGTGTCGCCACCACCGATGACGGCGATGTCCTGGTCCTTGAAGAAGAACCCGTCACAGGTGGCGCACCAGGAGACGCCGCGTCCGGAGAGGGCGTCCTCCTTCGGCAGGCCCAGCTTGCGGTGCTGCGAGCCGGTGGTGACGATCACGGCCTTCGCGCGGTGCACGGTTCCGGCGGTGTCGGTGACGGTCTTGATCTCGCCGGTGAGGTCGACGGCCACGACATCGTCGGGGACGAGCTCGGCGCCGAAGCGCTCGGCCTGGGCGCGCATGTTGTCCATCAGGTCCGGACCCATGATGCCGTCGCGGAAGCCGGGGAAGTTCTCCACATCGGTCGTGTTCATCAGCGCGCCACCGGCGGTGACGGCCCCCTCGAACACCAGCGGCTGCAACGACGCGCGCGCGGTGTAGAGCGCGGCCGTGTAGCCCGCGGGCCCGGAGCCGATGATGATCACGTTACGGACGTCGCTCACGGGTTTCTTCCTCGTCTCTGCAGACTGCCTACTGCCTACGGGGGCGGGTTACAGGATCTCACCCCACCCAACGGATCCTACGGGGCTTGCATTCCCGGGGCGTCGGAGCGGCACAGGCAAGGTCTCAGTTGCGAGGGTAGGTCTCCGAATGCAGCAGGTTTCCCGGTCCGGCGGCTGCCCTGCCGACGCAGGCGGCATCGACGACGTACGCCTGCACCCGCGTCTCGTCGGTGGGATGCGCCATCACGACGAGGTAGGCGTCGACCCCCGCATAGCGGCCCTGCTCGAAGGCGAGGGGGCGATCGGACCGGCCGGTCCCCTGCTGGATGCACGCCGGCACCGAGGTCTCGGGTGAGCTCTTGGGCGAGACGGTGGAGGACTCGGTGTCGAGCGGCGGCACCTTCTCGATCCTCGGCTCGGCATGGGTGTCCGCAGCGAGCAGCGTGTGCACGCGGTCCTGGATGGGCGCCCCGGAGAACTCCCCGGTGTCGGCGCTGACGCTGGCCTCCTTGGTGCTGGAGTCGCTCCCCGATTGCGTCTGCACCGACTGGAGGAGCATGACGCTGACCCCGACGGCGGCAGCGCCGAACACGGCGCCGAACACGGCCACACGCCGACGGCGGGTCCGACGGTTACGGCCGGGGCCGGTCGCGGCACGCGAGTGGCCTGCGGGGCGGTCGGCGGCGGGGGCGGTCGCCTCAGCCGGAGACGGGGGCGGCGCTGTTTCACGTGAAACATTCGCGGGATCGGAGGGGGCGCCGGCGGCCAGGAGCGCCTCGGCAGCGAGGGCGGCGTCGATCCGGCCGGCGATGTCGACCGGCATCCGACCGCCGCCCGGCAGCGTCCCCAGCAAGCCGCGGATCTCTTCGAGTGAGCTGCGGACATCTGCGCACAGGGAGCAGTCGTCGAGGTGACGGCGGATCTCAGCGGCACGGGAGGGGGAAAGGAGACCTTCGGTGAGGTCGGAGATCTCCGAGACATCCGGGTGCTGTGTTGTGCCGGCCCTGTCGGTCGAGGATGTCACGCGCGCCCACCTCCACCCTTCACAGCCGCAGGCCCGTTCGGCCCTGTGTCTCGTGCTCCCGACTCCGGTGGGACGGATGTCCCCGGCGTCCGGTTCCTTCCCCCGCTGACGTCGGGGTTATCCCCGCGCTCCGCACGGAGGTGGGTGAGCATGGGCAGCAGCCGGGCGCGGCCCCGGGCGCACCGGCTCTTGATCGTCCCGGTGGGTACGTCGAGGACCCGTGCGGCTTCCGCGACGGGGTATCCCTGCATGTCCACCAGGACGAGCGCGGCTCGCTGGTCCGGTGGCAGGGTGGCCAGCGCGGCCAGGAGCTGGCGATGGAGGTCCTGGCGCTCGGCTGGAGCTTCGGCGGACTCGTGAGGCTCCAGCAGCTGTTCCAGGCGCTCCGTGTCGTCGACCGGAGAGGTCTTGCGGGATGCCGCCTTGCGGGCGCGGTCGAGGCAGGCGTTCACGGTGATGCGGTGCAGCCACGTGGTGACAGCGGACTGGCCGCGGAAGGTGTGCGCGGCGCGGAAGGCGGAAACGAGAGCGTCCTGGACCGCGTCCGCAGCCTCCTCCCTGTCTCCCAGCGTGCGCAGCGCCACCGCCCACAGCCGGTCGCGGTGGCGCCGCACGAGCTCGCCGAAGGCGTCGGGGTCACCGGAGACATGGCGGGCCAGCAGATCCTGGTCGCTCGCGTCGCCGAGTGTGGCGTCGTCCAACGGTGAGCCCCCTCCCCGCTTCTGTCAGCCGGTGAACGTGACGTCCGTGACGCCTTGCTTGTAACCGGTGCCGCTGAACTCGTCCTTCGACGAGTACGGCATCGCGGTCATCCAGAGCAGGACATAGCGGCTCGCCACCGGCTTCTTGGCCGTCAACTTCAGTGCCGATCCGCTGGTCTGTCCGGAGGCGATCTGCGTCATGGAGCTCACCGGGCCGGACGGGGACAGGGAATCGGCTGCGTAGAGGCTGATCGTGGTGTGATCTCCGCCGTAGCGCAACGCTATGGACGCGCTGGAGACGTCCTTTTCCGCACCCAGGTCGAAGACGATGCCCACACCCTGCTTCACCGACGGAGCGAACTCCGGTCCGTCGAAGTAGCTCTTGGTCCGCCAGTAGGTGGTGCTGTCGCCGTCGTGCGTCGCTCCCACATTCCCCGCGTTCTGGGGGGATCCGTCCGGGGCGTACTCCTGGGCCGCCTGAATCCTCAGGGGGACAGGAGCCTTGGGCTTTTCGTTGTCGCCGCCCGTGACGGACGTCTCCGAGGTCTTGGGCTCCTGGGTGCCCTGCTCCTGGCCCAGCAGCTTGTCGGCCACCTGCCAGCTTCCTAGCCCCAAGGCCGCGATGAGGAGGGCGGACACGGCCCACTTCAGCGCCTTGCCCGTGCGGCTCTCCAGTGGGGCGGGCGGTGTGGGCGACACCTGCGTGACACCCATGCCCGGCCGGACGGCGGTGCGCCCGTAGTTGCCCTGCTGATAGGTGGTGCGCTGGTACTCCGGGGGCGCGGTGAAGGCCGGCTCCGGCGGGCGGATGCGCGGCATCGCGGCGACCGCCTTCGCCAGTTCGTCGGGCGTGGTGCACGGCGGCTCCTGGCGGGAGGCGGTGGCACCGTCGTTGACGAGAGCGCGCATGGCGAGTTCGGACAGTCCCCGATGGACGCCGGCACGCACCTGGTCGGGTGCGACGAGGCCGACGCCCTTGGGAAGCCCGGAGAGACCGTAGGCATCGTTCTCGTAGGGCCAGCGCTGGGTGAGCGCGGCGTACAGCAGGGCGCCGATCGCCTCCGTGTCGGTGCGCTGGGGGCGGTCGGCGGAGATGCCGCGCAGCGCGGCGTTCACCGCGAGGCCACGGATGCGGTACTGGCCGGTGGAGGTCCGAAGAACCGCACCAGGGGTCAGCCGCAGATGGGCGAGCCCCTCGCGGTGGGCCGCGGCCATGGCCAACGACACCTGCTCGACGAGCTGGTACGCGTCGTGCGGTTCGAGAGGTCCGGAAGCCAGCAGCGTGGTCAGCTCGACGGCGTCGGGGAGCCATTCGTGGACGACGTAGACCAGGTCGTTCTCCTCGACGGCGTCGAGCACCTGGACGAAGCGCGGATCGCCGAGGAGAGCCGATGAACGGGCGGCAGCGAGAACGGAACGGGCCCTGGGATGGTCCGCGGGCAGGAGGTGGACGCCGACGGCTCGGCGCAGTTTCTCGTCGACGGCACGCCAGCTGCTGAAACCGTCCAGACGGGTGACGCACTCCTCCAGGCGGTAGCGTCTGGCGAGTTTGTGGCCACTGTGCAGTTCAGGCGTCGACAGGGAGAGGTCTTTGCCCTTCGTCCCGGTCTTCGCCTCGCCGTCCGTCTCCGGTGCGGTCGTCTCCGCAGTCTTCTGGGATTCTGCCGCCCCGTCGGTCGTGGCCTTGCCCGCCTGCGCGGTCAGCGGTTCGTCCCCGCCGTTGTCGGCCACGTCGACGGCAGCCGTGCTACGTTCCGCCACCGTCGTTCCTGCCTCCCCATCCGTTGCGCCATATCCAAACGCCATGCCAATTGTGCCCACAGTCGGACGCTATGCACGACACGCGGCGTCCGACGAAGGTTGTGCCAGAGCCGGTCCGTCCTAGCGGCCGAGACGTCCGCGGACCATGCCGACCATGGCGTTGAGCTCCTCGATGTGCATCCTCTTCGCTGCGACGAGGAAGACGCCCATCAGTACGGCTCCACCGGCGACCAGCGCCACCAACGAGCCGCCCGCGCCGCTGCCCAGTCCCGTCATGACGCCGAAGGCTGCCGCACCGCCCGCGATCGCGGCCGGCGCCGACGCCATGGAGAGGCGTGCATAGGTCCGCATCACGTGAGAGCCGTCCAGGTCGCCGCCGAGGCGCTTCTTGAGCCGCCGCCAGGCGACCCCGACGCCCACCACGTAGGCGAGACCGTAGGAGGCGCCCATGCCGACGACCGCCCACTGCGCGGGCAGCAGCGCATAACACAGGGCGGACGCCCCGGCGTTGACAGCCGCGACGATGACCGTGTTGTAGAAGGGCGTCCTGGTGTCCTCGTAGGCGTAGAAGCCGCGCAGGACGACGTACTGAACGGAGTAGGGGATGAGGCCGAGGCCGAAGGCCATCAGGATGAAGCCCATGCCCCGTGCGGCCTCCTGGCCGGTGGACGCGAACAGCAGCGTGGACATCGGGACGCCCAGCGCGAGGAAGGCGAAGGAGACCGGGACGATGGCGACCGCGCTGTTGCGCAGACCCTGTGAGATGTCGTCGCGCACGGCGCCCGGGTCGTCGTCGTGGGCGGCGCGCGAGATGCGCGGCAGCAGGGCAGCCATCACGGAGACCGTGATGATGGCCTGCGGCATGCCCCAGATGAGCTGGGCGTTGGTGTAGGCGATGAAGCCCGCGCCCTGCTTGCCCGAGGCCTCGCCCGCCGCGGTGGCGAGCTGGGTGACGACGAGGACACCGGCCTGGTTCGCGAGGACGAAGAGCACCGTCCACTTGGCCAGCTTCACGGTCTTGCCGAGACCGTGGCCCTTCCAGTCGAAGCGCGGACGGAAGCGGAAGCCGGTCTCTCGCAGGTACGGAATCATCGCCAGCGCCTGGACGACCAGGCCGAGGAGCGTTCCGATGCCGAGCAGGCGGACACCCTCCGGCGGAATCGTCTGCACACCCATCTGCGATTCGGCCGAGGTTCCGTACACCCAGATGAAGAGGCCGAACGTCGTGATCATGACGATGTTGTTGAGGACCGGGGTCCACATCATCGCGCCGAACCGGCCGCGAGCGTTGAGGATTTGGCCCATGACGACATGGATGCCCATGAAGAAGATCGTGGGCAGGCAGTACCGGGCGAAGGTGACGGCGACGCTGTTCGCCGCCGGATCGCCGGCGATCGTGTCCGACATCAGCTGGATCAGCAGCGGTGCGGCGAACACCGCGATGGCGACGATGGCGCCGAGCGCCACCATCACCAGGGTGAGCAGGCGGTTGGCGTAGGCCTCGCCGCCGTCCTCGTCGTTCTTCATCGCTCGCACCAGCTGCGGCACGAAGACCGAGTTGAGTCCGCCACCGACGGTGAGGATGTAGATCATCGTCGGCAGGGTGTACGCGACGGTGAACGTGTCACCGAGAAGAGCGGCGCCCAGGGCGGCGGTGATCACCAGGCTGCGCACGAACCCGGTCAGGCGGGAGACCAGCGTGCCGGCCGCCATCACGGCGCTGGACTTCAGCAGACCGGAGGCCCGCCCCGCCGGCTTCTTGGGGGGTGCGGGCGCCGCCGGGGCGGGTTCGGGTGCCGGGGCCGGGCGGCCGGAGGCCTGCTGGTCCCGGAAGAGGTGAGCAAACGCGTCGGGTTCCGGTTCCTTGTCGCCGGCGCGGGTGACGAGGTCGTCCACGCCCGTGAACTGGGTGGTTCCGGCGGCGTCCCCGTACGGCAGGTGGCGGGAGGGACCCTCCGGCTCGGGCGGGGGCGTCTGTGCCCAGACGCGGGGGTCGGGGGCGTACTCGGACGACGGAGGCTGCTGATAGAGCGGCTGCGGTTCCGGGTACGTGCCGGGGGGCGGCGGAGGGTGCGCAGACCGGTCGTAGAGCGCTTCGGCCACCGGGTCCTGGGACGACAGATCCTGGGCCTGGAAGGGGTCGGGAGCGTACGCGTCCTGGACGTAGGGGTCCTGGTAGGGCTCAGGGGCGGGCTGATGCGGCGGCGGGACCTGGCCGGCCGGGTTCCCACCCGAGCCTTGGCCACGGTCACCGTCGTACGGCGCGTTCATGACTACCCCACCTCATCGTCCCCGGCCGACCGGCCACACATCGCTCAACGGTCCACTTTCTCACCAGCGCCCGACGGGTCGCCGCTTTCGGGTCGGGTGTCCGGTCCCGGGTCACTCGCCTGCCCGGGATCCGGGCTGTCGATGTCGCCCCGCGTGCTCTCTTCCTCCTCCGAGGTGGTGTCGTCGTCCGTCGACACGTCCTCGGACTCCGCGCCCGCCGCCTCGCGAGCGGCAGCGCGCCTGCGCTGGGTGTACATCCTGATGCCTGCGAGGACCAGAAGCAGAACGCCGCCGGCGATGACGAGCATGACCGTCGGTGTGATCTCGGAGACCTTCACCGTGAAGTTCATGGCTTTGCCGTACAGCTTGCCGTCCTGCGTGTAGAGCTGCGCCGTCATCTGGACCTGGCCGTTGGCATTGGCCGAGGCGGGGAACTTCACCGTCTGGCTGTGGCCGCCGTCGATCCGGACCTGCTGCTCGGTGACGCCCTTGTCGCCGTCGAGGTTCAGACGCGTGGGGTTGTGCGACGTGAGCCGGAGCACCAGATGGTCGATGCCCTGGACCAGCTCGTTCTGCACGGTGACCGGAATCGTGGCGCTCCGGCCCGAGAGGGTCACGTCCGACTTCTCGATCAGCTGGACCTCTTCGGTGAGGTCCCGCAGATAGCTTCGCACCTCGTCGCGGTAGTGCTGGGCCGCCACGGGGTTTCCCCGCCAGGAAACCGACAGCTCGCGGTCGATCGCCCTGCCGAAGGGCGTGTTCACCCGGTCCGCCAGGGTGAGGATGCCCTCGAACATGTCGAGGGTCTCCTGGGTGCCCCGGACGTCCTGGAAGGCCTCGACGGGCAGCTCCTGCTTACGGAGCTTGCCCGGGTACTGGGAGGTGCCGGGCACCTTGGTGTTGGCGTCGGCGTCCGGCTTGGAGTCCGCGGCCGCCACGAGGTCGAGCGGCTGGGTCCAGCGCTGGCCGAGGGCATGCAGGGCTCGCGCCATGGACTGGGCCTGGGCTGCCGTGGGCACACGTTGCGGGGCGACGACGATGCTGCGCTGCTTGTCCGGGGCCTGGTGCGTCACGGCGAGCGACTGGGCGAGGAACTCCTGGACGGCGAGCGTCGAGGTGTCCGACCGGCTCATGTCGCCCTGGAAGGCCTTGGAGAGCCGTGAGTCGGCGACGACCGCGGTCGTGCCACCGCCGATGGGCCGCGCCGCGGTGGGCGTGTAGCCCAGGTTGTCCTGGAGGCTGTCGCTGCGGGCGATCACGTTGTGCGCACCGGCCGATGTGGCCACATCGACGATCGACGAGTCGATCGCGCCCTCCACGGGCCAGGCGAAGTCGGTCGACGCGTTCACGTGGAGGACCGTCTCGACCGTGGTCGCGGCGACCTCGGTGGCCGGCTGGAGATGGCTGAGCGATCCGGAGACGGACTTGCCGCGGTGCGCCAGTGAGGCCAGGTCGGGATCGGCGAACGGCAGGGCGACGACCTTGCGGTCCCGGACCGCGGCTTGGAGATCGCTCAGCCAGCGCTTGGCCACGGCCTGGTTCTTGCCCTGGACCGTGGTGTTCCCCCTCTTGACCTGGTAATTCCGGGTCATGGCGTCCACGGTGGCCAGCAGGTCCGGATCGATGACCCAGGTGACCGGCAGCTCCTTGCCGAGGGAGACGAGCTGGTCGAGCCGCCCGCCGGTGGACAGCTCGGCCGCCAGCGACTCGTCCTCGAAGACGGGTGTCTGCTGCTCGTCGGAGCCCGTCTCGGAGGTGAGATGCGTGGAGGAGATGAGCGGCCACAGATACGTGAGGCGGGTCTTCTTCTCCGGCGCCTCCGGCTGCCACGGCAGGAAGGTCCGCTCGATGCCCAGCACCTGGTCGTACGGCAGGTTCGCGGTCTGCCCCGAGAGCGAGACGCCGAGCTGGTAGACGCCACCTTCCTCGTCGAGGTCGAGTTCGTCGGCCGGCACGGAGAGCCGGAAGTCATGGCTGATGCCTGAGGCGAGGCGTGGGATCTCGAGCGAGTACTTGTCGTCGACCTCCGCACCGTCGAGGCCCGGGTCGTAGCCGGTGCGCTCGGCGGCGCGATCGATGGCGGTCCTGCCGAAGAGCTTCTGCCCGACACGCAGATCGACGTGCGCGTCGGTGATCGTCTGCCTGCCCTCGTTGATCACCGTGCCGGAGATGGTGATCTTGTCCTTCTCGCCCGGCGTCGCCGGCGTGAACGTGTCGAGAGACACATCGACGGTCCGTGACCCGGTGGCGTCCTCCGCGGCATGCGCCGTCGGCGCCGCGGGGCCGCACAGCAGCCCGGCCACGAGTGGTGCGCCGGTGAGCAGCGAGGCTGAGCGACGCAGCCACCGGCGGGCAGGAGAAGTACGCATCTCCTGGAAGTCTGCCGCCTCGGCCACGCGCTCGCCCGTCCCTCGTCGTCTGCTTGCCGGTGGTGGTTCTCTGGTTCTTGCGTCCAGGCATGGTAACGATGCGCGCTGGGTCGAAGTGCCGCGGACTGCATCACAAGATCGCAAGGGGCTTCGCGGGCCGCCGTAAACGGGGGCGCTCCGGTCGGCCGGGGCACGTACCCTTTTCTGTTGTGCCGAACGCCAATGAAGACAACCCCACTGCCCTGAGCCAGGTGCAACGCCGCGCGGTGAGCGAACTGCTGCGGGTGTCCCCGGTCGCCGACGACCTTGCCCGCCGTTTCCAGGAGGCCGGGTTCAGCCTCGCCCTGGTCGGCGGCTCGGTACGTGACGCGCTTCTCGGTCGGCTCGGCAACGACCTCGACTTCACGACGGACGCTCGGCCAGAGGATGTACTCAAGATCATCCGCCCGTGGGCGGACTCGGTCTGGGACGTAGGCATCGCCTTCGGCACGGTCGGATCCCAGAAGGAGGGCCGCGTCGGTGACGACGTGCAGCACTTCCAGATCGAGGTGACCACCTACCGGTCGGAGTCCTACGACCGGACGTCGCGCAAGCCCGAGGTGTCCTACGGCGACTCCATCGAGGAAGACCTTGTCCGTCGGGACTTCACGGTGAACGCCATGGCCGTCGCCCTTCCCGAGAAGGCGTTCATCGACCCGCACGGCGGTCTCGAGGACCTTGCGGCCCGTGTGCTGCGAACGCCCGGCACTCCTGAGGAGTCCTTCTCGGACGATCCGCTGCGGATGATGCGCGCCGCCCGGTTCGCAGCCCAGCTCGATTTCGAGGTGGCGCCCGACGTGGTGGCCGCCATGAAGTCGATGGCGCAACGCATCGAGATCGTTTCCGCTGAACGTGTGCGTGACGAACTGAACAAGTTGCTGCTGTCCGCGCACCCCCGGAAGGGACTGGGGCTGCTCGTCGACACCGGGCTCGCGGACTACGTACTGCCCGAGCTGCCGGCACTCCGCCTCGAGAGCGACGAGCATCACCGGCACAAGGATGTGTACGAGCATTCACTCACCGTGCTCGACCAGGCGGTCGGCCTCGAGGACGAGGGACCGGACCTCGTACTGAGGCTGGCGGCGCTGCTCCATGACATCGGGAAGCCGCGGACGCGGCGGTTCGAGAAGGACGGGCGCGTCTCCTTCCACCACCACGAAGTGGTGGGCGCGAAGATGACCAAGAAGCGGATGGCGGCGCTCAAGTACTCGAACGAGATGGTCAAGGACGTCGCGCGGCTGGTCGAGCTGCACCTGCGCTTCCACGGCTACGGGACCGGCGAATGGACCGACTCGGCGGTGCGGCGCTACGTGCGGGACGCCGGGCCGCTGCTGTCGCGGCTGCACAAGCTGACCCGCTCGGACTGCACGACCCGGAACAAGAAGAAGGCGACTGCGCTCTCCCGGGCCTACGACGGTCTCGAGGAGCGCATTGCTCAGCTGCAGGAGCAGGAGGAGCTGGACGCGATTCGGCCGGACCTCAACGGCAACCAGATCCAGGAGATCCTGGGCGTCGGCCCCGGCCCGGTGATCGGCAAGGCGTACGCCTTCCTTCTCGATCTGCGTCTCGAGAACGGACCGATGGAGCACGATGCCGCGGTTGCCGCACTCAAGGAGTGGTGGGCGACGCAGGGCTGAGCGTGAAACGGCGCGATGTTTCACGTGAAACATCGCGCCCTCATGACGGTCGGGGCGGTGTTTCACGTGAAACACCGCCCCGAGCGCTTTTCGCTAGACCAGCTCCCCCGTACGCCTCCAGCGCGCCAGCATCACGGCGACCCCTGCATAGATGACCGCGACCAGGCCGATGAGCGGAGCCGACCTGCCGCCCGGCGGCAGCATGAGGGCCGCGATGCCGGCCGCTCCGACGAAGCTCGCGTTGAACAACATGTCGTAGAGAGCGAAGATCCGGCCACGGAAGGCGTCGTCCGTGGCGGTCTGGACGACCGTGTCCGTCGCGATCTTCGCTCCTTGGGTGACAAGGCCCAGAGCGAAAGCCGCGACCAGTATCGGCCCGGGAGCGAACGGCAGCCCCAGCGCCGGTTCGAGGACGGCTGCCGCCGCGGCGCATCCGACCATCCAGCCGTACCGCCCGAGGCGCCCGATCGCCCAGGGCGACAGCACGGCGGCGGCGAAGAACCCCGCACCCGAGACCGCGAGTGCCAGGCCGAGGAGGGCGAGTCCGTCGGAGTCGGTATCGGTCCACGCGTAGCGGCAGAGCATGAGCACCATCACGGTGAACGCGCCGTAGCAGAACCGCATGAGGGTCATCGCCGCCAAAGCGTGGGCAGCGGGCGGTCGCTGAGTCAGATGCCGCAGGCCGTCCAGCAGCCCGCGAGCCGTGGACGCGATCGCCGTGAGCAGACGCGGCTGGACGAGCTCCGGATCAGGACCGAGAAGTTCGCGCCCCATGCGCAGCGACGCCAGAGCGGAAGAGAGGTAGAGCGCGGCCCCGACCAGTACCACCACAGCATCGGAATCGGCGACGGCGAGGCGGACCAGGAAGGCCAGCCCGCCGCCCGCGGTGGCGGCGAGCGTTCCGGCGGTGGGCGACACGGAGTTGGCCATGACGAGCCGGTCGGCGTCGACGACACGAGGCAGCGCGGCCGAGAGCCCCGCCAGTACGAACCGGTTGACGGCCGTGACGGACAGCGCGGAGGCGTAGAAGAGCCAGTCCGGCACCGAGGCCAGAATGAGCAGCGCCGTGCAGCCTGCGAGCAGGGCGCGCAGGAGATTGCCGTAGAGGAAGACCTGTCGGCGCTGCCAGCGATCGAGGAGCACGCCGGCGAAGGGGCCCACGAAGGAGTACGGAAGCAACAGGACGGCCATGGCGGAGGCGATCGCGGCCGGCGAGGTCTGCTTCTCCGGGGAGAACACCACATGCGTGGCGAGAGCGACCTGGTAGACGCCGTCGGCCGACTGGGAGAGCAGCCGGACGGTCAGCAGTCGGCGGAAGTCGGTCAGGCGCAGTAGTACGCGCAGATCACGTACAGCGGGCATGCGAGCAAGGGTCACATACGAGGAGGGTCCCCGAGCCGATGACCCGGGGACCCTCCTCGATCGGACGGGACGAACGCTTAGCGCTCGACCTCGCCCTTGATGAACTTCTCGACGCTCTCACGAGCCTGGTCGTCGAAGTACTGGACCGGCGGGGACTTCATGAAGTACGAGGACGCGGAGAGGATCGGGCCGCCGATGCCCCGGTCCTTGGCGATCTTCGCGGCGCGCAGGGCGTCGATGATGACACCCGCGGAGTTCGGGGAGTCCCACACCTCGAGTTTGTACTCGAGGTTCAGCGGGACGTCACCGAAGGCGCGGCCCTCGAGACGCACGTACGCCCACTTGCGGTCGTCCAGCCAGGCCACGTAGTCCGACGGGCCGATGTGGACGTTCTTCTCGCCCAGCTCGCGGTCCGGGATCTGCGAGGTGACGGCCTGCGTCTTCGAGATCTTCTTGGACTCCAGGCGCTCGCGCTCGAGCATGTTCTTGAAGTCCATGTTGCCGCCGACGTTCAGCTGCATCGTGCGGTCCAGGATGACGCCCCGGTCCTCGAAGAGCTTCGCCATCACGCGGTGCGTGATGGTGGCGCCGACCTGCGACTTGATGTCGTCACCGACGATCGGGACACCGGCCTCGGTGAACTTGTCCGCCCACTCCTTGGTGCCGGCGATGAAGACCGGGAGGGCGTTGACGAACGCGACCTTGGCGTCGATGGCGCACTGCGCGTAGAACTTCGCAGCGTCCTCGGAACCGACGGGCAGGTAGCAGACCAGGACGTCGACCTGCTTGTCCTTGAGGACCTGGACGACGTCGACCGGGGCCTCGGGGGACTCCTCGATGGTCTGGCGGTAGTACTTGCCCAGACCGTCCAGGGTGTGGCCGCGCTGCACGGTGACGCCGGTCGACGGCACGTCGCAGATCTTGATGGTGTTGTTCTCGCTGGCGCCGATGGCGTCGGCGAGGTCGAGGCCGACCTTCTTGGCGTCCACGTCGAAGGCGGCCACGAACTCGACGTCACGAACGTGATACTCGCCGAACTGGACGTGCATCAGACCCGGCACCTTGGCTGCCGGGTCGGCGTCCTTGTAGTACTCGACGCCCTGCACCAGCGAGGCGGCGCAGTTGCCCACGCCGACGATGGCTACGCGAACCGAACCCATTCCGGTTGCTCCCTGTGTGATCTCGGTATTCCGGATGAAACCCTGCGGAGCGCAGGGCCTCACTTGGCGGTGTCGTCGGACGGATCCGGCGGGGTGGAGCCGTCGGGAGGTGTCCCTCCGGGTGACTCGTCGCCCTGGTGCCGGGGCAGGCCGCCCGTCGCTCCAGATGTGTTGTCCTGCTGAGCGGTGCTTTCGGGGGAGGGCCGTCGCTGCTCCCGCCCCGCCCGCTCGCTCTCGATGAGCTCGTTCAGCCAGCGCACTTCCCGCTCCACGGACTCCATGCCGTGCCGCTGCAGTTCGAGCGTGTAGTCGTCGAGGCGCTCGCGGGTGCGGGCGAGAGAGGCGCGCATCTTCTCCAGGCGCTCCTCCAGCCGGCTGCGGCGGCCCTCCAGGACCCGCATCCGCACCTCGCGCTCCGTCTGGCCGAAGAAGGCGAAACGGGCTGCGAAGTGCTCGTCCTCCCAGGTGTCGGGACCGGTGTGCGAGAGCAGCTCTTCGAAGTGCTCCTTACCTTCCGCCGTCAGCCGGTAGACGATCTTGGCGCGGCGCCCCGCCAGCGATGCGGCGAGGGCGTCCTCGGGTGCGTTTCCCGGTTCCTCGATCAACCAGCCGTTGGCGACGAGCGTCTTGAGGCAGGGGTAGAGGGTTCCGTAGCTGAAGGCCCGGAAGATTCCCAGCGAGGTGTTGAGCCGCTTGCGCAGCTCGTACCCGTGCATCGGGGCTTCGCGGAGCAGGCCGAGGACGGCGAACTCGAGGATGCCTGAGCGTCTGCTCACTGCCGCCTCCCTCGCCCGTCGGTGCCCGTATGCCGGTCCGATGTGTCGTGCTGATGTATCGACTCGATACATCAGCACGATAGAGCGGTGCTGCGCATGCGACAAGGGGGGCCTTCGTGAGCGGCATCACATCGTCAATTCGTCGGCGGTGAGTTGCCTGAAATGGGGTGAACTTCGACCCTCGGTGGGTTTTGACCGTGCGTAGTCTGTGCGGCATGCAGACCACCGGGAACCATGTGACGCCCCTGTGCGTCATCGCCGTGGATGCACAGCGGATGAGCTCTCCCCAGAGCTCGGCCGTATCCATTTCGGGGGGACCGGAACTCAACTGCCGCTTCCAGGCGTCTCGCCTGCCCGAGGAGTAGTCGTTCGATGAGCGAGCACCGACGCAAACCGCCGCAGCCGCAGGGTGGCGGGCGCGCCGCGGCCCGACGCGCCGCCCAACAGTCCTCTGGGCGACGTGCAGCACCCGGGAGGGGTGCCACGTCAGCCTCCCCTTCCGCTTCTCATGGGGAGGAGCGTCCGTACGGTGGCAGAGCCGAGGCCCGGCGCGCCGCCCAGCGGGGCGGTGGTCGCCGGCGCGTGGACGAGTCGGGAACAGGTGGCAGGGCCGCGCGCCGCGGCGCCGCCGGAGCCGCGGCCGGTAAGAAGCGGCTGATCGACTACCCGCGACACGACAAGTACGGATGGCGTCGCTGGATGCCCTCCTGGAAGCTCGTCGCGGGACTGTGCATCGGCTTCATAGGGCTGCTGATGGTGGCCGCCGCCCTCGCGTACAGCATGGTCGTCGTCCCGAAGGTGGCGGAGGCGGCCACGGCCCAGAACAACGTGTACTACTGGGCCGACGGCTCCCAGATGGCCGCCACGGGCGGTGAGGTCAACCGCCAGATCATCGGTATCGACCAGATTCCGAGGGAGATGCAGGACGCCGTCATCTCCGCGGAGAACAAGACCTTCGAGAAGGACTCGGGCATCGACCCGATGGGCATCTCCCGCGCCGTGTTCAACATGGCCCGGGGCCAGCAGACGCAGGGTGGCTCGACCATCACCCAGCAGTACGTGAAGAACGCGCGGCTCGACGACCAGGACCAGACCCTGAGCCGCAAGTTCCAGGAGCTGTTCATCTCCATCAAGATCGACAGCACGATGGACAAGCCCGACATCATGGCGGGCTACCTGAACACCTCGTACTACGGCCGCGGTGCCTACGGCATCCAGGCCGCGGCCCGGACGTACTACAACAAGGACGCCGAGGACCTGAACGCGAGCGAGTGTGCGTTCCTCGCCTCGCTCCTCAAGGGCGCGACGTACTTCGACCCGGCCGGCGCCACGGAGATCGACTCCAGGGCGACGGCGGCGGCCAACAGGGCGCGAGCCGAGGAGCGCTGGCGCTGGATCCTCGACGAGATGGTCAAGGACAACCGGCTCCCCGCCGAGGAGCGCGCCAAGTACACGGAGTTCCCCACACCGCAGAAGCCGAAGAAGGACGCGCAGCTGAGCGGGCAGATCGGCTATCTGGTGGACCTGGCCAAGGCCAACTTCATGAACAACTACGAGGGGATGACCGAGAAGAAGCTGGCGCAGGGCGGCTACGAGATCCACACGACCTTCGACAAGAAGAAGGTCAACGCGCTCGAGGCCTCCATCAAGAACATCTACAAGAAGCACATCAAACCGGAGGAGCGGCCGGAGGACACCCACGTTCAGTTCGGCGGCGCCTCCGTGGAGCCGGAGACCGGGAAGATCGTCGCGATCTACGGCGGTCAGGACGCGACGAAGCACTTCACGAACAACGCGGACGCGACCGGTGCCCAGGTCGGATCGACGTTCAAGCCCTTCGTGCTGGCCGCCGCGATGCGGGACGGCGTGCGCAACCCCGAGCTCGGTCCGGAGCAGGGGCCCAGTGAGCGCACCATCGTCGACCCCGACAAGAGCCGGTACAACGGAGCCAACAAGCTCAAGATCAAGAACTACAACGGCTCGATCTGGCGCAACGAGGAGGGCAAGGAGTGGCTGCAGCGCAACGACGGTGACGAGTCGTTCAAGAACATCAGCCTGCGCGAAGCCATGATCCACTCGGCAAACTCGCCGTTCGTGCAGCTCGGCATGGACATCGGCATTCCGCAGGTGCGGAAGGCGGCCGTCGACGCCGGTCTGCTCGAAACCAGCCTGGTCGAGGCGAACGTCCCCTCGTTCTCCCTCGGTATCTCGGACCCCAGCGCCATCCGTATGGCCGGCGCCTACGGCACCTTCGCGGCCAACGGAAAGCAGCGCGACCCGTACTCCGTGACGTCCGTCGAGTACCAGGGCAAGACGATCTACACGCACGAGGACAAGGCCAAGACGGCCTTCACCAAGGCCGTCGCCACCAACGTCACGGACGTGCTCAGGGACGTCGTCGACGACGAGGAGGGCACGGGTAAGAACGCGCGCCTTCCCGGCCGTCAGGTCGCCGGCAAGACGGGTACCACCGACGACAACAAGTCCGCGTGGTTCGTCGGCTACACCCCGCAGCTGTCGACCGCCATCGACATGTACCGCCTCGACGACGACGAGAAGAGCGGCAAGAAGCGCGAGTTCCTGAAGATGTACGGCACCGGTGACCGGGACACGATCCACGGTTCGTCGTTCCCCTCCGAGATCTGGCAGACGTACATGTCCAAGGCGCTCAAGAACGCCAAGATCGTGGAGTTCGACGAGCCGGAGGAGCTCGACGCTGAGGCCGTCTGGGGCGGTGGCGCGGTCAGCCCCAAGCCGACACCGAGCAGCAGCCCGTCCTCGAGCCCGTCCGAGTCGCCGTCCTCGAGCCCGTCGGAGAGCCCGTCGAAGAGCCCCGGCCGCCCCTCGGAGTCGTGCAACCCGTGGGAGGACTGGACCTGCGAGCCCACCGGCGGCACCGATGCCGGCACCGACCAGGGCGGAGACAACGGCGGGGTCACCACGAGTCCGACGACGTCGCCGGGTACGGACAGCGGCGGAGGCAACGGCAACAACGGCGGAGGCAACGGCGGAGGCTTCATCGGAGGCTCCGACGGAACCGAGTAGCCGCCGCCCGTAGGCCGGCACCGCCGGAGGGCCGCCGTACCGGCAGGCGCAGCGCTTCGTGCCTGTGCCCGCCGGACACGGCGGCCCTCGTCGTGCACCCGGCCCCTTGCGGCAGGATGTGCACCATGCCCAGCGCAGAGGAGACGAGCGTGTACGAGGACCGCCGCGGTGTCCTGCCCGCACGGCGGGACAGTCCTGACGTGCGCCCCACACGGCGCGACAGGGTGGCCGCGGCCGGCAGCGAGCTGATCGGTGGCCCCGCAGGCCGCTGGGCACGGCGCGCGGGCAACGGTCCGCTCACACCCGTGCGTGTCATCGCCCTGGTGGCGATCGGCATGTTCGCGCTCGGCATGGTGCAGAAGCTGCCCTGCTACAACTGGGCCTGGTTCAGGGGCACCAGTTCGCAGTACACCCACGCCTGCTACTCGGACATCCCGCACCTGTATCTCGGCCGCGGCTTCGCCGATGGGCGCATTCCGTACTTCGACCGGCTGCCCGGTGACATGGAGTACCTCGAATACCCCGTACTCACCGGGCTGTTCATGCAGGTCGCCTCCTGGGTCGCCGACGCCGCCTCCTGGCTCGGGCTGTCGGGCGACGACATGATGCAGCGCGAGCAGCTGTACTGGATGATCAACGCGGGCATGCTGCTGATCTGCGCCGCCGTCATCGCCGTCTGCGTCGCCCGCACCCACCGCCGCCGCCCGTGGGACGCGCTGCTGGTGGCCCTGGCACCCGCGTTCGCGCTGACGGCGACGATCAACTGGGACCTGCTCGCGGTGGCCCTGACGGCTTCGGCGATGCTGATGTGGTCGCGCAGCCGGGTGCTCGCCGCAGGCGTCCTCATCGGCCTGGCGACGGCCGCCAAGTTCTACCCGTTCCTGCTCCTCGGGCCGCTGCTGGTGCTGTGCTGGCGTGCGGGCAAGTGGCGCGAGTTCCTCACGGCGGCTTTCGGGGCCGTGGCGGCGTGGCTCGTGGTCAACGTCCCCGTCATGCTGCTGGCGCCGGAGGGCTGGAAGAAGTTCTACAGCTTCAGCCAGGAGCGGCCCGTCGACTTCGGCTCGTTCTGGCTGATCATCACCCAGCGCACAGGCCGCTCGATCGAGGCGGAGACGGTCAACACGTACGCGATGCTCCTGACGATCGTGGCGTGCGCCGGTATCGCTCTGCTGACTCTCACCGCACCGCGCAGGCCCCGGTTCGCGCAACTGGCGTTCCTGGTCGTCGCCGTGTTCGTCCTCACCAACAAGGTCTACTCGCCGCAGTACGTGCTGTGGCTGATCCCGCTCGCGGCGCTCGCCCGTCCGCGCTGGCGGGACTTCCTCGTCTGGCAGGCCTGCGAGGTCATGTACTTCCTCGGCATCTGGATGTACCTCGCGTACACCACCAGCGAGAAGCACCAGGGGCTGCCGCCCGAGGGCTACCAGCTCGCGATCACCCTGCACCTGCTGGGCACGCTGTATCTGTGCGCGGTGATCGTGCGGGACATCCTCATGCCCGAACGCGACGGGGTGCGGACGGACGGCTCGGACGACCCGTCCGGCGGAGTGCTCGACGGGGCCGAGGATGTTTTCGCCCTGAGGCGTGCGGCCCGGCGGCGACATGCCGCGCAGACCGTGGCGGGGCCCCGGGTGGAATGGGGGACGCAGCCCGCCGGGACGGGGCAGGGCACAGAGGCCCAGCCGTCCGCCTGACGGCCTCGCGGGATCCGCGGGCGGCCAGGACAGTGCCGCGCGTCCTACCGGTCGACGAGGCGGTCGAACTGCGTGGTCGTGTGCCGCAGGTGGGCGACGAGCTCGTCACCGACCCTGGGTTCGTCGGCGTCAGCGGGCACGAACAGGATCGACACCTGCATGTGCGGCGGTTCGGCGAACCAGCGCTGCTTGCCCGCCCACACGAACGGCGACAGATTGCGGTTGACCGTCGCGAGACCGGCACGGGCCACGCCCTTGGCGCGCGGCATCACGCCGTGCATCGCCTTGGGCGCCTCCAGCCCCACGCCGTGCGACGTGCCGCCGGCGACGACGACGAGCCAGCCGTCGGACGCGGCCTTCTGCTGCCGGTAGCCGAAACGGTCCCCCTTGGACACGCGGGTCACGTCCAGGACCGCCCCGCGGTACTCCGTCGCCTCGTGGTCGCCGAGCCACAGACGGGTGCCGATCCGGGCGCGGAACCGGGTCTGCGGGAACTGCTGCTGCAGCCGCGCCTGTTCGTCCGACCGCAGGTGGCTGACGAACATCGTGTGCAACGGCAGACGGGCGGCACGCAGCCGGTCCATCCAGCCGATGACCTCCTCGACGGCGTCGGAGCCGTCCGTGCGGTCCAGCGGCAGGTGGAGCGCGAAGCCCTCGAGCCGCACGTCCTCGATCGCGGCGTGCAGTTGGCCGAGCTCCTGCTCGGTGATGCCGTGACGCTTCATCGAGCTCATGCACTCGATGACGACCCGCGCCCCGACCAGGGCGTGCACACCGTCCACCGAGGACACCGAACGGATCACCCGGTCGGGCAGCGGCACCGGCTCCTCACCGCGCCGGAACGGTGTGAGGACCAGCAGGTCGCCGCCGAACCAGTCCTTGATCCGCGCAGCCTCGTACGTCGTGCCGACCGCGAGCATGTCGGCGCCGAAGCGGGCCGCCTCGTCGGAGAGGCGCTCGTGGCCGAAGCCGTAGCCGTTGCCCTTGCAGACCGGGACCAGTCCCGGGAACTGGTCGATCACGGACTTCTGGTGCGCCCGCCAGCGCGCGATGTCGACGTAGAGGGAGAGCGCCATGACCGGCCCGGAACCTTTCTGGTGGCTGCGGTGTAGCAAAGACATGTACGAGACTACGGAGTCCTTCGCGCCGCCGGAGCGGTCGGCGGCGTCCTCAGCGGCGCGACATGTAGATGTCCAGCGCCTTGTGGAGCAGCTTGTTCAGCGGGAAGTCCCACTCGCCGACGTACTCGACGGCCTCGCCACCGGTGCCGACCTTGAACTGGATCAGGCCGAAGAGGTGGTCCGTCTCGTCGAGCGAGTCGCTGATGCCCCGGAGGTCGTAGACGGTGGCACCCATGGCGTAGGCGTCGCGCAGCATCCGCCACTGCATCGCGTTCGAGGGCCGGACCTCGCGCCCGATGTTGTCGGACGCTCCGTAGGAGTACCAGACGTGTCCGCCGACGACGAGCATGGTCGCCGCGGACAGGTTCACGCCGTTGTGCCGCGCGAAGTACAGACGCATGCGGTTGGGGTCCTCGTTGTTGAGAACGGTCCACATGCGCTGGAAGTACGACAGCGGCCGCGGCCGGAAACGGTCGCGCTCGGCGGTGATCTCGTACAGGCGCTGCCACTCGGCGAGGTCCTCGTAGCGGCCCTGGACCACCTCGACACCGGCCTTCTCGGCCTTCTTGATGTTGCGGCGCCACAGCTGGTTGAAGCCCTTGAGGACGTCGTCCAGCGACCGGTTGGCCAGGGGCACCTGATAGACGTACCGCGGCTGCACGTCACCGAAGCCGGCTCCGCCGTCCTCGCCCTGCTGCCAGCCCATCTTGCGCAGCCGGTCGGCGACCTCGAAGGCCCGGGGCTCGATGTGCGTGGCCTCGACATCACGCAGGCGCTTGACGTCGGGGTCCTGGATGCCGGCCTTGATCGCGGGAGCGTCCCAGCGGCGGATGACGACGGGCGGCCCCATCTTGACGGAGAAGGCGCCCTGGTTCTTGAGGTGCGCCAGCATCGGCTGCAGCCAGTCGTCCAGGTTCGGGGCGTACCAGTTGATGACCGGGCCCTCGGGGAGGTACGCGAGATACCGCTTGATCTTGGGCAGCTGGCGGTAGAGCACCAGGCCGACGCCGACAAGGTCGCCGTTCTTGTCGAACCAGCCCAGGTTCTCCGAGCGCCACTCGGTCTTCACGTCCGCCCACGCCGGGACCTGGCAGTGACTCGCCGAGGGCAGGCTCTGGATGTAGGCCAGATGCTGCTCACGGCTGATGGTCCTCAGGGTCAGGCTCATGCGGGGCGCTCCTCGGCAGGTGTGTCCCCATGGGTACAGGGGCTCCGGCTCTCGCGCCGAAGCCTACTGGTCCGAGGAGGCGCTCCGAATGGCTGTACGCAAGAGCGGGCCGGTCGCGGCCCGCTCCCGATGCGCTGTGCGTCAGCCGAGGACTCCGCCGAAGAGGCCGCCGTGCGCCATGCCGAGGAAGAAGCCCACGGCCGACGCTCCGAGACCGATGATCAGCAGGAACCGCTCGCGCGTGGTCGCCGAGATGAACTGGCCGTACGCGCCCGTGACGATTCCGACAAGGCCCGTCCACGAACTCAGCAGGTGGAGGTGGTGGAACATCGCCGTGATGAACGCGATGGCACCGAGCACCAGCGTCACCGCCATCAGGGTGTCCTGAAGCGGATGTGGCTTGCCGTCCGTGGCGAGGAGAGAGGCGGGGGACTGACGTCGCATTGCATGTGCCATGAGGCACCTCCTGGCTGTGCCGGAAGGCGGCGCATCGTAGCGCCGCGCGCACCCGATGCGTACAGATTGGGGCCATCCGCCACCGGATTTCAACCGGAAGCCGGTGTGCAGGTACTCTGTACGGTCTGCACCGGTGTCTGCCCTGGCCAGGACACGATCGCCTCTCGTCGAGCGGGGATTGTCAGTGGCGGCCGATACCGTTGCTCACGCATCACGACCCTCCTGCCACGGAACGACCGTGGCCGCTGAGTCCAAAGGAGGTGGGTTCCACATGCGTCACTACGAGGTGATGGTCATCCTCGACCCCGATCTCGAGGAGCGCGCTGTCTCCCCGCTGATCGAGAACTTCCTCTCCGTCGTCCGTGAGGGCAACGGAAAGGTGGAGAAGGTCGACACCTGGGGCCGTCGTCGTCTCGCTTACGAGATCAAGAAGAAGCCCGAGGGCATCTACTCGGTCATCGACCTGCAGGCCGAGCCTGCGGTCGTCAAGGAGCTCGACCGCCAGATGAACCTGAACGAGTCGGTCCTCCGGACCAAGGTCCTCCGTCCCGAGACCCACTGAGCACCTAGCTCAGAGGTCATCGGGTTCGAGTAGCAGCAAGCAGCCAGAAGCAATCCCCGCCGAGAGGTTCCCCCAATGGCAGGCGAGACCGTCATCACGGTCGTCGGCAATCTCGTCGACGACCCCGAGCTGCGCTTCACCCCGTCCGGTGCGGCGGTCGCGAAGTTCCGCGTCGCGTCCACTCCCCGCACCTTCGACCGGCAGACCAACGAGTGGAAGGACGGCGAGAGCCTGTTCCTGACCTGCTCGGTCTGGCGGCAGGCGGCGGAGAACGTCGCCGAGTCGCTCCAGCGCGGCATGCGCGTCGTCGTGCAGGGCCGCCTGAAGCAGCGGTCCTACGAGGACCGCGAGGGCGTCAAGCGCACGGTCTTCGAGCTGGACGTCGAGGAAGTCGGCCCCAGCCTCAAGAACGCCACGGCCAAGGTCACCAAGACCACCGGTCGCGGCGGCCAGGGCGGTTACGGCGGCGGTCAGCAGGGCGGCGGCAGCTGGGGCGGCGGCCCCAGTGGTGGTCAGCAGCAGGGCGGCGGCGGTGCACCCGCCGACGACCCCTGGGCCACCAGCGCGCCGGCCGGCGGCGGCCAGCAGGGCGGGGGCGGCGGCTGGGGCGGAAGCTCCGGCGGTTCCGGCGGTTCCGGCGGCGGCTACTCGGACGAGCCTCCCTTCTAGGGCAGCTCGTACCCCCACTTCTTGATCACACAGGAGAATCACCATGGCGAAGCCGCCTGTGCGCAAGCCTAAGAAGAAGGTCTGCGCGTTCTGCAAGGACAAGACCGTGTACGTGGACTACAAGGACACGAACATGCTGCGGAAGTTCATTTCCGACCGCGGCAAGATCCGTGCCCGCCGCGTGACCGGCAACTGCACGCAGCACCAGCGTGACGTCGCCACGGCCGTCAAGAACAGCCGTGAGATGGCGCTGCTGCCCTACACGTCCACCGCGCGATAAGGGAAGGGTGACCGAGATATGAAGATCATCCTCACCCACGAGGTCTCCGGCCTCGGTGCCGCCGGCGACGTCGTAGACGTCAAGGACGGCTACGCTCGCAACTACCTGGTCCCGCGCGGTTTCGCGATCCGCTGGACCAAGGGTGGCGAGAAGGACGTGGCGCAGATCCGCCGCGCCCGCAAGATCCACGAGATCGCGACCATCGAGCAGGCGAACTCCGTCAAGGGTCAGCTCGAGGCCGTGAAGGTGCGCCTGGCCGTTCGCTCCGGCGAGGCCGGCCGCCTGTTCGGTTCCGTCACCCCGGCCGACATCGCTTCGGCGATCAAGGCTGCCGGTGGTCCGGAGGTCGACAAGCGTCGCGTCGAGCTCGGTGCGCCGATCAAGACCCTGGGCTCGCACCAGGTGTCCGTGCGTCTGCACCCCGAGGTTGCCGCGCAGCTCGGCGTCGAGGTTGTCGCCGCCTGATCAGCGCGCTCGACTGAGCGGTAGGAAGGGCCGCACCCCTCGGGGTGCGGTCCTTCTGTTGGTCCGGCGCGCTGCGATCACGGTTCGTCCGCTGCACGGTGCTGCGTGCTCTACCGGACGTTTCACGTGAAACGTCAGCGCGTCGCGCCGGTCACGATCCAGCGTCCGGACCGGGCTCGCCACCACAGTGTCAGGAGCCGCACGGTCATCATCAGTGTCATGGCGCACCACAGCGCGGTCAGGCCACCGCCGACGGAGGGCACCAGCAGGGCGACCGGCGCGAACACCGCGAGGGTCACGAGCATGGCCCAGGCGAGATACGGGCCGTCCCCCGCACCCATGAGCACTCCATCCAGGACGAAGACGACTCCCGCGATCGGCTGGGACACGGCTACGACGAGAAGCGCGGGAAGAAGCGTGTCCCGGACTGCCTGATCCCCGGTGAACAGAGGGATGAACAGCGGGCGTGAGACCACGACCAGGACGCCCAGGACCACGCCCGCGGCGATTCCCCACTCCACCATGCGGCGGCAGGCCTGCCGTGCTCCCTCGGCATCGTTCGCACCGAGGTAGCGCCCGATGATGGCCTGCCCGGCGATCGCGATGGCATCGAGGGCGAAGGCCAGCAGGCTCCAGAGGGACAGAACGATCTGGTGTGCGGCGATGTCCGTGTCGCCGAGGCGAGCAGCCACAGCGGTGGCGATCATCAGGACCGCACGCAGCGAGAGGGTGCGGACCAGGAGAGGGACGCCGGCCTGGGCACTCGCCCTGATCCCGGCCGCGTCGGGGCGCAGTGAGGAACCGTGCTTGCGGGCTCCGCGCACGACGACGACGAGATAGGCGGCGGCCATGCCGCACTGGGCGGCGACGGTGCCCCATGCGGAGCCGGCAATGCCCAGCCCGGCGCCGTACACCAGCCCTGCGTTCAGTGCTGCGTTGGCCGTGAATCCGCCGATGGCCACGTAGAGCGGTGTCCGCGTGTCCTGGAGACCTCGCAGGACGCCGGTCGCCGCGAGGACGATCAGCATGGCCGGTATGCCGAGGCTGGAGATGCGCAGATAGGTGATCGCATGCGGTGCCGCCGTCTCGGATGCGCCGAAGAGATCCACGAGCCAGGGGGCGGTCGGGAGGGTCACCGCGATGACGGCGACACCGAGGAAGAGCGCGAGCCAGATGCCGTCCATCCCCTGGCGGATGGCCGAGGGGAGGTCGCCTGCGCCGACACGGCGGGCCACGGCGGCGGTGGTGGCGTAGGCCAGGAACACGAAGACACTGACGGCCGTCATGAGCAGGGCTGCCGCGACGCCGAGACCGGCGAGCTGGGGCGTGCCGAGGTGGCCCACGATGGCGCTGTCGACGATCACGAACAGGGGCTCGGCGACCAGTGCGCCGAAGGCGGGGACGGCGAGCGCGATGATCTCTCGGTCGTGGCGTCGACGGCGCGCCTTGGGGGTCACGGAGGCCTGGGGCATGGGCACAATCTAATCTTCCACAGGTAAGAGATGCAATGCCAGAGTGGCCCTTACTTCGCCAGGGCTTGGGCATCACCCGGTGCACGCTTTGTTCTGATCTTGGACCGGTGCGGAAAGTTTTTCTCCCCCACAGCCGGTGGATGGAAAACGAGCAGCTCAGAGGCCATGTGGTGAGGCGGCTACGAGTTTGTCCACAGTGCTGTCCCCCGGTCCGTGCACAGGTTCCGAAGACTTCTCCACAGCATCTGGTCCCTCGTCCACAGGGCCTGTGGATAACCAGATTGGCTGACGGTGCCGCCGGGCCTACCGTGGACCGTCGCCCGACGCGCGCAAGCGGAGTCAGGCGACACGTCTTGTCAGTGTCGTGCCGTAGAAAGAGTGCCACGGCAAAGGTCCGCGGAGCGGACGGGAGGAGGTGGCCGCGGGTGAGCATTTCCGAGCCCTTGGACGACCCGTGGGCGGCCGACAGTCCCGGGGACCGGCTTCCCGCCTCCCGCCGCCGCGGCAGCGACACCCGCCGTGATGACCAGCACGACCGTGGCCGGGAGAGCACCGGCTGGGACAGCGGTCCAGGTTTCGAGCGAGTGCCTCCGCAGGACCTGGACGCCGAGCAGTCCGTCCTCGGCGGCATGCTGCTGTCGAAGGACGCCATCGCCGACGTGGTCGAGATCATCAAGGGTCACGACTTCTACCGGCCGGCACACGAGACCGTCTTCCAGGCGATCCTCGACCTCTACGCCAAGGGTGAGCCGGCCGACCCGATCACGGTCGCGGCCGAGCTGGTCAAGCGTGGTGAGATCACCCGCGTCGGCGGGGCCCCGTATCTGCACACGCTGGTCCAGTCGGTGCCGACCGCCGCCAACGCGTCGTACTACGCGGAGATCGTCCACGAGCGGGCAGTGCTGCGCAGGCTCGTGGAGGCCGGCACCAAGATCACGCAGATGGGATACGCGGCCGACGGCGACGTCGACGAGATCGTCAACTCCGCCCAGGCCGAGATCTACGCCGTCACCGAGCAGCGGACCAGTGAGGACTACCTGCCGCTCGGCGACATCATGGAGGGCGCTCTCGACGAGATCGAGGCGATCGGCTCGCGCAGCGGTGAGATGACCGGTGTGCCGACGGGCTTCACCGACTTCGACTCCCTGACGAACGGCCTGCACCCGGGCCAGATGATCGTCATCGCCGCCCGTCCCGCGATGGGCAAGTCGACTCTGGCCCTGGACTTCGCGCGTGCGGCCTCGATCAAGAACAACCTGCCCAGCGTGATCTTCTCCCTCGAAATGGGGCGCAACGAGATCGCGATGCGTCTGCTGTCGGCGGAGGCGCGTGTGGCGCTGCACCACATGCGCTCCGGGACGATGACGGACGAGGACTGGACCCGTCTGGCGCGCCGGATGCCCGACGTCTCCCAGGCCCCGCTCTACATCGACGACTCGCCCAACCTGTCGATGATGGAGATCCGTGCCAAGTGCCGCCGCCTGAAGCAGCGCAACGACCTGAAGCTGGTGGTCATCGACTACCTCCAGCTGATGCAGTCGGGCGGCTCCAAGCGCGCAGAGAGCCGCCAGCAGGAGGTCTCGGACATGTCGCGAAACCTCAAGCTCCTGGCCAAGGAGCTGGAGATCCCGGTGATCGCGCTCTCCCAGCTGAACCGTGGCCCCGAACAGCGCACCGACAAGAAGCCGATGGTCTCGGACCTGCGCGAATCGGGTTCGATCGAGCAGGACGCCGACATGGTCATCCTGTTGCACCGCGAGGACGCGTACGAGAAGGAGTCCCCGCGCGCCGGCGAGGCGGACCTGATCGTGGCGAAGCACCGTAACGGCCCGACGGCCACGATCACGGTGGCGTTCCAGGGCCACTACTCGCGCTTCGTGGACATGGCCCAGACGTGACGCGCGGCGCCTGCGGGCGTGACCCGCGTGCCCCCGGGCCGCGGCCGGCGGCACGCGAGCCGGTCAGGCCGGCGACATCAGTTCGTAGAGGTTGCCCGAGTCGTCGGTGAAGTACAGGCCGCGGGCCGCGAGCGGGTGGTCCGTGCGGCCGTTGTCCGGCGTGGACGGATCGTTGCCGTAGGGGACCGCCGCCTCGCGCAGGCGCGTGAGAACCGCGTCGAAGGTCGCCGGGTCCACGTCGAAGGCCAGGTGCGTGCCCAGCGGCTCCGGGACGCTGAGGTAGTCGAGGGTCAGGGACTCGTTGACGCGGACCGGGGCGAAGTGCCGGTCGGGACCCTCGTACGGGAGCCCCATGACGGTCGCGAAGAAGCGGGCGGCGCGCTCGTTGTGGGCAGCCGGGACGATGGTGTGGTTCAGCGTGATCGGCATGGGACCTCCTCAGCCGGTGGACGCGAGGGCGCCGTGCAGAAAGACGTCGACGACCGGGCCGATGTCCTGTGGGCTTTCCTGGGTCGAGGTGGTGAAGAGCAGGCCGAAGAAGAGCTGGGCCAGTTGTCGCGGCGGGGGGCGGAGCGAGTCCCCTTCGGGTGCGAAGAGGTCGGCGATGGCGTCCGTCGCCGCGTTCACGCCCGCCTGCCGGTCGTGTGGCCTCGTGCCCGGGCGGCCGGCGGCACCGCTTCGGCCCTCGGTGGCGTGCAGGGCGCCCATCACGGCCCCGATGCGGTCCACATGGGCGCGCAGCGCCTCCGCGGCCTGGGCGAGACGGGCGGCGAGAGGCTGGTCCAGTGGGATGGACCGGATTTCGGCCAGGGACGTGCCCGGGTCCATGGCCTCGGCGATGCAGGCGTCCCAGCATGCGGAGTGAGCACTCACTCCGTCAACGGGGACCGGCTTATTCGGTCGACGGAGCGCCCGTGCACCGATAGACCTGCCGCATGACCTCATCCTGGGAAGAGCTGCTCCCCACCACCCGCAGGGCTCTCCTGCACCGCATCGCCGTCGCGCAGAGCGAGGGACGGACCCCCTCGTTCGTCGGAGCCGTCCTGAGGGACGGCCGTCTGGTGTGGACGGGCGCGCGCACCTGCGTCGACGGCCATGCACCCGACGCCGATACGCAGTACCGCATCGGCTCGATCACCAAGACCTTCACCGCGGTTCTCGTGATTCGGCTGCGTGACGAGGGGCTGCTGGATCTGAGCGATCCGCTGGAGAAGCATCTGCCGGGCACGGGTGTCGGAGAGGTGACCATCGCTCAGCTCCTCGGTCACAGCGCGGGTTTGAGTGCCGAGTCCCCGGCCCCCTGGTGGGAACGGACTCCCGGCACCCTGCGCCCCGAACTCGCCGATGTGCTGGGCGACAAGGCACGGATGCACCCTCCAGGCCGTCGGCACCACTACTCCAACCCCGGCTACACGCTTCTCGGTTCACTCGTGGAAGCCGTACGCGGCGTTCCGTGGGAGCAGGCCCTTCGGACGGAGATCCTCGATCCGCTGGGGCTGGCCCGGACGAGTGCGCAGCCGCAGGCGCCGCATGCGGGCGGCTGGGCCGTCCATCCGTGGGCGGATGTCATGCTTCCCGAGCCCGTCGAGGACCTGGGGCTGATGGCCCCCGCCGGACAGTTGTGGTCGACCGCGGCGGACCTCTGCCGGTTCGCCTGGTTCCTCGCCGAGGGGGACGAGCGGGTGCTGAGCGCCGCTTCCGTGCGCGAGATGCGCACGCCCTCGGTGCCCGCGGAGGCGGGAGACTGGAACAGCGGCTATGGCCTGGGCATGCAGATCGTCCGCAACGAGGAGCGCACGCTCGTGGGACACGCGGGCTCCCTGCCGGGGTTTCTCGCAGGGCTGTGGACGAGTGTGGACGACGGCGTCGCCGCGGTGGCGCTGACCAATGTGACGTCAGGGCCGCTTGCGAGCACGGTAGCCGCCGATCTCGTCCGGATCGTGGCGGATGCCGAGCCCCGGATGCCCGCGCCGTGGCGACCGCTGCCCGACGTCGACCAGGATCTGCTGGCCCTCACGGGTCCCTGGTACTGGGCTACGTACGCCTACGGGCTACGCCTTGTCGGCGATCGCGGTCTCGAGCTGGAGCCTCTGCGTGGGGACGGCCTGCGGTCCCGCTTCGTGGCCGGGCCCGAGGGCGAGTGGACGGGGCTGGACGGTTACTTCGCAGGGGAGACGCTCACGGTGGTGCGCCGTGAGGACGGGGCCGTGAGCCACCTGGACCTGGGATCGTTCGTGTTCACGCGTGAACCCTATGAACAGGGCGACGCGGTGCCCGGCGGTGTGGACGAGGACGGGTGGCGCGGCCTCTGAACCCTCGGTGTTTCACGTGAAACGGGCCGACCCGTGCCAGACGGGTCGGCCCGTTCTCGCCGCCGCGCGCGCGGCGACTCCTGTGCTCAAAGGGTCAATTTGAACCCGATGTGGGAGGGCTCGAAACCGAGGCGCTCATAGAAGCGGTGGGCATCGGTCCGGGTGACGTCGGACGTGAGCTGGACCAGTTGACAGCCCAAGCCGCGGGACTTCTCGACGGCCCACTCGATGAGCTGTGTGCCGAGCCCGCTGCCGCGCTCGTCGGCATGGATCCGGACGGCCTCGATGATCGACCGGGTGGTGCCGCGCCGGGAGAGACCGGGGATGACCGTCAGTTGGAGTGTGCCGACGACCCGGCCGTCCCGGACGGCGACGATCGGGTGCTGGTGGGGGTCCGCGGCCAGCCGCTCGAACGCCGCGGTGTACGGAGCGAGGTCGTCGGGCGATTCGCGCTGGGCGCCCAACGGGTCGTCGGCGAGCAGCGCCACGATCGCCGGGATGTCCTCGACGGCCGCCGGGCGTATGTCCAGATCACTCATGATCCGCAGACTACGCGGGGACCCGCAGCTCTTCGACGGTCTTGACGAGCGGAGCGAGCTCCGGGTTCTTGGCGGCTTCGTCGAGCGCCTCTCGCAGCGCGGTGTCGTTCGTCGGCCGCGCCTCGGCGAGCAGTGCCAGGCCGGCTTCGGTGACATCGGTGTAGATGCCACGGCGGTCCGTGTCGCAGAGGTACCGGGTCAGCAGCCCGCGGTCCTCGAGCCGGGTGACCAGTCGGGTCGTGGCGCTCTGGCTGAGGACGACAGCGTCGGCGACCTGCTTCATCTGCAGATGCCCGCCCGGCCCGCTGTGCTGCCGGCTGAGCACGTCGAGCAGCGAGAACTCGCGCATGCTCAGTCCGTGCCGGGACTCCAGAGCCCGCTCGATGTGGGCCTCGATCTTTCCGTGCAGCAGCGAGAGGGCGCACCAGCCCTGTGCGAGGGCCGTGAGGGCGGGGTCGGTCGCGGTCATCTGTCTCCTCCTCGGTGCCGTTCGGGGCTCTCCATCAGAGTAGACGATGACCGCAAAAGTCCGCGCTTGCAGCTAACCCGCGTATGCAAGATCGTCGACAAGGCGCACTCGCAATATCTGACCGCGCTCGCGCTCCTGCTCGCCCGGCGGATGACGTACCGCCGTCGCGGTGGGCCGGCGATCGGCCCTCAGCCCGCCGCGACGGTCAGCGGTGCGAACCGCCGGGTCCAGTCGCCCGGCAGCGCGGGGATGGCATAGGTCATCACCGCGTTGAAGGCGATCGGCTCCAGGCCCTGTGACTTCGTCCAGGTGAGCAGATCCTCGTGACGTACGTCGATGTCGGTGCGCAGCGGGCGGTCCGTGTTCGCCGCGAGTGAGGTGAGCAGGGCCTTTGCCGTCTCGGTGTCCTTGGCGATCAGGGGGCCGACGACGTGCGTCGCCATGTTCGGCCAGGCAGCCGCGTACCCGGTCAGCACGCCGTCCTGCTCGGCTACCCGGAGCTGGTCGGCGAAGGCCGGGAGGCGGGTGATCAGGTGGGTGCGGTCCACGCCGAAGATCTCGGCGTCCAGGCGCACCAGGGCAGGCATGTCCTCCGCTGTCGCCGGGCGGGTCGGCACCGTGGCAACCGGGTCGGTGGCGGTGAAGCGACCTCGGACCATCTCCGCCCGGCCGGTGGTGACGAAGCCCAGTTCCTCGTAGAGCGGCTGCCCGTTGGGCGTGGCGTGAAGGGTCAGCGGGGTCTCCCCGGCCTCTGCCAGTACGTGCTTCATCAGTCGGCGCCCGATGCCCTGACGGGCGAATCGCTCGGCGACGAGCACCATGCCGATCGCGGCGAGGCCGGGGCCGTACGACGTCAGCACGCAGGCGGCCACCAGCCCCTTGCCCGCCGGATCGTCGATCCCGTACCCCGTGCCGGCCGTCAGCAGCAGACCCCACTTGTGATCCTCGCGTGGCCAGCCGCGGTCCTCCGAGAGGTCGGCACAAGAGACGAGGTCATCGATGGTCAGGCGCCTGATGGGCAGTTCGGAGAGCGGAGTCGACATGGGGTCAGGCTGTCTGACGCACTGATCGTCCGTCCACCGTTTCAGGGGAAGTGACGGAGGCCCGCGAACGGCGACCGCGCCGGATGGTTCCCCACGGCTTGAGTACCGAAATCACCGTCATGAAAAGGTAGGCGGCCAGCGATACGGCGGGCCCCATCACGAGGTCACGCGGATCGGCGACCACCACACCCGAAGCGACGCTGCCGGCAGCCTCGTTGACGCCCGGTCGCAGGGCGAGGACCGAAGCAGTGGTCGTCGCCAGCGTCAGCCAGAACTTGATGAAGACCCACCAGTGGCGGGCGAGACCCCACTTGGTACCGAGGGACAGGAAGAGGCCGCTGAGGAGTGTGAGGAAGGCGAGGGGTAGGACGAGCCAGTCCGTGAAGACCTTCATGGAGCGGTAGGAGGCCTCGATCACCGGTACCGAGCCCGTGGTGAAGGCAGTGAGCGCAAGCGCGAGCAGGCCGAGAGTGAGCCCGAGCCAGCCCGCCGATGCGGCGACATGGACGACAAGGATTCCCCGGCGGACGGGGCGCTTGAGTGGTTTCACGTGAAACACCGTGCCGGGCAGCCGGGCGTCGGTCGTCTGACAGCGGGAGTAAGCGTCGATACTCGCGTCGGCGTACACGAGCCCACGGACATATGAATGGCCCGTGCGACGGTGAAGATCGCGGACCGGGTCTGTGCAGAGTTCGGGGTTGGCCTGGACGGGTGTCTTGCATACGGTGGTTCCATCTCCGCGGGGCCTGGGAGTTCATCCGGGGCGCACGAGGAGGGGGAGTGCAGGAGCTCCGGACGATCCGGATGCAGGGACGTGGTGGCATGGGAGCCTAATGGGAAAAGGGGTTCCGGTGCCCGGACTTTCGGCTCTTTGTCCCGGTTCTGGGAATCGGCTGCCATGCTGCGACAGCGGACGTCCGGGCAGAGTCTTCATCGGAGGGAACTCGTCCTGATACAGAGCATGGCCGCGGCAAGGACGAGTCGCGGCAGTGCTGGACAGCGCAGGTAAGTGCGGCACGTTCCGACTGGCGGACGTGCGCGAACCGACCGAAAGATGTTCGAGGCGAGGCACACCATGGAAGCTCCGGCCACCACGTCGGCCGACAACGGCGCGTCAGGCGACAACGGCGGAGGCGGTTGGTTCACCCCTCGCAGGCAACCGGCCGGTGGGGCGACCGGTGCCGAGGGTGCACCCACTCCCTCGCGACCCGGTCGGGAAGGGCAGGACGGCCGGGCGGAGGAGAGTGAGCCGAGCCGGCCCGCGGCTGTACCGACGCGCCCCGTGTCGGCGATACGCCCGGTCGGTTCCGGCTCGTCCCGCCGCAACCGGCCGCAGCTCTCGGTCGTACGGGACGTACCGTCGAGAGCCGCCCCCGAAGAGACCGATACCGAGCGGCCGACTGCGGCCGCGGAACCGGACCAGGACCCGGCCGCCGCGCCGGCCACCGCATCCGAGGCCGGCGCCCCGGGCGCGTCCGCACCCGATGCCGAGCCCGAGCACTCCCGGCCTGCCGCCGGACACGACCCGTCCCACGGGGCACCGGAACCGAGTGACATCCCGGTCCGGCAGGCGCCGTACGGCACCCGCGCCCCGAGCGACACGCCGGCGCCCGGTACGGCCCATGGCATCCCGCCCCAGCGCGCGCCCCACACGGCCCCCGCACCTCACGCCGCCCCCACGGACCACGACGCCCCGGCCTCCGCCACGGACCACTCCGACCCGTTCGGGCCGCCCCGTGCCTCCGCACCCGCCGAGCCCCCCGCGTCCCCCGACGCCGTGCTGATCCGGCGGACGATGGCCGAGATCGCGCCCGTGGCCGACCAGGTCACCTCGTACTTCTACGCCCTGCTCTTCGTCCGCCATCCCGAGCTGCGGTCCCTGTTCCCGGTCGCCATGGACACCCAGCGCGACCGGCTGCTCAAGGCGCTGCTGACCGCGGCCGAGCACATGGACAACGCGGCGGTGCTGACGGACTACCTCCGCAATCTCGGCCGCGGCCACCGCAAGTACGGGACGCAGCCCGCTCACTACCCCGCCGTGGGCGAGGCCCTGATCGGCGCCCTGACGCGGTACGCGACGGCCACGTGGGACGCCGAGACCGAGGCGGCCTGGGTCCGCACGTACACGACGATCTCCCAGATCATGATCGACGCGGCGGCCGATGACGAGCAGAACGCACCTGCCTGGTGGGATGCCGAGGTCGTCTCGCACGAGCTGCGGACCCCGGACATCGCGATCATCACGGTCCGTCCGGACCAGCCGTACAAGTTCCTCGCCGGGCAGTACACGAGCCTGGAGACGCCGTGGTGGCCCAGGATCTGGCGGCACTACTCCTTCGCCGGCGCGCCCCGGCCCGATGGGCTGCTGTCCTTCCACGTCAAGGCCGTCCCGGCGGGGTGGGTCTCCAACGCCCTGGTCCACCACGCCAGGCCCGGGGACGTACTGCGGCTCGGTCCGCCCGCCGGGTCGATGACCGTCGACCACACCACCGACAACGGTCTGCTCTGTCTGGGCGGCGGCACCGGCATCGCGCCCATCAAGGCGCTCGTCGAGGACGTGGCCACCCATGGCGAGCGGCGCACGGTCGAGGTCTTCTACGGGGCGCGCTCCGACCACGACCTGTACGACATCGACACCATGCTCCGGTTGCAGCAGACGCACCCCTGGCTGTCGGTCCGCCCGGTGGTCGACGACCGCGCGGAGTTCCCCTCGGCCGTGCGGGACCTCGGCCGGTACGGACCGTGGCACGGCTTCGACGCCTATCTCTCGGGGCCGCCCGGGATGATCCGCAGCGGTGTACACGCGCTCCGCGGCATCGGCATCCCGTACGACCGGATCCGGCACGATTCCCTGGAAGAGCTCGTGGCGGCGGCCGACTAGGCGACGCGGCGCGGCGCCGTCGTGGGCATCAGCCCAGGTCGGGGGCGTGCATCGCCCGCACGCCCTCGATGTTGCCGTCCAGGTAGTGGCGCAGGGAGAGCGGCACCAGGTGGACCGCGGCGATCCCGACCCTGCTGAACGGGACGCGTACGATCTCGTACTCCCCGCACGGCTCGTCGACCTCCGGACCGTGCCGCAGTGACGGGTCCATGGACTCCAGGCGGCAGACGAAGAAGTGCTGCACCTTCACGCCGGTCACGCCGCCGTCGGCGATGTGCTCGACCGTGTCCACGAAGCACGGCACCACGTCGGTGATCTTGGCCCCGAGCTCCTCGTGGACCTCACGGTGAAGGGCGTCGACGACGGTGGCGTCCTCCGGCTCGACGCCGCCGCCCGGCGTGAGCCAGTAGGGGTCGACACCGGGCTTGGTGCGCTTGATCAGGACGAGGTCGTTCCCGTCGAGCAGAATGGCGCGTGCGGTGCGCTTGACCACTGGTCGTTCGGTCATGGCAAGAGAGTGGCCCATGTCGCCGCTTCTGAAACTCCTGTGGCCCCTCGCGTGCCGCGCCTCACCAGTCCTCGGCCGCGCGCAACAGCTTCTCGTGGGCCTGCGCGACATGGGGGTGGGCCAGTGTCCCGGTGCGTATGACGAGGAAGTACGTACGCAGCGGGGGCACGGGAGGCTCGAGGAGGGTGACGACCCGGCCCTGTGCGAGCGCGTCCTCGCACAGGTAGCGCGGCAGGACGGCGAGGCCCGCGCCGGCAGCGGCGGCCTCCAGCACCGCGCGCAGATCGGGTGCGATGACGGCGCCGGCAGCGGCCGGAGGCGAGTCGAAGACGGCGTGCCAGTAGCGGGAGACGAGGGGCAGGGACTCGTGCACCTCCACGACCGGCAGCTGCTCGAGGACGACATGGTCCTCGCGGAGCTCGTCCGGCCCCAGGCGGGCCGCCCACCTGGGCGCGGCGACGAGGACGTGCTCCTCGTCGCACAGGGCGGTCGAGGCGAGCAGCCGTCCACGGGGCCGCGTGGTGGCGATGGCGACGTCGTGGTGGCCGGCGGCGAGACCTTCGAGGGTCTCCTCGGCGTTGCCGAACGAGGTGCGCAGAGCGAGGCCCCGGCCGATCAGAGGAGCGAGGGCGGGCAGGGCGCGCAGGGCGGTGAACTCGGGCGGTCCGGCGAGGTGGATCGTGCGGACCGGCGACTCGTCGTCGAGTCCGGCCTCGGCGATCTCCAGGAGGGCGTCCAGATGCGGGGCGGCCCGGTGGGCGAGTTCGTCTCCCATGGTGGTCGGGGTGACACCGCGGGCCCGGCGCAGGAACAGGGGGCGGCCGAGCTGTCGTTCGAGCGTGCGTATCTGGCCGGTGACGGCCGGCTGGGACAGGCCGAGCAGCGCCGCGGCGCGGGTGAAGGAGCCGGCCCGGTGCACCGTGACGAATGTGCGCAGCAGGGCCAGATCCATGCCATGTCCCTCTCTGTCCGACGTTGCGCCCGAACCCGGCCAACTATAAATAAGTCGATAGGTCTCTGTCGTCAGCGTGATTGGACACTGACGCACAGTCAACTAGCCTTGAACGCACGGTTCTCGGCGCACAGGAACGCGAGGAACCGGAACGGTCCGAGCCGCGAGGGGGGAGGCTCGGACCGTTCGCCAGAGCCGCCCGGTCCTCCACGGTGCCCTTCCGGCCGGGCCCTGTGCCCTAAGCGCCTGCCAGGGCCGTCAGCGGGCGGCCGCCTCGTCCAGCGCCCGCAGTACGTCGGCCACCAGGTCCTGGGCGTCCTCCGCGCCGGCGGAGAAGCGGACGAAGCCCTCGGGGACGGCGTCGCCGCCCCAGCGTCCCCGCCGCTCTGCCGTGGAGCGCACCCCGCCGAAGCTGGTGGCGTCGTCGACGAGTCGCAGCCCGTCCAGGAAGCGTTCCGCGTGCGCCCGGTCGGGCAGGACGAAGGAGACCACGCACCCGAAGCGCCGCATCTGCCGGGACGCGACCGCGTGCGAGGGGTCGGTGGCCAGTCCCGGGTAGCGCAGGCCGGTCACCTCCGGGCGTGCCCCGAGGGCCTGCGCGAGCGCCAGGGCGTTCGCGCACTGCCGGTCGGCACGCAGGTGCAGGGTGGCGAGCGAACGATGGGCGAGCCACGCCTCCATCGGTCCCGGAATGGCCCCGACGATCTTCCGCCAGCGCCGCACGCCTGCCGCCAGGGCGGTGTCGCGGCACGTCACATGACCGAGCAGGAGGTCGCCGTGTCCCGTCATGCCCTTGGTGTCGCTGGCCACCGAGAAGTCGGCGCCGAGATCCAGCGGCCGCTGACCGAGCGGGGTGGCGAGCGTGTTGTCGACGGCGACGAGCGCGCCGGCGGCGTGCGCGGCCTCGGTCAGGCGCCGTACGTCGCACACGTCGAGGCCGGGGTTGGACGGCGTCTCGATCCACAGCAGTCGTGCCCCGTCGAGGACGGACAGCTGTGCGTCGCCGCCGGTGGGGGCCGTGCGGACCTCGATGCCGTACGCCTGCAGCTGTTCACGGACCAGGGGCAGTGCCTGGTAGCCGTCGGAGGGCAGGACGACCGCGTCGCCGGACCGCAGCTGGGACAGGAGAACGGCGGAGACCGCCGCCATCCCGGACGAGAACGCGACCGTCTCGACGGCCTCTCCCGGCGCCTCCAGTTCGCTGATCGCCTGCTCCAGGCGGGTCCAGGTCGGGTTCTCGTCGCGGCCGTAGGTGTAGGGGCCGGTGGGCTCGCCCGGCAGATGGAAGTGGGCCGCGAAGACGGGGCCCGGCAGCGGCGGTTCGTACTTCACCGGATCGGGCAGCCCCGCCCGTACCGCTCGTGTGCCGTCTCCCCGGGGTGCACCGGTCATGCCGGCCGCTCCTGGGCCGCGTCTCGTGCGATGCCGGACCTCATACCGTGCTCAGTCCTTCTCGGGCAGGACGACGTTCAGCGCCCACGAGACGACGGAGATGATCAGGCCGCCCAGCACGGCGGTCCAGAAGCCCTCCACATGGAAGTTCAGATCGAGTTCGTCGGCGAGCCACGAGGTCAGCAACAGCATGAGCGCGTTGATGACCAGGGTGATCAGGCCGAGGGTGAGGATGAACAGCGGCAGCGTGAGCAGCTTCACCACAGGCTTGACGAAGAAGTTCACCAGGCCGAAGATCAGCGCCACCAGGATGAGGGTCCACGCCTTCTTGCCGGTGCTGTCACCGGTGAGGGTGATGTCCTGCAGGAGCCAGATGGCCACCAGCAGGGCCCCCGCATTGGCGATCGTCTTGACTAGGAAATTCATCATGTGTCTGATCGTGGCAGACGTATCGGGCCAAGGGCAGGGGCGGGCGGATGAAGGCATTCCGACTGGATGAGCTGGAGGCGGAACGCGCTGCCAACGAGGGCGCGTATCTGCAGTTCCTGCGGGAGCGGAACATGTCGGTCGGCCTCTACGCGCTGGACGCCGGACAGGTCGATCCGCAACTGCCCCACAACCAGGACGAGGTCTACTTCGTCGTCAGCGGCCGTGCCTCGATCACGGTGGGCATGGAGACCACCCAGGTCGGGCGGGGCAGTGTCGTCTACGTGCCGGCGGGGGTGCCCCACAAGTTCCATCACATCAGCGAGGACCTGCGGGTCATGGTGGTCTTCTCTCCCCCCGAGAGCTGATCCGGACCCGCACGGTCCCTAGGGGTTCACTCAGGGGACTTCAAGGGATCGCGGGCCCCCGGACACGGCCTCCCGCCGCCTAGCATCGAAGGCACGCAGTCGGAGAAACGAGGTAAGGACGATGGCCGTGCGGGAGATGTTCACGGGGATGCCCTGGTGGGTGAAGTGGATCGCGGTGCCTGTCATCGCCCTTGCCGTGTTCGGCGGTCTGATCACGAGCATCGTCTGGTTCGTGATCAGCGTCCTCTTCAAGGTGCTGCTCTTCGTCGCGCTGGTCGGCGGACTGGTCTTCCTCGTACGCAAGTTCATGGCGTCCTCGGGTTCGTCGCGCGAGGACTGGTGAGCGGGGCGCCGGACGTCCGTTAGCCCGGCCGGGGGAACGGGCCGGACAAAGCCCGCCCCGTGCCGGGTGCTGCCCTTAGAGTGGCAGGTCTCTGCCGCCCCCTCGGATATCTCTGCGCACCTGTGCGCCGGCCGGACCACCATGCCGGCCCGGGGCTGACCGCCTGTTCAGGCCGGCTGTTCAGGATCCGGGGTCGCGGCGGCCGCGCGGGGGCGGCCCCCGCGGGCGGGCACGCTGCCCGTCACCACGCCTGGGGGTGACCTGTGGCCGGGGCTACGAACGCCGCTGTCCCTACCCTGATCGGCTCCGTGCAGCGTGCGCTCCGGCTGCTGGAGGCGGCGGGGGCGCACGAGGGCGGAGCCCCCGCCAAGCAGCTCGCGCGTGAAGCCGGCATTCCGCTGCCCACCGCCTATCACCTGCTGCGCACCCTGACGCACGAGGAGTATCTCCGCCGGGACAAAGGCGTGTTCACGCTCGGAGACGCGATCGGCCGGCTGGCCGGGAGCGGGCGCGTGCGGAATCGTGGCCGCACCGTCGGGGACTCACTGACGCACTGGCGGGACGCGATCGGCGTCGCCGTCTGCTTGGCCGTCTACCGCGAGGGCGAGATCGCGCTCGTCGCGATCGCGGATTCGCCGTACACCCCGGCCGTCCGGGAACGGGCCGACTTCCGCGAGACCGGGCACGCCCGCGCGATCGGACAGTGCCTGCTCAACCGGCTCGACGAGGACACCCGCCGCGACCACCTCGACCGCCACCCCGTGCAGCCGGTGACGCCCCCTTCGGTGCGCGACCGGGCCGCGCTCCTGGAGCGGCTCGCACCCCTCGGGCGCAGGGAACCGGTCGTCCAACGCCAGGAGTACGCGCTGGGCACCGTCTGCACGGCCATCCCGATCACAGCGGGTGACAAGGCTGCGACGATGGCCATTTTCCCTCCCCGTGCACCAAGAGGCCAGGCTGGACTCGGCAGTTGAACAGCTACAGGCAAGGATCGGCGGCCTGTCGGCGTCGCTTGCGTTCTCTATCAGTATCTGAAATATCACTCCTTGTGATCTGCTGCCGCTTCCAGCACGATGGCGTCGACAAGGTCAAGAGAGCCGGCAGCGATCGTTCCTGGCCGTTTTCCTCTTTTCGTCAGCACGGTTCATTGATTGCTTCAGCTACTGCGAGGTACGTGATGCGCGAGTCGGTCCAGGCCGAGGTTCTGATGAGTTTTCTCGTTTCCGAGGAGCTGTCCTTCCGGATCCCGGTGGAGCTGCGCTACGACACGTCGGATCCGTACGCGGTGCGGATGACCTTCCACCTTCCCGGTGACGCGCCTGTGACCTGGGCCTTCGGCCGGGAACTGCTGCTCGACGGGATCAACACGCCGAGCGGGGACGGCGACGTGCACATCGCGCCGACCCGGCCCGAGGCGCTGTCGGACGTCCACATCCGCCTGCGCGTCGGAAGCGATTCCGCGCTGTTCCGCGTCGGTGCGCCGCCGCTCGTCGCGTTCCTCGACCGTACGGACAAGCTGGTGCCGCTCGGCCAGGAGCTCGCGCTGGGTGATTTCGAGGTCAGCCTGGAGGAGGCGCTCGGGCGCATCCTGGCCGAGGAGAACGCCGGTTGACGGCCGGTCACCGGCCGCCCGGCTACTTCTTGCGGCGCCGCCCCCTGCCGCCCCGCGCGGGCGCGGCCGCCTTGTCGACCGCCCGGCCCGGGCGGTCCGCGGACACGACCAGGGCGGCGAGCGCGGTGGTCAGGGGCACGGAGGCGACCAGACCGATCGAGCCCACCAGGGTCCGTACGATCTCCTCCGCCACCAGCTCGCTGGTGGCCACCGTGCCCACGCTGGACTGGGCGATCGAGAACAGCAGCAGCAGCGGCAGCGCCGCGCCCGCGTAGGCGAGGACGAGCGTGTTGACGACCGAGGCGATGTGGTCGCGGCCGATCCGGATGGCGGAGCGGTAGAGGGCACGCGCCCCCATGTCCGGGTCGGCCCGGTGCAGTTCCCACACCGCCGACGTCTGGGTCACGGTGACGTCGTCGAGCACGCCGAGCGAGCCGATGATGACCCCGGCGAGCAGCAGGCCGCTCATGTCGATGTTCGGGTAGAGGCCCTTGATCAGGCCGGTGTTGTCGTCGGTGTTGCCGCTGAGGCTGGCCCAGCCGATGAACAGCGAGCCGAGCAGGCCGATCAGCAGCAGCGAGATCAGCGTGCCCAGCACGGCGACCGACGTCCGCGCGGTGATGCCGTGGCACGAGTAGAGCGCGATGAGCATGATCGCGCTCGCCCCGACCAACGCGACGATCAGCGGATTCGCACCTTGCAGGATCGCGGGCAGGATGAACAGTGTCAGCACGGCGAACGAGACGGCGAGCGCGATCAGCGCCATCACGCCGCGCATGCGTCCGACCAGGACGACCACCACGGCGAAGATGCCCGCCAGCAGGGCCATCGGGAATCCGCGGTCCACATCGGTCACCGAGTACTGCAGATCGCGGGGCGCGTCCGGCGCGTACGCCACCACCACGCCCTGGCCCTCCTGCAGCTGCCGCGGCGCGTCGGGCTGGACGATCTCGACGAACCTCCGGCCCTTGTCCTTGCCGGTGGTGACCTCGACGGTGGCCTTTCCGCAGTCGCCCTGCTGCGCGGCGACCGCCTCGCGTCCCTGGGGCGTCGACGTGTCGCCCGTCGGCGGGACCTGGCCGGCGTTGACGTCCTTGCAGTCGACTCTCTCGACGCTCACCACCTTGCCCTGCTCGGTCTGCCGGTCGAAGCCGACCCCCGAGCGCTCGTGGCCGGGCGTCCCGCCCGGCCACAGCACGGCGAGGCCGACGAGAACGGCCGTCGCGAAGGGGATCAGCACCGCGGCGATGACCTTGCGGAGGTGCTGGGAGACGGGCGCTGCCGGCCCGTGACTGTGCACATGGCCGTGGTCGTGGCCCTGCTGTTCGGGATGCTGCGGCGATGAGGTCACGGACAGATCATCGCAAGAACGAGAGGGGGCCTCTGTTCAGCGCGCCAGACATGACGCTAGCGTGGTGTCACCTTTGCACACGCGGGAGCTCGGAGCACCGGGCTGAGAGGGCGCTGACCTTCGTACATCCGTACGGGACAGCTGCGCCGACCGCCGAACCTGTTACCGGGTAATGCCGGCGTAGGGAGTAGGTCTCATGACCGTATCGGACGCACGCACGCCTGCCTCGAACCAGAACGACGGGGCCGGGAAGTCCATCGGCTGGCACAAGGGATACGTCGAGGGCTCGCGTCCCGACCTCCGCGTGCCGGTCCGCAGGGTGCACCTCACCAACGGCAAGGACGTGACGCTGTACGACACGTCGGGGCCGTACACGGATCCGAACATCGAGACGGACGTACGCCGGGGTCTGCCGCCGCTGCGGGAGAACTGGATCATCGGTCGCGGCGACACCGAGGAATACGCGGGACGCCCGGTCCGCCCCGAGGACGACGGGATCAAGCACACATCGCCGCGTGGGGGCCTGCGCAACCTCGACGCCGTCTTCCCCGGCCGTCCGCGTCAGCCGCGGCGGGGCCGGGACGGGCAGGCGGTGACGCAGCTCGCGTACGCCCGCCGCGGCGAGATCACGCCGGAGATGGAGTACGTCGCCGTCCGCGAGAACGTCGCGCCCGAGGTGGTGCGGGAGGAGATCGCGGCGGGCCGCGCCGTCCTGCCGGCGAACGTCAACCACCCGGAGATCGAGCCGATGATCATCGGCAAGCGATTCCTGGTGAAGGTCAACGCCAACATCGGCAACTCCGCGGTCACCTCCTCCATCGAGGAGGAGGTCGAGAAGATGACCTGGGCGACCCGCTGGGGCGCCGACACGGTCATGGACCTGTCCACGGGCCGCAACATCCACACCACGCGCGAGTGGGTCCTGCGCAACTCCCCCGTGCCGATCGGCACCGTGCCGCTCTACCAGGCGCTGGAGAAGGTCGACGGCAAGGCCGAGGAACTGACCTGGGAGATCTACAAGGACACGGTCATCGAGCAGGCCGAGCAGGGCGTCGACTACATGACCGTCCACGCCGGCGTCCGCCTGCCGTACGTGCCGCTCACGGCCAACCGCAAGACCGGGATCGTCTCGCGCGGCGGCTCGATCATGGCGGCGTGGTGCCTGGCGCACCACAAGGAGAGCTTCCTCTACGAGAACTTCGAGGAGCTGTGCGAGATCCTCGCCGCGTACGACGTCACGTACTCCCTCGGCGACGGCCTGCGCCCCGGCTCGATCGCGGACGCCAACGACGAGGCGCAGTTCGCGGAGCTCAGGACGCTCGGTGAGCTGAACACGATCGCCAAGCGACTGGGCGTGCAGACCATGATCGAGGGCCCGGGCCACGTCCCGATGCACAAGATCAAGGAGAACATCGACCTCCAGCAGGAGATCTGCGAGGAGGCGCCGTTCTACACGCTCGGCCCGCTGACCACGGACATCGCTCCGGCCTACGACCACATCACCTCCGGCATCGGAGCGGCGATGATCGCGTGGTGGGGCACGGCCATGCTCTGCTACGTGACGCCCAAGGAGCACCTGGGCCTGCCGAACCGCGACGACGTGAAGACCGGCGTCATCACCTACAAGATCGCGGCACATGCGGCGGACCTGGCCAAGGGGC
The DNA here is from genome assembly GCF_013387495.1 of Streptomyces sp. PKU-EA00015. Taxonomy (GTDB): domain Bacteria; phylum Actinomycetota; class Actinomycetes; order Streptomycetales; family Streptomycetaceae; genus Streptomyces. The sequence continues at coordinate 62,380 of NZ_JABZEE010000011.1, read as the reverse complement.
ACCCGGGCGCCCAGGAGTGGGACGACGCGCTGTCCGACGCCCGCTTCGAGTTCCGGTGGGAGGACCAGTTCAACCTGGCCCTCGACCCCGACACGGCACGGGAGTTCCACGACGAGACGCTGCCCGCAGAGCCGGCGAAGACCGCGCACTTCTGCTCGATGTGCGGTCCGAAGTTCTGCTCGATGAAGATCTCCCAGGACATCCGCCGACAGCACGGCGGCAATCAGGAGGAGATCGAGGCGGGCATGGCGGAGAAGTCCAAGGAGTTCGCCGCTGCGGGCAACCGGGTCTACCTGCCCATCGCGGACTGACGCACGGTCACGGCCCGGCGTCCTCCCGCCCGTCCGCGGGAGGACGCCCTCCCTGCATCGCCCCGTGCCCGGATCGGGTGCAGCGCTGGGCTGCGCAGGCGCCGGCCCCGTTCCGTCCGGCCCTCGTGCACCAGCATCGGGCGGAGGTCGGTGGAGCGGGCGGAGATCCAGGTCGTACGGCGGCTGTGACCGCTCGGCGCGTCGGCGGTCAGTCCGGCTGGTGCTCCGGGCCGCCGAAGTCGGGGCTGGAGAAGTCCGGGCTGGTGTAGGTCGGACGCCGGCCCGCGACCCGGCCCTCGGCCGGACTGGAGAAGTCCGGCCCGCTGTAGCCGACCTTGGGGATGCGGTTCGCGCGGTGCGGGGGATCGGCGGGGGACGCCGTGGCGGCGGGGTCGGCTAGGGCCGCGCGGAGGAAGGGCATGATGCCCCGCTCCAGCAGGGCCTCGCACCAGGCCTCCTTGGCCAGCCGGACCTCGTCCGGCAGCTCGTCCTCCCGCCGCCCGTCCGCGACGTGGCTGGCGCCGTTGCGCAGGGCCGTGATCAGCAGTGCGACGGCCGCCACCAGGATGGCGGCGGCCATGAGCGCCCCGAAGACCCAGCCGGTGAAGACCAGGGTGTCGGCGAAGGACGGGGTGGGGCTCAGCATCTTGAGGATGTAGCCGACGATCAGGAAGATCGCGGCCGCCGTGCCCGCGAGGAGCGGCGCCAGAACGGCGATGACGGCCGCGAATCCGGCACCGGTCTCGGCCGCCTCACCGGCCGGGGCGGTACGTCGGGAGCCGTCCACCGAAGCGGCGGCCGGCGCGCGCGTCTCCGCGCGGACCTTCACATAGTGCTCGTACTCGGCGGCGGCCGAGGCGGTGATCAGCGCCGTCGCGTTCAGGGCCATGGTGCGCAGCTGTTCGGTGCTCAGGCCCGCTCGCACGGCGGCCGGATCCGGACGTTCGCGGGCGTCGCGCAGTGCGCCGTCGAGGACCCGCTCGTACGCGGCACGGTCCTCGTTCAGCAGGTGCGGAGCGCTGTTCATGTGCATCCCCCGATGCTCCGTAGGGCCGGATCGCCCGTGTGTGCCGGGCAGTTGGGCGGAAACGGAGGAGAGCCTGCTACGGATAAGCCGATGGTAGAGCGGTTACGGCACGGCGTGACAGGGGGTTTCCGTAAATCGCAGGCCGCCGCCCCGGTCAGCCCCGCAGCGGGAGTTGCTGGACAAGAAGCTTTCCGGCCATGGTCACTCCGCCGTCCATGGCGATGGCCAGATTGTCCGCGTACACATGGGGGCCCTCGACGACGGGACGCTCGCCGTCCTCGCCGTCCTCGGTGCCGACCTCGCCGAGGAGGTACGGGATCGGGCTGTGGCCGTGCACCACGCGCGTGCCGCCGTACGCGGACAGCAGCTCGCGCACGGCCTGCGGGCCGCCTTCGTCGCGGAAGGCGAAGCGCTTGGTGAACTTGCGGAACAGGTCCCAGCACTCATCGGCGTCATTACGGGTGAGGATCGCGTGCACCGCGTCGTTGACGTCCTCGATGGTCGAGCCGTATTCGAGGTAGGCGGTGGTGTCGGAGTGGAGCAGCAGATGGCTGTCCTCCTCCACGATGGCGTCGAGCCGGGCCATCCACTGCAGGTGGACCTCCTGCAGCCGGTCCATGTCGTACTTCTGGCCGCCGTTGAGCAGCCAGGCCGCCTGGAAGGTGGCGGTGCCCGCACCGGAGTTGACGGGCGTGTCCCCGAAGCGCTTGGCGCCGATCAGCAGCAGCTCGTGGTTGCCCATGAGCGCCTTGCAGTAGCCGCCGGCGGCCGCGGCCTCTGCGGAGAGCCGCATGACCAGGTCGATGACGCCGATGCCGTCGGGACCGCGGTCGGTGAAGTCGCCGAGGAACCAGAGCCGGGCGTTGCCCGCGGACCAGCGGCCCTCGGAGTCGATGAGGCCCTTGTCGGCGAGGGCGGCGACGAGTTCGTCGAGGTAGCCGTGGACGTCGCCGACGACGTAGAGCGGGCCGAGACCGTCGGGCGCAGGCCGGTCGTCCACGGAGACCTGCACCTGGACGGTGTCGCCCGGTCCGCCGCGGGTGATCACGGGAAGGTCGCGCGCGGTGGGGGTGTAGCCCTCCGGCGGCTCGCCCTCGGGGAACGCGTTGCCGGGGTGGCCCGCGTGGCCGGGGTCCACGGACTGCGACTGCACGGGAACCTGCGCGTACGGCGGTACGCGGAAATCGCGCAGCGTTGCCGTCCGCACCACGGGTCCTTGACCGGCCCCCTGAGTCATCGACCCCTCCACCACCGTCGCGCCGTTCACCTCTCGGCCCAGCCTGGTCGGGGTGGTCCGCGGTGTCGTTCGCCCATCATAGGAATGAGCCCGGCGGTGTGTGACGCACCAGGGGTGGTGAATCCTTCCGCACCTCCTGGTTCATCGGCCCTTTCGCCCCGAATTGGGTTGGTCTAGTCCTTCGCCGGGGCCCGTGGCGCGCTCACCGTGGTGCGCGGGGGGCGGCGCTGCGAGGACGTCCTGACGATCAGTTCGGTCGGTATCACCTGCTCGACCGGCCGGTCCTCGTCGATCCCCTCGATGGCGTCGATCAGCAGCTGGACCACGGCCGTGCCGATCCGGCGGGGCTTGAGCGACAGCGTCGTGATCGGCGGCTCGGTGGTCGCGTACACGGTCGACTCGCTGCAGCACACGAGCAGCAGGTCGTCGGGGACGCGCAGGCCGTACCGCCTGGCCGCGGCCAGCAGGTCGGTTCCATTGGGGTCGAAGAGACCGTAGACGGCGTCGGGCCGGTCCGGCCGGGCGAGCAGCCGGTCGGCGGCGACGGCGCCCGCGCAGGGGTCGTGCGCCGGGTAGGACTCGTAGACCGGGTCCTGGCCGACGCGTTGGCACCAGTCGAGGTACGCGGTGGTCGACAGCCGGGTGTAGGTGTCGGTGGTGGTGCCCGTGAGCAGGCCGATCCGGCGGGCGCCGGCGGCGGCGAGGTGGTCGAGCAGGCCGAGTACGGCGGCTTCGTGGTCGTTGTCGACCCAGGCGGTGACCGGGAGCGTGCCGGCCGGGCGGCCGTCGGAGACGACGGGCAGACCCTGGCGGGCCAGCTCGGTCACGACGGGGTCGTGGTCGGAGGGGTCGATGACGACGGTGCCGTCGAGGGCGACGTTCGACCAGACGTCGTGGCGTGAGGTGGCGGGGAGAATGACGAGCGCGTAGCCGCGGGCGAGTGCGGCGGACGTGGCGGCTCTGGCCATCTCCGCGAAGTACGCGAATTCCGTGAAGGTGAAAGGTTCATCCCCGTAGGTCGTCACGGTCAGGCCGATTAAGCCCGATTTCCCGGTTCTGAGTGTGCGGGCCGCGGCGGAAGGGCGGTAGCCCAGCCGGTCGGCGACCTCGCGGACGTGCCGACGGGTGGCGTCCGGGAGCCTCCCCTTGCCGTTGAGCGCGTCGGAGACAGTTGTGATGGAGACTCCGGCTGCGGCGGCGACGTCCCGGATGCCCGCCCGGCCTTGCCGGCTGCCCCGGCGGGATGTGTCCGTCCGGCTCACCTGGTGCTTCCCTGCTGCTGTCATGGCGAGCCGATAGTAGGGCTCGCACGGTGGGTCTGGCCGGTCGCATATGCAGGCGTTGACAGGCACGTTTTTGCATGATCATTAGAGCTCAAATTCAATGAATATCAAGGGAGTTGGAGGCGAGTGGCTCAATGTGTCGGGTATCCGGCCGCATGGGCCTGTTGAGGGGCCCAGGTTGCGAAGAGGTCTCAACTCACCACTACGAGGGATGCGCGCCACGGCGTGAGCTACCGGCGTGCGCCAGGGTGGCGCGCTCCCCCCTTTTCCTCGCCTGCGGCCATTCGCAGCAGCCAGGAATCCTCATAAGGTGAGGAGTATTGGTGAGCGGTACCGAACATGCATGATCGAGGAGGACCTGCGGTGAGCGAGACGAGCCCCAAGCTGCGCGCCGAGCTGGACGGCATCCCCACATACAAGCCCGGCAAGCCGGCGGCGGCCGACGGCCCGGTCGCCTTCAAGCTCTCCTCCAACGAGAACCCGTACCCGCCGCTGCCCGGCGTCATGGAGAGCGCCCTGGCCGCGGCGCGGAACTTCAACCGCTACCCCGACATGGCCTGTACCGGTCTGATCGGTGAGCTGGCCGAGCGGTTCGGGGTCCCCGCCACGCACCTGGCCACCGGCACCGGGTCGGTGGGCGTCGCGCAGTCGCTGCTGCAGTCCACCTCGGGCCCCGGCGACGAGGTGATCTACGCCTGGCGCTCCTTCGAGGCGTACCCGATCATCACGCAGATCAGCGGTGCGACGTCCGTGCAGGTGCCGCTGACCTCGGGTGAGGTGCACGATCTGGACGCGATGGCGGACGCGATCACCGACCGGACCCGGCTGATCTTCGTCTGCAACCCCAACAACCCGACCGGCACCGTGGTGCGCCGGGCCGAGCTGGAGCGCTTCCTGGACCGGGTGCCCTCGGACGTGCTGGTCGTGCTGGACGAGGCGTACCGCGAGTTCATCCGCGACGCGGACGTCCCGGACGGCATCGAGATCTACCGCGACCGCCCCAATGTGGCGGTGCTGCGCACGTTCTCCAAGGCGTACGGTCTCGCCGGGCTGCGGGTCGGCTTCGCGATCGCCCACGAGCCGGTGGCCGCCGCCCTGCGCAAGACGGCGGTGCCGTTCGGCGTCTCGCAGCTCGCGCAGGACGCGGCGGTCGCCTCGCTGCAGGCGGAGGACGAGCTGCTGGGACGGGTCGGCTCGCTGGTGTGCGAGCGCATCCGCGTGCACGAGGCGCTGGTGAAGCAGGGCTGGACGGTCCCGGAGACGCAGGCCAACTTCGTCTGGCTGCGGCTCGGCGAGCGCACGCTCGACTTCGCGGCCGCCTGCGAGAAGGCGGGCGTCGTCGTGCGGCCGTTCGCGGGCGAGGGCGTGCGCGTGACGATCGGCGAGGACGAGGCCAACGACCTGTTCCTGCACACCGCCGAGACCTTCCGCGCGTCCCTCTAGGCGTCAGGCCCGGTCGGTCGCGACATGTTCCACCCGGATCGGGTCGCCGTCGCGGACTGACGCGAGCCGGCGCGGGTCGCCGTCGATGCGGCCGAGGACATTGCACGGGCTCGCGAGACGGCACTCTCCCCCGAACTCCGTTCGGGGGGACCCCCAGCCCCGGGAGATGGGCGTCGGACCGTAGGGCAGAGCCAGGGCGTCGCCGTCGGTCCAGAACGCGACCGTGCCCGGTTCGACGACCTGGCGCGCGTCCGGTTCCGGGGCGGGGGAGACGGGGGTCTCGAAGTAGACCTCCTCTCCCCAGGTCCGCGCGGTCGCGGAGAACGGCAGAACCCCCATGAGCGCCTTGCTCGTGGGGGTTTCGTCGATCGTGGCGGTCAGCTGTCCGGTGGGCCAGGAGATGCGTATCTGCATGCCCAGGATTCAACAATATGTTGAAAATTTCGGGAAGAGGCCCTTAAGGGGACCCCCGGTAGGCGCTACGGATTTCGTTTGAGCCATAATGCTTGTGAATGTGAACGCGTTCACAAGCTCGCCCTTCTTGATCCCGTATGGAAGGGAATGGGTGGGCGACCGCGGTGACCACGCCGATGTAAGGAGAGACGACGTGGACCTGAACCTGGCGCTGGCGCCCGAGACCTTGGCGCGCTGGCAGTTCGGCATCACCACCGTCTACCACTTCCTCTTCGTGCCCCTGACGATCTCGCTCGCCGCGCTCACGGCCGGACTGCAGACGGCCTGGGTGCGGACGGAGAAGGAGAAGTACCTCAGGGCCACCAAGTTCTGGGGCAAGCTGTTCCTGATCAACATCGCCATGGGCGTGGTGACGGGGATCGTGCAGGAGTTCCAGTTCGGCATGAACTGGTCCGACTACTCGCGCTTCGTCGGGGACATCTTCGGTGCGCCGCTCGCCTTCGAGGCACTGATCGCGTTCTTCTTCGAGTCGACGTTCATCGGCCTGTGGATCTTCGGATGGGACAAGCTGCCCAAGAAGATCCATCTGGCCTGCATCTGGATGGTCTCGATCGGCACGCTGCTGTCGGCGTACTTCATCCTCGCGGCCAACTCCTGGATGCAGCACCCCGTCGGCTACCGGATCAACGAGGAGAAGGGCCGCGCCGAGCTGACCGACTTCTGGGCGGTCCTGACCCAGAACACCACGCTCAACCAGGTCTTCCACAGCTTCTCGGCGGCCTTCCTGACGGGCGGCGCCTTCATGGTCGGCATCGCCGCCTTCCACCTGATGCGCAAGAAGCACATCCCGGTGATGCGGTCCTCGCTCCGGCTCGGCCTGGTCACCCTGGCGGTCGGCGGCCTGCTCACCGCGGTCAGCGGGGACACCCTCGGCAAGGTCATGTACGAGCAGCAGCCGATGAAGATGGCCGCTGCCGAGGCACTGTGGGACGGCGAGGAGCCGGCGCCCTTCTCCGTGTTCGCCTACGGAGACGTCGACAAGGGGCACAACAAGGTCGCCCTGGAGATCCCCGGGCTGCTGTCCTTCCTCGCCCACAGCGACTTCGACTCGTACGTGCCCGGCATCAACGACACCAACAAGGCGCTGCAGGAGAAGTTCGGCCCCGGTGACTACAAGCCCATCGTCCCGGTCGCCTACTGGGGCTTTCGCTGGATGATCGGCTTCGGTATGGCCTCCTTCTCCCTCGGCCTGCTGGGCCTGTGGCTCACACGGAAGAAGTTCCTGCTGCCGACCGCCCTGCGGACCGGCGAGGACGAGGTGCCGCACCTGGTACTCCTGCGAAAGCCGCTCGGGACAAGGCTCACCCGGCTGTACTGGCTCCTGGCGCTCTGGACGATGGCGTTCCCGCTGATCGCCAACTCCTGGGGCTGGATCTTCACCGAGATGGGCCGGCAGCCCTGGGTCGTCTACGGCGTGATGCAGACCCGGGACGCGGTCTCCCCCGGTGTGTCCCAGGCGGAGGTCATCACCTCGATGACCGTCTTCACCCTGCTCTACGCGGTGCTCGCCGTGATCGAGGTCAAGCTGCTCGTGAAGTACGTCAAGGCGGGTCCGCCCGAACTGACGGAGGCCGACCTCAACCCGCCCACCCGGATCGGCGGCCACGACCGTGACGCCGACCGGCCGATGGCCTTCTCGTACTGAGACCGCTGAGGAGCTTGAGGCATGGAACTCCACAACGTCTGGTTCGTACTCATCGCCTTTCTGTGGATCGGCTACTTCTTCCTGGAGGGTTTCGACTTCGGAGTCGGTGTCCTGACGAAGCTGCTCGCCCGTGACCGGGCCGAGCGCCGGGTGCTGATCAACACCATCGGGCCCGTCTGGGACGGCAACGAGGTGTGGCTGCTGACCGCGGGCGGTGCGACCTTCGCGGCTTTCCCCGAGTGGTACGCCACTCTCTTCTCCGGCTTCTACCTGCCGTTGCTGCTGATCCTGGTCTGCCTGATCGTGCGCGGTGTCGCCTTCGAGTACCGGCACAAGCGCGACGAGAAGCGCTGGCAGACCAACTGGGAGCACGCGATCTTCTGGACATCGCTGGTGCCCGCCGTGCTGTGGGGCGTGGCGTTCGGCAACATCGTGCGCGGCGTGAAGATCGACGAGAACAAGGAGTACGTGGGCGGGCTGATCGACCTGCTCAATCCGTACGCGCTGCTGGGCGGCCTCGTGACGCTGACGCTGTTCACCTTCCACGGCACGGTCTTCGCCGCGCTGAAGACGGTGGGGGACATCCGGGTGCGGGCCAGGGCGATGGCGCTGAAGCTGGGGCTCGTCACCGCCGCCGTGGCGCTGGTCTTCCTGGCCTGGACGCAGACGTCACGAGGCGACAGCACCAGTCTGGTCGCCATGGTGGTCGCCGTCACGGCACTGGTCGGTGCGGTCGGGGCCATCAAGGCAGGGCGCGAGGGATGGTCGTTCGCGCTCTCGGGAGTGACCATCGCGGCGGCCGTGGCGATGCTGTTCCTGACGCTCTTCCCCAACGTCATGCCCTCCACGCTCGACGACGCCTGGAGCCTGACGGTCACCAACGCCTCGTCGAGTCCGTACACCCTGAAGATCATGACCTGGCTGGCGGCGGTCGCCACACCGCTGGTGCTGCTCTACCAGGGCTGGACGTACTGGGTGTTCCGCAAGCGGATCGGCGTCCAGCACCTCGCCGACTCCCACTAGCGAGGGATGTTTCACGTGAAACCGATCGACCCCCGGCTCCTGCGGTACGCCCGTGCCACCCGTCTCTTCCTGGGCGCGGTGGTGGCTCTCGGGCTCGTCGGCGCGGTGCTCGTCATCGCGCAGGCGATGCTCATCGCCGAGGTCGTGGTGGGCGCCTTCCAGCGAGGGCTGACCGTGTCGGGTCTGTCGGCGCCGCTGGTCCTGCTGGCGGCCGTCGCGGCCGGCCGTGCGCTCGTCTCCTGGCTGACCGAGCTGGCGGCCCACCGGGCGAGCGCGGCGGTCAAGTGGGAGCTGCGGGGCCGGCTGCTGGCGCGGGCGGCCGAGCTCGGGCCCGGCCCGGTGGACGGCTCCGGCCCGGCCGGGGGTGGCACCGGTGCTCTGGTCACGCTCGCGACGCGCGGCATCGACGCCCTGGACGACTACTTCTCGCGCTACCTTCCGCAGCTGGGGCTCGCCATCGTGGTCCCGGTCGCCGTGCTCGCCCGGATCGTGACCGAGGACTGGGTCTCGGCCGCGATCATCGTGGTGACGCTGCCCCTGATCCCGCTGTTCATGGTGCTCATCGGCTGGGCCACCCAGTCCCGGATGGACCGTCAGTGGCAGGTGCTGTCACGGCTCTCCGGGCACTTCCTGGACGTCGTGGCCGGGCTGCCGACGCTCAAGGTCTTCGGGCGGGCGAAGGCGCAGGCGGAGTCGATCCGGTCGATCACCACGCAGTACCGGCAGGCGACGGTCCGCACGCTGCGGATCGCGTTCCTGTCGTCGTTCGCCTTGGAGCTGCTGTCCACGCTGTCGGTGGCACTGGTGGCCGTCGGCATCGGCATGCGGCTCGTCCACGGCGAACTCGATCTGTACACCGGCCTGGTGATCCTCATTCTCGCCCCCGAGGCGTATCTGCCGCTGCGCCAGGTCGGAGCGCAGTACCACGCGGCGGCCGAGGGTCTCGCGGCTGCCGAGGAGATCTTCGAGGTGCTCGGCACCGAGCCGACGCGCACCGGCGGCGGGCCGGTCCCGGACGAGTTCCGGCTGGAGTTCGACGCGGTGACCGTACGCCGTCCCGGGCGCGACGAGGCCGCTCCCTCCGCGGCCTCGCTCGTGGTGGAACCCGGCGAGACGGTGGCCGTGGTGGGGGAGAGCGGCGTCGGCAAGTCGACGCTGCTGGACGTCCTGATGGGGTTCGTGGAACCGGCCGAAGGGCGGGTGCGGATCGGCGGCACCGACCTCGCCGCCCTCGACCCCGAGCTCTGGCGGCAGCAGATCGCCTGGGTGCCGCAGCGCCCGTACCTCTTCGCCGGGACGATCGCGGAGAACGTACGGCTGGCCCGCCCGGACGCCGACGACGCGGCGGTGCACGCCGCCCTGCGGGAGGCGGGGGCGTACGACTTCGTCAGCGCACTCCCCCAGGGCGCGGGCACGGTGCTCGGCGAGGACGGCGCGGGGCTGTCCGCCGGACAGCGGCAACGGCTCGCGCTCGCCCGGGCGTTCCTGGCCGACCGGCCGCTGGTGCTGCTCGACGAGCCGACCGCCGCGCTCGACGGCGCGACGGAGGCGGGCGTCGTCGAGGCCGTGGGCCGGCTGGCGCAGGGGCGCACGGTCCTGCTCGTGGCCCACCGCCCGGCCCTGCTGGCCGTGGCGGACCGGGTGGTCACGCTCACCCGCACCGGCGGCGGTTCCGCCACGGCGCACGGTTCCGCCGGACCGGCGCAGGCGCCCGCGGCGGTCCGGCCGGACGAGGAGGCCGGCGCGGAGCCGTCCGGTGCGCGCGCTGCCGTCCCGGACGGCATACGGTCTCCGCTGCTGAGAGTCCGTGCGGCGGCGGACGGACTGCGCGGCCGGCTCGCCCTGGCCCTGCTGCTGGGAAGCCTCGCCCTCGGATCGGCGGTCGGGCTGATGGCCGTGTCCGGATGGCTGATATCCCGGGCGTCCGAACAGCCGCCGGTGCTCTACCTGATGGTGGCGGTCACGGCCACCCGCGCCTTCGGCATCGGACGGGCCGTCTTCCGGTACGCGGAGCGACTGGTCTCCCACGACGCGGTGCTCCGCATGCTCGCCGAGACGCGGGTCGCGGTCTACCGGCGGCTGGAGCGGATCGCGCCCGCCGGGCTGCGCCGGACCCGGCGCGGGGACCTCCTCTCGCGGCTGGTCGCCGACGTGGACGCCCTCCAGGACTACTGGCTTCGCTGGATGCTTCCGGCGGGCGCGGCCGTCGTCGTCGGCGTGGCCTCCGTCGGGTTCACCGCCTGGCTGCTGCCCGAGGCGGGGGCCGTCCTCGCCGCCGGCCTGCTGGCCGCGGGCGTGGGCGTGCCGCTGCTGAGCGGGGCCGTCGCCCGGCGGGCCGAGCGGCAGCTGGCGCCGGCGCGCGGAGCGCTCGCCACCACGGTGGCCGACCTGCTGCGCGGAACGGCCGAACTGACCGTCGCCGGGGCGCTGCCGCGGCGGCTCGCGGCCGCGCGGGACGCGGACCGGATCCTGACCGGCATCGCCGCGCGCGGAGCGGCCGCCACCGCACTCGGCGGCGGGCTCTCGTCGCTGATCTGCGGCCTGACCGTGGTGGGTGCCGCGTTCGCCGGCATCCAGGCGGTGCACGACGGCCGGCTCACCGGCGTCTGCCTGGCGGTCGTGGTCCTCACACCGCTCGCCGCCTTCGAGACGGTCGTCGGACTGCCGCTCGCCGTGCAGTACCGCCGCCGGGTCGAGCGCAGCGCCGAGCGGGTGCACGAGGTGCTGGACGCGCCCGTGCCCGTGCACGAGCCGTCGCACCCGGCCGCACCGCCCGCCACCGCTTTCCCGCTGGAACTGCGCGGGATCGGCGCCCGGTACGCCGGGCAGGAGGCGGACGCGCTGAGCGGCGTCGACCTGATCCTCACGGCGGGCAGGCGGGTGGCCGTCGTCGGCGCCTCCGGGTCGGGGAAGACCACGCTCGCCCACGTGCTGCTCCGCTTCCTCGACGCCGACTCGGGGACGTACACGCTCGGCGGCGTCCCCGCCGAGGCCCTGGAGGGCGACGCGGTACGGCGTCTCGTGGGGCTGTGCGCCCAGGACGCCCACATCTTCGACAGCACGCTGCGGGAGAACCTGCGCCTCGCACGACCGGAGGCCACGGAGGACGATCTCCGGCGGGCGCTCGGCGAGGCCCGCCTGCTGGACTGGGCCGACGCGCTGCCCGAGGGGCTCGACACGCTCGTGGGGGAACACGGAGCCCGCCTCTCCGGTGGCCAGCGCCAACGGCTCGCCCTGGCTCGGGCGCTGCTCGCGGACTTCCCGGTGCTCGTCCTGGACGAGCCCGCCGAGCATCTCGACCTGGCGACCGCCGACGCGCTCACCGCCGACCTGCTCGCGGCCGCGGAGAAGCGGAGCGGCGTGGGGCCGGCGACCGTACTGATCACGCACCGTCTGCGCGGTCTGGAGGCCGTCGACGAGGTCGTGGTGCTGGAGGCGGGGCGCGTCGTGCAGCGCGGCCCGTACGACGCGCTCGCCCTGGTGGAGGGGCCGTTGCGGTCGATGCGGGAGCGGGAGCGGGCCGCCGACGCCCACGGCTCCCGGCTCTCTGCCTCACCGGCCGCGACAGCATGACCATGCCGTCGCCGGGGGAGCCGTCCGACACCGCGGGCCGGGACCCGCGGCCCTGGCGCGGACTGGAGATCGTTGCGGTCTCCTCCGACACCCCGGCCACGCCGCGCGGAGTGGTGATCCCCGGACCGCGGCACTGCCCGCCGGGACGGACGGCGTCCGGATGACCGTGGCCGACGACGGCGTGGGCATCCCGGACGGGGACCGGTGCGGCGGGCTGCGCGATCTGGCGCGCCGGGCCGAGTCATGGGCCGGATCGAGCGGCGTCGGACCGGGCACCGGGGCCGGCGGCGCGGGCTCGACGGTCTTCCGGCAGGCGCCGCTGTAGGTCCCGCTGGACCGTTCGGCGGGCGTCTGTCGCCCGAGCGCGGTGCGTGCTGGGCCAGGTGGCCGTACGACACCGCACCGTTGCCCGACTTGGCGGCGAAGCCGGGTGACGATCACGGAATGTGCTTGAGACACCGTGACAGGCTGATGATCGTTCCGGTGGTGCTGTGCACGCTCCTCGGTGCGCCGGCATCCGCCGCGGCGTCCGAGAAGCCGAAGCTGTCGGCCGCCGCTTCCGAGCTGCCGCCCATCCCTGACCAGCCCGAGCCGCCGGTCCCCGACCAGCCCGAGCCCCCGGTCCCTGACCAGCCCGCGCCTCCCGTACTCGACCGGCCCGCGCCCCTCGCCCCGGAGGCCGACCAGCCCGCGCCCCCCGTCGCCGTCGAAGTGGCACGGCTGTTCGCCGACGCGGCCAAGGCCACCGCGGCGTACGAGCGGAGCAGCCGCGCGGCGGAGGCGCAGCGCGTCACGGCGGAGGAGCTCCAGTCCAGACTGGCGGAGCACAGGGCGGAGCTCGGAGCCATCCACGACTCGATCGGCGGCGTCGCGCGCGAGCAGTACCGCACCGGCGGTTCCCTCGCCCACACCGCACGGCTGCTGCTCGCCGACAACCCCGACGCGCTGCTGCGCGGCTACCGTGTCGCGGCGCAGACGGAGCGGGCCGTGAACCTGCTGCTGGAGCGGGCCCGGCGGGCCGAGCGGCAGCTCGGACGGGCCGAGCAGAAGGCGCAAGCCGCCTGGCGGAACCTCGCGACGCGCAACGCGCAGCTCGCGGTGGTCAAGCGGGGCATCGAGGCGAAACTGGAGACCGCGCAGTGGCAGCTGCAGGGCGAGGCCGACGCCAGCGTGGCGGCGGGCGCCTGCGCGGGCGCCGTACGCCTCGAGCAGCCCAAGCTGCCCGAAGGCGGGCCCGAGTGGGTCACGCCCGTCGAGGACTACAGCCTGTCCGCCGGGTTCGACAGTGTCGGTGAGCGCTGGGCTCGGCGGCACACCGGGCAGGACTTCGCCGTCGGCATCGGCGCGCCGGTGCGTGCCATCGGGGCGGGCCGGGTGGTCTCGGTGTCCTGCGGCGGCGGCTTCGGTATCGAGATCGTGGTCGAGCACCCGGGCGGCTACTACTCCCAGTACGCACACCTGGCCGGGGTGACCGTGGACCAGGGCGAGCAGGTGCGCACCGGGCAGTGGATCGGTCAGGCCGGCACGTCGGGCAACTCGACGGGGCCGCACCTGCACTTCGAGGTGCGGCTCACGCCCTACCTGGGGTCGGGAGTCGACCCGCTGGCCTGGCTGCGGTCGCACGGTGTCCCGCTGTAGCGCAGCCCTCGCGCCGGCGACCGGAGCCCGGCCGGGGCCGGTGCCCGGTCAGCCCCGCGCCCGCGCCCGCGCGTGCCGGGTGAGGATCTGCTCGATGACGACGGCGACACCGTCGTCGTTGTTGGCGACGGTCCGCCCGGAGGCGGCGGCGACGACGTCCGGATGGGCGTTGCCCATCGCGTACGAGGTGCCTGCCCAGGTCAGCATCTCCACGTCGTTGGGCATGTCCCCGAAGGCCACGACCTCGTCGGCCGAGATACCCCGCTCCGCGCAGCACAGGGCGAGCGTGCTGGCCTTGCTCACGCCCAGTCCGCTGATCTCCAGCAGCGCGGTCGGGCTGGAACGGGTGACGGAGGCGAGGTCCGCGGTGGCCGAGCGGGCCAGCGCCAGGAACCCGTCGGGGGTCAGCTCGGAGTGGTGGGCCAGCAGCTTGAGCACGGGGGCGCCCAGGCCGGGTCGCGGTTCGTGGAGCAGCTTCTCGGCCGTGGCGACGGTCGCGCCCGGGTCGAGGTGGAAGGGCGGGTACTGCGGCTCGTAGTGGATGCCGGTGGCCAGTTCGACGGCGAACGAGGTGCCGGGGGCCGCGGCCCGCAGGGCGGTCACCACGTCGAGCGCGTTCGCTCTCGGCAGGTCACGGACCTTGAGCAGCTGCCCGCCGGAGTGCAGGTCCACGACGGCCGCGCCGTTCGCGCAGATCGCGAGGCCGTGGCCGTGGACGTGGTCGCTCACGACGTCCATCCAGCGGGCCGGGCGGCCGGTGACGAAGAAGACCTCGATCCCGGCCTCCTCGGCGGCGGCGAGTGCGGCGATCGTCCGGTCGGAGACGGACTTGTCGTCGCGCAGCAGTGTGCCGTCGAGGTCGGTGGCGATCAGCCGGGGCGTCGCGGGCAGGTGGCGGGGATCGGTAGCTGAGGTCACTGGGACATTCTCCCGTACCGGCTGCACGGGCGTGCGGGAGGGCGCACATCTGAGGGGGCGGCTTCCCGTGCGCCGCCCCGTACGCTCGATGCATGCGTTTGAGTACTGTGATCCTTCCCGTACGACCCTGGCACGACGGCGGCCGCGACCAGTGGCTGCGCGCCGAGCAGCTCGGCTTCCACGCCGCGTACACCTATGACCACCTGTCGTGGCGGACCTTCCGGGACGGGCCCTGGTACGGGGCCGTGCCGACGCTGACCGCCGCTGCGGCCGCGACCGAGCGGCTGCGGCTGGGCACGCTCGTGACCTCCCCCAACTTCCGGCACCCGGTGACCCTCGCCAAGGAGCTGATCTCCCTGGACGACATCTCCGGCGGCCGGATCACACTCGGTGTCGGCGCGGGCGGTGTCGGCTTCGACGCCACGGCGCTCGGGCAGGAGGCGTGGACGCCGCGGGAGCGGGCCGACCGGTTCGCCGAGTTCGTGCCGCTGCTCGACAGGCTGCTGACCGAGGAGGCCGTCAACCACGAAGGGACCTACTACTCGGCGGTCGAGGCGCGCAACATCCCCGGCTGCGTCCAGCGCCCGCGGCTGCCGTTCGCCGTCGCCGCCACCGGGCCGCGGGGACTGAGGCTCGCCGCCGCGCACGGGCAGGCGTGGGTGACGACCGGTGACCCGAAGCTGTTCGAGACCGGGACGCCCGAGCAGTCGATCGAGGCCCTCCGCGGGCAGATGGGCAAGCTGTCGAAGGCATGTGCCGACGCCGGCAGGGACGAAGCCGAACTGGACAAGATCCTGCTGACCGGGTTCACCCCCGACCGGGGGCGGCCGCTGGAGTCGCTGGACGCGTTCGTCGACTTCGCGGGCCGTCACCTCGCGCTCGGTTTCGACGAGATCGTGATCCACGCGCCCATCCCCGACTCGGTCTTCGCCGCCGACCAGGCTGTCTTCGAGCAGATCGCGACGGAGGCCCTGGCACAGCTCCGCCGCTGACCGACGGCGGTGGCCACCGTTCACCCGCCCCGTCCACACGACCGCTCGCAGCACCGGCGGCTCAGGGGGCCCGGGGGGAGGGAGACGGGCGGGGGCCGCTAGGCACCCGGGAAGCGGATGAACTCCGGGGGCACCGAGGCCGTCAGCCACACGCCGTTGGCGCTGACCCGGAAGACATGGCCCGCCCGGTGCAGCGCACCGGCGTGGACGGCCAGCACCACGGGGCGCCCTCGGCGGGCGCCGACGCGCGTGGCGGTCTCCCGGTCGGGCGAGAGGTGGACGTCGTGGCGGTTCATCGGGCGCAGTCCCTCGGCGCGGATCGCGTCCAGGCTGCGCGCGATGGTGCCGTGGTACAGGTACTCGGGCGGTTCGGCCGGCGGGAGCCCGAGATCGACGTCCACCGTGTGGCCCTGGTTGGCGCGGATACGGGCTCCGTCGACGGTGAAGCGCCTCTTGTCGTTGACGGCCACGACATGGTCGAGCTCGGCGCGGGTGAAACGGAAGCCGTGCTCCGCTGCTGCGCGCATCAGCTCGTCGATCGGCACCCAGCCGTTCGCGTCGAGGGTGATGCCGATTCGCTCCGGCTGGTGCCTCAGATGCTTCGAGAGGTACTTCGACACCTTGACGGTGCGCCGGTCGTCCGGGGAGGCGCCGACGGGTCTTGCGTTCATACCTTCAGCGTGCCCCGACGATGTCGGCCACGCCACTGGAAATTTTTGCGCCCCAGATGTTTGGTCCACAACCAACTCAGCTTATCCACAGGGAGATTGGCGAATCTGTGGACAACAGCGGTGGCGTTTACCCTATTTGACCAAATCTACTGGTCTCGTTGTGTGTTGTGGCCACTGAGTCCAACATGCATGTCTGCGCCTCTTGTTCAGCGGCCTCTGCGATGAACCCGGCGGCATGCGTCTCGCCAACCAGATTCCGTACAGCCTCCATTGTGCTCACCGGCAGCATCACCGGTCGGCTCCTGCAGCGGCATGCGCCGGGCCGCCCGCCGACAGGTGCTGCTGGAGGTGCCGCCAAGGGCGAACACCCGCATCCCACGCGCCAGTTCCGCGTCGACCGTCTGCTGGGCGAGCGGCGAAGACGCCGGACCAGAACGGCCGCTTCCACCCCTTCCGCGTCCGTCGGCGAGCCGGTGTCCCAGATGCCGGGCGAAGAGGTGCTCGGCGGTGAACTGGAGGAAACGATCGGCGATGTGCTCGGCCTGCACCCGAATCTCCTTGAGAAGACCGAGGATTGCCGACAGCGGCACACCGACGGCGAGCAACTGGGCGGCCAGGGCTGGCTCTTGCGGGCTCGGTACCAGGAACTGGTCCTCGCGGACCGGGATCCGTTCCAGCACGCCGAGATCCACGGCGTCGTCGAGCGACTCCCTGTCGGTCGACACCCCCAATTCCTCGGTCAGTTCGGCCCGGGTGACGCGTGCCGCCTCCTCGTCGGTCCACGGCCCCTGCACCTGGGCGACGCGCCCGAGCACCCCGCCCAGGCCGCCGCCCGCGTCCCACGCCACGAGCAACTCCTTGATCGATGCAGGCGTGTAGCCGCGGTCGAGGAGCTCCGCGATCCGACGCAGAATCCTCGATCCGGTACTCGGCGCCGCTCACAGCGGGGGTTCCATCCGGCCGAGCGCGCGCAGCACCCTCGGAGTGAACCGCGCCATGACACGGGCGACCCGCGCCTCCGGCGTCACGGGCACCACCGCCTGGTTGCTCATGACGGCCCTCAGGACGGCCTCGGCGACCTTCTCCGGCGGGTAGTTGCGCAGCCCGTACAGCCGAGCCGCCTTCCTCTGCCGTCGCTTCTGCTCCGCCTCGTCCGCCCCGGCGAAGCGTGCCGTCGCGGTGATGTTGGTGTTCACGACGCCGGGGCAGATCACGGAGACGCCGATGTCCCGGCCGACGAGCTCGGCGCGCAGGCACTCGCTGAGCATCAGCACGGCCGCCTTGGACGTGCTGTACGCGGGAAGCGTCCGGGACGGCAGATACGCGGCGGCCGACGCGATGTTGACGATGTGGCCGCCCTGGCCGCGCTCCGCCATCCGGCCCCCGAAGAGCCGGCAGCCGTGGATCACGCCCCACAGGTTGACGTCGAGGACCCTCTTCCAGTCGTCGGTGCTCGTGTCGAGGAACGAGCCCGACAGGCCGACCCCGGCGTTGTTGACGAGGACGTCCACCACCCCGTACTCCGTGGTGACCTTCTCGGCCAGCTTCTCCATCGCCTGCTCGTCGCCCACGTCGACGGTCTCCGCCCAGGCGTCGGACGCACCCGTCAGCCGCGCAAGCTCCGCGGTCCGGGCGGCGCCCTCCGCGTCCCGGTCCACCGCGACGACGCGCGCCCCGGCCTCGGCGAAGGCGAAGGCGGTGGCCCGCCCTATGCCGCTCGCCGCGCCCGTCACGAGCACGAGCCGGCCGCCGAACCGCTGTGCGTACGGCCCCTGGGCCGCCGCCGCGGTAGGAGGGCCCGGGGGTGCTGTGCCGGACTCGTGGGCCGTGACGAAGTCGCCGATCCAGGCCGCCAGTTGGTCCGGGCGGGTGCGCGGCACCCAGTGCTTGGCGGCCAGGGTGCGGCGGGTGAGCCGCGGCACCCAGGCGTCGAGGTCGTCGTAGAGCCGCTCCGACAGGAAGGCGTCACCGGTCGGCGTGATCAGCTGGACCGGCGCGTGGGCGTAGGCGTCGGCGCGCGGGCGGCGCAGCCGCGCCCGGACGTTGTCCCGGTAGAGCCAGGCCCCGTGCGCGGCGTCCTGGGGCAGCGAGGCTGTCGGATAGTCCCCGGCGGGCACGCGCTCGACGCGCTCCAGCATCCTGGGCCACCGCTTGCCCAGCGGCCCGCGCCAGGCCAGCTCGGGCAGCACCGGCGTGTGCAGCAGGTACACGTACCAGGACTTGGCGCCCTGGCCGAGGAGCTGTCCGACGCGGCGCGGGGTGGGCCGGCGCATCCGCTGCTCGACCCAGTGCCCGAAATGGTCCAGGGACGGGCCGGACAGGGAGGTGAACGAGGCGATGCGGCCCTCGGTGCGCCGGACCGTGACGAACTCCCAGGACTGCACCGACCCCCAGTCGTGCCCCACGAGGTGCACCGGCCGGTCCGGACTCACCGCGTCGGCCACGGCGAGGAAGTCGTCGGTCAGCTTCTCCAGCGTGAAGCCGCCGCGCAGCGGGACGGGGGCGGTGGAGGCGCCGTGGCCCCGGACGTCGTACAGCACGACGTGGAAGCGGTCGGCGAGCCCGGCCGCGACCTCGGACCAGACCTCCTTGCTGTCCGGATAGCCGTGCACCAGCAGCACGGTCGGCCGTGTCTCGTCGCCCAGCTCGGCGACGCACAGCTCGACACCGCCCGTACGGACCCGGCGCTCGCGCGCCCCCTGCAGACCGCTCACCGGATCATCTCCCCTCCGCCCGGCACCGCACCTGCGGCAGATCGTCGGCCCCGGCACGAGACCACGCCACCGTCCGTCTCCCGGGCGACTACGAGCCGTGACGTGACACCGATGAATGTGACCATGCCCGGCGGTCACGTCAAGCAGTGCGCGCGGCCTGGGGAAACCCCGGACCCCTGACGTGGGGTGGCCTCAGGTCGCATCGCCCCTACGGGTCCGTACCTCTCGAGTCGGACGCACATCGGGACGCGAGGCTGACGTCAGGTGTGGCGGCCGCCACTACCGTCGAAGCGTGACTGTGATCGCGACCGAAAGCCTGAGCAAGCGGTTCCCGAGGGTGACCGCGCTTGACCGGCTCTCGTTGGACATCGGCCCCGGTGTGACCGGCCTGGTGGGCGCCAACGGAGCCGGCAAGTCCACGTTGATCAAGATCCTGCTGGGTCTGTCCCCCGCCACCGAGGGCCGTGCCGCCGTGCTCGGACTCGACGTGGCCACGAGCGGAGCGCAGATCCGCGAGCGTGTCGGCTACATGCCCGAGCACGACTGCCTGCCACCCGACGTCTCGGCCACCGAGTTCGTCGTCCACATGGCGCGCATGTCGGGACTGCCGCCGACGGCCGCCCGCGAGCGCACCGCCGACACGCTGCGCCATGTCGGCCTCTACGAGGAGCGCTACCGCCCCATCGGCGGCTACTCGACCGGCATGAAGCAGCGCGTGAAGCTGGCGCAGGCCCTCGTCCACGACCCGCAGCTCGTCCTCCTCGACGAGCCGACGAACGGACTCGACCCGGTCGGCCGCGACGAGATGCTCGGCCTGATCCGCCGCATCCACACCGACTTCGGCATCTCGGTCCTGGTCACGTCCCACCTCCTCGGCGAACTGGAGCGCACCTGCGACCACGTCGTCGTCATCGACGGCGGCACGCTGCTGCGCTCCAGTTCCACGAAGGAGTTCACGCAGACCACGGCCACCCTCGCGGTCGAGGTCACCGACTCCGAGACGCATCCCGACGGCACCGCCGCGCTGCGGGCCGCGCTCGCCGATGCCGGGGTCACGCTGCACGAGCGGACCGAGGAGGGCCTGCCCGGCGCGGGCCACATCCTGCTGCTCGAGGCGGCCGGCGAGGAGACGTACGACATCGTCCGGGACACCGTCGCCGACCTCGGCCTCGGTCTCGTCCGGATGGAACAGCGCCGTCACCACATCGCGGAGGTCTTCCGCCCGGAGACGGCCGACCGGCCCATGGAGGTGCAGGCCCGGTGAGCACGCAGACCCCCGGGGCCCCGGAGACCACGCGGATCCACAACATCGGGTACCGCACCTACGACGGCCCCCGCCTCGGCCGCGCCTACGCGCGCCGCTCGCTCTACTCGCAGTCGCTGCGCGGCGCGTACGGCCTCGGCCGCTCCGCCAAGTCCAAGGTCCTGCCGATGATCCTGCTCGGCATCATGTGCCTCGTGGCGGCGATCATGGTGGCCGTCGCGATCTCGGTGCCCTCGATGTCGGACCTGCCGGTGGAGTACACCCGCTACGCGATCATCATGCAGGCGCTGATCGCCCTGTTCCTGGCGGCGCAGGCACCGCAGTCCGTCTCGCGCGACCTGCGGTTCAAGTCGGTCCCGCTGTACTTCTCGCGTCCCATCGAGCGCGTCGACTACGTGGTCGCCAAGTTCGCGGCGATGGCCTCCGCGCTCTTCGTCCTCACGGCCACGCCGCTGGTCATCCTTTATCTGGGTGCGCTGCTGGCGAAGTTCGACTTCGCCGACCAGACGAAGGGCTTCGCGCAGGGCATGGTCTCCGTGGCCCTCCTCTCCGTCCTCTTCGGCGGCATCGGCCTCGTGCTCGCCGCCTTCACACCGCGGCGCGGCTTCGGCGTCGCCGCCGTGATCGCGACACTCACCATCACCTTCGGCGCCGTGTCCACGGTCCAGGCCATCGCCTGGGAGACCGGCTCGGCGGGCGCCGTCCCGTGGCTGGGTCTGTTCTCGCCGGTCACGCTCATCGACGGGGTGCAGACCGCGTTCCTCGGTGCCACGTCCGCCTTCCCGGGCGGCGAGGGCCCGGGAACCGGCGCCGGAGTCGTCTACCTCCTCGTCCTCCTCGCGCTCGTCGCCGGCTCGTACGCCGTGCTGATGCGCCGCTACCGGAAGGTCGGCCTGTGACAACGGTCAACATCGAGCACGCGTCGCGCTGGTTCGGCAACGTGGTGGCCGTCAACGACGTCACCATGGCGATCGGCCCCGGCGTCACCGGTCTCCTCGGCCCCAACGGGGCCGGAAAGTCCACCCTCATCAACATGATGGGCGGCTTCCTCGCCCCCTCCACCGGCACCGTCACTCTCGACGGTCGGCCGATCTGGCGCGACGAGTCGGTCTACCGGCAGATCGGCGTCGTCCCCGAGCGGGAGGCGATGTACGACTTCCTCACCGGCCGCGAGTTCGTCGTCGCCAATGCCGAACTGCACGGCCTGGGCGACCGCGAGGCCGCACGGGCGCTCGCCACGGTCGAGATGGAGTACGCCCAGGACCGCAAGATCGCGACGTACAGCAAGGGCATGCGCCAGCGCGTGAAGATGGCCTCCGCGCTCGTCCACGACCCGTCCGTGCTGCTGCTGGACGAGCCGTTCAACGGCATGGACCCGCGCCAGCGCATGCAGCTCATGGACCTGCTGCGCCGCATGGGCGCGGACGGCCGCACCGTGCTGTTCTCCTCGCACATCCTCGAGGAGGTCGAGCAACTGGCCTCCCACATCGAGGTGATCGTCGCCGGGCGGCACGCGGCCAGCGGCGACTTCCGCCGGATCCGCCGCCTGATGACGGACCGCCCGCACCGCTACCTGGTCCGCTCCAGCGACGACCGGGCGCTCGCCGCCGCCCTGATCGCCGACCCGTCCACAGCCGGCATCGAGGTCGACCTCGGCGAGGGGGCGCTGCGCATCCAGGCCGTCGACTTCGGCCGGTTCACCGAGTTGCTGCCGAAGGTCGCGCGGGAGCACGGCATCCGGCTGCTCACGGTCTCGCCGTCCGACGAGTCCCTCGAATCGGTTTTCTCCTACCTCGTAGCGGCCTGAAAGGAGCTGTGACGTCCATGTACAACCCCACAGTCGCCCGGCTCACCTATCGGGCCGTGCTCGGCAGGCGCCGTGCCGCCCTCCTGTTCGTGCTGCCCGCTCTGCTGTTGCTGATCGCCGCCGCCGTGCGGGCGTTCAACGGCGCGGACGACCAGGTCGCGGCCGACGTCCTGAGCGGGTTCGCCCTCGCCACGATGGTGCCGCTGATCGGCGTGATCGCGGGGACGGGTGCGATCGGCCCCGAGATCGACGACGGTTCGATCGTCTACCTGCTCGCCAAGCCGGTGAAACGGCCGACGATCATCTTCACCAAGCTGATCGTGGCGATCGCCGTGACCATGGCCTTCTCGGCCGTCCCCACATTCGTCGCCGGCTTCATCCTGAACGGCAACGGGCAGCAGATCGCCATCGCCTGCACCGTCGCGGCCCTGGTCGCCTCCATCGCGTACAGCGCCCTCTTCCTTCTGCTCGGCACGGTCAGCCGGCACGCGGTGGTCATCGGGCTCGTCTACGCCCTGGTGTGGGAGACGCTGTTCGGCAGCCTGGTCCCCGGGGCCCGGACGCTCAGCGTCCAGCAGTGGTCCCTGTCGCTGGCCGAGAAGATCGGCGGCGAGGGAATGATCGGCTCGGACGTCGGCCTGCCCGCCGCCGTGGCGCTGCTGGCAGGGGTGACCGTGGCGGCGACCTGGTACGCGGGCCAGCGGCTGCGCGTCCTCAAGCTCGCCGGCGAGGAGTGACACGCGGCGCACGGCGGCCCCTGCCCGGTCGGGCGGGGGCCGACCCGTTTCGCGTAACTGTACGTTTATCGGCTCGTTGTGCCCTGTGCGTGGAGGCAACTGGAGTGAGTGGCGTCGAGCGTTCGTGAAGTCGGGGATTGCCGGTGCCGGGGCGAGGGATCTCGGTCGGGCCGGTCATTGAGTGGGTTGCACCGTGAGCCGACCTCCGCCCCTGTGCCCGGGGAGAGGGCCGTCCATGGCCGGTTCCGGAACGGAAGGCATGCCCATGCCCAAAGAAGTCGCCCTGCTCGAATCGCGCGCGATGCGCGACAGCGTCAAGGGGCACGTCGAAGTGCTTGACAAGGTGAAGGCGCTCCGGCTGCTGCCGGACAGCATGCATGTGTCCACAGACGGCGTCGCGGGGTACTTCGAAGTATCCACAGCTGTCATCAGGCAGATGGCGTCACGGCACCGCGAAGAGCTCACCGAGAACGGGATGCAGGTGTTGCGTGGCTCTGACCTGCGCGAATATCAGAGTGACAACTTGTCACTCTCATTCGAGGGTGGCGCCAGTTATCCACAGCGCCGCTCCAGCCTCACCCTCTTCACCCGCCGTGCCGTGCTCAACGTCGCCATGCTCCTGCGCGACAGCGACATCGCCCGGCGCGTCCGCACCTACCTCCTCGACGCGGAGGAGGGATGGCGCGAGGGCTACGCATCGCTCGACCGCCGAGTCACCGACGTCGAGCACTGCCTCGCCGGTGTGGGCACGGCCCTGCAGGAGCTCGGCCCGGTTCTGAACCGGATGTCGCAGCGGCTCGACAGTCTCGACCAGCGACTGGAGGCCACCAACCGTGTGGTCGGTGCGATGAGCAACCGGTTGTGCGAACTGTCCGACGACATGATCCGGATGGACGCGAGGATGGACGACTTCGCCCGCCAGCTCAGAGATCTCCGTCGCCGCAGGCGTCGCTGACCGTCCGCTGCTGACCACCCGGCCGGTCGGGCCTACGTCCACAGCCCGACCGTGTCCGGGCATGTAGCCCGATACGGCCGGGGCCGTGCGCCGCATAGCGTCGCACCCATGACGAACATCGCGATCATCGGCACAGGAAACGTCGCCAGGACACTCGCGGCCGGCGCCGTACGCACCGGGCACGACGTGGTGCTCGGCTCCCGCGACCCGCAGAACAGGAAGGACCTGGACCACCCCGTGGTCACCGTGGCCGAGGCGGCCGCACACGGGGACATCGTCGTCAACGCCACGCCGGGGACCTCCGAGAGCGTCGAACTTCTTGCTTCCGTGCGGCCGCAACTGGCCGGCAAGGTGCTGCTCGACGTCACCGTCGCCCTGACGCCCGCCATGGAGCTGGTGCACCACAACGAGAGCGTGGGCGAGATCCTCCAGAGGGCGCTGCCGGACACCAAGGTCGTCAAGACGCTGTGCACGATGGACGCCTCGGTCATGATCCGTCCCGAGCTCCTGACCTCGCCCGGCACGGTCTTCCTGTCCGGGGACGACTCCGGGGCCAAGGAGCGCGTCGGCGAACTGCTGGAGGACTTCGGCTGGCCGGCCGCTTCCCGGCTCGACCTCGGCGGCATCGCCACGGCCCGGGGCCAGGAGCACTTCGCGCTGCTGTTCGTGGGGGTGGCCACCGCGCTCGGCGCGCACGTCTTCAACGTGGAGGTTCTGCGGGCCCGCTGACGACGAGAAATCCGTTGGCGCCGAACGCCCGTACCGGGCAGAGTGGTTGAAGCCGGTACCGCACATCCGTGTGAGGTGCCGGTGCCACCGACCGGGAGAGGAGTGCGGCGATGACCGAGAGTTCGAGTCGAAGTCCGTTGTGCTCCCGTCGGGGCGGCACCGGGCAGGCCGCGGAGTAGTCATCACCCTCCGCACGGCCACCCGGAGCGGCTGCCCAGGGGGCGGCCGCTTCGAGCGCGCATCCGCGCGGGCCGCCCCCTCCCGGAGGATTGGCCGAGTGGTAAGGCACCGGCTTGCTAAGCCGTGATCAGGGCTCCGACCCTGCGCGCGTTCGATCCGCGCATCCTCCGCCGTCAGCCCCGGAGCAGGTGCTCCAGGACCACCGCGATGCCGTCGTTCTCGTTCGACGCCGTGATCTCGTGGGCCACGGCCTTCAGTTCGTCGTGCGCGTTCGCCATCGCCACGCCGTGCGCGGCCCAGCCGAACATCGGGATGTCGTTCGGCATGTCGCCGAAGGCGATCGTGTCCGCGCCCCGTACGCCCAGTCGGCGCGCGGCCAGCGACAGGCCCGTCGCCTTGCTCAGGCCCAGCGGCAGGATCTCCACGATCCCAGCGCCCGCCATCACCACGTCCACCAGGTTGCCGACCATCGCCCTGGCCACGGTCGCCAGCTCGTCGTCGTCCAGCGTCGGATGCTGGATGTAGACCTTGTTCAGCGGAGCGGCCCACAGGTCGGCCGGGTCCTTCATCGGCACGTACGGCAGCGGGCCTTCCTGCACCCGGTAGCCCTCGCCGATCAGCACGTCGCCGTCGAGCCCGTCCCGGCTCGCCGCCAGCAGCAGCGGGCCGACCTCCGCCTCGATCTTGGAGAGGGCGAGCCCTGCCAGCTGCCGGTCGAGGGTGACCGACGTCAGCAGCCGGTGCTCGCCCGCGTGGTAGACCTGCGCCCCCTGCCCGCACACGGCCAGGCCGTCGTAGCCGAGGTCGTCCAGGATGTGCCGCGTCCACGGCACCGCGCGCCCGGTGACCACGATGTGCGCGGCACCCGCCGCGGTGGCCGCGGCGAGCGCGTCACGGGTGCGTTCCGAGACGGTCTCGTCGCCGCGCAGCAGCGTGCCGTCCAGGTCCGTCGCGACGAGTTTGTACGGGAAGGGGGCGGGACTCACTTGGAGATCGGCTCCAGCACCTCGCGGCCGCCGAGGTAGGGACGCAGGACCGCGGGGACGTGCACCGAACCGTCGGCCAGCTGGTGGTTCTCGAGGATCGCCACGATGGTGCGCGGCACGGCGCACAGCGTGCCGTTCAGCGTCGCCAGCGGCTGCACCTTCTTGCCGTCGCGCATGCGGACGGACAGGCGGCGCGCCTGGAAGCCGTCGCAGTTCGACGCGGAGGTCAGCTCGCGGTACTTGCCCTGGGTCGGGATCCACGCCTCGCAGTCGTACTTGCGCGAGGCCGAGGCGCCGAGGTCACCGGTGGCGACGTCGATCACCTGGAACGGCAGCTCCAGGCCGGTCAGCCACTGCTTCTCCCACTCCAGCAGCCGCTTGTGCTCGGCCTCGGCGTCCTCCGGAGCGACGTACGAGAACATCTCGACCTTGTCGAACTGGTGGACCCGGAAGATGCCGCGGGTGTCCTTGCCGTACGTACCGGCCTCGCGGCGGAAGCAGGGCGAGAAGCCGGCGTACCGCAGCGGCAGCTTGTCGCCGTCGATGATCTCGTCCATGTGGTACGCGGCGAGCGGGACCTCGGAGGTGCCGACCAGGTAGTAGTCGTCCTTCTCCAGGTGGTACACGTTCTCCGAGGCCTGACCGAGGAAGCCGGTGCCCTCCATGGCGCGGGGGCGGACCAGCGCGGGGGTGAGCATCGGGACGAAGCCGGCCTCGGTCGCCTGGGCGATCGCGGCGTTGACGAGGGCGAGCTCCAGGAGGGCGCCGACGCCGGTCAGGTAATAGAAGCGCGAGCCCGAGACCTTGGCACCGCGCTCGACGTCGATGGCGCCGAGCGCCTCGCCGAGCTCCAGGTGGTCCTTGGGCTCGAAGCCCTCGGCGGCGAAGTCGCGGATCGTGCCGTGCGTCTCCAGGACGACGAAGTCCTCCTCGCCGCCGACCGGAACGTCCGGGTGGACGATGTTGCCGAGCTTGAGCAGGAGCTGCCTGGTCTCCTCGTCGGCGTCGTTCTGCGCGGCCTCGGCCGCCTTGACGTCGGTCTTGAGCTGCTCGGCCTTCTTCAGAAGCTCGGCGCGCTCCTCGGGAGAGGCCTTGGGGATGAGCTTGCCGAGCGACTTCTGCTCGGAACGCAGCTCGTCGAAGCGGAGGCCCGAGGACCTTCGCCGCTCATCGGCGGAGAGAAGTGCGTCGACGAGGTCGACATCCTCTCCACGGGCGCGCTGGGAGGCGCGAACACGGTCGGGGTCCTCACGGAGCAGGCGAAGGTCAATCACCCCACCAGGCTACCGGTGCCGACTCGGGCCACCCCAAACCGATATTGCCTTGCGTGTCACTTTGCCCGAATTGCCGGAATCGATAAAGGTGGGGCAATTCCTCGCCCCGGGCGCCAATTCTCCAGGCCCTGTCCGGATCGTGGACCGCTTGTCCACAGGCGTTCGGCGGGAAGCGCGGTTATCCACAGGGTGTGTGAACCGTCTGTGGACTATGGAATTGATCATTCCGTAAGGTGCGTGAGTGCCCGAGGATTCGGTGATCAAACCGTCCCCACACGCTCATTCGGGTGGGAATTCCTCGCCCTGAAGGGTTGATCAATGGAATGAGGGTGACAGGGACCGACCTGCCGCTCTGTGGAGGGAAGTGAGAGCCCTGGGCCGATTTGTCGACGATGCGGTGATGCGTTGTCGACTTGTCCCCAGGTCGAGAACCGCGCCTGTGGATAAGTTTTGTGGACAACGAAAATCTGCCGGTACGACTCAGTCCTGTGCGCGGCCGTCCTGGCAGCGCGCCAGCCAGTCGGACGCCGCGGTGAACTCGGCGTCCGACGTCCCCGCGCGCAGCGGACGCACCTGCTCGGGCGCCACGGCCCTGGGGTAGGAGCCGAGGAACCGGACCTCCTGGCAGATCCGCTTCAGGCCCATCAGCGCCTCGCCCACCCGGCGGTCCGAGACATGGCCCTCGGCGTCGATGGCGAAGCAGTAGTTGCCGATGCCCGCGCCGGTCGGCCGCGACTGGAGCAGCATCAGGTTGACCCCGCGTACGGCGAACTCCTGGAGCAGCTCCATCAGCGCACCCGGATGGTCCTCGCGCTGCCAGATCACCACGGACGTCTTGTCCGAGCCCGTCGGCGCCGCCGGCCGGGCCGGCCGGCCCACCAGCACGAACCGCGTCTCGGCGTTCTCGGCATCGTGGATCTCGGTGACCAGCGCCTCCAGCCCGTACGTCGCCGCGGCGAACGCGCCCGCGAAGGCCGCGTCGAACCGTCCCTCCTGGACGAGCCGCGCCCCGTCCGCGTTCGACGCGGCCGACTCCCACAGCGCGTCCGGCAGATGGGCCCGCAGCCAGTTGCGCACCTGCGGCTGGGCCACCGGGTGGCCGGTCACCGTCTTGATCTCGGACAGCTCGGTGCCCGGGCGCACGAGCAGCGCGAAGGCGATGGGCAGGACGACCTCGCGGTAGATCATCAGCGGCTCGCCCGACGCCAGTTCGTCGAGGGTGGCCGTGACGCCGCCCTCCACGGAGTTCTCGATCGGCACGAGCGCCGCCGCCGCCTCACCTGCACGTACGGCGTCGAGTGCGGCGGGCACCGAGACCATCGGGACGAGCTCCCGGGTCGCGGCTTCCGGCAGGGTACGCAGGGCGGCCTCCGTGAAGGTGCCCTCGGGACCGAGATACGTGTAGCGCGTGGCCGACATACCGTCACCCTAATGTGCCGCGGACCCGCCCGTACGCCTCCTGCTCAGCCCTCCAGCAGTCGCTGCCCCACGTACTCGCCCTTCGCCGGCCCGCCCGGCACCGCGAACAGTCCGCTCGCCTCGTGCCGGATGAAGGGCGACAGCGCGTCACCCCGGTCGAGCTTGCGCTGCACCGGCACGAAGCCGCGCAGCGGGTCGGCCTGCCAGCAGATGAAGATCAGCCCCGCGTCGGGCGTCCCGTCGGCGTCGATCCCGTCGTGGAAGGAGAAGGGCCGCCGCAGCATCGCGGCGCCGCCGTTCTGCTCGGGCGCGGAGATGCGCGCGTGTGCGTTGTCGGGGATCACGAGCTTTCCGTCGGGACCGGTCTCGTCGAGGGCGAGCTCCGTCGTCTCCGTACCGCCCGTCAGCGGAGCGCCGTCGGACTTGCGGCGGCCGATGACCTGCTCCTGCTTCCTCAGCGACAGCTTCTCCCAGTCGTCGAGCAGCATCCGGATACGGCGCACCACGGCGTACGAGCCGCCCGCCATCCAGGCGTGCTCGGTCGCCTGCGGCACGAAGACCCGCTGCCGGAAGTCCGGCTCGGACGGCTTGGGGTTGCCGGTGCCGTCGACCTGGCCCATCAGGTTGCGGGCCGTCATCGGCTTCGCGGTCGCACCCGGGGAGCGGTTGAAGCCGTTCATCTGCCAGCGCACCCGCGCGGCCCCGCCCGCCGACTTCTGGATCGCGCGCAGCGCGTGGAAGGCGACGAGCGCGTCGTCCGCACCGATCTGCACCCACAGATCGCCGTCGGAGCGCTTCGGGTCGAGGCGGTCCGAGGAGAAGGCCGGCAACGGGTCCAGCTCCACGGGGCGTTCGGCGATCAGGGACGTACGGTCGAAGAAGGTGCGGCCGAACCCGAAGGTGACGGTCAGCGACGACGGCCCGGCGTCGAGCGCGACGCCCGTGTCACCGTCCCCCGCGGGCCGCCCCGCCATCAGCTCCGCCGCCAGTGCCGACCAGCGCCTCATCAGCGCGGCCGCCTCCTTGCGCCCGGCGCCGGGCGCGAGGTCGAAGGCGACCAGATGCCCGTGGGCCTGCTGCGGGTCGGTGATCCCTGCCTGGTGCGTGCCGTGGAAGGCGACGCCGGTGGCGCCGACCGAGGTCAGCGGCGTCGGGGCGTCCGACGAGGCGGCGTGCGCGGCGGCGCCGCCCGCGGCGCCGAGCACGAGCCCGGTCGCGCCCGCGGCGCCGGCGGCGCCGAGCAGCCGCCGCCTGGAGATGTCGTTGTCGCTCACTGCGTTTCAGCCGATCCTGATGTTCTTGTCGACGGTGGTCTGGTCGATGTCGGAGGTGCGCACGGTCACCTTGACCTGCCAGTCGCCGGGCATCGGGATCTGGACCGCACTCGCGCTCCAGTGTCCCGCCGCCACCCGGTCCGGCGTGATGGGCAGCGGGCCGATCTCCTTGGCCTGCAGGGTGAACGAGACCTTCAGCTCGGGGGCGTCCAGCGGCTTGCCGTCCGGCGTCTCGGTCCACACGTGCATCTCGTTCGATCCGGGCTGCGCGGGGTCGAGGCTCAGCCGTACGGTGCCCTTGCCCTGTTCGCCGCCCGTGTCGAAGGGCAGCTCGATCTCCGCGGGCCCGGTGGCCTGGGGAGCGGCCGACCGCTCGCCGCCGCGCGCGGCCTCCTCCTCCGTACGCCCCGGCTCGGTCGACGTGAGCACCGTCGTCACGGCCAGCAGGACGACCGCGACCGCGGTCTCGGCCAGCACGGTACGGCGCAGTCCGGAGCGCTCGGCGTCGGCGTCCCTGGTGCGCCTGCGTTCGGCCGTGGCCACCGCGGCCCTCTGGCGGGCGAGTTGAGCGGCGCGGACGGGGTCGGCCGGCTCGGCGTCGGCGTCGTCGGCGGGGTCGTCCTCCGCGGTCTTGGCGTCGTCGGCGGGTCCGGCCGCCGCGACCTCGGACAGGCGCGCGGTCCAGCGCCGCGAGATCCACGCGACGGCGACCAGCACCACCACGAGGCCGATCTTGAGCAGGAGCAGCTGTCCGTACCGAGTCCCGGTGAGCGCCGACCACGAGCCGACCTGCCGCCACGACTGGTAGAGCCCGGTCGCCGCCAGCACGACGACGCTCCAGAACGCGGCCGTGGAGAACCGCTGTACGGCCTCGCGCTCCACGGACGGCGCGCGGTACAGCGCGACCAGCAGCGTGGCCAGCCCGCCGAGCCAGACCGCGACGGCCAGCAGGTGCAGGACGTCCACCGGCATCGCGATCCCCGGCTGGATGCCGGTGGACGCGTGCTCCGACAGCGCCCAGGTCGCGGCGATCCCGGCCGCGACGACCGAGCCGCCCATGGCGAGCCCGAAGGTGAGGTCCTTGCGTTCCTCCTCGTCCTCGCGCGAATCGGCCGGCCGGCGCGGAGCGCCGTCAGACAGGGTGGTGGTGGGAAACGAGCGGGCATAGGCGCCGAAGAGCACCGCGACGAAGAGGGCGGCCGCTCCGAGCAGCAGCAGCCGGGAGACGAGCGCGGCGCCGGTCTTCGTCTCCAGGACGTCCCCGAGCCCGCCGAGGTCGAGCGCGTCCGCGAGCTCGCCCGAGCCGGTGTACGGCGAACGCAGCAGCAGCATCGCCAGCGTGGCCGCGGTCAGCGTCACCCACCCCTGGGCGACGAGACGCTGAACGGGCCGCACCGACGCACCGCGCCGCCAGCACAGGAGCACGAAGGCAGCACCACCCGTGAGCAGGACGAAGCCCGCGTACGCGGCGTAGCGCGCGATCCCGTACAGCACGCCGACGACTCCGCCGCCGGCCTCCTGGTCGGGCAGCGCGACGGTGGTCTTCGACGGCGCGCCGATGGAGAAGGTGAAGGCACCGGAGACCGGGTGGCTGTCTGCGGACACCGCCTGCCAGGCCACGGTGTACGTGCCGTTCGGCAGACCCGCGTGAAGGGAGACGCCGTACCTGACGGTGCCGCCGGAGCCGAGGTCGCGGATCTCGTCCGTGTCGGCGCGCTTGCCGCTCGGTTCGAGCACGCGGATCGAGTCGTCACCCATGGCGATCTGCTCGGAGAAGGTGAGCGTGACCTCCTGGGGCGCGGTGGCCACCACCGCCCCGTCCTTCGGGTCGCTCGTGATCAGCGCGGCGTGCGCCGACGCGGGGCCCGCACCGGACAGCAGGGCGCCGACGAGCGTGCCGACGAGCACGACCGCGGCGAGCAGTCGCCGCAGCGGGGACGGGCCGAAGCGCGGGGCGGTGGCTGTCATCATGCGATCAGTCCCTCACTGCTCACTGCTGTTGCGGGTTGTAGGTGGTCTCCTTGACGGGGACCTCCACCGTGATCGGGTCCGACTTCTCGAAGTGCAGCTCGACCGCGACCTTGTCGCCCTGCTTCGGCCGCTCCTTGAGCGCCATGAACATGATGTGGCTGCCGCCGCGTTCGAGATCGAGCCTGCCGTCCGCGGGGATGTCGAACGACGCCACCTCGCGCATCTTCCGGTCCGTCGTCCGGTGGATCGTGACGTCGTCCGAGATGTCGCTCGTGACCGAGGTGAGCGTGTCCGCGCTCCCCCCGCTGTTCTCGACCGTGAGGAACCCGGCGGCCATGTCGTCGACGGGCTGTGGCATGAAGGCGCCGCTGACCGCCAGCTTCGGCCCGGCGTCCGCCGAGCAGCCCGACAGCGCCAGACCGGCGCTCACGGCGACGGCGACGGCCAGGGACGTACGCCGGCGGATCACGGCCTCTCGCCCTTGATCAGCGCGGGCAGGTCCTTCGCCCAGTCGTCGGCCGTGGTGTCCTCGCCGTACAGGACGTAGCCCTTGTCGGTCTTCGGCGAGAAGGCGATGACCTGGGCGCCGTGCATGGAGACGACGGTGCCGTCCTTCTCCTTCGTCGGCGGGTCGATGCCGATGCCGATCGCGCGTGCGCCCGCCTGGATGGCCGGGAACTCGCCGGTCAGGCCGATGAAGGACGGATCGCCCGCGCTCGGCAGCCACTTGCCGAGCTCGGCGGGGGTGTCGCGCTCGGGGTCGGTGGTGACGAAGACGACCTGGAGCTTGTCCTGGTCGGCCTTGGGCAGCTGCTTCCTGGCGATGGAGATGTTGCTCATCGTCAGCGGGCAGACGTCGGGGCAGTGGGTGTAGCCGAAGTAGATCAGGGTCGGCTTGCCCTTGGTGCGCTCCCGCAGGTCGAACGTCTCGCCACGGGTGTCGGTCAGGACGAGGTCCGGCTTGGCGTACGGCTTGTCGAGCACCGTCGCGGCCTCGGTCCTCTCCTGCGCCGAGACGTCGAAGTTGGGCTTGGCGGCCACTTCGTCACCGGTGGCGCAGGCGGACAGGGTGAGCCCGGCGGCCACGACGAGCGCGGCCGCGAGCAAGGTGTTCTTACGCATTGAGCAGGTTCCAGACGTGGTGGACGGGGTTTCAGGAGCTGCGGCGGCGTCCGGCGAGGACGCCGAAGGCGACACCCGCCGCGCCGACGACGATGCCGACGACGCCCAGGATGCGGGCCGTCGAGTCGGTGCCGTCGGACGAGGAGGCCGCCGCCGACTCGCTGTGCGCGCCCTCCTCGTCGTGGCCGCCGTTCTTGTCCTCGGCCGAGGCGTCCGTCGCGCCCGTGCCGTGGTGGTCCTCTGCCGCCGCGGAGAGCTTCAGCACGGGAGCGGGGGACTCCGGCTCCTCGCCGCCCTCCTTCGGCTCCTCGATCCAGCGCACGACCTCCTTGTTGTCGTACGTCTGGAGCGCCTTGAAGACCATCTGGTCGGTGGCCTCGGGCAGTTGACCGAGGGAGAGCGGGAACTGCTGGAACTGGCCGGGTCCGATCTTCGAGCCGTCCGCGGTCCAGGTGACCTTGGAGACGGCCTCGGTGATCTGCTTGCCGTGCACCTCGAGCAGCTTGTCGAGCTTCGCCTTGGTGACCTCGACCTTCCAGCCCGGCACCGGCTGCGGCATGACGGACGCCAGCGGGTGCTCGGTGGGCAGGCTGACCTCGAGCTTGACGGTCGAGGCGTTGTCGCGCTCGTTGGGGACCTTGAAGTTGACGGTCGCGTAGCCGCCCTTGGCGGCCTCGCCCTGCGGCTGCACGCTGACGTGTGCGCAGGCGGTGCCGGAGAAGACGACGACGGAGGCGGCGGCGACGACGGCAGCGGCGGCAGCGCGGTAGACGTTCATGCTGGCAAACACTCCACGGTGAAGGAGAGACGAGGTGCGCCGGCGCACGGGCGTGCGCGGGCGCGGCGGCTCCGCTCCCGTCGAGCGAGCCGCGATCAGGCGCTGAGGACGAATACGCGCGGCGGCCCGCGCCTGATCACCGTGTGCTGAAGAACCTCGCCGGCGGCCGGCGGGGGCGGTCCTGCCGTGTGCGCCGACGGGCGGGGCAGGCGCTCCGGCGCGCCGGGCAGACCGGCGCACAGGGCCCGTACGAGCACGACGGCCGCACGCAGGGCACGCAGCCGCGCCGCACCGGCGACCTCGTGGGCCGAGCCGGCGGACAGCAGCATGAGCCGCAGCAGCGCCGCGTCCCCGCGCCGCAGCAGCAGTCCGGTCGCGATCCCGGCCAGCAGGTGCCCGAGCACCATGGCCAGCGAGGGCGCTTCCGGCCCCGTGGCCGCCGCTTCGGCGAGATGCGCGTGACCGGTGTGCGCGGCCGGGTCGATGCCCGCCGTGGTGACGATGCGCCGCGCGTCGGAGGGAGTGAGGGAGGCGGCGCCCGCACCGCAGACCAGCTTGGCGGCCGTCCTGATCAGCGCTTCGTCGGCGGTCTGCGCGAGGTGCAGCCTGCTCTGCCCGATGGCGAACAGGGAGTGCAGCCCGAGCTGTCCGGCGGTCAGCACGGCCGCGATGGCCGGCAGCGAACGCTCCCGCCCCGCGAACGGCACGACCAGCGCGAAGACCCCGGCGCTCCCGGCCACGAGCGTCCACAGCGCAACCGCCTCGCAGGCGGCGAGCACATGCCCCGTCGCGGACAGCACGACGCAGACCGCGGTGAACACCGCGGCCCTCAGAAGCCGCAGACCGGCTCCGGCACGTGCGTGGCGCGTGGACGACATGGCCGGGTCATCATCGCACTGCGCCGTTCGCGTCCGTACAGCAGGTCCGGAAGATCCCCTTTGCGGACGGGTCCGTCGGCATACACCGCGAAGCCCGGCTTCGCATCCGCCGATCGAGGGCTGTCGCGGCGACCCTGTGCTTACCGAGTGTGCCCGCGGGCAATACGTATCGGTATGTCGAGCCGCGGCCGGGAGGCTGAGCATGAGCATCTGGTGGTCCCTCCATCTGCGGCGCGAGGCTGCGAGCGTGCCGCTCGCCCGCCGTCTGCTGCTCGGCGCCATGGAGACCGCGGGCGTCGACCCCGACGTCTCCTACGACCTGTCGGTGGCCCTGACCGAGGCGTGTGCGAACGCCGTGGAACACGGCGGCGGCGCCGACGCGCGCGGCGCGTCGGCGGGATACCGGGTGACGGCCTTCCTGGACGGCGAGAAGTGCCGTATCGAGGTGGCGGATTCGGGGCCGGGGTTCGTCCCGCGGCGCGGTTCGCCGTGCGGCCACACCGCACCGTCCACCGCGGAGAGCGGCCGGGGGCTCTGCCTGATCGAGCAGCTCGCCGACCACGTCCATGTGCGCAGCCGACCGGGCCGTGGCGCGGTGGTGAGCTTCGACAAGATCCTGAAATGGCGCGAGGGCGCGCTGCTCGGAGTCTCCTGAGCGGCGCGCCCTCGGTGTCGGTCCCGATCAGCCCGTGCGCAGGCCGGCCATCCAGGCCTCGACCTCGTCGGCCCGGCGGGGGAGGGCGGCGGAGAGGTTCCGGTTGCCGTCCTCGGTGACGAGGATGTCGTCCTCGATGCGGACGCCGATGCCGCGGTACTCCTCGGGCACGGTGAGGTCGTCCGCCTGGAAGTACAGGCCGGGCTCGACGGTCAGGCACATGCCGGGCTCGAGGGTGCCGTCGACGTAGCTCTCGGTGCGCGCGGCGGCGCAGTCGTGGACGTCCATACCGAGCATGTGGCCGGTCCCGTGGAGGGTCCAGCGGCGCTGGAGGCCGAGCTCCAGGACGCGCTCGACAGGGCCTTCGACCAGGCCCCATTCGACGAGCTTCTCGGCCAGGACGTGCTGGGCGGCGTCGTGGAAGTCGCGGTACTTGGCGCCGGGCCTGACCGCGGCGATGCCGGCCTCCTGGGCCTCGTACACGGCGTCGTAGATCTTGCGCTGGATGTCGGTGTAGCGGCCGTTGACCGGCAGGGTGCGGGTGACGTCGGCGGTGTAGAGGGTGGTGGTCTCCACACCGGCGTCGAGCAGGAGCAGGTCGCCGGAGCGCACGGGGCCGTCGTTGCGGACCCAGTGCAGGGTGCAGGCGTGGGGGCCGGCGGCGGCGATGGTGCCGTAGCCGACGTCGTTGCCCTCGACGCGGGCGCGCAGGAAGAAGGTGCCCTCGATGTAGCGCTCGCTGGTGGCCTGGGCCTTGTCGAGGACCTTGACGACGTCCTCGAAGCCGCGGGCCGTCGCGTCGCACGCCTTCTGCAGCTCGCCGATCTCGAAGTCGTCCTTGACCAGACGGGCCTCGGACAGGAAGACGCGCAGTTCCTCGTCGCGCTCGGCGGTGACCTTGTCGGTCAGGGCGGCCTCGATGCCGGCGTCGTGGCCGCGCACGACGCGGACCGGGCCGGTTGCCTCGCGCAGGCGGTCGGGCAGCTTGCGCACGTCGGAGGCGGGGATGCCGTAGAGCTGCTCGGCCTCGGTCAGCGAATGGCGGCGGCCGACCCACAGCTCGCCCTGACCGGACAGCCAGAACTCGCCGTTCTCACGGTCGGAGCGCGGCAGGAGGTGGATCGTGGCCCGGTGGCCCTCGCCCTTCGGCTCCAGGACCAGGACGCCGTCCTCCGTCTGGTCACCGGTCAGGTACGCGTACTCGGTGGAGGCGCGGAAGCTGTACTCGGTGTCGTTCGAGCGGGTCTTCAGGTTGCCCGCGGGGATCACCAGGCGCTCGCCGGGGAACCGGGCGGACAGCGCCGCGCGGCGGGCGGCGGTCTGTGCGGCCTGCGCGACGGGCTCGAGATCCCGCAGCTCCGTGTCCGCCCAGCCGGTCGTCATGTTCTCGGCCAGCTCGTCGGACACGCCCGGGTACAGGCCGTTCTTGCGCTGCTTGATCGGCTGCTCGTCCTCTTCCGGGGTCTCCGGGGTGAGCTCCTCCGCCACGTCTGCCTCCTGGGCCTGTCGGCCTTCGCGATACGTCATAGGGCCCGGCCGCCGTTCCGGCGGCGTGGGGCGTCTCCATCGTATGTGCGAGGCAGGGCGGACCGGGGCGGTCCTGTGAGATGCGACGAATCAGTCGAAACGGGCGGCGAGCAGCACGACGTCCTCGCCGCCGTCCGCCCGGTCCAGCCCCTCCGGCAGCATCGTGTGCAGCACGTGGTCGGCGATCGCCGCAGGATCGTTCCTGGCCGCCTTCGGCACGCTCGCCGCTGCCGAGTGCAGCCGGGCGAAAGCCCGGTCCATCGGTTCGCCGGTGCGCCGGAGCAGTCCGTCGGTGTACAGCAGCACCGTTTCTCCCGGCTGCGGGGACAGCTCCACACTGGGCGCCTCCCAGCAGGCGAGCATGCCCAGCGGCGCCGACAGCGAGGTCTCGACGAACTCCGTGCGCAGGTTCCCGATCACCAGCGGCGGAGTGTGCCCGGCCCCGGCCAGGACGATCTTGCGGACGGCCGGCTCGGTGTACGCGAACAGGGCCGTCGCGGTGCGCGCGGGCTCGGTCAGGCGCAGCAGCAGCTCCAGGTCGGAGAGGACCGCGACCGGGTCCTCGCCCTCCATCACGGCGTACGCCCGCAGGGACGCGCGCAGGCGGCCCATGGCGGCGAGGGCGCTCGGGCCCGACCCGCTCACCGAGCCGACCGCCAGGCCGAGCGCGCCTTCGGGCAGCGGCAGCGCGTCGTACCAGTCGCCGCCCCCGCGCGGTCCGGCGCTGTGCCGGGCGGCGAGCCGGACGCCGGGCACCCGGGGCAGCCGGCTGGGCAGCAGCTCCTCGGCCACGGTCGCGACGGTGGCCCGGGCGCGCTCCAGCTCCAGGAGGCGGGCTAGGTGTTCGGTGGCGTAGCGCGTGTAGAGGCCGACGAGATGGGTCTGGCGCTCGACGGGTGCGGCCGGCTCGTCGTAGAACCACACGGCCGCGCCGAGCGTGCCGGACTCCTCGGTGGTCAGCGGTGACGTGTAGCTCGCGGCGTAGCCGAGGCGGACGGCGACCTCGCGGTGCAGCGGGTGCAGGGCGTCGTCGGCGAGCAGATCGGGATGCGCGACCGGTCGCGGAACGGTGGGTGCCGGGCCGCCGCGCCGGCGGCCTTCGAGGATCGACCCGTACGCCGTGACCTCGCGCGGCACGGTCTCGATGTGGCCGAGGTCGGCGCGGCTGAGGCCGAGGCCCTTGGTGCGCGCGGGGCCGCTGCCGGCGGCGAACGCGCCGTCGCGCGCGGGGTCGCCGGGAGGTTCGAGGACGACCATCCCGCGACGGGCGCCGACCAGCGCGGCGCCGGCGCGCAGCAGTTCGTCGAGCGCGTCGTCGAGCGAGGCGGTCCGGATCAGCCGCTCGGTGAGCTCGTGGAGGGTGGTGAGGTCGGATACCCAGCCGGCCAGCCGGTCCTGGATCACCGCGCCCGGGGCGGGCGGTGGGACGGGGGCGGGGGGCAGCGGGGCGGCAGTGTGCATCGGCGCGGGAACCGTTGAATCGATTCCGGCCACTTTCGGCAGGTGTGGGGCGCTCACGGCTGCCGGCTTTCCGGCAGGTGCGTTTCGCTCAATAGCATCGCAAACCCCCATGTCCATCTGCGCCGCTACCCATGCATCCACATCTACACGCACACGTAAGGTGATGTCCAGCATTGTCCCGGTGGGATTGATGGTGTCTGCGGGACAGTTAACTTGGCCGAAAAAAGCACCCGATGGCGGATGTCTGCGGTCGACTGAGGGCGTTCGGCAGGGGGACCCCGGGGTGCAGACTCCAGGGGAAGCGTCATTGCAAGCGTGCTGGGTACGTGTACGTAGACGGTGATGGCCAGGGGCAGTTGGACCGCCCCCGGAACCTGGCAGCGGGCCCGAGCGTCTCAATGCCAAAGGCCGCGCCCCATCCTCGAGTGGCGGGGAAAGTCAGAGCGGGACAGCAAGCGCCAGGCGCGCGCCACCCCTCGCCACACGTTTAATGGACTACAGCCGACGTTCAGCCCCCGGGCGGCGATCCTGCCGCAGGTACGGCAGGGGGCGCCCATGCCAGCGGCACGGGCGGTGACGCGCCGATCAGTACGCATTTGTACGCACAGTGAAGCTATGTGCACGTTTTGTGATGTGGACCCCGGCGTTCAACGGAAAGGAACGAGCGCTCATGCGCGAGATCCTCGGAAGGCGACGCAGGCTTTGGTACCGGCGCAAGAAGGGGCCGATCCAGCTCGAAGCGGCGCTCACCTGCGCCGCCGAGTGGGGCTGGCCCGTGCTCCCCGGTGTGGGACTGAACGCCTCGGGGGGCAACTCCCCGGACGGCTCCGGAAGAAGCGGCGGTGACCGCGGGCGCGGATGCGCCTGTCCCGACCCCGAGTGCGTCGTTCCCGGCGCGCACCCCTTCGACCCGGGAATCCTGGCGGCCACCACCGACGAGCGGATGATCCGCTGGTGGTGGAGCAACCGGCCCACCGCGCCGGTCGTGCTGGCCACGGGAGGCCGGGCGCCCTGCGCGCTGAGCCTGCCCGCGGTCCCGGCTGCCCGTGCGCTGGCTGTGCTCGACCGGATGGACATGCGGCTCGGGCCCGTCGTCGCCACGCCCACCCGCTGGTCGCTGCTGGTCGCCCCGTACAGCCTGGAGCAGCTCGGCGAGCTGCTGTTCGTCAAGGACTGCGTGCCCAGTTCGCTGCGCTTCCACGGCGAGGGCGGTTACCTGGTGCTGCCTCCCTCGGAGACGGGGGCCGGGCAGGTGCGCTGGGAGCGGGCGCTCCTGCCCGGGTCCGCCGCGCCCTGGCTGCCGGACGTGGAGGCGGTCGTGGACGCACTGGTCGAGGCGACCGCGAGCAGCGCACCCGAGAGCGGTCTCTATCCGCCGGACGCGGGCGGAAGCAGCCGGCTCGCCTACTGAACGGTCCCTCCGCGGGCCCGGCCCCCGGCTGGGCCCGCGCGCAGGATGCGGTGCTCCACTGCCGTCACTCTTACGGGTAACAGCAGGGCCGACTTGTCACGGAATTGGGTGTGCGCCGTCCGGGGCGTCCGCATTTCGCGGATATCTTCGGGCAACCGTCAGGAATTTCCGCGCAGTCGGCAGGTGGCCCATGAATCTCCGCATGATCGGGCTCGCCGCCGTGGTGGTCGTCGCCACGCTGGTCCCCCTTGCCGCGTCGGCCCGAACGGCCGGGCCCCCCGCTACCGGATCGTCGTCGTCCGAGGAAGCGGAGAGTGGTGCGAAGAACGGCGCCGGTACCGGCGAAGCGGCCGGGCTGCCGGCTGCCGGGCTGCTCCCCGGGCTCGGTGCATCCGACGGGGTGGCCGGGACCGAAGGGGCGCATGGTACTGGAACCGGCGAGCGGGCCCCAGCGCACACCTCCGAGCGATGTGGGCCGGAACTCGCCTCCCCCGACGGCGTCGAGGCGCAGACATGCGTCCTGACCGACGGCGGCCGGACCTGGGCGCGTACGTATTACCGCAATGCGACGGGTGACGAATTGACATCCGTGCTGACCCTGATGGGGCCCGGCGGGCGTACCTGGCAGACGAACTGCCCGATCGAGGAGGGCGACGAGCCGGGCACCTGCGAAACCCCTCGGGAACGTTCGCTGGGGGCTGCCTCGCACTACTCCGCCGTCGCGGAGTTCGCCGCCGCGTGGGCCGGCGCCGACGCGGCGCTGCTGCTGCGTTCCGGCAACAACTCCCGTATGGCCACGGGTCGTTGAGGAGTGCAACGCTCCTGGAAATGGAAGCGCCCGGTCGCTGGCGACGGGGGATGCACCAGCGACCGGGCTTCTAGAACGGTAACAAGAGATCTGCGGTTCGCAAATTCGATCTCTGGTATTCGGACAGGGATTTAGCTCGCGATAGAGCGAGTTGTGACTGGAGTCACCCGGAAGGTCCTGGAATTCGTCACTCTCAGCTGAGGGTGACCTGGCGGTTGGTGAGGCCGCCGCGGGCCCGGCGCTCCTCGGGGGTCAGCGGTGCGTCGCTCTCCAGGGCCTTCGCGAGCCGCTCGGCGAACTCCGCCGCGGGCGTCTCGCACTCCTTGGCCCCCATGGAGCCCGGCAGGTCCCACACCGGGACCATCAGCCCGTGGGCACGGAAGGAGCCGACGAGCCGGGTGCCTTCGCCGAGTGAGGACGTGCCGACCGCGTGCAGCCGGGCCAGGGCGTCGAGCAGCCGCTCCTCGGGGTGCGGCATGACCCAGCGCAGGTGGTTCTTCTCCGGCGTCTCGCACCAGTAGGCGGCGTCGACACCGGACAGCTTCACGGTCGGGATCGCCGCGGCGTTCGCGCGCTCCAGGGAGGCGGCCACCTCCCCCGACGCCTGCTCGGCCGAGTCCGGAACCCAGAACTCGAAACCGGAGTGCACCTGCGGCACGAAGGCGGCGTCCGGGTCGAGCAGATCCTGCAGCCGTACGTCCGAGGCCGGGTCGCTCCCGGTGACGGGCGTGCCCGGCTCGGCGGCGAGCGCCTTGCGCAGCGTGCCGGCGAGGTCGCGGCTGAGGTCGCCGGAGGGGGTGTCGTTCTGCAGGCCGAGCAGGACGGAACCGTCGTCACGGCGCAGCGCGGGCCACGCCATCGGCAGGACGGTGGCGAGCGTCACGGACGGCACGCCCTCGGGCAGTCCGCCCTTCAGGGTCAGCTCGACGGTGGCGGCGGGCACGAGCTCGCGCAGGGCCACCCAGTCGCACTCGCCCCGCAGTCCCTCGAAGGGCCGCTGGACCAGTTCGGTCACGGCGTGCGCGGCGGCCCGGCCGTGACAGGCCTTGTAGCGGCGGCCCGAACCGCAGGGGCAGGGCTCGCGCGCGCCCACGACCGGCACGGGCTCGTCGACGCCTGTGGCCCCGGCCTTGGTCTGAGGCTTCGTCGCCTTCGTCTGGGGGCGCTTCTTGGCCATGGTGTGGCTTTCTCCCGAATGCGGCGGTGCTGTGTCGGGCGCGAGCCTAGCCGTATGCCACCCCCGCGGGGGAGCGCCGACGCCCCGGTGCGGCGGTGTGCCGGAACGAGGGTGTGACGGACCGTCGGCACGACCCCCGTACAGGGCGCCGGATCAGTCCAGATCGTCGAAGGAGTCGGCGAAATCGAAGGACGGCCCCGCGACGCGCGTGGCGAAGTCCTCCCGGCGATGCCCCTCGGTGACGATCACCCACACGGTGACCTCACCGGACACGCCGTCCCGCACGCCCCACTCCTGGGCCAGCGCCGAGATGATGTTCAGCCCGCGGCCGCCGCGTGCGGTGACCGAGGGCGTGGCCGGAACCGGGCGGGTCGGACCGCCTCCGTCCGTCACCTCGACTGTGAGCCCGCCCGCCTTGTCCACACGCCAGGCGGCGCGGATGTCGCCCTCACCCACGTCGGCGCGCCCCAGAGGCCTGCCATGTCGACACGCGTTGCTGAGAAGTTCGGAAAGGATGAGAACTGCATCGTCGACGACCGCTTCGGACACGCCGCTGCGGCTCAGCTGCTCTCGCATCCGGTGTCGTGCCTCACCCACGCCCGCAGGGCCATGGGGTACGGCCATGCTCGACGACGTGGGCACCTCCTGTGCCACCACCAACGCCACCCCCGAGACCTCCTTTGCCCCACGCCACGGTGTGAATGCCCCAATGGACTGGACCGGAAACCGGCCAAGCAGGGACGAGTGACGCACTCGACACGCTCGAATACGTACCGAACGCGCCGGAGCACTCCCTGTAACGGAGGTTATGCACGGCCCAGTTGGGACAGGACCTGTTTGGGGCGGTTGGTGATGATTGCGTCGACGCCGAGGCGGACGCAGAGTTCGACGTCCTCCGGTTCGTCCACCGTCCACACATGGACACGGTGGCCCGCCTGGTGCAACCGGGCCACGTAGCCGGGGTGGCCGCGCACGACCCTGATGCCGGGGCCCGCGATCCGCGCACGGCCGGGAAGCCGACCGTCACGCAGCCGCGGAGTCATGAACTGCGTGAGGTAGACGGTGGGCAGGCTGGGGGCGCCGGCCGCGATCCGGTACAGGGAGCGGGCCGAGAAGCTCATCACCCGCACCTGCGACTCGTCGGCGGACGGCGGCGTGTCCAGGCCGAAGCGCCCGAGCAGCTTCAGCAGCCGCTCCTCGACCTGACCGGCCCACCGGGTGGGGTGCTTGGTCTCGATGGCGAGTTCGATGTGGCGCCCGGAGTCGGTGACCAGTTCCAGCAGCCGTTCCAGGGTGAGCACGGAGGTGAGGGACGGGTCCCGCCAGTCCGGGCCCTCGGCGGCGTCCTTCCAGGAGCCGAAGTCGAGGGCGGCGAGATCCGCGAGCTCCAGGGCGGAGACCGCGCCGCGGCCGTTGGAGGTGCGGTTGACGCGGCGGTCGTGGACGCAGACGAGATGGCCGTCGGCGGTGAGGCGCACATCGCACTCGAGGGCGTCCGCGCCGTCCTCGATCGCCTTGCGATAGGCGGCCAGCGTGTGTTCGGGTGCGTCCTCGGAGGAGCCGCGGTGGGCGACGACCTGGATGTGGTGCTGCTGCCGTGCTGGAGTCACCGCGTCATGGTGTCACCGGGATGGGGCATACGGATGCAG
Organism: Streptomyces sp. PKU-EA00015; assembly: GCF_013387495.1. Lineage (GTDB taxonomy): Bacteria > Actinomycetota > Actinomycetes > Streptomycetales > Streptomycetaceae > Streptomyces. The sequence goes on along the minus strand of NZ_JABZEE010000011.1, from coordinate 19,369 downwards.
GAGTACGACGGAACGCATTGTTCCTGTCCGTCTTCGGCCGTTCCGGCCGGCGGCACCGCGCAGCCGGTCGGACGCTCTGGGGATGCGTCCGTTTTGCCGGAAGTAAAGGATTGCCGGAATACGCACAGCTCCTGCTTACAGTGGCCTGACGTGCTGTGGGAAAAGCTGTCTGCGGACGGATCGCGCCGACGAAGCAGAACGAACCGACACCGACGTGGAATCTGAGGAGACAGAGCTGTGAGCACCGAGAACGAGGGCAACGCGGTTCCGGCCGCCCCGTCCGTACCTCCTCGGCCGGACACCGCTCCCGAGGGTTCTTCGCCCGGGCCCGGCCCCTCCGCCTCCGGTCCCTCCCCCGCCGGCCCCGGGGCGCCGGGCCCGGAGGCGACAGAGGCATCGGAGGCGGCGACGGCGGCGGAGCGCCCCTGGCCGTCCCCCCAGCCGGGGCACGCCCCCGCGCAGCACCCCGGCGCCGCGTGGCCGCCGCCCCCGCTCCCCTCCTACGGGGGCGGAGGCAGCGGCGGTCCCGCATGGGGAGCGCCGGTCCCGGCGGCCGAGCCCCGGCGCAGGCGCGCGGGCGGGCTCGTGGCGGCCGTGCTCGTCGCGGCCCTGGTGGCGGGTGGCGTCGGCGGCGGCATCGGCTACTGGGCCGCCGAGAGCAACGACGACGCCACCGGCTCCACCACGGTCTCCGCCGTCTCGCCGCAGGACCTCAAGCGCGAGCCGGGCACGGTCGCCGCGGTCGCGGGCAAGGCGCTGCCGAGCGTGGTGACCATCGAGGCCAAGGCGGGCGCCGGCGGGCTGGACGGATCCGAGGGCGGCGGCGAGGCGGGCACGGGCACCGGCTTCGTCTACGACAGGGAAGGTCACATCCTCACCAACAACCACGTGGTGGCCTCCGCGGCCGACGGCGGCGCGCTGTCGGTGATCTTCTCCAACGGCAGGAAGTACGACGCCGAGGTCGTCGGCCGGGCCCAGGGCTACGACGTCGCCGTCCTGAAGCTGAAGAACGCGCCCTCCGGACTCGCCCCGCTGCCCCTCGGCAACTCGGACAAGGTCGTGGTCGGTGACTCGACCATCGCGATCGGCGCCCCCTTCGGTCTGTCCAACACGGTCACCACGGGCATCATCAGTGCCAAGAACCGCCCGGTGGCGTCGGGCGACGGCTCCAGCGGCAAGAACTCCTACATGAGCGCGCTGCAGACCGACGCCTCGATCAACCCCGGCAACTCGGGCGGCCCGCTGCTCGACTCCAGCGGCGCGGTCATCGGCATCAACTCGGCCATCCAGTCGGCGGGCAACGGCCTCGGCCAGTCCCAGGCCGGTTCGATCGGCCTCGGTTTCGCGATCCCGATCAACCAGGCGAAGACGGTCGCCGAGCAGCTGATCAAAACCGGCCGGCCGGTCTACGCGGTGATCGGCGCGACGGTCGACATGGCGGGCGAGGGCACTGGCGCCAAGATCGCCTCCGAGGGCGCGGGCGGCACGGCGGCGGTGACCCCCAACGGCCCCGCGGCCAAGGCGGGTCTGAAGCCGGGCGACGTGATCACCGGCTTCGGCGACAAGGCGATCGACAGCGGCCCGACGCTGATCAGCGAGATCTGGAACCACAAGCCGGGAGACAGGGTCACGCTGACGTACGAGCGCGGCGGCAAGGAGCACAAGGCCGAGGTGATCCTTGGCGAACGCGAGGGCGACAGCTGAGTCCCCGAGAACGCTGCTGCACCCGATGGGCCGCGCCCGGTAGTCTGTAGCCCGCTCCGGCGCAGGCGGCCGGGGCGCTGGGTGGGTTGCCCGAGCGGCCTAAGGGAACGGTCTTGAAAACCGTCGTGGCGCGAGTCACCGTGGGTTCAAATCCCACACCCACCGCTTGCAGGTCAGAGAACTAGCAGGTCAGAGGGCGCGGCTCCGATTCGGAGCCGCGCCCTCTGCGTTCACCTTGTCTCACCCCGTGTCGCCCGTTTCCCGGGGTTGACCAGGGCGTGTGGCCAACCTGTGGCCAAGTTGGCCACGGCGGTCACGCGTCCCGGCGGGCCTCCAGGGCGGCATCGAACATGCGGTTCGACGCGTCCTGATGACCGCGGAGCAGCTTCGCGTAGAACTTCCACAGGACGGCCGGACTGTGGCCGGCGCGACGGGCGACCTCCACCGGATCGACCCCGGCTTTGATCCAGAGCGAGACGCAGGCGTGCTGCAGGGAGTACGGCACGTCTGCGAGGGGCGTCTCCACCTCTTCAGCGGACAGCGCCTTGATCCGGGCCGCCTGCCATACCTCCGTGTACCCCGTAGACCGGACCCGTCCGCCCCGCACCGCGCGAAAGAGCCGCCCGTCCGGAGCCGTCCCGTGCTCGTCCAGGTGCGCGCGCAGCATCGCGACCAGCACGGGCGGGATGGGAACGGGGCGGGTGGCCTTGCGGGCCCTGCGCTTCAACCCGCGCTCCTCGTACGACTTCCCGTCATCCGTCCACCCGGACCCGACCTCCGGGCGGCTCTTGGACAGCACCAACTCGCTACAGCCCTGCGCCGGCAACTTGCAGTTGCTTCGCTTCAGACCGGCAACCTCGGCGGGCCGCATCGCGGCGTAGTACATGCAGCCGAAGAACGCGTGCAGGTGCCGGCCCCGGGCGCTGATCGCCTGTACGGCCGCCAGCAGCTCGCTCGCCTGCTCCGGGCCCGGCACGAACTCGAAGTCCACTTCGTCCGTCGTCTCCGGCGGTGCCCAATCGATACGGTCCAGCGGGTTCGCTGCCAAGAGGTCGCGCTCGATGGCATAGCGGAAGGCGTTGCTGAGAACGGCTCGCTTCCTGCGGACCGTATTGTCCGCGGCCTGCTTCCCGACGAGCGTCTTGGACAGCGCCCGCAGGGCAGCCCGCACGACATCCGACTCGGCTACGTCGACCACCTTCAGGGAGTTGTCCGAAACCCACGCGAGAGCCCGCCGCACCTCCGCGGGCGGTTCCTCCGCGTCCTTGCGATTGACGTGCTCGCCGGTCTCCGGATCGAGCACCACGCGGAACGCCCACGCCTGTAGCGCGCCGCGCAGTACGGCGCGATCTGGGGCCCCGCGCTGCGTCGAGACGAACGACGCCGTCACGGCGGCCAGGGCTTCTGCGATGCTCGCCCGGTGCTTTGCCGCGGACGCCGGCCTCTTCATCAGCGCGTAGGCACAGGCGTGTTCGTACCAGGTCGGCGAGGTCGCCTCACGCAGTTACGAGACGGGCAGCCCGGATGCCACGTCGAACGCTTCCCCGGCACGCTGCGCCGTGACGAGGGCTGATCGCCGCGCGTCCGCCAGGGTCTTCGTGGCAAAGGGCTCTTGGTGCACCTTGCCGCTCACGGTCCACCGCACCTGAAATGGGGCCTTCTTGCTGTTGCGCTGGCGGATGCCCCAGATCCGCACGTCGTAGCTCTTCACTTGGTCCCTTCACAGGGAGAGGGGCCCGCCATCGCGGGCCCCTCTCGTGGTTGTAGGTGCGGTGTCAGGCGGCTTCCTCGTAGCTGGCGAGCCAAGCGTCGAGGTCGGCGCGGCGGACGCGGAGCTGTCCGTTCGGGAGCTTGATCAGGCGGGGGGCCTGGCCCCGGGCACGCATCCGGTGGAAGGCGGCGCGGCTCATGCCGATCTCGGTAAGGACTTCGGGGAGCTTGAGCATCTGCGGGCGGGACATGTCACTCCTCAGTGGGCAGGGATGACGCTGACTTGGTTGCCTGCTGTCGTGTGTCCGAGGCGCTGATTTCTGCGTCACTGCGTCATCTGTGTCACGGTGCGCGTCTGACCTGCGGTTTCTCGTGACGCGGCGGGTCGTGGGGCGCGTCATCTGTGACGCAGGGCGTGCGTCACAGATGACGCAGGTGACGGAGAATGACGCAGACGGCGGCCGTCTGCGTCACTGCTGTTGCGGCAGGTCACGGGCCGTTTCGGGCCCCTGGGTGACGCAGGTGACGCAGCACCTCTTCCCTTAGGACAAAGGGAGGGGTGTCTGTTGTGGTGCGCGGCTCCGGGCGTGAAATCGGAGCCGCTTCGCGGCGCGACCCATCGCGCGGCGGCGAGCCGCCGACCGCAAGAGGAGCACGTCCTCGCGGGCCCGGTGCTCTTCTTGCTTGTCCGCGCCGCGGCAGTCAGTGCAGCGCTTCCTGCTGGTGTGCGGGAGGCTCGGGCGGGCGGGTCATCTCGATGTAGCGGGCGGTGCTGGTGCGGCCCCAGTCGATGAGGACGGCGCGGGCGGCGAGGGTCGGTTGGAGGCGCTTGAGGCGGTCGGAGAGCACTTTGCCGGTGGTGGGCCCTTTGGCAGGGGACGGCATTCCTCGCCGCTGTAGAGGCCGGTGAGAGCGTGAAGCCACTCCGAGGACGTCATCCGCGTCTCCTCGCCCGGCATCATGTCGGCGGCGTGCTTGAGCACTGTCTGCGCGAGGAGGTCGCCTTCGATGACGTCGTCGTTGAGGTCGTCCAGGCTGGCCCGGTAGGCGTTGAGCGAGCCGAAGCCGGTCGCGGCGTCGAGCTGCGCGCACAGGTGCGCGAAGTCGGCCATCCGCAGGTCGGTCGGGATGTCCGCCTCGGCGGCCCGCACCTTCACGGTGAGGTCCAGGAGCGAGCCGAGGATGACGGGCAGCACCTCTTCGTACTCTGCCCACAGTTCCGCCTCGGTGCGCCGCACGCGCGGACGCTCCAGACGCAGCGGAAGGAGGCGTTCGGCGAGGTCGGGCCGGATCACGCCCACGTCGATGCCGGTCAACAGCATCGGCCGTCGGTAGCGGGCGCGGAAGACGTCCCCGTCGGTGAAGAGAGCGCGCTTGACGTTCTCGGCGCCGGTGACGATGCAGCACATGGCGTCCGACAGATCCGGGGTCATGTGGGACAGGTTGTCCAGCGCCGTGACCCACCCGGCCGCCACGGCCGCCGTCAGGTTCTCCTCGTCCTTCGGCGCGCGGCGCAGGTCGCCGCTCATGCCCTCGATAATCCGCACGAGCATCCGCCCGGCGGTGGACTTGCCCGCGCCCTGGGGCCCGGTGAGGAACGGCGCCGGGACGGGGGCGGACGGGCCGAGGCAGCCGATGAGCCAGGCGATGGCCAGGCATTCGGTCTCCGCGTTGGCGAAGTTGGTCAGCCTCAAGAGGAGGTCGATGCCCTTGCCGTCGGTGTCCTTGGCCGGCAGGGGGAGTTCCCCGGTGAGCTGGGTACGCCGCCAGCACACCTCACGCGGGTCAGGGACAGCGATGTCCCAGCCGGTGGGGTGGATGCGGACGGACTGCCCGTCGGTGCGCCCGAGGTCGAGCCACGTAGCACCGTCGAACCCGGGCGCAACGCGGATGTGGACTGGCTGCACGTCCTCGGTCAACGCGAGTGCCTCGATGAGGTCGAGCGCTTCCTTGAGGGCGGTGCCGTTGAACACGCCGATGCCGTCCTTGAACAGGCCGACCATGAGTTCCTGCCGGTGGCTGCCCGTCGTGCCCTGGGACCGGATCGGCCGGGCCACGGGGTGGCCGTTCTTCTGCGCGTAGACGGTGCCGTCGGCGGTGCGGAAGTACCGAAAATGCGCCTGCGCGTAGTCGGTGATGATCTCGTGGGCCGGGGTCTTGTCGTCCTCGGACATGGCTCACATCCCCAGGGCGGTGCGGGCGTTGGCCCACGCATCGGAGCAGTGCCGCACGGTCTCGCCCTTGTCCTGCGCGGCGGTGAACAGCCGCCCGACGTGAGTGTCGGTCAGGCAGCCGCACCGGCCGTGCGCGGACAGCACCGCGAGGAACGTGCGGTCGACGGTGGTGTGGATCGCGGTCCGGGCCTCGGTGATGCGCTGCTCCGCCATGGCGATGCCACGCTCCAGGTAGACGGGCGTGCGGTGACGGCACTCCCCATCCCCGGCGGGCGCGGCCAGACGGACGGCGGACTGTGCCGGCCGGGCCGGGGCGGGACTCCTTCGCGGCCAGGGAGCGGACGGTGTCGGGCAGGGCGGTCATGGTGCCGGTGCCGGGTCCGAGCCACCGGGCTGGCCGCCGCTGGACGAGAGGACTCTGGGGAAGATCGCGATAGCCCGTCGTCGGGTGCGCCGTCATGTACCCGTGGCTGGTGGTAGCGGGAAAGCGGCTGGCCCTGTGGGTGAGGTGGGCAGGGCACGGGGCGACAGATCTGACGCTGTGTTTTCAGTCGTTTGCCGTCGCGGTCTGGGTGTGCAGCAGGCCGCAGTAATGCCTTAATTGGTAAGAAATATCCATTTAGGGCCCTTTTATGGGCTGCTGAGGCAACGCCAGGGATCGAGGTGTCCGATGGGTGACGGTCATCGGTGCGAAAGGACGGGGACGTTGATGAAGATCTTGTTGAGGCACGCAGGTGGTGCCCGGACAGGGACGGTGGGCCGGCGGCCCGAGGCCGGGCCGCCGGCGGGCGTCCCGGCCGCGCCCCGGCGCTTGGGGTGGCGGTGGCTACTTGTCGCGGCGCTGACGCCCCTGCTTGCCCTGACCGCCACGCTCGCGAACGCCCAGGACTCCTGGGAAACGCTGCCCGATCTGCCCACCCCCCGACGTTTTCTGGCGGCGGCCACCGCACCCTGTCCCGAAGACATCGACGACCTGAAGGGGACCTGCGTGTACGCCATCGGCGGCCGAGGCGCTGCCGGTCGCCTGAGTGTGGTGGAGGCCTACAGCCCGGCGACGAACACGTGGCAGACGCTGCCCGACCTGCCCACCCCCCGCCAGGAGCTGGCGGCGGCCACCGCGCCCTGCCCCGAGGACATCGTGGACGGGGAGTATGAGACCTGCGTGTACGCCATCGGCGGCAACGGTGACCCGAGCGCGTTGACGGCCTACAGCCCGGCGACGAACACGTGGACTGAGCTGCCCGACCTGCCCACCCCCCGTGAGGACCTGGCAGGGGCGGCCGCGCCCTGTCCCGAGGACATCGACGGCCTGAAGGGGACCTGCGTGTACGCCATCGGCGGCAACGGACCTACCCGGAGCGCGGTGGAGGCCTACAGCCCGGCGACGAACACGTGGCAGACGCTGCCCGACCTGCCCACCCCCCGCCTTGAGCTGGCGGCGGCCACCGCGCCCTGCCCCGAGGACATCGTGGACGGGGAGTATGAGACCTGCGTGTACGCCATCGGCGGCAACGGTGACCCGAGCGCGTTGACGGCCTACAGCCCGGCGACGAACACGTGGACTGAGCTGCCCGACCTGCCCACCCCCCGTGAGGACCTGGCAGGGGCGGCCGCGCCCTGTCCCGAGGACATCGACGGCCTGAAGGGGACCTGCGTGTACGCCATCGGCGGCAACGGACCTACCCGGAGCGCGGTGGAGGCCTACAGCCCGGCGACGAACACGTGGCAGACGCTGCCCGACCTGCCCACCCCCCGCCAGGAGCTGGCGGCGGCCACCGCGCCCTGCCCCGAGGACATCGTGGACGGGGAGTATGAGACCTGCGTGTACGCCATCGGCGGCAACGGTGACCCGAGCGCGTTGACGGCCTACAGCCCGGCGACGAACACGTGGACTGAGCTGCCCGACCTGCCCACCCCCCGTGAGGACCTGGCAGGGGCGGCCGCGCCCTGTCCCGAGGACATCGACGGCCTGAAGGGGACCTGCGTGTACGCCATCGGCGGCAACGGACCTACCCGGAGCGCGGTGGAGGCCTACAGCCCGGCGACGAACACGTGGCAGACGCTGCCCGACCTGCCCACCCCCCGCCAGGAGCTGGCGGCGGCCACCGCGCCCTGCCCCGAGGACATCGTGGACGGGGAGTATGAGACCTGCGTGTACGCCATCGGCGGCAACGGTGACCCGAGCGCGTTGGAGGCCTACAGCCCGGCGACGAACACGTGGACTGAGCTGCCCGACCTGCCCACCCCCCACCGGGAGCTGGCGGCGGCGGCCGCGCCCTGCCCCAAGGACGTCGTGGACGGGAAGCTCATGGACGTCGTGGACGGGAAGAAGAACATCTGCGTGTACGCGATCGCCGGCCGAGGCGCTCCCGCTGACCCGCCGAGCGCGGTGGAGGCCTACAGCCCGGCGACGAACACGTGGCAGACGCTGCCCGACCTGCCCACCCCCCGCCTTGAGCTGGCGGCGGCCACCGCGCCCTGCCCCGAGGACATCGTGGACGGGAAGAAGGAGACCTGCGTGTACGCCATCGGAGGCGGCGGTGGTGAACCCGGTGACTCGACCGCGCTGGAGGCCTACAACCCGGCGACGAACACGTGGACTGAGCTGCCCGACCTGCCCACCCCCCACCGGGAGCTGGCGGCGGCGGCCGCGCCCTGCCCCAAGGACGTCGTGGACGGGAAGCTCATGGACGTCGTGGACGGGAAGAAGAACATCTGCGTGTACGCGATCGCCGGCCGAGGCGCTCCCGCTGACCCGCCGAGCGCGGTGGAGGCCTACAGCCCGGCGACGAACACGTGGCAGACGCTGCCCGACCTGCCCACCCCCCGCTTCGGCCTGGCGGCGGCCACCGCGCCCTGCCCCAGGGACGTCGTGGACGGGAAGGCCATGGACGTAGTGGAGCGGAGGAAGAAGACCTGCGTGTATGCCATCGGCGGCTCCAACGATTCCAACTTCCTCGGCACGGTGGAGGCCTTCGTCGTTACAAAGCGGCACCAGCGGTAGGTGCACCGGTGGAGCGGGGACACAGCCAGGCCCGCCTCTCCGCTCCGCCGCACGGCCACTGCGGCTTCGCGATCAGCGCACAGCCGAGGTCCTCTGATCCGCGACCCGCGACCCGCGACCCGCGACCCGCGACCCGCGACCCGCGACCCGCGACCCGCGACCGCAACCCGCAACCGAACGAGTTTCCTGGACGCCGAAGCAGATCCTCCGGCGTTCGCGGACCGCGATGACGAGTGAGGTCTGCCTCGAGGCGAGCGTGGATGGGCGGCACCCGCTGACGCGGCTGCTGTGCTCCACGACGCGAGAGCCCCTCTGGACCAACCTCGGGTATTCAGCGGAATTGGCCTATCTGACGGCCCGCTAGCAGAAAAGGTGCCGGGTGCTTTGAAAGGATGCGAGTGTAGAGCGACGATGCGCGCATGACAGCACCTCCTCGTGCTGAGTCGAAGCCTCTGGCCAACCTCTGGCCAAGCCGGGGTTCGTTCGACGTCAATCTCAGAGACTTGCGCAGGTCAGGCGTTTGTCAAAGGGCCACCACTCGGCGGTCTTGAAAACCGTCGTGGCGCGAGTCACCGTGGGTTCAAATCCCACACCCACCGCAGGTGAGACGGCCCCTGACCATCGCTGATGGTCAGGGGCCGTTGCATGTCCGCCCCGTGGGCTACGTCGCGGCCGGGACGAAGCCGCCGTGGGCGCGGCCGTCGGTGAGGAGGGCGGGCCAGTCGAGGTCCTCGGGGAGCGTGTCCAGCGACAGGACCACCGCGCCACCGGCCTGCTCAACCGCCGAGCACCAGGCGGACATCTCCTCGGCCTCGTCCTCCGCCTGGGCGCCCTGCACCAGGCAGCCGGCGTCCCCCGGGCCGTCCACCACCGTCATCGTGAGCCGGGGCATGAGCTGCCAGCCGTCGCACAGCGGTACGCGGCCGTCGGGCGCGTGGAGCGGGGGCAGGAACTCGTGGACGGGGGCACCGCCGAGCAGGAGCAGCGGGGTGGGGCCCATGACGAAGTGGGCGTTGTGGCGTGGCAGGAACATGGCGTCACGGTTCCACAGACGGATGGACGCGAAAGCGCCGCCCCCGCCCCGAGGGGCGGAGACGGCGCTCTTCGGACGGTGCGTCAGGAGGCGGAGCCGGCCTTCCGGCGACGGACCACGAACACGGCACCCGCACCGAGCGCGACTGCCGCGCCGGCGGCCGCCGCGAGCTGCGGCAGCGCGGTGTCGGCGCCGGTGTTGGCCAGCGTGCCGGTGGTGCCGCCCTGCGGGACGACCGCCGGCCTCGTCTTCGAGGTCTTGCCGGGCTTGGCGTCGTCGACCTTGCCCGGCTTGCTGCCGGCGGCCAGCAGGTCGAACTCGTACTCCGTGAAGAAGTTGCCGCCGCAGGTGCCGTCGTCGTTGACGTAGTCACCGGCCACGAAGGCCATGCCTTCGCCGGCGGGCGCCTTGGCGTCGACCTTCAGGCGCAGCTTGACGTCGGCGTGGGCGCCGGCCTTCAGCGGGCTGATGGAGCCCGCGTACTCGCCGTCCGCGACGTCGTTCCACCCGGGCGAGTTCTTGGTGGACCACTGAAGGTCGAAGTACTCGTCGATGACGTTGTAGCCGCTCTTGTCGGTCGCGTGGAAGTACACGAACGGCAGGACCTCGTCGAGGGTCTTGTCGGTGCCGTTGGTGACGCGGACCGAGAAGTCGACCGTGGAACCGGCGACGATCTTGGAGGGGAGACCCTGGGCGACGGTGGTCAGTCCGTTCTCGGGGACACAGGCGCCCTCGTCGTCACCGCTGTCGTCACCGTCGTCGTCCCCGTCCTCCTCCGCCTTGGCGTCGGCGAGGGCCTTGTCGGCCGCTTCCTTCGCCTTTAGCGCCTCGGCCGTGGCCTTCTCGGCCTTGGTCAGCGCCTGCCCGGCGCCGACGCGTGCGTTGTCGGCGTCGGTGGCGGCCTTCTTCGCCTTCTCGTCGGCGGCGGATTTGGCCGCCTCCGCGGCGTCGGCCGCGGCCTCGGCGTCCGCGACCTTCTTCTCGGCGGCGGCACTCTCCTCCTCCGTGGCGGTCTCGGGGAGTTCGGCCAGTTCGGTCTGGGCGTCGGCAAGCGCCTGGTCCGCGGCCTCCTTGGCGGTCTTCGCGGCGGCGGCCTCGTCGGCTGCGGCCTTGGCGGCCACGGCGTGGGGCGCCTCGTCGGAGCAGGCGAAGTCGAAGGCCTCCTTCGCCGCCTTCTCCGCGGCGACGGCGGCGTCGTACGCCTTCTGCGCCTCCGCGGCGGCCGCCTCCAGCTCCTCGATGGTCGGCTTGTCCTCCGCCGCCTGCTGCGCCGCCGACTGTCCGGCGGTGGGCCTGGCGTCCGCGAACGCGGGGGTGACGGTGAGCAGTACGGCGGGGGTGGTCACTGCGGTGACGACCGCCGTGGCCAGCATGCGGCGAATGTTCAAGAGAGCCCTTTTCTCGGGTCCGAGGCGCTGTCAGAACGCAAGTACAGGGCAGCCGCTGCGGGGGCACTCACGCATCGCGGCTGCCCGGCGATCGTATGACCGGAAATGGGGGAGAAGGAAGCAGGTTATGCAGATGCCGGGGACTGCTGCGGGCGTACGGCGGGAAGGCAAACCGGCGGATAAGCCGCAGTTGCCTCCGGGGTCGCACCCTCTTGTGTGATCCATGTCATCCGTGCGGTCCCGCCGTGAGCCGGGCCGCCGAGGCGATCGTCGCGCGGGCCTCCCGTTCCGGGAGGCCCGCCCGGACCGCCGCGTCGGTCAGCGCGTCTGCGAGCGCGTCGCCGAAGCCGTGCTCGTACGCGCGGCAGGCGGCCCAGAACAGCCGGGTGTTGCGCTGCCCCTCCTGTGCGGCGAGGACGAACTGGACCAGTCCCTGTCCCTGGTGCGTCCGGCTCGGCGCGCCCGCCGCCCCGGCCGGCAGGTGTCCGCCGGTGTGCGCGGCGTGGCGGGGCCGCGCGGGTGGTGCGATCAGGCGGAGGAGGGCGGGCGGGCAGGGGGCGGGGAGCAGGTGCGCGGTCCCGGGGGCCAGGCGGTACGCGCCGTGCGCGGTGACGGAGCCCGGTCCGACGAGGTACCCGCCGGTGCCGCGCACGTCGATGCCGGGGGCGAGACGGCCCGAGGAGTTGGGGACGACCACGTCGGGCGGGCCGGTGAGCCACAGGTGCCGGCCGCCGCTCGGGGTGAGCACGGTGACCGTCTCCGGGAGGGTGAACAGGTGGCGCAGGGCCAGGTGCCGGAGCTCCGCCACGGAGTCGGTGTGCGACGTGGTGTCGAGGTCGATGCCGATGAGCCGGTGCGGCGGGCGTCCGCAGGCGATGCCGTAGCCGGTCGCCCAGGGCGCGGCGGCGAACAGGGCGCGTACGGCGGTGGGGTCCGTGGTCGCGTCGTGCACGCCGTGACCGGGCAGGCCGCACTCGCCACGGCACAGGGACGGCCTCGGCTCGTCCCGGTGGGGAGAGCGCAGGGCCGGGAGCTTGGTGGGCGACAGCGGGATGACGGGGAGCCCGCGCTCGGCGGCGGTGAGGGCGTGGGCGAGGGCCAGGGTGGCGGTCTGCCGTTCGGTGATGGCCATGCCTCTATGTTCGTACACACGTTCGAAGAAGGGAAGGGGGACGGATGGGACGAAAGGATGGCGGAACGCTTCATCCCGTACGGCGGACGGGTTCGAAAGGTGCGCCGGTTTGGTGGGCGAGAGGTGGTTTGTCGACGTGTCATCACGCTTGCGAGCGAATCGTCCGGTTCTGGTGCGTTCACCGGGAATCCGGTGGGCAGCTCTGTTCTCGCGACGCCGTGGAGCAGGCGTCGGCATCACGCACCGGTGGGGGGTGCGGCCGGCCCGAGGGGGAGTGGGAAGGAGGTGAACGACCCGCTGCGCGAAGGCACTTGGAGGCCGTCGCGCAGGCGTACGGGTGTGCCACGTGTGGTCATCGGTCCACGGCCTTGACAGTCCAAAGTATCTGACGGACAGTCAGATCCTCTGGGGAGGGGGACGTGGTGACCGACGAGCTCTACGCACGGCTGAAGACGTACGAGGGGCGGCCCGTCGCCCTCGCCTGTGAAGGCAAGGACCCCGTCAACGAGCCGATGATCAGGCACTGGTGCGAGGCGATGGGGGACACGAACGCTGCGTACCGGGGGCCGGACGCCATCGCGCCCCCGGCCATGCTGCAGGTGTGGACGATGGGCGGGCTGTCGGGACACAGCGGCCGGGCGCCCGCCCAGGACGAGCTGTTCGCCCTGCTCGACGCGGCGGGGTTCCGGTCCGTGGTGGCGACCGACTGCGAGCAGGACTACCTGCGGCCGCTGCGCCCCGGCGACCGCATCACCTTCGACGCGGTGATCGAGGCGGTCTCGCCGCGCAAGACGACGAAGCTGGGGACGGGGTACTTCATCACCACGCGGACGGACGTGCGGGCCGGCGGAGAGCCGGCGGGCACGCACCGCTTCCGCATCCTCAAATACGCACCGGCCGCCCGGCCGGCCCGAGCCGCTCCGTCCCCCGCGGCCGAGCGCCCGCGCCCGGTGGTCAACCGGGACAACGAGGGGTTCTGGCAGGGCGTGGCCGCCCACCGGCTGCTCATCCAGCGCTGCGGCGGCTGCGGGACGCTGCGCCTGCCCTGGCTGCCGGGGTGCGCGGCATGCGGCTCGCCCGACTGGGACGCGGTGGCCGCGAGCGGCGCGGGCACCGTCTTCTCGTACGTGGTGATGCACCATCCGCCCTTCCCCGCGTTCGACCCGCCGTACGCGGTGGGGCTGATCGAGCTGGCCGAGGGCGTGCGGTTCGTGAGCAACGTCGTCGGGGTGCCGTACGACAAGGTCCGCATCGGGATGCCGGTGGAGCTGGAGTTCCTGCGGGTGGACGACGACCTGGAGCTGCCGGTCTTCCGGGCCGCGCCGGAGCGGAGGGAGGCCGTATGAGCCCGGTCCCGGTCCCGGGCACGGAGCTGCCTCCGCTCACCGTTCCCGTCACGCGCACGCTGATCGTCGCCGGCGCCGTCGCCTCGCGCGACTACCAGGACGTGCACCACGACGCCGAGCTCGCGCGGGAGAAGGGGGCCCCGGACGTCTTCATGAACATCCTGACGACGAACGGCCTGGTCGGGCGGTACGTCACCGACTTCTTCGGGGAGCGTGCCGTGCTGCGCCGGGTCGCCGTACGGCTCGGTGTGCCCAACTACCCGGGGGACTCCATGGTGTTGACCGGCACGGTCGAGGCGAGCGACGGCACGACGGCCGAGGTGCGGGTCGTCGGCGTCAACGGCCTCGGCACCCATGTGACGGGCACCGTGACCGTGACCCTCCCGGAGGAGAGCGCATGAGCATCCGGGGAAAGGACGCGCTCGGCGGCAAGGCGGCCGTGGCCGGGATCGGCGCGACGGAGTTCTCCAAGGATTCCGGTCGCAGCGAGCTGAAGCTCGCCGTGGAGGCCGTGCGGGCCGCGCTCGACGACGCCGGCCTCTCCCCCGCCGACGTCGACGGCATGGTCACCTTCACCATGGACACCAGCCCGGAGATCACGGTCGCCCAGGCCGCGGGCATCGGCGCGCTGTCCTTCTTCTCACGCGTCCACTACGGCGGCGGCGCGGCCTGCGCCACCGTGCAGCAGGCGGCGCTGGCCGTCGCCGCGGGCATCGCCGACGTCGTCGTCTGCTACCGGGCGTTCAACGAGCGCTCCGGGCGCCGCTTCGGCTCCGGGGTGCGGCACCGCGAGCCGTCGGCGGAGGGCGCCGCGCTCGGCTGGAGCCTGCCCTTCGGACTGCTGACCCCGGCCTCCTGGGTGGCGATGGCAGCGCAGCGCTATCTGTACGCGTACGGGCTGACGCCCGAGGTGTTCGGTCATGTCGCCGTGAGCGGCCGGCGGTACGCGGCGACCAACCCGGCCGCGTACTTCCACGGCAGGCCGATCAGCCTCGCGGACCATGCCGCGTCGCGGTGGATCGCCGAGCCCCTGCGGCTGCTGGACTGCTGCCAGGAGACCGACGGCGGCCAGGCGATCGTCGTCACCGGCGTCGAGCGCGCCCGTGACCTGCCGCATCCGCCCGCGGTGGTCCTCGCCGCGGCCCAGGGAGCGGGGAGGGCCCAGGAGCAGATGACCAGCTTCTACCGCGACGACCTCACCGGACTGCCCGAGACGGGCGTGGTGGCCCGCCAGTTGTGGCGCACCTCGGGGCTCGGTCCCGCAGGCATCGACGTGGCGATCCTGTACGACCACTTCACGCCGTTCGTGCTGATGCAGCTGGAGGAGTTCGGATTCTGCGGGCCCGGGGAGGGGGCCGCTTTCGTGGCGGCGGACCGGCTGCCCCTGAACACTCACGGGGGCCAGCTGGGCGAGGCGTACCTGCACGGGATGAACGGGATCGCCGAGGCGGTCAGGCAGGTGCGCGGCACCTCGGTGAACCAGGTGCCGGGCGCGTCCAGGGTGCTGGTCACGGCGGGCACCGGGGTCCCCACCTCCGGACTGGTCCTCGGGGCCGACGGCGCGTAGCCCCTGCGGGTGCCCTCCACCTTCAGGAGGTGCGGCCCGCGCCGGCCCTACAACCTGAGGGGGACACCGCTTCGGTCCCTGGGGCCGATCCGCCGCGGCGGGCCCGCTCCTAGCGTGGAGACATGACCACGCCAGTCTGTACGAGCGCCTCCCAGGCCGCCGCGCCGGTGCCGTCGTACACGCCTTACACCTCGTTCTCGTCGTATGTACGGGCGCGGGGGCCCGTACTGCTGCGGACCGCCAGGTCGCTCACCGCGAACCCGAGCGATGCCGAGGACCTGCTGCAGACCGCGCTCACCAAGACGTATGTCGCGTGGGACCGGATAGAGGACCACCGTGCGCTCGACGGCTATGTGCGGCGCGCGCTGCTCAACACCCGCACGTCGCAGTGGCGCAAGCGCAAGGTGGACGAGTTCGTCTGCGACGAGCTGCCCGAGCAGGAGACCGTCGCGGCGACGGACCCGGCCGAGCAGCAGGTGCTGCACGACGCGATGTGGCGTGCGGTGATGAAGCTGCCGGACCGGCAGCGGGCCATGGTCGTCCTGCGGTACTACGAGGACCTGAGCGAGGCTCAGACAGCCGAGGTGCTGGGCGTGTCGATCGGTACGGTCAAGAGCGCGGTGTCGCGGGCGCTCGGAAAACTGCGCGACGATCCGGAGCTGACCCTTGTCCGCTGACCGGATGCGGACGCCCGATCCGGACGCCACCGACGCGTCATGTGCGGTGTTGGTCGGTGATGTGCGGTATTCACTACTCCCGGGTAGTGACATACCGCTTGGTATGTGCGCAGAA
This sequence comes from Streptomyces sp. PKU-EA00015, assembly GCF_013387495.1. Classification (GTDB taxonomy): domain Bacteria; phylum Actinomycetota; class Actinomycetes; order Streptomycetales; family Streptomycetaceae; genus Streptomyces. The sequence continues at coordinate 3,519 of NZ_JABZEE010000011.1, read as the reverse complement.
TCTTCCCACTTGCCGCAACGTAGCGCCAGCGCCCACGGGAGGACGCCGTGCTGAGCACCATGCAGGACGTACCGCTGACTGTGACCCGCATCCTTCAGCATGGGATGACGATCCACGGAAAGTCGCAGATCACCACCTGGACCGGCGAGCCGGAACCCCAGCGCCGCAGCTTCGCCGAGACCGGTCGGCGCGCCACTCAGCTGGCCAACGCCTTGCGCGATGAGCTCGGCATCGACGGCGACCAGCGCGTGGCCACCCTCATGTGGAACAACGCGGAGCACGTCGAGGCGTACTTCGCGATCCCCTCCATGGGCGCCGTGCTCCACACACTGAACCTGCGCCTGCCCGCCGAGCAGCTCGTGTGGATCGTCAACCACGCCGGCGACCGCGCCGTGATCGTCAACGGTTCGCTGCTCCCCCTGCTCGCCCCGCTCCTGCCGCACCTGCCGACCATCGAGCACATCGTGGTCTCCGGCCCCGGCGACCGGTCGCTGCTCGCCGACACCGAGGCGCAGGTCCACGAGTACGAGGAGCTGATCGCGGGCAGGCCGACCACGTACGACTGGCCCGAGCTGGACGAGCGCAGCGCCGCGGCCATGTGCTACACCTCCGGCACCACGGGCGACCCCAAGGGCGTCGTCTACTCCCACCGCTCCATCTACCTGCACTCCATGCAGGTCAACATGGCCGAGTCGATGGGCCTGACCGAAGCGGACACCACCCTCGTGGTCGTCCCGCAGTTCCACGTGAACGCCTGGGGCCTGCCGCACGCCACCTTCATGACCGGCATCAACATGCTGATGCCCGACCGCTTCCTCCAGCCCGCGCCGCTGGCCGACATGATCGAGCGCGAGAGGCCGTCGCACGCCGCGGCCGTCCCCACCATCTGGCAGGGCCTGCTCGCGGAGGTCACCGCCAACCCGCGCGACCTCAGCTCCATGAAGCAGGTCACCATCGGCGGCGCCGCCTGTCCGCCCTCCCTCATGGAGGCGTACGACAAGCTCGGCGTGCGGCTGTGTCACGCCTGGGGCATGACGGAGACCTCGCCGCTCGGCACCATGGCTCATCCGCCGGCCGGTCTGAGCGCCGAGGACGAGTGGCCCTACCGCGTCACGCAGGGCCGCTTCCCGGCCGGTGTGGAGGGACGGCTCGTGGGCCCCGGCGGCGAGTTCCTGCCCTGGGACGGCGAGTCCGCCGGTGAGCTGGAGGTCCGCGGCAGTTGGATCGCCGGCGCCTACTACGGCGGATCGGGCGGGGAGGACTTCCGCCCCGAGGACAAGTTCAGCGAGGACGGCTGGCTGAAGACCGGCGACGTCGGCGTGATCAGCCCGGACGGCTACCTGACGCTGACCGACCGGGCCAAGGACGTCATCAAGTCCGGCGGCGAGTGGATCTCCAGCGTCGAGCTGGAGAACGCGCTGATGGCGCACCCGGAGGTCGTCGAGGCGGCCGTCGTCGCCGTCCCGGACGAGAAGTGGGGCGAGCGTCCGCTGGCGACGGTCGTGCTCAAGGAGGGATCGACGGCGGACTACGCGGCGCTGCGGGACTTCCTGGCGGAGTCGATCGCCAAGTGGCAGCTGCCCGAGCGGTGGTCGATCGTGCCGGCGGTGCCCAAGACGAGCGTGGGCAAGTTCGACAAGAAGGTGATCCGCAGGCAGTACGCCGACGGGGAGCTGGACGTCACCGAGCTGTAGTCGTCACGCCGCCGCAGCGGCGGCGGGTTCCTGCCCTGGGACGACGAAGGGGCCGGCGGTCATCACCGCCGGCCCCTTTCGCGTGAACGTCGGCGCGTGGGCGTCAGTTGGTGCCGATCTTCGCGAGCAGATCGACGATGCGGGCCTGGACCTCGCTGCTGGTCGACCGCTCGGCGAGGAAGAGCACCGTCTCCCCCGACGACAGCCGCGGCAGTTCGGCCGGGTCGAGACCCGCCGAGGTGTATACGACGAGCGGCGTGCGGTTCAACTGCCCGTTCGCGCGCAGCCAGTCGATGATCCCGGCGCGCCGGCGGCGCACCTGCATCAGGTCCATCACCACCAGGTTCGGGCGCATCTGGGTCGCCAGCGTCACCGCGTCCGCGTCGGTGCCGGCCCGGGCCACCTGCATCCCGCGCCGCTCCAGCGTCGCCGTCAGCGCGAGCGCGATCTCCTCGTTCTCCTCGATCAGCAGCACGCGCGAGGGGTGCTGCTCGCTGTCGCGCGGGGCCAGCGCCTTGAGCAGAACGGCCGGGTCGGCGCCGTACGCCGCTTCCCGTGTCGCCTGCCCGAGGCCCGCGGTCACCAGCACCGGCACCTCGGCGGCCACGGCGGCCTGCCGCAGCGACTGCAGCGCGGTCCGCGTGATCGGCCCCGTCAGCGGGTCCACGAACAGGGCCGCGGGGAACGCCGCGATCTGCGCGTCCACCTCTTCGCGGGAGTGCACGACGACGGGCCGGTAGCCGCGGTCGCTGAGCGCCTGCTGCGTGGGGACGTCCGGCGCCGGCCACACCAGCAGCCTGCGCGGGTTGTCCAGCGGCTCGGGCGGCAGCTCGTCGTCGACGGGCTGCGGCTGGGGCCTGTTGGCGACCTCGACCGCGCCGCCGGGTCCGTCCAGCGGCTCGGGACCCTCGGCGCCCTCGTCGGGCGCCCCTATCGCGTACGCGCGGCCTTCCGAGCGGTCGGCGGGCAGGCGCGACGTGCCCGGCGCCGGGACGGGCGCGGGGCTGGGCGCGGGGCTCGGCGCGGCCTGCGGCTGCGGATGGGGACGGGCGGCGGCCTGGGGGAGGTCGCTGTCCGGGCGCGTGCCCAGCTTGCGGCGGCGGCCGGAGCCGAGCGTCTGGTTCTGCTGCTGCGTGAGGTGCTGCACGAACGGCACGCCCTGCCCGAGGGTGCGCACACTGAACGCGCGCCCCTGTGTCGAGTCCGCGGTGACCGGCTCCTCGGCGGGCAGCGGCTGGGCGACGCGGGGCGGGGGCACGGCCGCTCCGGCCGCGGCTGCCGGTCCCGTGACGGGACGCGCCGGCGGCAGCGGTACGGACACGGATCCGGTGTCCGTACCCCGCGCGGGAGTGCTCGCCGCGTCCGTGGAGTCCTGCGGCGCCTGAGCCGTGGCCTGTGCAGGGACGGAGCCCGTCTGCCCGTTCTCCGGTGCGGCAGGCGTCGCCTGCGCCGCCGGCCCGCCGCCCGACGTGCTGTCCGGCGCGGTCCGCTGGGCCTGGCCGGGCAGAACGGGCTGCGGAGCGACCTGCTGAACGGCGGTCTCCTCGGCGGTCTCCTCGGCCGTCCCGACGGCCGCCTCGCCGGTGGCGGGCGCCTGTGCCTGACCGCGGGCACGCCTGCGGCCGGTGGGTGCCGGATGCGGCTGCGGCGGCGTGTGGTGCTCCGCGCCGGGGGCCGTGGCCACGGCGTCGTGCTGTTCGGCCGGGATCGCGGCGGCAGTCCCCGGCTGCACCCGGTCCGCCTCGGCGGGCGGCAGCGCGAACGCGGTCCGTGCGGCGCCCTCCGCCTCGGCCGGTGCCGGGGCGAGCGCCCGCCGGGCCCGGCG
>NZ_JABZEE010000109.1 GCF_013387495.1 Streptomyces sp. PKU-EA00015 | reverse complement strand
GGCTACAGCATTGAGGGACGAAAGGTTCGCCTTCCCTGAACTCGGCCGTGGCCGTGACCTGTTGCCCGAAGGCGAGGGGTCACGGCCACTGTCGTGTCACGGCAGGAGAGCCGGGACGACGGTTTCGTGTGCGGTGCGGAGTTCGTTCAGCGGGATGCTGAACTGGCCCTCGACCTCGACCACTGCATCTGAATCGGACTCAG
>NZ_JABZEE010000108.1 GCF_013387495.1 Streptomyces sp. PKU-EA00015 | reverse complement strand
GATGCTGAACTCGCCCTGCACCTCGATCGTGTCGCCGTCGACGACGCCGATGCGGGTGGCGGGGAGGCCGCGGGCGCCGCACATGTCGGTGAAGCGGAGTTCCTCGCTGCGCGGGACGGCGACGACCGCGCGGCCGGCCGACTCGCTGAGCAGGAACGTGAAGGCGTCCAGACCGTCGGGGACGACCAGGCGGGCGCCGTTGCCGCCGCGCAGGCAGGACTCCACCACGGCCTGGACCAGGCCGCCGTCGGACAGGTCGTGCGCCGCGTCGATCATGCCGTCGCGGGAGGCGGAGATGAGGATGTCCGCGAGGAGTTTCTCCCGGTCGAGGTCGACCTGCGGGGGCAGGCCGCCGAGGTGGTGGTGCACGACCTGGGACCAGGCGGAGCCGCCGAACTCCTCGCGGGTGTCTCCGAGGAGGTAGAGCAGCTGTCCCTCCTCGGCGAACGCGATCGGGGTGCGGCGGTTGACGTCGTCGATCACGCCGAGCACCGCGACCACGGGGGTGGGGTGGATGGCGGTCTCGCCGGTCTGGTTGTAGAGCGAGACGTTGCCGCCGGTGACCGGCGTGCCCAGCTGCAGACAGCCGTCCGCGAGACCGCGGGTGGCCTCGGCGAACTGCCACATCACATCCGGGTCCTCCGGGGAGCCGAAGTTCAGGCAGTCGGAGATCGCCAGCGGCTTGGCACCGGAGGCGGCCACATTGCGGTAGGCCTCCGCCAGCGCGAGCTGCGCGCCCGTGTAGGGGTCGAGCTTGGCGTAGCGGCCGTTGCCGTCCGTCGCCATCGCCACACCGAGGTTCGACTCCTCGTCGATGCGGACCATGCCGGCGTCCTCGGGCTGGGCGAGCACGGTGTTGCCCTGCACGAACCGGTCGTACTGGTCCGTGATCCACGCCTTGGAGGCCTGGTTCGGCGACGCCACCAGCTTCAGGACCTGCGCACGCAGCTCCTCCGCGTTCTGCGGGCGGGGCAGCTTGTTCGCGTCGTCGGCCTGCAGCGCGTCCTGCCAGGACGGGCGGGCGTAGGGGCGGTGGTACGTCGGGCCCTCGTGCGCGACGGTGCCGGGCGGCACGTCCACGATCAGCTCGCCGTGCCAGAAGATCTCCAGGTGGTCGCCGTCGGTCACCTCACCGATCACGGTGGCGATGACGTCCCACTTCTCGCAGATCTCCAGGAACCGCTCGACGTGCTGCGGCTCCACGATCGCGCACATCCGCTCCTGCGACTCGCTCATGAGGATCTCCTCCGGCGAGAGCGTCGCATCACGCAGCGGCACCGTGTCCAGCTCCACCCGCATACCACCGCTGCCCGCGGAGGCGAGCTCGCTCGTGGCGCAGGACAGACCCGCACCGCCGAGGTCCTGGATGCCCGCGACCAGCTTCTCCTTGAAGATCTCGAGCGTGCACTCGATCAGGAGCTTCTCCTGGAACGGGTCACCCACCTGCACCGCCGGCCGCTTCGTCGGCTTCGTGT
>NZ_JABZEE010000107.1 GCF_013387495.1 Streptomyces sp. PKU-EA00015 | reverse complement strand
CTGGAACGGGTCACCCACCTGCACCGCCGGCCGCTTCGTCGGCTTCGTGTCGTCGAAGGTCTCGGACGCGAGGACCGAGACGCCGCCGATGCCGTCACCACCGGTGCGGGCGCCGTACAGGATCACCTTGTTGCCGGGGCCGGACGCCTTCGCGAGATGGATGTCCTCGTGCTTCATCACACCGATACATCCGGCGTTGACCAGCGGGTTGCCCTGGTAGCACTCGTCGAAGACGACCTCGCCCCCGATGTTCGGCAGACCCAGACAGTTCCCGTAGCCGCCGATACCGGCGACGACGCCCGGCAGCACCCGCTTGGTGTCCGGGTGGTCCGCCGCACCGAACCGCAGCGGGTCCACCACCGCGACCGGACGGGCACCCATCGCCAGAATGTCCCGCACGATGCCGCCCACACCCGTCGCCGCACCCTGATAGGGCTCGATGTACGACGGGTGGTTGTGCGACTCCACCTTGAACGTGACCGCGTAACCCTGACCGACGTCCACGACGCCCGCGTTCTCACCGATCCCGACCAGCATGGCGTCGTTCTCGGGAACCTT
>NZ_JABZEE010000106.1 GCF_013387495.1 Streptomyces sp. PKU-EA00015 | reverse complement strand
GAGTTCGAATCTCGTCGTCCGCTCAGATGAAGAAGCCCCCGGCGATCTCGCCGGGGGCTTCTTCGTGTGTGCCGTTACTGCCAGGCCGTCCCGGTCAGCAGCTCGTACGCCTCCAGGTACTTGGACCGGGTCGCGTCCACGACGTCCTGGGGCAGCGCGGGCGGCGGCTGCTCGCTCCTGCGGTCCCAACCCGAGGCCGCGGACGTCAGCCAGTCACGCACGTACTGCTTGTCGTACGACGGCTGCGCGTGGCCGGGCTCCCAGGAAGCCGCGGGCCAGAAGCGGGAGGAGTCCGGGGTCAGCACCTCGTCCGCGATGACCAGGGTCTCCCCGTCGAAGCCGAACTCGAACTTGGTGTCGGCCAGGATGATGCCCCGCTCGCGGGCGATGTCGCGGGCGCGCGCGTACACGTCGAGCGTCGTGCGGCGCAGGTGGGCGGCCGTCTCCGCGCCGACCTGGCGGGCGACCTCCTCGTAGCTGACGTTCTCGTCGTGGTCGCCGACGGCTGCCTTGGTGGCCGGCGTGAAGATCGGGGCAGGCAGCTCGGAGCCGTCGACGAGGCCCTCGGGGAGCGCCAGACCGCAGACCGTACGGGTCTGCTCGTACTCGGCGAGGCCGGAGCCGGTCAGATAGCCGCGGGCCACGCACTCGACCGGGACCATGTTCAGCGACTTGCAGATCAGGGTGCGGCCCTCCCAGTCGGCGGGGGCGCCGGCGGGCAGGTCGGTGGACAGCACATGGTTCGGGACGAGGTCCTGCAACTGCTCGAACCACCACAGGGACAGGCGGGTGAGCACCCGGCCCTTGTCGGGGATCTCCGTGGGGAGCACCCAGTCGTAGGCGGACATGCGGTCACTGGCGACCATCACGAGGTCACCCGCCTCGTTCCGGTACAGGTCGCGCACCTTGCCGGTGTGCACGTGCATCAGGCCGGGCACCTGGATCGGCTCGGGCTTTTCGACGAATCCGGACACGGTTCCTCCCCGTGGTTACGTACAACGGCTCCGATTGTCCCGTATGCGGGCGGGAGTCTCCTGAGCAGGGGTGCCGGACGCGCCGGATCGTCGCCTAGTCGCGTTTGCAGATGCGGTCGAGGAGGTTGGCCGTCGCGCGCTGGATGCGGGGGTCCACGTGGCCGGGCCGGTCCAGCGCCGGTGACCAGGCGAAGGTCCCCGACGCGAAGACCAGAGCGCCGGAGGGAGCCCGGTACAGCGACGTCTCCTGGTGGCGCACCACGCCGTCGCCGTCCTCGTACGGCGAGTGCGCGAGCAGGATGCGGCTGACGTGCTCCGGGAGCGCGGTGCGCGGGAAGTAGCGATCGGCCTCGCCCGCGACCAGACCGGGCAGTTCGTCGCCCTCTCCCGCGCCGGTCGCCTCCCACAGCCAGTGGTCCGCGTTGCGCACGACGAGAGGGGAGGGCTCCGGGACCCGGCCCGCGTACTGGATGCCCAGCAGCAGCTGCTCTGACCGGTCGACCTCGCGCCACAGGGCCGGTTTGCCGGGGCCGCGGCGCTTGCGGCAGGTCAGCAGGCGCTCGGGCATACCGGAAGGGGAGGGAGCGAGTTCGACCTGCCAGTACATGGTGTTGGCCGAGAGGAAGACCAACGAGGTGCCGCGGTCGCGGGCGGTCTCCGCAGCGTGGCGCATGGGCGCCGACCAGTACTCGTCGTGGCCGGGGAAGACCAGGCCGCGGTAGCGGGAGGGATCGACGCGGCCCGCGTGCAGATCGCGGGTGTCGGCGTAGGCGAGGTCGTAGCCGTACCGCTCGGCCCAGCGGATGAAGTCGTAGGCGTGGCCGACGTGCAGGGGCAGGCCGGCCCCAGCGTAGGGGCGGTCGAACGAGACGGTGACGGCGGCGTCCTCCTCGCCGAGGAGCCGGCCGTTCCCGTCCCACGCGTGATACAGGCTCGCGCCGGTGCGGCCGTCCTCCGGATAGAGGTTGTACGCCTGCCACGTGAGGTCGGGCAGGAGCAGCAGCAGGTCGGCCGGGTGGTCGTCGCGGACCGTGAAGGGGATGTGGGAGCGGTAGCCGTCGAGAGTGGTCAGCACGGCGACGTACGCGCCGATCGACCAGTACGAGGGGATCTGCAGCCGCCACGAGAGCCACCAGTGATGGCACGAGACCGTGCGGTCGGCGGTGAGCGGGGGCGGCTGGACGATGCCCGACAGCCGCGGACTCGTCGTGATCTTGGAGGCGCCGTCGCCGCCGTAGTGACCGATGCGGTAGACGTCGACCGAGAACTGCTGCGGCGGATCCACGGTGATGTGGAAATCGATCGCCTCGCCGGGCGCGGCGGCCCCGGGTGACACGAAGCCCTTGATCTGGCGGTGTACGTCATCGGCGGTGCGCGGGCGACCGGAGCCGCCGCGGGCCAGCGCCGGGTCGGCGTACCAGGGGACGACCTGGCCGGTGTCGCCGAAGTAGTGCTCACCGCCGCGCAGCCAGGGCAGCGGGCCCTGGCCGAAGGGATCGCTGACGGCGTGGGCGAGAGCGCCCGATTCCCATCGCCGGATCTGCTCCGCCCCCATGCTGCGCCCTCCCTCGGTGCCCCGGTACATCGTCGATGCGCCGACCTGTTCAGCGCCGGTCTCCAGCACATCACATAACGCACGCACTCCGTCACCGTTCGTCGCGAATAGACGTGAAGGAGAAGAGATCGTTCCGGATGAGGGGCCCGAGGGCCGGATGAGGAGTCCGAGGGCCGGAGCGAGCCATGGGTGGCAAGCCACCGACGCGGCTCAGGCGAGGCGCACCGGCTTCTCCGGCCGGACGCCGAGGGAACCCAGCCAGACGCGCAGCGGCTGCGCGTCGCCGTCCTCTACGAGGCTCAGCACGGGCGCCATGAGGTCGGCCCGCCGCTCGCCGTCGATCAGCAGGGCGGGGCCGTCCAGCCAGTCCAGGCCCGGCGCCGCCCCCACGGTGTCGATCGCCGTGCAGCACACCATCGCGACGACATGGTCCGCGAGCAGGTCACGGCCGCTGCGCGGCGGCTGGAGCGGGAAGAGCGGCAGCGGGTCCCCGCCCCACAGGGCCAGCACGTCGCCCGCGCCGTCCAGGGCGGCCGCCGGCCGGCCCTGGGCCCGCGTCGGCTCACGTGCCGCCTCCTCGCGGGCCGTACGGGCGGTGAGCGCGGCGGCGAGATCGTCGCTCGCCGCACTGTCGGGCCGCTGCGACAGATGTTCGATCACGCGGGCGAGGGTCGGCCCCTCGGGCCCGGTCGCGGGCGGCACCCCCAGCTCGTCGAGGACCCGGTGGATACGGGCCGCTTCCGTACGCCACTTGCGGTCGACAACCTCGTGCGGATAGTGCTGCCAGTCCACCGGGGACCAGTCGGGGCCGCCCTCGGCAGGGCCGCCGTGGAACAGCCGCGCCGCCAGCAGCGACGCCGCCTCGTCCACGGTGCCGGGCTCCTCCAGCAGGTCGCAGGCGGGACGCTCGCCCAGCCGCGAGGTGAAGCCCTCGGCGAGACGGTCACGCCGGGAGAGCTCGGTCAGGGCCGCCACGACGCCCGCGTCCAGCCGCGAGGGCCAGCGGCCCATGTGCCAGGCGGGCAGGGCGACCCGGGTCAGCAGCCGGTCCCAGCCCGCGTAGGCGAGGCCCACCTGCTCCTGGGCGACGATCCGCAGACCGTAGTCCACACCCTGTGCCCGCTCGGACGCGGCGGCGGCGACCCAGCGCTCCATCTCGGCCGCGTGCATCTGACAGCCGCGCAGCAGAAGCCGGGCTATCCGGCCGGTCACGAGGGACAGCGGCCTGCGTATGGACCATTCCCGGGGGCCGGCCGCGTCGGCGACCGCCGCGTCCAGGCCCCGCACGAACCGGCGGGCGGCGGCTATGTCGGGGTCGGCGGCGAGGCTGGTGCCCGCGACGACCGGGCCGAGCACCGCCCGCAGCTCGGCGACCCGCATCCACCACAGGAAGGGCGAGCCGATGACCAGGACCGGCGCCTCGCCCGGGCTCCGCCTGGCCCCGGATATCGCGTGCGCCGGGTGCGTACGGTCCTCGAGCCAGCTGTCGCAGTCGGGGGTGAGCGCGAGCGCGGACGGCGCGGGCACGTCGAGGCGTTCGGCCAGGTCGTGGACCAGCCGGTACAGATCGGGGGCCGAGCGCTCCGGGAGCTCCACGGTCGGGCTGAGCGCGGGGGCGGCCCGGGCGATCACCGCGGCGACGGCAGCGGCCGTGAGCAGCACGACCACAGCGCACGCGGTCACCGTCCAGCGCGCGGTGTCCCAGCCTCCACCGCTCATCCTCCCCGTCGCACCGCCGGCCAGCAGGATCACGGCGACGGCCGCGGGGAGCAGCGCCACGGCCGCCGCCCAACCGCGGACACGCAGCACGGCGAAGGCCTTGGAACGGGCGCCACGAGCGCCCACCGACTCCCCGATAGCGGTACCGGTCACGACCGGACGTCACCCCCTCTGCCCTGCGACGGTGTTGGTCACTCCCCCACTGTGGCACCGCCCACTGACATCGCAATGCCGGTGGGCCAAGTGCCGGAACCCCTGCGCCGCACCCTAGTTGGGGCTTCGGCGACCGTCATCCGGATGGCTCAGCCATCACTCGATGGAATGGCTTCGGGCAATGCATCGGACGCGGCGGACGGCAGCGGACCGGGGCGTGGAAGTGCAGGTCGGACCGGTGTTACCGGAAGTACGCACGAGGCTGCGGCTTCCCGCACGCAGCGGCGGCGACGGAGCCGGGCGCGGACGGTTCGACCGGATCCGGCACACGGACGGGGCCCGGCGCGCTGTGCGCCGGGCCCCGTCCGGGAAGAACGCTCGTGTACGGGAGCCGGAACGGCCCCGCCGGTCAGCCCTCCGCGGCGGCGCGGGCGATGTCCGTCCGGTGCTGGGAGCCCTCCAGGCGGATGCGCGACACCGCGCGGTACGCGCGCTCGCGCGCCTCGGCCAGGTCCTGGCCCGTCGCCGTCACCGACAGCACCCGGCCGCCGGCGCTCACGATCGCGTCGCCGTCGCGCTTGGTACCGGCGTGCAGGACGTACGCGTGCGGCGTGTCCTCGGCGGCGACCTCGTCGAGGCCCTCGATCGGGTCGCCGGTGCGCGGCGTGCCCGGGTAGTTGTGGGACGCGACGACCACGGTCACGGCCGCGTCGTCACGCCACTTGAGCGGAGGAAGGGTGTCCAGCGTGCCGTTCGCCGAGGCGAGCAGGACCCCGGCCAGCGGCGTCTTCAGCCGGGCGAGCACGACCTGCGTCTCCGGGTCGCCGAAGCGCGCGTTGAACTCGATGACCCGCACACCGCGCGACGTGATCGCCAGCCCCGCGTACAGCAGCCCGGAGAAGGGCGTGCCGCGGCGGCGCATCTCGTCGACCGTCGGCTGGAGGACGGTGTCCATGACCTCGTCGACCAGCTTGGGGTCGGCCCACGGCAGCGGCGAGTACGCGCCCATGCCACCGGTGTTCGGGCCCTCGTCGCCGTCGAGCGCGCGCTTGAAGTCCTGGGCGGGCCTCAGGGGCACGACCGTCTCGCCGTCGGTGATGGCGAAGAGCGAGACCTCGGGGCCGTCGAGGTACTCCTCGATGACGACCCGGCCGCACGCGAGCGCGTGTTCGCGGGCCTGCTCCAGGTCACTCGTGACCACGACGCCCTTGCCGGCGGCGAGCCCGTCGTCCTTGACCACGTACGGGGCGCCGAAGGCGTCGAGCGCCTCGTCGATCTCCTCGGGGGTGGTGCAGACGTAGCTGCGGGCCGTGGGCACTCCGGCCCCGGCCATCACGTCCTTGGCGAAGGCCTTGGAGCCCTCCAGCTGCGCCGCTGCACCCGACGGGCCGAAGCACGGGATCCCCGCGGCGCGGACCTGGTCGGCGACACCGGCGACGAGCGGCGCCTCCGGGCCGACCACGACGAGCTCGGCGCCGAGGACGGTGGCGAGCCGCGCGACGGCCGGGCCGTCCAGCGGGTCGACCGGGTGCAGCTCGGCGACCTCGGCGATACCGGCGTTTCCGGGCGCGCAGTACAGAGCGGTGACGTCGGGATCGAGGGACAGAGAGCGGCACAGGGCGTGTTCGCGGGCGCCGCCGCCGATGACGAGGACCTTCACGGGCGCAAGCCTAACCGCCGTGCGCCCGGCAGCGTCGTACGGGCCTCCGAGGGCAGGCCCGCTACTCGTTCGTGTATTCCTCCACGACCGTGGCGCCGAGCTCGCGCACGATCAGATCGTGCCCGGAGAGCGCCGAGTCGACGAGATCCGGATCGTCCTCCTCCGGGACGTCGTCCTCCAGCGAGACCGGTGGGGGCGGCGGCGGACTGTACGTCTCCGCCGGGCGGACCCGCTCGGGGGCCGACTGCGGCGCGGCCGCCTGAGGAGGCGTGGACGGAGTCGACGGGGCGGGGCGGGGCGCGGGGGCCGCCGGGGCGGGCGGGGCCGGAGCGGCGGCGGGTGGCCTGCTCTGTCCGTAACCGCCCTGCCCGCCGTAACCGCCGCCGGCACCGGACTGCCCGCCGTAGCCTCCCGACCCGCCCGAGGACTGGCCGCCGTGACCGCCGGAGCCGGACTGGCCGCCGCCGGGCCCTCCACCCGTGCCGCCGGACGGATCGACGATCGCCTCGACCTTCCACTGCACGTTGAACTGCTCGGCGAGCGCCTGCTTCAGGACGTCTTCGCTGCCACTGCTCGCAAAGTTGTCCCGGGCGCCGGCGTTGATGAAGCCGAGCTGGAGCGTGGTGCCGTCGAAGCCCGCCACCTGCGCGTTCTGGCTGAGGAGGATCCAGGTGAAGCGGCGGCGGTTCTTCACGGCCTCCAGGATGTCCGGCCACATGTTCCGTACCTGGCCGGCGCCCTGGGACATGGCAGGGCCCGGTGCGGGCGCGGCAGCGGCGGGGCCGGGGGGCGCGGGCTCAGAGGTCCGCGGTGGCTGGGGGGCGGCGGGCGGTGTGCCCTGGCCGGGGGCCGAGGCGGTGGGCCAGCCGCCGGGCCGCCGCGGTGCCTCCGGGGCTCCGCCGGCACCG
>NZ_JABZEE010000105.1 GCF_013387495.1 Streptomyces sp. PKU-EA00015 | reverse complement strand
GATCTCGGGCTTGAGCATGACGTCGACCACGACGCGAGCCACGGGCACTCCTCCTGGTAAGGCTGCCTACGCAAAAAAGAGTTCATCGGTTCAACCGGAACAGGAAAAGTGACGTGATTCACTTTCTCGCGAAGTCCGGTCGGGGCCCATTAGGCGGAAGTCCGGGGCCGGAAGTCAAGGCGAAGCGGGAATCTCTCCGGTCGCTTGAAAGTCCTTAAAAGTGGCTGGAGTCGATGCGGTGACCTGATGGAGTCTTGGTCAGGCAGCTCGACACGTCGGTGGTGTCGATGCCTACGACGCAATCGCAACGGGGGAGTTCGCATGTCGTCCGAACCACAAGTGGATCCACGGCCGGTCGCCGTCATCGGAGCCGGCCCTTCCGGTCTGGCCTCTCTCAAGAACCTCAGTGATCTGAACATTCCGTGCGTGGGATACGAGTCCCACTCCGGCGTGGGCGGTATCTGGGACATCGACAATCCCCGCAGTTCCGTTTACCAGAACACCCACACCATCACCTCGCGCGAAGTGACGGGGTATGCGGACCTCCCCATGGACCGGGGCCTTCCCGCCTATCCCCGTCACGATCAGGTGCGCACCTATCTGCAGCAGTACGCCGAGCGTTTCGACCTGCGGCGGCTGATCCGTTTCGACTCCGACGTCACCGAGGTCGAGCGGCTCCCCGACGGCTGGCGCGTCACCACCGCGGACGGCCACTCGCAGGAGCACAGCGCCCTGATCATTGCGAACGGCCACAACTGGCACCCCCATCTGCCGTCCTTCGAGGGGAAGTTCGACGGGGAGATCCTGCACAGCCGGGATTACACCAACCCGGCCGGCCTCGCCGGCAAGCGGGTTCTCGTCGTCGGCGCCGGAAACTCCGGCTGCGACATCGCGGTGGAGGCCGCGGGGGTGAGCGACCATGTCGCCATCAGCATGCGCCGCGGCTACTACTTCTTCCCGAAGTTCATTTTCGGAAAGCCCGCCGACCAGGTCTCGGAATCGAGCCAGAACCTGCGGCTGCCGGCGCCCGTGGCGCGTGCCGCCTACCGGACCATGCTGAAGCTGAGCATCGGAAGCCCCGACCAGTTCGGCCTGCCGAAGCCCGATCACGAGCCGCTCGAATCCCCGCCGATCGTGAATTCACTGCTGCCCTACTACTGCGCGCACGGCCGGGTGAAGGTGCGCAAGGCCCCCGTGCGTTTCGACGGAAAGTTCGTGGAGTTCTCGGACGGTACGTCGGAGGAATTCGACACCGTCATCATGGCGACCGGATTCCGGATCCACATTCCGTTCGTCGGTGAGGAACACCTCGACTGGAACAAGGGCCGCCCCGATTTCTATCTGCTGGCCTTCTCGCCCCGCTACGACGACCTCTTCATCGCCGGGATGACCGACGGCACGGGCGGCCATTTCCCCACCGTCGAGCTGCAGTCGCGGGTGATCGCCGCCTATCTGGCGGCCCGGCGGCGGGACCCGGAGGCGGCCCGCAGCTTCGACGAACTCAAGCGCCGCCGGGACGTGGACATCAGCGGCGGCATCAAGTTCCTCGACTCACCGCGCAATCTCACCCAGTTCGAACTTCTCACCTATCTGCGTGTCCTGCGCGAACACCTGTCGCTGCTCGGCGGTCAGGACACCACGTACGCCCGTCGGCCCTCCCTGCTGGAGCAGGCCGCCGCGCTCTTCCAGGGAGGCCGCAAGTGAATGCCGTCGGCGCGGCGCTGTTGAGCGATGTGCAGAAGGAAGTCCTCGACGAGGTGCTCGTCGGGATTCCGTACAACAGCGCGTCCCAGTTCCACGAGTACTTCGGCACCCGGGCGGCGCCGCCGCGCTTCGGGCTGTCCTGCGCCTGGCAGTCGTTCGCCGCCGGGCGGATGGTGGCCGAGCGGTCCGGGATCACCGCCGAGTACCTCATCGACGGACGTCATGTGGCGGCCGTCTACCGCCGGGAGGACCACATCGTCGTCCTCGACCCGTACCTGCTGCACGCGGAGCCGCTGCGGCTCGACCGCGCGGCGGCGGTCGACGGCGTGGTGCGGGTGACCGTCGACGCCTACCCGTACCGGGTGCGGGGGGACGGCACACCGGCGCCGGGCCGGGTGCGGGCCACGTGGACGCTCGACGACGACGCCCTTCGCCTGGACTATCTCCGCTTCAGCCCGCGGCGCGGGCACAACGTGGCGTCGAGGGCCTTCGTCCTGCACCCGCAATCGCGGCTCGCGACCGTGCCGCCCCCGGCGGACTGGGTACGTCCGCTGCTGGTCCATCCCGAGCAGCACAGCGTGTCCGTCCGCGTGGTCCACCCGGTGACCCGGCACATGGCGGAGCTGATCCTGCCCCTGGCAGGCCGGCCCGCGGGTGTCGCCGAGGACCGCACCCTCATGATCACGAAGGACAACCAGGGCGCGGTCGCGGCACACGGCGACGCGCGCTTCCAGCGCGACCTGGAAGTCGTCGCGGACGCGGTCTCCGCGCCGCAGGACGACGTGGTCGCCTTCCTCCTGGAGGCGGCGGCCATCCACCGCGCCGCTTCCCCCGCCGGACTGACCCTGGCCCCCTACTCCATGGAGGACGAATGACCTCCGAAGCCGTGCCGGCCGTGCTGCGGCAGACCCGTTCCTACTTCCTCGCCGGCACCATGCAGGGAGCGCGCACCGGCGCGGACCTCACCGACCAGTCCTACCGGCAGCTGCTGACCCGCAGCCTGCTCGACCGGCGTCCCGACGCGGTGATCCACGACCCCGGCACGGTGATGGCCGAATGGCTGGCGTCGCATCCCGCCGACGTGCGGGCCGCACACGCCGCGCTCGCGGACCGTCCGGTCGTGCGCCACGCGGAACTCGCGCCGGAGCTGCGCGAGTTGACCGACCTGTTCCACCAGCTCACGCGGCTGGCCGCCGCGAGCGATGTGTGTGTGGCCTGGCTGCCCGGTCATGAGCCGAGCATGGGCACCGCCGCAGAGATGCTCTCCGCGTACCGTGCGGGACGCACCGTCGTCTCGATCACGGACATGCGGCAGAACCTCGCGGTCCTGTCCTGCTCGACCGTGATCCTCCCGGACCTGGACGCGTTCACCGACTGGCTCGACGCGGGCGGTGACACCGTATGAGCGCAGACCCGTACGACGCGGACAAGCCCCGCGAGGCCTGCGGCGTCGCGGGCGTCTGGGGGCCGGACGGCCACCATGCCGCAGTGGTACGGGAGATGCTCGTCGCGCTGCAGCACCGCGGGCAGGAGAGCGCCGGCATCGCCGTGGGCACGGGCGACGCCCTCGTCGCCCGGCACGGCGCGGGCACCGTCGCCCAGGCCCTCTCCGGCCTCCAAGGGCTGCCCGAGGGCCCGGTCGCGGTCGGCCACGTCCGCTACGCCACCCACGGCGCGCGGGACGGGCTGGCCGGCGCCCAGCCCGTGGTCCTGGACCGGCCGCCGCTTGCCGTCGCGCACAACGGCACCCTGGTGGACCCGCACAAGGCGCCCGGCGCCGACGCGATCGACCCCGGACTGTGCTCCACCGACAGCGAGTTGCTGGCCCGGCTACTGCTCGCCGCGCGCGCGGCGGACGGCGCCGACACCCCCGCCGCCCTGCACGCGGTGCTGCCCCGGCTCAGGGGCGCGTACGCCCTCGTCCTGTCCGACGGACGGAACCTGTACGGGGTGCGCGACCCCCACGGCTTCCGGCCGCTGGCCCTGGGGCGGCGCGGCGACGCCTGGCTGCTGGCCTCCGAGACCGCCGCGATCACCGCCGTCGGCGGCGAGGTGGTCCGGGAGCTCGAACCGGGCGAGGTGCTGTCCATCGGCGCGCACGGCACCGCGAGCAGCCGGGTGGAGGTGCCGGACGCGAAGACGGCTGCCTGCCTCTTCGAGTACGTCTACTTCGCCCGGGCCGACTCGACCCTCTCCGGCCGCGGTGTCTACCAGGCCCGCTACCGGGCGGGGCAGGCCCTTGCCGACTATGCGCCGGTCCTCGGCTCACCGCGCCCGGTGGTCGTGGCCACCCCGGAGACCGCGCGCGTCGCCGCCGACGGCTACGCCGAGCGCGCCGGCCTGCCCGTCGTCCAGGGCCTGCTGAGGCCCGGAGCCGTGGGCCGCAGCTTCATCGCGGGCGACCCGTCGGCCCGCGAGACCACGGTGCGCCGCAAGCTCGCCCCGGTCGCGGGCGCCGTCGCCGGGCAGCGGGTGGTGCTGGTGGACGACTCGCTCGTCCGGGGCACCACCATGCGCACCGTCACCGGACTGCTGCGCGAGGCCGGGGCCGTGGAGGTGCATCTGCGGATCGCCTCCCCGCCGTACCGGTGGCCGTGCTTCTACGGCATCGACACCGGACGTCCGGAGGAACTGCTCGCCGCCCGGTTGCCGATCACGGAGCTGGCCGAACAACTGGGCTGCGACAGCGTGGCGTTCCTCTCGCTCGACCGGCTCGTGGAGGCCGCGGGAGGCGACCCCTCCGGCTACTGCACCGCCTGTCTGACCGGCCGCTATCCCACCGCCGTCCCCGCCGGCGCCTTCCCCGCCCCGGCCGGCCTGCCGCAGCCGGGGACCAGAACCGACACCGCCCTTGCGTCCCAAGGCACCGCCGAATGAGGAGAGCTTCAGCAGTGAACACCCCAACCGAGGCGAGCGCGACCCGGCCGCCGGCACCGGCGCACACCGGTCGGGCAGCCCGCACCATCGTCGAAGCACTGCTCGCACGCACCACCGGTCCCGACGCGGACCGTCCCGTCGTCACCGCCCTCGACGCGTCCGGGGCACGGATCGAGAGCCTGACCCCGGTCGAGCTCGACCGGCGCGCCCGAGCGCTGGCCGCGGCGCTGCGCGAGACCGGCAGCGCCGGTGACCGCGTGATCGTGCCCGCCCTGCCCGGACTCGACTTCCACATCGGCTTCCTGGGCTGCCTGTACGCCGGCATGATCGCTGTGCCGGTCCCCGCGTTCCGTACGGCCGCCCGCGCGGGAACCACGACCCGCGCCGAACGGCTGTCGGCGATCTGCGGCGACTGCGACCCGTGCGCCGTCCTGGTGTCCACCCAGCAGGAGGCCGACGAGGCGGACGTCGACCTCCTGCCCGGAGTGCGGTGGGTCGCCGTGCGCCGGCCGGACGCGCCGGAGTCCGCCGGGGCGGCGCTGCCCGACCCGGTGGCTCTCGACCCCGCGACCACGGCGCTGCTCCAGTACACGTCGGGGTCCACCGGCGACCCGCGCGGCGTCGTCGTCGGCCACGGCAACCTCGTCGCCAACCAGGCCGGGATGCGCGACCGCTGCGAGGTGGAGCCCACCACCACCATCGTCAGCTGGCTGCCGTTCTTCCACGACATGGGGCTGTGCACCGCCGTGGTGCTGCCGCTGGTCTCCGGCGCCGCGACCGTCACCATGGAGCCGGCCACCTTCGTCCGGGACCCGCGGGTGTGGCTGCGCGCCATCGCCGCCGAGGACGACGTCTTCACGGCCGCACCGGACTTCGCGTACGACATGTGCGTCAACCGGGTGCCCGAGGACGAGCGCGCCGCCATCGACCTGTCCACCTGGCGGGTGGCGGTGAACGGCTCGGAGCCCGTACGCGCCGCCACGCAGCGCCGGTTCGCCGAGGCGTTCCGGGTGAGCTTCTTCCGCGAGGAGGTCTTCTCGCCCGGCTTCGGCCTCGCCGAATGCACGCTGGCCGTGAGCCTGAGCCCGTCGCTCGTACCCACGGTGGTGGGGCTCTACGACCGCGACGCCCTGGCCGAGGGCAAGGCGGTGAGGACCACGGTCGACGCCGAGGGAGTCGAACTCGTGGGGTGCGGGCCGGTGGTGGACGACGTCCGCGTCGCCGTCGTCGACCCCGAGACCCGTCACCCGCTCGCCGACCGCGTCGTCGGCGAGATCTGGGTCGACTCGCCCGGCAACTGCGCGGGCTACTGGGGCCGCGAACAGGAGTCCGAGGACGTCTTCGCGGCCCGTGTCGAGGGCGCGGAGCACGACACCGGCCGGACCTACGTGCGGACGGGCGACCTCGGCTTCGTCGACGGCGGCGAGCTGTTCATCACCGGCCGCATCAAGGACGTCCTGATCATCGGCGGGGAGAACTACTTCCCGCAGGACGCGGAGGCCGTCGCGCTGGACTCCCACCCCGCCTTCGCCCAGCAGCGGGCCGCCGCCTGGCCGCTCGGCGAGGACGACCGGGGCGTGGCCGTCGTCGTCGAGACCACCGTGCGCGATCCCGGCGAACTCGCCGCCGCCGTCCGCGCGGCCGGCATCGCGGTGGCGAAGGTGCTGCCGGCCGCCGTCAGCGTCTACGCCGTGCCGCGCAACAAGGTGCCGCGCACCACGAGCGGCAAGATCCGGCGGCGTGCATGCGCCCAGCAGGTGAAGTCCGGACAGTTGAAGCCGCTGGCGCAGTGGTCCAGCAGGCGGATGAACGGAGCAGCATGAGCACCGCGCAGGAAGTCACCCAGGAGCAGGTGATCGAGCGGCTGCGCCACGTGATGGCGGATCTGCTGGAGATGCAGCCCTCCGAGCTCGACCCGGACGTGCCGCTCAGCGCGTTCGGCATCGACTCGATGACAAGTTTCGTCCTGGTCGGCGAGCTGGAGAAGTGGTGCGGCGTCCAGCTGCGCAAGGACGCTTCCCTCGGCCGGCTGACCCTGACGGAAGCGGCCGACGAGGTCGTGGACGAGCTGGCCCGGCAACTCAAGGAGCGATGAACATGGCACTGGACGCATTCGGATTCCTCTTCACCGGACGCGGACTCGACCCCGACCGCGACCGCACCGTGATCGAACGGGACGGATTCCGCGCCGTCATGGTCGGTATGGCGGACCCGGCCGACGCGCCGAAGGTCGCCGCCGAGCTGGTCGACGACGGCATCCAGCTCATCGAACTGTGCGGAGGCTTCGGCCCCGTGTGGACGGCCAAGGTCATCGAGGCCACCCGGTCCCGTGTGCCGGTCGGCTCGGTCGGTTACGGCCCCGAGTCGATCGACGGCATGGCAGCGCTCTTTCCGCCCCAGGCGGGCTGACCCCCACCAGCCCGCCCCTGCCGGGCCTCCTTCCCCTTCCTCCCCCGTAGGCGGGAGGGGGCCCGGCAGCCCCCGGCCAGTTCCGACACGACGAGATGGATCACCATGAACCGCGCCGAACTCCATGAACTGCGCGTGCTGGCGGCCAGCCGTCCCGCCCTCCCGCTCCTGCTGCACGCAGGCCGGCTGGCCCGGCCCCTGAAGCACGTGCCCCGCATCGGCTGGGTGACCGCCGACGCGGCGACGGCGCGTTCCGTCCTCACCGACCAGAAGCACTTCACCGTCCTCGACCGCGGTGGTGTCGGCCGCCTGTGGGCCCAGCTCCTCGGCGACTGGGTCGACGACCTCTTCGACGGGGAAGGACACCGGGCGCTGCGGGCCGCCACCCGCGAACTCTTCGGCGAGACCAACGCCCGCGCCCTGGTGGACCGCACCATCGGCGCCCGGCTCGCCGAGGCCCGGGCCATGCTCGCCGTCGGGAAACCGGTGGACGTCGCGGCTCTCGGCCGGGCGGTCGTCGGCCGGATCGTCACGGAACTGCTCCGGGTCCCCGTCACGGGCACCGACGACGCCGCCTACGAGCGGGTCTTCGCCACCGCCCGTGAACTGGCCGCGATCTCCCTCGAGGCCGCGGGGGGAGGCGACCTCACCGAGGCGACCCTCGCCCGCGGCCGGGGCGTCGTCGCCCGGCTCACCGGGCACGTCGCGCAGGCGTGGCGTACGGAATCGGCCGACCATCTCATCGGGCGCTGCCGCGAAGCGGGCCTGGACGCCGAGCAGACCGCCGGCATGGCCGCGCTCGTCGGCGTGGCCGCCACCGAGACCGCGGCGAGCGCGATCACGAGGACCGTCGCCCTGCTGCACGACACGGGTGAGCAGCACAGGCTCGTGGCGGACCCGCGCCGCGTCCCGGACGCGGTCCGCGAAGGACTGCGGGTGACGGCACCCGCTCCGGTCATCGGCAGAACCGTACGCAGCGACGTGCGGCTCGCCGGGCGCACTCTGCGCGCCGGCGACCGGATCACGCTGCTCAACTACACCGCCAACAGTCTCACCGGGGGATTCCGGCTCGACCGGCCCGCCGAACCGGCCAACCGCCAGCTGTGGTTCGGCGCCGGCCGCCACCACTGCCTCGGCTCCGCCGTCGCCCAGGCGGAGATCGGTCGCACCCTCGAGACCCTGACCGCCGTCGGGCGGCCCTGGCGGATCGTCGAGCGCCGCTACAGCCGCCGCGTGGTCATCCCCTCGTACGACCGGCTGACCGTGACCCTCGTCTGACGGGAGAGACCCGCTCCATGCCCAGGACCCATGCCCGGCTCGCCGGTGTGGCCGTGCACATGCCCGAGACCGTGCGCACCGCGCCGGAGACCGAGCGCCGCGTGGCCGCCGCAGGCACCGGATTCAGCCCCCCGCCCGGACTCGTCCGCCGCCTGACCGGTGTCGAACGGCTGCACGTCATGCCCGACGACTGGCAGGCCTCCGACCTCGCGGCCGCGGCGGCACGCAAGCTGCTCGCCGAGACAGGGACCGACCCCGCGGGCATCGACCTGCTCCTCTTCGCCGCGGCCAGCCAGGACATGATCGAGCCCGCCACCTCGCACATGGTCGCCGCCCACCTCGGCCTCCGCTGCCCCGTCTTCGACGTGAAGAACGCGTGCAACAGCGTGCTCAACGCACTGGAGACCGCCCACGCGCTCATCGCCCAGGGCTCCTACCGCCGCATCCTCATCGCGTGCGGCGAGTCGCCCTCGCGCGCGGTCCGCTGGTCGGTCCCCGACCTGCGCACGTACCTGGCGTCGATTCCCGGCTACACCCTCTCCGACGCGGGAGCGGCGCTGCTCGTCGAGCAGTCCGCCGAACCCGGCATCCTCGGCTTCGGCTTCACGGCCGACTCCCGCTGCTGGAACGTCGGCACACTGGCCTCGGGCGGCTCGGCCAACCCGCGCGGCGACGAGCACACCTACTTCCGGCTCGACGGCGTGGGCCTGCGCCGGGCGTTCGAGCAGCTGGGCCCCGGGATCCTCGACGAGACCCTGGAACGGCTCGGCGTCGGCTGGCAGGACATGGCGGCGGTCTGCGTCCACCAGGTGTCGAAGCCCTACCTGGACGAACTCACCGATCGGTTCGGCCTGCCCAAGGACAAGATTGCCGTCACCGTCACCGAACACGGCAACGCGGCGTCGGCCAGCCTGCCCCTCCAGCTCGTGCGCGCCGTGGAGAGCGGCCGGGCAGGCGTCGGCGACCTGGTCGGACTCGTCGGACTCGCCGGCGGCATCAGCATGGGGATGAGCGTGATCCGGCTGTGAGGCTCTGGGTGGTCGTGCCCGCGTACAACGAGGCGCCGGGCATCACGGCGACGCTGCGGGCGCTCGCGGCGCAGACCGACCGCGACTTCTCCCTCGTCGTCGTCGACAACGACTCGACGGACGGCACCGCGGACGTCGTACGGTCCTGCGGCTTCCCCGGTGACCTGCACGTCGTGCACGAGACGCGCAAGGGCACGGGCGCCGCCGCCGACACCGGAATGCGCTACGCCATCGCCCACGGAGCCACGCATCTGGCCCGCACCGACGCCGACTGCCTGCCCGAGCCCGACTGGACCGCCCGCGTCCGGGCGGCCTTCGGCGACGGTCTCCAGCTGATCGCCGGCCGGCTGCGGCCCCGCACCGACGAGGCGCCGCTGCCCCCGCTGCGCCGCGGCGCCGCGCGGCCCTCGTCGGAGCCACCGAAGCGGCCGCGCTCTTCGGACGGTTCAGGCCCGGCAACCGGGGGCCCGGCTACCTCGGCCCCTATGTGATGGCCCCCGGCTGCAACATGGCCATCACGGCGGACCTGTACGTGCGCGCCGGCGGCTTCCCGCGCACCGCCATCGAGGAGCTCCACGAGGACCGGGCCCTGGTCAACGCGGTACGGCTGCTCACCTCCGCGTACGGCGTGCGGCGGGACGTGCGCGTGGCGGGTTCCGCGCGCCGCGTACGGGCCTGGGGCCTGCGCCGCACACTCGGCTGGTACGCGGACCACCGCTACCGCCCCGAGGTGGTGGACATCCGATGACGACGGCCGCCGTACGCCCCGCCGCCTGGGACCGGTGGGAGAACCGGGTGCAGACCTCCGCCCATCCGGTCGCCCACCGGCTGCTGCGCGCGATCGCGGCCCGTGGTCCGGTCGTGCGGGTACCGCGCGTCGGCGTGGTCGTGAGCGACGCCGCCCTCGCGCGCGAAGTGCTGTGCGACACCACGCACTTCACCAAGACCGGGCCGGGCTCGCCCGCGGACCTGTGGACCCCGGTGCTCGGCCCCTCGGTCCTTCTCAACATGGAGGGCCCCGACCACGCGGCACTGCGCCGGCGGCTCTCCGGTCTCTTCACACCGGGCTATGTCGCCGCGCTCTGCGAACGCGTGCTCGCACAGCCCCTCGCCGAGCTGACCCACCGGCTCCGCTCGGGCGAGGAGGTGGACCTCGTCCGCGTCGCGCAGACCTGCGCCGGCGCCGCCATCTGCGAGATCGTCGGCCTGCCGGTGGATCCGCGCCGGTTCGCCACGGCACACGCGGAAGCAGCCGAGGTCACCGGCATGGTCAGGCTGTGGCGCCACTCCATGACCACCCGCCAGGTGGCACGGGCGCGCGAGGTGCTCGGGCGGCTCACCGCCTCGGCCGTGACGGCCTACCGGCGGGGCGGGGAGGAGACCCTCCCCGGCCGGCTGCGGGCACTGGGCCTGAGCGAGGAGGAGGCCCGCGGCGCCGTCGGCGCGTTTCTGCTCACCGGAACGGAGACGCTGGTCTCCTTCGTCCCGCGACTGATCGCGATCTGCCACGACACGGGCCGCCTCGACGGGCTGGGGGACGGGACGGCCGACCTCGACGCCGTCGTGGAGGAGGCGCTGCGGATCACCGTGCCGTCCCCCGTGATGCTGCGCAGCGTCGCCCGGAGCGCCGAGATCGGCGGCGTTCCGGTCGAGCCCGGCGACCGCGTCGTGGTGGCGACGCTGCTGTGCGCGCAGGCGTACGGCCCGTTCGCCCCCGAACTGCCACACCCGCCGGAAGTGCGCCGCCTGTGGTTCGGCGCCGGCCCGCACTTCTGCCTCGGCATGCCGCTCGCCATGGCGCAGATCCGCGCGGTGCTGACCGCCGTCCTCGCGGCCGGGCCGACCGACGTCACCGGCCGCCGTACGGCCCGCCGCGTCCTGATCCCCGGGTACGCCCGGCTGACCGTCAAGCTCCGGAGCGCGAGTTGACCGAGACCCTGCCCGAGCCCGGCCCCGGCACACGCGGGGACGGGGACATCGACCTGCTCACCGCCCTGCTCGACACGGCTGACAGGCGCGGCGGCGCCGCCGCGCTCACCGGACCCGACGGGCGCACCCTCGGCTACGCACAGCTCGGCCGCGCGGTGCTGTCCACGGCACAGCGGCTGCGCGCGGCGGGCATGGAGGAGGGGGAGCGGGTCCTGTTCTCCGTGCGCCCCGGACCGGCGGGTGTGGTGCTCGCCCTGGGCGTGATCGCGGCAGGCGGCACCGTGGTCTTCGCCGACCCCGGGGCGGGCCCCGCACTGTTCGCCGCACGTCGTGAACTCGCCGCCCCGCGCTGGGCCGCGGCCGAGTCGCTGCTGTACGCGGCCGCCCGGTACGGCCGCCCACTGGCGAGGCGCCGCGGGCTTCTGCTGCCCCACTACCACCGGCTCGGCCTGCGCCACATCTACGCCGGGCGCCGGCTGCCCGGCGTCCCCGCCGGGGCGCTGTCGGCACGCCGGCTCGCCTCGGGCACCGCCCCGGCCGTCCGCCCGGAACCGGCCCCCCACCAGGAGGCGCTCGTCGTCTTCACCTCCGGTACGACCGCCGCCCCCAAGGCGGTGGTGCACACCCGCGGTTCGCTCGGCGCCGGTCTGGCGGGCTGCGGACACGCTCTCGGCATGGGCGACGGCGACGTCCTGCACACGGACCAGATGATGATGGGCATTCCGGCCCTGGTCGCGGGCGCGCACTGGACCATGCCGCCGTACGGCTTCGCCCCCGCGGCCGCCCCGGCGCGGTTCGCCCGCGGACTGGCGGGAGCCACCCACGCGTTCTGCGTGCCCGCCGACCTGCCCGCCGTGATCGAGGCCGTCGAGCGGGGCGCTGCCGCCGTGCCCGCGTCACTGCGGCATCTCGTCCTCGGCGGCGCCCCCGTCCTGCCGGGACTGCTGCGCCGTGCCGCCGAGGCGCTGCCCCATGTGAACGTCCTCGCCGTGTACGGGATGACCGAGATCGTGCCGGTCGCCGTGGCGACGGGGCGGCAGAAGCTGGCCCACGAGGGGCCCGGCGACCTCCTCGGCACACCGCTGCCCGGGGTCCGCGTGCGCACCGCGCCGGACGGCGAGCTGCTGGTGTCCGGGCCGAACCTGTGCCGCGGCTATCTCGGCGGGCCGCCCATGCGCGAACACGCCACCGGAGACCTCGCCCGGCTGGAGAACGGCCGGCTGGTCCTGCTCGGCCGGAAGAAGGACATGCTGATCCGGGGACGTACCAACATCTATCCCGGACTGTACGAGCCGGCCGTCGCCGCCCTGCCCGGCGTCGCCGAGGCCGTGATCGTGGGCGTCCCCGACGACTACGGCGACGAGCGCGTCGTGCTCGCCGTCGTCCCCGCCTCCTCGGCCTCGCCGGACTCCCTTGCCGCATCGGTCCGTTCACGGCTGCCGTCGCTGATCGACGCGGCCGCGCTGCCCGACGAGGTCGTCGTGCTGGACCGCATCCCGGTCGCCGGCCGCTCCCGCAAACCGGACCGCGCGGCGCTGCGCGCCCGGCTGCGCCCGGCAGGCGACCGCCGGACGGGAGCGGCGCGATGAGGATCGCCGTGACCGGCGCGCACGGGTTCGTGGGCGGCGCCGTCTGCCGCGCCGCGGCCGAGGCGGGCTGGGCCGTCCACGCGCTCACCCGCGCCGACTGGGACCTGTGCGAGGGACCGTTGACGGACGCCCCCGAGGCCGACGCGGTCGTCCACGCGGCCGCGGCCGTCGGCGACTGGGGCGCGCCCGGGCCCGTGTGGCGCGCCAACCTCACCGGGACGAGGAACGTGGCCGCCTCCTTCCCCGGGGCGCGGCTGGTCCACGTCTCCACCGCCAGCGTGTACGACCCGTTCCGGCCGACCGTACTCGCTCGCGAGACGGAGGCGCCGGTCCGCCGCTACCTGACTCCCTACGCCGCCTCCAAGGCAGCCGCCGAACACGCCCTGCGCGACCGGCCGGACACCGTCGTCCTGCGCCCGCACGCCGTCTACGGACCGGGCGACCGGACGCTGCTGCCCCGGCTGCTGAGCGCGGTGCGCGGGCGTTCGCTGTGGCTGCCGGGCGACGGCAAGGCCCTCCAGTCGCTCACCCACATCCGCAACCTGACCACGGCCGCGCTGCTGGCCTGCGACCGTGCCACGGCACCGGGCACCTACAACGTCGCCGACGCGGACGCCGTGCCCGTCGGGGACGCGCTGCGCGAACTGCTCGCGGCCCGCGGTGTCCCGGTACGCCTGCGCACCGTGCCCGGCACCGTGGCGTCAGCCGCCGCCACGACGGCCGAGACGGTGTGGCGCATGGCGAAGCGGGCGGAGCCGCCGCGCATCACCCGTTACGCGATCAGTCATCTCGCGATGGAGCGCACTCTCGCGCTCGGCGCGGCGCGCCGGGGCCTCGGCTTCCACCCGGAGCCGACGTCCTTCCACGGCGCGCGGTCGTGGTGACCTGATGGAGCAACTCCACGAAAGGCGACCGAACATGCCCACTCCCTCCGGTGCCGGCTGCGCAGCGGCGTCCTACAGAACAGCGGGCGTCGACATCGATGCGGGTGACCGCGCTGTCGAGCTGATGAAGGAGTGGGTGAGGAAGACGCGGCGCCCGGAGGTTCTGGGCGGTCTGGG
>NZ_JABZEE010000104.1 GCF_013387495.1 Streptomyces sp. PKU-EA00015 | reverse complement strand
TGATCGCCCGCACCAGGTCCCCCGCCGACCGGAAGGCGCTGGCGAGGTTGTTGCGGGAGGTCAGGGTGGAGGGGTGGTCCTCACCCAGCACCCGCACCGTGTCGACGACAGTCTGCTCGTACAGCGTGATCGCCCGCACCAGGTCGCCCGCCCACTCGTAAGCGCCGGCGAGGTTGTTGCGGGAGATCAGGGCGTCGGGGTGGTCCTCACCCAGCACCCGCACCATGTCGACGACAGTCTGCTCGTACAGCGTGATCGCCTCACTCAACCGCCCCGCCGACCGGTAGGCACAGGCGAGGTTGTTGCGGGAGGTCAGGGTGTCGGGGTGGTCCTCACCCAGCACCCGCACACGATCGGCGAGAGTCCGCTCGTACAGCGGGATCGCCTCACTCAACCGCCCCGCCGACTCGTAGGCGTAGGCGAGGTTGTTGCGGGAGGTCAGGGTGGAGAGGTGGTCCTCACCCAGCACCCGCACCGTGTCGGCGAGAGTCTGCTCGTACAGCGGGGTCGACTCGCTCAACCGCCCCGCCGACTCGTAGGCGCTGGCGAGGTTGTTGCGGGAGCCCAGGGTGTCGCGATGGTTCTCACCCAGCACCCGCACACGATCCGCGAGAGTCCGCTCGTACAGCGGGATCGCCCGCACCAGGTCCCCCGCCGCCTCGTAAGCGCCGGCGAGGTTGTTGCGGGAGGTCAGGGTGGAGGGGTGGTCCTCACCCAGCACCCGCACCGTGTCGACGACAGTCTGCTCGTACAGCGTGATCGCCCGCACCAGGTCGCCCGCCCACTCGTAAGCGCCGGCGAGGTTGTTGCGGGAGATCAGGGCGTCGGGGTGGTCCTCACCCAGCACCCGCACCATGTCGACGACAGTCTGCTCGTACAGCGTGATCGCCTCACTCAACCGCCCCGCCGACCGGTAGGCACAGGCGAGGTTGTTGCGGGAGGTCAGGGTGTCGGGGTGGTCCTCACCCAGCACCCGCACACGATCGGCGAGAGTCCGCTCGTACAGCGGGATCGCCTCACTCAACCGCCCCGCCGACTCGTAGGCGTAGGCGAGGTTGTTGCGGGAGGTCAGGGTGGAGGGGTGGTCCTCACCCAGCACCCGCACCGTGTCGGCGAGAGTCTGCTCGTACAGCGGGGTCGACTCGCTCAACCGCCCCGCCGACTCGTAGGCGCTGGCGAGGTTGTTGCGGGAGCCCAGGGTGTCGCGATGGTCCTCACCCAGCACCCGCACACGATCCGCGAGAGTCCGCTCGTACAGCGGGATCGCCCGCACCAGGTCCCCCGCCGCCTCGTAAGCGCCGGCGAGGTTGTTGCGGGAGGTCAGGGTCGAGGGGTGGTCCTCACCCAGCACCCGCACACGATCGGCGAGAGTCCGCTCGTACAGCGGGATCGCCTCACTCAACCGCCCCGCCGACTCGTAGGCGTAGGCGAGGTTGTTGCGGGAGGTCAGGGTGGAGGGGTGGTCCTCACCCAGCACCCGCACCGTGTCGGCGAGAGTCTGCTCGTACAGCGGGGTCGACTCGCTCAACCGCCCCGCCGACTCGTAGGCGCTGGCGAGGTTGTTGCGGGAGCCCAGGGTGTCGCGATGGTCCTCACCCAGCACCCGCACACGATCCGCGAGAGTCCGCTCGTACAGCGGGATCGCCCGCACCAGGTCCCCCGCCGCCTCGTAAGCGCCGGCGAGGTTGTTGCGGGAGGTCAGGGTCGAGGGGTGGTCCTCACCCAGCACCCGCACACGATCGGCGAGAGTCCGCTCGTACAGCGGGATCGCCTCACTCAACCGCCCCGCCGACCGGTAGGCGTAGGCGAGGTTGTTGCGGGAGGTCAGGGTGGAGAGGTGGTCCTCACCCAGCACCCGCACACGATCGGCGAGGGCACGTTCGAGATAGCCGATCGCACGGGTGAGTTGGCCCTGGTTGTTCAGGAAACGGCCCGTGCGGTCAAGGATGTCCGCCGTGGTGTGGGTGTCCTTGTCGGCGGGTGCGTGGTCGGCCAGTGCGTCGATGTGGGGGAGCAGGGTGCGCCAGAGGGGCCAGTCGGCGGGGTGGTTCCAGGTGTCGGGCAGTGCGGTGTGCAGGTGGGTGGTGGCGTGGTCGCGGGCCTGGTCGATGTCGTGGGGAGTGCGGTGGGGGTCGTTCGGGTCGGGGGTGCGGGCGAGGGCCTGGACGAGCCGGTGCAGGGACACAGTGCCGGTCGCGGGATCGGGGGTGATCACGCTGTAGGCGGTGAGGAGGCCGAGCGCGGCGTTCATGGCGGGCGGATCGGCGAAGTCGTCCAGGAGTTTGGCGGGGATGTGGTCGTGGGCGTACCAGGCCAGGGTCCGCAACAGGTCAGCGGCCAGGGGCTGGTCGGCGGTGATCCGGTCCAAGGTGGTGTGCCAGATCCTCGCGATGGTGCGTTCGGGTGTGGTGCCGACCGCTCCTTGTCCGTACATGGCCGCCGGGTATCGGGCGAGGAGGTCCAGGTAGGCGCGGGGGGTGGTGAGCGGGTTCTGGGCCAGGTAGGCGCCGGCCTGTTCGACGGCCAGGGGCAGGTAGCCCAGTTCGGCACACAGCTCGGCCGCGCCGTTCAGGTCCCGTCCTGGGGCGGTGCTGGTGGCAAGGCGGGTGAGCAGGTCCAGCGCCTCGGTCTCGTCCAGGACGTCCAGGCGCACCACGGTGGTGAGATGGTGCCAGGTGGTGGCGAGCCTGCTGGTGATCAGGAACCGTCCGCGGGGGGCGCGGGCGAGCAGGGGGGTGATGTCGGCGGGGGCGTTGACGTTGTCCAGGATCAGCAGCCAGCCGGTGTGGGTGGCCAGCCATTGCATGGCGTACTCGGCCAGCGCCTCCAGCGTCAGCGCCTCGGTGAGGGCCGGTTGCAGCGCGGTGGCCAGAGCTGCCAGGCCCTCCTGCACGCCGGTGGGACTGTCGGCGTTGATCCATCGGATCGGGGAACAGCCGTGGGAGCGGGTGGCGGCCCAGTGCGCGGCCAGGGTGCTCTTGCCGACCCCGCCCAGTCCGTGCACCGCCTGCACGAGCACCCCGCCTGGGCTCGCCAGTGCGGCGTCGAGCCGCTGCAGTTCGCTGGTCCGGCCGACGAACAGCTCCGGGCGCAGCGGCAGGTCGTCCAGCCCGGGGGGCGCTGTTATCTGTGCGGGAGACCGGAACGCCTTGTCCGGAAGTGTCACGGCCCTGGCGTTGTCTCCGGTCAGCAGCGTCCCGTAGCTGTCCCTGCCAACAGCGATGGAACGCTCTCCTGACGCCTCGGTCTGCGGGGCGGTCCCGGCGGGTGCGGGCAGCGGCTCCTTCTGTTTTCGGCAGATCCATGACAGGAGGGACCGTTTCACGGGCCGGTGCCGCCGGTCTGGTCGCCGGTGGACAGGGTTCCGGAGTTGTTCCCGCCGATGGCGATGGAACGCTCCCCGGACGCCGACGCCGTGTTCGCCGACGGGGGCGTCGAGAGGGGCAGGGCTGGCGGCTGGCCGGGAGGCTGAGGGGGCAGCGTCCTTGAGCTGCTGTCGCCGGTGGAGATGCTGCCCGAGTTGTCGCCGGCGACGGCGACCGAGCGCGGGGCCGAGGCATGGGCCGAGGTGCCGGGCGGCGTCTGCCCTGGGAGCTGCGGGGTGCGGGTGGCGAAGCCGTGGCCCCATGCGGCAGCCAGTGCTGCCAGCGCCGCGCCCAAGGCGGAGGCGAGCCCCCAACGGATCGCGGCGTCCTCCATCATCGTCGGCAGCACCAGAGCCCCGCAGAGCGAGGTGACCGCGGCGAAGGAAGCGACCGTCACCACTCCCGCTACCGTCCACCTGGCCAACCGGTTCATACCCATCCCCCGCCGCGTCGGCTATGTGAATACGAGGCCAGGATTCCAGGAACTCCTCGTCCTGGACCGCTTTTGCGACCTGCGCTCTCGCCGCAAGTTGATCACCGAATGTGGTATTCCCCTGACCGACTGTCAGTGCTGGCTGCCACCATGGTCGGTTGCATGGGGGGCTACTACTTCGAGGGGGACGGCTTTGCCCTGGGTCAATCCGTACGTGAAGCGGGACGGCACCGAGGTGTCGGGGCACCAGCGCTCTGCTCCAGGATCCAAACGGCAGACCACGATCGCGGGCATCGTGGTCTTACTCGTCTGGGCGTTAGGCGGCGGACACGTCACCATCGACACGGGGGACGGTAAGGCTCCGAAGCCGCACCAGGATGCGGTGGTCGGCCCTGGACTCCTATCTCTGACCCCAGCCGCAAAGTAGCGGTCAGGGCTTCGCGACCGTGGTCTTCTTGGGCTGGCGGGGCACAGAATTTGTCTTGTCGGGATGCCTGTACACCGTCGACCGGGGCCCGCCGAATGTCGGCGATCTGCTGGACCGTTTGTCGCCTCCAGGCTCAGCGCCAACTGTCGTTCCTATCGCCGCCCAAACCACGTCTTGATGAACAGCCACCATCGCGGCTTCTGCGCGCTCCTCCATTCATGCAACGTGTCCACCGCCATCATGGTGTCGGCATGCTCGTCGCCCAGCAGCCGCTCATAGTCGGCGGCGACCCGCTCCTGGAAGGTGATCGCCTCCGTGCGGCGCCCCTCCAGAGAGTAGGAGAAGGCCAGGTTGGCACGGGCGGTGAGGGTGTCGGGGTGCTCGTCGCCCAACAATCGCTCATAGTCGGCGGCGACCCGCTCCTGGAAGGTGATCTCCTCCGTGCGGCGCCCCTCCAGAGAGTAGGAGTGGGCCAGGCTGGCACGGGCGGTGAGGGTGTCGGGGTGCTCGTCGCCCAACAACCGCTCGCGACCGGCGAGGACCTGCTCCAGCAGGGGGATCTCCTCCGTGCGGCGCCCCTCCAGAGAGTAGGAGTGGGCCAGGCTGTGCCGGGCGGTGAGGGTGAGGGGGTGCTCGTCGCCCAGCAGCCGCTCAGAGTCCGCGGCGACCCGCTCCAGCAGGGGGATCGCCTCCGTGGCGCGCCCCGCCACCGCGTAGGAGAGGGCCAGGTGGATCCGGGCGGCGAGGGTGCGGGAGTGCTCGTCGCCCAACAGCCGCTCAGAGTCGGCGAGGACCTGCTCCAGCAGGGGGATCTCCTCCGTGGCGCGCCCCGCCAGAGAGTAGGAGTGGGCCAGGCTGTGCCAGGCGCCGAGGGTGAGGGGGTGCTCGTCGCCCAGCAGCCGCTCAGAGTCCGCGGCGACCCGCTCCAGCAGGGGGATCGCCTCCGTGGCGCGCCCCGCCACCGCGTAGGAGAGGGCCAGGTGGATCCGGGCGGCGAGGGTGCGGGAGTGCTCGTCGCCCAACAGCCGCTCAGAGTCGGCGAGGACCTGCTCCAGCAGGGGGATCTCCTCCGTGGCGCGCCCCGCCAGAGAGTAGGAGTGGGCCAGGCTGTGCCAGGCGCCGAGGGTGAGGGGGTGCTCGTCACCCAGCAGCCGCTCAGAGTCGGCGGCGACCCGCTCCAGCAGGGGGATCGCCTCCGTGGCGCGCCCCGCCAC
Organism: Streptomyces sp. PKU-EA00015; assembly: GCF_013387495.1. Taxonomy (GTDB): domain Bacteria; phylum Actinomycetota; class Actinomycetes; order Streptomycetales; family Streptomycetaceae; genus Streptomyces. Next base: position 9,232 of record NZ_JABZEE010000104.1, on the reverse strand, counting down.
CGAGTAGCACAAAGCCAGGTTGGCACCGGCGGTGAGGGTGTCGGGGTGCTCGGAGCCCAGCAGCCGCTCAGAGTCGGTGGCAAGGCGATGCCAGTGGGTGAGTGCGGCGGCGTAAAGGCCGGTGTTCACCAGGCTGAGCCCGGCCCGGTACAGGACCCGGTGGCCGTCGGGCTGCCATAGCAGGTCGCCGGCGTGGGCAGCGAGGGTATCGGTGTTGGCCCGCAAAACGGCGCACAGGTCAGGGTTGGTGTGGTCGGCCTCGGGCCAGAGCGACGCCAGACCGTCCGCGACCGCTTGCACGACCGCAGGGATCTCGGGGGCGGGGGTGCCTTCGCGGGCGGCGCGGGCAGTTAGAGCGTGCAGGCGTACAGCGCGGGGGCCGCCCCGGGCCTCGCAGGTGATCAGTCCGTAGCGGTGCAGCAGCTGTACCGCGGACCGGGCCTGTTCCGCGGTGACCTCAGGGGGCTCGGCAGCCGCCGGTGCGGTGGCCGGTGGTGTCGTGGGCAGGGCGCGGTGGGCGGTCAGATAGCTGGTGACCGCGGCATCGGCCCACAGGCTCTGGGGGTGTCCGGCCGGGTCCAGGTAGGCGGCCAGGCGCATCGCTGGGCTGGCCAGGCCCACCGGCTCGCATTGCTGGGCGGCGTCCAGGGTCAGCAGCAGGGCGGCGGTTACCTGCCGCCCGTAGCCCTCGGCGTCAGCTCCGGGGGGCAGCAGGGTGTCCAGGTCGGACTGGCGGTCGGTGAACAGCGCGAGGTAGCGAGCGCAGGGCACGTCCTCGTTGATCATGTAGGCGGCGGCGTGCGCCAGCGCGAGTGGTAGCCACCCCAGTTCCCGCACCACGTCCTCGGCCTGTTGGTCTAGCAGGTGCGCCATCTGCACGCCGGTGAACCGGTCGCGCAGGTAGGTCAGGGCCTCGGCCGGGGTATAGGTGTCGACCTCGATGACTGCCCGGCCGCCGCCGGACAGTAGGGCATCACGGCGCCGGGTGGTGACCAGCACCCGGCCGCCCTCGACGGGAGAGGGCGGTGGCCACCACGGGCCGATCCTCTCCAGATCGGTGAGGTCATCGAGGACGATCAGCCACGAACGGGGAGTGACCGCCAGCCAATCCAGGAAGGCCTGTGCGTCGGTCTCGGCGTCCTGCCCCACCGCGCCGGGCGCCTGGACGCGGCGCGCGGCCGCGGCGTAGCCGGTGACGACTTGCTCGGTCTCCGCGGCGTTCACCCACACCACCACCTCCGTACCCGCGGCCAGGGCCTGGTGGGCGTAGGCGGCGGCCATCTGGGACTTGCCCGCTCCGCCGCCGCCGGCGATGCCCTGGGTGAGTACCGCCGTGGTATGTGCAGCCCGGGCCTGGTCGATCCGTTGGCGAAGGCTTGGGCGGGGCTGGAAGGCGGAGGCCAGCTGCGGCACGCACCCCACCCGCACCGGCCAGGTCACCGGCGAGCGCGGCGCGGCGTACTGTTCGAGTCGGTCGATGCGGTTGACGGCGATCGAACCTTGTTGCGCAAGGATCGACGTGGCCGCAGTGATGGCTGCAGCGGGACTGGTGCCGGGCGTCGTCAGCCTTCGTCCGAGCCCGGCCGGGGAGGGTTTCCGATGGTCACGTCGCCCATCTTCACTGAGGCCGCTGCGTGGTCCTGGGCTTGGATGTGCGCGCCGCCAGCGATGGCGATGCCCTCGTCTGCGGCCGAGACACCACTGCGAGCCTGCTGCGCTTGGGCCACCAGCTCCCGCAGTTGGGCGGCCGTTTGTGCACGGCCGGCCTCGTCCAAGTCCTCCAGCAAATCCTGGAAACGGGTCCGCCAGGCGGCCGCCGCATCGTCCCGGACCCGCTCGGCCGTGCCAGGGTTGGTGCCCTCCAACTCGGCTGCCGTACGGTCCAGCCTCTCCAGGGCCGCTTCCTGGGCGGCATCCGGAGCAGGGCCGCGGCCAAAGAGACGGGCCACCCGCTCGCGGAAGCCCTGCCAGGCGTCGGTGCCAGCCGCCTGTGCCACTGCCACCCCGGCCGACGAGGCCAGGACAAGTAACGCCTGATCCAACATGCTTCCCCCGTGCCCAAGTATGGGCGAAAGTACCTATCCCGACCCAGGTAGCGTACTGCGGCCGCTGCCCGCGTGTGACCGGTTCGTTGCAGCCAGCTCAGCGGCTCGGCTACAGACCCAGCCTGCTAGTCACCATGCCTGCCTCGACGTCCGCTGAGACGCGGGGGCGGGCGCAGCCGTAGCGATGTCGAGCCGCTTGTCCATCTCCAGCCGGAAGGTCCCGTAAGGGCTGATGTTCGACCAGAACAGCGCGGTCAGCCCGCGCCGGTCCTCGTCGCTCAGCTTCTTCGCCAAGGCCGGTTCGGCGAGCACCTGCTGCAACAGCAGCGTGTTGACGTGTACCAGGGCGGACTGGAGCAGATGCAGGGCGAGCATCGAGGTCTCGACGTGTTCCTTGTCCGGGCCTGTCAGGGCGCCGTCCTTGCCGTAGTGCAGGACGGTGTTCGCGCTGTTCCAGTTCTCCACAACCTGGAGCCCGCCGTGGATCTCCCGGCGCAGGCCGGGACTGGCGAGGTAGTCGCAGGCGAAGACGGTGCGTACGGCCCGGCCGAGTTCTTCGAGGGCGGCGTAGGTGGGGTGCTTGGGTCCTCCGCGGGTGAAGCGCCGCAGCACCTGCTCGGCCTCGGCGGTGCCCAGGCGCAGGGCGGTGGCGTACTTGACCATCTGGTCGTATTGCTGCTCGATCAGGTCCCAGCGGATTGGGCGGGTAATGGACCCGCCGAGCGGCCAGCCGGGCGGGTCGTCGTCGGGGCGGTACAGGCGGATGCTGCCGATGTTCTTCAGCCGCGGCAGCAAGCGGAAGTGCAGCAACTCTGTGAAGGCGAACCCGACAACGCTCGCGTCGTGCGTGTCCACGTAGTTCGACTCGATCTCCGCGTCCGTGCAGTGCCGCAGCAGCCCCTCGATCATCGCCGCGACCTCAGACGACGAACAGGACTTCAGCTGGCTGTAGATGCAGACATTCTTGCGCTCCACGTGCCAGTAGATCATCACGCCGTTGCCGCCGTAGCGGGCGTGGTACTCGGTCATGAAGTTCGAGGACCAGAAACCGAACTTCTTGCTGTCGCTCGCGCAGGCGGTGCCCTGGCCCCACCATGCGCTGTCCCGGGCGGCGAAGGTGGCGTTCACCAGCTTCGTCACGGCGGCGCGCAGGTTGTCGACGGTGATGAAGTGCCGGCGCACGTGCCGCAGCGCGGCTTCAGTCTCGCCGTGTTCGCCGGTCGCCACGATCGCCCGGATTCCCATGTTGGTGCCCAGCGCGAACAACGCGAGGAGGAGGCGACGTTGGAGGGTCGCGCGGTCGATGCGCTCGTATGCGGCCACGGAGGAGAACTCGCCGGTGAAGCCGGTGAGGAAGTCGGCGTTCTTCAGCACGTCCAGCAGGTCGAGCACGCCCCAGCGGCGTACGACCTCGTCCTTGAGGGCCTGCAGGCCGGTGGGCTCGTCCAGCGGCTCCAGCTTCGGCACGGTGATCCACGGCTCGCCCTTGCGGGTGTGACCTTCACCCCGCCCGCCGAGCCGTCCGCGAGCGCCGCCGACAGCCGGTCCAGGCCGAGGGTCAGCCGCTGCTTCAGGTCGGCGATGAACTCCTCCGGGTCTTGGGGCTGGCGGATCGCGGCGTAGTGCACGGTGCGGGTGGCCTCGAAGTCGCCGGGCAGGTCGTCCTCCGGGTTGCGCCAGCGCAGGCCGCCCTCGATGTAGATCTCGCGGCGGCGGATCGCGTCCCGCAGTGCGACCAGGACACACAGCTCGTACGGGATGCGCTCGACCTTGCCCTTGTCGTCCACGACGGCCTCGCGCCAGTCCTTGCGTACGACGCCGTCCATCGGCACCGCGTCGCCGACGTCGTAGAAGCGCATCTTGCCGTCGACGTCGGCGTACTTCTCCAGCAGCGCGAGCGCGTCCATCACCGGCCGGTAGGCGGTGTTGTTGCACTTGAAGCCCAGCGTCTGCAGCAGCGGCGGCAGCATCTGCCGGTAGTACGAGCTGTACGAGGAGCGCAGGGTGGTACGGACCTTGGCCTTGAACGCCTTCTCGTTCGCCTTCGCCTCCGCGACCAGGTCGCGCAGCGTCTTCTCCCCGACCACCGGGTACAGCACCGTGCGTACGGTGCCCTCGGGCTTGCCGATCGCCGCGTCGGCGAGCCGGAAGAGGATGCCCTCCTTGCCGCGAACCCTCTTCAGCTCCGCCGTCAACTGCTTCTCCACCCGCCGCTCGGCACGGGCGTTGATCTTGTGGACCAGGGCGACCAGCAGGTCCACCAGCGCGTCGGTGATCTCCGCCTGCCGGGAGGAGCACAACGTGGCCAGCAGCGCGGCCCGTACGTCCTCGATCGTGTCGCGAAGGTCAGAGGGGTACATCTTGATCGCCCGCGCCCGCCACGCGGCCACCAGCTTCTCCGAGCAGTCCGCGAACAGCCCGTCGGGCAGGCCGAGTCTCCGCACGTCCGTCAGCTTGGTGATCTCCGTCAGCAGCGAGTCCAGACCGACCGCGCCGGGGTCGCGCTTGAGCGAAGCCAGCAGCGCGGCACCGTCCTCGTTGCCCTCGGCGACGAGCGCCAGCAGCCGGGCCACGCCGACCTCGCCCAGACGCTCGACGGTCCGCGTACAAAACGCCTTCTCCGCCCGGGTCTGGGCCGCGGTGACGATGCGGTCGATCCGTCCGGGCGGCTCGACCCGGTCCACGCGGCACTGCACCAGCAGGGCCTCCGTCAACCGGTCCTCCACCAGCTCTAACGGGCACTCGGCGGCCAGCCACGAGATCAGCCTTTCCTCGTCCGCCCGCGTGGACGGCCGGAACCCGAGGGCCTCGCGGATCTGCTTGCGGTGGTACTCGGCGGTCCGCCCGGTAAACGCATACTCCGCGAAATCCGTGGCCGGCACCTTCACCAAGTCCGCGACGTACTCGACCGCTGCCTGCGGGATCTCCTCGACGAACTCCGGGAACCGGCCCTCTTGCTCGAAGAACTTCAACGTCAGGACGAAACCGAGCCGAGTCGGACCGCTCTTGTTGGCCACCAGGGGCCAGTCACCGTCCACCAGCGTCCAGCCCGCCACCACGTCTTCCGGTGACCACTCCTGCCGCATGTCCCGCCTCTTCTCGCTCCCGGCCTCACTCGTTCGGCCCAACGAGGCGGTCGACGGGAGGGAAACGGGAGACGTGAACGTCCGGAAGCTACTCCGCGGTTAGTTTGCGGCTCGGGTCAGAGATAGGAGTCCAGGGCCGCAAACGATCGTTTGCCGACACTTGGAGGGTGCGCCCTCGGGAAGTGCTCTTGATCGGTTCGCGGCTTGCCGTTCCCAGGCGCACCATCCGGTGTTCCGATATTCCTACTGTGTCGAACCATGTCTTTGAACCGCCATCACGCTTTTGGCTCCTGCGTGCGCTTCCATGGGCGCAGCCTGTTCCACCGCGCCCGGACAGCGGCGCCGACCATGCGCCTCAGGACGGTGATGGTGGCCCCGATGCGCCACACCTTGCGATAGCAGATGGCCAGGGCTGCACGGGCTTCGAACGTGTCGGGGTGGTGGGGCCCGAGTATCCGTTCGGTGTCGGCGACGAGCCTCTCCAGCAGCGCGATGGCTTCCTCGGTGCGGTCCACCTTCGAGTAAGCGGCGGCCAGGTTGATCCAGGCCCTGATGGTGTGGTGATGGTGCGCGCCCGACAGCCGCCCGGTGTCGACTGCAAACCGCTCCAGCAGGGGAATCGCTTCCGCCACGCGTCCGGCTTCCAGATAGCACCAACCCAGCTCTCCGCGTGCGTCGGCGGAGTTGGGATGGTCCTCGCCCAAAAGCTGCTCGGAGTCGGCGACGACCCTTTGCAATGACGCGATCGCTTCCTCGTTGCGCCCCATCTTGGAGTAGGTGGCGCCCAGGCTATACAAAGCCGTGAGGGTGTTTGGGTGGTGGGGTCCTAGCCGCCGCTCGAAGTCGGCGGCAGCCCGTTCCATCAGGGCGACCGCTTCCTCGGTGCGCCCCACCTCCCAGTAGACGGCGGCCAGGTTGTTCCGGCCCGCGATGGTCTCGGGATTGTCCTCGCCTAATAGCTGCTCGGAGTCGGCCGCGGTCCTTTCCATCAGGGCGACCGCTTCCTCGGTGCGCCCCACCTCCCAGTAGACGGCGGCCAGGTTGTTCCGGCCCGCGATGGTCTCGGGATTGTCCTCGCCTAATAGCTGCTCGGAGTCGGCCGCGGTCCTTTCCATCAGGGCGACCGCTTCCTCGGTGCGTCCCACCTTCCTGTAGGAGCCAGCCAGGCCGTTGCGGGCGGCCAGGGTGTTGGGATGGTCCTCACCGAGCAGCCGCGCGCGGTCGGCAGCAACCCGCTCCATCAGGGCGACCGCTTCCTCGTTGCGCCCCACCTCCTGGTAAGCAATGGCCAGGGTGTAGCGGATGGACACGGTGGCTGGGTCGGCGTCCCCCAGCAGCCGCTCGCGATCGGCAGCGACCCGCTCCCCATGAGCAATCGCATCCCAAGCGCGCCCCACGTCCAGATAGAGGATGGCCAGGTCGGCATGGGCATCGACGGTGCCTGGGTCATCCTCCCCCCAGAGCCGCGCGGCGTCGGCGGCGACCCGTTCTCCAAGGACAACCGCGTCCCCGATGCGCCCCGCCGTCCAGTAGCAGCTGGCCAGGGTGCGGCGGGCGGCCACGGTATAGGCGTGTTCCTCGCCCAACAGCCGCTCGGCGTCGGCGGCAACCCGCTCCCCCAAGGTGACCGCTTCTTCCCCCCGCCATGCTAGCCGGTAAGCCTGGGCCAGGAAGCCGCGGGTAACCACGGTGCTGGGATGCTCGTCGCCCAGCAGCCGCTCGGCGTCAACGGCAAGTCGCTGCCAGTGGATGACCGCGGCGGAGTACGCGCCTGCGTCCAACAGACTTTGCCCGGCTCTGTACAAGACCGGGTGGAGGTCGGGCTGCCGCAGCAGGTCACCGGCCAGGGCAGCCAGGGTGTCGGTGTTGGCCCGAAGTACGGCGGCAAGGTCGCGATCGGTGTGGTCCTCTTCGGGCCAGATTGTGGCCAGGGCGCCCGCGGCCGCCGTCGCGGCCGCGGCGAGCGCGGGCGCGGGGGTACTTTCGCGGGCAGCGCGAGCGGTCAGTGCGTGGATGCGCACCGCGCGTGCGCCGTCCCGGGAGTCGCAGGTGATCAGGCTGTAATGGTGCAGCAGCCGTAGTGCTGCCCCGGCCTGCTGCGCGAAGACCTCGGCGTGTTCGGGGGTAGCCGGGGGTGCGGAGTGTGGGGTGCGGTGGGCTGCCAGGTAGTCGGTGACAGCGGCTTCGGCCCACAGGATCAAGGGGTGTCCGGCCGGGTCGAGGTGGGCGGCCAGGCAAAGGGCCGGTGAGGCCAGGCCCACCGGGTCACGGCGCTGGGCAGCGTCCAGGGACAGCAGCAGGGCAGCAGCGACCGGCCGGCCATAGCCCTCGGTGTCAGCCCCCGGTGGCAGCAGCGACTCCAGGCGGGACTGCTGGTCGGTGAACAGTTGGAGGTAGTGCCCGCAGGGCACGTCCTCGTTGATCATGTAGGCGGCTGCGTGTGACAGAGCAAGCGGCAAGTGGCCCAGCTCGCGCAGCAGATCCGGGGCCGGTGAATCCAGCAGATGGTTCATGTGCGCGACGGTGAACCGGTTGCGCAGGTAGGCGATGGCTTCGGCCGGGGCGTAGGTCTCGACTTCGATGACCGCCCGGCCGCCCCCCGACAGCAACGCGTCCCGGCGCCGGGTAGTGGCCAGTATCCGGCCGCCTCCGGCGGGCGAGGGCGGTGGCCACCACGGTTCAATGCTCTCCATGTCGGTGACGTCATCGAGCACGACCAGCCACGGGCGGGAGGTGACGGCCAGCCAGTCCCGAAATGCCTTCGCATCGGTCTCGGCGTCCTGCCCCAGCGCGTCGGGCGCCTGGACGCTGAGCGCGGCGGCAGCGTAGCCGGTGACGACCTGTCCCATCTCGGCGGCGTTCACCCACACCACCACCTCGGTGCCGTCGGCCAGGGCCTGGTGGGCGCAGGCGGCGGCCAGCTGAGACTTGCCCACCCCGCCGCCGCCGGAGAGCACCACCGAAGTGTGTCTGGCCCATGCCTGGTCGATGCGGTCGCGCAGGCCGGTACGGGCCTGGAAGGCGGAGGCCAAGTGCGGCATCATCCCCACCCGCACCGGCCAGACCACCGGGGGCCGCGGCGCGGCGTGATGCTCGACCCGGTCGATGTGATAGGCCGCGATCGCGTTGGGCTGCTGCGCAAGGATCGATGTTCGCGCGGTGATGTGCAGAGGGGGGTTGGCGCCGGACGCGGTCAGTTCTTGTCCGGGCCCGGCGAGGGAGGGTTTCCGATGGTCACGTCGCCCATCTTCACGGCGGCCGCTGCATGGTTCTGGGCCTGGATGTGCACGTCGCGGCCGATGGCGATGCCCTCGTCCGCGGCCGAGACACCGCTTTTGGCCTGCTGGGCCAGCGCCACCAACTCACGCAGCTGGGCGGCGGCCTGTTCACGGCCGTCCTCGTCCAGGTCCTCCATCAGGTCCTGGAAACGGGTCTGCCAGGCGGCCACTGCGACGTCCCGTACCCGCTCGGCCGCGCCAGGGTCGGCGCTCTCCAGCTCGGTTGCCGTGCGGTCCAGCCTGTCCAGGACTGCTTCCTGGGCCGCCCCCGGCGCAGGGCCACGGCCGAAGACGCGGGCCACCCGCTCCCGGAAGCTCTGCCAGGCGTCCGTGCCAGCCGCCTGTGCCACCGCTACCCCGGCCGCCGAAGCCAGGGCAATCAACGCCTGATCCAACATGCCGCCCCCGTGCCCCAAGTAAGGGTGAAAACGCCCGTTCCGGCATGGGCAGCATACTGCGGGCGCGGCCGCATGGACCGGTCCTTCGCGCTGTCGCAACGCCCGGCTGCGCTACAACCCGAGCTTGCCAAGCGCCGCGTCCGCGTCCGCGTCTACTGAGACACGGGGAGCAGGCAGGCGGACCGCAGCGAGGTCGAGCCGCTTGTCCATGTCCAGGCGGAACGTGCCGTAGGGGTTGATGTTCGACCAGAACAGCGCGGTCAGGCCGCGCCGGTCCTCGTCCGAGAGCTTCTTCGCCCAGGCCGGTTCGGCGAGGACCTGCTGAAGCAGCAGCGTGTTGACGTGCACGAGGCTGGACTGGAGCAGGTGCAGCGCGAGCATCGAGCTCTCGGCGTGCTCCTTGTCCGGGCCGGTCAGGGCGCCGT
>NZ_JABZEE010000103.1 GCF_013387495.1 Streptomyces sp. PKU-EA00015 | reverse complement strand
CGCCAACTCCACCACCGCGTGGACCACACCCGGCGGCGACCACTCCTCGGTCGTCTCCGACTACGTGCCGGCGTTCAACACCGACCTCGGACGCCACTGGTGGGACGCCACGTCCCTCACCCAGGGCTGGGTCAAGACGCCCACCAGCAACAAGGGCACCCTGATCAAGCTGAAGGACGAGTCGACGGGCCCGAAGGAACGCTCCATCTTCCTGTCCTCGGCCGCCCCGGACCCGCAGCTGCGGCCGCTGCTGCGCGTGATCTACGTCGACTCGACCACGGAGGACACGTACTACGCGCCCACCACCCCGGCGCGGATGACGCCGAACACCACGTACACGGTGGAGTTCACGGTCACCAACACCACCGCCACGGCGTGGGCCGCGGGTGAGCGCGAGCTCTCCTACACCTGGAAGCTCCCCGACGGCACGGACGTGACGACCGGCGGCAACCAGCTCAAGACCCCGATCCCGGCCCTGCTGCCGGGCAAGTCGGCCACCATCCAGGCCAAGGTCGCCACCCCGATCAACTCGGACTCGGGCAACAAGCGCAACGAGTACGTGCTCGGCTGGGACGTCCGCAAGATCGCCGACGGCACCTGGCTCTCCGCCGGCACCGGCGGCATTCCGCCGCTGAAGCAGAACGTCGCGGTCGAGGACCCGACCTCCAACAGCCTCGGCATGGAGAAGTTCTACAGCTACACCGGCAAGAACACCGGCGCCGGCTCCACGGTGATGAACAACCTGGCCGCGGGCAACAGCGTGTGGCAGTACAACGCGTTCACCAACCCGGGCCGCGGCCTGAACACGTTCTTCCGGCTCGCGTACAACTCGCTGGACACGTCGGACACGGTCTCGGGTCACGGCTGGTCGATGCAGGCATCGGGTCCGATCCGGCTGGGCGCTCCGCTGGACTTCCACCCCAACCCCAGCCCGACGGAGATCCGTCTCCCGGACGGCGACGGCACCACGCACGTCTTCCGCTGGGATGCCACCAACAGCGTGTGGAAGGCCCCCGCGGGAGTCCACTACAAGGTCACGATGAAGTCGGGCCTGGACTGCAAGCCGACCAAGGACCCGGTCCCGGACGCCTGGACGCTGACCCGCCCGGACGGGACGCGGTTCCTGTTCGGCTGCGACGGCTACATGACGTCGGCGGTCGACAAGAACGGCAACACGCAGACGTTCACCTACGAGGAGCGCAAGTCCAACAACAAGCCGACCAAGTTCCTCAAGTACATCACCGACCCGGCCGGCCGCCAGTCGCTGACCGTCGACTACTGGACCAAGGGCCAGTCCGGCTACCAGTACGTCAATGACTCCGGCGTCCTCACCACGGACACCGGATCGCTGAACAACTCGAAGATTTACGACCACCTGCGGTCGGTCACCGACATCTCGGGCCGGAAGATCGAGTTCTACTACACCACCAAGGGTCTGCTCGGGCAGCTCACCGACGGTGTGGGCTCGTCGCAGCCGAAGGTGTTCAAGTTCACCTACGACGCCACGCAGGGCAACAAGAACGTCAAGCTGGTCAAGGCGACCGACCCGCGCGGCAACGCGACCTCCTTCGCGTACTACGCGCCGCAGGTGGGCGACGACCCGAAGTACCACTGGTGGACCAAGACGATCACCGACCGTCTGAACCACAACACCGGATTCACGTACAAGGCGAACGCCGCGAACTCGAAGTTCACCGACACCAAGGTCACCGACGCCGAGGCGCACGCCACGGACTACGTGCTGGACGACTTCGGCCGGCAGGTGCAGATCACCAACGCCAAGTCGGAGGTCTCCAAGCTCAACTGGGACGCAGACAACAACGTCACCTATCTGGAGGAGCCGAACGGCGCCAAGACCGCGTACTGCTACGACCCCAAGACCGGTTTCCCGCTGCGCGAGTGGGACGCGGAGACGACCAGAACCTGGGCGTCCGAGCAGCTGCTGGCGACGTACTTCTGCGATCCGGCGAACGACGCCAGTCTGGCCGGTTCCACGAAGTACACGTACCAGACCCGCGTCGACGGTTTCGCGGCCGACCTGTTCACCAAGACCTCGCCCGAGGGCCGCAAGTGGCAGTTCGGCTACGACTCCTTCGGCAACCTGACGACGGTCACCGACCCCAAGGGTGTTTCGACCGCGACGGCCGGTGACTACACCTCCTCGTACGAGTACGACGTCCACGGTCAGCCGACCAAGGACATCGACGCCAACGGCAACGAGACCCTCAACTCCGGTTACGACCCCAACGGGTACCCGAAGACGATCACCGAGGCCCTGGGCAACGCCACCGAGTACGTCTACGACGAGCGCGGTCAGGTCACCCAGGTCGACCAGGTCCTCGCCTCCGAGAACCGGAAGCTCACCACCACGCAGACGTACGACGTCTTCGGCCGTCCGCTGGTGAGGAAGGCGCCCAAGGACCAGAAGGCCGGCGTCTTCATCACCTCCCCGGCCCCGGTGTACGACGCCAACGACAACGTCACCCGGGCCACCTCGCCCACGGGCGCCGTCTCCCAGGCGGTGTACGACGCGGCCGACCAGGTCACCCAGGCGACCGACCCGGACAACAACACCACCGCGCGCCAGACGGTGTACACGTACGACAAGGTCGGCAATCTCAGGACCACGACCGAGCCCAAGGGCGTCGCCACCACCACGGACGCCACCGACTTCGTCACCACGAACAACTACGACGTCGTCTACCAGCTCAGCAGCGTAGTGAACGCCAAGGGCGACAAGGTCAGTTACGAGTACGACAACGTCGGCAACGTGGTCACGGTCGTCGACCCGAAGAAGAACGCCACGGCCGACACGACCGACTTCACCACGAAGACGGCGTACGACCTCAACCACCGTGTCATCCGCGTCACCGACGCGGCCGGCAAGTACACCACGCGCGTCTATGACAAGGACTCCCTGGTCAAGGAGGTGACCGACAGGGAGCGCAACAAGAGCGAGATCTTCTACGACGAGCGGGGCAAGGCCGTCGAGAAGCGGGTGCCGTACGAGGGCACCACCGTCCGCACCACCAAGACCGAGTACGACGAGGTCGGCAACGTCGTCAAGGTGATCACCCCGCGGGGCGTGGCCACGACGGGCACGGCGGACGACTTTGTGCAACGCACGGAGTTCGACAAGCTCAACCGGCCGGTCAAGCAGTTCCAGCCGTACGACCCGGCCGACAGCCGCCACAACGACCCGAACGTGTACACGCAGACGGTGTACGACGAGATCGGGCGGGTGAAGAAGGTCTCCGCCCCGCCGTCCGACGCCGAGACGGTGCGCAACGACACCGACTACACCTACTTCGACAACGGGCAGGTCCGCACGTCGACCGACCCGTGGGACATCCGCACGTCGTACGAGTACGACGACGACGGCCGTCAGACGAAGCGCACGCTGACGTCGGCCGGCGGCACCGCCACCCGGGTCCAGAACACCGCCTACTGGCCGGACGGGTCTGTGAAGACCCGCACCGACGCCCCGTCGGCGGGGACCGAGCGCAAGTCCATCGCGTACGCCTACGACGTCAACGGCAACACGACGTCGATCGACGACACCTCGTTCGGCGCCAAGGTCGACGCGTACACGATGACCTACACCGGACAGAACCAGGTCCTGAAGGTCACTGAGGCGCTCACCGGGCAGGAGAAGAAGGCAACCTCCTACACGTACGACGTCAACGGTCTGGTCGAGACCGTCACCCACAACGACCAGTTCTCGCAGTATGTGTACGACCTGCGGGACCTGGTCAAGACGGTGAAGGTCGGCAAGTCCGCCGCCGACACCAGCATGCACGTGACGGACTACCTCTACACGGACCGCGGGCAGACGCTGAAGGAGACCAAGGCCAACGGCAACACGGTCGACTTCACGTACTACCTCAACGGTGCCGAGAAGTCGCAGACCGAGAAGAAGGCGAACGGCACCCTCGTCTCCTCGCACACCTACACGTACGACGCCAACGGCAACCGGGCGCAGGACGTCGCGAAGAAGATGAACGCCGACAACCACGCGGCGTACCTCGAGTCCACCTCCGCCTACACCTACGATCCGGTCGACCGGATCCGGGGGGTCACCAAGACCGGCAACGGCGCCGGTACGGAAACGTACGTCCACGACAACAACGCCAATGTGATCCGCTCGACCGTCAGGGGCACCGAGACGGTCTACGGATACGACAGGAACCGGCTGACCCGCGCCACCACGGGCGGTGTCGCGGCGGACTACCACTACGACGCCTTCGGCCGGCTCGACACCGTCACCTCTCTCGGCAAGACGGTCGAGGACAATGACTACGACGGCTTCGACCACGTGGTCAAGCACACCAAGCTGCAGGGCGACGGCACGTCGAAGACCACCACCTACGCCTTCGACCCGCTGGACCGCACGTCGACCAAGACCGCGGACGGCAAGACCACCGAGTACAACTACCTCGGCACGAGCAGTGAGGTGCTGAGCGAGTCGGTGGCCGGAGCGGTCACCAAGTCCTACCAGTACTCGCCGTGGGGCGAGCGGCTGTCGCAGCTGAAGCACAACACCGGTGGCACCGAGGAGCTGGGTGTCTACGGCTACAACGGCCACGCCGACACCGAGACCCTCACCGACGCCGCCGGCGACACCAAGGCGACCTACGGCTACACGGTCTACGGCTCCGACGACAAGTCCGAGTTCACCGGAATCGACAAGCCCGACACCGCCCAGCCCGACAAGGAGGCGTACAACCCCTACCGCTTCAACTCCAAGCGCTGGGACGCAGCGTCCGGCACCTACGACATGGGCTTCCGCGACTACAGCCCAGGGCTGAACCGCTTCACCACCCGGGACATGTACAACGGCGCCTTGGCCGACATGCGGCTCGGTTCCGATCCGTACACCGGGAACCGGTACGCGTTCGGTGGCGGCAACCCGGTCAGCAACGTCGAGCTCGACGGGCACTGCTTCGGCATCGACTGGTGCGAGGATGCGGCGGACGCCATCGGGGACAAGGCCCACGGGCTGTACATGGGCACCGGTGAGGTTTTCTACGGCCTGGTCTCCAACGTGCCCCACACGGCGGAGTACTTCGGCTGGCCGTTCGACAGCGACTGCCGGAACGGCGGCGGCCCGGGAAGCCCCGGCTGCGACTACGGCACCCAGTTCGACAACTGGGCAGCGGGCCACGGTTACGACACGAACAAGTGGACGTACACCGCGCCGAGCCTGGTGAAGGACCTGGTGACCCGGAGGCCGACGTCGGCCAAGCCGGGGCCCGGCTCGATGCCCATGAAGAAGAAGCCGGCACCGAAGCCGCAGCCCGCGCCCGAGAAGCCCAAGCGGCAGAAGGCCGAGGGTGAGGGCCTGTCGCTGTTCAGGGCGCCGCACACCGGTCAGAAGGAGGCCACCAAGAACGGTCTCGTCGCCTCTGCCCACGGCCAGCACGGACGGCACGAGGGAACGGCCTACCTCGGCGACAGCCGGCAGACTGCCGAGCAGTATGCTGGGCAGCCCGGATTCGAGAACGGCTACTGGGAGTACGTGATGAAGCCGGAGTTCGAGGCGGAGTTCCCGCCCGAGAAGTACCGGCAGCGGCACGAGAATTCCCGGGGCGTCGTGGAATACGAGTGGGTGATTGACCAGAAGGACATTCCCCGGTTCAACTCGATGATCGCGGATTCCTACTGGACACCGTACGAAAGGGGATGGTCCGGATGACAGCCGAAAGCGGGCAGCAGAACCGGCCGAGCTCTCTCGAATCCGGAACGGTCGTGCGGGGCGTGGTGGAGTCCGTCTTCCCCACCGGCGCGATGATCGACCTCGGCGGTGTCCATGGACTGCTGAGCACGGCGAACATGTCGTGGCGGCCGTTCTCGAGCAGTGACGAGATCGTCCAGGTCGGGCAGGAACTGATGGTGATGGTCCTCGGCGTCGGCGAGATTTCCGGCGACGTGACGCTGTCGCTCAAGGATCTGCACGACGATCCCCTGCGGGCCTACGCACGGGACTCCTTCATGGAGCCCGTCGTGGGGCATGTGGTCAAGCTCGTCAACCTGGGCGCGTTCGTCAGGGTCCGTGAGGACTTCGACGGACTGCTTCCGGAGTCCGAGTTCGGCGATGTGCAGCCGGAGGTGGGTGACGAGGTGGCAGTCGCCGCCGTGGAGATCAACGTCTTCACTCGCCGGGTGCTGTTCGTCAGGGCGGAGTCACTGAAGGAGTGATACCCCCGGCCTGACGAAGCGGCGGCCCGCGCTCCGGTCCAGGAGCGCGGGCCGTTCGTCGTCAACGCTGGCGCCCTCGGGGCTTCAGCGCCACCGGCGGCAGTGACGGGGCCGGGAGGCAACCGCTGTCGTAGCCGTGACAATCGCCGAGGCGGGCATTTCCAGGGGGACGTTGCCCGGTGTCCCCGGCACCCTCGAGTCGCGCGGTCTGCTGGAGCGCAGCGCCGTCTCCCGACGGCCGGCCTGCTGATTGCCGCGATTGACGAGTGGCTTCGACCAATAGGAGGCCCCGTGACGTCACGGGTCGGCGTCCGGCCGGGCCGCCCTGTCGCGCGACCCGGCCGTCAGTGCTCGGCCGGCCGTCAGTGCGCGGCCGGGTTGACCACGCTGATCGTCAGGTCGTCACCGGTGTCACCGGTGACCGTGACCTTCACCCCGTGGCCCGCGACCTTGACACTGGCCTGCGGGGCCGACGTGTCGTAGTACGCGTTCGGGTCGGTGTCGTCGAAGACCGCGATGCCCGGGACCGAGGGCGCGCAGGCCGCCTTCGTCACGACCGTCTGCTGCTGTCCCTTGCCCGACAGGACCTCCTTGTGGAGGCAGGTCGCGTCGGTGGGCTCCAGGCCGAAGGTCGCGTCGAACGGCTGGCGCCGGTTGCTCGGCGCGGTGCCGTCGTCGTACCTGAACGGCGCCGGGCGGGCGTCGACGGCCATGGCCGCGCCGCCGCCGGGGTGCGAGCTGACGTTGTTGTCGTCGTACGACCGGTCGACGTACCAGACGAGCATGCCGTTCTGGTACTTGAAGAACTCCACCCAGTCGGGTGCCGTGATGCCCTTGCTGAACTGGTACGGGCCCTCGGCCAGGAGCGCGTCGCTGCCGACGTACTCGCGGTTCTCGACCAGGTAGTAGCGCGGGTACGTGGCCGTCTCCGTGCCGGTCGAGATCTTCCACTTTCCGGTCGCCGTCCAGCCGCCGACGCCCTGCTCGACGTCGTCGATGGCCAGCGTCGTACCGCCGGAGGACAGGGTGATGTCGTCCAGGAACGCGCCGGCGAAGTGCACGCCGCCGTCGGTCTGGTAGCGGAAGCGGAACAGCGAGGGCTTGCCCTGGGAGTCGTACGCGTAGCGCAGCGTCGTCCACTTGCCGGCGGAGGAGCCGTCGACGGCCGCGCCCGCGCGGAGCCAGTTCGCCCCGCCGTCGAGGGAGTACTCGGCGAAGAGGTAGTCGAAGTCGGCCTCGATCTCGTACCAGGCGCTCGCCGTGACGGTGACCCGTGAGGCGGCCGGCACGGAGCGGGTGAGGGACTGGTTCAGGCCGTCGGCCGAGCCGGTCCACCAGGCGTGCGTCCCCGAGGTGGGGGTGGTGTACGTGGTGCTGCTCGTCTTGTCGGGCAGCGCGACGCGGACGGCCTGCTCCTTGCCGGTGGCCTGGAGCTGCGCGGGGTTCAGGGTGTACGTGCCGGTGGCGCCGAGCGGCGCGTCGGCGTAGTCGAGCCAGCCGAGGAAGAGTTTCTCCTCGGCGCCCATCAGGCCCGGGTGGGTGCCGATTCCTGCGCCCGCGGCAGCGCCGTGGCTCAGCCAGGAGCCGGAGCTCATCAGGGTCCAGAAGGCGGTGGAGTTCTCGCCGCCGCCCGTGTCGTAGTAGTCCGGCAGGCCGAGGTCGTGGCCGAACTCGTGGCAGAAGACGCCGAGTCCGCCGTTCTCGCCCTCGGTGGTGTAGTCGCCGAGCCAGTACTTCGACTGGCCGATACGGGCGCCGCCGGCCTTGTTCTGCGTACCGGCCACCTCGGGGCCGGTCAGGCCGTAGTCGTCGCCGTTGACGTACCAGCGGTGCGACCAGATGGCGTCCTCGCCCTGCGCGCCGCCGCCCGCGTCCTCGCCCATGCCGGCGTGCACGGCCTGGAAGTGGTCGATGTACCCGTCGGCCTCGTCGAAGTTGCCGTCGTGGTCCCAGTCGTTGCGGTCCCAGACGTCGAACTGGGCGAGGTAGGCGTCGATCTCGGCGGGGGTCTTGCCGGCCGCGATCCGGGCGTTCCACCAGGCGTCGCCGGTGTCCTGGACGAAGGCCCACGAACCGCCGTTGTCCTCGACGGCGTTGTCACCGTAGAAGGAGGCGTTGTACGGGACCTTGACCCAGTCCTCGACGGTGTTGGTCACCGAGTAGCGGCCGCCCGAGAGGTTCTCGTAGTACGTCTTCATCGACTCGCCGGAGCCGTTGAAGAGGTTCTCGTAGTACGCCTTGTTGAAATCCGCCGTCCAGGCGTTGGAGTTGTCCACGCTCCGGTCCGGCTGGGCTATCTGGTTGTGCAGGGGGCCGGGGGTGGAGCCGTACCGTCCGGCGCTCTGGTCGCCGAACTCGGAGAGGATGGTGAAGATCTTCTCCTGGCGTACGGCCGTGGTGGTCTCGGTCTCCACGAACTTGCCGGGCGCGACCTCGACGACGCCCCGGGCATTCGCCTTGGCCTTCCCCTTGGCGATCTTGTCGATCGCCTGCTCGCGCAGCTCGGTGCGCTGCTTCGTGAGCGGTCCGGGGCGATTGTCGGAGCGGTGCGCGGTGGCGGCTTCCGAGGCTTTCGGCGACGTGTCCGCGGCCTCCTGCGCGGCGGCGGGCTGCAGCCCCGCCGCGAGGAGAGCGGTGAGCGCCGACCCTAGGGTCATGCCCACGACAGATCTCTTCACGTTGCGATCCCTTTCGCATGCATGCGTCGCATGGCTCGCGTGGTTCCGTGTGGTGCTCGGGGTCTCCCCAGGCCCTCAGGGCCGAGGGGAAGGATCGCCTGGGGGAACGATCGCCGCAGAGTCTGGCACGAACGGAGTCGTTCCGAGGAGAGGGAGAAACCGTAATTCCGCCGGGACTTGCCGAGTACGGCGCGAGGACGTCCCGTGCGGCGCACGCCGGCGACCATCACGGTCGGGGCCCGCCGAGGGGGCCCGTGGGCTCAGCCTGCGGGCGAGCCGCGAGGGGCCTGGTGTCCGCCCAAGAGGAAGCTGCCGGCCGGCCGGTTGATCCGGTGGCGGCTGCTCGGCAGGGTGGGGAACCAGGCAGTCAGTATTCGAGGGCATCGGTCATGGTGTCGAGGTCGGCCAGAAGGGCCGTCAGCCGCCGCACGGGAATGCTCTTGATCATGCGTTCCTCGATGGCGTAGACGGTGCTGCGGGCCGCCTGCAGGCGCTGCTGTCCAGCCGGGGTGAGGTGGACGGGCAAGGCGCGGCCGTGGTCGGCGGTAGCCGGCCGGGTGATGAGGCCGGCGTCTTTGAGGCCGCGCAGGACGACGTTGGCCGACTGCCTGGTGACGAAGGTGCCGCGGGCCAGGTCAGCGTTGGACAGACCGGGCTGTTCGTCCAGGAGTTCCAGGCACGAGTACTGCGGGACGGTGAGGTCGTGCTCGCGCAGGGCCTTGTCCATGGCGCTGCGCAGGGCGGCTGAGGCGCGTTTGAGGCGGTATCCGACGTGCTCGGTGACGTCCTTGGCTGGGTGGGGCGAGGGCACGGGCGCAAGCTCTTCCATGTCAGCATTTTGACATGCGTGGGAGCCGGTGCCTACAGTCAGCTATGTCAAAGTCCTGACATCGAGTCCGGGCAGATCACCCCCTGGGAGCAACTATGTCCGTCACCGTCGAAGGTCCCGATTTCATCGCTCTGCAGGTCAAGGACATGCCCGCCGCGGCCGCCTTCTTCGAGGAGCGCCTCGGGCTGCGCCGGGCCCCCGCCGCACCGCCCCACGCGGTCGTGTTCGCCACCAGTCCGATCCCGTTCGCCGTCCGCGAGCCGCTCCCGGGCGTCGACCTGGACGGCGCCGCGCGTCCTGGTCTGGGCGTGGCGCTGTGGCTGCGCACCACGGACGTCGGCGCGCTGCGCGAGCAACTTGTGGCAGCGGGCACGGAAGACGTCACCCCGTTGCAGGACAGCCCGTTCGGGCCGATGTTCTCCTTCACCGGCCCCGAGGGCTACCGGCTCACCGTGCACGGAGGCTGACGGTGAAGGCCGTCGTCCTCACCCCCCGCGGCCCGTTCTCCCTCGCGGCGGGCCTGCGCTTCCTGGAAGGGTTCACACCGGCCCGCTACCAGGGGGGCCACGACGGGGTACTCCGGCTGGCGTTCCCCGCGGACGACGGCCGCTTCACCGTCACCGCCGCCGTGCAGCAGGAGCAGACACCGGACAACGCCGGTGCGGTGCACGCCGAGATCACCCTCCACCCGGCCGCCGCCCCGGGGACTCCGGCATCGCCGGCCGACAACGATCCCTGGGAGACGGCCGCCGCCGGTGTTGCCCGCATTCTCTCCCTGGACGTCGACGGCGCCCGCTTCCCGGCCCTGGCATCCGCCGACCCGGTGGTGGCAGCGCTGACGCAGGAGCTTCCCGGGCTGCGGCCGGTGTGCTTCAACTCCCCCTATGAGGCGGCGGCATGGGCGGTCATCGGCCACCGGGTCCGCATGAGCCACGCCGCCGCCGTCAAGACCCTCCTGTCCCAGCGGCACGGACGGCGCGTCGAGGTCGCCGGGCAGGAGCTGTTCGCCTTCCCCGCCCCGCACGTCCTGCGGACGATCACGACCTTTCC
Organism: Streptomyces sp. PKU-EA00015; assembly: GCF_013387495.1. GTDB lineage: Bacteria > Actinomycetota > Actinomycetes > Streptomycetales > Streptomycetaceae > Streptomyces. Next base: position 4,104 of record NZ_JABZEE010000103.1, on the reverse strand, counting down.
CGGCCTGACCGAGGTGAAGATCGAGCGGCTGCAAGCCGTGGCCGATGCTGCGGCCGCCGGTGAACTCGACGCCGCTTCCCTGCGCGGCATGCCGGCCCAGGACGCCCTCGCCGCGCTGCAGAAACTGCCAGGCATCGGCCCGTTCTCCGCCGAGCTCGTCCTCATCCGCGGCGCCGGGCACCCCGACCTCTTCCCCCGTCACGAACCCCGGCTGCACGCGGCCATGACCACCGCCTACGGCCTTGAGGGTCAGCCGGGCGGTGTTCCGGCGCTGGTGCACGTCGCCGAGCGGTGGAAGCCCTACCGCAGCTGGATCGCCCTCCTGCTACGCGCGCACGCCGACGCGAACATCACACCGGCGCGCGGCAGGTAGACGGATACGCAGCGCGACCGGGTCCACCCTGCACCGCGGTGCAGCCGGTACGAGGCGGCCGGCCCTCGACCTGAGTGGCCGGCACGGCTCGAAGAAAATCTTCCCTGGTGAGGCAACCCAATGCGGGGCCCACCTGGTTGACCGGGATGTGAAGGACACAAGTACTGCACAGGCACGATGGCGGGGGCATGGCCGACGCGAGAGGCAACAACGGCGGCGCACCGGACTTCGAGGAGTTCGTGCAAGCGCGCGGGCCGCGCCTGCTGCGCGTGGCGTGGCTGCTGACCGCGGACGCGCACCTGGCCGAGGACCTGCTGCAGACCGCGCTGGCGAAGGTCTGGCCCAAGTGGCGCCGGATCGCCGAGGAACACCCGGAAGCCTACGTCCGCAAGACGATCGTCAACACGCACGCCTCATGGTGGCAGCGCCGCTGGCGCAGCGAAGTACCGCACGGCGAGCTCCCCGACCGGCCCGCGATCGGCGACCCCTTCACCGGCGTCGACCTGGAACAGGCCCTGGCGACCGCCGTACGGCAGCTGCCCGCGCGGCAGCGTGCGGTGCTGGTGCTGCGCTACTTCGAGGATCTGTCCGTCGAGGAGACCGCCGGCATCCTGCGCTGTCGGCCGGGCACCGTGAAAAGCCAGAGCGCCAAAGCCCTCAAGACGCTGCGCACCCTGCTCGGCGACAGTCCCCTCACGCCCTCCGCCGGTCACGCGTCGCAGCCGCCGGCACAAGTCCCCATCAGCCGGAGCGGAGGGCGGCCACGTGCCTGATCCCCACCTGACGGACCCGGACGATGCGGCGGAGCTCAGGGGGCTGCTGGAGCGGTCGGTACCCCGGCCGGCAGCCCCGGCAGACCGTATGGAGCAGGTCCGGCACCGCGTCCGCCGACGCCGGCAGCGCACCGCGTCGGCCGTCGCCGCCGGCGCTCTGGCCGTGACAGGTCTGGCTCTGTGGCCCGGGCAAGGATGGTTCACCCAGCCCCCTCCCACCACTCCGGCCGCGACGACTCCGACCGTTGCGGCCGGCCACCCGGTGCGCTTCGCCGCCGCGGAGGGCCTGGCCATGAGCCTGCCCGAGGGATGGCAGGCGGTTGCCGCCCCGCGCGCGAGCCGCTCCGCCGTGGTCTATGCCGCAACCCAGCGCCTGGACGACTCCGGTGCGACGACACGATGCACCCGCGACACCGCGCGGACCTGGGACGTCTTCTCCTGCGCACCGCTGGCCGCGCTGGAGCCCGGCGCTGTGGTCGTCGCCCTCGAACCCATCGAGGACCCAGGCGCCACCGCTGCTACCGACACGCTCACTCCGGCGGCCGCCCCCGGCGACGGCTGCCGGTCACTGCGCGGACAGCTGGAGTACGCCTCCGCCGCCGTCATCCCAGCCGAGCGAGGACACCCGGCGCTCCAGGTGAGCATCTGCGTGGCCGAGTCACCCGGCACCGGCGAGTCCAGCCCGCCCAGCACCCGCATGCCTCCTTCCGGTACCAGTACTCCCGACCAGAACGACCTCGGCACGACCGGCGTCACGATCAGCCCGGCCGGCCCTGCAACGAGCGGCAACCCAGCTCTGAAGCAGGCTCAGACGCTGCTGCGCACCGTTCGCTTCGGCTGACCGCCCGAGGCCGCCACCGCCCCGTTTTGTCCCTGCCCGAGAAGGGTCCTTCTCAGCCATGCCCGTAGACCGTGCCAACCCGTCCGTCCGTAGGTCCGTACTGCTGTTGGTGATCACTGTGAGTGCTGTGTCGGTACTGGCCGGCTGCGCCTCGCCCGCCTTCACTTCCGGCGCGGCGTCATCCCCTGCCGATGCGACCGTGGCCGCAGACCGCCCCGTGCGGGCGCCGGCCGACGGCACCACGAGCCGCCAGTCCGCACGGGATCTGAAGCTGCCGGGTGTGGGCGGGGGCATGCTCGCCGACATACCCGACACCACCCGGCAGGTGCTGCTCGCCACCGGCGACGGCAAGAACGCCAACACCGCCACTGTCGCCCTCTACGAGCGCTCCGCAGACGGCTGGGAGCAGGCCGCGGGGCCCTGGCCCGCCCACAACGGGCTGCGGGGCTGGACCGACGACCACCACCTGGGCGACCTGCGCTCACCCATCGGTGTCTTCCGGCTCACCGACGCCGGCGGCTTGCTGGCCGACCCCGGCACCCGCCTGCCCTACGACCGCTCAAGCGCCTTCAGCATTTCCGGGACCGGCTTCGAAGGCGAACCCCTGGCCGGCTCGTTCGACTACGTGATCGCCATCAACTACAACCGCAAGTCCGGCACCACCCCTTTGGACTGGACCAGGCCGCTGGGCGCCGAGAGGGGCGGAGGCATCTGGGTCCACGTCGACCACGCCGGCCCCACCCAGGGCTGCGTCAGCATCGCCGAAGAGCACATCAAAGAACTGCTGCTGGCGCTCGACCCGGACCTGGACCCCGTCATCGTCATGGGAGACGCAGCCTCCCTGACCCGCTGAGATGTGTCCGAAGTCGCGGACGGAGTCGTCGCAGACACACGCGCCTCAGGTCGTACCGGCCTGCTGGATGCTGTCGCCGTTGTTGCCGATGGCGACGTGGGTGGCGATGCGCCGGAAGTCGTTCATCACGCCGAACATGCTCTTGTTGGACGGCAGGAGGGCCTGAAGGGCCTGGAGCGCGGGGGCTCCCGCCAACTGGTCCTGGAACAGGTCTTTGTAGGCGTTGTAGACCCGCGCCGTGTAGTTGGGCTCCTTCGCCGCGTTCGTCCGGTGGTCGTTGGTGAGGGCGATTGAGGCCAGGTCCATCAGATAGCAGTCGATCAGGTCGGTGACGTCCTGGGCCTTGGCGCCCTCCTCGCCGACCCGCGCTTCCTCCGCCATGATCTCGGCCATTCCCAGGACGATGTCGCGGTAGATCCGGTGCCTTGTGCTGCTGGGGAAGGCGGCCATGATGTGGTCGGCCTGACCGGCGCCCTCGGTGTTCATGGTGCGCGGTCTGCTGAGGTCGGCCAGCCCCGGCACGGTCAGCGGGACTCCCTGGAACATCTCCTCCTCGTCGGGGATGTTCGTGTTGCGGGAGGCGAGCGGGTGCAGGCCGATCTCGTGGGCCAGCATCCCCATGATGTAACCGATGTCGTACTTCTCGAAGTAATAGCTGGCAAGGTTGATGTCCACGCCGTCATCGTCACGATCCGTCACGTCGGCTGGGGTCTCCGTCGTCCGCAGGTGCAGGGTGATGCGGCAGGGGCGGGTGCCGATGTACTCGCGGATGGTGTCGTGCTTCCGCAGCAGATCGATGATGCGGATCGCCTTGTCGCGGTACCTCTCGTTCGTGTGCGCAAGGTTCGTGAACTCGAAGTTCCCCGACTTGAAGGGAACGAGGGTCGGTTCGGCGGCAGCGGTTGGGGTCGCGTTCGGGTCCTGCGGCATACGGGCCGGGACTTCGGTGACTGCCGCGCCGCTGTCGGACGGTCGGGGCAGGGAGACCGGATCCACCCAGACAGATTCGCGGAGGACCGGGTCGGTGCCGGTGCGTACCGCGTCCCAGGTCTGCTCGGCGTCCTCCTCCGCGCTTTGCTGTGGCTGTGGGGTTACGTCCCCGATCAGCGCAGCCAGCAGCGCCAGGTGCCGGCCACGGAGACCTGCGACGGCGAGTGAGGAGTCCTCGGGGTCCGCGTTGAGGTCACCGAGGAGGCTGCCCGGCACGTGGGGTCGGTGCGGGGAGTCGGCGTCGCGATACTCGTCGCGCAGGCCGAGCTGGTGG
>NZ_JABZEE010000102.1 GCF_013387495.1 Streptomyces sp. PKU-EA00015 | reverse complement strand
CCGGGGTTCGAGTCCCTGGCGGCGCACAGACGGGAAAAGCCCCTCGCGAGAGCGAGGGGCTTTTTCGTATCCGTCCGCGCAGACCGCCCACAACACGCCGCGCAGACCACCCGCACGCGCCGTCACGCAGTCGTGATCTTGACCGTCCACGCTCCGGTGGCCGTACGGTCCGCCACCTCCACCCGGGTCCGCCCGCCCGGCGGGCCGGGCACCGTGAACGTCTCGCCCACCCGCAGCGGTGCGTCCGCCAGCGGCGGATAGACCGACTCGTCGCCGCACGCCTCGGTCTCCGGGTGCGTGTCGACCACCTCGATCGGCCCGTCTCCGGACGCGGCCTCCCCCCGCACCCGGTAGAGGAGCACCCCCTCGGTGCAGGTGAGCTCGTCGTTGCCCGTGGCGCTGCGCGCCTCGATCGCGAGCACGCTGTTGTGCCCGGTGCGCACCACCGCGAGCCGCGTACCAACGCTGCCGCCGCGCACGGGCGCGGCGGCGAGCGGTTCCAGGGTGACGATCTCAGGGCCGCCCGGCGGCCCGGCCGAGGCGGGCGCCTCGTCCGCGCCGTTCACGCACCGGACCTCCGCCCGGCCGAGCCAGCCGAGCTTCCACTTGTGCCAGCCGAACAGGTCGGGCGCGAGGCCGAACTGGCTGCCCATGACGTCCCAGTCGCCGACGTGGGTGTCCCAGTCGCCGTAGCCGCCGTCCTCGGGCCGGTGGTAGAGGTCGGGCAGGTCGAAGACGTGCCCGGTCTCGTGGGCCAGGACGTTGCGGTCCGGGGGATGGCGTTCGAAGACGGTGACGACCCGCCGGATCTCGGCGCCGTCCGCGGACAGCGGCCGGTCGAAGTTGACGACCTTGGTGGCGTCGGAGTCGACCCCGGGGGCGTCCGGGTCCGCGACCAGGTAGACCACGTCGTAGCGCGAGAAGTCGACGTCGTCGTCGGCCGCGTCGATCGCGTCCTGAAGATAGGCGGCGCGCCGCTCGGGGTCCCAGTCACGCCTTATGTCGTAGACGACGGACGCCTTCGGCATGCGCACCCACTCCTTCTGCGGGTGCGCGCGCAGCAAGAACTTGCCGTACGAGGCGCGCCGGAAGAAGTCGCTGGTGGCGGGGAAGTGGTCGGCGGCGAGCTCCTGCGGTCTGTTCAGCGGGACGGAGTCCGGGAACGACAGGAAGATCATGACGGCGTCGAGCCGGTCGGCGGGCTGCGGATAGGCGGAGTTCCAGGAGTCGAGGCCGAGGGAGTGGTGGGCCTGCGTGCGGGGCAGGGCGCAGGGACCGGCGGAGGAGGAGGCCACGGCGGGCCCGGCCACGAGGGACGTTGCCGTGAACGCCACGAGAGAGGTGAGCGCCGCGGCAACACTGCGCAGGCGCGCCCCTTCCACTCTCCCGGGTGTTCCCTCGGGCGACTGCTGACCCTCCACGTGGACCTCCGGCTCGGGAATGCTGGATGCCTCACCCACCTTGTGATGTTTTACGGAGGTTTGCCCTGTTCCGGTGCCCCACTCGGGTGACCGACCCGACACCGGCCCGATGCCGACCCGAGATGCGGCGACACTCCGAAGGTTCACGGAACGTCACATCCGGTCAGGTTGGTTCCGACACCGGTCGCCACCCGCGCAGAAACGATCGGCCGCGGTGTGCGGGGGCCCGCGCCGGGTCGGTGACGCTGGAACGGCCGCCGCGCCAGCCTCTATGATCGGCACACTTTCCCCGAGTCCTTGCGGGATTTCTTCGGTGAATGTCTCGGGCGGCCAGCCCCCGACCACATTTGCACGACCCTGTACGACACACTGCATGCGGGAGTGAGCGGTGAGCGGAACCTCCGAGGGACAAGGGCCCGCGGGCGTCGCAGTCCCCGGAAGCGTCCGAGAGTCCGTCACCGAGCGTAATGGTGTGGGCCGGAGCTCCGCCGAGCTGTGCGACTACCGTGCCGCCTTCAACGCCGCACAGCTCGCCATGACCGTCGTCGACCACGAAGGACTCGTCGTCGGGGCCAACGAGGCGTTCGCGGCCCTGTTCGGCACCCGTCCCGCCGAACTGCGCGCCCAGTACGCCGCCGACCTCATCGACCTCGCCTCCGACGCCCGCACCTGGCACGCCTACCGCGAGGTGCTGCGCGGCCGGCGCTCGCGGTTCCGCTGCACCCGGCGGCTCAAGCACTCCGACGGGCGGGCCCTTTGGGCCGAGGTCACCGTCGCGCCCGTCTCCGGAACCGGCGACGTGCTCCTGTCCGTCGCCGACATCAGCGACCGGCGCGAGCTGCACGCACGGCTGCGCCATCTGCAGCTGCACGACCCCGTGACCCGGCTGCCCAACCGGACGCTGTTCTTCGAACGGCTCACCGCCGCGCTGGAGTCCTCACCGTACGACCACGGTTCCACCGGCCGGATCGGGCTGTGCTACCTGGACCTCGACGGGTTCAAGGCCGTCAACGACACGCTCGGGCACCGGGTCGGCGACCGGCTGCTGGCCGCCGTGGCCGCCCGCCTGATCGAGTGCGCCGACAACAGCGGGGCGCGCGGCTGCGGCCACCTCGTCGCCCGGCTGGGAGGGGACGAGTTCGCCATCCTGGTCGAGGACTCCACGGGCACGGAGCAGCTCGCCGATCTCGCACGGGCCGTACTGGCGGCGCTCCAGCAGCCGTTCGACCTGGCCGGCCGGCGTCTGTCGGTGTCGGCCTCCATCGGCGTCGTGGAGCGCGCGGTGACCGGCACGAGCGCCACCGGGCTGATGCAGGCCGCGGACACGACGCTGTACTGGGCCAAGGAGGACGGCCGGGCCCGCTGGACCCTCTTCGACCCCGAGCGCAACGCGCACCGGATGACGCGCCAGGCGCTCTCCTCCACGCTCCGCCCGGCCGTGGAACGCGGCGAGTTCGCGCTGGAGTACCAGCCGCTGGTGGGACTCGCGGACGGGGTGACGCGCGGAGTGGAGGCGCTGGTGCGCTGGAACCACCCGCAGTTCGGCACCCTGACGCCGAATCGGTTCGTCGCCATCGCCGAGGAGGACGGCTCGATCGTGCAGCTCGGGCGGTGGGTGCTGCGCACCGCGTGCCGCCAGGCGCGCCGCTGGCAGCTCGACCACCCCGGCGTGGAACCGCTGTTCGTGAGCGTCAACGTCGCCGTACGGCAGGTGTGGGACTCCGACCTGGTGGCGGATGTCGCGGAGATCCTGGCCGAGACGGGACTGCCGCCGCATCTGCTCCAGTTGGAGCTCACGGAGTCGGCGGTGATGGGCTCGGCGGGCCGGCCGCTCCAGGCGCTGAAGGCGCTCAGCGAGATGGGCGTCCAGATCGCGATCGACGACTTCGGGACCGGCTACTCGAACCTCGCGTACCTGAGCCGGCTTCCGGTGTCCGCACTGAAACTCGACGGAACGTTTGTCCGTGGGTTCCAGGACGAGGCCCACGCGAACCCGGCGGACGAGACGATCGTCGAGGCACTGGTCGAACTCGCCCACCGGCTGGGGCTCACGGTCACCGCCGAGTGCGTGGAGACCTCGGGACAGGCGTCCCGGCTGCGGCGCATCGGCTGCGACACGGGGCAGGGCTGGCTGTACTCGCGGGCGGTGGCGCCCGAGCGGATCGCGGAGATGCTCGGCACGGGTACGCGCGCGGAGCCTGCGGGGGCGTCCGGCTGAGGGGACGCCGCCGGGTGGCCGGGCCGCCGCGCGGTGTCCTCGATCTCCCCTACGCCCTGGCGGCCAAGGGTGGGGGTCCCCCGAACAGGTCGGCGATCGAGGTACTGAAGATCCACGCACGCACGCACGCGGGCGCGGGAAGGGGCCGGGCGGAGCCTCGAACGGAACCCGGGGCCGAAGCGCGAAGCCCGCGCCCGCGCCCGCCAGGGCGCAGGACCACGGGACCCACAGGAACCCCCAACGGGACACCGCGCGGAGCGCGGTACGCGCCGGGCCGGGCCCCGGCTGCGGAAAGGGGGATCCCCCCACGGCCGACAGGCCGCAGGGGGAGAGGGCGGGGTGGGGTGGGGAACCACCCCGCCCTCGTCCGTCAGCAGGCGCCCAGGTCCTGCCAGACCCCCCACTCGCCCGTCGTGCCCGGCTCCTCGCCCTTCGTCCACCACTTCGCCCGCCACGTGTGCCCCTCGTGGGAGACCTCCGTGGTGCCGGTGTAGGTCTCGGTCGCGGACCAGGCCGGGGCCGTGCAGCCGGGGCCCGGGTCCGACGGGGAAGGCGTAGGGTCCGTCGGCGTCGGGGTGGGAGTCGGGGTCGGGGTCGGGCCCGTCGGGGAGGCGCCGACCGCCGCCACGATGTCCTTGAACAGCGTGGCGTTCGCGTCCAGTCCGAGCAGCGAGTACATCATCGCGCCCGCCAGGCCCCGGCTGTGGGCGTAGTCGGCCCGTGCCTGGATCGCCCGCCGGTCCAGTCCGGTGAAGAACTCGCCGTCCTTGTAGAAGTACGCCGCCTTCGCCTCGTCGTCCCAGAAGGTGGTCGCCGGGTTGTCGACGATGCCGCCGAGCTCCTTGTAGTGCGCGATTCCCGCCTGCTGGCTGACGGGACGGGCGGCGGAGGCGCCGGTCGCGCTGCCGCCGAGACCGTTCTTCGTGCCGGCCGGGACGCCCTTCCAGCCGCGGTAGTAGAACTCGTAGCCGAGCGTCAGCTTGCCCGCGGGGAAGCCGCCGGTGATGCCGTACGCCGCGTTCCCGTCGATCCAGGAGTCGATGGCGCCCGCGATCGAGTACTTCTGGGTGCCCGGCTCGATCGGGTCGGTCGGGTCGGACGCCGGGGAGTACAGCGGTGACTGGTGGTACGCGGGCCCGTCGCCGTCCCAGGCGCCGTGCATGTCGTACGTCATGATGTTCGCGTAGTCGAGGTACGCGCCGATCTTTTCGGTCTCGATGTGCTTGATCTTGTCCTGGCCCGCCGGGAGCGCCGCGGTCAGCAGGTACTTCTTGCCGCCGTGCGCCGCGCCGTACGCGTCGAGCTGCTTGCGGAACTCGGCCAGCAGCAGCGTGAAGTTCTGCTTGTCCTCGGGGCCGTGGTGGTTGCCGAGGTGGCCGTCGGGCGAGCCCGGGTACTCCCAGTCGATGTCGATGCCGTCGAAGATGCCCGCGGCGGTGCCGGGACCGCCGTAGCCGCCCTCGACCGGCAGGTCACCGGCGATGTACTGCTTGATGCAGGAGGACACCAGCTTCTTGCGGCTCGCGTCCGTCTTCGCCGCGTCGTGGAAGTACTTGGAGTAGGTCCAGCCGCCCAGCGAGATGTTGATCTTCAGCTTCGGGTACTTCGCCTTCAGCTCCTTGAACTGGTTGAACACGCCGACGATCGGCTGGTCCCACGTGTCCGCGACGCCGTCGACGCTGTCGGCCGCACTGAAGCTGCGCTGGTAGTCGGCGTACGAATCGCCCGCGCCGTCACCGGCGTTGGGGTTTGCGTCGTCCCCCGCCGCCTTGTTCGCCATGAAGCAGGTGTGGTCGGTGGGGTGGATGTTGCCGAACGAGTAGTTCAGGACGTCGAGTTCGCCCGCGATGCCCCGGGTGTCCAGGTGCTTGGGGTAGAAGGCGTTGCCGTACACGCTCCACTGGTCGTAGTACGCGATCTTGACGCCGCCGGCGGAGGCGGCGGGCGCGGCGTCGGCCGCCTGGGCGGTGTCGGGGCCGCCGACGGCGGTCAGCGCGCCGGCGGCGAGCACCACACCGGTGAGCGCGGCGAGCAAGGGCTTGCGGACGGGCACGTGCGGCCTCCGAGGGGGGTGCGTGGTACGGGAGTCGGAGCAGTGATAACGGCCCCCGGAGCACCGCGTCAATGGTCTGCACCAAACGAGGACTAGACCAATTTCGGCCCGAATCCCCTCGTCCCAGGCCTGCGCCTGTTGCGAAAAACCGCTCGCCACACGGGGTGACGAGCGGTTTAAGTCCTCCTTAATGAGCCACGCGGGAGAGGTTCACCGGCGAACCACTCAGGCGGGCAGACCGTACGCGTCCGCGATCAACTCGTAGCTGCGCAGGCGCACATCACCGCCGTGCGCGTTGGCCGTGATCATCAACTCGTCCGCCCCGGTGCGCTTCTGGAGGTCGTCCAGCCCCGCCCGCACCGCGTCCGGCGTGCCGTGGACGATATTCGCCAGCCAGCTGTCGACGAACTCCCGCTCCATCGGGCTGAACGCGTACTCCTCCGCCTCCTTCGGCGTCGGGATCAGCCCGGGCCGGCCGGTGCGCAGCCGCACCATCGACAGCGCTCCGGTCAGCACCTGGCGACGGGCCTCCCGCTCGTCGTCCGCCGCGAGGGCCGAGACGCCGATCAGGGCGTAAGGGGCGTCCAGCACGGCAGAGGGCCGGAAGCTCTCCCGGTACAGCTCCAGGGCGGGGAGCGTGTTCTGCGCGGAGAAGTGGTGGGCGAAGGCGAACGGCAGCCCGAGCGCCCCGGCGAGCCGGGCGCTGAACCCGGAGGAGCCCAGCAGCCAGACCGGCGGGCGGGCCGGGGACTGGACGCCGCCGGGCGCGGTGGCCTGCACCGGTCCGGGCACGGCGTGGATGCGCGCGTACGGGTGCCCGTCCGGGAAGTCGTCGTCGAGGAACCGGATCAGCTCGGCGAGCTGCTGCGGGAAGTCGTCGGCGCCCTCGTGGAGGGTGTCGGAACGGCGCAGGGCCGCCGCCGTCGCGCCGTCCGTGCCCGGCGCGCGGCCGAGGCCGAGGTCGACGCGGCCCGGCGCCAGCGCCTCCAGGGTGCCGAACTGCTCGGCGATGACCAGCGGGGCGTGGTTGGGCAGCATCACGCCGCCGGAGCCGAGGCGGATGCGCTCGGTGTGGGCGGCGAGGTGGGCGAGGATCACGGCCGGGGAGGACGAGGCGACGCCGGGCATGGAGTGGTGCTCGGCGACCCAGTGCCGGTGGTAGCCGCGGCTCTCGGCGAGGCGGGCGATGGCCACACTGGTGCGCAGCGCGTCGGAGGCCGTGCGGCCGCTGCCGACCGTGACCAGGTCGAGCACGGACAGGGGGACGGGGGCGGTGCCGGCCGCCGTGCCTCGGATCTCGTCCACTGCGTTCACGGGTGGGGCCCTCCTGGATGAGTCGTACGTATCCCGACCCACAACAGGAGGCCATCTCCGTTTTATTCCCGGCAGACCCGTGAACCGGGCGGTCAGTCCTTGCGGGCGAACAGCCTGCCCAGCTCGTCCGACCAGGCGCCCCTGCGCTCCGCCAGCCTCAGCCCCTCCCACACCGTCACCTGGTTCGCCGTGAGCACGGGCCTGCCTGTCACCTCCTCCAGCTCCGGCAGGTGGGCCACCGTGTGCAGGGCGGTGTCAGGCAGCAGGACGGCGTCGGCCCTCGGGTCGTCCCCCTTCCGCAGCAGCTCCAGCACCTGCTCGCGCCCCCAGGTCGACACCTCGGCCGCCGTCACGATCCCGCTCGCCCGCGCGGCCACCACCTCGAGCCCCGCCGCCTCGAGGAAGCGGGCGAACAGGTCCGTCACGTCCTGGGGATACGTCGCGGCGATCGCCACCCGCGTGGCCCCGACCTCCCGTGCGGCGTGGGCGAACGCGAACGACGTACTGGAGGCCGGGAGCCCGGCCGCCAGCGCCAGGGCCCGGGTCTGCTCATGGGCCCCCTCCCACCCGTACACGAACGAACCACTGGTGCAGGCCCACACCACCGACTCGGCGCCCGACAGCCTCAGCTCCTCCACGCCGGCCGCCAGCCGCTCGGCCGAGCCCATCTCGCGCAGAGCGTCCTCGCGGTGCGCGTCCTCGCCGATGTCGGTGTGGACGACCGGCAGGTTGACACCGGTCAGCAGCGTCTCGATACGGGGGTAGTCGTCCTCGGCCGCATGCCCGGGGTAGAGCAGGCCCACCGTCGTCATGTCACGCCCTCCTGTCCTTCCGGCTCCGCCGTCGCCGCCGTGGCGTCCATCAGCAGAGCCTGATAGGGGCCGACCGCCGAGGCGCCGACGGCGCGCAGGGCCGACCACATCGTGACCTGGTTGGCGGAGACCACCGGCACCCTCAGCTCGGCCTCCAGTTGCGGGATCACGTCGTACGTCGGCAGGTTCGTGCAGCTGATGAACAGCGCGTCGGCGCCCTCCACCGACACCTCCCGTGCCATGTCGACCACCGCGCGGTACGGCACTTTCCAGATGTGCCGGGTCAGCCCGAGGAAGGCCCGGCCCACCACCGTCACTCCCGCTTCCGCCAGATAGTCCTCCAATGACCGGGTGACCGATTCCGTGTAGGGCGTCAGCAGCGCGATCCGACGGGCCCCCAGCTCGCCGAGCGCGTCGAGGAGCGCGCCGGACGTCGTCAGGGCCGGCACGTCGCCGGCCGTGCGCATCACCTCGCACAGAGCGCGTTCCCCGGCGAGGCCGCCGACAAAACTGCCCGATGCGCACGCGTAGGCGACGACCTCCGGCTCGGAGGCGCCCAGCGCCCGCACCGCGTCCCGCAGCGTCTCGTGCTCGCTCACCAGCCGCGCCAGGTCCAGGGAGACCCCGACGGGCACGAAGGGGGTGCGCGTCAGACGCAGCGAGACGTCGTCGGGGACCCAGCGCCACAGCTCCCGGTCCAGAGCGAAGTCGAAGGGTGCCACCACACCGATGCCGTGCTGCGGTTGCGGCCCGGCGAGAAAGGAGACGACATCCATGCGCTCAGCCCCCTTGGCGTCTTGTTGACGACGGTAGGTTCCGGTGCGAGCGTGGGTCAATCCGTACATGTACGACGTGACGAGGTGGTCTGCGACCGATGGCCGAACCCACTCTGCTCGTGCTGAACGCGGACCCCCCGCCGCGCCTCGGCCGCCTGACCGGCAAGGTGCGGGTGGAGTACGCCGACGAGGAGACGCTCGCGGCCCGACTCCCCGAGGCGGACGTCCTGTTGGTGTGGGACTTCGCCTCGGACGCGGTCCGTCTGGCCTGGCCCGGCGAAGGTCCCCGGCCCCGGTGGGTGCACACGCCGAGTGCCGGCGTCGACCGCGTCCTTTGTCCGGAACTTGCCGTGTCCGACACCGTGGTGACCAATGCGCGCGGCATCTTCGAGCAGCCTATTGCCGAGTACGTGGCGGCGCTCGTCCTGGCGATGGCGAAGGACCTGCCGGTGACGCTGGAGCTCCAGCGCCGCCACGAGTGGCGGCACCGGGAGGGCCTCGCGGTCGCGGGCAGCCGCGCCGTGGTGGTCGGCGCCGGGCCCATCGGGCGGGCGGTCGCCGGCGCCCTGCGGGCCCTCGGCGCCACCACGGCGGTCGTGGGCCGTCAGGCCCGCCCCGGCATCCACGGCGAGCAGGACCTCGACCCGCTGCTCGCCCGCGCCGACTGGGTGGTCTGCGCGGCGCCGCTCACGCAGGCGACCGCGGGGATGTTCGACGCGCGCCGCTTCGGCCTGATGCAGCCCTCGACCCGCTTCGTCAACGTCGGCCGGGGACCGCTCGTCGTCGAGGCCGACCTCCTCGACGCCCTGCACAAGCGATGGATCGCCGGCGCGGCCCTCGATGTCTTCGAGTCCGAGCCGCTCGCGCCGGACAGCCCTGTGTGGGACGCTCCGGGGCTGATCGTCTCCCCGCACATGAGCGGTGACACGGTCGGCTGGCGGGACCGGCTGAGCGAGCAGTTCGTCGGGATGTACGAGCTGTGGGCGGCCGGAGAGCCCCTGCCGAACGTGGTCGACAAGAAACGTGGGTACGTCCCCATGCATGACCACTCGCCTGACTGACCTCACCGCTCGTCAACTGCTGGCCGGCTACGCACAGGGCGACTTCTCCCCCGTCGACGCGACCCGCGCGGCGCTGGAACGCGTCGAGAGCGTGCAGCCGCTGGTCAACGCGTTCGTCCGGACCGACGCCGACGCGGCACTCGCCGCGGCCGAGGCGTCGGCGGAACGCTGGCGCCGGGGAGAGCCGCAGGGGCTGCTCGACGGGGTGCCCGTCACCGTGAAGGACCTCGTCCTCCAGCGCGGTGTGCCCACGCTGCGCGGTTCCCTGACCGTGCGGGCGGACCGGGCCTGGGACGAGGACGCCCCGTCGGTCGCACGGCTGCGGGAGCACGGCGCGGTGTTCCTCGCGAGGACGACGACGCCCGAGTTCGGCTGGAAGGGGGTCACGGACTCGCCGCGGCACGGCGTGACGCGCAACCCGTACAACCCCTCGCGCACCGCGGGCGGCTCCAGCGGGGGCGGCGCGGCGGCGGTGGCGCTCGGCGCGGGCCCGCTGTCGGTCGGCACGGACGGGGGCGGGTCGGTCCGCATCCCGGCGTCCTTCTGCGGGATCTTCGGGCTGAAGCCGACGTACGGGCGCGTGCCGGTGTATCCGACGAGCCCCTTCGGCAGCCTGTCCCATATCGGGCCGATGACCAGGGACGCGGCGGACGCGGCGCTCATGCTCGACGTGATGAGCGGCGAGGACTGGCGGGACTGGTCCCATCTGGGGCCGGCACGCGAGGTGCGGCACGGGCTCGGCGAGGGGGTGAAGGGCCTGCGGATCGCGTACTCCCCCACTCTCGGCGGTCAGGTCGCGGTCCGCCCCGCGGTCGCGTCGGCGGTGCGGCGGACGGTCACGGCGCTGGCCGACCTGGGCGCGTACGTCGAGGAGACCGATCCGGACATCACGGACCCGGTCGAGGCGTTCCACACCCTGTGGTTCACCGGCGCGGCCCGGCTGGTGCAGCACCTCGGGCCCCGGCAGCGGGAGCAGCTGGACCCGGGCCTGCGGGAGATCTGCGACATCGGCGCGCGGCGCAGCGCGCTGGAGTACCTGGCGGCGGTGGACGTACGGGCGGACCTGGGCCGGCGGATGGCGCGGTTCCACACGGCGTACGACCTGCTGGTCACGCCGACGCTGCCGCTGACGGCGTTCGAGGCCGGCGTGGAGGTCCCGCCGGGGTCGGGCCACCGGCGGTGGACGGGGTGGACGCCCTTCACGTACCCGTTCAACATGACGCAGCAGCCCGCGGCGACGGTGCCGTGCGGGCTGGACGCGGAGGGGCTGCCGATCGGCACGCAGCTGGTGGGCCCGCGGTACGCGGACGGCCTGGTGCTGCGGGTGGCCCACGCGTTGTACGAGTCGGGCGCGGCAGGGGTCCCGGGGCCGGGGGCGCTGGGGTAGGGGCAGCGCCCCCCGGGGCGTCAGGCGCGCCGGAAGCTCAGCGTCTCCCCCGACGCGCCCGTGCGCCAGAGGTCCTGGCAGGCCGAGGCCATCTCCTCCAGGCCCTCCACCACCGTGCCCCACACGATCCCCGGCACCCACCCCGTGTCCCCGTTCAGCAGCAGGTTGTTGCGCTCGTAGAACAGGGCCAGGTCCACCGTCACGGGGGCGGCGCGGCTCTCGTAGCCGTACGACGACGTGCCCAGTTGCACGTCGGTGAAGGTGAAGTAGCACAGGTCGCCGGGGATCGGAGTCACCGTCGGGTTCTCCAGCGGCGGTTCCTGGGGCGCGAAGGCCGGGAAAAGGGCATAGATCTCATTGCGCGCATACTTCGCGTGGTACACGTCCGCGGACAGCGGAAGCGCGTCCCACACCGCCGCGCAGGTCAGCGGGGCCTTGTCGGTCAGGAGCCGGGCGGTGCACCGCACTCCGCGCCGGTCCAGGGCAACGGTCAGGTATCGGTCGGCCATTTCCTACGCATACCCGTGAGCGCCCCGGGTAGCCGCGCGCCCATGGCTCGTAGAAGACAACCACGATCGATGAGCAGACGCTCCCTGCTGCTCGGCACCGCGGCGGCGGGCGCGCTCACCGCCGTCGGCGCCGCGGGCTGCGGCCGGGTGCCGTCCGGCGACGCGCTGGCCCGCCTGAAGTCCCAGGGCACGGTGCGCCTCGGCATCGCCGGGGAGGTGCCGTACGGCTATGTGGACGACCAGGGCGAGTTCACGGGCGAAGCGCCCGAGCTCGCCCGGGTCATCTTCAAGCGGCTCGGCATCGACCGGGTGCAGCCGGTCGCCACCGACTTCGCCTCCCTCATACCCGGGCTCAACTCCCAGCAGTTCGATGTGGTTTCGGCCGGGATGTACATCAACAAGGAACGGTGCGCGCAGGTCGTCTTCGCCGACCCCGAGTACCAGATGCTCGACTCGTTCATCGTGCGCAAGGGCAATCCGAAGAACCTGCGGACGTACGAGGACGTGGTGCGGGCCAAGGCGAGGCTCGCGACCGGTACGGGCTACGCGGAGATCGGGTACGCGGTCGCGGCCGGCATACCCGAGAAGGAGATCGTGATCCTTCAGGATCAGGTGGCCGGGCTGAACGCCGTCGAGTCCGGCCGCGTCGACGTCTTCGCCGGCACCGCGCTCACCGCCCGCGAGGTGGTCCGCAAGAGCACCCGGGCGGAGGCCACCGAGCCGTTCGCCGCCGTCGTGGACGGCAAGAAGCAGATCGACGGCGGCGGTTTCGCCTTCCGCCCCACCGACACCGACCTGCGCGACGCGTTCAACGTCGAGATCCACAAGATGAAGAAGAGCGGTGAACTCTTGCGCATCCTGAAGCCGTTCGGCTTCACGGAGAGCGAGATGACCACCCTGACTGCCGAGGAGCTGTGCGAGAAATGACAGCCGGACTCTGGCAGAACTGGGTGCTCCCCGGTATCTGGATCACCGTTCAACTCCTGGTCTACAGCACCGTGCTCGCCGCGGTCGTGGCCTTCGGCGTCGGCACGGCCCGCACGCACCGCTCGCGCACCGTCCGTTTCCTGGCGGGCGCGTACACCGAGATCTTCCGCGGGACGTCGGCGCTGGTGCTGATGTTCTGGCTGTTCTTCGTGGTGCCGCCGCTCATGGGCTGGCAGCTGGTGCCCATGTGGGCCGCGGTGCTGGCGCTCGGCCTGTCGTACGGCGCGTACGGCGCCGAGATCGTGCGCGGCGCGCTGAACGCGGTGCCCAAGGCGCAGCGCGAGGCGGGGGTCGCGCTCAGCCTCACGCCCTGGGAGCGGATGCGGCTGATCCTGCTGCCGCAGGCGGTGCCCGAGATGATCCCGCCGTTCTGCAACCTGCTGATCGAGCTGCTCAAGGGCACCGCCCTGGTGTCGCTGCTCGGGGTGGGCGACGTGTCGTTCGCCGCGTATCTGGTGCGGCTCGCCACCCAGGAGAGCGCGCAGATCTACACGATCAGCCTGGTGATCTACTTCCTGCTCGCGCTCGCGGTGACCCGGTCCATGAAGGCCCTGGAACGCAGGACGAAGCGGAACATCGGCATCGAGACGGAGCCCGGCCTGCTGGGCGGCATGCTCTCCGGGCGTGCCGGGGCCGAGACCGCCGGCGCCACCGTGACGGGGGGTGCGGCGAAGTGACCTGGGACTGGTCCGCGGTCGCGGACTTCATGCCACGCTTCTGGGACGGTGTGCTGGTCACCCTGCAGGTGCTGGTGCTCGGCTCGCTGATCTCGTTCACGCTCGGCCTCGTGTGGGCCATCGCCTTCCGGGCGCCGAACCGCTTCGTGCGGTGGCCGGTGAATCTCGTCACCGAGTTCGTCCGCACGACCCCGCTGCTGGTGCAGCTGTTCTTCCTGTACTTCGTGCTGCCGGAGTGGGGGATCCAGTTCTCCGCCCTGACCACCGGCACGATCGCGATCGGACTGCACTACTCGACGTACACCGCGCAGGTCTACCGGGCCGGTATCGACGCCGTGCCGCCCGGGCAGTGGGAGGCGGCGACGGCCCTGAGCCTGCCCGCCCACCGCACCTGGTTCGCGGTGATCCTGCCGCAGGCGGTCCGCCGGATCACCCCGGCGCTCGGCAACTACGTGATCGCGATGCTCAAGGACACTCCGCTGCTCGCCGCCATCGGCGTGCTGGAGATGCTCCAGCAGTCGCGGCTGGAGAGCGCCTCGACGTTCCAGTACACCGAGCCGCTGACCGTGATCGGTCTCGCCTTCGTCCTCATCGCCTATCCGGCATCTCTTCTCGTACGAGCCCTGGAGCGCCGTCTTGTCCGCTGACACCAACGCCACCACGCCCGACGAACTGATCCGGTTCGAGAACGTCACCAAGAGATTCGGCGACAGCACGGTCCTCGACGATCTCTGCTTCTCGGTGCGGTCCGGCAGGCACGTCACCCTGATCGGCCCGTCCGGCTCCGGGAAGACGACGATCCTGCGGCTGCTGATGACGCTGGAGACGCCCGACGAGGGCACGATCCAGGTGAACGGCAGCCGGCTGTTCCCGGCCGCCGAGAAGGAGCGCCGCGAGGCGCGCAAGAAGATCGGCATGGTCTTCCAGCAGTTCAACCTGTTCCCGAACATGACCGTGCTGCGCAACATCACCGAGGCGCCGGTGCGGGTGCTCGGCCTGTCCAAGGACGAGGCCGAGGCCCGGGCCCGGGAGCTGCTGGACCTGGTGGGGCTCGGCGACCGCGCCGACGCGAAGCCGACGCAGCTGTCGGGCGGCCAGCAGCAGCGGGTGGCGATCGCCAGGGCGCTGGCGATGCGGCCGCAGGTGCTGCTGCTGGACGAGGTGACCTCGGCACTCGACCCCGAGCTCGTGGCGGGCGTGCTGGATCTCCTGCGGGACATCGCGCGCACGACGGACATCACGATGGTGTGCGTCACGCACGAGATGAACTTCGCCCGGGACATCTCTGACGATGTCCTGATGTTCGACTCCGGCAAGGTCATCGAGTCCGGTCCGCCGGAAAAAATCTTCTCCGATCCGGAGCACGAACGCACGCGCGAATTCCTCGGAGCGGTGCTCTGACCACTCGCTCTGCCGGTAAGGCGTGACTCTGGCATATGCCAAGGTGGTGCGCCCCAGCACAGGCTGCTGGGGCGCCCGGCATTTACGCCAACAGGCCACTCCGAAACGGCTCTTGGCCGGTATCGTGGTACGGAAGCTTGCGGTCACAACCTGCTAGGGGGAAACCGTGGCGCTGAAGCCCGAGCCGACCGCGCCGTTCCACTCGGTGCAATACGTCTTGCGCGTCCTGGAGACGGTCTCCAAGCACGGTGGCGGTGTCACCGACGTCCAGATCGCACGCGAGACCGGCCTGCCCGCCGGTCATCTCGCTCCCATGCTCGCCATGCTCCGCCGCGAGGGATACGTGGAGCAGGTCGCCGACGGCGCGTACGTGATCGGCGACTCCCTGGTCCTGCTCGGCTCCGGCGCCACCCGCAAGGAGGCCCTGGAGGCCAAGCTCCAGGAGACCCTGACCGAGCTGCGCGACTCGGTGGGCGCCGCCGTCTACATCAGCCGCTACATCGACGGCGAGGTCAAGATCACCCAGTTCGCCGACGGCCCGCGCACGCCGAAGGTGAACGAGTGGGTGGACTTCCGCTCGGCCGCCCACGCCAGCGCGGTCGGCAAGTGCCTGCTGACCCAGCTCGACGTGAACGGCCGCCGTGACCACCTCTCGCGCCACAAGATCGCGCGCCTGACCTCGCGGACGATCACCAGCGAGCGGCTGCTCTTCTCGAAGCTGGACGCCCAGCCGCCGACGGTCCCCGTCCTCGACCTGCAGGAGTACGCGGTGGGCACGGTCTGCGCCGCGGTGCCTCTGACGGCGGGCTCGGCCGTGGGCTGCCTGGCGCTCTCCCTGCCCATCGAGCACGCCCACCGGCTGCGCTCGGCGGCGTACACGCTCAACCGCAGGGCCGCCCCGGTGGTGCTCTCGCTGGCGATATAGGGCCGCGACCCGCCTCCGGTCCCAGGTGGTCGGGAGCACCCCTCGGGACCAGGTACTATTAATGAGTCAGCCGCTCCGAGCGGCAGGCAAAGAGGCGCCGCTAGCTCAGTTGGTTAGAG
>NZ_JABZEE010000101.1 GCF_013387495.1 Streptomyces sp. PKU-EA00015 | reverse complement strand
AGGTCAAGCCATTCCGTCGGTAGCCCTCGGTGAAGGCCGCCAAGGAGTACGGCCCGAGGCCAAGGCCATCGAGTCAGCCGCCACCGAGACGGACCCTTACGACCGCCGCCGTGCCGGTGCCGTTCGCTGGCGGGAGATCCACGCTCACCAGCCGTCGATCCCCGCACCGGCAAAAGCCCGACGACTCCCGGACAGCTCCTGTATCGAAGGAGGCCCCTGATCCCGTCGTGGAAGCCGTCGACGCCGCAGAGCGCGCTCTGGAGCGGCTGGACAAGGCCTTGATGGATGAGGGCGCCACGCTCCGGCGGTCGGCAGGCGAGGCCGAGTACTTGCAAAAGCGCCTCCGGAAGGTCGGCCGCATCCTCGCCAAGGCCCCACTCACTCGCATGACGCGCCGACCTGAGCGTTCGTCCGGCAGTGCAGAGCCAGTGCCTTCACGGACATGGATCGGTGCAGCCCGCCGGCCGAAATTCCCATCGCGGGGTCGAGGAGCGCAGGTCCATGCCACAACCTGCGAGAACTCGTCGAGCAGTCAGGAAGCCAGCACCCGGGACTCAAGCAGGACGGATCCAGCATCTGCCATCTCCTGGCTGTGGGGCCGCGCATCTGCCCGCGGGGCGCAGAGGCTGCAAGCGCAACCAGCAGCAGCTGATGCACCGCAGCCAGATGCCAGTGCGCGTCCTCCAGCTCATGCAACGGTGCTGCCGTGAGACCCAGTCGCATGGCGCACAGCAAGCCGCCGGGCACTCGCAAGCGGTCCTGCGTCTCGCTCGGCATGGAGCACTGAAGGACCGGCAGATGGGGCGAAGGGCGTCGGTGCACGGCAGGAGTTCACGGATGGGCTCCAGGCCGCCTCAACTGGGAATGTTCGCGCCTGTGCTGCCTATACCGTCAGGGCGGCTCTCCGCCTCTGATGACTGCCCATCAGACACCACACGGCCGCGATGCGGGTCGAATCGACCTATCAAGCCGAGATCGAAGAGTATGCGCCAGGCCGTCCTGAACTGTCAGGTTCACCTGAGCCGGGAACTGGTGCTCCCATAGTCAGAGCAACCTGGACGGAGTAGGTCCCTCATGCTCATATCCGCAGCGAGGCCGTCGCGGAGATCATTAGTGTCTTTCCTTGTCGCACTTCTCTTCTCATCGCTTGCGGTACCGGCCGGCACGGCCCGCGCGGCCGACTCCGGTTCACCTGTAGTGGAGACCTACGTTCTGCCGCTAGGCCAGTACCAACTGGGCGATGCGCGCAGGAGCGGGGACGCGGCCCTCAAGAGGATCAGGGGCCTTGCCGCAGAACAGGGCCAGGCACGAGTCGCTCATGAAACAGTCGGTCCAGCTGCTCGCTACCCGCAGAAGGACACACAGCTTTCGGCCGTCGCCGAGCCGCCACAAGCCGCAGCACGGGTGAGCACGATGGGCCCTGCCGCGATCACCTACCCGGAGCCGTCGCGCAGCATGACGGGTAGTGAGTGCCGTAACGCTCTGGGGTCGACGAGCAAGTTCTTCCTCAAGTCCCGGTTTGCTGTCTGCTCGGGCGCCAGTTACCTGCAGATGTGGCTGAGGGACGGCAGGCCGGTCGGCGAGGGTGCTTTCGACGTCGTGGTCGTCGGCACCATCCCGCTTAACAGCCGACAGATCCAGTTCACCTACCACGTGATGAACATGGCGACGGTGGGGACAACCGGAGCCCCGGGCCTGCGCATCACGCTGAAGGGACAGATAGCGAAGAGCTGGCCGTCGAACGTTTCCTACTCGTACGGCGGAACAGCCATGCCCAGCACCCGGACATGGACCCAGTTCCAGGCCGCCGGCAGTGTGACGACCACCGTCAAGGCAGCCAACGGCGTCGGATCGAACGGATCCACCGAAAGTATCTTCGCGGTCTATCAGCCGTCCGTAAGCGTGGCCGCACCCGCACCCTGGAAGCTGGGCGGCGCGACCGGCGGCGACATCTTCATGCTCGCTCCGCGCTGGGACAAGGCGAACTATCTCGCCAACAGCGCGAACGGCGGAGCAGCCACCTTCAGCTACCTCGGAACGCTGTACTACAGCAAGGCCACAGGTGCCCCCGAGCGGGCCGTCGCTCTGCACATCGAGAAGGCGTTCAAGACTCCGGGCCAGACCCAGCCGCCGAGCTCTACCAAGAAGGTCCCGGGCCAGACCACGGACGAACCGCTCACCCGCCTGTACGTCGACAGCGCCCGCCGCGACAGGAACCGGGCCATCGCCGTCAGCAACTGCGTGAAGTACTTCGGCGCGAACTACGCCGAAGGCGGCAAGCAGTGCGACGAGTACCCCTTCGCCGCCATCTACCAGGGCTGCGCGGCCTCTGAGTACGACCCGCACCAGCTGCCCAACAACTTCAGTGTCATGGCGTTGGACGGGGCCGAGAACGGAAACGCCGGCAACCTGCTCGGTCAGTTCTACTCCAAGTACCGACTGCTCGACGGACCCGACGACGGATACCTGGTCAAGATCACTGGCTGACCAGTCCTGGGGTGGGCCGCTGAAGACAGCGGCCCACCCCAGGAATCAGACAGGCCAGAACTGGGCCAGGTACTGCTCGACTCCATGAGGAACGCCGACGAGACACGCCTCCGCCGCGGCGACACGGCCTCGGCAATGCACGCGCACATTCCATGTCGCCGATGCGTGCGGCAGAACGATGCCCTGCGGGGCCGGACCGCCTGCCACTGCCCACAGCCGCAGCTCGCCGGAGCGGCATTCGATGCGGGCGGTCGCTGACTCGTCCCATACACCGTCGGGCACTGGCGGGGGACCGCTCCAGATCTCGGCATCGAAGGACACGGTCTGCGTGTGTCCGGCACTCGTGAAGTCGACACGCCCCGGTTGCTCCGAAAGGAACGGCCCTTGAGTGAACCCCTCGGGGAACATCGCCGGCAGCCAACCGTCATCGGCGTCCTGCAGGCTGAGCCCGAAGTAGTCGACGTGGGCGTCCACATGCTGCGTCTCCAGGAGCGTCACGCGGCTGACCCTAGCGTCCCTCGGGACCACAAAGCACATCCGGCTCATCACACAGGCTTCCCAAAGTCCGCTGCCTCGCCCAGGCGACTGCCGGATCCGCCGCCCGATGACCGAGAGCCCCGCCGCGCTTGCCTTGTCGGCGGATCTGCCCGCAGCAACTGGCTTCCGCTCGCGCACGACACCCGCGAGGGCGGGAAGCGTCAGCGATCGGGAAGGTCGCCTGCCCGCAGGCGGCCTACCGCACGGGTCAGTTCCACAGGCGTGAGACCTCGAGCACGGGCCAGGACTTCACGGTCCGCCAGGCTCTGGGCGGCATGCGGAGATCGGCAGGCGGCGAGGGCCAGAGCCATCAAGGCTGTGTTGGGGTCGTAGTCGTCGGCGCCGTACTCCCGGGCGGTGCGCAGCGCCCAGTCTGCTGCCCGGGGCCCGCCGGTGCCGGGCGGGATGCGGGCCGTGGTGGCTCAGGAGCTGCACCCACACAGGTCCTGCTGATGCTGTGAGCCGCATGAGCCAGTGCGCGTCCTCGAGTTCGCACCACGGGGTCAGCGTCGAGCCGAGCCGCATGCCGCGCAACAGGCCGGCCGGCAGTGCAAGCCGGCCGCCTGCGCCGGCGCGTAGCGCGCACTGCACGGCCAGCAATCGCGCCGGCGCGCCGACGTCCTCGGGCAGGCATACATACAAGGAGGCCAGTGTGTCCCGGACGAGGACCCGCTCCGGCAGCTCGAGACGGTTCATGATCCCCGGCCGAGGAGCCGGCCCTGCCGACCGCTGTGCAAGGAGGGCGGTGTCGGGGACCACGGCGGCATGGGGGGTGGCCGCGGCGCAGGCGGCGCACACATCTGCCAATCGCCACACCCGGCCTCCCCGTTCCTGCGCAAGGACGAGGAGAACCGGGCCGGCGCATCCGCGGGCCGCGGATGCCATCGGCAGCCGCGCTCATGGCACTGGCAGGTACGCAGATGCGCGGGAAGCGTGTCGCGGCGTGCATGACCGGCGAGATGAGCGAGGGCCGCCGGACGTCCGCCCTGCGCGCCCGGACGCTGGCCGATCGTGGTGCAGCGGTGGCAGTGCAGCGTGGGGCCGCCTGGATGGGGGCGCAGCTCCACCGTCCAGGTGCGGGGCACCAAGGGGTGCGTGGGGCACAGCCTCATAATCTGCGCGGTCCTCCTGCTTCTGCGCCGGCGCTCAGCCGTGCGTGATGGTGCTGCTCGGCCGCGGGGGAGTGGCGGCGGCCGCACACCGTAGTGCAGACATCTGCACTGCGCCACGTGCGGCCACCTGCAGAAATAGGGCAGAGGTCTGCACTGACAGGGCAGGGGTCTGCACCTTCGGATGGTGGGGTGACGATCTTCCCGCCCGACCCGAACCTCACCGCGCTACGCCTGGAGCTGGCGCGCCTGAGGAGCGAACGAGGCTGGACCTACGACGAACTCGCCCGCCGCAGCGGCCTGGCCAGACGCACCCTCATCGACATCGAGCAAGGCCACACCATCGGAACCCTCAAGAGCTGGCACGCCCTCGCCCACGCCCTCGACGTGTCCATCGACCACCTCCTCGGCGCCCTCTGCGAAGGCCACACCCCGCCCGCCGGCACCGCCGACTAGCCACACCATCGAGACCACCCGAACGAGTCCCTCAAATAAGACACCCGTACGGCAACCGGTCCCACCTTCCCCCCGATTGCGCCGTTGGCGTGAGATCGACGGCACGCTCACCGCCCCTACGGCGCGTCGCTGCCACCCTCGCGGCCATGCATCCCCGCCACACCGCCGCGCCTGGCCGCCACTGGGACGGCACCCCCACCACTCGCCGGCCGCTGCGCTCCCTCCGCGTCGCTGCCGACAGCCCCAGCCGTCTGCTGCGTACCGCCCAGCCCGGCCCATGCCGTACCTGTGGAAACCGCACCGACTGGTACACCAGTCCCCACGGCCGCCCGATCGGCCTGCACCCCCACGAGATGCCCGCGGCAGCTGTCCCTGCCGCCTACCGCTGGCACGTTGCCTCCGGCGTCGCTTACCCCTCACACGACGGCTCCGCCTGGTGCCGCATCCCGCACACCCTGCTCTGCCCCGCAGACGAGGCCCCAGAGCAGCTGACACCTCCCCTGGGAGAGTTGCGCCGGCGTCTCGCCCTGCGCACCCGCCGCCTGCTCGACACCGGCGCCTTCACCCCAACCACCGAAGCCGAGCCGTCCTCACCTGCCGCGGCATGCCGGCCGGCCAGGCCCATCGTGCAGATCCTCTACGGCCGCTACCTCGCCGCCTGCCCAATCGACGCCATCCAGTGTGTCGCCCAGACCCGCAGACGACAGCGCTGCACCAACCCCGTCCTCGACCCCGCCGACCCCAGCGGCACCTGGACACTCATGCCCACCACCGCCTGTCACGGGCAACTCGCACTGCCTGCCCGTGACATGGCCGTCTACGACCTCACCCACCTGCCCTACGACACCCAGATCCGCTGGCGCACCCAACGCTGCACCACCCACGCAGCCGTCCCCGCGGCCGCCGACCTGGCCCTCACCGACTGGGAACCCTTCGACCCGCTGCTCCACCACGCCCACATCCACCACCGCCTCCCCGACAGCGCCCGGCGAACGGGCCGCACCAACTCCCGCACCTGCCCCACGCGTCCTCCTCGCGGCCAGGCGTGAACCATGCCCCTGCATGCCGTCGAGATCACCCCGACCCGCCCGGCCACACCCGGCGAACTCCGCCGCGCCGCCCAGGCCATGGCCCTGGCACCGGACGCCGACCGCACACGGCTGATGCCCGTCGCCCGGGGAAGGACCGCCCGCAAGGCCCTTCGAGGCACCCGGGCCCGCCTGGAGCACCTGCTGCCGATCGACATCCTGACCACGCACTACCCCGACTCCACTGGCGGCGTCCTCGTCAACGTCGCTCTCCCAGAGCGTGTCCACGCCTACCTCGAGGACACCGCACGTCGCGAGGGTTGCAGTACCGAAGCCCAACTGACCGCCGCCGTACACCGCGCCCTGGCGCACGCCGAGCGGGACAAAGCCCGGCGCCTCGACGCCGCACTCGACGAGCTCCTGACCTGGAGCACACCGCATCAGCTGCTGGCCGCGGCAGCCCGCACCGTCAACCAGCCCACCACCAGGCACGGAGCAGCAGGGTGCTGAACCCCACCGACGAACAGACCACCGCCGCCGACACCTTCAAGGCCGGCGACCACCTCGCCCTCCAAGCAGGCGCAGGCACCGGCAAGACCAGCACCCTCACCCTGCTCGCCGCCGCCACCCCACACCGCCGCGGCCGCTACATCGCCTTCAACAAGGCCATCGCGCTTGACGCCGCCACTCGCTTCCCACCCACTGTCACCTGCAAGACCGCCCACGCGCTCGCCTTCGCCGCCGTCGGCCACCGCTACGCCCGCCGCCTGGGCGGCCCCCGCCAGGCCGGATGGCGCACCGGCCAGGCCCTCGGCATCACCAAACCCGTCCACATCGGCAACCGGGAAGTCACGCACAAGGCCCTCTCCCAGGCCGTGCTCAAGACGGTGACCCACTACTGTCACTCAGCCGACCGCACTCTCACCCGCCACCACGTCCCACGCCTACGCGGCCTCGACGACCCCAAGCGCCACGCCCAACTCGCTGAGGTCATCCTGCCCTTCGCCCGCAAGCGTGGACCGACCTCCAGCATCCCGACGACGGCGTCGTCCGCTTCGACCACGACCACTACCTCAAAATCTGGGCCCTCACCGACCCGACTATCGAAGCAACTACCTCCTTCTTGACGAAGCCCAGGACACCAACCGCGTCCTCGAACAGGTCATCAACGCCCAGCGAGACCACGCCCAAATCGTGATCGTCGGCGACTCAGCCCAGGCCATCTACGGATGGCGTGGCGCCCGCGACATCATGACCGGCTTCGACGGCACCCACCTCACCCTGACCCAGTCGTTCCGCTTCGGCGCCCGCCTGGCCGACGAAGCCAACCGCTGGCTCCAGGCAGCCGACGCTCCCATCCGCCTGACCGGCACCCCCACCATCCCGACCGAGCTCGCCCCTGTCACCGACCCGCAGGCAGTGCTGTGCCGCACCAACGTCGGCGCCATGACCGAAGTCATGCACCATCTCAAAGCCGGCCACCGCGTCGCCCTGGCCGGGGGAGGGGAAAACCTGCGCGCCCTGGCCACCGCCGCCCGCGACCTCAAAGAAGGCCGCCGCACCTGGCACCCAGAACTCCTCCTGTTCCCCACCTGGAGCGACCTGCAGGACTACGCAGAGACCGACCCCGCCGGCCGCGACCTGAAACCCTTCGTCGACCTCATCGACCAGCACGGCACCGACGCCATCCTCGCCGCAGTCGACCAGCTCATCCCCGAGTCCTCCGCGGACGTCACCATCTCCACCGCCCACCGCTCCAAAGGCCGCGAATGGAACACCGTCAAGATCGCCGACGACTTCAACCCGCCCGCCGACACCGACGAACACGATGCCCACGGCCGGCCTGTCCCCGGTCCCATCGACGAGACCGAAGCGCGTCTCGCCTACGTCGCCGTCACCCGTGCACGCGCCCGCCTCGACATCGGTGGGCTGTCCTGGATCCACGACCATTCCGACGTCGTCCTCCCGACCTCAGTCTGAGGGACTGTACATCGCTCGGTGCAACTCCCGATCAGGCTGCTTCGGGGTTGGAGCCGGGGCATCAGACGGCCGCGGACTCTCCGGGATCGACGTCCCGGTCGTGGACGAGGCGTCGATGATGACGACCGCGCAGCCGTCGGCCCATGTCAGCGGTTGCGCGCACCGGCACGAATGTCGTGGCCATCGTGCGGCGCCTTGTCGGCGCGGGCTGTCCCAGGGCGGCGTCCGGTCAGCCGAGTCTCTGCCCGAGGCCCTGGACACCGACAGCACTTACAAGCTCGCTCAGCACCTACACGCGGTGATCAACCAGGGCATCCCGGCCGACGGCTTCCTCGACGTCTGCCGCACCGCCGGACGCGAACAGGAAGCCGACGAGGAAGCTGCCCTCCGCGACCGCTGACCACCACTGCGGCCTTGGCACCCCGCGCCGAGGCCGCCCCGCCCATGACCCACACCGACGAACCGGCGCCGTCACGTCGCCTACCTGCCCCACTGCCGCGACAAGGACAGCGAGCGATCAACGAGACGCTGCCCTTGAAGGACAGCGAGCTCGTTCATAGGGCAAAGAAGGCTCGGTCAGAGGATGGAGTTGTAGATGTTCCAGCCGCTGCCGATCTTGGTGCGGGTGGCGAAGGGGGCGGTGGCGTTGCCTGTGCCTTTGTACAGCCAGAGCACGCCGGAGGCATCACGGGCGATGGCGTCGGCCTTGCCGTCGTCGGTCAGGTCACCGGTGAGGGACAGCTGGTTGTAGATCTGCCAGCCTGCACCGATCTTGACCCGGGTTGCGTACGGGGCGGTGGCGCTACCGGTCCCCTTGTACAGCCACAGGGACCCGGATGTGTCGCGGGCGAGGAGGTCGGGCCTGCTGTCGCTGTTGAGATCGGCGCCTGCGGTGAGCTGGTTGTAGATCTGCCAGCCTGTGCCGATCTTGATCCGGGTGGCGAACCGGGCGCTGCCGGTGCTGCCCGTGCCTTTGTACATCCACAGGGCGCCGGAGGCATCGCGGGCGACGAGGTCCATGCGGCTGTCGCGGTTCACATCGCCTGCGCCGGTGAGCTGGTTGTAGATGTTCCAGCCGCTGCCGACCTTCACGCGGGTCGCATACGGCTTGCCGTACGCGAACTGCCGGTCGTAGTACCAGAGGTTGCCGGCGCTGTCCCGCGCGATGAGGTCACCACGGCCGCGTGTGCTGCCGGCCGGGGCGGGGGCGGACCAGTACTTCAGGTCCTCGGCCAGCGGGGAGAGCCGAGTGAGCTTGTTGTACGTCTGCCATCCGCCGCCGACCAGCGTGCGGGAGAAGAAGGGCGTGGTGGCCGTGCCTTTGCCGTGGTAGACGAACAGTTGCCCGGTGGTGTCGCGGGCGAGAAGGTGATGCCGCGGGAGTACGGGGGCGCCCTCGGTGGAGAAATTCCCGGCCTGGCGCACGAAGGGATCGTCGAAACCGGAGCGGGTGTAGATGTCGTACATCGTCACGGCCTGCATGCGCCAGGCGTGGATGCCGGGTGCCGGGGTGAGTTCGTAGCCGATGGTGTGGTCGCCCTGTTCCAGGCGGCACTTGAGGTTGAGGACCCCGTCGACGAGCGTGGGCCAGTTGACGGTGCACGAGGCGCCGGAGCCAGTGGTGACGTTTCCGATCCGGATGTCCTCATGACGCCATCCGACCTGTCCCTCGGCGGGGCGGAAGTAGAGGTTCAGATCTCCGGCGTCGTTCGCGTGGACGCGCAGCCGCTGTTGCACGGTCTTCCCCGCAGGGGTGTTCGGCAGGTCGAAGGCGACTGTGTTGCGCTCTGCGTGCTCGCGTGTCTTGATCACGGCCTGCGACATGCCCGAGGTCGACGTGGCCGGCCTGACACCGGCGTTGCGGGCAGCCTCGATGCCCTCGGCCAGGTCACCGCCCGAGGGAACGTATGCGTATCCGCGGTAGGCGGTGGTCATGTCAGCTGCGTCCGTCGACACGACGAACTCCGGAGCGCGCTGATACTCGATTCCCGTCTTGCATGTGAACACTGCCTTGTAGCCGGGGATTTCCTGGCATTCGTGGTGGTTCATGGTGAAGGAGGACGGCCATCCTGCGTCCTCTCCCGTGCCGTCGAGCGGCCTGGTCGCGTAGGCCAGAACCAGTTGGCCTCTGGCCGTGGTCTCGCCGGTGATGTTCACCCCGGTGAACCAGAGGGAGTTGGTCGGCAGCACCTCGTTCTGTGTGGTGACCACCGGTCCGTCCTCGGCCATCGCCGGGCCGGGCCTGACGAGGGCTGCGGTGAGCAGACCGGTGGCTGCGCCCATGACGGCTATACGACACATTCTTCGGTGCATGGAGATCCTTCATCGTGTTGTCGGGTCGTCGTGGTCTCGAGGCTCTGTGTGCCGGGTCGTGCTGGAACTAATGACCCTGCTCTGCAGCACTCGACGGCCGGGCCTGCCTCTGACCAGGAGAGCTGGCCCGCAGAAGAGTCGGTGTTCTGCCGCCTTGTGTACGGAGAACACGACACGTCGGGAAGGCGAGGCTCGCTCCGCACCATCGGCGTCGATTGTGGTGTTCCAGCTGGATAGGCCCACGAGGCGGGGTGGCCTGTGGGTGGTGGGTCCTCCAGGGTAGAAGAGCAGGCAGCCGGTGGGGCAGGTGGTGGTCTTGGCGGCGCCGGTGTCGTCGACGTAGCTGACGGTCAGGTCAGGGTCGGCGGGTGTGGTGGCCCACAGGTCGCCGTAGGTTTCGTTGGCCGTGGGCTGGAACTGACGGTAGGTGATGCTGGTGCCGGCGTCAGGGTCGCTGTAGCTGGCTGTACTGACTGTGCCTTGGACGTTGCCGGGGGAGGCGAGGTGCGGGCGGAGCTGCCATGATGCGGTCCCGTAGACGGAGCGGGTGCCCAGCGAGAACACTCCGTTGTTGATTCGGCCGGGGTAGAGGTAGAGCTGGCCGGTGCTGGGGTCGCGTGCGAGGAGGTCCTGGATGCCGTCGCCGTTCTGGTCGCCGAGGGCGAGGTTGGTGTAGTCCCTCCAGCCATGCAGGCCGAGGTTGACGCGGGTGTTCAGGTCGAAGGGTTCGGTCTGGTCCTGCCAGTTGTTCGGCGCGACACCGAGTGTGTTGCCGGTGCAGAGCCACAGGGTGGCGTTGGTGCAGTCATCGTCGACGCATTCGATGGTGATGAGGTCGTTGCCGCCGACGTGAGGGCCGTTGGCGTACGCCTTCGCCGAGGACCCACTTGCCGCCGAGTACCCGGATGCCAAGAACGATATCGCGGTTGCCGTGGCCGTTTCCGACGGGCGCGTGGTACTCGCTGCCGGTGGCGATGAACAGGGAGCGGCCATCTGGGACCTGGACAGCGGTGAGTTGCTCCGCGGGACTACCTACAGCGAGCCCTACGTCTCGTCCATCGCCACGGTGAAGGGCGAGGGACCACCGCTGTTCGTGGCCAGTAGTGGAGCCCACTGGGACGGGGTCCAGGTGTGGGGGCTGTCCGGGGAGGAGCCTCCGGTGGAGCTTGCCGCCGGCCCCATCTGGGGTCTCGCCACCGCATGGATCGGCGGCCGCTCGCTGGTTGTCGGAGGTGGGGAAGAGGGGGTGAAGGTATGGAATGTGGCGAATGGCGAGCAGGTCGCGTCGTTCTATATGGGCGACGAGCAGAGGTCACACGCCGTCGTATTTTCCCAGCTCGACGACCGGTCCCGTCGTCGTGGCGGGCACCGACTCCGGGAAGGTGTACATGTTCGACCTGTCCGGGGACGAAGACGGTGATCCGATTCACAAACCGTCCACCGGTCATGAGGGCGGGATCAACGCCTTGGACGTCGCCATGGTCGGCGACCGGGGTGTCGTGGTGACTGGCGGCGAGGACGGGACCGTGCGGATCTGGGATCTCGCCAGCGGTCGACAAGTCGGGCCGCCGCTGATCAGCCACGATGCGAGCGTTGAAGCCGTGACGGTCACCATGATGCAGGATCGTCCGGTTGCGCTGACCGCCGGTCGGGACGGCGTCATACGTGTCTGGGACCTGACCTTCTGACAAGCGTGTGCTCCCCGACGGGCCGACGGATCAGCCACGCCCGTGGGCGCGGCCTCACCCGGGCGGCCCCTTTCTTGAAGCGGCTCTCGGACTCGAGCTCCCAAGGCGTCCCGGGTGGGGGCCGAGGATGCCCTCGACGCACTTCCGCCGCGCCTGCCAACCGCCCCTGCGGGCCGTTGAAACGTCCTCAACGGCCACTTGAGCCACTCCACGTCCGCGCATTTCACCTCCAGGCCCGCACGGCCACGGCCGCCTTGACGGAAATAGGCGTCCGCGATGGCCTCCGCGACCGCGTCATGCAGATCGGCCACCGCAGCGGCCCTGGGCGGCCGAGGTCGGCATCGACATCTCCCGGGCGACGCCGAAGATCCTCACCATCGACGCGGTCCGCGAGTCGGACGTCTGCATCACCATGGGCTGTGGCGACACTTGCCCCGTCTTCCCCGGCAAGCGCTACCTCGACTGGAAGCTCGACGATCCGGCCGACCAGGGCGTCGAGGGCGTGCGCCCGATCCGCGACGAGGTTAAGACCCTGGTCGAGGGCCTGATCGCTGAGATCGCCCGGGCGAAGCCGGAGACGACGGCGTGAGCGACGCGACGTCGTCATCATCAGCTCCGCCCCGCCGGATACACCGCCGCCCCAGCCGCGTCCTCGCCGACCTGGCCGGCGGCCACGCGAACCGCACCTGGGAGAAACACGTCCGCGAACTCGTTCGCCCCGACTTCCTCATCCTCGATGACTTCGCCATGCGGCAGCTGTCCGCGGCCCAGGCCGACGACCTCTACGAGCTCGTCTCCGAGCGGCAGGGACGCTCGCTGATCATCACCAGCAACAGGGCGCCCAGCGACTGGTATCCCCTCTTCCCCGACCCGTCGTCGCCGAGTCCCTCCTGGACCGGCTCATCAATACCAGCCACCAGGTGATCATGAACGGGCCCAGCTACCGGCCGAACAAGCGGCCCAGGAACCCCACCGACAAGACCGAGTAGGGAAACCGGTGGACGTCGTCGGGATACTGCCGTCATGGCCGTCACTCAGCAACTCGCCCGCATCCCGGCGGAGTATCTCGCCTCCTGCCGCCAGTCAGCCGACGCATCGCCGGATGGAGATCCTCTCTGGGATCCACCGTCGGCGGACGTCCTCGACCTGGACTGGGCACCGTTCCTGCTCGAACGGGTCTGCGAGCTGGGAGGCCTCGACGGCGTCCATCGGAACGCTCTCCGGCAGGCTCTCGACGGCGGCACCGCCATCGACCTCGCCTTCCTCAACACCCATCCGCATGCCATCGCCCCCTTCGGGCCAGCGCCTGCGGCCCTCTCAGCGGCGCAAGTGGCTCGCGTTGCGGAACTGCTCGGGCAGATTGACTTTCCGGCCCTCCTGGCCGCCCTGCCGACAGACGAAGCAGAGGCCGCCTCCTTGATCGGCAACGGCGCAGACAAGATCGCCGGTGGCCCGAAGAAGTACGTGCTGGGGCACTTCAACGCCCTGCGCAAGTTCTACCGTGCTGCATCCCAACGGCAGCTTCTCGTCGTGCTCTGGTGGGACTGACACGGACCGCCTCACCGTCGGCTCACGTCAGCAGCTGGGGAATTACGTGAGCGTCCACACCTGGTGTCGGCGTACACCTCGAAGTGCTCAGCCGCGTACAGGTGAACGTGCCCGGTCGAGTGCCGCCGCATCGCGCGGAGCAGATGGCCTGGCAGCGCCGCACTGTGCGCCACGACAGTAGATCGGCGGGTCGGAAACTTGTGTGACAAAGCCGCGAGAAGTTGGCACGAATCGCTCAGTTGTCCTTACCTTGCCCTGCCCGCTTCTGGAGGAACGCCACGGCCGTCAATTACGAGCTTGCTCCGGCCTGGTTGCCGTGGTCTGCCGTCGATCCCGACCTAACTGCCTTCGACTGGGACGATGAGGAGGGCTCTCAGGTCGCCACAGTGATTGCCTCGATGGTTCCTCCTGCCGGTGCCGGGTGGGAAGAGAGACATTGCTTTACCACCGAGGTCACGGCGCTTCTGGCAGCCCGGTACGGCCGGTGGGCCTGCGGATGGCACTGGGCGGTCGGCGAGGGCGGTGGTGGTGGCATCGTCACCAGCTGGTGCTGCGACTCCCATTCGATAGGCGAGCCGGCAGCGACGGCTGCCAAGGTTGTCGCGTCGCTGCTGGAGTGGCGCGACTGGCTGGAGGATCTGGCCGAGCGGTTCGCGCAGTTGGCGCCGCCCGCCGGGGCGGATGCCGAGGAGCGCAGCTGGCAGCTGGAACGGGCAGCTACCCGACTGGTGACGGTGGTAGTGGACCGCACGGGTGCCGAATGCGGCTGGTACGGGCTCTGCCGCACGGTGCTCACGTGGTTCCTCTCTTCCACGGGCATGGGGCCGGAAAGTGCGAAGGACGCGGTCGACACTGCGATTGGTGGACGGTTCAAGAGCTGGACGGAACCGTCGCGGATCTTGGTCGACTCCGTAGGAGAGGATCTCGCCGTAGGCCTGACCGGAGAGCAGCCTTACCGTGACCGCTGACGCCTTGGCCGCCTGGTGCCGTGTCAGGAACGGGGTCGACTGGGCTGCGGCGGTCAGTGAGACGCCGGCTCCGGTCGAGGCGACCGTGGACGGCCTCGGCACCTGGTGCGATGCGGGAGGCCGTTCCTCGAATCCGGCTCGAGGCGACCGATTGCTCGCTGCCCTGGCTCAATCGCGCGTGGACGCTTCCCGTAAGCGCCCCCTCACCTGCGTGCTTCTGGCTGAATGGCAGCGGCTTGTCCTCGGCCAGCCCGAGGTGTCGTTCCGACAAGGCGACGCCTTCGCCAAGGGGGGCCGTGAACGCTACGCACTTACGCCGTACATTCAGCGGGACTTTGAGCACTGTCTGCGCGATAGCGCCGACCCGAGAGTCCCTCTGGCCTCCCGTGCGGCCAGGGCCTACCTGGACGTGGCCTTCTTCCACCCCTTCCCGGATGGCAACGCCCGCCTTGCCATGCTCACCCTCGCCTACGTCCTGGAGCTGGAAGGAGTTCGGCTGGATCAGAGCGGCCCCTTGCAGACTACGCGTTACGCGGACGACGCCGCCGGCGCGGCAGACCTGGCTGCCCTGGTCTCCGTCCTCATCCGCTCGACCCATCACCGGGCGACCAGAGGCCATCACTGAGAGCGCAACCTCCCATCAGATTTCCTTGACCGGTCTGCCGGGAGTTGAGCACGTATATCCGTACGCGGCTGAGCACGTTGATGTGTACGCCGACACCTGCCGAAACAACCGAGGATGCACGGCATCAGCGGCCGATCAGCCAAGAATGGTTCCTTGGTGCTGGAACCGTGCGGCTGCAGCAGGTGTGAGTGACGACAACGGCTCTTGTCGCTTCTCTCAAAGGGAGAGGTCGCAGATGATCTCACTGCTGGCG
Source organism: Streptomyces sp. PKU-EA00015 (assembly GCF_013387495.1). Classification (GTDB taxonomy): domain Bacteria; phylum Actinomycetota; class Actinomycetes; order Streptomycetales; family Streptomycetaceae; genus Streptomyces. Next base: position 786 of record NZ_JABZEE010000101.1, on the reverse strand, counting down.
GTGACACTCGGAGCGGTCATCGCGCTCGCCGCAACCTTGTTTGCCGAGTCGATAAGGACTCGTCGGGAACGTGCCGCCGTCCTCACCGAGTTGCGTCACGACGCCTACCTCGGTTTCGTCTTGGCGGTCGTGCGGGCCAACGACGCCCTGCACGCCATCTCCGTCGGCGACCGGGACGGCAACGCCTGCGTCCCTGAGGCGATGCGGGACTCCGGCCTCTACCCTGCGCGGGAACGATTGCTGGTCACAGGATCCCCGGAGATGGTGCTCGCGAGCGAGGCTGCGTTCCGCACTCTCTTGGATGTCCGCGACGCCGTGGCACAGGGAATGCCTCTGGCCTGGCCCGACTACCGTCCGGCCGCCGACGGGATGGCTAAGGGGGTGTGGGCTCTGCGCCAGGCTGCCCGGCGCGAGTTCGAGGGCAGGCCGCTGGATCTGGAGCAGCTGTCCGCCGTCGAAAGCGCGGGAATCGCCGAACGCCTCCTGCCGCTGCCGGATCCCGCGCCGTGACCGGCTCCGGCGGCGCCGGGCCTTCCTCGCAAGCCGGGCCCCTCACCGGCCGGTAGCTGGGGGCGAATCGGTCATGACGCCAGGGCTGTCGTGCGCCGGCGCCCGGGAGAACGACCACAGAGCGCGTCCCCGGGACTCGACGCCTACCTGTAGATTGCGCGGCGCCCGACGCTCTCGTGGTGCGGCTGCTTGCCGCGCGTGCCCGGGACCGCGTCGTGTTCGCTGGCTCGGGCACGGTGCGAGGTCTGGCTAGGGTCCGTCTTCAAAGATCATCCG
>NZ_JABZEE010000100.1 GCF_013387495.1 Streptomyces sp. PKU-EA00015 | reverse complement strand
CACCACCGACCCGGACGGCACCACCACCACCGAGAACCTCGGCGGCCTGGGCGATCTCAACAGCCGGAACAGGCTCGGTGACCTGAACGATCTGGGTGATCTGGGCGACATCAACTCCGGCATCACCACCGAGACGATCGGCGACCTGGGCGACCTCAACAGCGACCGTTCCGGCCTGCAGACCCCGACCGGCGGGAGCACCGAGCTCGACGACAGCGGCGACTTCACCACCACGTTCGCGGACGGCAGCACATCCACGTTCGACCCGGACAGCGGGTTGCTCACCACCACCGACGCGGACGGCACGACCACGACCACCGACCTCACCCACGGGGCGAAGGTGACCAACTCGGACGGCTCCAGCACCATCCTGGACAACGGCCAGTTGACTACCACCTTCCCGGACGGCAGCACCCAGGTCATCGACCCGGACACCGGAATCGCCACCGTCACCGACGCGCAGGGCAACACCGAGACGGTCGACCTGCACGACCTCAACTCGTCCGGAGGCGACGACGGTTCGAGCGTCCTCGACGGCCTCGGGGACCTCAACGGGATCGGCGGCGGCGACGGCACCACCTCCCGCGACGTGCCCCTTTCCGACCTGGGCCTCAGCGGCGGCGTGAGTACCGGGGCGTCCGGCGGCGGCCTCTCCGGGGCGGACTCCCTGTCGTCCTCGGACGGTTTCAGCGCGTCGGGAGTCGCACCCCTCTCGGACAGCACGGCCACCCCGCTCAGTCCGGCCGCCGCCGTGGCCGGCACCCCTGGCGCCCCCGGAATGCCCGGCAGCCCCGGCATGCCGATGGGCGGCGGCATGGGCGGCATGGGCGCGGGCGGCGACAAGGGCAACGGCGAGCGGGTGCGTGCCGTCCTGGTCGACGCGGCGGAGGAGAGTGAGCGCCGCAACCGCCGTCGGCGCAGTCCGTGGAACCGTCAGGAGGACAGTGACACCTTCCTGACCCCGGCCGCCCGGGTGACGACCACCGGTGGCGGCGACTCCCCCGAGGAGGAGGCGCAGCCGGGCCGCAGGTCCACCAGTTCCGCCGACTATCTGGAGGAGGACGAGGACGTGTGGGGCACCGAGGAGGGCGGCACCCCGGCCGTCATCGGGCGGTGACCAGGGTGCTGGTCCGGCGTGACCACCGGGGAGAGACGAATCCCACCCGGCCCCGGCTTCCCCAACCGAGCCCTCAACAGGCAAGATCGGCGGGGAAGTTGACGGACCTGCGGAGAGACCGACGGAGAAGGGCGGAGCGGGCGTGACGGAACCGCTGGAGAAGCGTCTGGAGAAGGCGATGGCCGAACTCCAGGCGGCCCAGGAGGCGGTCGCGCGCACCGAGCGCGAGCTGCGTCAGGCGTCGTTCGCGGTGCTCTCCTCCGATCGCGCGGTCCGCGCCAGGGTGGGCCCGCAGGGTGAGCTGACCGGGATCGAGTTCCTGGAGAACAAGTACCGCGACATGTCCCCCCAGGAGCTGGCCGCCAGCGTCCTGGAGGCGGCGAACGCGGCGCGCGTGAAGATGAACCGGCATGTGATGAAGGCGATGGCGCCCTTCGCCGAGCCCAGCAGCAATGTGCCGGAGCTGAAGGGCTTCGAGCTGGACTGGGAGCGGATCTTCGGCCCCGAGGTCCTGCGCGACGACGACGAGGACAAGGAGCGCGGCGGCCAGGCCGCCCCCGCCTGGCGGGACGCGCTCGGCGAGGACGGGGAGGACTGACGATGGGGCAGCGGTACTACGTCGACCCGCAGCGCATCGAGGCGCTGGCGGGACAGCTGGAAGAGATCGGCACCCTGGCCAGAAGCATGACCGAGGAGTTCCTCGACGAACTGGCTCCGACGGTCAGATGGCCCGGTACGGAGGGCGAGTTCGCCGAGAAGGCCAAGCCGCAGGAGCAGAAGGAGCGGCAGACCACCAAGGACACCATGATGTCCATCCGTGACGCGCTGGTGGGGATCACCGACGCCACGGTCAGCCAGGTCCGGCTGATGAAGAACACCCGTGACGCCAACATCGAGGACATCGAGCAGAACAACAGGGAGATCGACACCCATGGGCTCGACGGCGGCCCGGGCGGGCATGGCCGCCGCTGACCTCCGCGCCGTCGGCCGCTCCCGCACCATGCCGGGAGCGGCCGCTCCGTCCTGCCCGAGCGGCCTGCGGGGCGGCCCTCGATGAGCATGATGCCATCGCCCGAGGTCAACGCGATGATCTTCATCCTCACCGGGGAGAAGCTCATCGACGCGGACGAGGACCTCGCCTACGAGAGCCGCCGGCCGTACTCCGGTCTGGGCCGCAAGCTCGACAGGATGTCGTCGCTGATCGAGAAGTCCATCCACGACATCGCCGAGGTCATGCCCGACGACCTCTCCAAGTCGTACGCCAAGGCGATGGGCATGCTCATCGACGACGGCGGCAAGAACTACCTGCGCGATTTCGCCGAGCAACTCGACAAGATCGCCGAAGGCCGGCGCAAGACCTCCATGGACATCATGGAGTCCAAGTGGCAGGTCATCGCCGAGGTCATCCGGCTGCTCATCGAGATCGCCATCTACCTGGCGATGTCCTTCTTCACCGGTGGCGCCTCGGCCAGCCAGATCATGATGGCCAAGCTGCGCAGCCGGTTCGTGATCCTCACCACCCTCAGCCACCTGCTCCAGCGGCTGCACATCGCGCCCTCGCTGACCGAGGCGTTCGCCGAGGCGTTCACCACCTTCGCGGTGCGGCTGGCGATGATGAACTTCGCCCCCAACGACCGCCGTCCCGACGGCTTCGACTGGAACGACATCCTCAAGTCGGCCGCGTTCGGTGCCGCCGCAGGCTTCCTCACCAGCATTTTCAACGACTTCGCGAAGAACATCGTCAAGAGCTACGACAACAACTTCCTCAAGAACGGCCCGGACCTCGACTTCAAGAACAACCCCAACCTCAAGAACCCCCCGAACCTCGACTTCAAGAACAACGGCCCGAACCCCAAGCCGAACCCCGACCCCACCCCGAACCCCCGCGACAACACCCCGAAGGACCGCCCGGAGCCCAGCCCGTACGGGAACGGCCCCAACCTCACGAACAACACGCCGACCACCTTCCGGAACGACCCGCTCTCCTTCCGGAACAACACCAACCTGTGGCGCAACAACCAGATCCTGCGCAACAACGCCGACCGGCCGGGCGCGCTGGCCGGGCACTACGGGCTCAAGGGGACGGCCGACTTCATCGCCGCCGGCTCCGGCGAGGCGCTCGCCGAAATCCTGATCAAGGGTGCCTTCGACGGCGACTGGTCCACCAGCTGGTCCACCTTCGTCGGCGCGGGCATCAGCAGCCAGGTGGAGGCCACGCTCACCGACACCGCCCTGAACAGCGGCGCCGAACTGCGCCACGCCATTGACAAGTTGCGCATGCAGCCGCCGCCCACCGTCTCGGGAGGCGACAGCGACTCCGACACGCGGGACTCCGACGGGTCCACGCGTTCTCGCGACGGCGGCGGCTCCGACCGTACCGGCGGTACCGACGGTCCCCCGCGTACGGACTCCTCGGGCGGCACCGGCTCCACGCGCAACTCGCCTCCCCGCGTCACGCAACAGGACACCGGCCAGGGGGACTTCACCGGCAGCCAGTCGCCTCCGCCCTACTCCACCGAGGCCCCGCCGCTGTACTCCCCGGGACCGCTGCCCGTGACCGCCGCCGAGAACGAACTGTGGCAGCAGGTCCACAACGGTCCCGCCGAGGCTCGCGAGCAGGCGCTGCGCGACCTCTCCGCCCTGCGCGGCTCCCAGCCGCCCGGCAGCACCGAGATCGGCGTCCGTGACAGCCTGCACAGCAACCTGTCACAGGTGCCCGAGGTCCGGGTCGTGCCCGCCGGGAACAGCCCCGCCGCGCAGGTCGACACCGACGAGATCCGCCGCGCCCTCGACAGCTTCGGCACGCCGGTCACGGTGGACTCCCCGATCACCACGGCCACGTTCGGCAACGGCTCCACGGGCAACTCCGCTCCCGGCCCCGCCGGGAACAACGCCGACCCGGTGGTGGACCTCGACACGGACGTGCAGGTCGACAACGCCAACAGCGCCGACAACACCGTCGTCACCGGCGACCGGGACGGTGTCGCGTCCGAGGCATCGCCGGACAGCTCGGTCGTGGGTTCCCCGGAGAGCACCGTCCAGAACTCTCCGGACGAGATGGTCTCGCAGGACGACCGTACGGCGCCGGTGCCGGGGCAGGGGGGCGGTCCCGTCGCCTCCCACAGCCCCACCGCCTCCGCCGCGCCGGGCACGGGCACAAGCACCGGCTCAGGCACCCGACCGGGTGGCGTACCCGCCGCCGGAGCCCCTCAGACCGCCTCCGCGGCGCAGCTCCAGGGCACGCAGGGCACCCGTGTCCCGGACGGCACGGCCCCGGCGGAGGGCTCCCGGACCACGACCGACGACGCCTCGCAGATCTCGCAGTCGCCCGAGACCGGTACTTCTTCGGAGACCTCCTCCTCGGAGACCTCCTCTCCTTCGGAGATCAGCCCGCCGCCGGCGACCACATCCTCGCCGGGGACCGTCAATGCGGGCGAGAGCACTTCGGGCTCCACCGAAAGCGACCCCACCCCGGCCCCCGACATCACCACCGCCCCGCCGAAGGTGGGCACCACCGGCTCGTACGCCGACACGGGCGACATACGCCATGTCGGCGATGCACGTGACGTCGGCGGCCTGAACGACGTGAAGGCGGGTCCTGCCCCGGCCGTGGGCCTCTCGCCCAGCCAGTCACCACCGTTGACGATCATCGTCTCGGAGGTGCCGCCGCCGGGGGAGGGGACGCCGGAAGGGGCCGAGCTGTTGGACGGGGCCGGGGTCGACCGGGCCGTCGTGCTCGGGCCGTCGGTCACGCCGGACGGAGCGGGGCGTCCGGTACGCGCCGCCGTCGAGCTGACCCGCGAGGGCCCGGGTGCCCCGGTCCGGGTCCGCCCGCTCACCGGTCCCCCGACCGCCGTGATGCCGGACGGCACTCCCGACACCTCGGACGCCGCGTTCCCCGGCGCGGACGTGCTGCTGCCGCTCGCCGACGCCCTCGGACCGGCCCCTGCCACCACATCCGGCCCCGCGACGCAGAACACCGCGACCACCGACAGCGACCCGGTCATCGCCCCGGCTACGCGCCCGAAGGTGGTCTCGGGCGCGACGTCTTTCGTGGATGGCAAGGGAGCCGGTACAGACTTCACGGCCACCAGCCTGCCCGCCGCGGCCAAGCCGGCCGCCCTGTCCCGGCCTTGGACCGACACGGCCACCGACCTGTACCTGGAGTCGGGCAACAGCGACAGCAACAGCAACGGCGACAGCAACGGCGACAGCAACAGCACCAGCAACAGCGACAGCAACAGCAACGGCGACAGCAACGGCGACAGCAACAGCACCAGCAACAGCGACAGCAACAGCAACGGCGACAGCAACGGCGACAGCAACAGCACCAGCAACAGCGACAGCAACAGCAACGGCGACAGCAACAACAACGGAGTCGGCGGACACGGCCCCGGCGGCGGTCGCGGGCCCGGCAACGGCGGCACCCCGCCCCCGACGCCGCCCACCACGTCGGACAACTCCCCGGCGACACCCCCTGTGGCGCTCCCCGTGGCGCCCCCGCCCACGGGGCGGATCGTCGTGCGGCTCGCGAACAGCGGCGCCACCGCCGACAACGAAAACGGTCCTGCACGGCCCTCGGGCGAGCCGCTCGTCACCACCCTGGACGGCCACACGGTGCCCGTCGCGCAGCTGCGGCGCTGGGTGCCGAACACGGCCGCCAAGCCTGAACCGGGGCGCGCAGTACAGACGTTGACCATCTCGCAGGGCCCGGCCGAGGACGGTACGGCGCACAGCGATGGGCGTCGTGCGCTGCTGGGCCAGGACACCTTCCGCGGCGTGCGCACCACTTCCGCTCAACCGGCCCCGGGGACCGTCGCGGACCCACCCGCCCGCCGTACCGTGTTCACCGGCCCGCCGACCGCGCTCCCCGGGTCGGGCACCGAGCGCGGCGCCGACTACTTCGCGGGGCACGGCACCTCCCGTACCGTCACTCTCGGTACCGAGGACGCGGCGCGACCCACCGTGAAGGTCAGCGGCGTACAGCTCGGCGAGGTGCTCAAGTCCTGGGCGCAGGACGGCGATCAGGACCGGCCACTGGTGCTGTTCTCCTGCGAGACCGGGCGGCAGCCGCAGGTGGCGGGCCTGCCGGTGGCACAGCACGTGGCGAACCGGACCGGGCGGCAGGTGTACGCGCCGACCACCGAGGTGGGCACCGCCCGGGACAGGGACGGCACCGTACGCGCGGTGCTCACCGAGGGCTCGGACGGGCCGGGAGGGTGGCGGCTCTTCACCCCGGAGCCCAGCGGTGTCGACCTGGACGACCTGGCGCGCGACGCCGGCCTGCACGCGGGCCCCGAACCGGCCGACGCCTTCGCCAGGGCCCGTACCCTCCAGCAGATACGCACGCTGCGCGATGCCCTCGGCCCGGATGCCGAACAGCGGCCGAAAAACAGGGAGTTGCTCGCCGGACTCGCCTTCGTGGACAACCTGCGCTGGCTCAGCCCGGACACCGCGGCCCGCTACGGCGACGGCCGGATGACCCCGGACCTGCTGCGCCGGATGGTCGTCGACCGGGGCGGCGCGAAGAGCGGCACCACCACCGATCCGGGCGCCGATCCCACGGTCGAGCAGTACACCGAATTTCTGCGCGCCGCAGCCGAGTTGCGTTCCACCGCAAGGCCCGACACCACGCTCGACGCCCTGCTGCCCCCGCCGCCGCCCGCGCTCCCGCCCACCACCCTCGTGTCGCCGAAGGACGTGCGCGGTCTCTCCTACGCGCCCTCCGCGCAGATCACCTGGTCGCTCTCCAGCACCCCGCTGCCACTGTCCGAACTGGGCCTGAGCTCCGAGGACACCGCCGAACTCGCCCGCCGCAGGCCCGACCTGGCGCCCGCGTCGAGCCGCCCGGAGAGCCGCGCCGAGGACATGACCCTCCTCAGCAAGGCCAAGCCCGGCACGGCGGACACCGTGAACGCGGACGGCCTGTCCTTCCGGCGCCTGGACACCCCGGGCGGCGGAAACTGCCTCTTCCGGGCGGCGCTCGACAGTGCGCGCAGCCAGGCCGTACCACCCGCGTGGGCCGCACGGAACGTCGCCGGCCTGCGTCGTCTGCTGAGCGACCGGATCACCGAGTCCGAACTGGGCGACGCCGTGGCCCTGGCGATCCCGGACCCGGTGTTCTCCGTGGTGGACGACCTGCGGATGCGTGCCGTCGCCGGGGCGCAGGACCCGGCCGAGCGGAGCAGGATCACCCAGCTCTGGAACCGGATCGCGCAGGATGTCGTCACCGACGGCGATGCCGGCGAATGGCAGCGGATCCTCCGGGAGAGCGACTACCCGCACCTCGCAGACGTGGCGCCCACCCCCGCCGACGCGCGGCGGCTCGGCGCCAAGGAACTCGTCGGCGCAGCGGCCGAGCTCCCGGCACTGTGGGCTTCTCCCTTCGCCGACCAGCTCCCGGAAGCACTGGCACACACCCTCGACCTCGATCTGCGACTGGTCCAGCCCGACCCGCGGTCGACGGGGAGCACCTTCGTCAACACCCTCAACCCGGGCGGCCGGGGCGGCGCCCTGCACCTGGCCTACAACGGCACCGACCACTACGACGCCCTGGTCCCGGCCTCGGCGCCGCTCACCCCCGTACCGGACCCGCACACCACCCCGGACCCGAACACGACCACCACACAGGATCCGGCCACCACTCAGGACCCGGCCACTCCTGACCCGGCCACCCCGGACCCGGACGGCTCCGACCCCTTCGGGGAGTGGCTGCGCAGCATGGGCGGGGTCACCGACCTCGACGGGCCCGACACCGAGGCCCCCGACCGGGGTGACCCGGTACCGTTGGAGACCCAGCTCGAACGGCATCGCCCGGCCCGGCTGCTGACCGGCCAGGACGCCCGGCCGCCGGGCCCGGTACCGACCACCGTCACCTTCGAGGACGGCAGCCGGCTGCCCACGATTCTGATCCATCCTGACGCCGACCCGGGTGACGGCACCCCGGCCGGTCGGCCGGACGGCACCCCGCGCGGTCGCCCCACCGGACTCTTCACCGGCCCCGGCAAGACGACCCTGCGCTCGCCCGAGCAGGTGGCCGAGGAGATCCTGAGCAAGCTGCCGAAGAACCTGCGCACCCAGTTCGACGAGGCGGAGCTGCTGCGCCTGCTCACCGAGCAGCCCGGCGCCTTCACCGCCCCGCGCGGCGCGCGCTTCGTGGGCCGGGAGAAGTCCGGCGTCGGCCACGAGATGACGGTCGAGGCCATCCCGTACCACCGCTGGGAGCGCTTCGCCGACGTGAACGGCGGCACCGTCAGGCTGGACACCATGCGACGCGGCCAGGCCGGTACGGGCGGCGGGCGCAGCGTCGGCTTCGGGCGCCGGATCGCCGGAGGGCTGAGCATGGGCCCGCCGCTCAACTGGCTGCTGAAGATCGGTGTTTCGCTGGGCTGGACCCGCAGGACCGACTACGCCCAGGGCACCCAGGCGTACAACCAGTCCGAGTGGCGCGCCCACGAGGGCTCGCACCTGCACCTGGACGACGTCCACTACCGGGTGCGGGTGGACCGCGTCACCGAGGCACCGAAGACCACCGGCCCCGGCAATTCGTCCGGCCGGGGCAGTACCCCGGGCAACCATCCCCACTCGCCGCTGCCGAAACCCCATTGGCAGCGTACGCAAGTGCACTCCGCGGAGTTCGCGATGCGCGACGGGCTGAGCTGGCGGCTGCCGGACGACCTCACCGTGCCCTACAAGGGACCGCAGCGGGCACCGAAGACGCTCACCTTCCCGGACGGGGTCGAGCCGCGGATCACCGATACCACCGGGCTGCACCTGACGGATCCGCCGGAGGACCTGGCGCTGGCCATCTCCGGGGCGCGGCCGGGGAGTTCCGCGCACCGCACCCTGGTCTCGTACGTTCGTCCGGACCGGCTGCTCGCCCTGTTCGGCCGGTTCTCCGGACCGGTCACCGGGCCCGAGCTGACCCGGGGCAGCGGACAGCACCCGCTGGGGCACCTGATCGTGGAGCGCTCGGTGCCGCACCGGGCCACGCTGGTCACCGAGTCGGTCAAGGCGGAGTTGCGCGACCTCACCCAGACCACCTACCAGAACGAGCGTGGCCACGTCCGTGACACCCGCCTGGGCATCCAGGTCACCGCCGGGCCGAACCACACCCTCGTCGGCGCGGAGACCGACGTGCGCCTCCAGGGCGGCCCGTTGGTCCGCGCGGACCTCAGCGCCGGGCGCGGCCACTACCTCGGCGTCGACGCGGCCCGGAAGACCACCGGCCGGGTACGCAACCACCCGATCGCCCTGTACCGGGTGGAGCGCACCCTGATGGTGCGCAAGCCCGGCGAACCGCCGTCGGCCGCCCGCCCGGTCCGGGTGGTCAGCCTGGACTGGATCTCAACCCAGGACGCCCGACGCCTCGCGGGCTGGGACAGCCGCACGCCCGGCCAGGCGGGCCCCAACCCGGACGCCGAGCCGCCGGTGCCGTGGTACCTCACCCGAGAGGACCCGGTCCACCTGAGCGGTCAGGTCCGCGCCGAGGGCTTCCGCCCCGTCCGCCCGCAGACCCAGGTGCAGTCGCAGCCCCCGGTGCAGACACAGGTCCAGGTACAGCCGCAGCCCCTGGGACAGACCCGGCCCCAGACCGAATCTCAGGTACAGACCCAGCCCCAGACTCAGCCCCAGACTCAGAGCCAGCCGCAGGGGCAAAGCCAGAGTCAGCAGCAGCCGCCGGCTCAGCAGCCGGCTCAGCAGCCCGTCCCGCAGGACCCCATGCGGGCCTTCGCGGAAGCCGTCCTGGACACGCTGCACCGCTCCTACCCGTCGCTGTTCGTCCCGCCGATGATGCTGCGGCACCCGCGGCTCGCCAAGTTCTGGTACGGCGACGGGCGGATGCGGACCGCGCTGCACAACGACCGCCAGGTGCGCGAGGCGCTGAACCGGCCCAGCCTGGCGCAGAGCCTGGACGACCTGACCACCACCGGGGTGCCGGTCACCCTCACCGAGGACGGCAAGGTGCGCCGCGGCCACCACACGCTCATCCTCCGGGCACGCCTCACCGACCGGCAGTTCGAGACCACCATGAGCGAGCGCTCGCTGCGCAACGCGGTGATCGGCACCGAGGTCTCGGGCCAGGGGCAGCAGGCGTCCCTCACCCTCTCCGGAGGTGTCGAGCTGGGCGTCTCGCCCCGCGACCACAACAAGGTGCCCGGCGTCGGGCTGCCCCGTCAGGCCGGCAACGTGACAGTCGGGGTCCGCCACGCCAAGACCGACCAGAAGGCCACCAGGAACACGGTCGCGGTGGCCCACGACCAGCTGACGTTCCAGACCGGCGCCGACCTCTACAGCTACCAGGTGGAGCTCGGTGCCTCCTTCGAGGGCCACCGCCGCCCGCGCGGCTGGGCCCGGCTCGCCTCGGTCGGCCTGCTCGGCGCGGGCGTCTTCGTCAGCAAGGTCGAGGAACGGCCACTGTTCACCCGGGGCAACGAGACCGTGGGCCGGGTGGAGCTGGCCGTGCCCGCCGCGCACGGCTCCGACCACCACGCCCCCGCCGACCCGCCGCCCACCGGGCCGGCACCGGCGACCGCGACCGTACCGCAGCAGCTCTCCTCCACCGAGGCGGACCAACTCCTCGACGGCACCCGCCCGCTGCCCAGGACGGACTCGCCCGACCGGCAGCTCACCAAGAAACTCCTGAGCGTTCCGCACGTGGTGCTGAGCGCCGAGGGCGGCCCGCAGCGCCAGCAGCTCATGCAGGACACCGCCGACCGTGCCTCGGGCACCTCCTGGCACGTCAGCGCACCCGGCGCCCCGGTGCGCACCGCGCTGCGCCGGGCGATGGCCAACCTCAGCGTGGCCGGCCAACTCGGCCAGTATCTGGGCCCGTTCGGTTCCCGCGTCGCCGGACTCAACGGCGCCGGACCGTTCCGTACCCATTACCTCAAGGCGGCGGTCCGCGGCGAACTGGGCAACTTCCGGGTCAAGAGCGACCCGAAGCCGGCCAGCCTCGAGGCCACCATCGGCAACGAGCACCGCGTCGCCGGCAGCACGAGCACCGTCTCCCGTACCACCGTCGGCCTCCAGGGTGCCGACATGCCGCTGCAGCAGGCCCCGGGCCGGCCGGCGGTGGTCGGCTCCTACTCGACCGCCCTGCAGTACGCCTGGGGCAAGGGCCGCAGCGTCTCGCAGACCCTCACCCGGGGACGCAACACCACCCTCACCTTCGCCGGGCGCATGTACCTGGTGGTCGCCGACGCCGCCGAGACCGTCGCGGTACGGGACCGCTGGACGGCCGCGATGGGCACGGTGGGCACCCGCGCCGGCGCCCGTATCAGCTCCGCGGCCGGTCGGCTCTCCGAGCGCCTCGGCGACAGTCTCGCCCCGCGCCGGGCCGCCGCCGCGCTCCACCGCATCCGTGACGCGGTGATGTTCCACCTCCCGATGCAGGACGTCATCGAGGCCGGGCTCGCCCCGGACGGCCTGGGCATCACCACCCCGCACAACCTCGGCGGCGGCTACCGGGTGCCTCCCTACCTGCGCAACCGCCGCTTCCCCACCCACCCCAGCGGCCAACTCGACGCCGGCCCTGCGGCACAGCAGCTGACGGGGCAGCTGGAGAAGATCGGGGTGCCCTCGCACGACCGGGAGCAGGTCCTCCAGCGGCTCTCCCCGGACTTCCTCCGCGGCCACCTGCACGAGCTGACGACCGACGGGATGAACCTGCCGGTCCGCTACCGCGCCTGGTCCAGCCCGCACCACCTGCCGGTCGGCGGCAGCCCCGGACAGGTCCAGTTCAAGCTGACTCCGGTCACCACCACCGTGGACAGGCTGCGTACCGGCTACGAGCTGGAGGACTACCGCACCATCGCCCGCGACGACGCCGACGGCACCTCCCAGGACCGCGGCGCCGACGTGACGCTCAGCGCCGGTCAGCGCGCGGCGGAGGGCGGCATTCTCGTCGCCAACCCCTCGCTCCAGGGCACCGCGGCCAAGCAGCGGTCGAGCGCCCTGACCCGGACCGCCGGCACCACCGCGATGCCGAACATCGCCACCACCCAGGCGCACGCCGAGATCGTCACCAGCTATGTCCTGACCGTCACCATGACGGACGCGACCGGTGATCCGCTCACCCCGGGCGTCAACACCCCGGTCGGAAGCCTCAATGAGATCCTCCCGGCGAACCTGCTGACCCCGGACGGCGACGGCGCCGACGGCGCGCTCACCGAGCAGGACGTGCCGGAACCCGAACGCGCGGTGAAGATGCTGACCGCCGCCCAGGCCCGCCCGGAGGGCATCGCCGCCTGGCGCACCTCCGCCGCCGGGGACGGCACCGGTGGCGCCGACCCGGACGTCCTGCCCTTCGACGACCGGATCGGCTCCGGCATCCTCGCCGTGGACATCCGCGGCGCCGCCAACGTGCAGGACGCCCTGACCCTCGCCACCGCGCGCGCCGACGGCCTCGGCGACGGCGACCTCGGCAAACGGCACGCAGGCAAGGTCCTCGACTCACGCGTGCGCATGGCCCGCCGGACCCCGCTCACCGGCCTCGGTACCGCCGCCGCCCAGGCCCAGCAGGAGGCCACCGCGCAGGGCGGTCTGACCGCCGGTTTCCGCGAGGCGCTCGGCGCGAACGGCTCACCGCTGCCGGCGCAGGCCTCCGCGCGCCTCTTCGGGCAGTACCACACCGCGGACTCCCGCCTCTACGCGAAGATGCACCGCCGCGGCGCCCGCCTGCTCGCTGTGGAGAACAAGCCGCGCATGGAGGCCATGCAACGGGCGAAGACCTCCGACGCGCTGGAGGCCGGCATCACCGACAACGTCGAGGGCGCCGTGGGCACCGCGCCGATGGCGGGCAACAGCAACGCGGGTGTGACCAACCCGGGCGCCACGGTCCCGATCGGTGGCTCGAACGACGGCACCGTGCTCAAGGGCACCGCGGACACCACCCTCGGCACCCACCTCAAGGTCGTCACGGACCGGAGCATGCTCTTCGCGCTGCCGGTCAGCTGGCTGTCCGTGGCCGAGGCGGACCACCGCATCACCGACAGCCGCCCGCTGCACGCGCTCGGCAAGGCCAAGCGCGGGCCGCGCGCCGCCGAGGCCGAGACCACCGCCCTGGTCTGGCTGCGCGAGGACATCGCCCGCGACTACGGCCTCCTGGACGACACCACGTTCCCCGACGAGGTCCTCGCGGCCTGGGACGACCTGTCCAAGGCGGCAGGCGACCTCGCCGCGGCCGAGAAGCGCTACTACGACGCACGGGCGCGGGCCCGGGAGACGTGGCTCGACCTGAGCCCGGCGGAACAGGCCGCGCTCGGCGACGACAACTCCGGTCCGCCGACCGACCTGCCGCAGGACATGGTCTGGTCGCCGGCCGTCGTCGCCTGGCAGGCCGCCCGCCAGGAGGTCCACCGGTGGGAGCAGCACACCGACGCCGCCGCCCGGGACCACCACCGGCTGCACCTGGCCGCCTCCCGCCTCACCGCGCACCACCAGGGCTCGGCCTCCGTCCCGGTGCCGGACCGGCCGCAGGAGTACGCCGAGCCGGGCTGGCGCTCCGAGGCACCCGAGCCGTACGTCGTCACCGACGGGACGGACTCCGCCCCACGCACCCTCACCTCGCCGGACGGCGCCACGGTGCGCGAGGTGCACGACATGCCGCACGACGGCGCCTCGTTCTTCCACGCGCTGCTCGCTGCCGCCGAGGCCCGAGGCCGCCTGCCCCACCTGCTCGGCACCGACCTCGTCGACCGGTTCACGGGCGCCTCCGGCGACCCGGCGGTCACCGCGGAGGCCATCGGCGCCGCCCGCGACCGCCTCGCCTGGGAGCTGGGCGAGGACGGCAACGAGGACCTGCTCGACGCCCTCGCCCTGGACGCCGAGGACACCTTCACACAGGACGAACTCGATGCTGCGGGTGTGCAGTTGACCCCGGCGCAGCAGAGCGAGTTCGATGCCTTCGGCCGACTCCCGCAGACCTACTGGCCGACCCCCGCGCAGCGGGTGGCGCTGGCCACCGCGGCCCTGTCCCGCCCGTTCGCGAGCGAGCCGCTGCAGGACGGCGGCACGGAGCGCCCGGACGGCGAACCGGCCCGGCCCGAGCGCCGGGCCGGGGATCACGGCGGAGCCGACCTGCTGCCCGCCCTCGCCGCCCGCGTCCTGGGCACCCCGCTCACCGTGGTGACCGGTGAGGGCCGCGACCAGCTCTTCCTCCCGCACGGCACCGATCCGGCCGCCGTCGACCCGGCCACCGATCCGGTCCTCTTCATCGCTGACGGCTTCTTCCACGCCGCGCTTCCGCCCGGGACCTCGCCGCCGGTCGCCACCCCGTTGCCGACCCCGGCGACGGTGACGACCGGTACGACCGCGGCCACTGCGACGACCGCGACAGGTACCGGTGCGAACACCGGGACATCGGCCGTGGGGACCTCGGGTACCGACACCACGACGAGCCCCGGGCCGGAGCAGCGGTCCGCGCAGCCGCCCGCGCACCGCAGCCACGCCACCCCCCCCTGGCTGCCGCCCGCCGACAGCAGCGGCCCGCGCTACCGCCTCGACCGCGACGGCGTCCTCACCGCACCCGACGGCGCCACCTACACCCAGGTCGCCCCCACCGGCCGCGGCAACGGCTTTTTCGGCGCGCTCTCCACGGCCTTGCGACAGGCAGCGGAGCAGCCCGGACTGGACCGCCAGGAGGCGGCACGGCTGCGCATGCGCGCCGGGGCGCCGCCCGCCCAGCTGATGCGTCTGAACGGTCTGCCCGCCGACTCGGCGGAACGCGACGCGCTCTTCACACCCCCACCCCTGCGGACGCATCCCGGCGAGCCCGCGCCGAGCCAGGACGCCCGCGAGGGGCATCTGCGCCGCCACCTCGCCGAGGCCCCGTGGGGTCCCGGGGCCGACCGTGCGGTGGCCCGGTGGGCCGCCGCCGCGACCGGAACCACCGTCACCCTGATCGAGGAGAACGGAACCGCCCACACCTACCCCGGCCCGTCCGGCGACAGCGGTCCGCACCTTCGGCTCCGCCGCCGGGGCGGGGACATCGTCCCCTTGAGCCTGCACACGCCTGCACCCACGCCGAAGACTCCCGCGCCCGAGGACACGGAGTCGAAGGCACCGGAACCGAAAGGCTTCAAGGCGCCGGAGCAGAAGGGCCCGGAGCAGAAGGCCCCGGTGCTGGAGGGTTCCGAGGTGAAGGGGCCCGAGCTGAAGGGGTCCGAGGCACAGGTCACGACGTCCGTCGACACTGCTGCGCCGGTCCCGCCCGTGCCGGATCCGGCCTCGCAGGACCCGGTCTCGCAGAACCCGACCCTGCAGGACCCGACCCCGCAGGACGCGCTCCTCCAGGACCCGGCCACCCTTCCGCTGCCCCCGTCACCGACGAGCAGCGACCTCCCGGGCCTCCTGGAGGAGGAGGAGGCGTACGAGCTGAGCACGCTGTCCGGCACCGACGCGGCCTCCGACACACCCACGGACGCGGACACGGCCCCCGTCGCACCGGAG
>NZ_JABZEE010000010.1 GCF_013387495.1 Streptomyces sp. PKU-EA00015 | reverse complement strand
CGCGCCGGGCGAGGACGCGGCAACCGCGCCGCGTGCCGAGACAACGGCCGCATCGGGCGAAGACGCCGCCGCGGCGGGCCCGAAGCGGGGCTCCCCCGTGGCCGGCTGCCGTGTCGCGGACAACGTCGCGGTCGCCCCCAGGAGCAGGTCGAGTCCGCGGGCCGTCGCCATCGCGGCGGGGCCGGCTGCCGTGTGCTTGAGGCGGAGGTCGTACGCCCAGACCGTGGCCGACAGGGCCGTGGCCACGGCCAGGGCGGGACGGCCCGCGCGGGAGGCGAGGGCGAGGCCCGCCGCGGTGAGGGCACCGGCCGCCGCGAGGGCCGCGCCCGGTGCGATGCGGCCCGAGGGGATCGGGCGGTGCGGGCGGTCGACGGCGTCCTCGTCGCGGTCGGCCCAGTCGTTGAGCGCCATGCCCGCCTCGTACAGGCACAGGGAGGCGCCCACGGCCAGTGCCGTGCCCCGGTTGGGGCGCAGTCCGGCCGCGGCCGCGCCCGCGAGGGCGTCGCCGGGGACGGTGAACAGGGCGGAGACACGCAGCAGTTCGGCCCAGTCCCGCAGTGTGGCACGGCCCGGCGGCCGCGCGGGCGCGCCCACGGCCTCGGGCGACAAGGAGGCCGCGGCGGCCCCGCGGGGCCGGGGCCGCGCGGCCGCGAGGCGGGACAGCAGGGAGCGGATCACCGGGTCTCCCGCAGGCGGCCGGCGAAGGAGAGGAGTGCGGTGAACTGCTCGGACAGGCCCGCCGGGCCGCCGTCCGGGTCCTTGAAGTAGAAGCCGAGTTCGGGCAGGGGCCCCGAGATGCCTGCCTCGTGGGCGCGGGCGACGAGGCGGGCCAGGTCGAGGACCAGGGGCGCGGCGAGTGCCGAGTCGCAGCCCTGCCAGATGGTCTGGAGGACCATGCGGGAGCCGAGGAAGCCGTCGAAGGCGATGTGGTCCCACGCGGTCTTCCAGTCGCCGAGCGCGGGGACGTCGTCGATGTGGACCTCTCCCTCGGGGCTGTGGCCGAGGGTGTCGGCGAGGACGCGTTCCTTGCCGGCGTTCTTGGCGGCCGCGGCGGCGGGGTCGGCGAGGGCCGCTCCGTCTCCGCCGCCCAGCAGGTTGGTGCCGGACCAGGCCCGTACGGACAGGGCGCGCTGCACGAACATCGGGGCTAGGACGGAGCGGAGAAGGGTCTGGCCGGTCTTGCCGTCGCGGCCGGCGTGGGGAAGTCCACTGGCCGCGACGGCGTCGGTGAGGGCGGCGGTGCGCAGCCCGGTGGACGGGGTGAAGTTCACGTAGGGGCAGCCGGTGCGGACGGCGGCGGCCGCGTAGAGGGAGCTGGGGGGCAGCCGGACGGCGTCCGGTCCCGGGAGAGGTTCGGTGGAGGACACGTTGACGACGACGACCCTGGCGAGAGCGTGCCGCTCGCGGAAGGACTCCAGATCCGTGGCGAAGGCGGCGATGAGTTCCTCGTCGGTGCGGGTGTCCCCGGCGAGCGGGCCGCCGGGGCGTATCTCCCGGTCGGCGGCGGCGAGGTCGGTGCGGACGGCACCGGCGAGGCCGTGCGGGAGGACGCCCGCTTCGGTGAGGTGCTCGGCCCGCTTGGGCAGCGGGCAGCTGACGGTGTCGTAGCCGCCGAAGACGAGTGAGGCCAGGGAGGGCAGACCCGTGCCGGTGAACGGCGCGGTCTCGGTGACCATGCCGGTCGGCGGATGCATTCCGGCGGTCACCGCAGCGCATCCGGCCACTGCGGTGGTGGCCACCGATCCGCGTGCTCCGACGAACCAGACCCCGGTGCGTGCGGTTCCCCGGCCGAGCCGGGGCTCCGTTGTGTTCCCGTCGTTGTTCACGGGCTGCCTCCCTGCCATGTCGATGTTCCGATGGGGATGGAGGACGGCGGGCGGGGGTACGGCGCCTCCCCGCCCGCCGCCGGCTCGGTGGCGGCCCTCAGGGGGTCGCGCCCCTGAGGAGGGGCACTAGGAGGGCAGCTCCTTCAGCTGGATGTCACGGAAGGACACCTGGTCCTCGGCGCCGTGGTTCTGGATGCCGATGTAGCCGTCCTCGAGGCTGCGGACCGGGTCGGTGTTGGTGAAGTCGTTGATCTTCTCTCCGTTGAGGAAGACCTGCAGGCGTTCGCCCTCGACCCGGATCTCGTAGGTGTTCCACTCGCCGGGCGGCCGCAGCACCCGGTCACGGGTCTGGATGTCGGCCGACTTGAAGCCGTAGACGGCACCGGTGGTGCGGTCCGGGGCGTCGGTGGCGTCGATCTGGACCTCGTAGCCGTTGTTGACCGCCGACCAGGGGTCGTCGGAGGCGGGGAAGCCGACGAAGACGCCGGAGTTGTCGTCGCCCGCCATCTTCCAGTCGAGCTTGAGCGAGTAGGAGTGCAGCTCCTTGGCCTGGTACCAGAGCATGCCCATGCCGCCTTCGGTGCGCAGTTCGCCGTCGACGACGTCGAACCCGCCCGGACCGGCCTGCTTCCAGCCGTCCAGCGTCTCGCCGTTGAAGATCGGCCGGTAGCCGGTCCTCGGCCTGCAGTCGGCGTCGACCTGTCCGGTGGCGTAGCGCAGCCCGCCCAGCAGGTGCTGCCGGAAGGCCGGCTCGGCGTAGGACTCCTTGGTGTGGCCGCCGCCGGTGTAGAAGGCGCGGCCGCCCTCGTAGGTCTGGCACCAGGCGATCGGGTGGTCGCCCTTCATGGTGCCGCCCGTGTAGCTGGTCTCGTCGAGGGTGGCCAGGACGCGGGCCTGCTCACGCGGGTTGGTGCGGTAGTTGTACCACTCGTCGGTGCGCTGCCAGGGTTCGTCGATGTGCGCGGTGGCCGGGTG
Organism: Streptomyces sp. PKU-EA00015; assembly: GCF_013387495.1. Lineage (GTDB taxonomy): Bacteria > Actinomycetota > Actinomycetes > Streptomycetales > Streptomycetaceae > Streptomyces. Next base: position 292,542 of record NZ_JABZEE010000010.1, on the reverse strand, counting down.
GTCGTGGTCCTCGACGCGTACGGTCGCGGGCTGGATGTGCGGATGCGAGGTGAAGTAGGCGCCGACGAGTCCGCCGTAGAACTCCCAGTCGTACTCGGTGTCGGCCGCGGCGTGCACGCCCATGTAGCCGCCGCCCGCGGCGACGTAGTCCTCGAACGCCTTCTGCTGGTCGGCGTTCAGGACGTCACCGGTGGTGGACAGGAACACGACCGCGTCGTAGCGGGCGAGGTTGGCGGCGGTGAACTGGCGGGCCTCCTCGGTGGAGTCGACCGTGATGCCGCTGCTGCCGCCGAGCTCTTTCAGCGCGGTGATGCCGGCCGGGATGGAGTCGTGCCGGAAACCGGCGGTCCGGGAGAAGACGAGGACGCGCTTGGCGGCCTTGTCGACGGGCTCGTCGGAGATCTGGAAGTCGTCGACGTCGTACAGGGCCCCGGCTCCTCCCTTGAAGACGAGGAACAGTTCGGTGGTCCGCTTCGGGACCGACCTGAGCGGCACGTCGACGTTCTGGAAGGTGTCCCAGCCGCCCGTGACCGGCACCGGGGTGGAGCCGAGGAGGGTGCCGCTCGCGGACCCGGCCCGTACCTCCAGGATTCCGCCGGTGCCGCCGGAGGAGACACGTGCGGTGAGCTTGGTGGATCCGGCGAGGTGGTACGGCGTGAAGGAGATCCAGTCGCCGTTGTGGATGTCGCCGACGGTCTTGCCGCCGTTCGCGGTCGCCTTGTCGTAGGTCGTGATGCCGGCGGAGTCGTCGAAGTGCTCGGCCTGCCGGTGGCGCGGCTGCAGCTTCGCCTGGTCGTGCGTGGTCAGCGGGGCCTGGCCGCCGCCTCCGCCGTCGGTGTACTCGGCGTCGAAGACGCCGAAGATGTCGGCGTTGGCGTCGTGCCCGCCGTCGGCCGAGGTCTTGATCGTGCCCGTGCAGCCGTTGGCCGAGGTCTCGGGGTGACCGTGGCTGTCGTGGCCGAGGATGTACGTCACCTTCACCTTGGCGCAGTCGACGGTCCCGTCCTCCGGGTCGGTGACCGTGACCTTGAAGGGGACCTCGTCGCCGAATGCGAACAGTGCGCCGTCGGCGGGCAGTTCCAGCGTCACCTTGGGCGCCGTGTTGCCGACGACGACACGGACACTGGCGGAGCCGGTGCGGCCGCTCGGGTCCTTGGCGGTGACGGTGGCGGTGTAGGTGCCGTTCTTCTTGTACGTGTACGTGGGATCGGCCGCGGTGGAGGTGCCGCCGTCGCCGAAGTCCCAGCTGTAGGTGAGGGCGTCGCCGTCCGCGTCGGTGGTCCCGGCGGAGGAGAAGGACACCCGCAGGGGCGCCGTGCCGGAGGTCTTGTTCGCGCTCGCCTCGGCGACCGGGGAGCGTCCGCCGGTGGCGTTCTCGATGCGGTAGAGGCCGGAGTTCTCGTCGCCGCCGAACCAGGCGGTGCCGTAGTCGAGGACGTAGAGCGCGCCGTCGGGGCCGAAGGCCATGTCCATGATCTGCGTGCCGGTCCACGGGACGGGGTTGATGGACTGCACGGCGCCGTCCGCGCCGTGTTCGATGCGCTTGATCCAGCGCCGGCCGAACTCTCCGGCGAAGAAGTCCCCGTCGTACTCCTCGGGGAACTTCACCGGGGAGGTGGAGGCGGCGTCGTAGCGGTAGACGGGTCCGCCCATCGGCGACTCGGAGCCGGTGCCGAACTCGGGTACCGATCCCCCGTTGTACGGGATCCACGCCGGCTGTGCGGGCGGCAGGTCCACCAGGCCCGTGTTGTGCGGCGAGTCGTTCTTGGGGGCGGCGCAGTCGAAGGCGGCGCCGGAGGTCTTGGTGGCGAAGTCGTAGTCGACGTAGGCGTCGTTGTCTCCGGTGCAGAACGGCCAGCCGTAGTTTCCGGGGCCGGTGACGCGGGCGAACTCGACCTGGCCGGCCGGGCCGCGCCGGGGGTCGGCGGCGCCGGCGTCGGGACCGTAGTCGCCGACGTAGACGATGCCGGTCTTCTTGTCGACGCTGAACCGGAAGGGGTTGCGGAAGCCCATGGCGTAGATCTCGGGCCGGGTCTTCTCGGTGCCGGGGGCGAAGAGGTTGCCCTCCGGTATCGCGTACGAGCCGTCGTCGTTCACCTTGATGCGCAGGATCTTGCCGCGCAGGTCGTTGGTGTTGCCGGAGGTGCGGCGGGCGTCGTAGGCGGGGTTGCGGCCGGGGCGGTCGTCGATGGGGGTGTAGCCGTCGGAGGCGAAGGGGTTGGAGTCGTCGCCGGTCGACAGGTACAGGTTGCCCGCCGCGTCGAAGTCGATGTCGCCGCCGACGTGGCAGCAGATGCCGCGGGTCGCCGGGACGTCGAGGATCTTCTTCTCGCTGGCGTTGTTCAGGGTGCCGTCCTCGCCCAGGACGAAGCGGGAGAGCCGGTTGACGCCGTCGTACTTCGCGAAGTCCGCGGCGGTTCCCTCGTTGGGCGCGTCGCCCGCGGGGGTGTCCATCGGGGGCGCGTAGTAGAGGTAGACGAACCGGTTCTCGGCGAACTTCGGGTCCAGGGCGATGCCTTGGAGACCTTCCTCGTCGTGCGAGTAGACGGGGACGGTGCCGACGACCCGGGTGTTGCCGGCGGCGTCGGTCATGCGCAGCTCGCCGTTGCGGGAGGTGTGGAGCACACTCCGGTCGGGGAGGACGGCGAGCGACATGGGCTCGCCGGTCTCCTCACCGCCCTTGGCGAGCGTGACCTGCTGGAACTCCGCGGCGGCCGGGGTCGCTTCGGGGTCGGCCGCGGTGGCCGTGGTCGGCGCGGTGAGGGCGAGCGAGGTTGCAGCGAGGAGACTGCCGGTGAGGAGCGCGAGGGCCTTGCGGCCCCTGGGCCTTTTTCTGTGCACGGATGTCCTCCGGTAGTGGCCGGTCGAACGAGCGGGTTGCCGTGGAGCGCTGGGGTGTCCCCCGGACCGCGCTCGCCTCGTGGAGCGGTGCTGTTCGCGGGTGCTCTTCCTTGAGCTGCGAGAGCTCCGCGCCGGGCTGGATGCCGTGGAACCGGAGTGCGCCGTCACTCCTGCACCACCTATGTCGTGTACACGAGATGGGACGGTAGCCGGGTTCATCCTGGACGGAAAGCCCTTGTGCAGCAGCGAAGTTGAACTTTTTCCCGTAGCAGGACAAAGGCGCACCCGGGCGTGCCGGACCGGCCCGGCGGCACTCTCGCCGCCGGGCTCGGACCAGGCATGTTCTACTGATCGCCGCCCGAGAAGGCGGCGTCGAAGGACGCGCTGGGCGGATCGAAGTCGAACTGCCTCAGATGCGCAAGCGCTTGTGGCGCACCGGCCAGCCGGTCCATCCCGGCGTCCTCCCACTCCACCGAGACGGGCCCGTCGTAGCCGATGGAGCGCAGCATCCGGAACACGTCCTCCCAAGGCACGTCGCCGTGCCCTGCGGAGACGAAGTCCCAGCCGCGGCGCGGGTCGCCCCACGGGAGATGGGAGCCCAGCCGCCCGTTGCGCCCGTCCAGACGCCTGCGGGCCTCCTTGCAGTCGACGTGGTAGATCCGGTCCCGGAAGTCGTAGAGGAAGCCGACCGGGTCGAGGTCCTGCCAGACGAAGTGGCTCGGGTCGAAGTTCAGCCCGAACGCGGGCCGGTTGCCCACCGCTTCGAGCGCCCGCTTGGTGGTCCAGTAGTCGTAGGCGATCTCGCTGGGATGGACCTCGTGGGCGAAGCGGACGCCCTCGGTGTCGAAGACGTCGAGGATCGGGTTCCACCGCTCGGCGAAGTCCTCGTACCCGCGCTCGATCATCCGCTCCGGCACGGGCGGGAACATCGCCACCAGGTGCCAGATGGAGGAGCCGGTGAAGCCGATGACCGTGTCGACGCCGAAGGCCGCGGCGGCGCGGGCGGTGTCCTTGATCTCGGCCGCGGCCCGCTGCCGTACGCCCTCCGGCTCCCCGTCGCCCCAGATGCGGGCCGGCAGGATGCCCTGGTGCCGTTCGTCGATGGGGTTGTCGCAGACGGCCTGGCCGACCAGATGGTTGGAGATCGCCCAGCAGGTGAGGCCGTACTTCTCCAGCAACGCGTGCCGGCCGTCCAGGTACGACGGGTCGGCGAGGGCCTTGTCCACCTCGAAGTGGTCGCCCCAGCAGGCGAGTTCCAGACCGTCGTATCCGAAGTCACGGGCCAGCCGGCAGACCTCCTCCAGCGGCAGATCGGCCCACTGACCGGTGAACAGTGTGAACGGGCGTGGCATGGGATCTCCTTCTCAGACCTGTGCCTGTACTGCCTGGGCTGCTCGCCCTGCTCCCTCGTCCGCACCGGCCGCCGGTACGGGGGTGTAGACGGCGTTCTTCCGCGCGCTCTCCTCCACCGCGGCGAGCACCCGCTGCACCTGCAGCCCGTCGGCGAACGAGGGCATCGGCTGCGCCCCGGTGGCGATGGCCACGACCAGATCGCGGACCTGGTGGGCGAAGGTGTGCTCGTAGCCGAGCGCGTGGCCCGGCGGCCACCACGCCTCGAGGTAGGGGTGTTCCGCCTCGGTGACGAGGATGCGGCGGAAGCCCGCGGTGACGGCCGGCTCGCGGTGGTCGTGGAAGGACAGCTCGTTGAGGCGCTCCAGGTCGAAGGCGAGCGAGCCGAGTTCGCCGTTGACCTCCAGGCGCAGGGCGTTCTTGCGCCCTGACGCCATCCGGGTCGCCTCGAAGGAGGCGAGGGCCCCGGAGGCGAGGCGCCCGGTGAACAGGGCCGCGTCGTCGACGGTGACTGTCCCACGCTCCGCGCCGCCGGACGCGGTCAGACCTGCCGACGCCCCCCGCAGCAGCGGCCGTTCCCTGACGAAGGTCTCCAGCTGCGCCGAGACCCCGACCAGCGGCTCCCCCGCCAGGTACTGCGCGAGGTCGACGATGTGCGCGCCGAGGTCGCCGAGCGCCCCCGAGCCCGCGTGCTCCCGCTCCAGACGCCAGGTCAGCGGGAAGTCGGGGTCGACCAGCCAGTCCTGGAGGTAGGTGACCCGGATGTGGCGCAGCGTGCCGAGCCGGCCGTCGGCGATGAGCCGGCGCGCGTACGTGAGGGCGGGCACGCGCCGGTAGTTGAAGCCCACCATCGCCACCTGGCCGCGGGCGCGGGCCGCTTCGGCGGCCCTCACCATGGCCTCGGCCTCGGCCACCGAATTGGCCAGCGGCTTCTCGCACAGGACGTGTTTGCCCGCCTCCAGTGCCGCGACGGCGATCTCCGCATGGCTGTCCCCGGGGGTGCAGATGTCGACGATCTGCACATCGTCACGGGCGACGAGGGCACGCCAGTCGGTCTCCGCCGCCGCCCAGCCGTGCCGGTCGGCCGCCGCGCGCACGGCGTGCTCGTCGCGGCCGCCGATCGCGGCGAGGACCGGCCGCAGCGGCAGGTCGAAGACCCGGCCGGCGGTGCGCCATCCCTGGGAGTGCGCGGCGCCCATGAACGCGTAGCCGACCATGCCCACGCCGAGTGTCGGCGCGCCTGCGTCACTGTCCCTCTGTTCCATACGGTTCCTCCTCGTCGGTGTGCACGGTGGGGGCGGCGCGCCGGTCAGTTGAAGCCGGTGGGCAGGTACTCGTCGACGTTGTCCTTGGTGACGACGGCGGAGTAGAGGGTCAGGGAGGCCGGGATCTCCAGTTCGGCCATGCCGCTGACTCCCTTGCCCTGTCCGAGCGCACGCGCCAGGTCGATGGCGGAGGCCGCCATCGTCGGCGGGTACAGGACGGTGGCCTTGAGCACGCTGTTGTCGGCCTTGATGGCGTCCATCGCGGACTTGGCGCCCGCCCCGCCGACCATCAGGAAGTCGTCGCGCCCGGCCTGGGCGATGGCGCGCAGGGCGCCCACGCCCTGGTCGTCGTCGTGGTTCCACAGGGCGTCGAACTGCGACTGGGCCTGGAGCAGTTGCGCCATCTTGGCCTGGCCGGACTCGACGGTGAAGTCGGCGGCCTGGCGGGCGACCTTCTTGATGTTGGGGTAGTTCCTCAGGGCGTCGTCGAAGCCCTGGGTGCGCTGCTTGGTCAGTTCGAGGTTGTCGAGTCCGGCGAGTTCGACGACCTTGGCGTTCGGCTTGTCCTTGAGCTGTTCGCCGATGTAGTTGCCCGCGTTGAGCCCCATGCCGTAGTTGTCGCCGCCGATCCAGCAGCGGTAGGCCTGCGGGGAGGCGAAGACGCGGTCCAGGTTGACGACGGGGATGCCCGCCTTCATGGCCTGCAGGCCGACCTGGGTGAGGGCCTTGCCGTCGGCGGGCAGGATGACGAGGACGTCGACCTTCTTGTTGATGAGGGTCTGGACCTGGCCGATCTGGGCGGCCGTGTCGTTGGACCCCTCGGTGATCTCCAGGGTGACGTCGGAGTACTTCTCGGCGCGTGACTTGGCGTTCTGGTTGATGGCGTTGAGCCAGCCGTGGTCGGCCTGGGGGCCGGCGAAGCCGATGGTGACGGCCTTGCCGGGCTTGTCGTCGGCGACGGGGGCGTTGTTCGTGGCCTGTTCCTGCTTCTTCGGCTCGTTGCTGGTGCAGGCCGTCAGCAGTGCTCCGGCGGAGACGGCTGCGGTGCCGAACAGCAGTCCTCTGCGGCTGGTGGAGGGGATGTGCGGCATGACGGATCGACCCTTCGACTGGGCGGTATGGGCGGTGCGGGTTGGGGGAGGTGCGGGTGTGCGGGGCCGTCAGGCGTCGGCGCCGCGCAGGGTGCGGCGCTGGACGAGGACGGCGGCGACGATGATCGCGCCCTTGGCGATCTGCTGGACGGCGGTCTCCAGGTTGTTCAGCGCGAAGATGTTGGTGATCGTCGTGAAGACCAGGACGCCGAGGACGGAGCCGACGATGGTGCCGCGGCCGCCGCTGAGCAGGGTGCCGCCGATGATCGCGGCCGCGATGGCGTCGAGTTCGTAGAGGTTGCCGTTGGTGTTCTGGCCGGACCCGGCGAGCACGATCAGCATGAACGCGGCGATGCCGCAGCACAGGCCGGACAGCAGGTACAGGTACAGGCGCTGGCGTCGTACGTCGATGCCGGCCAGCCGGGCCGCCTCCGCGTTGCCGCCGACGGCGACCGTGCGGCGGCCGAAGGTGGTGCGGTTGAGCAGCAGCCAGCCGATGACGGTGACGGCCGCGAAGACCAGCACCAGCGGCGGGATGCCGAGGACGTAGGCGTCCTTGACGCCGAGGTCGAGCACCTCGTTCACCGTGACGATCTGGGTCTTGCCGTCGGTGATCTGCAGGGCGAGTCCGCGGGCCGATGCGAGCATGGCGAGGGTCGCGATGAAGGGCACCATCCCGCCGTACGCGATGAGCACACCGTTGACGAGGCCGCAGCCCACGCCCACGATCACGGCGGTGAAGAGGATGCCGGCGAAGCCGTACTCCTGGGTCGCCACGGTCGTGGCCCATACGGAGGCGAGCGCGACGATGGCGCCGACCGACAGGTCGATGCCGCCGCTGGTGATGACGAACGTCATGCCGACCGTGACGACACCGATGACGGACGCCTGGGTCAGCACCAGCTGAAGGTTGCTGGCCGCGAGGAACTCGTCGGGCTTGGTGATCCCGCCGACGGCGATCAGCACGGCGAGGACGCCGAGGAGCGAGAGGTTGCGGACGTCCGCGCGCAGTCCGAGCGGCGCCCGCCCCCCGCCTGCCGGTGCGGACGTGGCGGTGGCGGCCGGCGCGTCCTTCTGCGCCGCAGAGGCTGGCTGCGTCATGCCGTCGGGCTCCCTTCCATCACAAGGTCGAGTACGCGGTGTTCGTCGAGCTCCCGGGCGTCGGCCGTGTGCACGACGCTGCCTTCGCGCAGCACCAGCACACGGTCGGCGAGGCCCAGGACCTCGGGCACTTCGCTGGATACGAGCAGTACGGCGAGCCCTTCGTCGGCCAGCCTGCGGATGACGGCGTACAGCTCGGCGCGGGCGCCGACGTCGACACCGCGGGTGGGCTCGTCGAGGAGGAGCACCTTGCAGCCGCGCAGCAGCCAGCGGGCGAGCACGGCCTTCTGCTGGTTGCCGCCGGAGAGGGTGCGGATACGGGCGTCGGGATTGTCGGGCCGCAGCGACAGCTCCCGGGTGGCCTGCCGGGCGGCGGCCCGCTCCCGGCGGTGGTCGAGCCAGCCGGCGCGGGAGAAGCGGGAGAGGGTGGAGATCGTGACGTTGCGGGTGACGGACTCCAGCATCAGCAGGCCCTGCGCCTTGCGTTCCTCGGGCGCGAGGCCGATGCCGGCGCGGACGGCGGCACGGACGCTGCCGGGCCGCAGCGGGATTCCGTCGACGAGGACGCGGCCCGCGGTGGGCCTGCGGGCGCCGTAGACGGTCTCCAGGATCTCGCTGCGTCCCGAGCCGACGAGGCCGGCGAGACCCACGATCTCCCCTGGCCGCAGCTCGAGTTCGACGGGTGCGAACTCGCCCTGCCTGGCGAGCCCTTCGACCCGCAGAACCGGTTCGCGGGCGGCGCCGGCCCCGCGCGCCGGCCGCTCGGGGAAGACGTACTCGACGTTGCGGCCGGTCATCAGCGCGACGACGTCGCGGGTGGGGGTGGACTCGGCGGGCAGGCCGACGGCGACGGCGCGCCCGTCCTTGAGGACGGTGACGCGGTCTCCGATGCGGCGGATCTCCTCCAGCCGGTGGGAGATGTAGACGACGGCGACGCCTTCGGCGGTGAGGTCGCCGACGATGCGGAAGAGGTTGTCGACCTCGTCGGGGTCGAGGGCGGCGGACGGCTCGTCCATCACGATCAGCCGCACGTCGTGGGAGAGGGCGCGGGCCATGGACACGATCTGCTGCTGGGCCGCGGACAGGTCGCCGACCTGACGGGCCGGGTCGATCTCGGTGTGTCCGAGCCGCAGCAGCAGCTGTGCGGTCGCGTCCCGGGCCGCCGCGCCGCGTACGACGAAGCCGGCCGCGGTCGGCTCGTGGCCGAGGAAAACGTTCTCGGCGACGGACAGCCCTTCGACCAGGTCGAGTTCCTGGTAGATCGTCGCGATGCCGAGGCGCATGGCGGCGATGGGCGACCTGAGCGACACGGTCTCGCCGCGCCAGGTGATCTCTCCGCCGTCGGGCTGGTGGGCGCCGGCGAGGACCTTGATGAGAGTGGACTTCCCTGCGCCGTTCTGCCCGAGGAGGCAGTGGACTTCGCCGGCCTGGACCTCCAGGTCCACGCCGTCCAGGGCACGGACGCCCGGGAACGACTTGGTGATGCCGGACATGGTGAGCAGGGGTGGTTCTGATGCCATGACGAATCCCCTCGGCGGGTGCGGCCGGTGAGCGGGCAGGGCGGATGAGGGTACGAGGGCGGGCCCGGGGCGCCCCCGTCGGTGCGGCGGGGGCGTGCGGGTGGGTGCACGTCGTGGTGCGGCTCGTGCGTCGACCGGTGCGGGAGGTGCGGGTGGTGCGAGTGTGTGCTGCTCGTGGTGCCGGTGCTCGTGGTGGGGCGACGGTTGTGCCGTGCGGGTGGCGCCGGTGACGGCCGGGCCCCGGGGGTCGGAGGGACCGGTCGTGACGGACGGGAGTGCCGGTGGTGCCTGGCGTACGCGTGGTGCCTGGTCGTACGGGTGGTGCCGGTGGTGCCTGGTCGTGCGGACCGGTCCGGGGATCGGGCCGGTGGGATCAGGTGGATCAGGCGGGTGAGAACAGGTGGTCGCTGATGAGCCGGGCCGCGCCGATCACTCCCGCCGTCGGCCCCAACTCCCCGAGCACGATGGGCAGGTTGCCCGTGGCCAGCGGCAGCGACTGCCGGTAGACCTGGGTGCGCACACTGGCCAGCAGCGTGTGTCCGAGACCGGTCACCCCGCCTCCGATCACCACGAGGCCGGGGTTGAAGAAGCTGACCAGCCCGGCGATGACCTGGCCGACGCGGTTGCCTCCCTGACGGATCAGGTCGAGGGCCTTGGCGTCGCCGGCCGCCGCGGCGGCGGAGACGTCCGCGGCCGTCAGCTGCCCGGCCGCCTCCAGCCGGGCGGCGAGCTCGGGCGAGAGTCCGGCGCGCGCGGCGTCCTCGGCGTCGCGGGCGAGCGCGGCGCCGCTGAAGTGTGCTTCCAGGCAGCCCTTGTTGCCGCAGACGCACGCCCTGCCGTCCGGCTCGACCTGGATGTGTCCGATGTCCCCCGCGCTGCCGGTGGTACCGCGGTAGACCTCGCCGCCGACGACGATGCCGCAGCCGATGCCCGTGCCGATCTTGACGCAGAGGAAGTCGCCGACGGACCGGGCGACGCCCGCGTGCTGCTCCCCCATGGCCATCAGGTTCACGTCGTTGTCGACCATGACCGGGCAGCCGAGGTCCTGGCTGAGCGCCTCGCGGACCGGGAAGCCGTCCCAGCCCGGCATGATCGGCGGCGCGACGGGCACGCCCTCGGGGAAGCGGACCGGTCCGGGCACTCCGATGCCCGCTCCGTCGAAGCCCTCGGCGAGTCCTGAGGCCTTGAGCTTGTCCGCCATCGACAGAACCTGCTCGAAGACGGCGACGGGCCCTTCGCGTACGTCCATGGGGTGGTTGAGATGCCCCAGGACCTCCAGCTCCGCGTTGGTGACGGCGACGTCGATCGAGGTGGCGCCGATGTCGACGCCGAGGAAGCGCAGGGCGGGCGCGAGCCGGATGTTGTGGGAGCGGCGGCCGCCCCGGGAGGCGGCGAGTCCGTCCGCGACCACGAGCCCGGTCTCCAGCAGCCGGTCCACCTCGACGGCGAGCTTGGACCGGGACAGGTCCACCTGATCGCCCAGCTGAGCCCGGGAGTTGGGCCCGCCGTCACGCAGCAGCCGAAGCAGTCGCGCCTGGTGAGCGTTAGCGGGTCGAGCCGTCATGCGCCTCACGTACCCCTCCCCTCCCCTGGCCCTCGGCCTCAGCCCTTTCGGCGCGGGGAACCCTGGTCTTCCGTCTGCTTTCGAGGGGAACGTAGCAGCGCTTTGCCCGAGTGGGAAGAACTTGCGCACAGTTCCGGCGCAACTTTCTCCTCGCTCGGGACAAAGGTCGCTCAGTCGTTGTGCAACACCGCGGCGATCGTCAGCCGTGCCGCCGAGCGGGGACGAGTGCGCCGAGTACGGCGATGACGAGCGCCCGCCAGGGGGCGATGCCCGCCAACTGCAGTGCCTGCCGTACGTCTTTCATGGACTCGGGGACCACCATCGAGATCTGGTCCACGAGCAGCCGGTGCGCGGCGATCCCGAGGGGGATGCCCATCAGCCGGCCCACGTCCGGGGAACTGACGGTCAGCGAGGCGACGGTGAAGACCCAAGCGACCGGGATCTTCGCCGAGTTGAGCCTGCGCGACCGGACCCAGGCGGTCGTGCTCGCCTACGAGACGGGGGCTCGTCCCGCCCGGCGGAACGGACGCCTCCTAGGACTGTCCTCCGCCGCACGCCTCACCAGGGCCGCCGGCTCACAGGAATGGTTCGAGGCGGTCCAGGAAGACCCGCTGCGACGCGACCAGCTTCTCGCGTGCGGTCCCGACGCCGAACCACTCGGCCCGGTCGATCTCCGGGAACTCCTGCTGGACGCCCGACCCCCGCGGCCACTCCATGGTGAAGGTGCCCGGCACGACGAGGGACGTGTCGAGGTCGCCCTCCATCGCCCACACCGTGACGACCTTGCCGTTCGACTGCCGTGTCTCGCCGAGGGGAATCCAGTCGCCGACGGGCGGCTGGAGCCCCAGTTCCTCCTCGAACTCCCGCCGTGCGGCGGCCATCGGGTCCTCGTCCGGGGTGTACTCGCCCTTGGGGACCGACCAGGCCGCGTCGTCGCGGGACGCCCAGAACGGGCCGCCCATGTGCCCGAGCAGGACCTGGACCCGGGCGTCCCGCCGCCGGTAGAGCAGGAGTCCGGCACTTCGCTTCGTCGTCGCCATGCCGCCCAGTGTGACGGCGCGCGCTCAGGGGCAGCGGATGACCTGGCCCGCGTACGACAGGTTTCCGCCGAAACCGAAGAGGAGGACCGGGTCGCCGGAGGTGATCTCGCCGCGCTCGACGAGCTTGGACAGGGCCATCGGGATGGAGGCCGCGGAGGTGTTGCCCGACTCCACGACGTCGCGGGCGACGACCGCGTTGACCGCGCCGATCCGCTGGGCGACGGGCTCGATGATCCGCAGGTTGGCCTGGTGCAGGACGACGGCGGCGAGGTCCTCGGGCGCGACACCGGCCCGCTCGCAGACCTTGCGGGCGATGGGCGGGAGCTGCGTGGTGGCCCACCGGTAGACGGCCTGCCCCTCCTGCGCGAAGCGCGGCGGGGTGCCCTCGATGCGCACGGCATGCCCCATCTCGGGGACCGATCCCCACAGGACCGGGCCTATTCCGGCGTCCTGGCCGGGACGAACGGCTTCGACGACCGCGGCGCCGGCGCCGTCGCCGACGAGCACGCAGGTGGTGCGGTCGCTCCAGTCGGTGATGTCGGCCATCTTGTCGGCGCCGATGACCAGCGCCCGGGTGGCCGCTCCCGCGCGCACCGTGTGGTCCGCGGTGGCGAGCGCGTGGGTGAAGCCCGCGCAGACGACGTTGAGGTCCATCACCGCGGGCGAGCCCATGCCCAGCCGCGCCGCCACGCGCGCGGCCGTGTTGGGCGAGCGGTCGACGGCCGTGGAGGTGGCGACCAGCACGAGGTCGATGTCGGCCGGGGTGAGACCGGCCGAGGCCAGGGCCTTGGCGCCGGCGTGCGCGGCCAGCTCGTCGACGGGCTCGTCGGGGCCCGCGATGTGCCGGGTCTCGATGCCCACGCGGCTGCGGATCCACTCGTCGCTGGTGTCGACGAGGGCCGCCAGGTCGTCGTTGGTGAGCACCTTCGCGGGCTGGTAGTGCCCGACGGCGACGACGCGTGAGCCGGTCATGGATGGTTCCCCTCGGGACGATGCCAGGTGCCACCCCAGTCTTCGCGGCTACCCACCGGTACGACGGCAGGTGATCCGACAAGCTTCACCGGCCGGACTTTGGAGCTTCCCCCACGGAGCCCCGCGATTACCGGACACGAGTGGATCAAGGAGTACGAGGCGAAGCCGGACCGCTTCGGCCCGGACGCGGCCCGCGTCGACGAGGAGCCGAAGATCGACAACGACCTCTACGTGCGCGACTACGACCAGGGCATCCTGTGCTACAAGTGCGTCGACGCGTGCGGTGAGCAGTGGCAGAACACGTTCGTGATCGCCGTCGCGGGCCGCGGCTTCGACGCCCGGATCTCTTCATGGAGCACGACGCACCCCTCACTGACTCGGCGTGCGGGTACTGCGGCAACTGCATCGAGGTGCCCGACGGGGGCGCTGTCCTTCACGTCCGAGTTCGACATGCGGGCCGCCGGCACCTGGGACGAGTCGGCCCAGACGCGGACCACCACGGTGTGCGCGTACTGCGGCCTCGGCTGCAACCCGACGCTGCACGTGCAGGACAATGAGATCGTCGAGGTCACCTCGCCGCACGACAACCCGGTGACCCGCTGCAACCTCTGCATCAAGGGCCGTTTCGGCTGCCGACACGTACAGAATCGGGTCTGATCTCATGGGACGGGTCACCGAGCGCCGCCGCACCATCCGCATCCGGGACGGGGCGGTGTCCTCGCGCCCCGACACGCTGGTGGCGGAGGAGCCGCTGGAGATCCGGCTCAACGGCAGGCCCCTGGCGATCACCATGCGCACCCCGGGCGACGACTTCGCGCTGGCGGCCGGGTTCCTGGTCAGCGAGGGGGTGCTCGGGGCGGCCGAGGAGCTCCAGTCGATCGTGTACTGCGCGGGCGCGCAGGCCGACGGTTCGAACACCTACAACGTGGTGGACGTGAAACTCGCGCCCGGCGTCGCCGTTCCCGACATCACGCTGGAGCGCAACGTCTACACGACGTCGTCCTGCGGACTGTGCGGCAAGGCGAGCCTGGACGCCGTCCGGACGACCGCCCGGTTCCCGATCGCCGACACTCCCCCGGTCCGCGTCGAGCCCTCGCTGCTCGCCGGCCTCCCCGACCGGCTGCGCGCGGCGCAGCAGGTCTTCGACCGGACGGGGGGCCTGCACGCGGCGGCACTGTTCTCGCCCGACGGCGAACTGCTGGACATACGGGAGGACGTGGGCCGGCACAACGCCGTCGACAAGCTCGTCGGCCGCGCCCTCCAGGAGGACCGGCTGCCGCTGTCCCGGTCGATCCTCCTCGTGTCCGGGCGGGCGTCGTTCGAGCTGGCGCAGAAGGCGGTGATGGCGGGCATCCCGGTGCTCGCGGCCGTCTCCGCGCCGTCGTCGCTCGCGGTGGACCTGGCGGCCGAGACGGGCCTGACACTGGTCGGCTTCCTGCGCGGCGCCAACATGAACGTGTACGCGGGCGACGAGCGCATCGCCCTGGGCACCGGGGTCTGAGCGCCTCGCGGCACGGGACAGCGACCCGGCCGGCGGGGAGCGCCGCCTGCGCAGGCGGTTCCGTCCGCCGCCCACGAAGCGGTCGACGAGACGACCGACGAGACGACCGCGGCCGATCTGCGGGAATAGCGGTGGGTGACCGCTCCGGATGCGCAGGCCCGGGGGCGTTGCTTCGCTGAGGTGGTCCGCTCTTCCCCAGATCAAGGAGCGATCATGAGCGTTTCAGGTGACCCGGGCCGCCGTTCCGAGCAGATGCGCCAGAAGGTGCAGGACCTGCAGGAGGCCGCGGAGCGCGCGACCGACCCGGACGAGCGCCGCCGGCTGCAGGACCAGGCCCGCAGGCTCCGCGCGCAGAGCAAGCAGGCCAACCTCCGGGGCGACGAGAAAATCGACCCCATGTGACGACCCGAACCGGCGGCAGGTCCGGCATCCACGCGCACCTCTCGGGACCGCCGGTCGTCCGATCACGGTGCGGACCGCGCTCAGGCTGTACCCGTCCGCGACCGACCGTGGCAACGGCGGCCCTCCTCCCCGGCCGGGGAGGAGGGCCGCCTCGGCGTCCGACGTGCACATCGCGCGCCTCACGCCCTGGACGCGGGGCAGGTAATTTACATTCTTAGAGGTCAGTGTTAAATTTGTAGCCATGCCGAAGGTCCCTTCTTCCCAGGTCGTGCTCGACAGCGCCTACCGCTGCTTCTGCCGCAACGGGTTCCGCCGCACGACGATCTCCGACATCGTCGAAGAGGCGCGGATGTCGCGCCCGACCGTCTACAAGTACGCCGGCACCAAGGACGAGGCGTTCGCCAAGGTCGTCCGGGCGAGGCTGGAGCGCGCTTCGGCGGCGGCCGAGGAAGCGGCGGCCGCCGCGGCCACACCCGAGGAGAAGGTGCTCGGCGTGCTCACGGTGAAGCTGGAGGTCGCCGTCGAGATCTGGCGCGACAGCCCCACGCACGCCTACGAGCTGCTGTCCGCCGCCTCCGCCCACACCCCCGAGCTGGTCACCGCCTATACGGACTGCTTGACGGAGCTTGTGGCCTCGGCCCTGGCCGACGTCGTCCCCGAGAGCGCCCAGCAGGCGGCCGGCGTGCTGCTCACGTTCACCCGTGGCCTGGAGGACGACCTGCGCGACGTCGAAGCGGCCCGCCGGGACCTCCGGGTCGGCGTTCAGATGATCACGAGTGGGGCGCTGAGCCGCCCCGCGTCCCTCCCCGCCTGACCCACCAGCAGGCCGCAGCCGGAAGGCACTCACGATGCGCACGACCTCCGCCCCCGTCCACTACCGCGACCAGCAGGCATGGCGTGATCTGCAGCAGTTCCTGCCCGCCCGCCTCCGGCTGACCGACGACACCGCGCCCGAGGAAGAGTTCTGGGACTGGCACGGACACCGCGTCCACCTCGACCGCTACCCGAACCCCACGGCGAAGGCCAAGGTCGTCCTGCACCACGGCGTGGGCACCAACGGGCGCCAGATGTCCCTCATTCTGGGCGCCCCGCTGGCCCGGCGCGGCTTCGAGACCGTGGCCCTGGACAACCTCGGCTACGGCCTCACCCAGGTCAAACCGAGCACGACCCCCTCCTACGACGACTGGGTCGACCTGGTCGTCGACTTCCTGGCCCACGAGCAGTCCCGCGACGACCGCCCGATCGTGCTCTACGGGCTGAGCGCGGGCGGCATGCTCGCCTACCACGTGGCCGCCAAAGCGCCCCGCGGCTCCCTGGCCGGCATCGTCGGCATGACCTTCCTCGACCCGCGCCACCGACAGGTCCGCGACGAGACCGCCCACGACATCCTCACCGCACGCCTGGGCATCCCGCTCATGGGCCTGATGGCGAAGACCCCGGCCGCCTCGCTGAAGTACCCCATGAGCCTGGCCGGCAAGATGTCCGCCCTCGCCAACGACCCGGCCGCCATGAAGGTGTTCCTCAACGACCGCACCTCGTCCGCGAATTGGGTCAGCATCCGTTTCCTGGACCGCTATGCGCGCTACGTACCAGCGGTCGAGCCGGAGGACTTCGACGCCTGCCCGGTGCTGCTGACCCAGCCCGCCGAGGACCGCTGGAGCCCGCACCACCTGAGCCTGCCCGTGGTGTCCCGTATCACGAAGGTCCCCGTCGACACGGTCATGCTGGACAACGCCGGCCACTACCCCCTCGAAGAGCCCGGCCTGCAACAAATGCAGGACGCCATCGCGGACTTCGTCACCGAACACACCACCTGACCGAGCCGCCGCGGGGGTCGGCGGGTGCCGACCCTCTGGCACGCGAAGCCGTCCCGCTCCTCCAGCACACCCGATTCGCCTCCCGAAGGCGGCCGGCACGGCCGTGCGCGGGCCCGGCCCGGTCTGATGATCCCGGGCCGGGCCCCCTTCGTCCGCCGATCAGCCGAACGCGGCGGCGAACATGCCG
Source organism: Streptomyces sp. PKU-EA00015 (assembly GCF_013387495.1). Lineage (GTDB taxonomy): Bacteria > Actinomycetota > Actinomycetes > Streptomycetales > Streptomycetaceae > Streptomyces. The sequence goes on along the minus strand of NZ_JABZEE010000010.1, from coordinate 275,891 downwards.
GGCTCGTAGGAACCTCCCTGCTGGTGCATGATCACGGCGAGCCGGTTGGCCGCGTTGAATCAGAGCGACCAGGGAGACCAGCGCGGCGATCTGGTCGTCGTCGTAGTGCTTGCGTACCTGGGCCCAGGTCTCGTCGGACACGCCGGGGTGGGCGTCGGCGAGCCGGGTGCCCTCTTCTGCGAGCGCCAGCGCGGCCCGCTCGGCCTCGGTGAACACGGTGGATTCGCGCCAGGCGGCGGCCAGATGGAGCCGGACCGCGGTTTCACCGGCGGCTGTGGCGTCCTTGGTGTGCATGTCGATGCACCAACCGCAGCCGTTGATCTGGCTGGCCCGCAGTGACACCGGCTCCTGCGTGGACTTCGGCAGCGGCGACTGCTGAATCACCAGGCCGGCGCCTGCGAACCGAGGTGTTCGACCTCGGGTACGACGAGATCGCCGAAGCCGTCGACAAGAGCCCGGCCGCGGTCCGTCAGATCGCACACCGGGCACGGGGACACGTCGCGGCGGGCCGGCCGCGCGGGGGCGTTTCCCCGACCGAGACCCGAGACGCGCTCGACGCGTTCCAACGGGCGGCCGAGACGGGCGATCTGCAGGGCCTGCTCGACATCCTCGCGCCGGACGTCGTCTTCATGGGTGACGGTGGCGGAGTCAGGCAGGCCGGCCCGCGGCCCGTCGTGGGGGCCGACAAGGTGGCCCGCCTGCTGGCCGCCGGGCTGGGCAGGATCGCCGCCACAGGGGCACTGCGGCCGGCACAGGTCAATGGGTATCCGGCGCTGGTTCTCCGGCTCGACGGCGAGATCGACACCGTCGTGGCGGTGCGCATGGACGACGGCCTGATCACCGGGCTCCACGCCGTGCGCAATCCCGAGAAGCTGTCGCACATGCAGCGGGAGACCGCCCTGCGCCGCTGAGCCCGGGGCTCCTCGGAAACGGACACAACCCGAGTTCGACGGGCACGGGGTCGTGATGCTCCGCGAGCCGCAGTCCCTTGTTCCTCGAGCCTGCTCTAGCGGCCGACGCGGCGGCGGGCGTCCGAAGGCGGCGGGATCATCTGGAGCGTCAGGGTCGTCGGCGGCTCGGCCATGCCGGGGCCGCCGGCCTCGGCCCACGCGATCACGTCGTCGGTGGCGTCGTCGTCGAGTGCCCAGCCGATCCAGGCGGCACGGGCTCCGCGCCGGCGGCCTTCGGTGGAGGGCTGCACGACGATGACGTTCGCCTGGCCGCAGGGGCCGAGGCAGTCGCTGGTGCGTACGGCGAGACGCCCACCGGACGCGTCGGCCGCGTCGCGCAGCCGGGCGAGTTGGCCGGCGTGGTCGGTCCCGGGATTCTTGCGGGCGTCGCCGCAGCAGCACCCCCGGCAGACGACGAGGGTGCAGGGGCGGGCGCCGAAGGGTCGTATCGCGAACGTCGTCACCGGCTGATCTTCCCAGGCGCACGACAGTGTCGCGGCAAGAGGGGCCGGACTCGGCCATCAGGACGATCAGCCACCGGTTCGAGCGGCAAGAGGCGGCCAACGATCCATCGCCGGTCAGGATCCGCTCATCGGTTCTGCAGTGCGGTGGGCGCGGACGCACCAGGGCGCGGGGCGGAGGCGGCGGGGGCCGCATCGTGTGCGCGGCGCTTCGCGATCACCGCGCACACCATCAGCTGCAGCTGGTGGTGTGCGCGGCGCTTCGCGATCACCGCGCACACCATCAGCTGCAGCTGGTGGAAGAGCATCAGCGGCAGCACGGCCAGGCCCGCCTGCGCGCCGAACAGCACCGCCGCCATCGGCAGCCCCGCCGCCAGGCTCTTCTTCGAGCCCGCGAACTGGATCGCGATCCGGTCCGCCCGGCCGAAGCCGAGCCGCTTCGCGCCGAACCACGTCAGCGTCAGTATCAGTGCGAGCAGCAGCGCCTCGATCGCGAGGAGGCCGCCGAGCCGGGCCGGGTTCACCTGGTGCCAGACCCCCGCGACCATGCCCTCGCTGAAGGCCGTGTAGACGACCACCAGGATCGAGCCGCGGTCGACGTATCCGAGCACCTGCCTGTGCCGGGCGAGGAAGCCTCCCACCCAGCGGCTGAGCACCTGGCCCGCCACGAACGGAACGAGCAGTTGCAGCACGATCCGCCGCAGCGAGTCCGCGGAGAAGCCGCCCGCGCCGCCGCCCAGCAGCAGGGCCGCCAGCAGCGGTGTGAGCACGATGCCGGCGAGGCTGGAGAACGAACCGGCGCAGATCGCCGCCGGCACGTTGCCGCGGGCCATCGACGTGAAGGCGATGGACGACTGGATCGTGGAGGGCACGAGGCACAGGAACAGCAGTCCGTTCGCCAGCTCGGGCGTCAGGACGAGCGGTTCGAGCCCGCGCGCGGCGAGACCCAGCAGCGGGAAGACCACGAACGTCGCGGCGAGCACGGTCACGTGCAGTCGCCAGTGCCGCAGCCCGTCGAGCGTCTCGCGGGTCGACAGCCGGGCGCCGTAGAGGAAGAAGAGCAGGGCCACCGCCCCGGTGGACGCGCCGCCCGCCACGTCGGCCGCGGTGCCCGAGGCGGGCAGCAGTGCGGCCAGCGCCACGGTCCCCAGCAGGGCGAGGATGTACGGGTCGATCGGCAGCCACGGCAGGCGCGGGGTACGGCGGCGGTTCATGAGCTCCACTTGCTCTCGGATCAGGACGTGCCCTCTCCATGGTCCTGTGGGGGGAGGCGATCGGGAATCCCGTACACCGCTCTGACTGCCATCGCGTTTCGTGATGAGCGACGCTACCGTGGGAGGCGTGTACGACCCGACGCAGCTGCGCACCTTCCTGGCCGTCGCGCAGACGCTGAACTTCACGCAGGCCGCCCGTCGCCTCGGGCTGCGGCAGTCGACGGTGAGCCAGCACGTGCGCCGGCTGGAGGACGCGACCGGCCGGCCGCTGTTCGCCCGGGACACGCACACCGTCGAGCTCACGGAGGACGGCGAGGCGATGCTCGGCTTCGCGCGGACGATCCTCCAGGCGCACGAGCGCGCCGCGGCGTACTTCACGGGCACCCGGCTGCGCGGCCGGCTGCGGTTCGGGGCCTCCGAGGATTTCGTGCTGACGCGGCTCCCGGAGATCCTGGAGTCGTTCCGCCGCGACCACCCCGAGGTCGACCTGGAGCTGACGGTGGAGCTGTCCGGGACGCTCCACAAACGCCTGGAGGCGGGCCGCCTGGACCTGGTGCTCGCCAAACGCGGGCCGGGCGCCTCGCACGGGGAGCTGGTCTGGCGCGACCGCATGGTCTGGATCGCGGCCAAGGGCGTACGCCCGGATCCCGAGCGGCCCCTGCCGCTGATCCTGTTTCCGCCGCCCGCGGTCACCCGGGCCCGCGCGCTCGACGTGCTGGAGCGGGAGGGCCGTCCCTGGCGGATCGCGTGCACGAGCGGCAGCCTCAGCGGCCTGGTGGCCGCCGCCCGCGCCGGGCTCGGCGTGATGGCGCACACGCGCGGGCTCATCCCGCCGGGTCTGGTCGCCGTCCCGGACCGGTCGGGGCTGCCCGATCTCGGCACGGTCGACTTCGTCCTGCTCCAGGGGCGGCGACGGCACGCGGCGCAGGAGGCGGCGTCGGCCCTCGCCGACGCGCTCCTGGCGGCGGGCGACCGGCTGCACGGCCCGGCACCGCGCTGAGGCGGCGGCACAGCCGCGGGCCTGCCGGGCGGAGCGTCCCCCACCAGGTGTGGACCCATGTCTGCGCCCGGTAGAGCGCCGGTGATCACCGCGTACAGATTCGGTGGAGATTCCGCCCCGCTGTACTTACTCTGAGGTCAGAATTGTCCTCGACCGACCGCCCCAGCCACCCGGCTGCGCCGCTGACCTGTGCCGATGACCTTCCTCTTCCCTCCACGCAGCCCCTCCCGCCCGGAGTAACGGTGGGGTACGGTCACGGCGCTGTGCGGAGCGCCACAAGGAGCAGGCCATTGCGCGAGTTCACTGTCCCACCCATGGCCGCGGCGCCTCAGGTCGGCGGACTGGCGGACGCGGTCTTCGACCATGCCGAGGACGATCCGGGCCGCGTGGCACTCGCCCGCAAGGACGGCCAGGGCCGGTGGCAGGACGTCACGTCGGCGCAGTTCCGCGACGAGGTGCTGGCGCTGGCCAGGGGACTGCTCGCGCACGGCGTCCGCTTCGGCGACCGGGTCGCCCTCATGTGCCGTACCCGCTACGAGTGGACCCTCTTCGACTTCGCGCTGTGGACGGTCGGCGCGCACTCCGTGCCCGTGTATCCCACGTCCTCCGCCGAGCAGGTCTACTGGATGCTGCACGACTCCGAGGTCTCGGCCTGCATGGTGGAGCACGAGGACCACGCGATGACCATCGGCTCGGTGATCGACCGCCTGCCGCAGCTGAAGCGGCTGTGGCAGCTCGACGCCGGAGCCGTGGCCGAGCTGTTCGAGGCCGGGGCGCACATCGACGACGACGTGGTGCACCGCCACCGGCGGGCCGTCACCCCGGACTCGATCGCAACGATCATCTACACCTCGGGCACGACGGGCCGCCCCAAGGGCTGTGTGATCACGCACTCCAACTTCATGTTCGAGTCCGACACCATGGTCGGCCGCTGGGAGCCGGTGTTCCACTCCCGGCCGGGGGACGAGGCCGCGACGCTGCTGTTCCTGCCCCTGTCCCACGTCTTCGGCCGCATGGTCGAGGTCGCCGCGATCCGGGGCCGCGTCAAGCTGGGCCACCAGCCGGTGCTGCAGGCGAGCGCGCTGCTGCCCGATCTGGCCTCGCTGCGCCCGACGTTCATCCTCGCCGTTCCCTACATCTTCGAGAAGGTCTTCAACGCGGCCCGCCGCAAGGCGGAGACCGAGGGCCGGGCGGGAGCGTTCGACAAGGCCGTCGAGGTGGCCGTGAAGTACGCGGAGGCACTGGAGCACCGGGCGTTCGGACTCGGTCCCGGTCCCTCGGCCGGCCTGCGCGTCCAGCACCAGCTGTTCGAGAAGCTCGTGTACGCGAAGGTGCGCGACGCGATGGGTGGCCGGTTGCGCCACGCGATGTCCGGCGGCTCGGGCATGGACCGCCGCCTCGGGCTCTTCTTCGCCGGTGCCGGCGTCACGATCTACGAGGGCTACGGGCTGACCGAGTCCACCGCGGCGGCCACCGCCAACCCGCCCGAGCGCACCCGCTACGGCACGGTCGGCCAGCCGATCCCGGGCACCACCGTGCACATCGCGGAGGACGGCGAGATCTGGCTGCACGGCGGCCACATCTTCTCCGGCTATCTGAACGACCCGAAGGCCACGGACGCCGTCCTGCACGACGAGTGGCTGGCCACGGGCGACCTCGGGGCACTCGACGAGGACGGCTATCTGACGATCACCGGCCGGAAGAAGGAGATCCTGGTGACGTCCGGCGGCAAGAGCGTCTCCCCCGCCGCCCTGGAGGAACGGGTGCGCGCCCATCCGCTGGTGGCCCAGTGCCTCGTCGTCGGCAACGACCGCCCGTACATCGCCGCCCTCGTCACCGTCGACCCGGAGGCCGTCGACCACTGGCTGACGATCCAGGGCAAGGCACCGCTGCCGCCGGCGGAACTGGTGCGCGACCCGGATCTGGAGATGGAGATCCGGCGCGCGGTGGTGGCCGCCAACACCCTCGTGTCCAAGTCCGAGTCGATCCGCACGTTCCGGATACTCGCCCACCCCTTCAGCGAGGAGCACGGTCTGCTGACACCTTCCCTCAAGCTGAAGCGGAAGGCGATCGAGACCGCGTACGCGGACGAGGTGGACGCCCTGTACCAGTGACGTCCGCCGCCGCTCAGGGGGGCGCGGGCACGGGTCCTGCCCCTGGGAATGCGTCCGCGGATGTGATCGTTGACCCTGAGAGTCACCGACCGACGACGTAAGGATCGACCGCTCGTGAGCAAGGTCCCCTCCCTCACCCTCAACAACGGTGTCGCCATGCCGCAGCTCGGCTTCGGTGTCTGGCAGGTGCCCGACGACGAGGCGGCGCAGGCCGTCACGACGGCTCTGGAGGCCGGCTACCGCAGCATCGACACCGCCGCCGTGTACAAGAACGAGGCGGGCACGGGCAAGGCCGTCGCCGAGTCCGGCATCGCCCGCGAGGAGCTCTTCGTCACCACCAAGCTGTGGAACAGCGAGCAGGGCTACGACGCGACGCTGCGCGCGTTCGACGCCTCCCTCGACAGGCTCGGCCTCGACTACGTCGACCTGTATCTCATCCACTGGCCGGTGCCCGCCAAGGACGCCTACGTGGACACCTACCGCGCCTTCGAGAAGATCCACGCTGAGGGGCGCGCCAAGGCAATCGGCGTCTCCAACTTCCTTCCGGAACACCTGGAGCGGCTGATCGGCGAGACCTCGGTCGTCCCGGCCGTCAACCAGATCGAACTGCACCCACAGCTTCAGCAGTCGGCGTCCCGCGAGGCGCACGCCCGCCACGGCATCGCGACCGAGGCGTGGTCCCCGCTCGGCCAGGGCAAGGGCCTGCTGGAGGTGCCCACGGTCGTCGCGGTCGCCCACAAGCACGGGCGCACCCCCGCCCAGGTGGTGCTGCGCTGGCACCTCCAGCTCGGCAACGTGGTCATCCCCAAGTCCGTCACGCCGTCCCGGATCCGGGAGAACATCGACGTGTTCGGCTTCGAGCTGGACGCGGACGACCTGGCCGCCTTCGCCGCGCTCGACGAGGGCAGGCGGCTCGGCCCGAACCCGGCGGAGTTCAACCTCGCCTGAGCCGCGCCCTGTTCGGCTCCGACGATCCGGCGCAGCCGCGGGCACGCGGCTGCGCCGTCGTCGTGTCCGGACGCTGTCTTGCCCGGTGCGAGGAAGGTGCCGATCGTCGGGGAGAGGCAGGGACAGTGAGCGGGCGAGGAGGCGTGGGCGTTCGCGGCCGGACACCCGGTCAGGGCGCGGCGTGGCGTGATGCCACGTCTCGGGCCGTCGCCGCGATGCGGCTGCGGAGCGATTGGGGCTCCAGGACCTCGGCCTCCGTGCCCAACGCGAGAAACTCGGCGAGCGCCCGGTCCTCCGACTCGATCGGCAGCACGGCCCGCCTCCAGCCGTCCTGTTCCCTCACGCCCGTCTCGGCCAGCGCCCGGGCCGCCGCGCCCGTCAGGCGGGCCGCGCCGGCGGGTGAGAGGCGGACCACGGCCTCTCCCCGGTGCAGGCGGGCGAGGAAGTCCGCCTGGTAGCGCTGCCAGTACGCGGCCAGGTCGAAGTCCGCAGGCGGCGTGAACTCCTCGTCTCGGGCCTCCAGTTCCAGGATCTGGTCCACGCGGTACGTCCGCGGCCCCGGTCCCGCCACCACGTACCAGCGGCCGGCCTTCAGCACCAGGCCGTACGGCTCCAGGCGCCGGTCCACGTCGGTCGGCTCCTTCCAGCGCCGGTAGCGCACGGCGAGCACCCGGCTGTGCCACACCGCGTCCGCGACGGCCGTCAGATGCGGGACCTCCTCGTCGGCGGCGTACCAGCCGGGCGCGTCCAGGTGGAAGCGGGCGCGCATCCGGTCCGCCTGGTCGCGCAGGGCCGCGGGCAGCGCGGCCCGCAGCTTGAGCTGGGCGGCCGCGAGCGCGGGGCCGAGGCCCAGTTCGGCGGCCGGCCCTGGGATGCCGGACAGGAACAGCGCCTCCGCCTCCCCCGCCGACAGGCCGGTGAGGCGCGTGCGGTAGCCCGCGAGCAGCTGGTAACCGCCGGCGTGGCCGGCGTCCCCGTACAGCGGCACACCCGCCGAGTGCAGCGCCTCGACGTCCCGGTAGACCGTGCGCACGGACACGTCGAGCTCCCGAGCGAGCTGCGCGGCGGTCATCCGCCCACGGGTCTGCAGGAGCAACAGGATCGAGACGAGTCGGCCGGCCTTCACTGACACAGGGTGTCAGCGAAGGACCTCTAGCGTCCACGTATGGCATTCGCAGAAAAATTCCTGTGGTCGCTGCCGCCCTTCGAGGCGGGCGGCCGCCACATCAAGCGCTACCACGTCACCGCGGATCCGGCCGGCATCGCGCCCGAGGTCGAGAAGGCGGCGTATGCGATCCTTCCCGAGCTGCTCCCCGAGCCGGACGGTACGCCCCCGGTCACGTTCGTCGTCCTCCACAGGGGAGGGGACGACGGCGCGTACCTCAACGCCTACAGCTGGGTCTGGGACAACGTGCTGCACTTCGCGGGCGCGGCCGCGGGCCAGCCGGTGCTCGGCTGCCCGGACCGGGATCCGGCCCACTTCGTACGGACGGACCGGGAGCGGTCGTGGATCGGCTGCGTGTGGGAGCTGCCGCCCATCCGGCACGAACGCGACGCGTGGGTGCGGCACATGCTCGCCCCCGGCCGTCCGGACCTGAACGCCTATCTGTCCGACTCGATGCCCGACGGCATGACGGGAGACCTCGCATGAGCACACCGCACGACTTCGACTTCTTCGTCGGCGAGTGGCGGGTGGCCAACCGCCGCCGCACGGACTTCCTGGACAAGGCGAGCGAATGGGAGGGGTTCGAGGCCGTCAGCCGGGCGTCGCGCCACTTCGACGGGCGCGCCAACTTCGACGAGATCGTCTTCCCCGCCTCGGGCGTCTCGGGGCTGACGCTGCGGCTGTACGACCAGGTGCGCGAGGAGTGGTCCCTCTACTGGTCGAGCAGCCGCACCGGCACCCTGTTCCCGCCCGTCACGGGCCGTTTCGGGGCGGACGGCCGGGGCGTGTTCCACGGTAAGGACACCCACGACGGCAAGGACGTCCTGGTCCGCTTCGTCTGGTCGGGCATCACCGCGTCGTCGGCCCGCTGGGAGCAGGCGTTCTCCGTCGACGACGGGCGGACATGGCTGACGAACTGGGTGATGGAGCTGTCGCGTCCCTAGACAGCGCGTCAGGTCTGCTCGGCCCCGAGCAGACCAGGGCGTCAGTTCGCGCCGTGCCCGGGGGCGATCTCCTCCACGCGCTCGGCGAGGGCGAAGTCCCGTTCGGTGAGGGCGTTCACGTCGTGGGAGTGCACGGTCAGGGCCAGGGTGTTGTAGCCGAGCGTGAGGTCGGAGTGGTGGTTCAGTTCCTCCTGGATCCGGGCGATGTGCACGACCATGGCGGTCGCGGCGAAGTGCGAGGAGAGACGGTACGAGCGGGCGATGCGGTCGCCTTCGAGCGACCAGCCGGGAAGTTCCCGCAGACGGTCCTCGATCTCCTTCTGCGACAGCGGCTCGGTGGGCATGACCGTGATCCTTCCGGAGGGGGCGACGGACGGGGACACCATAGATCCGATGCCCCGTAATTCGGATGCCTGCACCGGGACGCGCTGTGTACGTTCCACCGAGTGGAACCTTTGACCGACAAACAGATCCGGGCGTCCTTCGTCAACTGTACGAAGGGCGAGGCGTCGCGGATGCGCCTGCCCGCGGACTTCTCCGAACTGCCCTGGCACGACCTCGACTTTCTCGGCTGGGTGGACCCGGGAGCGCCGCTGAAGGCGCACATGGTGCTGCCGCGCGAGGACGGGCTGGTCGGCATCACCCTGCGCCTCCCGTCCACCGGCCGCACGAGCGCGGTGAAGTCGAGCATGTGCCATGCGTGTCACACCGGGCACGCGTCCTCGGGGGTGACGCTGTTCGCCGCTCCGCTGGCCGGTACGGCCGGACGCGAGGGCAACACCGTGGGTACGTACCTCTGCGCGGACCTGGCCTGTTCGCTGTACGTGCGGGGGAAGAAGCAGCCGAAGCTGCGGCACGGGCGGTACGAGGAGAGTCTGACGCTCGAGGAGCAGATCGCGCGCACGACGCAGAATCTGTCCGCGTTCGCGGACAAGGTGCTCGGCGTGCGCTGAGGGTCACCGCCCGGCGGCCGAGAGGACCTGTTCGATGGTGTCGGCCTCGTCCGCCCTCTTGTCGGGCCGGTGGCGCAGCACGCGGGCGAACCGCAGCGCGACACCGGCCGGGTAGCGGGGCGAGCGCTGCAATCCGTCGTAGGCGACCTCGACGACGAGCTCGGGGCGGACGCGGACGGTGAACCCGTCGTCCTCGACGGCGAGTTCCCGCAGTTTTCCGGTCTGCCAGCGCAGCATCTCGTCGGTGAGGCCCTTGAAGGTCTTGCCGAGCATGACGAGGCCGCTGTCCTCGGCGCGCGCGCCGAGGTGGAGGTTGGACAGGAAGCCCCTGCGCCGTCCGTGTCCCCATTCCGCGGCCAGGACGACGAGGTCGAGGGTGTGCACCGGCTTGACCTTCAGCCAGGCGCGGCCCCGGCGGCCGGCGACGTAGGCCGCGTCGAGGGCCTTGACGAGGACGCCCTCGTGGCCGAGGCGCAGGGTCTCGGCGAAGAACGCCTCCGCCGCGGCGACCTGCTCGTCCGAGGCGGGATCGGCGACCACGTGGCGGCGGACGCGCATCGGTTCGGGTACGAGCCGGGCGAGGTGCTCGTGCCGTTCGTGGCCGGGCAGGTCGAGGACTGGTTCGCCGTCGGCGGCGAGGACGTCGAAGTAGACGGGCGACAGCGGCAGTGCGGCGTGCGCGGCCTCCACGTCGATGCGTGAGCCGACGCGGGAGGCGATGTCCTGGAACGGGAGGGGGCGACCGTCCGGGCCGAGGGCGATGACCTCGCCGTCGAGGATGAACCGGTCCCCCGCCATCTCCCGTGCGCTGTGCACGACTTCGGGCAGGCGGGCCGTGATGTCGTCGAGGGACCGGGTGTAGACGCGGACGTCGTCCCCGGTGCGGTGCACCTGGACGCGGATGCCGTCGAGCTTCTCCTCGACCGCGCAGCCGGTGCCGAGCGCCGCGACGGCCTCGGTCACGGACTTCGCGGTGTGGGCGAGCATCGGCTGCACGGGGCTGCCCACGCGCAGCCGGAACCGGGAGAGGGCCTCGGGCCCGTCGGCGAGCAGGGCGCGGGCGACCCTCGGCAGCGATCCGTCGAGCATCACGGCGCGGCGTACGTCGGCGGCGGGTGCGCCGGCGGCCTTGGCGACCGCATCCAGCGCCACGGCGTCGAGGGCTCCCTGACGCACCTCGCCGGTGAGGAGGCGGATCAGGAAGTGCTGCTCCTCGGCGGTGGCGGCGGCCATGAGGGTGCGCACCCGGCTGCGGCGCTCGGCCTGTGCGCCGGGGCCCGCGACCTCGGCGAGCGCGGTGAGGGCGGCGTCCGTCTCGGTGACGGTGAGCCCGGGCTCGGCGGCGGGCGGCACAGGCTCCTTCAGTACGCTCCAGCCGATGCCGATGCGCCCCTGGGGGACGCGTCCGGCGAGGTACGAGATGACGAGGGCGACGTCCTCGGGGCGGGCCTCGGCGAACAGCTCCGCGAGCGCGGCGGTCTTCCGGGAGCGGGCGGACGTGGCGGCGACCTCTCGGGACACGTCGGCGAGTCGGGCGAGAAGCATGCGCCCATGGTGCCTCGCGCGCCCTGCCCTCGCACCCAGGGCTCCAGCCCGGCCCCCCGGCCCTTGCCCAGGCTCCCCACCCTTGGGCACCGCGCCCTCGTCGGGGGCTCCGCCCCGGACCCGCGCCTCGAACGCCGGCGGGGCCGAGTTCCCTGGGCGATGACCCCGAAGCCAATGGGCCGGGGGGAAGCCCCATGAGGCATGCCCCAGCCGGGGCCACGCAAAGGCCGGGTACTGTCTCCCCCGGCGTCACTCAACTGGCCTACCGTTCCGTCGACTTGACCACTCGACACAAGGACAGAGGCCCATGGGGAACCTCCTGCGCGCCGTCGTGACCGGCGCCGTCGCGGCCGGGCTGATCGCCGCCGCTCCCGCTCCCGCCGAGGCGGCCGCACCGGCCGTGGACCCGGGGCAGCTGCCCTACTCCGCCGCCACCTGGGTCGGTGTGCACAACGCCTACGAGCAGGCGAAGTACCCGTACTTCGCGGATGCCCTCGACTCCGGCGCCGGCATGCTGGAGATCGACGCCTGGACGAACGCCTTCGGCAGGTCGTGGCGCGTCTCGCACAGCAACCCGCTGGGGAACGACAACAACTGCGCGGCGGCCGCGCACGCCGGCGAGCTGCGCACGAAGCCCAGGAACCAGGACCTCGGCGGCTGCCTGGCCGACATGAGGGCCTGGCACGACGCGCACCCCGGGCACCGGCCCGTCCTCGTGAAGATCGAGCTCAAGGACGGCTTCCGGAACAACCTCGGCCGCGGCCCGGACGAACTGGACACGCTGCTGACCGCGAAACTCGGCGACGCGCTGTTCCGGCCGGCCGACCTGGCCGGCGGGCATCCGGATCTGGACACGGCCGTGCGGGCGAACGGCTGGCCGGCCCGCGCCGCGATGGCCGGCCGGTTCGTCGTCGAGCTCATCCCGGGCACGGTCGAGCAGGGGAATCCGGCCGACACGCTCTGGACCGACCGCGAGTACGCCGGGCATCTGCGTGACCTCAGGGCCGCGGGCCGCCTCCGCGAGGCGGGCGCCTTCCCGGCGGTGCTCAAGGCTGCCGCGGGCGACCCGCGCAGCCGGTACGCGGACGCGTCGCTCCGGCCCTGGTTCGTCGTGTTCGACGGTGACGCGAGCACGTACGCGGGCGGCTCGGTCGACACCGCCTGGTACGACCGCAACCACTACCTGGTCGTCATGACCGCCGCGCACCAGGTCGCGCCCGCGATCGACGGCACGCGGCCGACCGAGGCGCAGGCGCGGGACCGGGTCGCGCTGCTCGCGGGCCGGCACGCGAGTGTGGTGTCGGCCGACTGGTACCCGCTGCCCTCGGTACTGGCGACGGTGACGCCCCGGGGAGCCCGGTAGACGGCCGGAGCTTTACTCGGGGTAACGCACATCACACGAGGGCCTGGGGAACGACGGGAACGCCCGCCGGTGGTTTATCGTTCACCTATACGCGGGTGCGGCCAGGACGGCGCCCCAGGCCACCCGCCCTCTGACCGCCCCGGCCGGAAACCCCCGTCCGGCTGGGGCTCCTCTTTCCCTTCACGCCTCGCGTCGGCGGTTTCCGGCCACCGGCACACCGCCCGAAAAGCGGACGATCGGACCCGAAGCGCGGAATCGGCGGACCCTACCGGGCAGTCGTCCCTTTTACGGGGAAATGCGATAGCGCAAAGGTCTGGCCATTCGGCCTCCGGAGTTCGAAGGTGGGTGATGCAGGTCACACGCGCCACTGGTGTAGCTCGCGTACGGGTGAGCCCTGCCGTGACGTCGTCCCATGCAGAAGGAGCAGACCGCACAGCACCAAGAGGAGCGAGCGATGTCACCCTCCATCGAGCAATCCGTCGTGGCCCGTCTCATCAGCGACGCGCCCCACTCCCTGGCCGTGCCGGTGATTCTGCTTTACCGCGACACCGACCCGCTCGCCGTCCGCATGATCTTCCCGCCGGAGGCCTGCCTCAACGACACGGGTGTCACGTGGACCTTCGCCCGCAGCCTGCTCGACTCCGGACTGCGCGCCCCCTCCGGCGAGGGCGACGTCCACATCTGGCCCTGCGGACGCGTACAGACCATGGTCGAGCTGCGCTCGCCGGAGGGCGTCGCGCTGCTCCAGTTCGACACCGCGACCCTGCGCCGCTTCCTCGTCCACGCGTACGCGGCGGTGCCCGCCTCGGCCGAGAGCGCGGCCATGGACATCGAGCAGGCGCTCGCCGCGCTGCTCGGGGAGGCGAGGGGCTGACTGGCCGTGGGCAGCCCCGTAATACGGTCGGGGTATGACAACTGTCGTTTCCGGTACGGGTGTAGGGCCGCTGCTGCGGGGCTGGCGCGAGCGGCGTCGGATCAGCCAGCTGGAACTGGCGCTGCGCGCCGACTCCTCGGCGCGCCACATCAGCTTCGTCGAGACGGGCCGCTCACGGCCCAGCGAGGAGATGATCCTCAGGCTCGCCGAGCACCTCGACGTACCCGTACGGGAGCGCAACGCGCTGCTGCTCGCCGCCGGTTACGCCCCGCGGTACGCGGAGACGCCCGTCGACTCCCTGGGCGCCCTGCGCGAGGGCATCGAACGGCTGCTGCAGGGGTACGAGCCGTATCCGGCCGTCGTCGTCGACGGCTCGTACACCGTGGTGGCGGCGAACCGCGGCATCGCGATGCTGCTCGACGGCCTGCCCGAGCACCTGCTCACGCCTCCGCTGAACGGCATGCGGATCACACTGCACCCCGAAGGGCTCGCCCCGCGCATCCGCAACCTGCGCGAGTGGCGCGCTCATCTGCTGGCCCAGATGGAGCGGCAGATCGCGCTCGCCCGGTCGGCGACGCTGCGCAAGCTGTACGACGAGGTCGCCGCGTACCCCCTGCCGGAGGGCGGCGGCGTCCCGGACGACCGCGAGGACCCCACGCCCTACCCGTATTTCGCACTCCCGCTGCGGATCGAGCACGCGGGGCGGGTCCTGTCGTTCGTCTCGTCCATCTCGACGTTCAACACCCCGCTGGACGTGACCGTCGCCGAGTTGGCCATCGAGACGTTCCTCCCGGCCGACCCGGCGACGGTCGCGTACCTGCGGTCGCTCACGCCCTAGCCGCCGCCTTCAGCGCCGACCACTGCAGGGCCGCGAGTCCCGCCACGGTCACGGCCTGGAGGACGGTCCACACCGCGCCGGCCGGAGTCGGCTCCAGCCGGAGCGCGAGCGCGGCGAGGCTGAGCAGGAACCAGACGATGTTGGCGTCGATGACCGCCTTGACCAGCGGCACCGGTGGGTGGGGCCGGGCGGCGAGCAGACCGACAGCTGTGCCGAACACGGTGAGGAAGACCCCCACGCCGAGCAGGAACACGTCGTCGACCCCGAGGAAGCGGCCGATCGGCCCGGACGCGGCGGCGTACGCGAGCCCGTTGGCCCCGGTGACGGCGGCGTCCACGGCGAGGAAGCGGCGCAGCATCGTCCGGGGCTCGGTGGTGCGGGAGATGCCGGCGAGCAGGGCCTGGGACATGAGGGATCAGCCTCCATCGAGGTCGTACGGATGGGACCCGGAGTCCGGACGGAGTGCGCCGCCCGGGCCCCGGTGACCTCAGACTGCCGTCCGGCCGCGGGGCCGTCGATTACGCCGGAGGTCATGCGCCTCAGGGCGCGGCGTTCGGGGTGATCACCGTGACGCCCGTGGCGGGCGCGGTGTCCAGTGCCATCAGCGCGTCGGGCACGGCGTCGAGGGTGATCTCGGCCGTCACGAGCAGTTCGGGGCGCAGTGCGCCGGAGGCGACCATCGCCATCATGGCGGGGTAGTCGTGCGCGGCCATGCCGTGGCTGCCGAGGATCTCCAGTTCCAGGGCGACGACGCGGTCCATGGGGACGTGGGCTCCCGAGGGGAGCAGGCCGACTTGGACGTGGCGGCCCTGACTGCGCAGGCTGCGGATGGAGTTCTCGCAGGTCACGGCCGCGCCGAGGGCATCGAGCGAGAGGTGGGCGCCGCCGCCCGTGGCCTCGTGGACGGCCTCGGGGACGCCGCCCGGCAGCGCGGACGCGTCGAGGGCCACCTCGGCGCCGAAGGTACGCGCCAACTCCAGCGCTCCGGGCGACACGTCGACGGCGACGACGCGGGCCCCGGCCGCCGCGGCGATCATCACGGCGGACAGGCCGACTCCGCCGCAGCCGTGCACGGCCACCCACTCCCCCGGGCGTACGCGGCCCTGGCCGGCGACCGCCCGGAAGGCGGTCGCGAACCGGCAGCCGAGACTCGCGGCCGTGGCGTACGGCATGCCGTCGGGCAGGGCCACCAGGTTGGTGTCGGCGTGGTGGACAGGGACGTACTCGGCGAAGGAGCCCCAGTGGGTGAAGCCGGGCTGTTCCTGGCGTTCGCAGACCTGCTGGGCGCCGCGGGAGCAGGCCGCGCAGCGGCCGCAGGCGCAGATGAACGGGACGGTGACCCGGTCGCCGGCCGACCAGCCGGTCACACCGGCGCCCACGGCGGCGATCACGCCGGACAGTTCGTGCCCGGGGACGTGCGGCAGGGCGATCCCGCTGTCGTGGCCCATCCAGCCGTGCCAGTCGCTGCGGCACAGCCCGGTCGCCTCGACCTTGACCACGACGCCGTCGGGCGCGGGGACCGGGTCGGGCACCTCCCGTATCTCAGGCCGCTTGCCGAACTCCTGGAACACGACGGCTCGCATCCGCTTCCTCTCCTTGCTGCCGGGCGGCCTTGATCCTTCGGGCCGACATCCAGGCGTACACCAGCACACCGGCGAAGAGGAAGAGCACTCCCTGGTAGACGGCCGCGTACCCGGAGCCCGCGACCCCGAGCGCAACGTCGGCCGCGCCACGGTCCTCGGCACCGTGGCGGCCGCCGCCGTCCACCTTCCTGGGGCCGGGACATGGTCCGGTACGGGAGAGGCTGGACAAAATCACATCTTTTCGTCCGGCACGGAGCCCTCAGTAACCGGAATTTCTTCTTCCGGTTGGTGGTCCCACCGGGAAATGTCCGGCACGCCCGCCGACCGGGCGGCGCGCGTCCCGATCGGGACCTGCGGGCCCTCGCACTCCCGCAGCCAGCGTCTGAGCACCCGGTGCACCTGCTCCGCACCGACCAGTTCACGGCCGGGCGGGACCGGCGGCGACAGCTCCAGCGGGGACAGCAGGAACGCCTTCGACTGCTCCCCGCCGAGCCCTCCGTGCGAACCGATCTGCTCCTCGAACGCGTGCACCACGCCCGTCCTCGGGTCGTACATCGAGTTGACCATGATGTCCGCGACGTGCGGGAACCCGTCGGTGCGCCGCACGGCCTCCACCGCGCCCGGGCCGAACACGGCGAGCGGGCCCGCGCCGTCGCCCTCCTCGAGCGCGGCGAGCGGCACGGCCGCACCGCCCGCGGCGAGCACCACCGACCCGTGCCGCTCACTGCGCACGAGAAGGAACCCGATGCCCGGGTGGTCGGCGAGGGTCGGCAGCAGGGCCGGGTAGCGGCGCTGGATCTCCTCGCGGCTCACGCGGTGGGGCACGTCGGGGAACGAGATCAGCGCGAGATTGCCGGACGCGAGCACGATCGGGTCGGAGCCGGCCCCGGCCTGCTCCAGCTCGCCGTCCTCGTCCACGTCCCGGTGCAGGGCGGTGCGCAGCGCGTTCCGGGCGGCGTCGCGGGCCTCCGCCCCGCTCTTGGAACGCTCGGCGCGGCGCGGCACCGGCAGTCCGCAGCCCGCGCGCACCAGATCGCGCAGAGTCAGCCCGTACGCGTCCTCGAAGGTGCTCCCCGGGCTCTGGCCGTGGTCGGACAGCAGCACGATCCGGTAGGTGCGGGGCGCGTGCCCGGCGACCTCGGCGATCAGGGCGAGTGACCGGTCCAGCCGCTCCAGCACCGCCTGCGCGTCGCGGCTGTGAGGCCCGGAGTGGTGGGCCACCTCGTCGTAGCCGACCAGGTCGGCGTAGACGACGGTGCGTCCGGCGAGCATGTCGCCCATCACCGCGGCGACCACCACGTCGCGTTCGACGACGGTGGCGAACGCGCGGATGAACGGGTAGAGCCCGCCGCGGCCGACCCTCGGCTCGTCGCCGCGCAGCCGGGCGCGCGTCGACTCCCCGATCTCGCGGGCGACCTCGGCGACGAACGACACCGCGGTGCGGACGGCGTTCGCCGGATCGGAGAAGTACGCGAAGTAACCGGCGCGCGAGCGGTTGGCCCGGCCACGGCGTGCCGCGACGGACAGCACCAGGGCGAGTTGGTCCGCACCGCCGCCGAACAGGTTGCCGCGGCTCGCGCCGTCCACGGTCAGCAGCCCTCCGTCGGCGGTCCGCTCGACGGCGCGGCGCTGCAGCTCGGCCGCGCTCGCCGGGCGGTTGCTGACCACGATCCGGCGCCGGTCCTTCTCGTACCAGCGGAAGGCGGGCACGTCGTGGTTGGAGCCGTGCAGGATGCCGAGCTGGCTGGCACCGGTCTGGCTGGACCAGTCGGTCCGCCAGGGCGTGAGGCGGTGCGTATCGCCCAGCCAGCTCGCCACGGTGGGCATCACGCCGCTTTCGGCCGCACGCAGCAGCACGTCGTGGCCGACGCCGTCGAGCTGGACGAAGACCGTGCCGGGCGCACGCGATCGCCCGGGGCCGTCACCGCGTCGGCGGCCGCGGCGGTGGGCCAGGCGCGAGAGCCGGCGCCGGTAGGCGTCGTCGTCGCGGACGGCGAGCGCGGTCGAGGTCGCGGAGGCGACGGCGGACATGACGGCGGCCACGACGACGGCGGTCTGCGGGTCCGCTGCGCCGCGGCCGTCCGGGATCAGCCACAGGGCGATGAGCAGCAGCGAGCCGTTGAGGAAGAAGACGAGCAGGCCGAGCACGAGCGCGGGTACGAGCAGCAGGGCCCGGACGATCACCGGCCACACCAGGGCTCCGAGCAGACCGAAGGCGCCTGCGCCCCAGCCGGCGGTGACCGCCGTGCGCGTGATGCTGTCGCCGTCGGGGGACTGGAGACGGAAGTCGGGCAGCAGCCCGGCGAGCGCCAGCATGGTCGCGGTCGACACGCCCCACACCACCATGACCCGGAAGACGGCTCTTCCGGCAGTGAGCCACCGCCCTTCGACCACGTGTGCTCACCTCACCCCCTGGAGCAGGACTCCAGCGTGTCACAGCGCGGCCCCCGCAAGCGGCGGTCCGCCCGGGACCCGCGGACGGGCCCCTGGACAACTACGCTCGTACGGGGACGGGGAGCTGCTGCGAGGAGGCGTCGCGTGCCGGTGGAGATCACCTGGTGGGGTCATGCCACCTGCACGATCGAGGACTCGGGGGTCCGGGTGCTGACCGACCCGCTGCTCGTGCGGCGGCTGGCCCATCTGCGCAGGCGCCGCGGCGCCCTGCCGCCCGCCGAGGCCACCGTCGCCGAGGCCGTGCTCGTCTCGCACCTGCACTCCGACCACCTCCATCTGCCCTCCCTCGCGCGGCTCGCGCCGGGGACACGGCTGGTCGTGCCGCGCGAGGCGGCTCGCTCGGTGCCGGGGCTGCGGCGGGTCGCCGCGGCGGCCGGCCTGTGCGTGACCGAGGTCGGGCCCGGCGACGAGGTGCGGGTCGGCGAGCTGCGCATACGGGCCGTGCCCGCGCTGCACGACGGACGCAGGCTGCCGCTGGGGCCGCACCGCTGTCCCGCGCTCGGCTATGTGGTCAGCGGCGAGGCCGACACGTATTTCGCAGGCGACACCGGCCTGTTCGACTCCATGGCCGACGAGGTCGGCCCGGTCGACGTGGCGCTGCTTCCCGTCGGCGGCTGGGGTCCGTACCTGGGCCACGGCCACCTGGACGCGGGGCGCGCGGCGCAGGCGCTCGCCTCGCTCGCGCCCCGCGACGCCGTGCCCGTGCACTACGGCACGTACTGGCCGATCGGGATGGACGGCATCCGGCCGCACGAGTTCTACGCGCCGGGCGACGAGTTCGTCCGCAAGGCGGCCCGGCTGGCGCCGAGAGTGGCCGTGCACCGGCTCGCGCACGGCGAGCGCGTCAGGCCGGAGGCCGGGCGGTGATCCCCGGGATCCCGGCGGCGGCCCAGCTCGCGCTCCCGGCACCGCTGTTGCCGCCGGAGTCGACGCAGCAGGCCGTCGGCTATCCCTCGCTGTTCCTGCTGGTGGCGCTCGGAGCACTGGTGCCCGTGGTGCCGACCGGCGCGCTGGTCAGCTCCGCGGCGGTGGTGGCCGTCCATCAGACGGCTCCGTTCGCCCTGCTGTTCGTCTTCCTGGTCGCGTCGCTGGCCGCCTTCGTCGGGGACGTGACGCTGTACTGGCTCGGCCGGCGCGGTGCGCGTTCGAAGAACGGTTCGCGCCGGCTGTCCGCACTGCGCGGGCGCACGGCGCCCGACCGGCTGGAGCAGGCCCAGGAGAAGCTGGCCCGGCACGGGGTGGCGGTGCTGGTGCTGTCGCGTCTGGTGCCGGCCGGGCGGATTCCCGTCATGCTGGCCTGCCTGCTGGCGCGGATGGGACTGCGCAGCTTCATGCGCGGGGATGCTCCGGCGTGCCTGGCGTGGGCGGCGACGTACGCGCTGATCGGCATCCTGGGCGGGTCGCTGTTCGCCGAGCCGTGGCAGGGCGTCCTCGCGGCCGTGGCCCTGACCGTGCTGGTCAGCGGGGCGCCCGGGGTGTGGCGCAGGCTGCGCCGGATCGGCGCCCGCCGGGAGGCGTGAGCGCCGGCCCTGCGCGGCCCCGGGTCACGCGGCCAGCACCCGCGAGCCGCCCACCGGCAGGTCCCACAGCTCGTGGCGCGGCCGGCCCGTGCGGTGCCAGGCCGCCAGCAGCCGCTCCAGCGGCTCCCGCACGGGCTCCGCGGAGAGCACGAACGTCGCCCAGTGCATGGGCGCCATGTTCCGCGCACCGAGGTCCTCGAAGGCGCGCACGGCCTCCTCGGGGTCGGTGTGCACATCACTGAGCCACCAGCGCGGGGCGTACGCCCCGATGGGCAGCAGCGCCAGGTCGATGCCCGGATGGCGGCGGCCGATCTCCCGGAACCAGTGCCCGTACCCGGTGTCGCCCGCGAAGTACACCGAGCGGCCCGGGCCGTCGGTGAGCACCCAGCCACCCCACAGCGAGCGGCAGGTGTCGAGGAGGGTGCGCCTGGACCAGTGGTGGGCCGGTACGAAGTCGAAGCGCACGCCGTCCAGTTCGGCGCCCTCCCACCAGTCGAGTTCGGTGACCCGGGTGAAGCGGCGCCGCCGGAACCAGCGGCCGAGTCCCGCGGGCACGAACAGCGGGGTGCGGCGGGGCAGCCGCCGCAGGGTGGGCGCGTCGAGGTGGTCGAAGTGGTTGTGGCTGATGACGACCGCGTCCACGGGCGGCAGGTCCTCCCAGCGCACGCCCACCGGAGTGATGCGCGCCGGGGTGCCGAGGATGCGGCGGGACCAGACGGGGTCGGTGAGGACGGTGAGCCCGCCGATGCGCAGCACCCAGCTCGCGTGCCCGGCCCACGTGACGGCGACGGTGGTGACGTCCGCCTCGGGCAGCGTGCCGGGTTCGAAGGGCAGCAGCGGGATGTCCCGCAGGCCCGCGGGGCCGGGGCGTACCGCGCCCTCCCTGGCGAGCCTGGCGAGCGCCCGGACGCCCGGGAGGGGGGCGGTGAGCCGGTCGGCGAAGGATCTCGGCCAGATGCGGACCTCGCCGAGGAGGCGGGTCGTGCGGGGCGGGAGCGCCGTACGATCCGGTCGCGTGTCCGCCGGATGCTGTGCGGGTCCGGTCTGTTCTGCCTGCTCCGTCATCCTGGTCTCCCGTCAACGCGTCAGCGCAGCTCGTCGAAGGCCGATCCGAGGTTGTTCAATGCCCGCTCGACATGGGGCAGTTCCAGTGGGGTGGGTGAGTCGAGCGCGGCCAGCTGCTCGTCGGCGGTCGCGCCGAGCAGCGGCCCGGTGGACAGCCGCACCCGCAGCGCGCCGAGTTCGTCGCCGAAGCGGTGCCCGCCGGGGACGGACATGTGGAGCCGGTCGCCGAGGTACTCCTCCAGTTCCATGGAGTCCCCGACGCCGCGCTCGGCGAGCCGGTCGCGCAACGGGCCCAGGTCCGCGTAGAGATGGCGGCCCGCCTGCGGAGGGCGGGAGACGGCGCCGGCCACGAGCACGGCGCGGTGCACGGCCGCGGCGACCTGCGCGTGCAGGGCGGCGGCACGGACCGCGCGTTCGGCCGTCTCGGGCGGCTCGTCCAGCACGTGGGCCGCGGCGGCCGAGAGGGGCGCGGGGACGGCGGCGCCCAGTGCTGTGAGGAAGTCCAGGGTGCGGGCGCGCCGGGCGGCGCCCTCGTCGCCGGGCGGGAAGCGGGCGATCGCGACGGGCCAGGACTCGGGCGTGAGGGCACCCGCGAGATCGCTGATCACCGTGACGTCGCCGGGGTACATCTCCGCCGGGCTGACCAGGACGGTGTCCCGCGGCCTGTGGAGCGTGTCGCGCCACGTCTCGTCGCTGATGATGTGCAGCCCTTCGCCGACGGCGGCCTCGCATGCCTCGAGCACGGTCTCCGGCGGGGCGACGGTGGCGGTGGGGTCGTCGGGGACGCACAGCAGGAGCAGCCGTGGCCTGCCGCCCTCGCTGCGCACCCGCCGTACGGTCTCCAGCAGCGCGAACGGGTCCGGCACGCCGCCGCACTCGGCCGGGGTCGGCACGTGGTAGGCCGGGCGGCCCAGCAGCCGTGTCTGCGGCGTCCACCAAGCGGGGCAGGGGCGGGGCATGAGTACGTCGCCGTCGTACGCGCCCAGCAGGGCGAACAGCAGAGGCTGTGCGCCGGAGGCGGCGACGACCTCGGAGAGACCACTCGGCAGGCCGCGCCGCTCCCAGTACCCGCAGGCCGCCTCGCGCAGTGCCGGACCGCCGCCGGGCGGCTCGCTGCGCGCGACGCCCGCGGCTCCGGCCAGGACGGCGGCGGGGCCCTGCGGCACCGGCAGCCCGGTCTCGGGCGCGTGCGGCCCGTACCGGACGGGGCCACGTCCCTCGGACGCCGTGCCCTGCATCGCGCCACCTCCACCGCTCGCGCGCTCATCGGCGCCGGGCGGGTGCCCGGCCTCCGCTCTGCGGACGTCGGACGCCTGCCCGGTCTCCTAGCCCTTTATACGAAGGTTTGACCGATGCCGCCGCGCGGGCGGTGGCGGCGGGGCCGGCCGAGCCCGCGTCACGACCGCCTGCGCGGGGCCGGACGGGTCGGGCACGGCGTGGGGCGCGTGCCCCTGGGGTATCCGCGAGGCATGCCAGAAGTCGACGCACAGGAAATCACGCACCTCCGCGGGCGGATCGCGGCACTCCTCGGCACCTGGGACCGGCAGTTGCACCGTGCCGTCGCCGAGCGTGCCTGGCCGGGCGCGGAACCGGTCCTGCCGCGGCTCAGCAGGAGCGCCGACCACGGGCTGCTCTGGTTCGGGACGGCAGCCGGAATCGCCCTGGCCGGACGCGGGGCACGCTCACGGCGGGCGGCGGTGCGGGGCGTCGCGTCCCTCGCGGTGGCGTCGGCACTGATCAACACCGTCGGCAAGCGCTCCGTCCGCAGGAACCGGCCCCTGCTGGACGCCGTGCCGGCGATACGGCAGCTGAAACGGCATCCGTTCACCACGTCCTTCCCTTCCGGGCACGCCGCGTCGGCCGCGGCCTTCACCACCGGAGTCGCGCTGGAGTCCAGGGGCTGGGGCGCCGCCGTCGCGCCGGTCGCCGCGTCCGTCGCGTTCTCCCGCGTCTACACGGGCGTGCACTATCCGAGCGACGTGCTCGTGGGAGCCGCGCTCGGCGTGGGCGCCGCGTTCGCGGTGCGCGGCCTCGTGCCGACCCGGTCCCAGCTGCCCGCACCGGCCCGCCCCACGGCGCAGGCGCCCGCGCTGCGGGGCGGTGACGGCCTGGTGGTCGTCGTCAACCGCGAGTCCGGATCCGCGGACTGCGCCGTGGAGGTGCAGGGCGAACTGCCGCTCGCGGAGGTCGTGGAATGCGCCCCCGACGAACTGGCGGCCCAGCTCGCCAAGGCCACGGGCCGCGCCCGGGCCCTGGGAATCGTCGGCGGTGACGGCACGGTCAACCGGGCGGCCGCCGTGGCCGCCGAGAACGGTCTCCCGCTCGCGGTCTTCCCCGGCGGCACGCTCAACCACTTCGCCTACGACCTGGGGATAGAGTCCGTCCGCGACACCTGCCGGGCGGTGGAGGCCGGGGAGGCCGTCGGAGTGGACCTGGGGCGCTTCACTCCGGGGCCCGGCGGCAGCGCGGCCCCCGGCTACTTCCTCAACACGTTCAGCCTGGGCGTGTATCCCGAACTGGTGCGCGTCCGGGAGCGCTGGTCACCCCGGATCGGCGCCTGGCCGGCCGGTGTGCTGGCGGCGACCCGGGTGCTGCGGGGCGAGCATCCGCTGGAGGCCGAGGTGCAGGGGCGGCGCCGCCCGATGTGGCTGCTGTTCGCGGGCAACGGGGTGTACCGGGGCGTCGGCCCCACCCCCGGTCACCGCGCCGATCTGGCGGACGGTCTGCTCGACGTCCGCGTGGTGCACGGCGGGCGCGCTCCGGGCTGGCGGCTGCTGGGCGCCGCGCTCGCGGGCAGGCTGAAGCAGTCGCCGGTGCACGCGGCCCGGCAGCTGCACCACGTGCGCATCGGGGGTCTCGCACCGGGCACACCGCTGGCGTACGACGGCGAAGTGGCGCCATCGCCATCCGAGTTGACGGTGGACAAGCTGGTGGGCGCGCTGACGGTCTACCGGCCGCAGGAGTTGCTCTGACGACCGGCCGCAAGGGGCTCCGGGAGACGACGATTTCCGGGCGGGACGTCTGCCGCCCGGAAAAATCGGATCGACGTGCTCCCCTCGCGTCCCGCACCATGGCACAGCGCGCTTCGGCGGCCGGCCACGGGGGTGCTGGTCGCCGGGGCCCTTCCGTTCAGGTTCTCGCGGCGTCCGCGAAGCGCTCGGCGTAGCGCCGCTGCCACGGCGTCTCCACGGCGTGCCGGTCGTAGTGGGCACGGACGTACGCCACGGCCTCACCGGCCGGGACGCCGTCGAGAACGGCCAGGCAGGCCAGGGCGGTTCCGGTCCGGCCGCGGCCGCCTCCGCACGCGATCTCGACGCGCTCGGCCGCCGCCCGTTCCCACGCCTCGCGCAGCAGTTCACGCGCATGGTCGCGGTCCGTGGGGAGGCGGAAGTCCGGCCAGCGCAGCCAGCGCGCCTCCCAGTCGGCGTGCGGCGGCTGCTTGCCGAGCAGGTGCACGGCGAACTGCGGCCGCTGTCCCTCGGGCAGTGGGCGGCGCAGGCCGCGGCCCCGGACGAGCCTGCCGGAGGGGAGCCGGAGCACGCCAGGTGCGGTCGGGTTCCAGGTCGCTGTCATCCGCCGATTATCGCCTCCTGCGGGGCCGTTGTCCGGCCCACCGCCCGATGTGCTCCTCCGGACCCTTGTCCATGATTCGAGATACGTATCTCGTCATTCAGGACACACGCGATACGGTGAGCACCCACCTCAGCGAAGGAGAGCGGCCATGCCGAAGGAGACCGCCGTCTACACCCACGGGCACCACGAGTCCGTGCTGCGCTCGCACACCTGGCGGACCGCCGAGAACTCCGCGGCGTACCTCCTCGGCGAACTCCGGCCGGGGCTGGACGTGCTGGACGTCGGCTGCGGGCCGGGCACGATCACGGCGGACTTCGCCGCGCTCGTCGCGCCGGGACGTGTCACCGCGGTGGACGCCGCGGAGGACGTGCTGGCGCAGGCCCGTGCGCACGCCGAGGGACGGGGTCTCGACAACGTCCGCTTCGCGGTCGCCGACGTCCACGACCTCGACTTCCCCGACGACTCCTTCGACGTCGTCCATGCCCACCAGGTGCTGCAGCACGTGGGCGATCCGGTGCAGGCTCTGCGGGAGATGCGCCGGGTGTGCCGTCCCGGCGGCGTCGTCGCGGCACGCGACAGCGACTACGGCGCCTTCACCTGGTTCCCCGAACTGCCGGTGCTGACCGAGTGGCAGGAGCTGTACTCCCGGGTGGCGCGCGCCAGCGGCGGCGAGCCCGACGCCGGCCGCAGGCTGCTGTCCTGGGCCCGCGCCGCCGGCTTCACCGGCATCACGGCGACCGCGGGCACCTGGTGTTTCGCGACGCCCGAGGAGCGGACGTGGTGGAGCGGTCTGTGGGCGGACCGCACGACCGCCTCGGTGTACGCGCGGATCGCGGTGGAGGGCGGCCATGCCGACGCAGGACAGCTCGCCGCGATCGCGGACGCCTGGCGCGCCTGGGGCGCGGAGGACGACGCCTGGTTCCTGGTCCCGCACGGCGAGATCCTGTGCCGGGTCTGAGCCTCTCGTGGGGTACCTGACAGGGCCCTCCGACCCCAACTACCCTCCCTTGCATGGAGATCCTGGGAACCACCCTTCGTATCTGCGTCAACGATCTCGAGGAGTCGGCCGCCTTCTACGAGCGGCTCACGGGCGCGCCGCCGCTGCGTTTCGAGCGGGGCGGCGTCCGTGTCGCGGCGATCGGCTGCTTCCTGCTGATGAGCGGTCCGGAGTCGGAGCTCGAGGTGCTGCGCAAGGTGGCGGCGACGATCGCGGTGAAGGACGTGGACGAGGCGTACGAGACGCTCACCGCAGGCGGCGCCCAGGTCGTCGCCGGTCCGGTGCCGACCCCGGTGGGGCGCAACCTGATCGCCGTCCACCCGGACGGGTCGGTCTTCGAGTACGTGGACCAGAAGGCGGCCTGACGGAACGGATCAACGACCGGCGGGCGCGGTCATCTCGCGGGTGATCGCCCAGCGTTCGTGGTCGCGCCAGGCGCCGTCGACGTGGAGGAAGTCCGGCGAGTAACCCTCCAGCCGGAATCCGGCCGACCGTACGAGGCCGATGGAGGCGGTGTTGCCCGGCTGGATGTTGGCCTCCAGTCGGTGCAGTCCGAGCGGGCCGAAGGCGTGGCCGAGGAGGAGGTGCAGTGCCTCTCCCATGAGGCCGCGTCCGGCGGCGTGGGCGAAGGCGCCGTAGCCGAGCGCGCCGCTGAGGAACGCGCCTTCGACGATGTTGTTGATGTTGACGAATCCCGCGATGGCGCCGGTGTCTCGTTCACAGACGAGGAAACCGGCTCTCGCCGGGTCCTCGATGAGCCGCCCCGCGTAGGCGGCGTAGGCGTCCGCGGTGAGCGGCGGAAAGAGCCAGGGCCGGTGGTGCCCGGTGCTCTGCCGGGCGCGAGCTGTGAACTCCGCCCCGTCGTCGTGGGTGAAGGGACGCAGGACGACCCGGGCGCCGGTCACGGCGCGGGAGGCGGGTGAAGGCGGCATCGCGCCAGCGTAGCGGGGGTGATGCCCCGGTCCCGCGGGCGACGGCGTCCGTCGTGCCCCGGTCACGGGGTGCGGCGGCGTCCGTCGTGCCCCGGTCACGGGGTGCGGCGGCGTCCGTCGTGCCCCGGTCACGGGGTGCGGCGGCGTCAGCTGGGGACGCCGCCCCCGGCCCTGTGCCTACGCCGGCGGATGCGGGACGTACATGCGGGGTGCGCCCCGCCACGCCCGGCGGCTGTGGAAGGTCCGCCTCGCTACGCCCGGCAGGCGCCGCGAACTCCTCCACGGTCTGGCGGTCGCGGGAGGGGTCCCGGCGAAGCCAGGGGGTGCCCCCGGTGGAGCTGGGGGCACCCCCTGCCCGCCGAAACCCCGGTTCCGGCGGCGAAGCGCTGTCCGGGCCGGGCGGGGTACGGGGCTGGGCCGCAGCACCGTACGGGTTGGACGAGACCGGGCGAAGCCCCGGTTCGGCGGAGGCGCGCGGCGCCGGAGCGCCGGGATCAGTGGTGGGCGAGCACGAGCGGGGACTCGCCGTCGGCCTCGGCGTCCGCCGGGTCGGGCCGCTGGATGAGCAGTGAGGCGACGACGCCGATGCCGAGGAGCGCCAGCGCCGCGTACATGGCGTGCTGGTAGCCGGCCGCCGTGGGCCCGTGGGCGTCGCTGCCCGCCGTGATCATGGCCGACGCCAGGGCGATGCCGAGCGAGGCGCCGATGCCGAAGCAGGCGCCGTTCAGGCCGGAGAGCGAGCCGGGCTTGTCCTTGGGCGCGGTCGTGACGGCGAGGCCGTTGAGACCGGTCAGCATGAAGCCGCCGTATGTCACGCCGAGCGCGGCGAGCGAGGCCACGAGGATCCACTCGTGGTGCAGGAAGAGCGTGGCGAAGACGAAGATCACGAAGTTGGCGACCGCTCCGGTCACCACGATCCGGCGCCAGCCGGCCTTCGGTCCCAGCCGGCCGGTGAGGGGCGCGGAGATCACGCCGATGAGCTGGATGGGGGTGAGGAAGAGGAAGGCCGCGGCGACGGCGGACAGGCCGAGGCCGACCCGGGCGTCCTGCGAGAACAGCGGGATGGTGAGCGCGATCGCGCCGAAGGCGCCGCCGAGAGTGCAGATCGTGGTGATCAGCAGCGGCCAGGCACGGCGGGAGGCGAGCACGTCGATGTCGATGACGGGGTTCGCCGCGGACTTCTGCGAGACGACGAAGACGACGAGGGCCAGCAGTCCGCCGAGCAGGAAGGCCAGGGTCAGCGGGGAGGTCCAGCCCCAGGCCGCGCCCTGGGCGAGGCCGACGAGCACACCGGTGAGGCCGATCGACAGGGCGGTGATGCCGCGCGCGTCGAAGGGGGCGTCCGCCGTGGTCGGCGGCACGTCGGGAACGTACCTGCGGACACCGATCAGGCCGGCGACGGCGATGAGCGTGGAGCACACGAAGATGCCGCGGAAGCCGATCGTGTCGGCGATCTGGCCGCCGGCGACGGCGTCGACACCGGCGAGCCCGCCGTTGACTGCGGTGATGATGCCCGCGGCCCTGCCGAAGCCGGCCGGGCTCAGCAGCTGGTTCAGGGTGAGGAAGGCGAGCGTGAACATCGCGGCGGAGACGCCCTGGAGGATGCGGCCGGCGATGAAGATCTCGATGTTCGGGGCGAAGACGCACAGCAGGTTGCCCGCGATGAGCACGAACGCGCAGACGATCATCATGGGCTTGCGGCCGCGCTGGTCACTGAGGCGGGCCAGGGTGACCTGGCCGATGGCGGCCATGAGGAAGAACAACGTCTGGGAGAGGCCGGCGGCCGCCGTGGTGGTGCCGAGGCGCTCGATCACATCGGGCAGTGCGGGGCTGAGCATGGTCGCGTTGATCTGGTAGCCGAGCACGGCCAGGACCATGGCCAGCAGCATCGGGCCCCGGCCCGCGAGATCGGATTCGGACCCGGAACGCCTCCGGCCGAGCGTGGTCGACATGTCGGCCCCTTTGCCTTGGATGTCATGCCTCGATGGGAACAGGTACAGCAGCCTTGTCAGACAAGCTGTGCCCCACAGCGTGGAATCTACGTGCGTAGAACGTCAAGCCCTTCGTGACGTGACGCACAACGGGCCCGTACCGTCCGGCCAGGACGGGGCGGCCCCGCGTTGCTCCGGGGGCGCGCGCTCGCATAACTTGCTGACAAGTGAGCCGAGGAGGGCCAGTGGCAGTCAGCGGGCAGCAGCGGAGACCGGTCGTGGTCCTGTACGAGCGGATCGCGGACGCCATCCACGACGGCACCTATCCGCCGGGGTCCACCCTCCCCTCGGAGCCACGCCTCGCCACCGAGCTCGGCGTGAGCCGGCCGGCCCTGCGCGAGGCACTGCTCCTGCTCCAGGAGGACGGCCTGCTCTCGGTGCGCAGGGGCGTGGGCCGCACGGTCAACGACGGCCCGCCCAGGCGCGGTTACGAGCACATCCAGCCGCTGGAGGACCTGCTGGGCGCGGGGCAGGCGCTGCGGGTGCGGCCCCTGCTGCGGACCGTCGAGGAGCCCACCGACTTCACCACCCAGCACCTGCTCGCACCCGCTGCGGCAAAGCTGCGCTTCTGGGAGTCGCTGCTGACCGGTGACGGTGCGGCGGCGCTCAGCCAGGAGTGGGCGGCCGCGGAGGAGACCCTCCAGCGGCACCATCCGGACTTCGCCGAGGCGCTGCGGTCGGCGCCGCAGGCGGCCTCCTCGATGCTCTCGGTGCTGACGGCCGCCTCACGGGGGACGCCGCTGACCGCGCACAGCGGGATCAGCGCGACGCTGCTCGGCCGCCGCCGCGGGGAGCAGCTGGGACGCCCGGCGGACACGCCCGCCGTGCTGGTCACGCAGGTCGTGCGGGTGGACGGCGTCCCGCTCCTGGCGGCCAAGCACATGCTGCCGACGGGTGCGCCCGCCCTGCCGGTCCTCCAGTCGAACTGACGCGCCTCCCGCATCGGCGGGAGGTGCCGTACACTCCCGATGCATGCACTTGTCTGACATCCAGCGCGCTCCCAAGGTGGTCCTCCACGACCACCTCGACGGCGGTCTGCGCCCCGCCACGATCATCGAGCTGGCCCGCGGCTGCGGCTACCGGGCCCTTCCCACCGAGGACCCGGAAGCCCTCGCCGTCTGGTTCCGCGACGCCGCGGACTCCGGCTCGCTGGAGCGCTACCTGGAGACGTTCGCCCACACCTGCGCGGTGATGCAGACCCGCGAGGCGCTGGAGCGCGTCGCCGCCGAGTGCGCGGAGGACCTGGCCGCGGACGGCGTCGTGTACGCCGAGGTGCGGTACGCCCCCGAGCAGCACCAGGAGGGCGGGCTCACGCTCGACGAGGTCGTGGACGCGGTGAACGCGGGTCTGCGCGAGGGCGAGCGGCGTGCGGGCGGGCGCATCACGGTGCGCGCCCTGCTCACCGGTATGCGGCACACCGACCGCTCGCTGGAGATAGCCGAGCTGACCGTCGCGCACCGCGAGCGCGGCGTCGCGGGCTTCGACATCGCGGGCGGCGAGATCGGCAACCCGCCGGCCCGGCACCTGTCGGCGTTCCAGCACCTCAAGCGCCACAACTGCCACTTCACGATCCACGCCGGCGAGGCGGTCGGCGCCGAGTCGATCCACGAGGCGGTGCAGGTCTGCGGTGCCGAGCGCATCGGCCACGGGGTGCGCATCACCGACGACATCACGGTCCACGACGACGGCACGGCCACGCTCGGCCACCTCGCCTCGTACGTGCGCGACAACCGCATCGCGCTGGAGGTCTGCCCGACCTCCAACCTCCAGACGGGCGCGGCCAAGTCGTACGACACGCACCCGATCGACCTGCTGCGCCGCCTCGGCTTCCGCGTCACCCTCAACACCGACAACCGCCTGGTGTCCGGGACGGACATGAGCCTGGAGTTCGTGCACATGGCGGAGGCGTTCGGCTACGGCCCGGAGGTCTTCGAGGAGTTCACGGTCGCGGCGGCCGAGGCCGCGTTCCTGCCGCTGCCGGAGCGGCGGCGTCTGATCGACGAGGTGATCCGCCCGGGTTACGCGGCACTGCGCTGACGCGCCTCGCGTCGACCGACCCGGCCACGAACCGCACCCAACTCGCCCGGGACACGTGGAGTCCCGGGCGGGTGGTGTTCTTGGAGTCCCTGACGTGGACGTCGTCGGCGGAGGCCGCGACCTCGACGCAGTCGCCGCCACCGGACCCGCTGTAGCTGCTCTTGAACCACTTCAGCCGGTCCGGACCCGGTGCAGCCTGCTGGGTGCTCATGCCTCTCCTGCCAGACGTTCGATAAGACGCGCAGACTCTTCGGCGTTCAGGGCCTGCGAGCGCAGCTTGCCATACCGTAAGCCGAAAGCACTGACGTTTGCGGGGTCGCTCACGACGACACCGGTCTCCTGGGACTCGACATAACCCACCTGCCGGTGCTCCAAGGTCTCCAGAACGACGAACGCGCCGTTCAGCCCGGGATGGAAGCCCCTCCCGGACGGCATGACCTGGACCTCCACGTTCCGTAACGCACCGACCTCCAGAAGACGTTGCAGTTGCCCGCGCATCACCTCCGGTCCACCGATCGGATTGCGCAGTGCCGCCTCCTCGATCACGAAGGACAGGTCGACCAGCGGCGTACGCGTCAACAGCTTCTGCCGGCCCAGACGCGCCTCCGTGTGCTGCTCGATGATCTCGTCGTCCAGCGGCGGACAGTGCCCGGCAAACAGCGCCCGTGTGTACGCCTCGTCTGCAGCAGACCCGGCACGAGCAGCGGATCGTACGAGAACCTGCTCACCGCCTCCGTCTCGATCAGTGCGAAGTCCCAGAAGAACGAGGGGAGTTTCGCCCGGTCCACATCGTCCTGGAGGACGGCCAGCGCCCCGCCCGCGTCCAGGACGCGCTCCGCCGCGTCCGTGAACGCGGCCTTCGCGGGGCGGCGGCCCTGCTCGATCGAGGCCGCCTGCTCGTACGAGTAGCCGACGGCATCCGCGAGGGCCTGTTGTGTGTACTCCGCCCGCTCCCGGAAGAGTTTCAGCAACTTGCCGTAGCCCACCCAGATGACCGGGCGATCGTCGTCCTTGTCCCGCTTCTTCGTGCGGCTGTTCGTCATGAGCCCACGCCCCCACGCGCCAACGTGTTTGTGCTTGACGCTTGTTGAACGGCGCCAGGCACTCCGTCGACATGGGCCGGCACCCGTACAACATCACGCCCGACCCGTACAACGCCGCCAGGTACGCATGCCCGACCTGGCTCACGCCATCTGCGTGACGAGACGGTTACGCCATGAACACTGAAGTGCAATCTCTCCCTCAACTACCGCCCTCGACAAGCATGTTCGCCGTACAACTCAGCTACACACCCCGCGGCGCCCGCCTCGCCCGCCGCATCGCGGTGCAGCAGCGCGCCGACTGGGGCATCCTGCACGCCACGGCAACGTCACACGCGGTGGCGATAGTGACGTCCGAGCTGGCGGCGAACGCGATCACGCACGGCCGCACACCCGGCCGCGACTTCCGCCTCGCGCTGCGACTCCTGCCCGAGGTCATCCGCGTCGAGGTCACGGACACCCGCCCGGATCGCCTCCCGTGCGCCCGGACAACACCGGCGGCCGCGGCGACTTCGGGACGCGGGCTGCTTCTCGTCGGGGCGTACGCAGAGCACTGGGGATACACGGTGAACGACCAGTTCACCAAAACGGTCTGGGCAGACCTGACCCGCCGACCGCATGGACAGCCGGTGTGATTGCCGCCTCGTTCACCTCACCGTCGATGACGTGTGCGTCATTCGCCCCCGACGAGGCGTAGCGACAGCGGGGGCCCGACCAGGTGCCAGCCTCCATGCTTCAGCCGACCTCCCAGCGGACAAGGCTCTCGCCGTTCCCAAAGCGTCGACAGTCCCTTACAGCATGCCGGCGACGCTGTCCCACCACACGGGAGCCGCGTCACTCATCTCGGAACGATCCCCGTACGTTGCTATATCTCTCGCCCTTGCGGTGGTCAACGACCAGCTCGCCCCCGGTGAGAGTCTCGATGGGCACGCACTTCAGGTGCGCGTCGAAGGGAACCAGCTCCACCAGTACTGCGCTGACATCGGCGATCGCCTCGGCGCTTCAGTAGAAGGGGCGGACTTCGGCGATCCACCCGTCCTCGACCCTGATCGTCTGCAGGACGGGGAAGGCAAGCTCCCCGCCGCTGGCACGTGCGCGAGCACGGACCTGGGTGACTACCACCGCGCTCTTTGCAGGTTGCACCCGCCGAAATGGCCGTCACGTCCGGCCAGCCCAGTGATCAACGTCTCACACGCAGGCGATGGAACCGCCCCAAAGGGGATCTACTCGGGTCACAAATGGGATGCAGTAGGTTTCCCTCTGACGAGAAGGTCACCAACTTCGCAGCACAGCCTTGTTTTGACTACCCGTCACTAACTAGGATCGCCTCTCCATAAGAGGGCAACACCTCGATCCCCAGGGGGGGAAATGAATACTCTCGTAACACGAATAATGGGCACCAAGGTCGGGAAGGGTGCTATTGTCGCGGCCATGGCGGCTGCCGCAATCGGCCTTACGGCTCCGACGTCGAGCGCATACAACGAGAGTTCCTGGCACATGGGTTGCCGGGGATACTGGTACACAACGGCCGGCCATGGCTACTGCTACGACGCAAACACCTATTACCACCATACGTGGATTACGACCTACGACTGCAACGCCGAGATCGACACGCAGCACTTCGACAGGTTGTACAACGGCTACGTGGGTAAGTACGACACCCACGAGTGCACGTTCAAGATCAACGGAACTAAGGTTTACCAGTAGTTTACCAGCGCTGCGGTGGGCCCGTCGTTGCGGCGGGCCCACCGCGTATTTCGGGGATTTCACTTATGACGATTGCTCCCGTCGCCCGATTGACGGCCCTCACGCAGGGGTACGGTGGCCGACGCGTCATCGAGGATCTCAACCTGTCCATCCAGCCGGGTGTCACTGGATTGTTGGGCCCCAACGGGGCAGGCAAGACTACACTGTTTCGTACCCTCGCCACGATCGCACCACCGCAGAGCGGGAGACTGGAACTGTTCGGCAAACCCGTCACCAACGAACGGGACGTCCGCCAAGTCCGTCGTCGAATCGGCTACCTACCTCAGGACTTCGGCTACTACCCGGCGTTCTCCATCACCGATTTCGTCCGCTACTGTGCCTGGCTGCGTGAGGTTCCGTCCAAGGAGGCCGGACCGGCGGCCGAGGCGGCCCTGGCTGCCGTAGGGCTGACCGACCGGGCCCGCGACCGCATGAAGTCGTTGTCCGGCGGCATGCTCCGTCGTGCCGGGATCGCTGCGGCCATCGTCGGTTCTCCTTCTCTGGTTCTGCTCGATGAGCCCACCGTCGGCCTTGATCCTGCGCAGCGCCTTGACTTTCGTGACCTCATTCGTTCCCTCGCCCGCTCGGGGGCGGCCGTTGTGCTCAGTACGCACCTGGTGGAGGACGTGGGCGCTGCCTGTGACACCGTCCTCGTGCTGAGTGAGGGCCAGGTGGTTCATAACGGGACGCCACAACAACTGGCAGAACAGTCCGCGCCGATGGCCCCGGGAGACAGTCCACTGGAGCGCGGCTACATGACTGTTCTGGGCAACAGCCGGTCGACTGAGGAAGCGGCATGCTGAACACTTACCGCATCGAGTTGCGACGCTCCCCTCTACTCACCGCCTTCCCCGTGATGATCGCCGTGGACCTGGCGGTGCTCTTCGGGCGGTCCCAGTACTGGATCGGCGTCTGGCCCGAGGCGAGCGTGGCGGCACAGATCGTCACGCTCTTCCTGGGGCCCATGCTCGCCGGCGTTTCCGCCTGGCAGGCCGGACGCTCCTCACGGGCGGGGATGCCCGACTTCCTACTCGCCGCCGCCCGACCCGGCTGGCGGATTGAGGCCGCGAGGCTGGCCGCCACCCTCACGCTCGGATTCCTTGCGTACGGGATCGGGTGCCTCACCGCGGCGGCCGTCTCGCTGGGCGACGCGGGACCGGGCTTCTTGTGGCCCTCCTACCTGCTGCTGGGCGCCGCGACCCTCATCATCTTCGCGTCGGTAGGACACCTGGCCGGCCGCTGGTGGCCCTCGCCTGGATTCACACCCGTCGTCTGCGCACTCGGCTGCTTCATCAGCATGCTGTCCCTGCCGTTCAAGTTCAATGTCCTCGCTGGGCCGCCGGATACCTACCTTCGCCCGCTACCACTCGCTGTCCGTCTGTTCCTGGCTCTCACCCTCGCCGTGCTGGCAGTCACAGCACCGCCACTGACGAGGAAGGCCGAGCGCCAGATGCCTCGTCGAAAACTGCCACGACACACGCGCGGTGTCGTCATCGTCACGGCAGTCAGCTCCCTGGCCGCACTGGCCGCGGCACCGGCCGCTGGTGAACTGCGCGTGGAACGCCCGGCCTCGGCGACTGAGCCGCTGTGCGACCGCGCCGACGAGCATTCCCCACGGGTGTGCGTATGGCCTGAGCACCGGAAGTACCTGCCGGAGCTGACCAGGATGGCCCAGCGCCTTGGCCGGCCTACTCAGCCCTGGGTCAAGACACCCAACGAGTTCTACGAATTCGGACTGCGGCGTACCCGATGGGGAGATCGAGGTTTCGACATCGCCGAAGGGCACGTACGCACCGCAGCGATCGCCATGGCCGACCAGGTTTTCACTACGTCGCTCGGTCGATGCCGCCCCAATCCCACCGATCCACAGGCGCGCCGGGCATGGCAGGCCATCGACAACATCCACCTATGGCTGGAATACCAGGCCATGGACCAGGATCCGGCCGCCGCCG
Source organism: Streptomyces sp. PKU-EA00015 (assembly GCF_013387495.1). GTDB lineage: Bacteria > Actinomycetota > Actinomycetes > Streptomycetales > Streptomycetaceae > Streptomyces. The sequence goes on along the minus strand of NZ_JABZEE010000010.1, from coordinate 240,632 downwards.
ACAAAGGGCTCCACCTCACCGGCGTCGGCACCGCCCAGCGCGAGGCAACCGAGGCGGCACGAATGACGCCGGCCGAGCAGGAGAATTGGATTGCCCAGGAGCGCAGCCATCTTCGCGAGAACACCTGGTGTAAGCCTGATGTACGGCAGTGATCTGCTTCGCTACGCAAGGGTCCACCGGGCCGGATCAATCCTAGCCGGAACTGCGGTCGTCGCCGTCCTGTCTGCGTTCTTCGGTGGCACCCGCATCGCGCTCCCATCCATCGGTAGCGCGAGTCTCTCCACAGGCGTGCCCTACCGGCATGAGCTTCCGCTCCTGTCAGCCGTCTTCCTCACGGCTGCCTTCGGCGGAGCGATGTCGGCGCATGAGGAGACCGGCGCACGCACCATGCACCGCCTCCGCAACGCGTACTGCATTGGACTGACGCTCACGGCCTGCACTCTCTCCTTCGGTACCGAGGCACTCGCCGTCGGACCGGAGCATGGAGTCGTCTTCGTCCGCTCCGTACTGATCTGGCTCGGCCTTGCCCTGCTGTCCATCAGGCTGCTCGGGCACCAACTCGGCTGGGTCATCCCCATGGCCTCGGCTTTCCCTTTGATCTGGTATCCCCGCAACTGGTGGGATTGGACGGCTAAGCCGGCCACCGACCCCGTCAGTTGGGCTGTTGCCGTCATCGCGTTGGCCATCGGAATCACCGCAACCGCTGCGACTCCTTGGCGACGACAGGTCTTCCTCCGCAGGAGAAAATGAGCGGATGGTGGTCTCGCACGCCCCGGCCTGCGAGACCACCCCTCGGCTACCGCCTCCCTGGCGAGTAGGACTCGATACGCTCCCTCACCTCGGCGGCGCCTCTGCCAAAGGCGGGGAACAAGGGTCTCAACAACCTTTGTTCTCGCCGTTCAGAGGCGCTTCCTGTCGTTCGCATGTTCCCCACCAGGCAGTTCGCTTCGTGAGAGCAGGCGCGGGCTGCTCGCCGCTTCTTGCGCACAGCACCGGGGTCGCGGTCAGTCCGGGTACGTGGCCTCGACGCAGACGACATCGCGGACTTCGTCTGTCGCATCGGGGTAGCTCCCGGTGGGCGCGGGCACGGCCTCGGGCGTGATCGCGTTGTCCCCGGCGACTGTGCTGCCAGGTGCGGGGATCATGTGCGACTCGCTACCGCCCCCCGGTCTGCTCAGCCATGCCGAAGTGGCGCTGCCACTGGGTGAGGGCTCGGCGTCCGGGCAGCCGTCTCCAACGCTGTTGGGGCAGCGGACGGGTTCGAGCTCCGGCCGGCTGCAGTCGGCCGGTTCCTGCGAGGCGTACGGCGACGGCGGCGTGACAGGTGGTGCGCTCTGCTCGATGACCTCGGTGGCCGTGTAGCCGGAGAGGGCGACGAAGAACAGGGAGACGGCCACCAGGCCGTTCTTGCCGAGCCTGATCACCGGTCGGTTTCCCGCGGTGCGTACCGGTAGTCGTGCCTGAGCACTGCCGTCCCCCTCTGTCTGATCAGTGCCGCGTCTCGTCCACCGTACAAGTCATGGCGCACACCCGCCCTCCAAGCCCCCGTCAGGACACCTTCCCCCGCACCACCGGCAGTTCCAGCACCCCCGCGTCCTCGGGCGCGCTCATGACCGTCACCGGCTTGACGCCCCGGTTGCCGAAGTACGCCGTGTCGCTCGCCGCGATCACGAACTCCAGCCGGTGGCCCGTCTCGTAGCGGTGCACGATGCCCGGCAGGTCGACGGTGAAGGGCCTGGTCACGTCCGGCACCCGGACCGGCGCGACCAGGCGGTTGACGAGGGTCTTCGTGCCGTTCGGGGCGATGTCGTAGACCTTGGCGAACAGCACCAGCTTGTCCGCCGCGTCGTTCGAGTGCTGCACGCGCTCGGTCTTCGGCGAGACCACCTGGAGCCGGGCCCTGGGCGCGCCGACCACGTCGACGGGGGCCGTCAGCGGTTCGCTGCGCCAGCCCAGGCAGGTACCCGCAGTGTCGTACGGCTGGGGGTCGGGCAGGCCGACGATGCCGGACAGGGACGACTCGGAGTGGCTGGTGGGCACGAGCCAGTTGGCGTAGGTGCGGCTGCCGCGGGCGACCTTCGCGCGGGTGTCGACGAGTTTGCCGTCGCCGGAGAGGTAGAGCTTCTGGGACAGGGAGGGGACGGCGCGCGCCTCGCCGTAGCCGCTCTGCCAGTCGCGGTAGTAGGCGAAGGCGGGCCCGGTGTCCGCGTTCGCGTTCCTGTGCAGGTACCGGTCGAACCAGGCGAGGATGCGCCGCCCCACGTAGCTGGTCTCCAGGTTGCCCGCGCCGATGTTGAGCTCGCCGGACGCGGGGTCCGTCATGCCGCCGCTGTGGCCCCAGGACTGCCAGATCATCTTGGTCTCGGTGCCCTGGGCCCTGAGCGTCTCGTAGCTGGCCTGCGCCTCGTTGAGGGTGAACAGGCTGTCGGCCTGGCCCTGGACGAGCAGAGTGGGGGCCTCGACCCGGGACAGGTAGGAGACGGGTGACACGCTGCGGGCGAAGCTCCGCATGTCGTCGACGCGGTCGGCCGGATATCGGCCGGAGTTGAGCAGGCGCAGTGTGTCGCAGGCCTGGGCGACGAAGTGCACGCAGTCGAGCGAGTTGAAGCGGGATGGGTCGAGGCTGGGGTTGGTCAGCGGCTGTCCCTCGCCGATGAGCCAGAAGCCGTCGGCCCACTGCCACTTGAAGGCGCCGGGGACGGTCGTGCCCCTGGCGTTGTTCGGATCGATCGAGCGGTTGAGGTCGTTCCAGGTGATCAGGGGGACGAGTGCGTCCACGCGGCGGTCGACGGCGGCGGTGGCGAGCTGGATCGCGCCGCCGTACGAGCCGCCGATCATGCCCAGCCGCGGGTCACCGCTGCCGTCCTTGGTCACGAAGTCGATCGTGGTGCCGTCGTCGGCGGGGCGCGTGCCGGCGAGGAAGTCGATCAGCCGGGAGGCCACCCGGCCGTCGATCTCCGGATCGTCGAGGGAGACGAGGCAGCCGGATCCGCCGAAGCCGAGCCCGGAGTAGGCCATGGCCACGTAGCCGCGTGCGGCGAACGCCCGGGCCGTGTCCGCCGTTCCGTCCGACTTGCTGCCGCCGAAGCCGTTGGTGGTGAGCACGGCAGGGGCGGTCCGGTGGATGCCGACGCCTTCGGGGCGGTAGAGGTCGGCGTCGACGACGCAGGTGCGGCCACCCGCCTCGACGGTGAACTTCAGTGCGGTGACCGTGTAGTGACCCGCCGGAGCGGCGGCGGCCGTGGCGGGGGATGCGAGCACGAGGGGCGCGAGCAGCGCCGTCCCCGCGGCCCATACGAGAGGCTTGCGGCTTCCGGACAGGGCACGTGACACGAGGACCTCCACATCGAGGGCGCCATACCGACCAGTAAGCAGACGGTCGCGCCCATGCTGTGATACGTGTCAAATGCACGTCAACGCCCCTGCGCCGACTTCCTGACAGGAATTCAGCAGAGAAGCGGCAACCGGAACCGGCCGTTGGGGCAACAACTCGGCGGCTGCAGCAGGTTGCAGGTCGGCGTCATTCGTCAAGGTCAACTCCGTGACGCTCGTACGTCGACGATCGTCACCAGGTAAGACCAACCACCTGCGCCAAACTCATCGGTCCACGGTGATACAGGGTTCATGGACATCTTGGCTGTGGATCGGGCAACCCTCCCACGTGACGCCCAGAGACGTTGATCAAGAAGTGTGGTCAGTGGACCACAGACACCGCACGAGCTGCGCGAGGCGTAAGTGCTCGCGCGGATAGTGGTCGGGGATCGTCGCAACTTCGTGATCCCTCAGACCCGTACCTGCGCCACCGTCTCGGTGCCTGTGCGCACCTGTCCGCGCGGCGTCTGAGCTTGTCTCTGGGCGTCTCACGGTTTTGCCGACGTCGTAGCGGGTGGCGGGTCGCTGGTTCTTCGAGCCGAGGGGTCTGCCGGGGCCGGGCCGGTTCGGTTTCGGTGCACGGGCTGGGCATGGCAGGTGAGCACGGAGGTTCCGGAACCCCGTCGGACTCGGACCGGCGTGAGCCGACCGGGCTCGGCGGGCTTCTCCCAGGGGCGGCGGAGGTCCTCGGCCAGCGGACGGGCCAGGCGGAGCTGGGTGTGGGCGGTGATGATCAGCCACGTCCAGCGGTCTGCCGCCTCGGGGGTGCGGAGTTTCGGGCGGGTCCAGCCGAGGGTCTGTCTGATCACCCGGAAGGCGTGTTTCCAGGTCGAATCTGCGAAGGAACGCCTGTCAGCACAGCTCGACGTCGGCGCTGGTCATGCCGGTCTTCGAGGACCACAGCCAGACCGGCATCGGGTCTCCGCCGCCAGGCAGGTGGTCGACCTCCAGCCGGATCAACCTTGGGGCAGCGCGGCGAGGGCCGCCGCAGCCGCCCGGCGTCGATGCCGTGTTTCACGTCCCCGCAATCCACGTACGGGTGATTACGTTCTGGGCATCGTTCGAGGTCAGACCAATAGAGACAAGCTCAATGGTGGCGGCGGTGGAGCTTCAGGGTAGTGACGACCGCCACGCCCAGGGTGATGTGCATGAGGGACAGGGCTGCGACGGTGCCGCCGTCGGCGCCGGACGACAGCGGGCCGGCGACCGACAACAGTGCCAGCCCACCGCCCACGTACTGCGCGATCCGCAGGAAGACCGGCTTCCACAGGGCCATCAAGAGGGCAGCGCCCGTCCCGACGACCAGCGGGACGACGGAGGCGCCGATGACGCCCCCGACCGTGATCGGGTGCTGTTCGCCGCCGTCGACGACGATGAGGGAGGCACCGGCCAGCTTGGCGACGGCAAGAACGATCAGATTGACCACGGCCGCGCCGACCGCGCCGGTGACCAGCGCCTTCCACCAGCTGAGGCCGGAACGGCGGACCGGGGGTGCGGTGGGCACAGCGGGGCCGGAGTTTGGAACGGCACTGCTCGACATGGGACTTCCTCCAACGTATGAAGTGCTGCGCTGCCCTACGGCCAGCGGCATACGAAGAAGCCTCCAACCCGAACCGCACTTGAGGTCAAGCCCTGTCCCGGCCCTGCGAGGTCAGACCATAAAGAACAAGCCAAGAGGTCGTGCAGACAGGCGTGGGCCCATGGGCGGCGGTTCGGCCGTCCATACCAGCGGCGGGGCGCCCATGCCTGACGGATCAGCTGCGTACGGTGATGAAGGCGTCGGCGAGACGGAAGACAAAGAACGAGCTGAAGCGGAGGCGCACGACCGGAACCGCGAGTCAGAGCAGCGCCGGTACCTCCAGCGTGAGTGTCCGGGCATCCGCGTCCAGCGTGGCCGGTACGCCGAGCGGCATCGTCAGCGCCGTCTCGCCGTGTCCGAAGCCGAACTCCTCCACCACCGGTACGCCGAGTCCTCCCAGCCGGTCGAGCAGCACCGCCCGCACCTGTTCGTACGGCCCGCACTCGGCCCACGACCCCAGCAGCACACCGCCGACGCCCGACAGCCATCCGGAACGCAGCAGTTGGGTGAGTATGCGGTCGATGCGGTAGTCCTCCTCCCCCACGTCCTCCAGCAGCAGGAGCCCGCCGCGGGCGGACGGCCGGGCGTGCGGAGTGCCGACATCGGCGGCCAGCAGGGCGAGGCAGCCTCCTAGGGTGACACCGCCCGCCCGCCCCGGCGCCATCGTGCGGGCCTGCGGCAGGGCCTCGACGGTGCGCACCGACTCCGGCTCGAACAGGGTGGCCCGCAGCGACTCCTGGGTGCGCGCGTCCTTCAGGAACGTGACCGCGCCCACCATCGGCCCGTGCAGCGTCGCGAGCCCCATCCGTACGGCGAACGCCTCGTGCAGCGCGGTCACGTCGCTGTAGCCGACGAAAACCTTGGGGCCCGCCGCCCGCATCGCCGTCCAGTCGGCCAGATCCACCATGCGCTGGACACCGTAGCCGCCGCGGGCGCAGATCACCGCGGAGACGGACGGATCGCACCACGCCTCGGTCAGATCCCGGGCGCGGGCCTCGTCGTCGCCGGCCAGGTACCCCAACCGAGGGTGCTTGTCGCGGACATGGGGCATCACGACGGGGTCGAGGCCCCAGTCGCGCAGGATGCCGAGGCCCGCGTCGAGGCGATCGTCCGGCACGGGACCGCTGGGCGCGACGACGGCGACCCTGGCGCCCGGCCTCAGCCGGGCGGGCCGGCCGAGCGGTTCACTCGTCACTTCCTGAACTCCAGCGCGGGGATGTCGGACCGGGTGATGCCGAAGACCTGGGTGTACAGGGACAGTTCGGCCTCCAGCGCGCGGACCATCGTCTCCACCCTGCGGAAGCCGTGGCCCTCGCCCTCGAAGGCGATGTACGCGTGGGGGACGCCGCGTCCGGCCATCTGCGCCAGGAACCGTTCGCTCTGCGCGGGCGGGCAGATGACGTCGTCCAGGCCCTGAAGCAGGAGGAACGGTGCGGTGATGCCGTCCACGTGGGTGAGCGGCGACCGTTCCCGGTAGCGGCCGGGGACCTCGGCGAGCGGACCGACGAGCGATTCGAGGTACTGGGACTCGAAGTCGTGCGTCTCTCCGCTCGCCCAGGAGAGCAGGTCCAGAACGGGATAGATGATCGTCCCGCAGGCGTACACGCTCGTGGTGGCGAGCGAGGCGGCCGCCGTCCAGCCGCCCGCGCTGCCGCCGCGGATCGCCAGCCGCCGCGGGTCGGCCGTGCCCTCGTCGGCCAGTGCCTCGGCGACGGCCGCGCAGTCCTCGACGTCCACCACGCCCCACTGCTCGCGCAGCCGCTCCCGGTACGCACGGCCGTAGCCGGTGGAGCCGCCGTAGTCGACCTCCGCGACACCGATGCCGCGCGAGGTGAAGTAGGCGATCTCCAGGTCGAGTACGAGCGCGGCGCGGCCGGTGGGGCCGCCGTGCGCCCAGATCACGTACGGCGGCAGCTCGTCGTCCGGTGCGACCCGGTCCGGGCTGTGCGGCGGGTAGATGTGGGCGTGGATCTCCCGGTTGTCGGGGCCGGTGAAGGTGCGGATCTGCGGCTCGGGGTAGTACGCGGGGTCCACCGGGTCGTCGTGGGCGCTGCCGATGACACGAGTCCGGCCGGTACGGGTGTCGAGCTCGACGATCTCGTACGCGCTGCGCGGACTGGCGGCGACGCCGATCACCCGGTCGCCGCAGACGGCGAGCGTGGCGGCCCATTCGCTCCACGGGCCCGCGGCGTCGACGAGCTCACCGGTCTCCGGATCCAGTATCCCGAGCGCGGTGGTGCCCCTGCCGTGGACGACGGCGACCAGCCCGTTGTCGAGCGGATGGAACCACTGCGAGCCGATCTTCCACAGCGGCCCGCCGAACTCCTCGCCCCGCCCCGGGCACAGGGCGGCGGCGTGGCCGGGGGCGGCGCCCGCCGGGCGGATGCGGCGCAGCTCCCACCAGTTGGCACGGTCGGAGACGAACAGCAGGGAGCCGTCCGGGGCCCAGTCGACCTGGCAGACCGACTCGTCCGCCTCGCCGACGACCGTGCGCACCTGCGTGAACGGTCCGCCTTCGGTCACCTCGCCGAGCATCACGACCGTGGCGTCCCACGGCATCCGCGGATGGTCCCAGGCGATCCAGGCGGCGTGCCGGCCGTCGGGCGACACCTTGGGGCCGGTGACGAAGCGGTGCCGGTCGTCGCTGAGTTCGCGGACGGCGCCGCGGTCGTCGGCGGCCGAGCCGTCGAGCGGCACGGCGGCGATCACGCGGCGTACATCGGTGGGCGCCTCGCCGGTGAACTCCTCCAGGACGCACCAGACCTCGCCCTGCTCGATCCGCAACCGCGGGTCGGCCCACCGCAGTCCGCCGCCGACGGACGCGGTGGGGGTGAGCGGACGGGGCCGCGCGCCGGGCAGGTCCGGCTCGTACGCGTACAACCGCTGGTCCGGGAAGTGGACGAAGACGATCAGCGGACCGCCGTCGGCCCGCCCGGTCCCGGCCCAGGGCAGGCCGCCGTACTCCATGACCCGGCTGCGCACGTTCCAGGGTGCGGGCAGCACCGCATCCTCGTGGCCGTCGGGGCGCCGGCGCATCAGCGTGCGCCTGCCGCCCTCGGCCGGGCGTGGCGCGGTCCACCACACCTCGTCGCCGACGATGCCGAGGTGGTCCGGCTGCCCGTCGTGCGAGGCGGCGAGGGCGGCGCCGATCGGCGAGGGCCAGGTTCCGTAGGGCCCGGTGGGTACCATGTGCCGCTTCTCTCTAGGCGCTTCGCAGGTAGTGATCGAGCACGTGGACGCCGAAGTGGAGGGCTTCCACGGGAACGCGTTCGTCGACACCGTGGAACATGGCCGCGTAGTCGAAGCCGGGTGGCAGCTTCAGCGGGGAGAAGCCGTAGCCGGTGATGCCGAGCCGGGAGAACTGCTTGGCGTCGGTGCCGCCCGGCATGCAGTACGGCACGGTGCGGCCGTCCGGGTCGAACCGCTCGACGGCGGCGCGCAGTCGGGCGAACGTCGGGGAGTCGACGGGCGCCTGGAGCGGTACCTCGCGGTGGTGGAACTCCCAGTCCACGTCCGGTCCGGTCAGCCGGTCCATGGTCGCGGTGAACTCGTCCTCGGCACCGGGCAGCATCCGGCCGTCCACGTACGCGGTGGCCTGACCGGGAATCACATTGATCTTGTATCCGGCTGCCAGCATCGTCGGGTTGGCGCTGTTGCGCACGGTCGGTTCGACCAGGGCCGCGGCGGGACCGAGCTTGGCGATGAGCGCGTCGGCGTCGAAGCCGGGCGCGTGCACATCGGTGTCGATGCCGTGCAGCACGGCGAGTTCGGCGAGGGCCGCCCGTACGGTGGGGGTGAGCCGCACCGGCCACTCGTGATCGCCGATCCGGGCGATGGCGGCGGCGAGCCTGGTCACCGCGTTGGCCCGGTTCACTTTTGAGCCGTGGCCCGCCGTGCCGCGCGCGGTGAGCTTCAGCCAGGCCGTGCCGCGTTCACCGGCCGCGATGGGGTAGAGCGTCATGCCGGGGACCGCGTGGAAGGAGAAGGCTCCGGACTCGCTGATCCCCTCCGTACAGCCCTCGAAGAGGCCGGGGTGGCTGTCGGCGAGATAGCCGGAGCCGTCGATCGCGCTGGCCTCCTCGTCGGCGGTGTAGGCGATCACGATGTCGCGCCGGGGCCGGATGCCGTGCCGCGCCCAGGCCCGTACGACGGCGAGGACCATCGCGTCCATGTTCTTCATGTCGACCGCGCCGCGGCCCCACACCACCCCGTCGCGCACCTCGCCGGAGAAGGGGTGGACGGTCCAGTCCGCGGACTCGGCGGGGACGACGTCGAGATGGCCGTGGACGAGAAGTGCGTCGGCGGAGGGATCGGTGCCCTCGATGCGGGCCACGACGTTGGTGCGGCCCGGTGTCCGCTCCAGGAGGGCGGGTTCGAGTCCGGCGGCGGCGAGCCGCTCGGCGACGTATTCGGCGGCGGGTCGCTCGCGGCAGTCGCCTGCGCCGCGGTTGGTGGTGTCGATGCGGATGAGTTCGGAGGTGAACGTCACCACTTCGTCGAGGGCCTGGGCATCCATGGGCGTCGTCGTCACGTCAGCCATACTGCTCCTCCACGGCCGCGGAGACGATCGTCGTGACCGCCTTGAACGTGCGAATGCCTTCGTACATCGTCTCGCTGGTGTACGCGACGCGCCTCTCGCCGTGGGTCCGGGCGACGCCGGGGACGACGGTCGCGGCGGCGGCCAGGTGCTCGGCGTCGAACTCGATCTCCATGGTGAAGGGTCCGCCGCGCACCGGTTCGTGCCGCACGGCGAGCGCGGCGGCCTCCTTGGCGGCTGCCCGGATCTCGGACGCGGTCCTGGCCGGGGTGCGGCACACGGCCGCGTAGCGCGAGACGTGGTCCTTGACGGCGACCTTGAGGGCGCCGGGCGCGTAGCCGAGCGCGTCCTCGCAGGTGAGGTCGTCGCCGGTGACGAGGACGACGGGGACGCCGTACTCGGCGACGACATGGGCGTTGAGCAGTCCCTCGCCGGCGCGGACTCCGTCCAGCCATACGCCGGTGATGGAGTTGGCGAGGTAGGTGTGGGCGAGGACGCCCTGGGAACCGGCACCGGTGTGGTAGCCGACGAAGGCGATGCCGTCGACGTCGCCGTGCTGGACGCCCTCCACCATGGACAGCGACTTGTGGCGTCCGGTGAGCATCTGGGCGCGCTCGTCGAGCTGTTCGAGCAGCAGATTGCGCATGGACCAGTGCGCCTCGTTGATGAGGACCTCGTCGGCGCCGCCGTCGAAGAAGCCGAGGACGGCGGCGTTGACGTCGGAGGTGAACAGGGAACGGCAGCGTTCCCATTGGGGGGTGCCGGGCAGGACGTCGGCGGGCCAGGTCACCCCCGTGGCACCCTCCATGTCGGCGCTGATCAGGATCTTCACAGCCACGCTCCGTTCCACGGGTGCACGGTTCCCAGGGGCGCGAGTTTAGGCCCTCTCTCTCGGATCTTGCCGGGCTCGCGTGCCCTGGCACCGCACCTCTCCCCCGTCGCCCTTCGGGCACGGGTGGGGGTACCTCCCGGCGGAGCCAGGGGGAGTGCCCCCAGCGTTGTCGTCAGTCGCCGACGCTCCGCGTGGACTCCATCCTCCGCCTTGCGATGTACGGCACCAGACCCTCCCCCTACGCCCTGCGGGCGTGGGGGGACCCCCACTCACTGATCCGGCCTGATCCAAAAGAGAGGACTCTAAACCGCGGAGTGGCTGTTCAGGGGGTTCCCGAGGCTATCGGCCGAGTACCTTTTCCAGGGAGGCGAGCGCGGCCTCGAGCTCCTCGCGGGTGATGGTGAGCGGCGGGGCGATCCGGATGGTGGAGCCGTGGGTGTCCTTGACCAGGATGCCCTCGGCCAGCAGCCGTTCGCTGATCTCGCGCCCCGTGCCGACCGCCGGGTCGACGTCGACGCCCGCCCACAGGCCGCGGGCGCGGAAGCCGACGACACCCCGTCCGGTCAGCGCGGCGAGGCCGTCGCGCAGGACGGTGCCGAGGTCCGCCGCCCTGCGCTGGTACTCACCGGTGGCCAGCAGGTCGACGACCGCGGAACCGACGGCCGCCGACAGCGGGTTCCCGCCGAACGTGGAGCCGTGTTCGCCGGGGCGCAGCACGGACATCACGTCGCGCCGGGCGACGACCGCGGAGACGGGGACGATGCCGCCGCCGAGCGCCTTGCCGAGCAGCAGCATGTCGGGCACGACGGACTCGTGGTCGACCGCGAGCGTGGTGCCGGTGCGGCCGAGGCCGGACTGGATCTCGTCCGCGACGAACAGGCAGTTCGCGCGCCGCGTCAGGTCGCGCACGCCGGTCAGGTAGCCGTCGTCGGGGATGAGGACGCCCGCCTCGCCCTGGATGGGCTCGATCAGCACGGCCGCGGTGGTCTCGTCGATCGCCGCCTCGAGCGCCGCGAGGTCGTTGTAGGGGACGATGCGGAAGCCGGGGGTGAACGGACCGAAGCCGCCGCGCGCGGTCTCGTCGGTGGAGAAGCTGACGATCGTGGTGGTTCGGCCGTGGAAGTTGCCGTCGGCGACGACGATCGTGGCCCGGTCGGGCGCGACGCCCTTGACCTCGTACGCCCATTTGCGGGCGACCTTGATGGCGCTTTCGACGGCCTCGGCCCCGGTGTTCATCGGCAGGGTCATCTCGAGCCCGGTGAGGGCGGCGAGGCCCTCGGCGAAACCGGCGAGCCTGTCGTTGTGGAAGGCGCGCGAGGTGAGGGTCACCTCGTCGAGCTGGCGGTGGGCCGCGGCGATCAGATCCGGGTGGCGGTGACCGAAGTTCAGTGCCGAGTAGCCGGCCAGCATGTCGAGGTAGCGGCGGCCCTCGACGTCCTCCACCCAGACGCCCTCGGCCCGGGCGACGACGACGGGCAGCGGGTGGTAGTTGTGCGCGAGAGCGGTCTCCTCGGCGCGGATCAGCTCGGCGGAGGAGCGCTCGGTGCGTTCGGGCGTGAGGGTCATGCGCGGATCTCCTGGGTGCAGCACTTGATGCCGCCGCCGGCCTTGTGGAACTCCGAAAGGTCGACGGGGACGGGGACGTAACCGTGGGCTTCGAGGCGGCCGATGAGCCCTTCGGCCTGGGGGGCGACGAGGACGTGGCGGCCGTCGGAGACGGAGTTGAGCCCGAAGGCCATGGCGTCCTCGCGGGTCGCGGTCACCGCGTCGGGGAACAGGCGCGCCAGCACCTCACGGCTGCCGGGCGAGAAGGCCTCGGGGTGGTAGGCGATGTGGGCACGGCCGCCCGGGTCCCCGTCGTCGAGGACGAACAGCGCGGTGTCCAGGTGGTAGAAGTACGGGTCGACCAGTTGGAGGCCGATCACCGGGACGCCGAAGAACTCCTGCACCTCGCGGTGCGCGGCCGGGGTGGTGCGAAAGCCGGTGCCGGCGAGGACGAAGTCGCCCGCGGGCACCAGGTCGCCCTCGCCCTCGCACACCGACTCGGGCCGGTGGACCTCGAATCCGGCGGCCTTGAACCAGGTCTCGTACGCGGCCTCCTCGGGCCTGCGCTGCGGTGCGTGGAACCGGGAGCCGAAGACCCGTCCGCCGAGGACGAGCGCCGAGTTCGCGGCGAACACCATGTCCACCAGGCCGGGCTCCGGCTTGACGTGCTCGACGGTGTGGCCGAGGTCTCGGTAGGTGCTGACGAGGGTCTGCCACTGGGCGCGGGCCAGGTCGTGGTCGACCTCGCCGCCCTCGCGCATCCAGGGATTGATGGCGTACTGCACGTCGTAGTACCGGGGTTCACAGACCAGGTAACGCCTGGGCCGGGGCACACGTCTTTGTGGCACCGAGGGATTCCTCCCGCTTCGTCTCGATGTCCGGTGGACGTCTCCACGGTAGGAATCGGGACGGAGCGGCGACAAGAAACAAGAGCTGCGTGTACGCGCAGGAATGCTGCGTTTTCGGGTGTCCCGGCGGCGGTTCGCTTCACGCCTCGCCGGAAGGGGGTTCCTCCATGGTCGCGGCCCTTCCCGCACCGGCCTCCGGACTGGAGGTGAGCAGGTGGGAGAGCACCATGTAGCTGATCGTCTTGCGGATGAACGGCTCCGCCCGGATACGCTCCAGCACCTCCTCGAAGTGCTCCACGTCGGTGGCCCGCACGTGCAGGAGCGCGTCGGCGCCGCCGGTCACGGTCATCGCGGCCATGATCTCGGGGTAGTCGCGCACGACTTCCGCGAGACGGCGCGGCGGCGCCGCGCTGTCGCAGTACACCTCGACGTACGCCTCCGTGCGCCAGCCGAGGGCGGAGGGGCGGACCGTCGTGGTGAACCCGGTGATGATGTCGGCCTCGCGCATGCGGTCGACGCGTCGTTTGACGGCGGTCGCCGAGAGGCCGATCGCCGCGCCGATCTCGGTGAAGCTCGTCCGCGCGTTCGCGACGAGAGCGGCGACGATCTTGCGGTCCAGCTCGTCGAACGGCGCGGATCTGTTGGTCATGGCGCATTTCCTCCGGACGGCCCTGCTGCGCGCGGACACTATCGGAAGATGGCCATGGCCTGCACTTCGAGCACCGATTCGGCCGCGTTCCAGTCCTGCACCTTGCCCAGGCAGCGCGCCGAGAACGTGCCCTGCGGGACCTCGTTGCGCAGCCCCTCGGTCGCGCAGGTGACGCGGACGCGCGGACCGGACGACGGGTCGTCGGTGTCGCCGTAGGGGGCGAGGAGGACCGTGGACTCGGGCGATTCGCCGATCTTGCGGAACCGGCCGCGGATGAGCACGAAGTCCTCGATGTCGCGCAGCCGCACGGTCTGCGCCGGCGAGGCGCCGGACCGGGGATCGTTCGCCAGCGCGCGGGCGAGCGCGGCGTTGCGCCGTACCGTTTCGCCCACGAGGTCGACATGGACGATGACGTCCTTCTTCTCCAGGACGTCCATGATGACGCCGATGACGGAGATCGGCTCGGCGACCTCCATGTACTTGCTGACGATCTCCCTGTTGTCCTTGCGCCCGCCGCCCGCGCTCAGCCCGAAGACCTTCGCCCGTACGCTGCCGTCCTTGCTGTCACTGGTGCGCTGCTCGACCTCCTTGCGCAGCGCCGCCGCGTAGCCGCGCATCTGGTAGTGGTCCATGACGGACCGGTCGTGCAGGTAGAAGCAGATGCTGTACGTCAGGTCCCGGCCGCCGCGTCCGCCCCGGACCAGCCGCTTCACGGTCAGGACGAACAGCACGGCGGCGCCCGCGGCCGTCGTCAGCCACAGGAGCATCCAGGGCCACCACACGCCCCACCATGCCTCAGTGAACACACCCACGGATCTCCTTGAATGCGCTGAGGAGGGAACGGCCGGTGGCGTCGACCATGCGGCCGCCCGTCGCCCGTGCCCCCCGGTCCAGTTCCTCGTCGTCCGCCTCGCCGTAGCGGACGGTATAGGTGCGCACCGCGCGGGTCTCCTCCGGCAGCCGCGCGTGGCGGCGGACGAAGGCGTCGAGACCTATGCCGGTGTTGTTCTCGCCGTCCGTCATCAGCACGATGGAGACGTTGCGCCCCGGCCGCTGCCGCAGGGCCGTGGACACGCTGCGGTAGGCGCTCTCGAGGGAGGACCATACGGCGGTGCTGTCGTCGAAGTCGTCGGACGCGACGAAGCCGCGTAGGCGGTCCAGGTCGTCCTGGCCCTCGTACGTGACGCTGCGCTCGTCCAGTACGCGCCCGCCGAAGCGCATCACGGTCAGCGTCTCGCCGCGGTAGAACCGCACGAACTTGCCCGAGTGCGAGTCGTCCGCGCCGGCGAGTCCGTCGAAGGTGGCGCGCAGCCGTTCGATGCGTTCCCCGCGCATCGACGTGGAGAAGTCGAGCAGGAAGATCACCTGGGCCGTGCGGTCGCGGTGCGGGTCCCCGTAGTCGGTGAGGAGCCGGTCGACGACTCTCTGGTCGTCGGGGAAGTAGAGCGCGTTGCCGACTCCCTCGCGCAGCGGCGCGACGCGGGGCACCGCCGGGTCGATCGGGCGGCGCATGGTGCGTTCCATGATCCGTCGCTGGACGGGTTCGCTGCGCAGCCACTCCACCAGCCGGTCGTACGCGGCGCGCTTGGCCGGGTCGAGGAGGAGCAGGGGGTAGTCGGACAGGACCATCCCGTCCTTGGGATAGACGATCTCCAGCGGTTCGCGGAGCCGGCCGCTCCTGTTGAGCACGAGCAGTTCGGACTCGTAGGTGATCAGGGCGTTCAGCTCGCCCTGGCGGGCCACGTAGCCGTCGGCGAGCGAGCCCGAGGCGTCGCTGGTGAGCGCGTGGCCGGCGAAGAAGCCGCGCAGCCGGTCGCAGGAGACGTCCGCCGGGCGCAGGGCGGTGCCGGTGCCGGCCGCGGCGGTCGCCACGCCGACGAGCGCGGCGAGGCCGCTGTTGCTGCGGCGCGGGTCGGCCATCCCGAACCGCAGGGAGCCGTCGGCGGCGGCGTCGGCCGCGTCGGACCAGGAGATCTGGCCGTCCGGGGAGTTCCGGCGCAGCCGGTCGGCGACGGCGCGCTTCATGCCGATGACGACGGGCGACCGCATGGTGTTGGTCGCCAACGGCTTCTCGCCGCTCGCACCGTTCGCCTTGGCCCTCAGCAGGTAGTACCGGTCGGACGACAGCCACGCCAGATCGTGCCGACGGGGGCCCGGTCCGGCCAGCTCGTTGCTGGCGTCCAGCGTCCCCCGGTGGTCCATCCGCAGCCTGATGCCGGTCTCGCGGTGCAGGTCGTCCAGCAGGGGCGCCATGTCGGCGAGTTCGGTGCTGGCCAGCACGCTCAGGGTGACCGGGTCGGGGCGGTTCGTCGAGCAGGCGGTAGCCGCGGCGAGCCACAGGCCCGCCAGGCACAGCGCGACCAGCCTGGTCGCGCGGCCGGGCGCCGCCATCAGGGCTGCCCGGACGCGATGCCGGCGGCGGGACAGTCCCCGACGGCGGAGATCATGCGCTCCAGAAAGCGCAGCCGGGGCATCTCCGACCTGGTGTCGTCGCCGTCGAAGGCGGGCGCGGGGACCTCGCGCTCCCGGAGGAAGCGGGTGAGCTGGTCGCCCGCGACCTGGCCGGCGGGGTCGAGGATGCGGAAGCCCAGTTCCATGGCGCGGCGCCGCAGCTCCGGGTCGCGTGTGATCAGTTCGCCGAGCCGGTCGCCGTCCTTGTTGAGGGCGATGAACTGCGGCTGGGTGACGAACTGTCCGGACGGGTAGAGCAGTACGCGCTGCGCGTCCGGCTTGCCGTACCGGTTGCGGTACTGCACCTGGTAGGCGAGGTACTGGTGCTCGTAGGCCACCACCACCGGGGCGATGTTCTTGCCCTCGGGGGAGATGTAGGTGCGGAAGACGTCGGCGGCGGGGAGGCCCTGCTCCATGAGGTGCCGGATGTCCCGGCCGCGTTCGTCGGCCTCCCGGTCCGTGTCCGGCACCTCGTCGCCGCCGCCGTTCCAGGTGAAGGCGACCAGCGCGAGGTAGGTTCCCGCGGAGTTGGAGCCGCAGACGTCGGGGGTCTGGGCGACGATCCGGTTGGCGTTGGTGATGCCGTGCCGCCGCACCCCGATGTCGTTCCAGCGGCGCTTGTCGTGGATGTGCTGGAGGAACTTCCGCATGTCCAGCACGTAGTAGAACGGCTGGCCGGAACCGGGCCCCCGCTGCGCGGTCGCGATGCCGGCGTCGGCGAGCGTCTCGGCGTACTCGCGGTAGGTGGCGAGTGCGATGGGGCTGACGAACGGACGGTGGACCTTGGCGTACCGGTTCGCCGCCGCGCGCTCGCCGGTGATCAGGTCGCCGGCGGGCTGCCCCGAGGGGAAGACGAAGTCGTACGAGGAGATGTCGTGGACGGCGACCTCGCGCGAGCCCGAGCTCGTGATGTGCACCCGTATGTGATACTTCATCAGGATGCGCTGCACCTCTTCGTCCTCGAAGAAGTCACGCTTGGAGGCCATCTTCCCCTCGAGCGTGACGACCCGTTCGAGGGGCAGCAGGATGTTCCCCGACACCGCCAGCACCGTCGTGCCCGTCAGCACGGCGGCCAGCAGCGGGAGGACCGTCAGGAGGAAGCTGCGCCGCGACCAGGACGATCGCGACTCCCGCCTGATGCCCAGCCGCGGTTCCTCGGCGGTCCGTCTCTCCCCGACCTCCACGGGCGCCTCCCCCTCGTCCCCGGCATCACCTCGAGCAACATCCTTTCGCCTCCGGGTGACTCCCCGGAGACCTCACCGCCACCGTCAGGTGAACGGTTCAACTCCCGCTGTCCAAGGGCCGCTTGGGCGGACGACGGCTTGTCCGGACGGCTCGGACCATCCGCCCCGGACACCCGCCCACCGGGCCGTTACGGCAGGGACAGTTCGCACCAGACCGTCTTGCCCCGCCCCGTACGGCTCGTGCCCCACTCCCGCGCGAGGGCGCTGACCACGCGCAGGCCCCGCCCCGCCTCCTCCTCCGGCCCTGCGCCGCGCAGCGTCGGCAGGGTGTGGTCCTCGTCGGCGACCTCGCACAGCAGCGTCCCGGCCCGTACGAGACGCAGCTCGGCGCGCCGCCCGTCGGTGTGGCGCACGGCGTTGGCCACGAGTTCGCCGACGAGCTGTTCCGCGGTCTCGGTGAGCGCGTCCAGCCCCCAGCCGGCGAGCTGTCCGCGGACGAGCCGGCGGGCACGGGCGGCCTCGCGCGGCTCGAGCGGCAGCTCCCAGGTGGCGACGGAACCGGGCTCGATGCCGTTCAGACGGGCCATCAGCAGCGCGACGTCGTCCTTGCGCCCGCCCCGGGTGTTGAGGGCACGGATGATGGTGTCGCAGGCGTCGTCCATGGACGCGGCCGGGTGTGCGGCCGACTCGCAGAGCGTCGCGAGGCCCACGCCGATGTCCTCGCCGCGCACCTCCACCAGGCCGTCCGTGCACATCACCAGCCGGTCGCCGGGCGACACGGGCACACGGACGCTCTCGAACGGCACGCCGCCGACGCCGATCGGGGCTCCGGTGGGCAGGTCGAGAAGTTCGCTGCGGCCGTCCTCGGCGCGGACGATCACGGGCGGGATGTGGCCCGCGTTCGCCAGGTGCAGTTCGCCGCGGATGGGGTCGTACACGGCGTAGAGGCAGGTGGCGAGGTAGTGCTCGCCCATGCGCTGGGCCAGGTCGTCGAGGCCCCGCAGCAGCTGCTCGGGCGGCAGGTCGAGGGCGGCCATGGTCTGCACGGCGGTGCGCAGCTGGCCCATCATCGCGGCCGAGTTGAGGCCGTGGCCCATGACGTCGCCGACGACGAGCGCGGTGCGCGAACCGGGCAGCTTGACGGAGTCGAACCAGTCGCCGCCGACCCGGCCCAGCAGCGTGCCCGGCAGATAGCGCGTGGCCGTGTCACAGCCGGCCATGCGCGGGGTGACCTGCGGGAGCATCGAGTCCTGGAGTGTCTCGGCGACGTTCTCCTGATAGGTGTACATGCGCGCGTTGTCGATCACGAGTCCCGCGCGGGCGGCCAGCTCGGCGCCGGTGACGCGGTCCATGTCGTTGAACTCGGGCCGCTCGGGGTGGCGCAGCAGGATCATGCACCCGAGGACGACGTTGCGCGCCTTGAGCGGTGCGATGAGCATCGAACGGCCGTTGATGAGCGGACGCATGTCGCGCTTGTCGAACTGCTCGGCGATCGCGGTGCCCATCTCCTCGGTGATACGGGGCACCAGGACCGGCTCGCCGGTGATCATGCACTGGAAGAAGGGCGTGTGTGCGGGGAACGGCATGGATTCGCCGACCGGCACGACGTCGTCCCAGCGCCCCGGCTCGTCGACGTGCTCGAAGGCGACACGGTGCCACATGGTCGTCGCGTCGGGATCCCCTTCCGAGAAGCCCTCGCCGGCGACGACCTCCTCCCGCAGGTAGGTGCAGGCCACGTCGCTGAACCGGGGCACGACCGCGGCGCTGACCTCATGGATCGTGCGGGCGAGGTCGAGCGAGGAGCCGATGCGTCCGCTGACCTCGTTCAGGAACTCCAGGCGCTCGCGCACAGCCGCGTACTCGAGGTCCTGCTCCAGATCCGCGGTGTCCACGGGGTGCCCGGCCGCGACGGCCTCCTCGGCGGCACGGCGGCGCGCGAGGCGCTCGGCCCTGCGCGGCACTCCCCAGTCAGGGGTTACGGGCACCCGGTCGTGGTGGCTGAACTCCAGTACGGGATAGCCGAGGTCGAGGATCTGGGAGACGATCCGGTTCGACTCGCGCACGCTCATGCGGGGCATGATCTCGGGGAGCCCGCGCGCCAGTTCGCCGAAGCCGGGGAAGTCGGTGTGCAGGGCGAAGCCGGGTGCGATGCGCTCGACACTCTCGTCCGCCCCGGCGAACTGGCCGGCGTCCGCCGCGAGGACGACCAGCCGTTCCCTGCCGGGCCCGACCATGGGGTAGGCCCACCACAGCACGTCGATACGGTCCTGGCCGGGATCGGACAGCCGGGCGCGGCCCGCCGCCGGGTAGTCGGTGAGGCCGCCGAGGGCGCCGTGCAGGGCCTGTCCGCCGTAGCCGTCGACGAAGTCGTCGGCAGCGTCGGCCGCCAACGCTCCGAAGACGGGCAGCAGTTCGACGGCGGGACGGCCGATCGCCGCCTCGCGCGCCGGGCCGAAGAGACGCCGGGCGCCGGTGGACCAGTGCGACACGAGGCCGTCGCCGTCCACGACGACCACCGCAAGCGGAATCCGCCCCGCGGCCGCGTACTCCTGCGGCGGGACCGACGGAAGACCACTGTCCATGGGCGGAGCGCTCCTTCCCGGATCCGGGACCTTGTGACCACGGTACGGCGCTGTGTGGTGCACGCGCCGGGCAAACGGCCCAACAGGTGGTGCGCCCGCGCACAATGGACGTCGGTCAAGCTCTCCACCGGTCCGGCCGCCGCGCGGACGGGCCGGTGCGCAGCCCCCTGCCGCGGGCCCGGGACCGGTTCAGTCGGCGTGCCCGAGCTGGAGGTCGCGTTCCGTACGCCCGCCGCCCGCGACCTGGAGCACGGTGGCGACCGGCGGGTAACCGGCCGCGATGACCGTGTACTCGCCGGACGACAGGTCCACGAAGCGGAACATGCCGTCCGGTCCGGTGGTGAGCGTGTCGACCACGTTGCCGGCCGCGTCGAGGAGAGTGACCCGGGCGTCGTCGACCGGCCGGCCGTCCCCGGCGCGCACGGTGCCGCGCAGCACCGCCCCGCCGGCCAGTTCGATGTCCTGGCGGGTCTCGCGGGACGGCTGCACGCTCACGGGGTGCGCGGCCGGCCGGAAGGCGGGGGCGCTGGCGGCGAGGGTGTACTCCCCCGCGACCAGTTCGCTGATCACGTAGCCGCCCTCCCGGCCGCTGCGGGTGGAGGCCACGACCTCGCCTCGCACGTCGGTGAGCGTGACGGCCGCGTCGCGGACCGGGGAGCCGTCGGCGGTGACGACGACGCCAGCGAGCCGGCCCGCTCCGCCGAGCACGACGTCGAGCTCGACGGGCCGTTCGCCGACGGTGACCGTCACGGCCTGGGGCTGGTGGCCGCCCGCGGCGGCGATCATCACGTACGAGCCGGAGCCCGGCACGCTCAGCGCGTACCGGCCGTCCTCGCCGCTCGCGCCGCGGCCGATCTGCTGCCCCTGGATGTCGATGAGGGTGAGCGCGGCGCGCGGGACGGTGCTCCCGTCGTGGTGCTGCACGGTGCCGCAGACGGGGACGCCCGCGACGGGGGCGGCGGCCGGTCCGGGCACGGCCCGCACGGCGGTGCGGGCGTGCGGGACGGCGGCGGGCTCGGCGGTGGAGGCGTTGTGGGACACCAGCGGTTTCTCCTTGAGGAAGAAGGCGAGGAAGAGGCCGAGGACGAGCACCGGCACGAGGTACAGGAAGATCCGCGGCATCGTGTCCGCGTACGCCTGGATGTAGCCCTCGCGCAGCGCGGGCGGCATGGCGTGGACCAGCTGCGGGGTGATCGATTGCGGGTCGGGCAGGCCGGCGCCGGCCGGGACACGGCCGGCGAGCGCGTCGGTGAGCCGGTCGGCGAACAGGGTGCCGAAGACGGCGGCGCCGACGCTGCCGCCGATCTGCCGGAAGTAGTTGTGGGCGCTGGTGGCGGTGCCGAGGTCGGCGGGCGGCACGGCGTTCTGGACGGCGAGGATCAGCACCGGCATGACGAGTCCGATGCCGATGCCGAGGACCGCCTGCCAGATGCTGTACTCGAGGCGCGGCGTGTCCGCCTCCAGCCGGGAGAGCAGCCACATGCCCACGACCGAGACGGCACTGCCCGCGACGGGGTAGACCCGGTAGCGGCCCGTACGGCTGATGAGCTGGCCGGAGACGATGGAGGCGACGACGATGCCGCCCATCATCGGCAGCATGAGCAGGCCGGACTCGGTGGCACTGGCACCGTCGACCATCTGCAGGAACGTGGGCAGGTAGCTCGCCGCCCCGAAGAGCGCGATGCCCACGACCGCGCCCACGAGGGACGTGAGCGTGAAGACGGAGTCGCGGAACAGCCGCAGCGGAATGAGCGGTTCGGGCGCGAAGCGCTCGACGACGAGGAAGAGAACGGTGCTCGTGGCGGCGCCCGCGGCCAGGGCGAGGACGACGCGCGAGTCCCAGGCGTATTCGGTGCCGCCCCAACTGGTCAGCAGGACGAGGCAGGTGGAGGCGGCGGCGAGGAACAGGGTGCCGAGGACGTCGAGCCGGGCCCGGGCGGCGGGCTTCGGCAGCTTGAGCACGAGACTGACCACGACCAGCGTGATCAGCCCGAAGGGGACGTTGAAGTAGAAGCACCAGCGCCAGGACGCATGGTCGGTGAAGAAGCCGCCGAGCAGAGGCCCCGCGACGGAGGCGAGTCCGAAGGCGGCGCCGATGAGTCCCATGAACCGGCCGCGTTCGCGTGCCGGGACGATGTCGGCGATGATCGCCTGCACACCGATCATGAGGCCGCCCGCGCCGACGCCCTGGACGGCGCGGAAGGCGATGAGCTCGTTCATGCTGCGCGACCAGCCGGCCAGTGCCGACCCGATCACGAAGACGACGATGGCGAACTGGAACACGCCCTTGCGGCCGAAGAGATCGCCGAGCTTTCCGTAGACCGGCAGGCCGATCGTGGCCGTGAGCAGATACGCGGTGATCGCCCAGGGCATCCGGTCCAGGCCCCGGAGCTCCCCCACGATCTTCGGCAGCGCTGTGGCGACGATCATCTGCTCGAGCGCGGCCAGGAGCAGCGCGAGCATGAGGCTCATGAACACGAGCCGAACGCGGCGGGGGCTCAGCGGATCCGGCGCGGCGGGTACGGGAGGCGGCGGGTCCGCCGGACCGGCGGCGGGCTGCTCGTCCTTCACCAGAGTGCTGCCGCTCACGTCCTGCTCCCCTCGTCACGCTGCGCGGCGTCATTCTTCGCATCGCGCATGAAGGGGGAGCAAGTCGGGCGCACTCCCGGCAGGGCGTTCGAGACTGCCCCAACAGGGCGTGCGCGAGGCGCACTTGGGGCGCTCATCAGGGGCTTTCCCGCGACCCGGCGCGCCAGGGGCGCACGTGCGGGCCGCGGGGAAAACCACCCGATCCGGTGAGGCTACTTCTCGACGTGGGCGGCGAGCCTGTCCAGCACGCTGTCGTAGATCCGGCCGAGCCCCTTGGGCGCGAAGGTCCTCTCGAAGAAGCCGCCGATGCCGCCGGCGCCGGTCCAGACGGTGGTGACGACGGCCTTGGACTTGCCCTCACCGGCCGGGGTGACCCGCCAGGTGGTGACCATGGAGGAGTTGCGGTCCTTCTCCACGAGCTCGCCGTCGGTGGGCTCGGTGACCTCCAGCAGGCAGTCGCGGACGCGCTTGCTGGTGGCCTGGAGCTTCCAGTGGACGAGGGTGCCCTCGCCGTCGCCGCCCTCGCGCACCTCGTACTCGCTGAAGTGCTCGGGCAGAAGCTTCGCGCGGGTGCCCTCGTAGTCGGCCAGCGCGTCGAACACCGTCTCCGCGTCCGCCGAGATGATCCGTTCCGTGGTGGCCTCGACCTGCGCCATGTCCTGTTCCTCCAGCAGTTGCTCCATCGGGATGCGCCGCTAGCCAATCACCTCCGGCGCGCCCTCCCAAATCACAGTGGAAGCGATCATGGGAACACGTGTTCTATTCTGGAGCCCGGAGCGAGCGAGGAGGCACCCCCATGCGCTGGGACAATCTGGCCGACAGCCCCGCCACCAGCGGGGAAGCCGCCCTGTTCGGGGCATCGGCGGTGACCACCCGGACCTTCGACAGCCCCGAGTTCCGGGGCATCACCTTCCACGAGATCCGCGCGCGTTCGATCCTCAACCGGGTGCCCGGAGCCTCCCGGATGCCGTTCGAATGGACGGTGAACCCCTACCGGGGCTGCACGCACGCCTGCGTGTACTGCTTCGCCCGCAAGACCCACAGTTACCTGGACCTCGACACCGGACTCGGCTTCGACTCCCAGATCGTCGTGAAGGTCAACGCCCCCGAGCTGCTGCGCCGCCAGCTCGCCTCCCGCCAGTGGCAGGGCGCGCACGTCGCCATGGGCACGAACGTGGACTGCTACCAGCGCGCCGAGGGCCGCTACCGGCTGATGCCGGGCATCATCTCGGCGCTGCGCGACCACGCGAACCCGTTCTCCGTCCTGACCAAGGGCACGCTGATCCTGCGCGATCTCGACCTGCTGCGGCAGGCCGCGGAGGTCACCGAGGTCGGCATCTCCGTCTCGGTCGGCTTCACCGACCGCGAGCTGTGGCGCACCGTCGAGCCGGGCACGCCCTCGCCCGAGCGCCGGCTCGACGTCGTACGCGCTCTGACCGATGCCGGGATCGGCTGCGGCGTGCTGATGGCGCCGGTCGTTCCGTTCCTCGGCGACCACCCGGACCAGCTGCGGGCGACCGTCCGCGCGATCGCCGCGTCCGGCGCCACCTCGGTGACCCCGCTCGTGCTGCATCTGCGGCCGGGCGCCCGCGAGTGGTACATGGCCTGGCTGCGCGAACACCATCCGCACCTGGTCGCCCGCTACGAGCGGCTGTACGCGGAGGGCGCGTACGCCCCGAAGTGGTACCAGCGCCGTATCACCCGCCATGTGCACGAACTGGCGGCCGAGTTCGGGATCGGCCCTTCTGCCAGGCCCGGCGGCCACCGCCGCCTGCCGGTGCGTCCCGAGCCGTCGGTCCCGGAGCCCACCCAGCTGACCCTGTTGTGAATCACGGGCGAGGGTGAGCCATGACCCGGCGTCCTCGCCGACGCACCGCGCCCCCGGCGCCCGGCCGCACCCCGGGCGTCACTCCAGCCGGGCCAGGGCCGCCGAGGCCGCCGCCGTCAGGCGCGGATGCGACAGGGCCCCGCGCAGCACCTCGCCGGCGCGCGGGTCGCCGAGGGCGCCGAGGCCCTCCACACAGGCGAGGGCGACCCGCCAGTGCGGATCGCCGGGGGCCAGGCGCCGTCCGAGGACCGTGATCAGCGCCGGTACCGATTCGGGCGCCCGCAGCCGGGTCAGCAGCCGCACCGGCACCAGCGCGTACGCGACCCGCAGCTCGTTGGTGGCGAGTGCGGCCGCCGCGCGCGGCGTGCGGGGGTCGGCGAGCCGGCCGAGCGCGTGGGCGGCGGAGACGCACCGCTCGGGGTCGCGGTGGTTGAGCAGGAGGACCAGGGACTCGAAGGCCCGCCGGTCACCGGCGCAGCCGAGGCGGAAGGCGGCCATCTCGCGCGCCCAAAGGGGGCGTTCCTGCTCGGTGAGGACCGCAGCGAGTTCCTCCCGGTCCGAGGTGGCCAGCAGCCGTTCGTACGCCGGACCGCCGCCCGCCTCGTCGCGCAGCCGTGTCGCGAGCGACCGCAACTCCTCGTCCATGGCGGTCAGGGTATCGGCGGGCCGGCACGGCGATCCAGATCACACCCCCCGAGGGGTGGCGCGCTCGTTACCCGCAAGTTAATCTCATGTGAGCGGGTAACCCCCGCACCCGCCGCGGCCTGGTGACGCAGCCGCGGTTGGGGGCACCCCCATGCGAAGGCTATGGGGGAAGTCGGTTCGGCAGTTCTGCCATCAGTACGACGTGACACGGGACAGAGTCCGTCGGCCCACGCGAACACCCGTGCGCCATGCGCCCGTTGGCGTTCCCACGCCTGTACGGCTTCCTCCGCGCGCGCTCCTCATCAGTCGTCACTCATCCCTGGAGTCCCCCGATGGACACCCCTCTGCACACCATCGCCGTGGTCGGCCTCGGCACCATGGGCACCGGCATCGCCGAGGTCCTCGCCCGCGCCGGCCGTGAGGTCATCGGCATCGACGTCAGCGAGGCCGCCGCCCGCCAGGCTGTCGCCGCGCTCGAGGCCTCCACCGCCCGCGCCGTGGAGCGCGAGCGGATCACCGAGGAGGAGCGCCGCAACACCCTCGCACGCTTCCGCACCTTCTCCGACCTGCAGGCAGCGGCGGACGCCGACCTCGTGATCGAGGTCGTGCCGGAGTCGTACGAGGCCAAGCAGCAGGTCTTCCGCGAGCTGGACGCCGTGGTCCGCCCGGACGCCGTCCTCGCCACCGGCACGAACGCCCTGTCGGTGACCCGGCTCGCCGCCGAGTCCCAGCGCCCGGAGCGCGTGCTCGGTCTTCACTTCTTCAACCCTGCCCCGGCGATGAAGCTGGTCGAGGTCGTCTCCTCGGTGCTGACGTCGCCGCAGGCCGTCGAGGCCGTCACCGCGCTCGCCCGCGACCTCGGCAAGGAGCCGGTCGCGGTCGGCGACCGGCCGGGCTTCATCGCGGACGGCCTGCTGTTCGGCTACCTCAACCAGGCCGCCGCCATGTACGAGGCCCGGTACGCCTCCCGCGAGGACATCGACGCCGCCATGAAGCTGGGCTGCGGACTGCCGATGGGCCCGCTCGCCCTGCTCGACCTGATCGGCATCGACACCGCGCGCACCGTGCTGGACGCGATGTACGCCGCCTCGCACGACCGGCTGCACGCCCCCGCGCCGATCCTGGGCCAGCTCAGCGAGGCGGGCCTGACCGGCCGCAAGGCGGGCCGCGGCTTCTACACGTACGCCGCCCCCGGCTCGGCCGAGGTCGTCACGGACGCGCTCACGCCGCTCGGTGCGGCCGCGGCCGCCGCCGGCCGTGAGATCCGCTCGGTCGGCGTGGCCGGCTCGGGCACCATGGCGAGCGGAATCGCGGAGGTCTTCGCCAAGGCCGGCTACGACGTCGTCCTCGCGGCCCGCAGCCTGGAGAAGGCCGAGAACGCCAAGGGCCTGATCACCAAGTCGCTGAACCGCTCGGTGAGCAAGGGCCGGATGACCCAGGAGGCGTGCGACGCCACGCTCGCGCGCGTCACGCCCGCCGGCTCGCTGGACGCCTTCTCCGACGTCGATCTGGCCGTCGAGGCCGTCGCCGAGGACCTGGAGATCAAGCAGCAGCTGTTCGCCACCCTCGACAAGGTGTGCAAGCAGGGCGCGGTGCTGGCCACCACGACCTCCTCGCTGCCCGTCGTGGCCTGCGCACGCGCCACCTCCCGGCCGCAGGACGTGATCGGGATGCACTTCTTCAACCCGGCGCCGGCGATGAAGCTGGTCGAGATCGTGCGGACGGTCCTGACCGCCGACGACGTCCACGCGACGGTCCGCGAGGTCACGACGAAGATCAGGAAGCACCCGGTGGACTGCGGCGACCGCGCCGGATTCATCGTGAACGCGTTGCTCTTCCCGTACCTGAACAACGCGATCAAGATGGTCGAGGAGCACTACGCCACCCTCGACGACATCGACGCCGCGATGAAGCTGGGCGGCGGCTACCCGATGGGCCCGTTCGAGCTGCTCGACGTCGTCGGCCTCGATGTCTCGCTGGCCATCGAGAAGGTGCTGCACCAGGAGTTCCGCGACCCGGGCCTCGCGCCCGCGCCGCTGCTGGAGCACCTGGTGGCCGCGGGGTGCCTGGGACGCAAGACGGGTCGCGGATTCCGCGAACATGCCCGGCGCTGATCCCGACGGCGCGTGGGGCGGGCTGCTCGGTCCGGGCGGCCCGCCCGCCGCGTCCGAACGGGCCGGGCCCGACCCGCGGGCGCGCCCGGCTGTGCGAATGCAGTACGTTCAGGTCATGCCCCAGCCCGCTGATCCCGCCCGCCGGCCCGGCCGCGCCGGCGCCGCGTCCGACGCTCCGGAACGTGCCGCAGGCTCCCGCGCCGCCGCGCAGCGCCTGAAGATGCGCCGCGAACTCGCGGCGGCGGCCATGGAGTTGTTCGCGACCAAGGGGTACGAGGCGACGACGGTCGACGAGATCGCCGCGGCGGCCGGTGTGGCGCGCCGGACCTTCTTCCGCCACTTCCGCTCCAAGGAAGAGGCCATCTTCCCCGACCACGACGACACCCTGGTGCGGGCCGAGGCGGTCCTGAACGCGGCTCCGCCCCACGAGCACCCGCTCGACACGGTGTGCCGGGGCATCAAGGAGGTCATGCGGATGTACGCGGCCTCCCCGGCCGTGTCCGTCGAGCGTTACCGGCTGACCCGTGAGGTGCCGACGCTGCGGGAGCGCGAGATCGCCTCGGTGGCCCGCTACGAGCGGCTGTTCACGCGCTATCTGCTGGGCCACTTCGACGAGCGGGACCACCACGACGGCAACGACGACCCGCTGCTGGCGGAGGTGGCCGCATCCGCGGTGGTGACGGCGCACAACCACGTGCTGCGCCGCTGGCTGCGGGCGGGCGGGCAGGGCGACGTCGAGGCCCAGCTGGACCACGCGTTCGCCATCGTCCGCGACACGTTCGGCACCGGCATAGGAGCCGGCCGCAAGGCGGCGCACGCCTCCCCGGCCGCCGAGCCTCCGCCTGCGGACGTGCGCACCGAGGGCGAGGTCCTGGTGGCCGTGGCCCGCACCGACGCACCGCTCAGCGAGGTCATGCGCACGATCGAACAGGCACTGAAGGAGGGCTGAGCCTCCCGGCTCACCCAGTCGAAGACCGCCCGATTCAGGCGGTCTTCGCCATTTTTGCGGCCTCATTCGATCGATCATCGCTCACATGTGTCCAGCGGATTGCATCTGAGAGAAATTCTTGGCACGGAGTGTCTTGCCACCTGGCACGGCGTGCCATACGTTGAAGTTGTCCGGGCGGCCGGCGTGCAGAGCACACTCGTACGCCGGCTGTCCCAGCAACCCTTCGTGGCTGCCCGCCCGGACGCCTGCGTCACAGGCACCTTTCGCGCCCACCAGCGCTGCCAGCAGCACCATCCGCCGAACCGACGGCACACCTCCACAGCAGCACCACCCGACGTACCCCTCAGCGTCCGCCCATGGGCGCTTCTCGCCGGAGGCAACACCGTGAAGGAAATCCTGGACGCGATCCAGTCGACGGAGTCCACGTCCGCCGACTTCGCCGCACTGAAGCTCCCCGAGTCGTACCGCGCGATCACCGTCCACAAGGACGAGACGGAGATGTTCGCCGGCCTCGAGACCCGGGAGAAGGACCCGCGCAAGTCCATCCACCTGGACGAGGTCCCGGTCCCCGAGCTGGGACCCGGCGAGGCTTTGGTGGCCGTCATGGCCTCCTCGGTCAACTACAACTCCGTGTGGACCTCGATCTTCGAGCCGCTGTCGACCTTCAGCTTCCTGGAGCGCTACGGAAAGCTCTCCGAGCTCACCAAGCGCCACGACCTGCCGTACCACATCATCGGCTCAGACCTCGCGGGCGTCGTCCTGCGCACCGGTCCCGGCGTCAACGCCTGGAACCCGGGTGACGAGGTCGTCGCGCACTGCCTCTCGGTCGAGCTGGAGTCCTCGGACGGCCACAACGACACGATGCTCGACCCCGAGCAGCGCATCTGGGGCTTCGAGACGAACTTCGGCGGCCTGGCGGAGATCGCGCTCGTCAAGTCGAACCAGCTGATGCCCAAGCCCAAGCACCTCAGCTGGGAGGAGGCGGCAGCGCCCGGACTGGTGAACTCCACCGCGTACCGCCAGCTCGTCTCCCGCAACGGCGCCGGCATGAAGCAGGGCGACAACGTCCTGATCTGGGGCGCGAGCGGCGGACTCGGTTCGTACGCCACGCAGTTCGCGCTCGCCGGCGGCGCCAACCCGATCTGTGTCGTCTCCAGCGACCAGAAGGCGGACATCTGCCGGGCGATGGGCGCCGAGGCGATCATCGACCGCAACGCCGAGGGCTACAAGTTCTGGAAGGACGAGCAGACCCAGGACCCGAAGGAGTGGAAGCGCTTCGGCAAGCGCATCCGCGAGCTCACCGGCGGCGAGGACATCGACATCGTCTTCGAGCACCCCGGCCGCGAGACCTTCGGCGCGAGCGTCTACGTCACCCGCAAGGGCGGCACCATCACCACCTGCGCCTCGACCTCGGGCTACATGCACGAGTACGACAACCGCTACCTGTGGATGTCGCTGAAGCGGATCATCGGCTCGCACTTCGCCAACTACCGCGAGGCGTGGGAGGCCAACCGCCTGATCGCCAAGGGCAAGATCCACCCCACGCTCTCCAAGGTCTACTCCCTGGAGGAGACCGGCCAGGCCGCGTACGACGTGCACCGCAACCTCCACCAGGGCAAGGTCGGCGTCCTCGCGCTCTCCCCGCAGGAGGGCCTGGGCGTCAAGGACCCGGAGATGCGCGAGAAGCACATCGACGCCATCAACCGCTTCCGGAACGTCTGAGGGGCCGGGGTTCCCAGATGACAGAGCGCAAGAAGGACCGGCCCTGGCTCATGCGGACGTACGCCGGTCACTCGACCGCCGAGGCGTCCAACGAGCTGTACCGGCGCAACCTCGCCAAGGGCCAGACGGGACTGTCGGTCGCCTTCGACCTGCCGACACAGACCGGTTACGACCCCGACCACATCCTCGCCCGCGGCGAGGTCGGCCGGGTCGGTGTGCCGGTCTCCCATCTGGGCGACATGCGCCGGCTGTTCCAGGACATCCCCCTGGAGCAGATGAACACCTCGATGACCATCAACGCCACGGCCATGTGGCTGCTGGCGCTGTACCAGGTGGTCGCGGAGGAGCAGGGTGCGGACATCACCAGGCTCCAGGGCACGACCCAGAACGACATCGTCAAGGAGTACCTGTCGCGCGGGACGCACGTCTTCCCGCCCGGTCCTTCGCTGCGCCTGACCACCGACATGATCACGTACACGGTGGCCCACATCCCCAAGTGGAACCCGATCAACATCTGCAGCTACCACCTGCAGGAGGCCGGGGCCACGCCGGTGCAGGAGATCGCGTACGCGATGTCCACCGCGATCGCGGTCCTCGACGCCGTCCGCGACTCGGGCCAGGTGCCGGCCGAGAAGTTCGGCGACGTGGTCGCCCGGATCTCGTTCTTCGTGAACGCGGGCGTCCGCTTCATCGAGGAGATGTGCAAGATGCGCGCCTTCGGCCGCATCTGGGACAAGGTCACGCGTGAGCGCTACGGCATCGAGAACGAGAAGCAGCGCCGTTTCCGCTACGGCGTCCAGGTCAACTCGCTCGGTCTGACCGAGGCCCAGCCGGAGAACAACGTCCAGCGCATCGTGCTGGAGATGCTGGCCGTCACGCTCTCCAAGGACGCCCGCGCGCGTGCCGTGCAGCTGCCCGCCTGGAACGAGGCGCTGGGTCTGCCCCGCCCCTGGGACCAGCAGTGGTCGCTGCGCATCCAGCAGGTGCTGGCGCACGAGTCGGACCTGCTGGAGTACGAGGACATCTTCGCCGGTTCGCACGTGATCGAGGCCAAGGTCGACGCCCTCGTCGAGGAGTGCCTGGCGGAGATCGACCGGATCCAGGAGATGGGCGGCGCGATGGCGGCCGTCGAGTCGGGCTACCTCAAGTCGCAGCTGGTCTCCTCGCACGCCGAGCGGCGCGCGCGGATCGAGGCCGGCGACGAGAAGATCGTCGGCGTCAACATCTACGAGACGACCGAGGAGAACCCGCTCACCGCTGACCTCGACACGGCGATCATGACGGTCGACCCGGCGAACGAGGCACGCGTCGTCGCCAAGCTGCACGAGTGGCGCGCCGGCCGCGAGGAGTCCCGCGCCGCGGAGGCCCTCGCGGCGCTGAAGAAGGCCGCGGCGGGCACCGAGAACCTGATGGCGGCCACCGTCGAGTGTGCGCGTGCGGGCGTCACCACCGGCGAGTGGGCCTGGGCGCTGCGTGACGTCTTCGGCGAGTTCCGTGCGCCGACAGGCGTCAGCAGCGCCCCGGTGGCGGTCACCGCCGAGGCGGGCACCCCGCTCGCCCTCGTACGCGAGAAGGTGGCCCGCACGGCGGACGAGCTGGGAGCGGGGCGGCTGCGGCTGCTCGTCGGCAAGCCCGGCCTGGACGGCCACTCCAACGGCGCCGAGCAGATCGCCGTGCGGGCCCGCGACGCCGGGTTCGAGGTGGTCTACCAGGGCATCCGGCTGACCCCCGAGCAGATCGTCTCCGCCGCCCTCGCGGAGGACGTGCACTGCGTCGGTCTGTCGATCCTGTCCGGCTCGCACGCCGAACTGGTGCCGGACGTGCTGAAGCGGCTGCGTGAGGCGGGCGCGGCCGACATCCCGGTGATCGTGGGTGGCATCATCCCGAACGCCGATGCCACCGAACTGAAGGCAGCGGGTGTGGCCGCCGTCTTCACCCCGAAGGACTTCGGAATCACGGAGATCATCGGCCGTATCGTCGACGAGATCCGTCAAGCGAACAAGCTCGACCCCCTGGAGGTCCACGCATGAGCACGCCTGTGCACCCGGTCAACCGTCTCCGCCCGCGCCGTTCCTGCCTGGCCGTGCCCGGTTCGAACCCGCGCTTCCTGGAGAAGGCCCAGGGCCTGCCCGCCGACCAGGTCTTCCTGGACCTGGAGGACGCCTGCGCGCCGCTCGCCAAGCCGGAGGCCCGGCACACCATCGTGAAGTTCCTGAACGAGGGTGACTGGACGGGCAAGACGCGGGTCGTGCGCGTCAACGACTGGACCACCGAGTGGACCTACCGCGACGTCGTCACCGTCGTCGAGGGCGCCGGCCAGAACCTCGACTGCATCATGCTGCCGAAGGTGCAGACCGCCGAGCAGGTCGTCGCGCTCGACCTGCTGCTCACCCAGATCGAGAAGACCATGGGCTTCGAGCTGGGCAAGATCGGCATCGAGGCGCAGATCGAGAACGCGCAGGGCCTCAACAACGTCAACGCCATCGCGCAGGCGTCGCCGCGCGTGGAGACGATCATCTTCGGCCCGGCCGACTTCATGGCCTCCATCAACATGAAGTCCCTGGTCGTCGGCGAGCAGCCGCCCGGCTACCCGGCCGACGCGTACCACTACATCCTGATGAAGATCCTGATGGCCGCCCGCGCCAACAACCTCCAGGCGATCGACGGCCCCTACCTCCAGATCCGCAACATCGACGGCTACCGCGAGGTCGCCCAGCGCGCCGCCGCGCTCGGCTTCGACGGCAAGTGGGTGCTGCACCCGGGCCAGGTCGAGGCGTCCAACGAGATCTTCTCGCCCTCCCAGGAGGACTACGACCACGCCGAGCTGATCCTGGACGCGTACGACTACTACACGTCCGAGGCGGGCGGCAAGAAGGGCTCGGCGATGCTCGGCGACGAGATGATCGACGAGGCCAGCCGCAAGATGGCCCTGGTCATCTCCGGCAAGGGACGCGCGGCCGGCATGCAGCGCACCACCAAGTTCGAAATCCCCGCCAACTAGAGAGGCCCTGAGCGACATGCAGTTCGGACGCACCTACGAGGAGTTCGAGGTCGGGGCCGTCTACAAGCACTGGCCCGGGAAGACGGTCACCGAGTACGACGACCACCTCTTCTGCCTGCTCACCATGAACCACCACCCGCTCCACATGGACACGAACTATGCGGAGAAGACGACGGACTTCGGCAAGAACGTCGTCGTCGGGAACTACATCTACTCGCTGCTGCTCGGCATGTCCGTGCCGGACGTCTCCGGCAAGGCCATCGCCAACCTGGAGATCGAGTCGCTGCGGCACGTGGCGCCGACCTTCCACGGCGACACGATCTACGGCGAGACCACGGTCCTCGACAAGACCCCGTCGAAGTCGAAGAGCGACCGCGGCATCGTCTACGTCGAGACCAAGGGCTACAAGCAGGACGGCACCCTCGTCTGCGTCTTCCGGCGCAAGGTGATGGTCCCGACGGAGACGTACATCAAGGAGCGCGGCGGCGAGCAGCCCGGCCGCCCCGAGCTGAAGGCGCAGGAGAAGTAGTCATGGCCCGACTCGCCCAGACCGCAGGTCTGACCGATGTCCAGCAGGAGATCCTGTCCACCGTCCGTGACTTTGTCGACAAGGAGATCATCCCTGTCGCCACGGCGCTGGAGCACAAGGACGAGTACCCGCAAGAGATCGTCGACGGCCTCAAGGAGCTCGGCCTGTTCGGCCTGATGATCCCCGAGGAGTACGGCGGCCTGGGTGAGTCCCTTCTCACGTACGCGCTGTGCGTCGAGGAGATCGCCCGCGGCTGGATGTCCGTCTCGGGCATCATCAACACGCACTTCATCGTGGCGTACATGCTCAAGCAGCACGGCACGCAGGAGCAGAAGGACACCTTCCTGCCGCGCATGGCGCTCGGCGAGGTGCGCGGCGCGTTCTCGATGTCGGAGCCGGGCCTCGGCTCGGACGTCTCGGCGATCACGTCCAAGGGTGTGAAGGACGGCGACGAGTACGTCCTGAACGGCCAGAAGATGTGGCTGACGAACGGCGGCACGTCCACCCTCGTCGCGGTCCTGTGCCGGAGTGACGAAGGACACCCCGAGGGCACGGCCCCGCACAAGTCGATGACGACCTTCCTCGTCGAGAAGGAGCCGGGCTTCGGCGAGGTCCGTCCGGGCCTGACCATCCCCGGGAAGATCGACAAGATGGGCTACAAGGGCGTCGACACGACCGAGCTCATCATGGACGGACTGCGCATTCCGGCCAATCGGGTCCTCGGCGGGGTCACCGGCCGAGGGTTTTACCAAATGATGGACGGCGTGGAGGTCGGCCGCGTGAACGTCGCCGCCCGTGGTTGCGGTGTCGCGCAGCGTGCCTTCGAGCTGGGTGTCTCGTATGCCCAGCAGCGTCACACTTTCGGCAAGCCGATCGCCGCCCACCAGGCGATCCAGTTCAAGCTGGCCGAGATGGCCACCAAGGTCGAGGCCGCGCATGCGATGATGGTGAACGCGGCACGCAAAAAGGACTCCGGGGAGCGAAACGACCTGGAGGCAGGGATGGCGAAGTACCTCGCCTCCGAGTACTGCAAGGAAGTCGTCGAGGACGCCTTCCGCATCCACGGCGGCTACGGCTTCTCCAAGGAGTACGAGATCGAGCGCCTCTACCGCGAGGCTCCGATGCTGCTGATCGGCGAAGGTACCGCCGAAATCCAGAAAATGATCATCGGACGTCGACTGCTCGAGGAGTACCGGTTCCAAGGCTGATTGCCGCTTTTGAGTCGGTTCGGCCGCGAAGAAGATCACACCCTGTCATCATCTTCCGGCCGCCGACTCGGTTTCCGGCTTTCCCAGTTGTGCTCCGTACCCGATAACATCGGCCGGAAAGCCGCCGTCCCCCGTGTTACCAGCGCGGCATCATCCGCTACGAAGGTCATCCATGCCCCACAGCCAAACCTCTGCACCACGCGACAGCCGCTTTGGCGTACGTATCGCTCGCGGAGCATCGCCGTGGCTTCTGCCGACCGTCGCCACCGCTGCACTCAGCCTGGTCCGTGCCCGCCGTTCGCGGCGGGCCGCGGCCGTTGCCGTGCCCACCACCGCGCTCGCGGCGGGCATGCTGTGGTTCTTCCGCGACCCGGAGCGCGAGATCGCGTCCGGGCGGGTCATCTCGCCCGCCGACGGGGTGGTGCAGAGCATCATGCCGTGGAAGGACGGACGCACCCGCGTCGCGATCTTCATGAGCCCGCTCAACGTCCACGTCAACCGCGCGCCGCTCGCCGGCACGGTGACGTCGGTCGAGCACATCCCCGGCGGTTTCGTGCCCGCGTTCAACAAGGAGAGCGAGAACAACGAGCGCGTTGTCTGGCACTTCGACACCGAACTCGGCGACATCGAGATGGTGCAGATCGCCGGCGCGGTCGCACGGCGTATCGTCCCGTACATCCCGCAGGGCACCAAGGTCGAGCAGGGTGAACGCATCGGTCTGATCCGCTTCGGCTCGCGCGTCGACATCTACCTTCCCGAGGGTGTCGAGGTCGCTGTCGAGGTGGGCCAGACCACGACGGCGGGGGTGACTCGCATTGACCGTGATTGATCCCGACACACAGGCGAACTGGGCGGCGGAGTCCGAGGAAGAGGACGACGCGGAGGAGATGCCGCTCTCTCTGCGGCTGTCGATAGCGGACACCCTCACGCTCGGCAACGCCACGTGCGGATTCATGGCGGTGTACTTCACCACCACCGGCATCCTCATCCCGCATCTCCAGGGCAGCCAGGAGACCGGCATGGCGCGGCACAGCGCCGCGACCGCCGTGATCCTGATGCTGCTGGCGGCGATCTTCGACCTCTGCGACGGGCTCGTGGCCCGCAAGCTGCGGTCGTCGCCGATGGGCGCCGAGCTGGACAACCTCTCGGACCTGATCAGCTTTGGTCTCGCGCCCGCGTACTTCGTGCTGGTCTACGGCATGGTCGCGGACGACGCCCATCAGCGGGTCTCGGCGGTGGCCGCGATCGTGGTGCTGCTGGCGGTGGTGCTGCGGCTTGCGAGATTCTCGTGCGTGACGATGAAGGACGGCATGTTCCAGGGCATGCCGAGCCCCTTCGGAGCGCTCACGGTCGTCTCGATCGTGCTGCTGGAGCTGCCCTTCATCCCGACGCTGCTGGCGATCATCGGAGCGGCGTGGCTGATGGTGAGCCGGGTCGAGTACCCCAAGCCGCGGGGTGTCCTCGCGGTGGCGATGCTCGGCTGGATCGTTGCGGCGATGGGCATGCT
Organism: Streptomyces sp. PKU-EA00015; assembly: GCF_013387495.1. Classification (GTDB taxonomy): domain Bacteria; phylum Actinomycetota; class Actinomycetes; order Streptomycetales; family Streptomycetaceae; genus Streptomyces. The sequence goes on along the minus strand of NZ_JABZEE010000010.1, from coordinate 204,961 downwards.
GGCGGCGTGGGCGTTCGACGCGCCGGGCGGCCAGGTGCTGCTGCAGATGGGCTGCGCACTGCAGATCGTGATGGCGGCGACGATCCCCCTCTTCGCCACCGCCCGTCGCGTGAACACGTTCCGCGACAACCGCCGCGAGAGCCGCGAGGCCCGTGCGGCGCAGATCCCGTAGCACACGCGTGCTGTACCCCGAGGGCCCGGAAGCTTTCGCTTCCGGGCCCTCGGCGTTTCGGGGTGGGTCACGGGCGATGGCGCAGGGGATGGTCCTCGGGCACTTCGACCACCGCGATCCGCACGCCGTCCGGGTCGGCGATCCACATCTCGATCAGCCCCCACGGCTCCTTCTGCGGCGCTCTGAGCACCTCGACGCCCCGCTCCAGCAGTTCGTCGTGGGCGGCCCGCACGTCGGGCACCTGCAGCCACAGCCGCACGGCCGGCGAGGGCGGGGTGTCGGAGCGGCCCGAGAGTTCGAGGAACCCGCCGCCGAGGAAGTACACCGTTCCCCGCTCGGGGCCGGTCCCGAATTCGCGGTAGACCGCCAGCCCGAGAGCGCGGCCGTAGAAGTCGCGCGAGCGCTGCGGATCGGTGGGGCTCAGCAGCATCCTGCTGCCCAGTACATGCACCATGCACAGAGCGTATCGGGAGCGGGGAACCGGGGCCGGCGATTCGGCCTCGGTTCCCCGCTGCCGGTGAGGATCGGCCATCGGGCGGTGTGAGCCGCTCCGGGACCGGCGTCACCCGGGCTTGATGCGGCCGCGCCAGGCTCCGCTCTCGCCGCCCTGGTGCTCGATGTACTCCTTGAAGCGTCGCATGTCGCCCTTGACGCGCCGGTCGATCATTCCCGTCATGTCAGCGGCCTTCTCGGCCATGCCGCCGGGCTCGACGTCCATCACGAGTTCCACCCGTGTGTGCGTGTCGTCCAGGCGCTGGAAGCTCACCATGCCCTTCTGCTTGGTGTCGCCGCTGATGGTCCGCCAGGCGATGCGTTCGTCGGGGAGCTGGTCGACGATCTCGGTGTCGAATTCCCGCTGTACTCCTCCGATCCTGGTGGTCCAGTGGTTGTGGCGGTCGTCGACCTGGGTGACCGCCTCCACGCCTTCCATGAAGTTCGGGAACTCCTCGAACATCGTCCACTGGTTGTAGGCGGTGCTGACGGGGACCTCGACCTCGACGGTCTCCTTCACCGTGCTCATTTCCGCGCCTCCTCCTGGATCTGCCGCGGGGCGGGGTCTGCCCGCGCAGGCTGTGCACGTCGTGCCATGTGGCGGGTACCCAGTGGCCGCCTTCCTGCACGGGGGAATCCGCACGTACCGCGTGCGTGGCGGCGGACGGTCGAGGCCCATCGCTGCGGGGGCTCCACAAAAAAAAGACGCCCCGCCCCCGGGCGGCGCGGGCCAGGGGGGCGGGGCCGGGGCCTCGCGGGCGGTGGCCGCAGCGGCGCGGCCCGAAGCCGCCGCGCCCTGGGGCGTCCCGTCAGGTGAGGAAGTCGCGGGCGATCGACTCCGCCGCCTGTTCCAGCAGCGGGCCCGCGTGGGCCATGCACATCGCCGGGTCCGGTTCCAGGGCGGTCAGGGCGTAGGCGCGGCGGATGCCCGCGCGGCCCAGGGCCTCCGGCGGGAGGGCCAGGCGGCCGCAGACCGCGACCACCTCGATGCCCTGCGCGCGGGCCGCCGAGGCCACGCCCGCCGGGGCCTTGCCGTGCAGCGTCTGCTCGTCCAGCGAGCCCTCGCCGGTGATGACCAGCGTCGCCCGCTCCAGCGCCTGCGCGAAGCCCAGCACGTCCAGCATGACCTCGATGCCCGGCCGGAAGCGGGCACGGAGCGCGACCAGCGCGCCGTAGCCGATGCCGCCCGCCGCGCCCGCGCCGGGCGCGTCGGCCAGGTCGGGGCCGAGGACGGACGCGTAGTGGGCGAGTGCCTCGTCGAGGGCGGCCACGTCGTCCGGCGTCGCGCCCTTCTGCGGGCCGTAGACCGCGGGCGCGCCCTTCGGTCCGGTCAGCGGGTTGTCGACGTCGCTGGCGAGGATCAGGTCGACGTCATCGAAACGGGCGTCCAGGCCCGACAGATCCGCCGTCGCGAGCGCGCTCAGGCCGCCGCCCCCCGGCGGCACGGGCTTGCCGTCCGCGTCCAGGAAGCGGGCGCCGAGCGCGGCCAGCATCCCGGCCCCGCCGTCCGTGGTCGCGCTGCCGCCGACGCCGAAGACGATCGTGCGCGCGCCCGCGTCGAGCGCGGCGCGCAGCAGTTCCCCGGAGCCGTACGTCGTGGCGCTGAGCGGTGCGAAGACGCCGGCCGGGAGGTGCTGGAGGCCCGACGCCTCGGCCATCTCCACGACCGCGGTGCCGTCCTTCAGGGCGTACGCCGCGGTCACGGGGTCGCCGAGCGGCCCGGTCACCCGTACCTCACGGCGTTCGAACCCCGCCGCCACCGCCGCGGCGACCGTGCCGTCGCCGCCGTCGGCGACGGGCAGGGTGTCGACCTCCAGGTCCGGGACGATCCGCCGCAGCCCGGTCGTCACCCGCTCGGCGACCTGCACCGCTGTGAGCGAGCCCTTGAACTTGTCAGCTGCGACGAGCACCCGCGCAGGCTGAGAAACTGCTCCGTCCCTCACCGTGTATCCCTTGCTGTCGAACAGGCAGTCGCGCCGTCCCCGACCCTATCCGCACCCTCGGGCGCCCTGCTACCCCGGCATCGGACGGCGTCAGGGCGGACACGTGGGTGTTTCCTCCATATGCGGCGCCACCGGGGCATGGCGCACCCGCCGCGGCAGGAGGCGGATGACCTACGCTGCCTGCCGTGACGACCTCCGACTACGCCGCCTACATCGCCTCCCTCCCCCGCATCCTCGCCGGAGCCGCCGCACTGTTGCGGGACGCCGAGGGGCGGGTGCTGCTCGTCGAGCCCAACTACCGCAAGGGCTGGGCGCTGCCCGGCGGCACCGTGGAGTCGGACCTCGGCGAGACGCCCCGGCAGGCCGCGCGCCGGGAGACGCTGGAGGAGATCGGTCTCGATCTCGAGCTGGGCGCGCTGCTCACGGTGGACTGGGTACCGGGCGAGGGGCGGCCGCCGATCGCCGCGTACGTGTACGACGGCGGCGTGCTGACCGACGCTCAGTTCGAGGCGATCAGGCTCCAGGAGGACGAGCTGCTGTCCTGGCGACTGGTGGGACGCGAGGACCTGTCCCACTACCTGCTCGGCTCGCTGTGCCTGCGGGTCGAGGCGTCGCTCGAGGCGCTGGCGTCCGGCACGGGGGCGGTCGAGCTGGAGAACGGACTGCCGCCGAAGCCGTGACCCCACGATGGGCGTTTTGTGCCGAATGCCGGTGACCGCCGTACCGTAGACGGGCGTTCACGGCGCGTTGTCCGCGCCGCCCAGGCCCGTGCACACCCACCGGGCAGCCTCCGGATCCCCAGGACTCCGGAGGGACCATGCTCACGCAACTGCGCGGCTGGATCACCGCCCTCGCCGCTCTGGCGCTGACCATCGCCGGCGCGGCCCCCGCCGCCACCCCGCACGAGATCCCCGCACGACCCCCGCAGACCGCGGCCAGGACTCCCCAGCTGCCTGCGCGACCGCTGCCCCTCGCGGTCGACGGCGGCTCCTGGCGCTCCGGCCATCTCCAGGGCATGGCGCTCGACCGGGCCCGGCGCCACCTGTACTTCTCCTTCACCGACATGCTCGTCAAGACCGACCTGAGCGGCCGGCCGCTCGGGTCGGTCCGTGGCATCGGCGGCCACCTGGGCGACCTCGACTTCGACACGGCGGACGGCCGCGTCTACGGCTCGCTGGAGTACGGCAGGGACGCGGCGTTCTACATCGCCGTCTTCGACGGCAGGCGCATCACGCGCATGAACATGGACGCCCGGACCAGCGGGGTCCTGACCACCGTCCACCTCGGGGAGGTCGCCCGCGACTTCACCGCGGACATGGACGGCGACGGCGTCTTCGACGGCGACACCGGCCACACCGCCGACCACCGGTACGGGAACGCCGGCATCGACGGCGTCGCCTTCGGCCCCGCCTTCGGGACGACGGGCGGCCCCCAGATGCTGACCGTCGCCTACGGCGTGTACACCGACACCGCGCGGCGCGACAACGACCACCAGGTCCTGCTCCAGTACGACGTACGGGACTGGAGGCGGTACGAGCGCCCGCTGAACGAGTCACGTCCGCACCGCAGCGGGCCCGCCGGGCACGACGGCAAGTACTTCGTGTACACCGGCAACACGACGTACGGCGTGCAGAACCTGGAGTACGACGGGCACAGCGGCATCTGGCTGATGGCCGTGTACAGGGGCGCCAAACGCCAGTTCCCCAACTACGGGCTCTTCGCCGTCGACGCGGGCAGGCCGCCCGTCGAGGGCGGCGTCCGCGGCCAGCGGCGGCCGGAGCGGGGCATGCTGCTGTCGCTCCTTCCGCAGGGGGAGCACCACGCGCCCTCGGGGACGTACGGCTGGCACGCGCCGGGGCAGTTCGGCTTGGTCTCCCTCGACGACGGCCGCTTCTACGTCGGCGAGTCGGCGAAGGCGCGCGGCGGCACCGCCACCCAGACGGGGAAGGCGCTGCTGCACCGCTGGACCGGCCGCACTCCCCTGCCGTTCGCCCCGCTCACCGGCTCCGGTGCGGCAACCGGCTGACGGCCGCCGCGCGCCGGTCCCCGATGACGCCTCCGCCGCCTTCCGTTGACAGAGCATCAGTACATCTGGGTATGCCGCTTACGGGTGTGCGCGCCGTCCGGTACGGCGCGCACACCCCCGCTGGGCACCATCCGGACTTCGAGGACACCGGAGGGATCATGCACAGGCACGCGTACGGTTTGCTGACGGCCGCCGCCTTCGTGGCCGCCGCGACGATCGGCATCACCACCCCCGCGACCGCCGCCGGCCCGCCCCCCGAGGCGGCCGAGCCACCCCTCACGGTGGACGGCGGCGCCTGGCAGGCGGGGCACCTGCAGGGCATGGCGCTGGACCGGCAGAAGGGGTTCATGTACTTCTCGTTCACGAACCTGCTGGTCAAGACGGACCTGCAGGGCAGGCCGGTCGGATCCGTGACCGGGTTCACCGGCCATCTGGGCGACCTGGACTTCAACACGGCGGACGGGCGCGTCTACGGCTCGCTGGAGTACAAGGCGGCCGAGGCGTTCTACATCGCGATCGTGGACGGCGACCGCATCGACCGGATGAACATGGACGCGGAGACGAGCGGGGTCGTCACCACGGTCCACCTGAGGGAGGTCGTGGAGGACTACACCGCCGACATGAACGGCGACGGCGTCTTCGACGGCAACACGGGCGCGACGGCCGACCACCGCTACGGGTGCAGCGGCATCGACGGGGTCGCCTTCGGCCCGGTGTTCGGCAGGAAGAACGGGCCGCAGAAGCTGACCATCGCCTACGGCGTGTACGCCAACACGACGCGCCAGGACAACGACCACCAGGTCCTGCTCCAGTACGACGTACGCCAGTGGCGCAAGTACGAGCGGCCGCTGACCGAGTCGGCGCCGCACCGCAGCGGCCCGGCGCGCACGGACGGCAAGTTCTTCCTCTACACCGGCAACACCAGGTACGGCGTGCAGAACCTGGAGTACGACGGGCACAGCGGCAACTGGCTGATGGCCGCGTACAAGGGCTCCAAGCCCGGCTTTCCCAACTACTCGCTGTTCGTCGTCGACGGCGACGGCAGACCCCGATGGGGCGAGATCCGCGGCCAGCAGGAGCCGGAGACCGGGCGGCTGCTGCCCCTGCTGCGTGAGGGACTGCACCACGAACCCTCGGGCACCTACGGCTGGCAGTCGACGGGGCAGTACGGTCTGGTCTCGCTCGACGACGGGCGCTTCTACCTGGCCGAGACGGCGAGGGTCCCGGACGGCGATGTGGTGAAGGAGTCGGGCAAGGCGGTCCAGCAACGCTGGACGGGTCTGACACCGACGCCGTTCGCCAAGGTCACCCCCTAGGGACCGCCGCGGAGCGGCAGTCGGGCGGGCCGGCGGCGGCCAAATCGGTCGCCGCCGGCCCGCCGGGCTGCGTACGCTCGTTCGTATGACACTCGTCGCGATCCTCAGCGGCGCCGGTATCTCCACCGATTCCGGCATCCCCGACTACCGCGGCCCGCAGGGCCTGTGGCGGCGGGATCCGGAGGCCGAGAAGCTCGTCACGTACGACTACTACATGTCCGACCCCGACATCCGGCGCCGCTCCTGGATCATGCGCCGCGAGAGCGCGACCTGGCGCGCCGAGCCGAACGCCGCGCATCGCGCCGTCGCCGAGCTCGACCGCCGGCCCGGGGTCGCCGTCCGGGTGATCACCCAGAACGTGGACGGACTGCACCAGCTCGGCGGCATGCCCGACCGCAAGGTGCTCGAACTGCACGGCACCGCGCGCACGGTGACGTGCACACGCTGCCATGTGCGCTCGCCGATGGCCGACGCGCTGGCCCGCGTGGAGGCGGGCGAGGAGGATCCGGCGTGCCTCGCGTGCGGCGGGATCCTCAAGTCGGCGACCGTGATGTTCGGCCAGCGGCTCGACCCGGAGGTGCTGGGCCAGGCGATGGCCATCGCCAAGGCGTGCGAGGTGTTCGTCGCCGTCGGCACCACGCTGAAGGTGCAGCCCGCCGCGTCCCTGGCGGGGATCGCGGTCGAGCACGGGGCACGGCTGATCGTGGTGAACGCGGAGCCGACGCCGTACGACGAACTGGCCGACGAGATCGTGCGCGAGCCGATCGGCACGGCGCTTCCGGCGCTGCTCGACCGCCTGGCGGCCCAGCCGCCGGAGCACCTGGCGTCCTGAGGGCGGGCCGACCGGGCAGCGCGCTCCTGGAACGCGCTCCTAGAACAGCGCGTCGTCCGGCGTGCCGTGCTCGAAGGCGAGCAGGCGCTTCTTGCGGTCGAGCCCGCCGCCGTAGCCGACCAGGCTGCCGGACGAGCCGATCACCCGGTGACACGGGACGATGATCCCGATCGGGTTCCTGCCGTTGGCGAGACCGACCGCGCGAGAGGCTGCCTTGTTGCCGAGGATCTCGGCGAGTTCGCCGTAGGTGCGGGTCTCGCCGTAGGGGATGCGCCGCAGCTGGTCCCAGACACTGCGCTGGAACGGTGTGCCGTCGCAGTGCACCGGCAGGTCGAAGACGGTGAGTTCGCGGGCGAAGTACGCGGCCAGCTGCTCGACGGCCGCGCCGAACGGCGCCTCGTCGGGTACGCCGAAGGTCTCCTCCCCCGGGCGGTGCCGCTGACCGGTCATGTAGAGCCCGCTGAGCACGCCGTCGGTGGCGACGAGCGTGAGCGGGCCGTAGGGGCTGTCGACGACGGTGTGCTGCCTGGTCATGCTCCGGACTTCCTTACGCGGGGAGGTGGTTGATGGGGTGGTCGTCCGAGGCCCAGAGGTACTGGACCGCGTACGCCCGCCAGGGCCGCCAGGCCGCGGCGCGTGCCGTGAGGGCGGCCGGCGTGGCGGGCAGGCCGAGTCCGGCGGCGGCGCGGCGCATCCCGAGGTCGGTGGGCAGGAAGGCGTCGGGGTCGCCGAGCGCGCGCATGGCGATCACCTCGACGGTCCAGGGGCCGAAGCCGGGCAGCCCGGCGAGCTGTGCGCGGGCCCGGTCCCAGTCGCTGCCCGGGTCGAGCCGCAGCGAGCCGTCGGCGAGCGCGGCGACGAGTGTGGTCAGGGTGGTGCGCCGGCTGCGCGGCAGGGCGAGGGCCTCGGGGTCGAGCGCCGCGAGGGCGTCGGGGGCCGGGAAGAGGTGGGTGAGCCCGCCTTCGGGGTCCTCGACCGGCACACCGTGCGCCGTGACCAGCCGGCCCGCGTGGGTGCGGGCGGCGGCGGTGGAGACCTGCTGGCCCAGCACCGCGCGCACGGCGAACTCGGCCGCGTCGACGGTGCGCGGCACGCGCCTGCCGGGGGCCTTGTCGACCAGCGGGGCGAGCTCGGGGTCGGCGCGCAGCCGGTCGTCCACGGCGACGGGGTCGGCGTCGAGGTCGAGCATCCACCGGCAGCGGCTGATGGCGATGGTGAGGTCGCGCAGGTCGGTGAGGGAGAGCCGGCACGCGATGTGGTCGGGCCGCGGCGTGAGCGCCACGATGCCGTGCCCGTACGGGAGGGACAGGGTGCGCCGGTAGGCGCCGTCCCGCCACTCCTCGACGCCGGGGACGCCGGTGGCGACGAGGTGCCCGAACAGGTTGCCGGGGTTGAGCGGCGCGCGGTACGGCAGCCTGAGCGCGATCACCCCGGGCGTGGCGGGCGGCGCGGAGCGGCGGCCCGACGCACGGGTGCGCAGGTCGCCGGGCGCGAGGGCGAAGACCTCCCGGACGGTGTCGTTGAACGTGCGGATGGAGGAGAACCCGGCGGCGAAGGCGACCTCGGCCATGGGCAGGGACGTCGTCTCGACGAGCAGCCGGGCGGTCTGGGCGCGCTGGGCACGGGCGAGAGCGAGCGGCCCGGCGCCCAGCTCGGCGAGGAGCTGGCGCTCGATCTGGCGCGTGGAGTACCCGAGCCGGGCGGCGAGCCCGGGCACGCCCTCGCGGTCGACGACCCCGTCGCCGATGAGCCGCATGGCGCGGGCCACGGTGTCGGCACGGGCGTTCCAGGCGGGCGAGCCCGGGCTGGTGTCGGGCCGGCAGCGCTTGCAGGCGCGGAACCCTGCCTGCTGGCAGGCGGCGGCGCTCGGGTAGAAGGTCATGTTCTCGGCCTTCGGCGGCACGGCCGGGCAGCTGGGACGGCAGTAGATCCGTGTGGTCAGGACGGCGGTGAAGAACCATCCGTCGAACCGCCCGTCCTTGGACCGGACGGCGCGTACGCAGCGCTCGGTGTCGGTGTGCATGGGGTCAAGCATCGGGCACGCCGACACCCGGGGGCTGGCGGAAATCCGACATCAACGCCGCACTGCCGGCACTGGTCCGAGAGCCTGGGCGGCCACGAGCGGCATCCGGGTGGACGCGTGCGGTCACCGTATCCCTGCCGCCCGTTTCGGACGGCCGAACGGGGGCACTCACGGCGTCGTCACGTCATTGGTCGCCACGCGCTCCACAGGCGCTATACCGGCATAATCTGGTGGTATTCACCATCCACGATTGCCTGGGGGTAATCATGGAACTCGGCTTCCTCAAACCGCTCTTCGCCCGGCCAGGCCCATGGGCTTCCGTCTACATCGAGACCACGCGTGCGACCGAGGACGCACAGAAGGTGCAGCAGCTCCGCGAGCGCGCCGTCGCCTCCCAGCTCATCGAGGCCGGTGCCGACGCGTACACCGTCAGGGCCGTCATGGACAAGCTCGCCCACGAGCCAGTCTCCGGCGCACCGCCCGGACGGGCCCTGTTCGCCGCGGGCGCGGAGGTCGTGCTCGACACCCCGCTCTCGGTGCCGCCGGCCGGCATTCCGGCGACGTGGTCGATCCTGCCCCACGTCGCGCCGCTCGCGGACCTGCGGGGTGACCGGCCGGCGTGCCTGGTCGCGTACATCGACCGCATGGGCGCCGATCTCGAGCTGCGCGACGCACACCACCGCGAGGCCCTGGGCCAGGCGAACGGCAAGGAGTGGCAGGGCCGCGGGCACCGCAGCATTCCCGCGGACCGGTACGAGTGGCACTACCGGAACAAAGTCGAGAACAGCTGGAACGAGACCGCCGACATCATCGCCCGCGAACTCGCCCGCAGGCTGTCCGAGAGCAACACCGAACTCATCGTCCTGACCGGCGATCCCCGCGAGCGCAGGGCCGTCTTCAACCGGCTCCCCGAGCGGGTCCAGGCCGTCACCGTCGAGGCCGGGAACGGCAGCAGGTCGCCGGGCGCGTCCACGAGCCTCCTCGACCGGCAGATCGCCGAGGCGTGCGAGAAGTTCGCGCGCGACCGGCTCGAGAGCGCGCTCGACCGCTTCCGTGTCGGACGGGGCAGGCCCGGCGAGCACCGCGAGACCGCCGCCGTCGACACCGGGCCCGGAGAGGCCGCCGAAGGCATGCCCGCCGTCGTGGACGCGGTGCGCAAGCACCAGGTGGCGACCCTGCTCCTCACACCGGACGCGGCCGACGCGGGCCGCGAGGTGTGGATCGGCCCCGGCGTGGACCAGGTCGCGGTGCAGCGCGGCCAGGCGCAGGCGATGGGTGTGGCCAAGCCCGAACGGGCACGCGCGGACGACGCGCTGCTGCGCTCCGCCGCCGCGTCGGGCGGCGAAGTCCTCATGGTTCCCGAAGGTATGCACGGCCCGGCGGGCGGACTCGGGGCGGTGCTGCGCTGGAGTATGTGAGTGAACCGCCGGCCCGGCCCCTCGCCGGGCCGGTACCGGACACATGACGGAAGCGGCGGGACGAGGATGGCACCCCCGGTGCCGGGAGCGACGTCGGCCTGGGTGGTCGAGTCCCCAGGTCCGATCGCGTCGGCCCCGCTGCGCCGGCTGGAGCGCACGACGCCGGAGCCCGGACCGGACCGACTCCTGCTACGGGTACGCGCCTGCGGGGTGTGCCGGACCGACCTGCACCTGGCCGAGGGCGACCTGCCGCCGCGCAGGCCGCGTTGCACACCGGGCCATGAGGTCGTCGGCGAGGTCGTCGCCGCCGGGCCCGGTGTCACCGGCCTGCGGGAAGGCGACCGGCTGGGGGCGGCCTGGCTCGCGGGGACCTGCGGACGGTGCCGTCACTGCCGCGCCGGGCGGGAGAACCTGTGCCCCGGGTCCCGCTACACCGGCTGGGACATCGACGGCGGATTCGCCGACCACATCCTGGTGGACGCCCCGTTCACCTACCGCCTGCCGGAAGGGTGGCGTGACGAGGACGCCGCACCGCTGCTGTGCGCAGGCATCATCGGCTACCGCGCCCTGCGCCTGGCGGAGCTGCCGCCCGGCGGCCGGCTCGGAATCTACGGCTTCGGGGCGTCCGCCCACCTGACCGCCCAGCTCGCCGTGGCCCAGGGCGCCACGGTCCACGTCGTCACCCGGTCGGCGCGGGCGCAGCGTCTGGCGCGGGAGCTGGGCGCGGCCTCCGCGGGAGCCGGCGACCCGCCGGAACCACTGGACTCCGCGATCCTGTTCGCCCCGGCCGGGGGCCTGGTGCCGGTGGCGCTGGCGGCACTGGACCGCGGCGGCACACTCGCGATCGCCGGGATCCACCTCAGCGCGGTCCCCCCGCTGGACTACGACGTGCACCTTTTCCAGGAACGCACGGTGCGCAGCGTCACCGCCAACACGCGCGAGGACGGCCGCGCCTTCCTCGCCGAAGCGGCGCGGCTGCGGCCCGCGGTACGGGTCACGCGCTACCCCCTGCGGCAGGCCGACCGTGCCCTGTCGGACCTGGCGACGGGCCGGATCACCGGGGTGGCCGTGCTCATGGCGCCATGACCCGGACGCCGGGCCGGGACCGGCGGCGTCAGCGCTCCGCGGCCAGAGCCGCCTGGAAATGGGCGTACGCGTCCTCGTCGAAGAGCACGAATCGCACTTCGGCGACCGGCGGCGTGGCGGCCTCGCGGACCGTGCGGACGGCGATGCGGGCGCCGTCGTCCATGGGCCAGCCGTAGACGCCGGTGGAGATGGCGGGGAAGGCCACGGTCCGCGCCCCCAACTCGGCTGCCACGCGCAGCGATTCGCGGTAGCAGGAGGCGAGCTGCGCCGAACGGTCCTCCTGGCGGGACCAGACCGGCCCGACGGTGTGGATGACATGGGCCGCGTGCAGCCGGCCGGCCGTGGTCGCGACGGCGGCGCCGGTGGGCAGGCCCTTGCCGTAGTGGGACGCGCGCAGTGCGCGGCACGCGGCGAGGATCTCGGGGCCTCCGTTGCGGTGAATGGCGCCGTCGACGCCGCCTCCGCCGAGCAGCGAGGAGTTGGCGGCGTTGACGATGGCGTCGGCGTGCTGCTCGGTGATGTCACCGCGCACGAGGGTGATGTCCGGGGCGTGCTGTGTCATGCGCCCCATGATGCCGACCCGCGCCCGGCGGAGGCGGCAGGCGGCGTCAGCGCTGACGCAGTCGCCGCCAGACGGCCTTCGCCGCGTGGTGCCCCGACATGCCGTGCACCCCCGGCCCCGGCGGGGTCGCCGACGAGCACAGGAACACGGCGGGGTGCGTGGTGGCGTACGGGACGCGGGCCAGCCGGGGGCGCAGCACGGTCTGGAGGCCGGCGAACGCTCCGCAGGCGATGTCACCGCCGACGTAGTTCGCGTTGCGGGCGGCCAGTTGGGGCGGGCCGGCGACGGCGCGGGCGAGGACCAGGTCGCGGAAGCCGGGCGCGAACCGGTCCAGCTGCCGCTCGACGGCCTCCGTCGCGTCCCCCTCCCAGCCGGCGGGCACATGGCCGTACGCCCACAGGACATGGCGGCCCTCGGGCGCCCGGGTGGGGTCGATCAGGCTGGGCTGGGCGGTGATCAGGAACGGGGCCCGGGGATCGCGCCCCTCGACGGCCCGCCGAAGGGCGTCGTCGATCTCGCCCGCGGTCGGTCCGATGTGCACGGTACCGGCCGCGCGGGCCTCCTTCGCGGTCCACGGCATCGGGCCGGACAGCGCGTAATCGATCTTGAACGCGGAGGCGCCGTACCGGTAGCGCCAGTACGCGTGGCCCAGTCCGGCGATCCTGGCGAGCGCGGTCGGCGAGGTGTCGAAGACGTACGCGCGGGCGGGCGGCAGCTCGTCCAGGCGCCTGACCTCGACGCCGGTGTGCACGGTGCCGCCGAGCTCGCGCAGGTAGGAGGCGAGGGCGTCGGAGATGGCCTGGGAGCCGCCCCGGGGCACCGGCCAGCCGACCTCGTGCGCGGCCAGCGCGAACATCAGGGCGATGCCGCCCGTGGCGACCCCGCTCGTGGGCGCGATCGCGTGCGCCGCCAGCCCGGCGAGCAGCGCCCGGCCCTTCTCGCCCCGGAAGCGGCGGGCGAGCCAGGTGGCGGGCTGGATCGCGTCCAGTCCGAAGCGGGCGAAGCGGTACGGGGCGCGGGGCAGGCCGTCCCAGGGCGTACGCAGGAAGTCGGCCGCGAGGTCGTCCCAGTGCCCCAGGTACGGCGCGACCAGGCGGCGGTAGGCGCCCGCGTCGGCGGCGCCGAGGGACATGGCGCTCTCGCCGACCGAGCGGCTGAGGACCGCGGCCGAGCCGTCGGGGAAGGGATGCGCGAGGGGCAGCTCGGGGTGCAGCCACTCCAGGCCGTGCCGGGCGAGCGGCATGCCGGCGAACGCGGGCGATCCGATGCCGAGCGGGTGCACGGCGGAGCAGGGGTCGTGGCGGAAGCCGGGGAGGGTCAGCTCCTCGGTGCGCGCACCGCCGCCCACGCTGTCCAGGGCCTCGAACACGGCGACGGACAGGCCGCGGCGGGCCAGTTCGACCGCGGCTGTCAGTCCGTTGGGGCCCGCCCCCACGACGACGGCATCGAGCATCGACGGCACCTTCGGACTCCTTTGTCAGCCGACGGCCATGAGGACCCAGGATATTCCGGGGCGCCGACAGCGGGGCCACGGGTACCGTTCCCTCCCGATGGAGACCACGATCGAGACGATGTCCCGGCGGCTCACGACCGTTGCCGGGATCCGTGCGGTGGCGCTCGGCGGCAGCCGGGCACGCGGCGCCCACCGGACGGACTCCGACTGGGACCTGGGCGTGTACTACCGCGGCGAGCCCGATGTCGCGGCCCTCGCGGAGCTCGCGTCCGAACTGACCGGTGAGCCGGTGGAGGTCGCCGGGCCCGGCGGCTGGGGGCCGTGGGTCGACGGCGGGGCCTGGCTCACCGTGGACGGGGCGGCGGTGGACTGGATCCTGCGGGATCTGGACCGGGTGCGGCGTGTGTGGGCGGACTGTCGCGCCGGCCGCTACGAGACGGGTGCGCAGCCGGGGCATCCCCTGGGCTTCTGGTCGCCCGCCTACGCCGGCGAGGTGGCGCTGTGCCGCGTACTGGCCGATCCCACAGGCGAGTTGGCGGAGCTCCGGGCGCAGACGGCGACGTACCCTGAGCCGTTGCGCGCGGCGCTGGTGGAGGCCGCCTGGGAGGCGGAGTTCTCCGTCGCGGTGGCGCGCAAGTCGGCGGCGTCGGGTGACACGCTGCACGTCTCGCTGTGCCTGTCCCGGGCGTTCGGCGTCCTGGTGCAGTCGCTGCACGCGTATCACCGCGCGTGGTGCCTGAACGAGAAGGGCGCGCTGGCGGCCGCCGCCGCGCTCCCGGGTGTGCCCGGTGACTTCACCGCGCGCGTGTCGGCGGCGCTCGCCGGTCTGGACGCGGCGGCGGTGGAGTCCGCGGGCGAGCTGGTGCGGGAGGTCAGGTCACGGCTGACCTGACCGCACCGGCCGGGGGCTGCCGGACGGGTCAGGTCAGCAGTTCCCGTATACGCCGTGCGGTCGCCTCGTCACGGGCAGCGGTGAAGGGCAGGCTGTTGCCGCCCGTGATGCGGAACGGTGCGCCGGTGACGGTGAGGTGGGCGCCGCCCGCCTCGGTGACCAGCAGCAGTCCGGCCGCGTGGTCCCAGGCGTACTCCCACGAGAAGGCGACGGCGTCCAGGACGCCCCTGGCGACGTCCAGGTACTCCAGACCCGCCGATCCGCACGGGCGCGCCAGCACCCCGGGCTCCGCGAGTCCGACCAGCGCCCGCTTCTGCTCGGGGGTCGTGTAGTCCGGGTGCGACATGGCGACCTCGAGCACGGCGCCGGGGGCGGGCGAGCCGGAACGCAGCACCTCGCCGCCCAGCCGGGCACCCCCGCCGCGCACGGCGACCGCGAGCTCGTCGGCCACGGGCGCGTACGTCCAGGAGGCGAGGACCTCGCCGCGGTGCGCGAGCGCGACCAGGGTGCAGAAGCCGGGCTCGCCGTGGACGAACTGGCGCGTGCCGTCGACGGGGTCCACGATCCACACGGGCGCGTCGCCGTGCAGCGCCTCGTACACCGCCGGATCCGCGTGCACCGCCTCCTCGCCGACGACCACGGAGCCCGGCAGCAGGGCGGTCAGCGAGGCGGTCAGATGCGCCTCGGCAAGCCGGTCGGCGGCGGTGACGAGGTCGTGCGGGCCGTTCTTCTCGACGATCTCGTGCTCGGCGAGCTGCCGGAAGCGCGGCGTGATCTCGGCGGCGGCCGCCTTGCGCAGCGCCTCCTCGACGTCGGAGAGATCACCGGTCAGAAAGTCATCCATCATGTCACCAGCCAACCACGCCCCGCTGACATCGCGGGAGGCGGCCGGTTCCCCGCCCCGTAACCCCGCGTTCCCCCGCGGTTCGGCACGCCGGGCGCCCCGGGGCGCCGCTCAGGTGCCGTCGGCGGAGAAGTGCTGGTAGTCGGGCGGCGACCAGTGGCCGCCCCACTGCCAGCCGGCGCTCTCCATGGCGCGGGTGACGGCGTCGCCGGGCATGATGAGCCCCTCGGCGGCCGGGTCGCGCTCCAGGTGGCGGCCGGCGGCCGGCGGGTGGACGGCGCCCGAGCGGTCCACGTACGGGTTCTCCAGCGGATTGATGTCGACGGCGTCGCCGTAGGAGTGGCGGGACAGGTGGCCGGCGTCGCCCGTCACCCGTCGGCAGTTGAAGGCCGAGGTGTTGTCGTCCGCCATGGCGCGCGCGTCGCTCCCGTCGTACTCCGCCATGACGCGCATGCGCCGGATCGGGAAGCGTTCGTCGAAGATCTCCCGGAAGACGCGCAGCACGGGGCGGACCATGTCCTGATGGACGATCAGTTCGCCGCGGTGGACGCGCCCGTCGAAGCCCCAGTGGTTCATGGTGATCAGCCGCAATCGCTGCGGCGGCACCGGGCAGCCGGGCCCGTGACTGGCTCCGAGCTTCTCCCCCGGCACGTCCCGCACGGTCGCCGCGAGCCGGGGCGCGTCGGCCGCGGGGGCGTGGCCGGGCAGGAGACCGAGCGCCAGCCCCAGCCCCAGGGCGAGCGCGGCGCATCGGCGAGCGATATGCACCCTTTCAGGGTAATTTCGTGGTGTCCGGCCCGCATCAGGCGGGCGTCAGCGCCCGGCGGGCGGTACGGGCACGCCGTTTCCGCTCGGAGCGACCGCGCCCCGCGCCAGCAGCAGCAACGCGTCGACCAGGTCCTCGGCGGGCCCGCCGGTGGCCAGACGGCGCAGTTGCAGGCCCATCACCAGGGCGACCGTCGTCGCCGCGTACCGCTCGGCGTCCGGGACGCCGAGACCGGTCAGGATCTGGGCGGCGAGCCGGTCGTACGCGGCGAACGCCTCGGCCGCCGCCTCCCGCAGCCGCTCGTCCCTCCCCGCCTCGACGTACAGCTCGAACGTGGCGATGTGCTCGCTGTCGAAGCCGATTCCGCCTGCCACCCGGCCGGCGAGCGCCGCCGCGCCCGCGATGTCGACGCCCTCGCTGCGGCACTGGTCGGCGAGTGCGGTGAAGCGCCGGGTCTCGTCGCGGACGAAGTGCAGCAGGCTCTCCCGCAGCAGGTCGTGCTGGGTGGCGAAGTGGTACGTCACCGAGCCGAGCGAGACCCCGGCCTCCTTGGCTATCCGCCGGTTGGTGACCGCCGCGACCCCGTCCCTGCCGATGATGTGCAGGACGGCCTCGATGATGCGCTGCCGGGTGGCGACGGCGCGGGCGGCGGTGGACATGGACGCCATTGTCCCATCGGCGCACTCCCGCTGATCACGGGGTGGGGGTGCCGCCGACGGCCGCCAGGCCGTGCGGCGAGGGCGGACGCTTCTCGTACCACCGCTGATCGGCCTCCAGTTGGGCGGCGAGGGAGATGAGCCGTTCCTCGCTGCCCGCGGGGCCGAGGAGTTGGGCGCCGACGGGCAGTCCGGCGGAGGTGAGGCCGGCGGGCACGTTCACCCCGGGCCAGCCGAGCACGTTCCACGGCCAGGCGTACGGGCACGCCGCGGTGATCTTGATGTCGGTGCGCTGCGCGGACAGGCCGTCGAAGGCCCCGACCCGTGGCGGCGGGACGGCCGTGGTGGGGGTGAGCAGCACGTCGAAGCCGCCGAAGAAGGCGCCGATCCTGCGGTGCTGCGCGGCCTCGCGGGCGCGTGCGGCGGGCACGAGACGGCCGAGGCGGTGGCCGGAGCGCGTCGCCGACCGGGTGCGCGGGTCGAGCAGGGCGGGGTCGGGGTGGCGGTCGGCGTACGCGGCGATGCCGGCCGCCGCGCGGGGCAGGAAGGCGAACCCGACCAGGCCGTAACGAGGGCGGGCCTCCTCGACGTCGTGGCCGAGGCGGGCCAGTGTCTCGGCGAGCGCGGTGACCGCGCGGCGCACCTCGGGGTGGGCACGGGCGCCCGTGAGGGTGAGCGGCGGACGCAGGGCCAGGGCGATGCGCAGTCGTCCCGGTTGCCGGCGGGCCGCCGCCGACGCGTCGATCGCGGCCGGCCGGAAGCGCTCCCGCGGGTGGGCGCCCGCGGCCGCGTCGAGCAGCAGGGCGGCGTCGGCCACGGTCCTGGCGAGCGGGCCGTTGACGGTCAGGCCCTGGAAGCAGTCGTCGTACGGGTGGACGGAGACGCGCCCGCGCTGCGGCTTGATGCCCACGAGATGGGTCCAGGCCGCGGGAATGCGGATGGATCCCGCTCCGTCGGAGCCGAGCGCCGCGGGCACCAGTCCCGCCGCCACGGCCGCCGCCGAGCCGCCCGAGGAACCGCCGGGCGTATGGCCGGTGGACCAGGGGTTGCGGGCGGCGCCGAAGGCCGGGCCTTCGGTGAACGGCCACTGGCCCAGCTCGCACGTGTTGGTCTTGCCGACGATCACCGCCCCCGCGGCCCGCAGCCGGCGCACCGCCTCTCCGTCCTCCGCGGCGGGCGGGATGTCGCCCGCGCAGCCGAAGAACGTGGGCACACCGGCCACGTCGGTGTCGTCCTTGACCGCGATCGGCACGCCGAGCAGCGGCAGCCTCTCCCCCGCGGCGAGCCTGCGGTCGGCCGCCCGCGCCTCCTCGACGGCGGCCTCGCCGCGCACGGTACGGAAGGCGTTGAGGGTGCCCTGAGTGGCCTCGATACGGGCGAGCGCGCCCGTCACGAGCGCCTCGGACGTGGTCTCGCCCGCCGCCAACGCCCTTGCGTGCTCGGCCAGTCCGCCGAACGGGTCTGTGGACACGCTGCCCCCGCCTCCTTATTGTTCGTTCGAACGAACAGAACTGGAGGGTAACCAGATGCGGATCACCGGAGCAAGCGTTCTGCTCACCGGCGCCACCGGCGGAATCGGCGGCGCCCTGGCAGCCGAATTCGTGGCCCGCGGGGCCACGTTGACGGTGAGCGGCAGGCGAGCCGAGGCTTTGCGCCCCCTCGCCGAGCGCCACGGCGCCCGCGCGGTCGTCGCCGATCTGGCCCAACCGGACGACGTGCGCCGCCTGGCCGACGAAGCCGCCGGCACGGACGTCCTGATCTCCAACGCCGCGCTGCCCTCCAGCGGCGATCTCCTCGACTACACCCCCGAGCAGGTCGAGCGCGCCTTCGCCGTGAACCTGCACGCGCCGACCATGCTCGCCCGCCTGCTCGCCCCCGCCATGGTGGCGGCGGGCCGGGGCCATCTGGCGTTCATCGGCTCCATATCGGGCAAGGCGGCCACGAAGTCGGCGTCGCTGTACAGCGGCACCAAGTTCGGACTGCGGGGCTTCGCGCTGGGGCTGCGCCAGGACCTGCACGGCACGGGCGTCGGGGTCTCGGTCGTCCAGCCGGGCTTCGTCCGGGACGCGGGCATGTTCGCCGAGACGGGCGCGAAGCCCCCGGCGGGCATACGGACGGTGTCACCGCGTCAGGTGGTGGCCGGCGTGATGCGGGCCGTGGAACGCGACGTCGCCGAGATCAACGTCGCTCCGCTCGAATTGAGGCTCCTGAGCGCCATAGCGGGACAGTTTCCCGGTTTCGCGGAACGTGTCCAGCGCGGCGGACCCGGCGAGAAGACGCTGCGGCAGCTGGTCGCGGCCCAGCGCGACCGCCGCTGAGAGGGCCTGTCGGCGGCACCTGTTACGGTCGCACCGCCCGTGCCGACCTGGGAGGTGTGCACCGTGCGCGAGGCCCGTCGCGCGGCCCTCGATCATGCGCTGCGTCTGATCGCCACTGCTCCGTGGAGCGGCGGTCTGGTGCTGCGCGGCTCCATGACGCTGACGGCATGGCTGGGACCCGCGGCCCGGGAGCCCGGCGATCTGGACTTCATCGCCCTGGAGCCGGCCTCCGACTCGTTCCCGGACCCTCTCGCGCCCTTCCCCCACCTCGACGCGATCGCGGACGTGCAGCAGTGGCCCGAGGCCGCGCACGGCGCGGCCGCCGCCCAACTGTGGTGTCCCGAAGGAGAGTTCGACACCTTCGGCAGCCGTCCCGCTGTGCCGCCGGAGGGACTGCGCTGGCTGGGGCGGTGCGCATACGAGCCCGCCTCCCCGCACGAGGACCTGGTGGCGGCCGTGCGAGCGGACCCGCACGCGGCCGGTGGCGTCCTCCTCGACGCCGACGGCATCGAGGAGGACGGCAACTGGACGTACCGCGAGTACGAGACCGCCGGCGTCCGCCTGAAAGTGCCCTTCCGGCGCCGCTGCGGCGAACGGGGCGAGATCCACATCGACTTCGCGAGCGACGAGGTGCTGCCCGAGGCGCCGGTGTGGACAGCGGTTCCTCGGGGCGACGGCGGACCGCCCACCCCGGTGCCGACCGCGAGCCCCGCGCTGTCCCTCGCGTGGAAGCTGCTGTGGCTGTGCACCGACGCCGCCGGGGACGGGGTGGCGGGCGCCAAGGACCTCTACGACGCCGTGCTGCTGGCCGAGTCGCCCCGCACCCGGCTGCGCGCACCACTGCTGCGCAAGGTGCTCGGCGAGCACGCGCACGGCTTCGCACCGGACACCGTGCGCGGCTGGCAGGCCGACTGGCACACCTTCCGCGCCGCGTACCCGCGGGTGACCGGCGACCTCGCGAGCTGGCGCGACCGCCTGGCGACGGCGCTCACGCCGGTGTGCGCGAACCTCGCGTCCCCATGAGCGCCATGTACAGCACCAGCGACGCCGTCAGGCCCACCGCCCAGCCGTAGTCCGCGAGCGGCCGCAGGAACGGGATCAGACCTTCCGAGGGGAAGGGGCCCTTGCCCGGTGCCGAGTGGGAGCCGCCGACCGCGAGCACGCCGCCGACCGCGAAGGCGGCGACCGCGCGCAGGTTCCAGCCGGACGTGTACCAGTAGCGTCCGTCCGGCGTGTAGAGCGCGGGGAGATCGAGGACGGTGCGCCGCACCAGCCAGTAGTCCGCGATGAGGATGCCGGCGACCGTGCCGAGCAGTCCGCCGACCAGGCCGAGCCAGGTGAAGATGTACAGCTCGGGCGTCGCGGTCAGCTTCCACGGCATGATCAGCACACCGACGACGCCCGTGATCAGCGCGCCCCTGCGGAAGTTGACGAAACGCGGCGCCAGGTTCGCCAGGTCGTACGCCGGTGAGACGACGTTCGCCGCGATGTTCACCGAGATCGTCGCGACGAGCACGGTCACCAGCGCGAAGAGCAGTCCGAAGACGTTGTCCGTCCTGCCCGCGAGCGCGACCGGGTCCCAGACCGCCACTCCGTACACGGCCTGCGAACCGGAGGTGACGAAGACGGACAGCAGGGCGAAGAGCGTCATCGTGGTCGGCAGCCCGAGCGTCTGGCCCCAGATCTGGGCGCGCTGGCCCGCGCCGAAGCGGGTGAAGTCGGGGATGTTGAGCGACAGTGTGGACCAGAAGGCGATCATGCCCATCAGGGACGGGAAGAACACCGGCCAGAAGTCCGCGCCCCAGCCCAGCTTCGACGGCTGGTCGAGCAGCGGTCCGAGGCCGCCCGCCTTGGCCGCGATCCATGCCAGCAGCACCAGCGCGCCGACGATGACGAACGGCGCGGCCCAGTTCTCGAAGCGGCGCAGGGCCTCCATCCCCCGGTAGATGATGGCCAGTTCGAGCACCCAGAACAGGACGAAGCACACCCACAGCGTCCACGGCTGGCCGCCGACCTTCGCCACCTCGGCCCAGCCGCCGAACAGCTTGCCCAGCAGGACGAAGATGCCCTGGCCGCCGATCCACGTCTGGATGCCGAACCAGGCGCACGCGACGGCGGCCCGGATCATCGCGGGCAGGTTGGCGCCGCGCAGCCCGAACGAGGCACGGGCGAGCACCGGGAAGGGAATGCCGTACTTGGGCCCGGCGTGCCCGGTGAGCAGCATCGGCGCCAGCACGATGAGGTTGGCCAGCGCGATGGTGAGAACGGCCTGCTTCCAGTCCATGCCGAGCGCGACGAGGCCGGAGGCGAGCAGCCAGGAGGGGATGTTGTGCGCCATGCCGACCCACAGGGCCGCGAAGTTGTACGTGGTCCAGCGGCGGCGCGAGACGGGCACGGGCAGCAGGTCGTCGTTGACGAAACGGCCGTCGGCGGGGAGGGCGCCCGGCGGGAGTTCGACACGTCCTGCCGGGTCGGCTATGGGTCCTGTGGGGGGCACGGGCGGGACGGTCGCGGTCATGAGGCCTGGCCCTTCAGCAGATGCTCATCTGGTCAGTGCGGGGATGATCTGCGCGCCGTAGGCGTCGATCGTCGCTTCCTTCGCGTCGTGCATGTTGTAGACGGCGAACTGGTCCACGCCCAGATCGCGCAGCGCCTTGAGCTTGTCGATGTGCGCCTCGGCGGGCCCGAGGAGGCAGAACCGGTCCACGATCTCGTCCGGCACGAAGTCGGTGGACGGGTTCCCGGCGCGGCCGTGGTGGCTGTAGTCGTAGCCGTGCCGCTCCTTGATGTAGGCGGTCAGCACCTCGGGGACCATGTCGGAGTGCTCGCCGTAGCGGGAGACGAGGTCGGCGACGTGGTTGCCGACCATGCCGCCGAACCAGCGGCACTGGTCGCGGGCGTGCGCGAGGTCGTCGCCGACGTACGCGGGGGCCGCGACGCAGATGGTGATCGACGACGGGTCGCGTCCGGCACCGGCGGCCGCCGCGCGCACGGCCTTCACCATCCACTCGGTGAGGTAGAGGTCGGCGAGCTGGAGGATGAACCCGTCGGCCTTCTGCCCGGCGAGCGCCAGCGCCTTGGGCCCGTACGCCGCCATCCACACCGGCAGCCTGCCCTCCTTCACCCAGGGCAGGCGGATCGGCTGCCCGTCGACGACCGCCTCTCGGCCCTCGGCGAGATCGCGGATGACGCCGATCGCCTCGCCGAGCCGGGCGAGGGTGTTGGGCTTGCGGCCCGCCACCCGCATGGCCGAGTCGCCCCGGCCGATGCCGCACACCGTGCGGTTGCCGTACATGTCGTTGAGCGTGGCGAAGGTGGAGGCGGTGACCTCCCAGGTCCGGGTGCCGGGGTTGGTGACCATGGGGCCCACGGTCAGCTTCTGGGTGTGCTCGAGGATGCGGCTGTAGATGACGAACGGCTCCTGCCACAGGACCGCGGAGTCGAAGGTCCAGCCGTAGCGGAAGCCGTTGCGTTCCGCGCGCCGCATCAGCCCGACGACGGCGGACGCGGGCGGGTCGGTCTGCAGGACGAGTCCGAAGTCCACGAGGTGGCCTCCTGGTTCTGGCTAGTTCAGGTACTGGCAGGTGGAGCGCGGGGTGTAGACGCCGTGTCCGGCGCGGCCCGTGAACACGCGCCGGTCGATGACCACCTCGCCGCGCGACAGCACGGTCTCCACCTGCCCGGTGACGGTCCGGCCCTCGTAGGCCGAGTAGTCGACGTTCATGTGGTGGGTCTCGGCGGACAACGTCTGTTCGGTGTGCGGGTCGTAGATCACGACGTCCGCGTCGGCGCCGGGTGCGAGGGTGCCCTTCTTCGGGTGGAGGCCGAACATCCTGGCCGGGGTCGCGCAGGCGATCTCGATCCATCGGCGCCGGCTGATGCGGCCGTCGACGACGGCCTGGTGGAGGAGGTCCATGCGGTTCTCCACGCCCGGAAGCCCGTTGGGGATCTTGGAGAAGTCGCCGCGGCCCAGCTCCTTCTGGCCGCTGAAGCAGAACGGGCAGTGGTCAGTGGAGACGACCTGGAGGTCGTTGGTGCGCAGACCGCGCCACAGCGCGGCCTGGTGCTCCTTGGGCCGCAGCGGGGTGGAGCAGACGTACTTGGCGCCCTCGAAGTCCGGTTCGGCGAGGTTGTCGGTGGACAGGAACAGGTACTGCGGGCAGGTCTCGCCGAAGACGTTCAGCCCCTTGTCGCGGGCCGCCGCGAGTTCGGCGACGGCCTCCTCGGCCGACACGTGCACGACGTACAGCGGCGCGCCGGCGACGCGGGCGAGCTGGATGGCCCGGTGGGTGGCCTCGGCCTCCAGGAGGACCTTGCGGACCTCGCCGTGGTAGCGGGGATCGGTCTCGCCTCGGGCGAGCGCCTGCTCCACGAGGACGTCGATGGCGATGCCGTTCTCCGCGTGCATCATGATCAGGCCGCCGTTGGACGCCGAGCGCTGCATGGCGCGCAGGATCTGTCCGTCGTCGCTGTAGAAGACGCCCGGATAGGCCATGAAGAGCTTGAAGGAGGTCACGCCCTCCTCGACCAGCAGGTCCATCTCCTTGAGCGAGGACTCGTTGACGTCGGAGAGGATCATGTGGAAGGCGTAGTCCACGGCGCAGTTGCCGTCGGCCTTGGCGTACCAGGCGTCCAGGCCCTCGCGCAGGGAGCGTCCCACCGACTGCACGGCGAAGTCGACGATGGTGGTGGTGCCGCCCCAGGCCGCCGCGCGGGTGCCGGTCTCGAAGGTGTCGGAGGCGGACGTGCCGCCGAACGGCAGCTCCATGTGGGTGTGGGCGTCGACGCCGCCCGGGATGACGTACTTGCCCGTGGCGTCGATGACGCGGTCCGCGGTCCAGGAATCGGCGGCGGAGGTGCCGTGTGCGGCGAGTGCGGCGATGCGGCCGTCGTCGATCAGGACGTCGGCGTAGATCTCGTCGGCGGCGGTGATGACGAGACCGCCGCGGATCAGGGTGCGGGTGCTCATGGTCTCCTCGTGTGTGGACTCGGTCGGCCGGAGGCCTAGACGGCGCGCAGGGCGTGTTCGAGGAGGGACGCGCCCTCCTCGGCCTCGGCGACGGTGAGCGAGAGCGGCGGGGCGATGCGCAGGACGCTGGTGTTGTGGCCGCCGCCCTTGCCGATCAGCAGGCCGCTCTCGCGCGCGGCCTCCAGGACCTTGCCGGCGGCCTTGGGGTCCGCCTCGTCCGTGCCCGGCCTCACCAGCTCGATGCCGATCATCAGGCCGCGTCCGCGCACCTCCCGTACGGCGGGGACCCCCGCGCCGATCGCGCGCAGCCGCTCGACGAGCAGCCCGCCGACGCGCCGGGCGTTGCCCTGGAGGTCGTGCTCCAGCAGATAGGCGAGGTTGGCGACGCCGGCCGCCATGGTCACGGGCGAACCCCCGAAGGTGGAGATGGAGTTGGCGTCCAGGCAGTTCATGACCTCGGCGCGGGCGACGACACCGCCGATCGACATGCCGTTGCCGATGCCCTTGGCGAAGGTGAGGATGTCCGGCGGGCCGTTCTGGGCGTGCGCCTGCCAGCCCCAGAAGTGCTCACCGGTGCGGCCCCAGCCGGTCTGCACCTCGTCGGAGATCCACAGGATGCCGTGCCGGTCGAGCACCTCGCGGAAGGCGGCGTACAGCCCGTCGGGCGGGGAGGTGAACCCGCCGACGCCCTGCACCGGTTCGGCGATCAGCGCGGCGACGTCGCGGGTGTGGCCGAGCAGGTCCTGAAGGTCGGCGACGCAGGCCTGGATGAACTGCGCGTCGGACAGCCCGGCGTAGGGGCCCCGGGTGCGGACGCCGCCGTGGACGTACAGCGTCTGGAGCGGGGAGAGGCTGGTCGGGGACCAGGCGTGGTTGCCGGTGACGGAGACCGCGGAGAAGGACCGGCCGTGGTAGCTGTTGCGCATCGCCAGGATCTGGTTGGAACGGCGGTACGCGGTGGCGAGCAGCAGGGCGGTGTCGTTGGCCTCCGTACCGGAGGTGGTGAAGAAGACGCGCGCGTCGGGGATGCCGGAGAGGGCGGCGATGCGCTCGGCGAGCTCCACCATGGGGCGGTTGAGGTAGAGGGTGGAGGAGTGGATCATCCGCGCGGCCTGCTCGCTCACCGCCTTGGTGACCTCGGGCAGGGCGTGCGCGGTCATGGTGGTGAGGATGCCGCCGAAGAAGTCCAGGTAGCGGTTTCCGTCCGCGTCCCAGACGTGGCGTCCCTCGCCATGGGTGATCTCGATGGGGCGGTCGTAGTAGAGGGCGAGCCAGTCCGGGAGGACGGCCTTGTGGCGCCCGTACAGGTCGGTCACGGCTGCACAAGCCCTTCGTACGCGTCGGGGCGGCGGTCCCGGTAGAACGCCCACTGCTGCCGTACGGCCTCGATCAGGTCGAAGTCGAGGTCGCGTACGACCAGTTCCTCCTCCTTGTCGCTGGCGAGGTCGCCGACGAACTGGCCGCGCGGGTCGACGAAGTAGCTGGTGCCGTAGAAGTCGTTGTCGCCGTACTCCTCGATGCCGACGCGGTTGATGGCGGCGACGAAGTACTCGTTGGCGACGGCGGCGGCCGGCTGCTCCAGCTGCCAGAGGTGGGAGGACAGACCACGGTGGGTGGCGGACGGGTTGTAGACCAACTGGGCTCCCGCGAGGCCGAGTTGGCGCCAGCCCTCCGGGAAGTGGCGGTCGTAGCAGATGTAGACGCCGACCTTGCCGACAGCGGTGTCGAACACCGGCCAGCCCGCGTTGCCCGGCCGGAAGTAGTACTTCTCCCAGAAGCCCTTGACCTGGGGAATGTGGTGCTTGCGGTATTTGCCGAGGTAGCTGCCGTCGGCGTCGATGACCGCGGCGGTGTTGTAGTAGAAGCCCGCGCCCTCGCTCTCGAAGACCGGGACGACGATCACCATGCCGGTCTCGCGGGCGAGGTCCTGCATCCTGCGGACGGTGGGGCCGTCCGGGACGGGCTCGGCCCAGCGGTAGTGCTCGGGCTCCTGCACCTGGCAGAAGTACGGGGCGTTGAAGACCTCTTGGAATCCGATGACCTTGGCGCCCTGCCCGGCGGCCTCGCGGGCGTGTTCCTCGTGCTTGGCGATCATCGATTCGGTGTCGCCGGTCCAGGTGGCCTGGACGAGGGCGGCGCGTACGACATGGGCCATGAGCTGCTCCTTCGACGGGACGCCAGAGAGCCTCTACGCACGTAGACGCAATACGCAGATGGAGAACGTAAGCCACGTCACACAGCGGGGCAAGACCATCGTCGTCAACCCGCGAAGTCGATCATGTTTCACACCCGAGCGGTCGATTTCGGAACGGTTTCGTCTCGGTCAGGCGCCGAGGTAACCGGCCACGCGCAGCGCGTGGACGAGATCGCGCTCGCGGTCCGGCGAGACGTCGCGGGCGGCGTCGAGCAGGGCGGGGACGAGCCGGGCCGGGTCACGGCCGGCGACCCTGGCTGCGTCCTCGGCGGGGCGCACCTGCGCGTAGGCGGCGAGCAGCGCACGGGCGCGGGCGCCGAGGCCCTCGTCCGCCAGCGCGATCGCGGTCTCGGCGATCTCCTCGGCCGGCCGCGAGACCCCCTGGCGCAGCAACTGGCGCCCGTCGTCGGGGCGTCCCGCCGCGGCGAGCGCGTCGGCGGCCGCGGCGAGGTGCGCGGCGGGCTGGGACGCCACCTCCCACAGGAGAGTGCTCCAGTCCGCGTCCAGTCCGCCGCGGTGGAGCTCGGCGGCGAGCGCGGGCAGCCAGCCCGGCGGCCGGGCGGCGGCCTCGCACAGCACGACGTGCGCCTCGCCGCCGCGGCCCTCGGCCCGGAGCCGCCCGAGAGCGGCGACGGTCTCGCGCGCGGCCCGTTCGGCGCCGGCACTCTCGTGCGCGGGCTCGGGGGGCGGGGCCGGCGCGGGGGCTGCCGCAGCGCCGCCGTACCGCGCGCCCCGGGGCACGTCACCGGCGACGGGCAACACGGGCACGGCGACCGCGCCGCCGTCGTCGTCCTCCACCCCCGCGAACCGAGCCCCTCGCCGGGCCTTCCGCTTCCCCCGGGAGGAAGCGCCGCGCTCGGCGGGTTCGCCGGCGGCGACCCTGCCGGGCCCGGGGACCCCGTACGGAGCCGTGTCGGCGTTCGGTGCGCCGGGGCCCGCCCCGTGCGGGGCCGTGCCGCCTGCGGCGTAGCCGGGCAGCGCAACCGGCGCGGCATCTTTGGACGCGCCGGTTCCCACGGGTGCCCCGTGCCTGCCCGTCCCGTAGGGGCCGGCGTCGGCGCCCGGTGCGCCGTGGTCGGCCCCGGCCGGTGCGGAGCGGGGCCCTGCCCTGCCAGGCTCGCAGTGCCCGCGAGGAGCACCGGGCGCGGCCGCGCCGTCGGCGCCGGTCTCCGCCGTGCCCGTCGCGCCGGCCCGGCCGGGAGCCGCAGCCATGCCCGCAGTGCCGGCCCTCGTCGGCCCGGCCGGGCCCGCGGCCCACTGCCTGTCGGGTGATCCGCCCATGACGGGCTGCCCCGAGCCGGCCGTCTCCATCGCGTACGCCCCCGCGGCGCCGGGCATGCCGGTCGGCCAGGGCCCGTCGGGTCCCTGCTCCCCGGGGCCGGCCGGGCCGGGCAGCGCGGCCGGGCCCGTGGCGTCGGGTCCGGCCGGGGTGAACCAGGACGCGGGGTGGGGCAGCGATTCGAGGCGGGACGTCAGTTCCCTGACGCGCGACGTCGCGCGGGTGTGGTCGTCACGCGTCCAGGACAGTTCGTGCGTCAGGCGCTCCGCCTCCGCCGTGCCCTCCGGCTCTCCGGCCAACGACCGCAGCAGCTCCTCTGCGCGGGCCGCCGCGTACGCCTGCTCGTCGCGCATCAGCTCCCGCCGCTCCTCCAGCGCCTCGCGTCCGCCCGGCAGTCGGTCGTGTGCCGCCGCTGCCGCCGCGTGGAGCGCACGGGCCCGGCCCCACTCCCGCTCGGCGTGCTCCGGGCCCGTCGGCGTCGCCAGGTCGTGGAGCAGGGACTCGACCACGTCCCACGGAGGGATCTCGATCCCCTCCAGGCAGGCCCGCATTCCGTCGGGATCACGCTGCCAGAAGATCGCGCACCACCCGCCCGCGGGGTCGAGCCGCCCGGTCAGCTCTTCGAGGTACCGCGCGAACGTCCCGACCTCCGCCGGGAGTTGATGCACCGCCATCGCTGCCCCTGACCACTCGGAGGTAGAACCGCAGGCATTCGACCGCAGGCGTGTTACGCCGTTGCTACACGCCGTTTTCGGCGGGAAACCGCGATGCCCCGAGTCCGTCAGCCGCTCCCGTGAGCTTTCCGGGCCGCTAGCAGTGCGAGCACGCGCCCGCGCCCGGTCGCACGCCGCGTCCATGGGCAGAACACCGACCGCCCGGACCCGGTGAGCTCGTACGCGATCCGCGGCGGGTTCTCGTCGTACTCGGTACGGCTCACGAAGCCGCCGTGCTCCATGGCGCACCGTTTCGTGAGCGCCATCGGCGTGACAACCCGCGCCGTCACCGCGCCCGGGGCGGTCGCGAACAGGGGCGCCCGTCAGGGCGGTCAGGCGGCGGGCACGAGGGCGCAGCGCACGACCAGTTCGTCCATGGACAGGCCGAGCGTCGCGGCGAGGGCTGCGACGGTGAAGAACGCCGGGGTGGGCGCGCGGCCCGTCTCGATCTTGCGCAGGGTCTCGGCGGACAGTCCGGCCGCCGCGGCGACCTCCACCATGCTGCGGCCGCCGCGCGCCTGCCTGAGCAGCCGGCCGAGCCTCTCGCCGCGTTCGCGCTCTTCGGGGGTGAGGGGGGTGCGCACCATGCCGTTATTCTAATCCCGGCCGCGCCGGTATAAGAATAACGGCGAGACCGGTATAGTAATTGGCATGGTGGAGATCAAGACAGACGCGTCGATCGAAGCGATGCGCGAGGCCGGCCGCATCGTGGCCCAGGCGCTCACGGCCGCACGGGAGGCGGCCTTCGTGGGCGTCGCGCTCAGTGAGCTGGACAAGGCGGCCCGCGCGGTCCTGGACGAGGCGGGAGCCGGTTCCCCGTTCCTCGGGTATCACCCCGACTGGGCGCCGACCCCCTTCCCGGCCGTCGTCTGCGTATCGGTCAACGACGCGATCGTGCACGGCGTCCCGGGCGCCTACCGGCTCCGCGACGGCGACCTGGTCGGTCTCGACTGCGGAGCCGTACGCGCGGGCTGGGCCGGCGACGCGGCCGTGAGCTTCACGGTCGGTCGCGCACGGCCGGCGGACACACGCCTGATCCGGACGGCCGAGGACGCGCTCGCCGCGGGCATCAAGGCGGCCGTCGTCGGCAACCGCATCGGGGACATCGCCCACGCCGTCGGCACAGTGTGCCGTTCCGCCGGGTACGGCATCCCGGACGGCCTCGGAGGGCACGGAGTGGGCCGGCGCATGCACGAGGACCCGGGCGTGCCCAACGAGGGACGCCCCGGCCGGGGCATGCGCCTGCGACACGGCATGGTGCTCGCCATCGAGCCGATGGTCGTCGCGGGCGGCCGCGACGACCATTACACGGCGCGCGACGGCTGGACCGTGCGCACGGCGGACGGCAGCCGTGCCGCACACGTCGAGCACACGATCGCTGTCACCGACGACGGGCCGCGCATCCTCACGGCGCTCTAGGGGGACGGCCGCCTCAGGGCGTCGTCGACCAGCCGGCGGGCCATCTCGTCGCCGAGTGCGGCCTTCGCCCCGCGGACGTACCGACGGGCCAGCCTGTCGCCGATCGCGACGGCCGCCTCGTGGCTCTCGATCGGGGCCGCGCGCACGTTCTTGAACAGGATGTAGGTGACGCCCGAGGAAGCGCCGCCGTATGTCGGATGCGGGTCGATGCCGAGCGCATCGGCGGCGGCGTACGACGCCTCGCCGATGATCCCGGTCGGGCCGGTGTCACCGACGACGGCGTACACGACGCGGTCCCGGTACACCAGCGCGGCCACGGTTCCGCCGTGGATACCGGAGTCCCGGTAGTCCCAGATGCCGCTCGGACCCGGCACGACGACGAACGGCAGCTTCGCGGCGTTGAGGTGCCTTCCGTTGGACTGCTGGAAAGAGGTGTGCGGCTGGAACCAGCGGTCGGTGGTGCTGTTGCACTTCCGCGTGCGCACCCCGTCGCAGTCGATGTCGAGGTCGGCGGTCCAGTGCACGACCCCGTCCCGTTCGCAGACGGGGACGTCGGCGGGTGCGCCGTTGTCCGTGCGGTACTTGCCCTTCGATATCTGCCGGCAGGTGCCGAGGGCGTCCAGCAGGTCATCGGCGGGGACGGTGCCCTCGGCCGGCAGGGCTGCCCGGTGGGCGTCGAGGGCCCGTGGCGGCGAAGCCGGGGCGGTCGCGGCGGCGGCGGGCAGGGCCGCCGCCGCGAGAAGGACGGAACCGGCGGCGGCCGTGAGAGCGGTGCGTGATATGTACACAATGGTCCTTTCTGTCGAAAGGCTCCCTACCCGCGGGCACGCGAACCGGCTCCGTTTGTCCGCCGGACGGGTTACGTCTCCGTGCCCCGGCCGCCCTCGCGCGTCACGGCACCGGGTGGACCACCATGGCCGAGCCGCCGCCCCGCCGTACCTTCTCCGCAGCGGCCAGCCACCGGCCGTCGGGCAGCCGCTGTACGCCGGTCGCCGCGCCGATCTCCGGGTTCAGCCGGAAGGCGTGGCCGATGCGCTCGAGCTCGGCGCGCAGCCCCTGGTCGTTCCACAGGTCCGGTTCCAGCTCCGTCGTCACCTGGTTGCGCTGGCTGGCGCGCGGCGCGGCGATCGCGTCGACGAGCGGCAGCCCCCGGTCCAGATGCCCCGTCAGTGTCTGCAGGACGGTGGTGATGATGGTCGCGCCTCCCGGTGAGCCGAGTGCCAGCAGGGGCCGGTCGTGGTGGTCGAGCACGATGGTCGGCGACATGGACGAACGCGGCCGCTTCCCGGGGCCGGGCAGGTTCGGATCGTGGACCGCGGGATCGGCCGGGGCGAAGGAGAAGTCGGTCAGCTCGTTGTTGAGCAGGAAACCGCGTCCGGGCACGGTGATGCCACTGCCGCCCGTCGACTCGATCGTCAGCGTGTAGGCGACGACGTTGCCCCACTTGTCGGCCGTCGTCAGATGCGTGGTGTTCTCGCCCTCGTACGTGGTCGGCGCGGCTTCACCGGTCGAGCCGCAGGCGGCCGGCCGGCGCGGGTCGCCCGGTGCGAGCGGGCTCTTCAGGACCGCGTCGTCCTTGATCAGGCACTCGCGCGAGTCGGCGAACCGCTGCGACAGCAGCCCCTTCACGGGCACGTCCTCGAAGGCCGGGTCGCCGACCCAGTGCCCCCGGTCCGCGAACGCGATCCGGCTCGCCTCGATGAAGCGGTGCAGGTACTCCGCCCGGGTGGCCTCGTCCTCGGACAGGTCGGTGCGCTCCAGGATGTTGAGCGCCTCCCCGACGCTGGTGCCGCCGGAGGAGGACGGCGCCATGCCGTACACGTCGAGCCCCCGGTAGGAGACCTTCGTGGGGGCGCGGCGGATCGTCTCGTAGGCCCGCAGGTCGCGACGGGTCAGGTCGCCGGGGCGCACGACGCGGTCCGCGCCCTCGGCGACGGGGGGCTCCTGCACGGTGCGGACGATGTCGTCGGCGATGGGCCCCCGGTAGAGTGCGCCGACGCCCTTGCGGCCGAGCTCCTTGTAGGTGCGTGCCAGGTCCGGGTTCTTGAACACCGAGCCCACGACGGGGAGTCCGCCGCCGGGCAGGAAGAGTTCGGCGCTGGCCGGGAAGTCGGCGAAGCGGTCCTGGTTGGCCTGCGTCTGGGAACGGAACGTGGCGTCGACGGTGAATCCGTCCTCGGCCAGCCGCTCGGCCGGACGCAGCAGCTCCTTCAGCGGTTTGCTGCCCCAGGCGTCCAGTGCGCTCCGCCAGGTCGCGGGGGTGCCGGGCGTACCGACCCCGAGGCCCGACGTCATGCCCTCGGCGAACGGGATGGGCTTGCCGTTCTCCAGGAACAGGGACGCGTCGGCGGAGAGCGGCGCGGTCTCGCGTCCGTCGACGGTGTGGACCGTACGGGACTTGGCGTCGTAATGGACGAAGAAGCCACCGCCGCCGACACCGGCGGAGTACGGCTCGGTGACGCCGAGCGCGGCGGCGGTGGCCACCGCCGCGTCCACCGCGTTGCCGCCCTTGCGCAGGACCTCGATGCCGGCGGCCGACGCGTCGGCGTCGACGCTGGCGACGGCGCCGCCGTATCCCACGGCGAGCGGGGTCTTGGCAGGTGCCGCGTCCGGCGGGGAGGAGGTCGGTGGAGCCGCCGCGCCGATCGAGGCGACGGCCGCGGCAA
This sequence comes from Streptomyces sp. PKU-EA00015, assembly GCF_013387495.1. Taxonomy (GTDB): domain Bacteria; phylum Actinomycetota; class Actinomycetes; order Streptomycetales; family Streptomycetaceae; genus Streptomyces. Next base: position 172,922 of record NZ_JABZEE010000010.1, on the reverse strand, counting down.
CGGCCAGTACCGACACATTCCGTACGGCGGAACGACGCATGCGTACCTCCCCGAGGGCCAAAGTCCGCGCAGCCTAACCCTGTCGCGGCCGCCCCGTCAGGACCGCCCGGTACGCCGTTCGGCTGACACCGCTAGCATGCGCGCCCATGACGGACGACGTACGCAACATCGTGCTCGGTGTGGTGGCCGCCGGGATCAGCGCCTCGATCGGCTGGATAGCCCGCACCTACCTCTGGCGCCGCAGGCTCCGGCGCAAGCAGGCGTTCTTCGGGCTGCCGGGCAACTCGGAGTGCCTGCTCGTCGTCAACCGCGAGGCCGGCGGCGACGGTGCCGTCCACCGCTTCGACGTCTTCGCGCTTCTCGAACTGTCCGCGCTCATCAAGGACTGCGGCGCAAACGCGCGCATCGTCCAGCACGACGCGACGCAGCAGGGCTTCGGCGAGCGTACGGAATTCTGCGTTGGGGGTCCGGGCTCGAATCGGCGCATGGAGGCGCATCTGCGGACCCTGCTGCCGGGGCTGTCCGTCAACACGGACGCGGAGCCCGTCGAGGACCGGGGCTTGTTCGTGCTCGGCTCCGAGCGCTACCGCGTGGACCCGGGCACGTGCGAGTACGTGCTCCTCGCCCGCCTGACGGCCGGTGAGGCAAGCCGCCCGGTGTTCCTGTTCTGCGGTCAGCGCGCCATCACCAACCAGGCCGCCACCCGCTACCTGGCCCGCCACCACGGGAAGCTCTACCGCAAGCACGGCCGGAACTCCTTCTGCCTGCTGCTGAAGGTGGTCAACTCGCAGGCGTACGGGCCGGATGTGGTCGAGGTCGTCGCCGACGTGACGAGGGCCGCCCTCAGCGCCCTCCCCGCGCCGAGTACCTCGGACGGCGCGGTGAGCTGACCGGAGGTCAGAGCAGTCCGGGGGGCCGGGGGTACGTCGGGGTCGGAGGCGAGCGGCGCCCTCGTCGTGTACCGGTGACGACGTGGGACCCGCTCGGCCTCGGCAAGCTGGTGGCACAACCCGACCGGCGCGCAGCTGACCTTCTCCTGTTCGCCCACCGACCCGTCCTGCCCGTCGGTCCGGCTGCGAGGGAGTGATCACCGGCTGCCGCCGGGCCCTGCGCACGGCAGGGCGGGGTGGTGCCCCAAGAGCTGCTGCCCTCTCACCCCCGCACCGGCGTGCGCGAAGGACCCCGGACAACAGCGTTCGTGGTTCGGCCGGCGCTGCTGGCGCGGCCTGTGTCACCCTCGTCTACGGGGACGAACTACGGCGGCGGGCGCCGCCTCGAGCGCAATGAGAAGTAGGTGTTGACGTCAGCTCGATCAACGGATCGACGGCCATACGCTGCCCTGCCCCTTTTCGCCGTGTCGCGGTCAGCGCAAACTATCCAGCCCGGTGAGGCCCTTCACACCCGACACGCATAAACACGACATAAGCCGTATAAATCGAGAATTCCTCCGGGCAGGGGGAGCACTCCGGGGCAGCCGCCAGCGCGCGGGAAGCGCATGAGAGGCCCCTGGGGTCCGACGCGTCGGCCTCCGCGCCCGGTCAGGCCTCGGCGGCCTCCGCGTAGACCTGGGAGAGCTCGGGCGCTCCGTTGACCGCCCACTCGAGACCCGCCTCCACGACGCTCACCTCGCGGCCCGATGCCAGCCGCACCACGGGGTGCCCGCCCGGCCAGACGTGCCAGGAGGCGCCGGGGACCGTCCGCACGATGACGGTGCCCAGGTACAGGCCCGCGTCGTTCCCCAGCCAGGGCAGCTCCTCCGGGTCGTCCCGCCAGCGCGGGGGCAGCTGGTCGAGCGCCGTCAACGAGGCTGGAGAATCGTCCAGTTCCAGCCCGGCCTGCCCCGCTCGGACGCGCAGCAGCTCACACTCGGACAGCAGCTCGGTGATCGCCGCCGCGCGCTCGGGGTCGGCCTCCTTCGCGGCGGCCCCTCCCCCGTGCTCCCGATCGTCGTCATGGCGCCTGAGCCAGTTGTCCAAGAAAGGGATGTTCATACCGCTCAGCCTCGCATCCCCCCGGCCGGACGCACCACAGGGCGCGCGTCGGCAAACGCTAGATGTCGAGATCGACAACAACCGGTGCGTGGTCCGACGCACCCTTGCCCTTGCGCTCCTCACGGTCGACGTAACTGTCCTTGACCGCCTTGCCGAACGGCCCGTTCCCGTAGACGAGATCGATGCGCATGCCGCGGTTCTTGGGGAAGCACAGCTGGCGGTAGTCCCAGTACGTGAAGGGGTGCTCGTACTTCAGGGGGCGGGGAACGACGTCCGAGAGGCCTCGCTTGCGCAGCGCCTCCAGCGCGTCGCGCTCGGGAGCGGTCACATGGGTCAGGCCCTCGAACGCGGCCACGTCCCACACGTCGTCGTCGGTGGGGGCGATGTTGAAGTCGCCGAGGACCGCGAACGGGCGCTCACCCGCCCCGTCCTCCGTCACCGCCACCGACAGCGCCTCCAGCCAGCGCAGCTTGTAGCCGTAGTGGTCGTGGGCGACCTCGCGGCCGTTCGGCACGTAGACCGACCAGACGCGGACCGGGCCGCAGGTCGCCGAGATCGCCCGGGGCTCCTGCACGCCCTCGTAGTCGGGGGCGCCGGGCAGGCCCCTGACCACGTCGTCGAGGCCGACCCGCGAGACCACCGCCACGCCGTTCCACCGGCCCGTGGCATTCACCGCGGACTCGTAGCCGAGCTCGCGCAGGGCCTCGGCGGGGAACTGCTCCTCGGTGCACTTGGTCTCCTGGACGCACAGCACGTCGGTGCCGCTGCTCTCCAGCCAGGCCAGCAGCCGCGGCAGCCGGGCGGTGATCGAGTTGACGTTCCACGTGGCGATACGCATGCGGCAAGCCTAACGGCGGGGTGTGACAGGCACAGACCGCCCAGGGCACGCCGTCAGACGTCCCGGGACTCCCCCGGCACCATACGCCCGTGCTCGGCGCCGCCGAGTCCGGCGATCTGCCGGTCGTAGATCGGCCGGGCGATGTCGGCGAGATACGCGTCGTGGACGTCGATGGCCCGCCGGGGCCGCACCTCGCGCACGTAGTCGATGACCTCGGAGATCTTGTTCCACGGCGCGTGCACCGGCAGCATCAGGGTGTCGACCGGCCGGTCCGGGACGGTCAGCGCGTCACCGGGGTGGAAGAGCGAACCGTCCACGAGGTAGCCGACGTTCGTGATCCGCGGGATGTCCGGGTGGATGACGGCGTGCAGTTCGCCGTGGACCTCGACGTCGAATCCGGCGGCGGTGAAGGTGTCGCCGTGGCCGACGGTGTGGACCCGGCCGGGGAACGCCGCCGAGATCTGCTCCGCGACGCTGCGCAGGGTCCAGATCCCGGCGGCCGGGTTCGCCTCCAGTGCGGCCCGCAGCCGTCCCTCGTCGAAGTGGTCGGGGTGCTCGTGCGTGACCAGGACGGCGTCGGCGCCCACCGCCGCGTCCTGTTCGCTGAAGCCGCCGGGGTCGATGACGAGCGTGCGCCCGTCCTTCTCCAGCCGGACGCAGGAATGAGTCTTCTTGACGATCCTCATGCGCCACATCCTGCTATGCGCGGGGCTTCGTCTCCTCCTGGATCACCGCCTGGGCGACCTTGAACGCCGAATTGGCCGCCGGCACGCCGCAGTAGACCGCGGCGTGGATGAGGACCTCCCTGATCTCCGCGGGTGTCAGCCCGTTGCGCAGCGCCGCGCGCGTGTGGAAGGCGAGCTCGTCGAGGTGGCCCCCGGCGACCAGGGCGGTGAGCGTGACGCAGCTGCGGGTGCGTCGGTCGAGGCCCTCACGGGACCACACCTCGCCCCAGGCGTAGCGGGTGATCAGCTCCTGGAAGTCTCCGGTGAAGTCGTCGGCGGCGGCCGTCGCCCGGTCCACGTGCGCATCGCCGAGCACCTCCCGGCGGATCTTCATCCCCGCGTCGTACGGGTCGGGCCTGCCGTAATGCACCGCCGCGGGCTGCTCGGGCGCGGCCGGCGCGATCTCGGCGACGGGCGAGACGGGCGCCGAGGTGGCGGGCGCCTGCGGGACCGGGATCGACGCCAGGGTGTCGTTCCAGGCGGTGTCGAAGTGGTGGGCCAGCAGGTCGGTCACGGCGGCGGGCTGCTCGACGGGCGCCAGGTGGGAGGCGCCGGGCACCAGGGCGAGCCGGGCATCCGGTATGCCGGCGACCAGGGTGCGGGCCTCGGCGGGGCCGGTGACCTGGTCCTCGGAGCCGACCAGGACGAGGGTGGGCACACCGACCCGGGACAGTTCGGAGCGCACGTCGAAGGCGGCCAGGGCCTCGCAGGCGGCGATGTAGCAGCCGGGGTCGGTGGTGCGGACCATCTGGACCGCCCACTCGACGATGGCGGGCTGGGCGGCGGCGAATCCGCCGGTGAACCAGCGCTCGGGTGCGCTGCGGGCCATCGGGTCGAGACCGTTGGTGCGCACGACCACACCGCGCTGGCGGAACTCGTCGGCGGTGCCGAACCGGGGCGAGGCGGCGACCAGCGCCAGGGACGCCAGTCGGTGCGGGTGGCGCAGGGCGAGTTCGATGCCGACCGCGCCGCCGATGGAGCAGCCGGCGTAGCCGAAGCGTTGCACGCCGAGCAGGTCGAGGGTGGCCAGCAGCCGCTCGGCGAGCTCGCCGACGGAGTCGGCGGGGTGCGCGGGAGCGCCGCCGTGCCCGGGCAGGTCGAACCGGATCACCCGCCACCGCGCGGACAGCTCACCGATCTGGCGGTCCCACATGTGCCAGGTGGTGCCCAGCGAGGGGCCGAGGATGAGCACGGGGGCGTCGTCGGGACCGTCGATCCGGTACTGCAGGGTCTTCGGGGGCGTCTGCGTCTCACTCACGCGCCCCACGGTAATGAGTGGAACGACCCGATCCGGTCAGGGGGTCGTACTGAACGGCCACTTACGGCCATCGCGGGCCCGTGATGTGAACACCGTGTGGAATCCCGGTGGGGATCGGCGCCCGCCGGGCGGGCGCCGGTGGATCCCCTACGGAGTCGCGGTGGACACGACGTACACCCAGGGCTTGGCCGGTTCCGTGAGGTCGACGGTGATGTCCTGGGTGGGGCGCGGGTCCTTGTTGGGGTGCGTGGTGCCCGCCCAGGCGCGGCCCTTCAGGCGGAAGTTCCAGCCGGCGACCGCGCTGTCGCGGTCGCTGATGGTCACCTTGCCGTCCCTGAGGGCGTCCCGGCTGGTGCCGACGCCCTTCAGGAACGTGTCCAGCCCGCCGGGGGTCGTGCGGAACTGCACGTACAGCCGGCTGGTCTTCCAGTTGCTGGTCTCGTAGTAGCCGACGCGCCAGGAGCGCTCCGGGATCGGCACCTCGAAGATGCGGCGCTTCATCAGCGAGGGCCACTTGTCGCGCAGGCCGGTGGCCGAGGACTCGGCCTCCTTGTCCCGGCCGCTGGCGCGGCTCTGCTCGGCGGAGATCACGAGGTAGCCGGCCGGGATGCCGACGAGCAGCACGATGGTGATCGCCGTCAGCCAGCGGCGCACCAGCATGTGCCGCCTGCCCTCGGGGGCCGGCGGGATGGACTGTCGGGTCAGCGTGGAGGTCATGACGGCGGTTCCTGGGTGGGACGGACGGAGCTCGGACTGCGCAGGGCCTGCGCGTAGCGCTCGTATCGTTCGTGCCGCTCCAACCGGCGTCGGTTCGCCCGGCGGAAGCGGCGCGCGACCAGGCGAGCCAGGTCGGCCGCACCGACCATACCCGCCTCGGGTCCGAGCTGGGCCTTGACGATGCGCGCCTCCGGCCGGTAGCCGCGGCCCGTGAGGTGGCGGCGGAAGGCGTCCCGCGCGGGGCCGATGAGCAGGTCGTCGGCGGCGCTGACACCGCCGCCGATCACGAAGCAGGAGGGGTCGAGGGCGGCGGCGAGGTTGGCGATGCCGATACCGAGCCACTGGCCGATGTCCTGGAAGAGTTCGACGCACATGGCGTCGCCCTCGCGGGCCAGTTCGGTGATCAGCGGCCCCGTGATGTCCCGGACGTTGCCGCCGACCCGGTCGATGATGTTGTAGGCCACCGGGGAGTCGGCCGCGGCGAGTTCCCTGGCCTCGCGCACCAGCGCGTTCCCGGAGCTGTACTGCTCCCAGCAGCCGCGGTTGCCGCACGGGCAGCGGTGGCCGCCGGGCACGACCTGCATGTGGCCGAACTCACCGGCGACCCCGTACTTGCCGCGCTTGACCTGACCGTCCTCCAGGATGGCGCCGCCGATGCCGGTGCCGAGGGTGATCATGACGAGGTGGTCCTCGCCGCGGCCGGCGCCGAAGCGCCACTCGGCCCAGGCGGCCGTGTTGGCGTCGTTGTCGACGAGGACGGGGACGGCGAGGCGGGCGGAGAGCGCGTCGCGCAGGGGCTCGTTGCGCCAGGCCAGGTGGGGCGCGAACAGGACCTTGGAGCGGTCGGCGTCGACCCAGCCGGCGGCGCCGATGCCGACCGCGTGGACGTCGTGGCGGTCGGAGAGGTCGAGGACCAGCTCGCAGATCGTGTCCTCGACCACCTTGGGGCTCTTGGACTTGTCCGGGGTCTCGGTGCGGATCTTCTCCAGGATGACGCCGTCGGCGTCGACGACCCCCGCCATCACCTTGGTGCCGCCGATGTCGATGCCGACGGTGGGCACCCGGGGCGCGCTGAGGTGGGAGCGCCGCTCGCGCGGCCCGACGGTCTTGAGGACGGTGCCGCGTGCGGCGCCTCGGTGCGTGAAGTCGCGGTACGTGCTCAAGTCGTCCCTGCGGTTCGTCGTGGCGGTCCGGACCCGGAGCCCGGTCCCCGGGGCGGGCGGCGCCCGCCGCCCTCGATGCTAGTGCCCTGCCCGGCGGGTCTGCCGGTCACGGCCCGTCGGCGGCGGGCGGCTCCTTGACGTCATGGCCGCCCAGGTGTGCCGGGGCGGGCGCGCGCTCCAGCTCGTGGCGCAGGTCCTCCAGCTCGCTGCCCCCGGCCATCTGGCGCGTGAGTTCGTCGAGCGTGACCGAGTCCTTGCTGTGGCTCGCCGCCATGACGCCGCGCTTGAGCAGAACGAAACGGTCACCGACGAGATAGGCGTGATGCGGGTTGTGGGTGATCAGCACCACGCCGAGGCCCGCATCGCGTGCCGCGGCCACGTACTTGAGCACCACACCCGACTGCTTCACACCGAGCGCGGCGGTCGGCTCGTCCAGCACCAGCACCTTGGCGCCGAAGTAGACGGCGCGGGCGATCGCCACGCACTGGCGCTCGCCGCCGGACAGCGTGCCGATGGGCTGGTCGACGTCCCGCAGGTCGATGCCCATGCGCAGCAGCTCGGACCGGGTCGTCTCGCGCATCGTCCGCACGTCGAGGCGCTTGAAGAGGCCCGCGCCCTTCGTCGGCTCGGAGCCGAGGAAGAAGTTGCGCCACACCGGCATCAGCGGGACGACCGCCAGGTCCTGGTAGACGGTGGCGATACCGCGGTCCAGCGCCTCGCGCGGGGAGTTCAGCGTGGTGGTCCCGCCCTCGATCGAGAAGGTGCCGGCGTCGTGCCGGTGCAGCCCGGCGATGATCTTGATGAGGGTGGACTTGCCCGCGCCGTTGTCACCGAGGACGCAGGTGATCTCCCCCGCGTGGACCTCGAGCGAGACGCCTTCCAGGGCGCGGATGTTGCCGTAGTACTTGCTGATGCCGTCGAGCTCCACCAGTGCGCTCATGAGGTCGCCTCCGCACGCTTGCGCACCCATGCGTTGAGCAGGGTGGCGAGAAGGAGCATCGCTCCGAGGAAGAACTTGAACCAGTCCGGGTTCCACTCGGCGTAGACGATGCCCTTGCTCGTCATGCCGAAGATGAACGCGCCGACCGCGGAGCCGACCGCCGAGCCGTAGCCCCCGGTGATCAGACAGCCGCCGATGACGGCCGCGATGATGTACGTCAGCTCGTTGCCCACGCCTTCGCCGGACTGCACCACGTCGAACGAGAACAGCAGGTGCTGGCCCGAGACCCAGGCGGCGAAGGCGACCCCCATGTAGAGCCCGATCCTGGTCCGGTCGACCGGGACGCCGACCGCGCGGGCCGCGTCGGCGCCGCCGCCCACCGCGAAGATCCAGTTGCCGAAGCGGGTGCGCAGCAGGATCCAGGTGGCGACGGCGACCAAGGCGAACCACCACAGGATGGTGACCTTGAGCGTCACGTCGCCGAGGGTGAGCTCGGAGGCGAACAGCTTCCTGGCCGAGTCGAAGCCCTCCATGTCACCGATCGTCTTCGTCGAGACGGTGCCGCTGATCAGCTTGGTGAAGCCCAGGTTGAGACCGGTGAGCATCAGGAACGTACCGAGCGTGATGATGAAGCTCGGCAGTTTCGTCCGGGTCAGCATGAAGCCGTTGAAGGCCCCGACGGCGAGCGTGACCAGCAGGGAGACGCCCACGCCGACCCAGACGTTGGCGGTCATCTGGTAGCTGAACATCGAGGAGACGAGTGCCGAGGTGGTGACCAGGACGCCGGCCGACAGGTCGAACTCGCCGCCGATCATCAGCAGCGCGACCGGCACGGCCATGATGCCGAGCGTCGACGCGGCGTACAGGACGGTGGAGAAGCTGGACGCCTTCAGGAAGGAGTCGGCGAAGACGGAGAAGAAGACGAAGACGGCCACCGCGCCGACGACCGAGCCCAGCTCCGGGCGGCCCATCAGCCTGCGCAGCGGGGAGGTGCGCAGCAGCCGCTCGTCGGTTCCCTCCGGCGCCCTGCCGGGTGTGGCGGGTGGTGCGGTCGCGCTCATCGGGTCCCCCGATCCGTGTATTCCGCGAGCTCGGCGGCGTCCTTCCGGGTGATGATCTGCGGTCCTGTCAGCACCGGCCGGCCGCCGCCGAGGACGTCGGCGTTGTACTTGTACAGCCACAGCAGGTCGACGGCCTCGTAGCCCTGGAGGTAGGGCTGCTGGTCCACCGCGAAGCCGAGGCTGCCGTCCTCAAGGCCGGCCGCGACCTTGGAGTTGAGGTCGAAGGTGTCGATCTCGGCCTCGGACCCGGCGCTCTTCCTCGCCTGGACCGCGGCGTCGGCGAACGGCGCGCCGAGGGTGACGACCGCGTCGATGGACCGGTCGGCCTGCAGCTTGGCCTCGACGGACGCCTGGACGTCGGGCATGTTGGTGCCGTCGACGTACAGGTTCTGCATCCGGCCGCCGAAGGTCTTCGCCGCCCCTGCGCAGCGCTGCTCGTGACCGACGTTGCCCTGCTCGTGCAGGACGCACAGCGCCTTCTTCTTCCCGCGCACGTCGAGTTCCTCGCCGACGGCCTCGCCGGCGACGGACTCGTCCTGGCCGATGTGGGTCAGGGCGCCGAACGCCTTGGACTGCTCGGATCCGGAGTTCACCGTGATCACGGGGATGCCGGCCTTGCGGGCCTTGGCGACGGCCCCCTTCATGGCGTCGGGCTTGGCGAGGGTGACGATCAGCGCGTCGACCTTCTTGGAGATGTACGAGTCGACGAGCTGCGCCTGCTGCTGGCCCTCGTCGCTGTGGGCGTAGAGGAAGTCGATGTTGTCCTTGGCGGCCGCTTCCTCGGCTCCGTTCTGGACGATGTCCCAGAACGTGTCGCCGTCGCCCGAGTGGGTCACCATGGCGAAGGTCCAGCGCGGGGTCGTGACCGCGGCCTTGCCGCGGGCGTTCTGCGCGGCCTTGCGGGCGTCCTCGGCGCGCTTGCCGCCGGTGCTGCTGCACCCGACCAGGGTCGCTCCGAGTACCGCTGCGAGCACCGCGCCCAGTGCGCGTACCCCTGTCCTTGCCCGTGCCACGACGCCGTGCCCTTCTTGCCGTACTCGCTGTGCTGCCCTGTGCGGCCGGGGGCCGAAACGACCTGACCCGGCCGCCCAAGTATGTGTCACGCCTGGTCGGCGGACCCGCATCGGGTGCGCCGCGGCCGTCGGCGGAGCGGAACACGGACGCGTCATCGGGTGCCGTCTGCGGTGAGCTTCTCCAGCGCCGGGACGTCCTTCTCGGTGACGAGCGCGGGACCGGTCAGGACGGGCTTGCCGCCGCCGACGACGTTGCGGTTGACCTTGTTGAGCCACAGTCCGTCGACGGCGAGGTACCCCTGGAGGTAGGGCTGCTGGTCGACGGCGAAGGCGATCTCCTTGGCCTTGAGCGACTTCACCACGTCGGCGTTGAGGTCGAAGGTGTTGATCTCCGCGTCGGAGCCGGCGCCGTCCTTGGCCTTCACCGAGGCGGCCGCGAAGGGCGCCCCGAGGGTGACGACGGCGTCGATGTCCTCGGCGCTCTGCAGTTTCGCCTCGATGGAGGAGGTGGTGGCGGGCATGTTGGTGCCCTCGACGTTGAGGTTCTCGACCGTGCCCTCGAAGGTCTTCTTCACACCGGCGCAGCGCGCCTCGAGCGAGACGTTGCCCTGTTCGTGGATGACGCAGAGCGCCTTCTTCCTGCCGCGCTTGTTGAGCTCCTCGCCGACGGCCTCGCCCGCGACCGACTCGTCCTGGCCGATGTGGCCGATCGTCCCGAGGTCCTCGGAGAACTCGGCGCCCGAATTGATGGTGACGACGGGGATGCCGGCGGCGACGGCCTTCCTGACGACGTCGCTCATCGCCTCGGGTTTGGCGAGGGTGACGACGATGCCGTCGACCTTCTGGTCGATGTACGTCTGGACCAGCTGCGCCTGCTCCTTGCCCTCCGGGTTCGCCGCGTAGAGGAACTGGACGTTGTCCTTGCGGGCCGCGACCTTCGCGCCGCTCTGGACGATGTCCCAGAAGGTGTCGCCCTGACCCGAGTGGGTCACCATGGCGATCTTCATCCGGGGGGTCTTCGCCGCCTCGCCGCCCCCCTCGGCCGAGGGCTTCCCGTTGCCCTCCTTGCCGCCGGAACTGCTGCATCCGGCGACGACGACCAGGGCACTCGCGGCGAGCAGAGCTGCTGTCGTGCGGGTTCTGCGCATCGTGGGGTCCGCCTCCTTACCCGGCCGCCGGGTTGCGGCTGGGTGAGTTTCTACGGTGGCCCCGCGAGCCCGTCAAGACTTTGTCCGAACATTCTTACGCGACGGTGCCGCGCCGGACACCTCTAGGAGCGGACCAGGAGCTGGAACTCGAAGGCGTAACGCGAGGCCCGGTAGACGTGCGACCCGAACTCGACCGCGCGGCCCGTGTCGTCGAACGTGGTGCGCTCCATCGTGAGCAGCGGCGCCCCCGCCTCCTCGCCCAGCAGCTCCGCCTCCCCCGCGTCGGCCGCGCGGGCGCCCACCGACTGGCGGGCGCTGTGCAGGGTGATCCCGGCCGCGCGCATCAGCCGGTACAGCCCGGTGGACTCCAGATCGGCCGTGTCGCAGTCCAGCAAGCCGGCGGGCAGGTGATTGCGCAGCCGGGCCATCGGCTCTCCGTGGGCATAGCGCAGCCGCTCGACGAACCGGACCTCGCTGCCCTCGGCGACCCCGAGCGCGGCCGCGATCTGGGCGCTCGCCGGCTCGACGGTGTTGGTCAGCACGACCGTGGCCGGCCGCTGACCGGCCGCCGCCAGGTCGTCGTAGAGGCTGCTGAGCTCCAGCGGGCGCCTGACCTGGCTGTGCACGACCTGGGTGCCCACACCCCGGCGGCGCACCAGCAGCCCCTTGTCGACCAGGGACTGGATGGCCTGCCGGACGGTGGGCCGGGACAGGCCGAGCCGGCCGGCGAGTTCGATCTCGTTGCCGAGCAGGGTGCCGGGGGTCAGCGCCCCCCTCTCGATCGCCGCTTCCAGCTGCTGCGCCAGCTGGAAGTAGAGCGGGACCGGGCTGGTGCGGTCCACGCTCAACGCGAGCGAGAGGGACGGTTCCGACTCGTGACTGGGCTGCTTGGGCACGTGGGCGAGCGTAGTCGCACGCCATGTTGACGGGAAGTCGTGAGGTTCGATTGTCAGGACAAACGCTTGACAGGCGGCGGTGCCGGCTCCATTTTTGGGCCATGCGCATCGGACTGATCGGCACGGGACGTATCGGCAGCTTTCACGCGGGGGTGCTGAGCCGCCATCGTGAGGTGGGCTCACTGGTCGTGGCGGACACGGACGCGGCGCGTGCCGTGCGGACGGCGGACCGCTGCGGCGCCACCGCGGCGCCCAGCGCCGACGAAGTCTTCACCTGGGGCGTGGACGCGGTGGTGATCGCGTCGGCCACCGCCGCGCACGCGGATCTGATCGCCCGCGCGGCGCGTGCGGGGCTCCCCGCCTTCTGCGAGAAGCCGATCGCCCTGGACCTGCCGGGGACGCTCGCGGCGCTGCGCGCGGTGGAGGAGGCGGGCACGGAGCTGCAGCTCGGCTTCATGCGCCGCTTCGACGCGGGCTACACGGCGGCCCGTGAGCTGGTGCGCTCGGGCCGACTCGGCCGGCTGCACACCGTACGGGCCATCACCTCCGACCCGGCGCCGCCGCCGGCCGCGTACCTGCCGCTGTCCGGCGGGCTGTTCCGGGACTGCCTCGTCCACGACTTCGACATCCTGCGCTGGGTGACGGGCCGCGAGATCGTCGAGGTGTACGCGGCGGGGTCGGACGCGGGGCCGGCGATGTTCCGCGAGGCGGGCGACGTGGACACCGCGGCGGCGCTGCTCACGCTGGACGACGGGACGCTGGCGACGGCGACCGCGACGCGGTGCAACGGCGCGGGGTACGACGTCCGGATGGAGCTGGCCGGGGAACTCGACCAGGTCGCGGTCGGGCTGGACGACCGCACGCCGATCAGCTCGACGGAACCGAAGGGCCTGCCGCCGGTGGACAACCCCTGGCCGGGCTTCCTGGAGCGGTTCGCCCCGGCGTACGAGGCGGAGCTGGACGCGTTCGTCCGTCTGGTGCAGGGCGAGGCGGACAACGCCTGCGACGGGCGCGAGGCGCTGACGGCGCTGCGGGTGGCGGAGGCGTGCGAGCTGTCGCGGCGAGAGCGGCGGCCGGTGCGGGTGGAGGAGATCCCGGCGGGCTGAGCCCCCCGGCCCCGCGGCGGCTTCGCCCCAGACCCCCCGTACCGCCCTGCGCACGGTGTCCTCGAGCGCCTCCTGCGGTCTGGCGGACGCGGGGCCCGGACGGGCTGGATTTCGCGGCGCGAAATCAGTGCGCTGGGGGCACCGGCGCGGGTTCGGGGCGGAGCCCCCACGCGGACGCTGCGCGAGATCAAGCCCCGCTGGGGGCACCTCGCACGCCCGAAGGGCGTAGGGGGAGATCGGGGTGCGCGGCTCGGGGCGGAGCCCCCATGGGCGCGTCGCGCACAGGCGCGGGGTCCGGGGGCAGCGGCCCCCGGGGTCACCAGCGGACCGGGAGGGATTCCGGGCCGCGGATCAGCATGCCCGTGCGCCACGCGAGCGCGGCCGGGTGCGCGTCGAGGGTGAGGTCGGGGCAGCGCTCCAGCAGCGAGCGAATGGCGACACGGGCCTCCAGACGCGCCAGCGGCGCGCCCAGGCAGTAATGGATGCCGTGGCCGAAGGCCAGATGGCCCCGGGTGTCGCGGCGGATGTCGAAGCGGTCCGGCTCGGGATAGCGGGCCGGGTCGCGGTCGGCGTCCGCGAGGGCGACCAGGACCAGCTGTCCGCCACCGGGGATGACCGTGCCGCCGATCTCGTAGGGCTCGACGGTGAAGCGGTACGTCGGGGTCTCCACGGGCCCGTCGTACCGCAGCATCTCCTCCACGGCCCCGTCCATCAGCGAGAAGTCGGCCCGCAGCGCGGCGAGTTGCTCGGGGTGGGTGAGCAGCGCGAGAACGCCGTTGGAGATCAGGTTGACCGTCGTCTCGTGGCCGGCGATCAGCAGCAGCCACGCCATGCCCATCAGCTCGTCCCCGCCGAGCCGGTCGTCGTCGTCCCCGTCGGCGCGGTGGATGAGCGCGCTCAGGAGGTCGTCGCCGGGCTTCTCGCGCTTCTCGGCGAGCAGCCCGGCCAGATACCGTGACAGCTCCCCCGCCGCCGCCTGACGCTCGGCACGGTCGGTCGAGGCCAGAGCAGTGTTGGACCAGCGCCGGAAGGAGTCCTGGTCGAGGAAGGGCACGCCCAGCAGTTCGCAGATGACGGCGATGGGCAGCGGGAAGCAGAACGCGTCGACGAGGTCGGCACTGCCCGTGGGCCCCATGCGGTCCAGCAGTTCGTCGGTGATCCGCTGCACGCGCGGGGCAAGTTGCTCGACGTGCCGCATGGTGAACTCACGCGCCACGAGCCCCCGCAGCCGCGTGTGCCGGGGCGGGTCGGCGCTGAGCATGGTGATGCCGGCCGACAGCTGGGAGGCGCCGAGGTCGGGGGCGGCGTTGCGCCACTCCTTGGACAGGGCGTCGTCGGCGAGGACGGCGCGCCCGGCCTCGTAACCGACGACGAGCCATGCCTCGTGCCCCTCGGGCAGCCGGACCCGGTGGACGGGGCCCCGCTCGCGTAACGCGGCGTAGACGGGATAGGGGTCGCGGGTGAAGTCCGCGCCGAGCGCGGCGAGATCAACGGTGGCGGCTTCGGTGGTCACGGCGTTCCTCTCACATCGTCAGGTGGGGTGTGCGCGGTGCCGGGCCCGTCGGTCACCGGCCTACCAGCGCACCGGCAGGTGGCGGACGCCGCGCATCAGGAGGCCGGGGAGCCACTCGTACGCGGAGGACTCGTCGAGGGCGAGAGCCGGGCAGCGCTCCAGCAGCGAGCGGACGGCGACACGGGCCTCCAGCCGGGCCAGCGGCGCGCCCAGGCAGAAGTGGATGCCGTGGCCGAAGGCCAGATGGCCCCGGGTGTCGCGGCGGATGTCGAAGCGGTCCGGCTCGGGATAGCGGGCCGGGTCCCGGTCGCCGGCGGCGAGGCCCACGAGGACCATCTCGCCGGGCGGGATGACGGTGTCGCCGTACGGGACGGGGGCGACGCTGAAGCGGACGGTGGCGTTCTCCACCGGGCCGTCGTAGCGCAGCATCTCCTCCACGGCGCCGTCGAGGAGCGAGAAGTCGGCCCGCAGCGCGGCGAGCTGGTCGGGATGGGTGAGCAGCGCGCGCATACCGTTGGAGATGAGGTTGACCGTGGTCTCGTGTCCGGCGATGAGCAACAGATAGGCCAGCGCGCGCAGTTCGGCGGCGGAGAGGCGGTCGTCGTCCGTGGCGCGGGTGCACAGCAGGGCGGAGAGCAGGTCGTCCGCGGGACCGGCGCAGCGCTTGTCCTCGATCAGCTCGTCCAGGTAGCCGCGCAGCCGGTGCACCGCGTCCGACTCGCTCTCGGCGCTGGTGGGGGCGACGATCGCGTTGGACCACTTGCGGAAGTCGTCGCGGTCGGCGGCCGGGATGCCGAGCAGCTCGCAGATGACGATGATGGGCAGCGGGAAGGCGAGCGCGTCGACCAGGTCGCCGCGGCCCGCCGGCAGCATCGCGTCGATCAGTTCGTCGGTGATCTGCTGGATCCTCGGGCGCAGCGCCTCCACGCGCCGGCCGGTGAACTCGCGTGCGACGAGCTTGCGCAGCCGGGTGTGGTCGGGCGGGTCGAGCACCAGCAGGTTGGGGCCGACGACCTCTTCGTCGAGCATGGTCACGCCGACCGTGGCCGGCGCCTTGGACAGCCGCGCGTCGGCGAGCGCCGCCCGTGCCTCCTCGTGGCCGACGATCAGCCAGAACCGGCCGCCGTCGGCGCCCCGCACCTGATGAACGGGCCCCGCCTCACGCAGTCGCGCATAGTAGGGATAAGGGTCCGCCGTGAAGTCCGCACCGAACTCGGCGAGATCGACGATCGTCATTCGCCCAGCCTACGGCGACTTCTGCGGACCGTCCTCGTCCAGAAGTCCGGCGTCATGGGCCGACAGCGCGATCCGGACAGGGTCGTTGAGCCCCGGCTCGGCGAGAATGCGTCGGCACATGGGTCTTGACCGTCGGAACGCTCGTGTACAGCGTCGACTCGATGTCGGCGTTCGAGCAGCCCCTTCCGACGCCGACCGCCGCCTCCCGTTCATGCTCGGCGAGCGTCTCCAGCCGGCGTGCGGCCGCGGGCCGCCGCGGGCGCCGTGCCGCCGCCGTCCGCCGCGCGGCGGCCCCACGTCGTGCCCGTCAGGACCAGGGCCGCGCCCAGCAGGCCCGGCACGCCCAGGTGTTCGCCGCCGAGCGCCATGCCGGCCGCCGCGGCCCACAGCGGCTCGGTGCCGAGCAGGAGGCTGACGCGCGACGGCGAGGTGCGGCGCACGGCCCACATCTGCACGAAGAACGCGAACAGGGTGCAGAACAGGGACAGGAACAGCAGGCCGGCCCACTCCCCCGGCCCGAAGCCGACCGCCACGGACCACGGCGAGTCCCCCGCACCCGGGACGGTCGCCAGCAGGGCGAACACGGCGAGCGCCCCGCCCAGTTGGACGGTGGTCAGCGACAGCGAGTCCGCGCCCCGCACCGCCTTCGTCCTGGCCATCGCCAGGACGTGGAGGGTGCGCGCGAGAGCGGCGAGCAGCATCAGCAGGTCGCCGACGGAGGGCGTGGTGAAGCCGCCGCCCTGGGTCAGCAGCACCACTCCGGCGACGGAGACGCCGGCCGCGGCGACGAAGGAGCGGGAGGGCCGCTGCCGCGTCACGGCCGCTTCCGCGAGCGGGGTGAAGATCATGGTGAGGCTGATGATGAGCCCGGCGTTGGTGGCCGAGGTGTGCACGACCCCGTACGTCTCCAGCAGGAAGATCCCGCTCAGGACGAGCCCCAGCAGTCCGGCCCCGCGCCATTGGGCCGCGCTCAGCGCACGCAGCCGCCGCCGGCCCGCGACCACGAGCACCGGCACGACGAGTGCGAAGCGCAGGACCAGCACGGCGACGACGGTGTGCGTGGTCGTGATGCCCTTGGCCGCGAGGTAGCTGGCGCCCCAGACGACGGCCACGAGCAGGACGGGCAGATCGGTGAGCCACGCGCGGCGCGGTGCGAGCACGGGGGCGGACAGGGCGATCGACGACACCTTGGGTCTCCAACGTCTCCGGCGGACAGGCGTGGCGGAGGCGTCGGCGGCTCGCTCACGGGAGCGATCACCGTACCGGGGCGAGACGTGTGGGTGCTACATGTTTCAGACGTAGCTGCCGTACTCGGGTCGGCCGGCCAGCTCGTAGGTGTGGATGGCGATGCCGGAGCCGGTGGTCCTCGCGTCGACGTGCCGGAAGGCGGTCGGCGTCGCACCGTCGGCGAACAGGCGCAGACCCTTGCCCAGCACGACCGGGAAGCTCAGCAGGTGGAGCGTGTCGATGAGGTCGTGCGCCATGAGCGATCGGGCGAGGGCGCCGCTGCCGTGCATCTGGATCTCGCCCTCGGTGCGCTCCTTCAGGCCGGTGACCTCCTTGACCAGGTCGCCGCGGATGATGCTGGTGCCGGACCAGTCGGCGGTGTCGAGGGTGGTCGAGACGACGTACTTGGGCAGGGCGTTGAGCTTCGACGCGATCGGGTTGGCGGGGTCGGTCTGCAGGGGCCAGTAGCCGGCGAAGATCTCGTACGTCCGGCGGCCGAGCAGGAAGGCGGTGGGCCGCTCGAAGACCTCGTCGACGAACCGGCCGAAGTCCTCGTCCCCGTACGGCACGGACCAGCCGCCCTGGTCGAAGCCGCCGCGGCGGTCTTCGTCGGGGCCGCCGGGGGCCTGGTAGACGCCGTCGAGGGAGACGAACTGGGTGAGGCTGAGCTTTGCCATGACGGTGCCTGCGCTTTCGGAGTCGGTCGTCTCGGTCATCAGGGCAGACCGCACGGGCACCGAAAACTCATCGGCAGCACTTCTCGGTGCGTCCGTCAGCGGTTGAGGTCCATCACCGGCACTCCGAGTCCGTCGTACGCGTCAGGAACGACGGTCGCCACCAGCGCTCCTTCGGGGCGGCTGATCGTCGGACGGGCGGCGTGTACCGCGGCCGCGACCCCGAAGGGGACACCGCCCGCATGCAGCTGCGCCAATGCGTGCGCGCACTCGTAGTCGGCGTCCAGAGTGTGCAGCGTGTCGAGGATCCCGACGTAGTCGATGACTCCGGGCCGCTGCCGTTCGGCCTCCAGGGCGCTGATGATCGGGACCCAGAGCCGCACGGATCCGTCACCTGCAGCAATGTGGATCAGGCCGGACACCTGCTTGTTGCCGCCGAGCGCCAGGAGAGTCTCCGTGTCGAGCACGAAGTGGTCCAGGTTCACGCGACGTCACCGATACCGGCGGCTCGGAGGGCGTCACGGTGGGCCGTCTGGGCCGCGCGCATCCTGGCTCGCAGGTGACCGGACTCGGCGTCGTCCACGCGATGCCCGAACTCCGTCTCGAGAAAAGCGCGCGTGCGCTCGGCACGCTCCTTCAGCTCCTCCGGCGTGAGCGTGGACTCGGCGAACTCGGCGAGCAGGGACCGCATCGTGGTCCCCTGGGCCTGTGCGACGGCCGCGAGCCGGTCGCGGGTTCTGGAGTCGACCTTGATCGTGGTGTCCATGCCGGGAGTATACCGACCGGAATACCCGTGGGGCAGTGTTCTGCGTACGGACGCCACGGGCGCTCGGCGTGGTCGCGTGACCCGGGTGCCCGACGTGACACGACGCGCCCGGTATGCGTGCAGGGCGCACCGTTGCTGTCGGCCGGTGCGCCCCGCGCGCGGGGCGGGGAGGGTGTCGTGCCTGCCCGCCCCTCGGCGGACCGTCAGCCGCCGAGCTCCTGGTGGCGGGCGGCCAGCCGGGCCGCGCCCTGGTCGGTCAGGGAACCGAACAGGCGCAGGCGCGAGATGCCGCCGTCGGGGTAGATGTCGATGCGGGCGTGGGTGCCGACCGCCGGGGCGTCCAGGACGAAGCGGTGGTTGGTGTCGGGCTGCAGGCGGGTGCGCGGCAGCACCTCGCGCCATTCGCCGCTCTCGCCGTCGCGCACGGACAGGGCGGCCCAGCCGGCGCTGTTGCCCTTGAGGTAGGCGGTGTCGATCTCGACGGCGCGGATCTCGGACTGCTCCACGAGCTGGTAGCGGATCCAGTCGTTGCCCTTGTCGCGGCGGCGGCGGGTCTCCCAGCCGTCGTCCATCTTGTGGGAACGGCCGGGCTGGATGGTGTTGGTGGCCGGCGAGTAGAAGCGGTCGGACGCGTCCTCGACCTGTCCGCCGTTCTCCAGCGCGACGAGGTCGAACGTGGAGAGCGCGGCGAGCCACGCCGGGTCCGGCGCGACCTCGCCGTACACGCGCAGGCGGGCGATGCCGCCGTCGGGGTGCTGGTTGACGCGCAGGTGCGTGAAGCGCTGCTCGGCGTCGACGGCGAAGCCGTTCGCGGCGTGGCCTCCGACGGCCGTGCGCGGGACGAGCGTCGTCCACTTCACGTCGCCGGACAGCAGCTCCTCGGGCGAGGGGGACCCGGCGACCGAGGTGCCCTCGACGGACACGGCCTGCGGGTAGTTGCCGCGGAAGTGGGCGGTGTCGACGACGATGCCGCGTACGACGCCGGGAGCGCCGAGGCGTATGAGCGCCCAGTCGTGGTCCTCGTCGGTGGGGTGGGGCTGCCCGGCGGAGACACCGCGGCGGCGCCGGGTCTCCCAGCCGTCCATGATCTTGCCCTTGTGGCCGAAGTGCTCGGGGTCGAACTCGGCGGCCTCGGGCTTCAGCAGGTTCTCGCGCTCGGCGAAGAACTCGTCGTTGGCGGCGATGACACCGGCGCCGAGACGGCGGTCGGCGAGGTCGGCGTACTGGGTGAAGGAGAACCCCGACGGCCCAGGGGTGCGGTAGTCGGCGTACGGGTCGCCGCCGCCGTACGGGCTGGCGTCACCGGTGTAGGAGGGAAGGGAGGAAGAGGACACGGTTTCAGTTGTTCCTTTCGAGCAGCCGGCCCGTCGGCTCGGCCACGTTGCCGTTCTCCACGATCCGCTCGCCGCGCAGCCACGTCGACCGGACGACGCCGTGCAGGGTCTTGCCCGCATAGGCGGTCACCTGGTTGCGATGGTGCAGTTCGGCGGGGTCGACGGTGAACGTCGCGTCGGGGGCGAGGACCGCGAAGTCGGCGTCGCGGCCGGCCTCGATGGCGCCCTTGTCGCTCAGGCCCGCCAGCTTCGCGGGGGCGAAGGACATCCAGCGGACGACGTCGTCGAGGGTGTGGCCGCGCTTGCGGGCCTCGGTCCAGATGGCGGGCAGACCCAGCTGGAGCGAGGAGATGCCGCCCCACGCGGATGCGAAGTCCGGGGTCTTGAGATCGGTGGTGCACGGGGAGTGGTCGGAGACGATGCAGTCGATGACACCGTCGGCGAGCCCCTGCCAGAGCAGGTCCTGGTTGGCCGCCTCCCGGATCGGTGGGCAGCACTTGAACTCGGTGGCGCCGTCGGGGACTTCCTCCGCGGTGAGGGTGAGGAAGTGGGGGCAGGACTCGACGGAGACCGCCACGCCCCTGCGCCTGGCGGCGGCGATCAGCGGCAGTGCGTCGCTGGAGGACAGGTGCAGTACGTGCACCCGCGCGTTCAGCCGCTCGGCGTGGGCGATCAGGCCCTCGACGGCGGTGTTCTCGGCGTCGCGCGGCCGGGAGGCGAGGAAGTCGGCGTACTTCGGGCCGCTGCGCTGGGGGGCCGACGCCAGGTGGTGCGGGTCCTCGGCGTGCACGATGAGCAGGCCGCCGAAGCCGGCGATCTCGGCCATGGAGCGGGCGAGCTGCTCCTGGTCGAGCTCGGGGAACTCCTCGACGCCGGAGGGCGACAGGAAACACTTGAAGCCGAAGACGCCGGCGTCGTGCAGCGGCCGCAGGTCCTTGACGTTGTCCGGGATCGCACCACCCCAGAAGCCGGTGTCGACATGGGCCTTGGGGCGGGCGACGTCCTGCTTGGTGCGCAGGTGCCCGACGGTGGTCGTCGGCGGGAGCGAGTTGAGCGGCATGTCGAGCAGGGTCGTGATGCCGCCGGCCGCGGCCGCACGGGTGGCGGTCCAAAAGCCCTCCCAGGCGGTGCGGCCGGGGTCGTTCACATGGACGTGGGTGTCGACGAGGCCGGGCAGCAGCGCGTCGTCGCCGAAGTCCTCCAGGCGGGCGCCTGCCGGGACCTCGGCGTCGTACGGCCCCACCGCCGCGATCCTCCCGTGGGCGACGGCGACCGTCGCGGCGCGCGTGCCCTCCGGGGTGACGACGCGCGTCGAGCGCAGCACCAGGTTCACGTCCACGGTCCCGTCCACGTCGGACACCAGCTCCCCTCACATGCATCAACGCAGGCGATCGCCGAATCTGCTTCGGCGGGCCAGAAATTCAACGAACTGTTGAAGAAGTCTTCACTTCCGATCGACGCCCGTCAAGACCCGCCCGCCCCGGACCGCACGCTTGGACGTTTCCACAAAGTGGAAGTAAGATTCCACTGTCATGTGGGTCGCTTCGCCCAACGGAGAGGCCGCGGGCCTGCCCGAAAAGCCCGCTGACACCCGGACAAACGGGCCCTGACCGGCAAAGACGCCTCGACGGCGGCGATGTGCCCCACGCACACGCCCGGTAGGCTGCTGACTTGCCCTGCCTGCCCGAAAGGACCGCCGACGTGCCGACGTCCAGCGCCAGCACCACCGACGCAGCCAAGCCCGCCGCCAGTGGCGGCGTGCAGTCCCTGGAGCGCGCCTTCGACCTGCTCGAACGCATGGCCGACGCCGGTGGCGAGGTCGGGCTGAGCGAGCTGTCGGCGAGCAGCGGGCTCCCCCTGCCGACCATTCACCGGCTGATGCGCACGCTGGTGGCCTGCGGGTACGTACGGCAGCAGTCCAACCGCCGCTACGCCCTCGGCCCCCGGCTGATCCGGCTCGGCGAGTCCGCGTCCCGGCTGCTGGGCACCTGGGCGCGCCCCTACCTCGCCCGCCTGGTCGAGGAGACCGGTGAGACGGCGAACATGGCGCTCCTGGACGGCGACGAGATCGTGTACGTGGCGCAGGTGCCCTCCAAGCACTCGATGCGCATGTTCACCGAGGTCGGCCGGCGCGTCCTGCCGCACTCCACGGGCGTGGGCAAGGCGCTGCTGGCGCACACCCCGGCGGACGAGGTACGGGCGCTGCTGTCGCGCACCGGCATGCCGGCCGCGACGGAGAAGACGATCACGACGCCCGAGGGCTTCCTCGCCGCGCTCGAACAGGTCCGCCGGGCGGGGTACGCGGTCGACGACAACGAGCAGGAGATCGGCGTGCGCTGCCTCGCGGTCCCCGTGCCGAACTCCCCGACGGCGGCGGCGATCTCGATCTCGGGGCCGGCGGGGCGGGTGACGGAGGCGGCGACGGAGAAGATCGTGCCGATCCTCCAGGAGGTCGCGCACGACCTCTCCACGGCCCTGGCGAGCACGTCCCCGCAGTCCTGAGCGCGCGCCCGTCCGCGTCGGGGGCTGCACGTACCTGACGCACCCGTCGGGGCTCCGCCCAAGGCCCCGCGCCACGAACGCCGTCGGGGCCGACATGCCCGATCGGTCCGGCGGCAGAGCCCGGAAGCCCACGCCCACCAGAGCGCCGAGCGCCCGGTCCTGGGGCGCAGCCCCGCCCGCCCGGCGACCGAGCAGGGCGGGTCCGGGGCGGGAGTCCCGGCTCCGCCGGACAGTGCCCCGAAGCCGCGCCCGCCAGGGCAGCGTGGGGCCCGGGCGGATCCCCGGTTCGGGAAGGGCCGGGGTGGGGTGGGGTGGGGTGGGGAAAGCGTCCGCGCAGCGGCCCCGCCGGTATCAGACCTTCCGTCGCGGCGGCACGTCGCCGAACGTGTCCACCGCGTTCCTCACCTGCATCAGCGCCGGCGACAGCGCGCTCACCGACCCGATCGCGCCCGCGATGAGCAGCAGCGAGCGGCGCATGCGCGGGATCTCCGGGTCGCCCGCGGCGATCATCGCGGCCAGAACGGCCAGTTCGTCCTCGGCGATCGCCCGGTCACCGAACTCGGCACGGTACCCGGCCAGTTCACGCCGGAGCTGCGCGACCGCAGCACGTAACGCCGCCGCTCTCGGATCCTCGCCGCTCCCTGTCACCCGCGTCTGCCCCACGCTCCGCAACAAAGCCCAGCCCCTCGCACGTCCTTGTGCCCGCGACCGCGTTCCGCCGGACGGCGAAACGTCCGCGGGGTGCGGGCCAGTTAACGCCATCCGGCCCGCGACGCGCCACAGCAAAGACAGAATTCAGGACGAAGGGGCGGGATCGATCGCGTTGCGCCACACGATGACATCGAGCGTGATGAACTGACTGGGATCGGTGTCGGGCGACTTCCCCTGATAGGTCGCCACACCCGCATGCCCCGAATCCGTCAGCACGCAGAACTTGGCGCCCTTCGACAGGACGTCCAGGTCGATGCTGGTCGCGTAGCGCGTCTCGGTCCGGCAGGTGTCGAGACTGGCCGTCTGGCCGCTGCGCAGCAGGATGTACCGTCCGTTCTCCGTCCGGATCTGCTCGCTGATGTCGCTGTAGTAGACGTCCGAGGGCGAGTCGTCGTCGACGGGCTTGACGGGGTCGTCGTCGAGGGTGAGGTGGTACTGGTCCACCAGGTTGATCCCGGTGTACGTCTTCGGCGTCGGGTCGGCGACCGGCTCGTCCGGCGGCGAGTCGACGCCGTTGCCGCCGTCACCCTGTTCCGAAGGGGTGCCGTCCGGCTTCGGGGTCGAACTCTGCTTGTCCGAACCGCTCTTGTCCTGGCTCCGGTTCTCCTTGCCCTTGCCGTCGTCGGACAGGGCGAAGTACGTACCGCCGCCGACGGCGACGCCCAGCACCAGCGTGACCGCGACGGCGATGGCGAGATTGCGCGCCGTCTTCTTCTTGGGCGCGGCGGGAGCCGTCTGGCCGGTGGCGGCGGCGGGGTTGTAGGGGACGGGGCCGCCGGGCTGCGGGTGGGCGGCCGTCTGCGGATAGCCGTAGCCGGGGCCCTGCGGGCCGGGCTGCGGGTAGCCGTACGTCGGCTGGGCGTGCGGCTGCGGCTGGGTGCCCGGCTGCGCGTGGGGCTGTCCGTACGGGCCCTGCGGACCGGAGGGGGCGTGCGGCTGCGTGGGCGGCTGCGGCGCGGGGCCGAAACCGGGCGGCGGCGTCGACGGCGCCGCGTGCGCGGTGGGCATGTGGGTGGGTGCCCCGGCCGGCTGCGCGGGGGGCTGCCCGGCCGGCGGGGTCACGGGCGGCGCGGGCGCGGCCTTGCGGGTGGTGATCTCGGCGGCGACCACGCTCGGCAGCCACTCCTCGGGACGGCGCAGCACCGTCTCGCCGTTGGCCGCCTGGCAGATGCCCAGGATCTCGGCGACGGAGGGGCGGCCCGCGGGGTCCTTCACCATGCACCGCGTGACCAGTTCGCGCAGCTGGTCCGGGAGTTCGGTGAGGTCGGGCTCCTCGTGGACGATCCGGTAGAGCACCCCGTGCGAGGTGCCCTCGCCGAAGGCCGCCTTGCCGGTGGCCGCGTACGCCGCGATCTGGCCGAGGGCGAAGATGTCGGTCGCGGGTGTGACATGGCTGCCCGCGGCCTGCTCCGGAGCCATGAACGCGGGCGTGCCGATGGTGACACCGCTGCTGGTCAGCGAGGTGGCGTCGGCGGCACGGGCGATGCCGAAGTCGATGACCCGCGGGCCGTCGGCGGCGAGCAGGACGTTGGCGGGCTTGAGGTCGCGGTGGACGATGCCCGCGCCGTGGATGATCTGCAGCGCCTCGGCGATGCCGGCGACGAGCAGCAGCACGGTCTCCACCGGCAGCCTGCCGTGCTGGGCCACGGCGTCGGAGAGGGAGGGACCTGGCACGTAGGCGGTGGCGAGCCAGGGCTGTTCGGAGTCCGGGTCGGCGTCGATCACGGGTGCCGTGAACAGGCCCTGCACGCGCTGCGCGGCCTGCACCTCCTGGGCGAACCGGCGGCGGAACTCGGCGTCCTGGCCGAAGTCGGGCCGGATCACCTTGATGGCGACCGGCCGGCCGCCGGGGGTGTACGACAGGTAGACCTTGCCCATCCCGCCGGCGCCGAGGCGGGCTGCGATCCTGTATCCGGCGACCGTCTTCGGATCGTCCTCACCCAGCGGCTGGAACACCGCTCCCTGGTGCGCGCGCCCACTCATCGACTCTCGATCCCCCATGGCGAACCTCAGTATTGGAGGTGAACCTTATCCAAGGTCACCCCATGCTCTCCACGTCGGACGGCCGGGGCGGGCCGTGCGGTTGCAGCCCGCGCGAAATGCCCGGACGCGCCGGCCGGCCCTCGTGCCCCGAAATGGACCAAGGAGTCCTCATGTCACACCCTCAGCCGCACTCCGGCCCCCAAGAGCCCGTCGTCGCGGGCCTGTTGCTCGCGGCGGGCGGCGGGCGGCGGCTCGGCGGCCGGCCGAAGGCGCTGCTGACGCACCGCGGCAGGCCACTGGTGGAGCACGCCGTACGGGTCCTCCGGGAGGGCGGGTGCGGGCCCGTTCATGTCGTGCTGGGCGCGGCGGCCGACGCGGTGCGCGAGACGGCGGACCTGGCGGGGTGCACGGTGGCCGAGAACCCGGACTGGGAGAGCGGGATGGGCTCGTCGCTGCGGGCGGGGCTCGCCTCGCTGCCCGGCGAGGGCGTGGACGCGGTGCTGGTCCTGCTCGTGGACCAGCCGGGCATCGGCGCGCGGGCGGTCTCGCGGGTGCGGGCCGCGGGTCTGTCGCGTGCGGCGCTCGCGGCGGCGGCGTACGGGGGCGAGCGGGGCCATCCGCTCGTGTTCGGCGCGGACCGCTGGGCGGACATCGCGGCGAGCGCGGTCGGGGACCGCGGGGCGCGGGCGTACGTGGCGGCGCACGAGGGGGAGCTGACGCTCGTGGAGTGCGGGGACGTGGCGGAGGAGTACGACATCGACACGCCCGGGGACCTGAGGCACCTTGAGTGAGCGGCGTGGCACTGAGCGACACGTTCTGTCGACCCGGAGAATCTCGATATCAACAAACCATTGAACTTCCACCATGCGGTAACTACTATCCACTGTTCAGAAGCGCCTGACCATCGGAGGGCGCCCCTCGGCCGTACCCCGGAGCCCTGGCACTGAGTGCCACGCTGTGGCGCCCCGACGGCCGCCCGGCGCCCCTCGTGAAGCCCGCGACGCTCGCTAGAAGCTCGCTGAAATGCTCGCTGAAGGAAGTGACAGCTCATGTCCGCACCAGCGCCGTCCCCGCTGGCCATCGTCGAAGCCGAGCCCCTGCCCCGGCAGGAAGAGGTCCTGACCGACGCGGCCCTCGCGTTCGTGGCAGAGCTGCACCGGCGGTTCACGCCCCGGCGTGACGAGCTGCTCGCCCGCCGCGCCGCCCGCCGCGCCGAGATCGCCCGCACCTCCACGCTGGACTTCCTCCCGGAGACCGCCGCCGTCCGCGCGGACGACTCCTGGAAGGTCGCCCCGGCGCCCGCGGCCCTGGACGACCGCCGGGTGGAGATCACCGGACCCACCGACCGCAAGATGACCATCAACGCGCTCAACTCCGGCGCCAAGGTCTGGCTCGCCGACTTCGAGGACGCCTCGGCCCCCACCTGGGAGAACGTGGTCCTCGGCCAGCTCAATCTGATCGACGCCTACGAGCGTCGCATCGACTTCACCGACCCGCGGTCGGGCAAGTCGTACGCCCTGCGCCCCGCCGAGGAGCTCGCGACCGTCGTGATGCGCCCGCGCGGCTGGCACCTCACCGAGCGCCACCTGCGGGTCGACGGCACCCCGGTGCCGGGCTCCCTGGTCGACTTCGGCCTGTACTTCTTCCACAACGCCCAGCGCCTGCTGGACCTCGGCAAGGGGCCGTACTTCTACCTGCCGAAGACGGAGTCGCACCTGGAGGCCCGCCTCTGGAACGACATCTTCGTCTTCGCCCAGGACTACGTCGGCATCCCGCAGGGCACCGTCCGCGCGACCGTCCTGATCGAGACGATCACGGCGGCGTACGAGATGGAGGAGATCCTCTACGAGCTGCGCGACCACGCCTCCGGCCTGAACGCCGGCCGCTGGGACTACCTGTTCTCCATCGTCAAGAACTTCCGTGACGGCGGCGAGAAGTTCGTCCTGCCGGACCGCAACGCGGTCACCATGACCGCCCCGTTCATGCGGGCGTACACCGAACTGCTGGTCCGCACCTGCCACAAGAGGGGCGCGCACGCGATCGGCGGCATGGCGGCGTTCATCCCCTCCCGCAAGGACCCCGAGGTCAACAAGGTCGCCTTCGAGAAGGTCAAGGCCGACAAGGACCGCGAGGCCGGCGACGGCTTCGACGGCTCGTGGGTCGCCCATCCGGACCTGGTCCCCATCGCCATGGCGTCCTTCGACGCGGTGCTGGGCGACAAGCCCCACCAGAAGGACCGCCTGCGCGAGGACGTCTCGGTGGCGCCGGGTGACCTGATCGCCATCGACTCCCTGGACGCCAGGCCCACCTACGAGGGCCTGCGCAACGCGGTCCAGGTCGGCATCCGCTACATCGAGGCGTGGCTGCGCGGCCTCGGCGCGGTCGCCATCTTCAACCTGATGGAGGACGCGGCGACGGCGGAGATCTCCCGCTCCCAGATCTGGCAGTGGATCAACGCGGGCGTCGTCTTCGAGAACGGCGAGCGGGCCACCCCGGAACTGGCCCGCAAGGTCGCAGCGGAGGAACTGGACGCGATCCGCGCGGAGCTGGGCGAGGAGGCGTTCGCCGCCGGCAACTGGCAGCAGGCGCACGACCTGCTGCTGAAGGTGGCGCTGGACGAGTCGTACGAGGACTTCCTGACGCTGCCGGCGTACGAGCAACTGGTCGGCTGACACCACCCGTTGACGCACATCGCCCCCGGTACCGCACAGCACCGGGGGCGGTGGCGTGTCAGCGCGGCGCGAGGGCCGTGACCACGTCCGAGGCGGCGAGCAGGCGCACGCGCGTCGCGTCCTGCATGTACGGGTACACGGCGAACACCTCGCCGCCGTCGGCCACTTCGGCGTCGCCCCGACGCGGGGTGAGGCCGGAGCTGTCCAGCACGCCCTGCCGATCGGCGCCCAGAGAGTGGTCGGTCCACTGGTGGCGACGGCGGTTGAACGGATCTTGTCGCGGCTGCCTGATGTGCGGCTCCGGATGCCGCTGGCAGAGGTGCTGTGGGAGCCGGTGCTCGGCGTAAGCTGCCCGCAGTCTTTGCCAGTCGTCTTCTCACCCGTGCGCATGAGGTACCCAGTCGACGAGATTGACTGGCTGCCGGCGCCCACCTTCACAAACCAGTCCGCCGATGCAGCCCTGACATCCGCTCGAAGGACCCGGTGCGGTCGTGCACTGGGCCAACAAGGTCGCCGCCCCGGCGAGGGCCATCGCGACGAGATTCCGATGCTGGTGTAGAGGGCGTTCATGCTTCTCGATGCGATGCTCGGTGCGGAACTGGTTCAGCCTCTGCGCGGCTGAACTGTCATAGGGATGCTGTCGGCGTGGACCACTGCTGAAGCGACTTCCTCGGGTCGATGGCCGGGCTTCGGGGTGAACTGCCACCGGGCGAGCAGCGTGGCAATGGCGATCGTGGCCTCCGTCCAGGCGAACTGGTCCCCGATGCACTTGCGGTTGCCGGCGCCGAAGGGTACGAACGCTTCGCGTGGGATGGCGTCCCGGCGCTCGGGCAGCCAGCGGTCGGGATCGAAGGTGTCGGCGTTCACGTAGATTGCCGGATCGCGGTGGATGGCGTAGAGGCTGAAGCCGACCTCCGTGCCGGCGGGGATTTCGGTGTCGCCGAGCACTACCGGTTCGGTGGTGCGGCGCATCAGGAAGGTGACCCCGTGCAGTCTGATGGTCTCGTCCAGCGCGCGGCGGATTCCCTCCAGACGGGGCACGTCCGCGATGGTGACGGGCCGGTCGCCGACGACCTCCCGGATCTCGGAAAGCAGCTGCTTCTCCACCTCGGGGTGGTTCGCCACCTCGTGAAAGGCCCAGGCGAGCGCGGCCGCGGTGGTCTCGACCCCTGCATACAGAATGGTGCTGAGTTCGTCGCGGACCTCGACGTCGGAGAGCGTCTTTCCGTTGTCCGCGTCCTGGGCCGCGAGCAGCATCGACAGCAGGTCGCCCCGCTCGGTGTCTCCCGAGCGCCGGGCATTGGCCACCACTTCATCGATCACCACGCGCAGCGCCTTGCTCGCCACATCGAAGTCGCGGTTGGCACGGATCGGCAGCCGGTCCAAGACCTTGGGTGACCCCGCCCGTATCAGCAGGTTCTTCATCACGACGGGCAGGTTGACGCGAATGGCTTCGACCGCCGGCAGCCCGATGTGCGTCGAGAACAGGGTCGACGTAAGCGTGTCGATCGAGTACTTGGCCATCGCATGCTGGAGGTCGATCGCCTGCCCGGGTTCCCAGGAGTCGGCCAGCTCTTGGGCGTGGCGGCTCATGATCTCGGAGTAGGCCGCGATGCGGTCCTTGGAGAACATCGGCTGGATCAGCCGCCGGTGCGCGCGGTGCAGCTCGCCGTTCGCGTTGGCCAGGCCGTTGCCGGCGAGCGGCCGCAGCCGGTCGAAGAAGCGCCCCTTCTCGAAGCTGCGCGCCTTCCTCACGGTCACCTCGTGGACCAGCTCGGCCGACGTGACCACGTACGTGGGCATCGTCCCGAAATCGATACGGACCAGGTCACCGTGCTGCCGCAGCGACTTCACGAAGCCGAGGGGATCGCGCCACAAGGCCAGAGCGTGGCCCAGAAGCGGAACCGCTCCAGGAGCGCGTGGAACCGTCTGCAAACCAGCTGACACCAGGAACCCTTTTCTCTCTCGGTCGTACACCCGCCGGAAACAGGAAGATCCCGTCACCAGATCGGCCCTCAGTGCGAGGCCACAGATCACCAAATGATCGTATCCAGGCCGGAGTTCGGCACAAGACCGTCGCTCGGGCGGTATGGACGACAGATATGCTGCGTGCGCTCCTCTATGCCATCTGTGCGCGACACCCCCGCGCCGCTGCTTCCCGGAGGCCTCGTGACCACCCCGTACCCCGACTCGTCAGGCATATCGGCCGCGGCGATTCCGCCTCCCGGGTGCCCGGCACACACACTCGGTCCTGGGGTGCGACGGATGTACGGACCGGAAGCGGAGGAGCCCTACGCGTTCTACGCCAAGCTGCGTCAGGAGCACGGCTCGGTGGCGCCCGTGCTTCTTCCCGGTGACGTACCGGCCTGGCTGGTACTGGGACACCGGGAGAATCTGGAGGTCATGCGCTCGCCCTCCCTGTACTCCAACGACTCCCGCATATGGAACGTCCGGTTGCAGCCCGACTCCCCGCTGCTGCCGTTGACCGCATGGCAACCGCTGCTGGCTTTCACCGACGGCCCGGAGCACGCACGACTGCGGGCGGCAGTGACAGACGGCCTGGCACGGTTCAACCGGCACGGCATCCGGCGCCATGTCGTGCGCTACACGCACCGGCTGGTCGACAACTTCGCCGGCACCGGCAGGGCCGACCTGGTGGCGGACTTCGCCGAGAAGCTGCCGGTCCTCGTCATGGCCCGGCAGTTCGGCGTGTCCGAGCAGGACGCGCTGCCGCTGGGTGCAGCCGTGCGTGACATGGTCAAGGGCACCGAAACAGCGCTGCAGAGCAACCAATTCGTCGTGGGTGTTCTGCAGGATCTCGTCAAGCGGAAGAAGGAGCAGCCCGGCGACGACTTCGCCAGCTGGCTGCTGCGCCACGAGTCGGCCCTCACGGACGACGAGGCGATGGAGCACCTGCGGCACGCCGTCGTCGCTGCGACCGAGAACACCACCAACCTGATCGCGAACACGCTGCGGATGGTGCTGACCGACCGGCGCTTCCGCTCGAGCCTGTCCGGGGGTGCGATGACGCTGCCGGACGCGCTGGACCAGGTGATGTGGGACGCACCGCCTCTCACCGTGGTGCCCACCCGATGGGCCACCGGCGACACACGGCTCGGCACCCAGGAGATCAAGGCAGGCGACCTGGTGATGCTGGGCCTGGCGGCCGGCAACGTCGATCCCGAGATCCGGCCCGATCTGTCCGCCCCGGTGCACGGCAACCGCTCACACCTTGCCTTCAGCGCCGGGCCGCACGAGTGCCCGGGCCAGGACATCGGGCGGGCCATCGCGGACACAGGAATCGACACGTTGCTCGCACGGCTGCACGACATCGAGCTCGCCGTGCCCGAGGACGACCTGCACGTGACCGGCTCCCTGGTCTCCTCCCGCCTGGACAACCTGCCCGCGCGCTTCACGCCCCTGCGGCCGAAGAAGGAGAGCGCTGGCGGCAGCCCGTCCCCCTCGTCCTCCGCCCAGCCGCTGCCGGCTGCCGCTCCTTCGGTCGGCCCCGCGCCCGCGCCGGTCGCGGTCGCGGTCCGCAAGCCGTGGTGGCGCAGGCTCTTTGGCTGACGCCAGAAACAGCCGTGGGGTCCGGATCACGTGATCCGGACCCCACGGGGCGATGCGAAAACCGCCGCTCGCCCGGGTTATTCGGCGGCCCGCGCCGCTCAGGTAGTCACGGCTGCGTCCTGGTCCACCGGCAGTGCACCGGTCGGCGTTCCGTCCGCGCCGTTCAGATGGACAGGCAGGGACTGGTAACCCTGGAGCGAGATCGACGTCAGGCGGGCAGGCTCGGAAGCCAGCGTGAGGTCGGGGTAGCGGCGCAGGAGTGCACGAAGCGCGATCTCCGTTTCCAGCTTGGCCAGCCGCGCTCCCAGGCAGTAGTGCGCACCGAACCCGAAAGCGACATGCTCTCGGCTCGTGGTTCTTCCGATGTCGAATGCGTCGGGGTGCTCGTGTCGGCCCGTGTCCCGCCCGGCGGGTAGGACGCTGGCGAGGACGGCGTCACCCTTGGCAACCCGAACGCCCGCGATCTCGGTGTCCTTCACCGCGTACCGCAGGATGACGTGACGCACGGGAGGGGAGTAACGAAGGCCCTCCTCCACCACATTGGCCCAGGTCGTATCATCCTCGGTGCCCAGGGCGGCCGCCAGCATGACCGGGTGCCGCAGGAGGGCGTGGACCGTGTTGGTGATCGAGTTGATCGTGGTCTCGTGCCCTGCGATCAGCACCAGGAACAGTGTCTCGATCAGTTCCTGTTGGCTGAGACGGTCTCCGTCGTCGCTGGCCTGGATCAATGCGGTGGTGAGATCGTCCCCGGGATCGGTGCGCTTCCAGTCGATGAGCGCCGACAGGGAGCTGTAAATGTCTGCCACGGCCACCCGGATGTCATCGTCCCCGGTGGCGCCCTTCTGGGGCGTGACGAGGCGATCGAAGCGGCTGCGCAGCTCGGCGACCGACGAGTCCGGTACGCCCAGGACATGGCAGATGACGGTCACAGGCAGCGGGAATGCGAAGTGTTCCCGCAGGTCGACGGTGCCATCAGGACTGGCCGTGGCCGCCAACCGGTCCAGCAGCTCCTCAGCTGTCTGCTCGATGCGGGGCCTGAGCACCTCGATGGGCGCCCGCGCGAAGCCTGAGCTCACCAAGTGCCTCAGCCTGCGGTGATCGGCGCCGTCCATGTGGAGCATCCCGGCCCCACGCACCAGGGCGATCAGTTCCCAGTCGTCCGCTATCCGGCCATCGGCCAGCGCGGGCCAAAAAGCGGGATCCTTCGTCAGGTCCTCATGCCCGAGAGCCCGCTGCGCCGTGGCGAGGTCTGTGGCTGCCCAGGCCGGCACCCCTCCAGGCAGTTCCACCGCCACCAGTTGTCCGAGCGCGCGGAGCTGCTCAGCCTCCTCCATGGGGTCAGCATGGGGATCGAGGGGGAAGAGCTTGCGGTTCGTCAGGTCCACGGACACTCCAGTGGTGAGACAGAGAGACTCGGATAGAGGCACGGCACCAAGCAGGCGGGTTCCGACTCGGAGTCTGCCAACTTGCGCCACGGCCAAACGAGCGTTGAGGCGGCGGCGGCCCTACCGCTGGTCCTCGTCCCGCACCGGGTTTTGAGCAATGGCCGAGAGGAAACACCGCTTCCCCCGCCTCGGCGTGAAGGCCCAAGGAAGATACTGATCAGCGCCTCTACGCGAGAGGCTTGAACGGGGGAAACACCATGGTGCAAGACTCGACCGGTCACGACCGCGACGCGTTGACACGTGACATCCTCGAAGGCGGGCGCAGAGATCAGACCGGTGGCGAAGGGCAGGGTGGCCGGCAGGTCCGCGGGGTCGGCGAGCAGCCAGGCGACGAGACGGGCCTTGGTCTCGCGGCCCGGCACCGTGGCAGGCAACCGGTCGAGTCCGTCGCGGGTCCGGGCGGCCAGACAGGGGCCGAGGTAGTGATCACCCGGTTTTCCCGCCGGTCATCCATCTCTCCGGCCGGTCCTCCGCCCGCGCTTTTCTGCCGGGGACCCACCCCGTGCCCCTGTGCATACGAGGACCTGCACAATGGCGTCATGATCGGCAGACGGGTCACCCATCGCATGGCGGACGGCGTCCGCGTCCCCGGCACGTGGCGCCACGCTTTCATCCGCAACGGCGACTACTTCCTCACCGACCTGTTCATCTACGCGGACGGGCTCGTCGACTGCTGGGGCCTGGTCACCCTCGACGAGTTCGAGCAGAAGCTCCGCAGCGGATGGGTCGCCACCGAACTCCCCGAAGGCGCACGGGCGTCGGGCCACGACCTGGCGGGCTGGACGTTCCACGAGCCGCGCACCTGGCTCACCCCGGAGGTGATGCTTGCCGAGGTCCGGGACACGATCGACCAGCTCAACGGCCGCCCCGACTCGACGGACCGGTGCCTGGCGGCCGTCGACGCGTTCCTCGCCGACCGGACCGAGGAGAGGCGCGCCG
The DNA here is from genome assembly GCF_013387495.1 of Streptomyces sp. PKU-EA00015. GTDB lineage: Bacteria > Actinomycetota > Actinomycetes > Streptomycetales > Streptomycetaceae > Streptomyces. The sequence continues at coordinate 139,494 of NZ_JABZEE010000010.1, read as the reverse complement.
AGGTCCGCGCCGCGTACCACGCCATTCCGAGGACCCAGCGGATCTACGCACTGGGCGACATGGACCACAGGGACGAGCCGCTCAAGGTCCTCGTGGCGGGACCGGGCGGGCACACGGAGGAGTGGCCGGACGACCCGGTCACGCAGGAGGAGTACGACGAGGCGATCGCGTTCCTCGAGGACCGGGCCCGCTGGATCGCCGAACGGCCCTCCCGTGTCCCTGCGGACGGCCCGGCGACGCCGCACGCCCCGGCCGTCCACGTCCCCCACGTCTACCCACTGAAGCCCTCGGAGGCGCGGACCAAGTTGTCGCTGCGGACGGACTTCCCGGCGCCGGTCGACATCGACGGCGTCACGTATCCCTCGGCGGCGCACGCGTACTGGGCGCTGTCCACCGCGGATCCCGCCGTCCGCACCGCGATCACGAACGCCGACACCGCGGCCGCGGCGGCCCGGCTCGCTGCCGAGGCCCCGCAGCACGACGGCTGGGAGCACGCCCGCGCCGCGGTCATGCACCGCCTGCTGCGCGCCAAGTACGCCCAGCACCCCGACCTCGCCGACTTCCTGCTGTCGACCGCCGACGCGACTCTCGTCTACGCCGACGCGGACTCGGCCTTCTGGGGCGACGACGCGGGCCGGGGCCGCAACTGGGTGGGGCGCCTGCTGGAACTGATTCGCTCGGAACTGCACGCGCAGCGGGCGGGGTTGGGGTGACGGGGGCGGCGTGGTCGCCGAGGCCGCTCACCTCACCCGAACGCGTACCTGCCGCCCGTCCATCTGCGGCAGCTGCCAACCACTCCCGCGTCTCGAGTAACTGGAACACCTGAACGGTGACCGGGGCACGGGCCTGGGACCGTTCCGACACGAACCGCTGCCCACTGGGCGCGAGCCACCCGTCTTACAGCGCCTGCGGGTCCCGACCGAACGCGACAGCGCACCGGGAGGTCGCCGTCGAATGGGGCACCAGCACACGGTGACATCGGTCGCCCGGTCACGGGACAGTCCAGGGCCGGAGCCGACAGGACGGGACTGGACTGGACTGCACAGCACGCTGGGAATACTCACCTGGACGACGACGCCGACTTCTCGGCTCACGGATCCGCAGGTCCTCTGAGAGGTGACCGCCATGGCTTCTGCTCCCCTGCCCGGCTCCATCGTCCTGACCCAGATAGGCGGCCTGGCCGGAAAGTTGGTGTGGCTGCTCCAGGCCCTCAACGGAGACCTGAGCCGCTGGACGCATGTGGCGGTCGCCCTGGACGACGGCACCGTCTTCGAGGCCCAGCCGGGTGGGGCTGTCATCAGCCCCTGGTCGAAGTACGAGGGCCGACAGCAGGCCGTCGTCCCCTGGGAGCTGCGGAGCGACCAGCGGGACGCCGTCGTCGCCGAGGCCCGGAGCCGGGTCGGCACCGGCTACAACTGGACGACGTACTTCTACCTGGCGGCCTACCGTTTCCGGCTGCCACTGGCGACCGGCTTCCTGCGCTCGCGCGTGGCGCGTTCGGACAAGATGATCTGCTCACAGGCGGCCGACGACATCTACCGCACCTGCGGCATCCATCTGTTCGACGACGGGCGGCTTCCCTTCGACGTGACGCCGGGAGACCTCGCCCGCCTGCTGGACGGCCGCAGATGACCACGAGACAGGGCCGCCGGGCAGGGGACGGACCCACCCGACGGCCTCGGTGCCGGTGAAGCGGCCCTCCTCTACTACTTCGCGCCCAGCAGCTCCATAAGGCTGTTGGCCGCGTCGAGGACCGGCTGTCCGATCGCGCCGACCGTCGCGGCGATGCCGGCGATGGCCAGGAGGGCGCGGTTGCGGATCTGCGGCTGCGCCGTGGCATCGGCCGTGACGTCCGGGAGGGAGTCGTCGAGGACCTGGGCGCTCGCGGGCGGGAGCTTGTCGCGGAGGTCCTCGACCAGCCGGAGGAGCTCCTCGACGGCCGCCTGGACAGCGGGAGACACGGGCGGGGCGGCTGCGGCGGCCCCCTGGTTCTTGACGATGCCGGTGTTGCCGCTGCCCCCGTGCATGTTGACGTTGTCGCCGAAGAAATAGCTGTCGCCGCTCATCAGTTGGCCACCCCCACGTTTCCTGTACCGCCGTACATGTTGACGTTGTCCCCGAAGTAGTAGTTCCTCGGGCTGATCGTGATGGTGTCCACCCTCACCTGGAACTCGGTGTCGGGATGCTCGATCGCGTGCGCGATGCGCCCGACGAGGTGGTTCAGGTGCTGCGGGTCTCTGCTGGTGACCACCGCGGTGGACGGGCCGGACGTCTCCACGGCCAGTACGTAGTGGGACGGCGCCGCCAGAACGGAGATCATCTCGACCAGGGAGTAGATCAGCGCGGCCAAGGTGCCGAGCCAGACGAACGTGACGATTCCGCTGCCCGCTTCCCGGCTCGCGAAGGCGGCCATGCCGCCGAGGATCGTGAGGGCGATCGCCACGGCGAGTGTGATGCCCAGGTTCTTCAGGAAGCGCAGGACCGCTTCCTTGCGTTTGGGGTGGAGGGTGAAGGTGTGCACCCGCGCGATGTTCTGCAGGGGGTAGGCGGCACCTCCCACCCACAGCAGTCGTTTGGTGACCCGTAGATCGATGCCGCCGACAAACCGTGGTGGCACGGGAGGTAAGGGCGGTGTGGCTTGCGGCGTGTGCTGCGCGGGGACGTGCGGCACGCCGGGGGGCGGCGCAGAGGGCGGCGCCCCCTGAGTGGCCTCCTGCGTGGCATGCCGTGGTACGCCCTCCGGCTCGCCGGTCGACTCCGTCGTCTGCATCGGTTGTCTGTCCCCTGAGGTCCGGGCGATATGCCTGATCACTGAGTGAAAACCATTAACCACGCAGCGCGTTTTGGAGGCAAGCCGGATTTCCCCGTCAAGTGTGCGGCTCTTGTGGAGAGTTGACGTCCCCTCGCACGGCCGGCGCGGACGCTCCGTCGCGGCGTGGGCGGTTGTCGCCCCGCGGCAGCTGGCTGGGGCGACGGGCCGGGCGGGACGCTCACGCAGACTGGGCCGCCGCCTTTCCCTCACCCGATCCGCGCGCCCGTCCCCGTCACCCGTACCCGCCCGTCCCTCGCCCGCAGCTCCACCGTCAGGACACCGGGGCGACCCATGTCCTCGCCCTGGTGGAGCGTGAGCACCGACTCTTCGGGGACCAGGCCCAGTTCACGCACGTACGCGCCGAACGCGCCTGCCGCCGCGCCCGTCGCGGGGTCCTCGACCACGCCGCCCACGGGGAACGGGTCGCGTACGTGGAAGACGCGCTCCGACTCCCGCCACACCAGCTGCACCGTGGTCAGGTCGAGGCGGCGCATCAGGGCTTCGAGTCGGTCGAAGTCGTAGGCCAGGTCGGCCAGTCGTGCACGGGTCGCGGCGGCGAGCACGAGGTGGCGGGCACCGGCGAAGGCGATGCGGGGCGGGATCGCCGGGTCCAGGTCGGCGGCGGGCCAGCGCAGGGCGGCCAGCGCCTCGGTCAGGTCCGCGTCGGCGATGACCTCGCTGTGCGGCTCGACCGTGGTGAGCGTGGCCCGGAGCGTCCCGCCCTCCTCGCTCACCGTCACCGGCACGGTCCCCGCCCGTGTCGCGAACACCAGGTCCCCGGTCCCGATGCGCTCACCCAGAGCGACGGCGGTGGCGACGGTGGCGTGTCCGCAGAAGGGCACTTCGGCCCTGGGGCTGAAGTACCGGATGGTGAACGCCCGCCCGGTCTCCCCTCCGAGCCCCTGCGGCGGCGCCGTCAGGAACGCGGACTCGCTGTATCCGACCTCGGCGGCGATCGCGAGCATGGCGGCGTCGTCGAGCCCTGCCGCGTCGAGGACGACCCCTGCGGGGTTGCCTCCGGCGGGGTCGTCGGAGAAGGCGGTGTAGCGCAGGACTTCGTGCGTCGTGGTCATGATCGGCGGAACGAGGGGCCGGAGAGGTTTGTTCCCGGCCGGCCCGCGCCCCGGCCGGGCGGATCTTGGAGGCCCCCCTACTCCACCACCACCGTCCGCTGCGCCGAGAAGTCCCCCCACCTGCCGTCCGTCAGCTTCGCGCGGAGTTTGATGCTGTAGCGGGTGCCCGGGGGGTCCGTGATCGTCATCGTGTACGTGGCTGTTCCCGCCGGTGGCTCCGCGCCCCAGACGATCGTCGTCGCCGGGCGGCCGTTCAGGTACAGCCGGTGCTCGCGCACCGGGGCGCCCGTGCGCGGAGGCGTCCACGACAGGTCGATCGCCCCCTTGCGAGCCGTGGCCTTCAGGGACGTCGGGGCCGTGGACGGGGTCTTGTCGCCCGGGGCCGGTGCGGTGGTGAGGTCGACCGGGGCGCTGTCGGGGGACGAGTTCTCGGCGGCGTCGCGGGCGCGGACCGTGAACGTGTAGACCGTGCCCGGGCGCAGGCCCGTCACGTGGGCCGTCGCACGGGTGCCCTGCACACTGTGGACGCGGGAGTCCTCCTGGTAGATGTCGTACGACGTGACGCCCGTATCGTCCGTCGAGGGGGCCCAGGTCAGGGTCACGGCCCTGCTGCCGTCCACCGTGCCGCGCACGCTGCCAGGGGGCGTGGGCGCGCCGCGGTCGTCCGGGGCCGCTGCCGGGGTGGTCACCGAGATCGCCGTGCTCGGGCCGGAGAGGTTCCCGGCCGCGTCGCGGGCGCGGACCGTGAAGCGGTACGCGGTCCGGGGGCTCAGGCGGTCGACGTCGACCATGTGCTTGGTGGCGGGCAGCGTCCTGACCCGGTTGCCCTTCTCGTAGACCTCGTATCCGGTCACCTCCTCGTTGTCCGAGGAGGTCTCCCACATGACGTGGACGGTGGTGGCGCTGCTCGCCTGAGCGGTGACCCCGGTGGGGGTGGTGGGGCGTTCGGTGTCCTCGGGGTCGCCGGCGCACGCGGCGAGCGGCAGGGCGGCGAGGCAGGCCAACGCGGCCATGGTGGGGGGACGTCGCACGGTCGGGCCTCCGCGGGCGGCAGACTGACGAGCATTGGTCCAGACCTGTATCGCACACCTCTCGGCCCGCTTCAAGCCTTGCGGCGGGACGTACCTTGCCTCAGCCTCAAGGCTTTCTTATGGCTTCTTGAAGATGCGTTTCCGGCGCACCATCCGGAGCCGGTCCCCCCTACGCTCTCGTTCAACCCCCCACGAATCCCGGTGGGCGCGGTCGCGCCTGCCGGGATCTTTCGTTGGACCGACCATCCTTCGAACCGTCACCGAGGTGTCGCCGCATGGGTTCCCACAGAGCCGCCCGCAAGCCGTCCCGTTCCCACGCCCGGCCCAAGGGCGCTCCACGGGCGCGGGGCATCGTTCTGGCCCTCGGCGCGATCACGGTCGCGGCAGGCGCGGGTGTCACCGCCTTCTCGGGCGGGGACCAGGGGCAGGCGGACCGGGTGTCGGCCGACGGCGCCGACACGGCGAGCGGCTCGGCCGACGAGGTCGCGGGCGGCGTCGCCACGCCTCTCGCGTCTCCCTCCGCGACCCGCAGCGCGAGCCCGTCCCCTTCGCACAGCCCGCTCCCCGCCAAGCCGGCGAAGTCCGAGAAGAGCGCGAGCCCCAGCGCATCGGCCGAGCGGTCGGCGGCGGCCGAGCGCGCGGCGAGCAGGGACAGGAGCACGCCGACGAACACGCCCGCCACCACGGCCCGGACGAGTCAGGCGGGCGGCGACAGCGCGCCGAGCGGCGCCGAGGCGCAGGTCCTCGCGCTCGTCAACAAGGAGCGATCGGCCGCCGGTTGCGGACCGGTCACCGCCAACGACCGGCTGACGCAGGCTGCGGACGACTACAGCGACGTCATGGCCGACTCCGGCGTGATGTCCCACACCGGGCCCGACGGCTCCACCATGACCAGCCGCGTCGAGGCGGCCGGATACGCCTGGTCCACGCTCGGCGAGAACATAGCCCAGGGGCAGCCCGACGCCGCGTCGGTCATGGACGCGTGGATGAACAGCCCGGGCCACCGCGCCAACATCCTCAACTGCTCCTTCGAGGAGCTGGGCGTCGGCGTCCACGTCGGCGACGGCGGCCCGTGGTGGACGCAGAACTTCGGCGCGAGCCGGTAGACGTACGCCGGGAGACCGCGAGGCGCCGAACCGCGAGCGCTCAGCCCCGTGAGCCGGTGGACCGCGCACCGCCGCACCCCGTGCCGCTGCCCCCGAGCCGCTGCCCCCGCGCCGGTGGGCCCGCTCCTCAGGCACCCGCCAGCGCGAACGACACCCGCACCCGCGCCCCGCCCATCGGGGCGCGGGTGATGTGCAGTTCGCCGTCGGCCGTGTGCGCCGCGCGGGCCACGATGTCCAGGCCCAGGCCCGTGGAGCCGCCGACGCTCACGCCCCGGGTGAGCGCGGCCTCCGGGTCCCCGACTCCGGGCCCCGCGTCGTCCACGGTCAGCAGCACGTGCCGGTCGGTGCGCTCCACGCGTACGGCGAAGGCCGTGCCCTGCGGGGTGTGCCGGAACACGTTGCCGATGAGGGCGTCGACGACGGCGGCGAGGTCGTCCTCCGGGAAGAGCACGGGCGTCGGCCGCGGGGTGAAGAAACGTTCGCAGAGACGGTCCTGCTGCGTGGCGAGGACGGACCAGAAGTCGAGTCGCAGCGCGACCACCTCGGTCACCTCGCACGGCCGCCCCGGTGCTGAGTGGGAGGCGGTTGTGGTGGCGAGCGGGGTGCGGGCCGCGGCGATGATGGAGTCCAGTTCGCTCTCCAGCCGGCCGACGGCCTCGGTGATCCGCCGCGCCCCCGGTGTACCGCTCATGAGGTCCGCCTCCAGGTAGAGCGCGGTCAGCGGGGTGCGCAGCCGGTGCGAGAGGTCGGCGACCATCTCCCGTTCGACGGCGAGCAGTTCGACGACGCGGTCGGCCATGGTGTTGAACGCGACGCCTGCCTCCTGGAGTTCGGGTGGACCGTCAGGTTCCACGCGTACGTCCAGGTCCCCGGAACCCAGGGCGAGCGAGGCGCTCTTGAGCCCGCGCGAGGAGCGGACGACCCGGGCGCCGAGGCGGTCGGCGACCAGTACCGATCCGCCCACCAGACCGAGTGCGAGCAGGGACATGACGCCCCACGACGCCCCTACGCCGCGGGAGAGGTCCGCGGCCGGCACGTACGCCTCGACGACCGCGACCCGGTCGCCGGGCAGGACGACGGGCTGGAGGTAGACCCAGCCCTCGGGGATGTCCATGGCCAGGGTCTCGCGCTTCCGTACGGCGCGCTCCAGCGCCTCCTTCGGTGCGTGCGGGCTGCCGACGAACTCTCCGCCGGGGAGGCGTACGGCGAGTTGGTCGCGCAGGTCCAGCTCGGCCACGGCCTGCTGCACGTCGGACCGCTTGGTGGTCAGGGCGAGGACGGGGGACAGCGCGCCCGCGCGCTGTTCGGCGGCGGTGGTGACGCGGTCCCTGGCCTGTTCGCGTACGAGGAGGGCGAGCGGGATGAGGAAGGACAGCGCGACCATGGAGGTCACGGCGAGGGCGATGCCCGCGAGTGCTCGTCTCATGGCGAGGCGACCAGTTTGATGCCGATACCGCGCACGGTGTGCAGATAGCGCGGTTCGGAGGCCCTTTCGCCCAGTTTCCTGCGCAGTGCGGAGAGATGGACGTCCACCGTCTGGTCCTCCAGGTACGGCTGTTGCCACACCTCGGCGAGGATGCGCCGGCGGGACATGACCTGGTCCGCGTGGGCGGCGAGGTAGGCGAGCAGGTCGAACTCCCGCCGGGTCAGGCTCAGCTCGCGGCCCGCGAGGTGCGCGGTGCGGGCGAGCGGGTCGATCCTGAGGTCCGCCACCTGCACGACCGGCTGCTGGTCGCGTTCCTGCGCGGCCGGTACGGAACGCCGCAGCACGGCGGCTATGCGGGCGGCGAGCTGGCCGCCGGAGAAGGGCTTGACCATGTAGTCGTCCGCTCCGGCGTTGAGGAGCCTGATGACCTCCGCGTCGTCGTCGCGCGCGGTGGCGACGAGGACGGGTACCCGCGATATGCCCCGGATCATGCGCAGGACGTCGAGACCGTCGATATCGGGCAGTCCGAGGTCGAGCACGACGATGTCGGGCAGGGCCTGGGTGACTTCGCGCAGCGCCTCGAATCCCTGGTGGGCGGTGCGGACGGCGTACCCGTGCCCGGTGAGCACCTCGATCAGGGCGGCACGGATCACGGGGTCGTCCTCGACGACAAGTACGCAGGCCATGGGCAGGCACGTTAGCCGGTCCGTCACTATGGTGTCGTGTCCCGCCTCCTGCGTTACCTGCTGATCTGGCTGTCGTGCACCGCGGCCAGCGTCACGGCTGTCGTGATCACGATCCACTTCGTGGTGGGCTCGACCCGCCCGACCGCGCCGGTGGCGCAGTCGGCGCCGAAGGACTTCATGGCCGCGCCGCACGCCTCGGCGTCCGCGCGCCCGAGCCCGTCGCCGAAGCCCAGGCCGAAGCCGACCCGCACGGCGACGCCGAGTCCCACCCCGACGACGGTGAAGCCGCGCCCGGTGACTCCGGCGCCCGCGTCCCGGACGACCACCGCGCCGCCGCCGAAGGAACCGGCCGGGCCGTCCGGGGAGGACACGGGCGACTGGTGCGAGGAGGGCGGTTCGGGCGTGCACACGATCTCGTCGCGCGGCGGCAAGGCGACGGTGCGCTACGGCAGCGGCGGGGTGTGCCTCATATCGGCTGTGCCGAACCAGGGTTTCACCGCGAGTACGACGCAGAGCGCGCCCGAGACGCTGACGGTGACCTTCGACGCGACCGGGCACCGCTCGCAGATCACGGCCACGACGGAGCCCTCGGACCGGGCGAGCGTGAGCGAGACGTCGTACTAGCGCCGGCGCAGGCGGTCCAGCATGAGCGGTCCAACGGGAACCGACGGGGCGTTGGCAGGACGACGGGTGCCTCGCTACCAGTCTCGGACGGACTCCACTCCGACGACAAGACTGTCACGGGCGCCTTCGAGGCCAGGGCCGTGGAGTGCTTCGGCCTCGTTCACGATGTGGTCGAGGGCGGCGAAGAGCTCTTCGCGCTCAACGGTCTCGATGAAGCCCGATCGGCGGTCAAGCTTGTTGAACGCCTCACCATAGGCACGCCCGATCTCCTCCATGCGTGTCGATCGGACGTCTGCGGGCTCTTCGGCGAACACGTGAAGGATCGCCTTCCGAGTCGTCTTGTACTGGGCGACAGCCCTCTTGAAGGTGGCGGTGCTGATCTGTTCGCGACCGTCCCAGTCGCGCAACGGGTTGTTCCGGTTCTCCTCGACCCATTCGGGCTTGCGGGCCCGGACGACGGACACGTAGGTGCCCGCTGGGATCTCGGGTCGCCAGGTGCTGCGCATGGCTGAGGCGTACTCGGCAGCGATGCTGTAGAGGTCCACTGATTCCAGCTCTGGCGTGCACTGAGGTCGCAGACTGTCTTCTGCAGTCATCCCGAACAGGTCAACGATGCGGATCCCCTGGAGAGAGGTCAGCCGGTTCAGCTCGCCAGCGGCGGAGAGGAGGCCAAGGCGTCCGTGCAGATGGAGCCAGGTCGCCCCGGGGAAGCGCTGGACGAGCTGAGCGCAGTCGAGGGAGTCGATGTCCGTGATCGTCAGGTGGGTGACCTCCGGTCTTGGTGCTGTCGGCCGGCTGAGGAATTCATTGACCGTCTCTCCGGTGTACTTCGCCTTCCAGGCTGCGATCGGGTCCTCGTGGACGCCGCTTTCCCACCGCCGCTGCCGGGCGAGCTGATCGCCCAGGCGCCATCCGGAGGCCCAGCAGTTCGCCGGTTTGTCGTGGAGCAGGGGCATCGCGCCGACGACCTTGTGGCTGCGGGGCAGGACCCATGCGTGGTTGCAGAAGGACAGCGCCCCGTTCCATGAGTGGTGGGTGAGCCTGAGCGGGGCGACGTCGCCGAGGTCGGCCACGGACGACGGCTCGGGGCCGGACCAGTCCAACTCGAGTACGGCCGCTGTCTGGGAATCGGCATCGAGCCGGACTATCTGCGCGGCTGTCCACTCCCCAAGATCCCGCGAATGAGCGGCCACCACGTCGCCGACCGTGATCAGCCTTGGCGGCGTGGCCTGCTTCCGAATCGACATGCCCTGACCCTAAAGGTCATCGAGATCGAGGCCGTCGCCGCCGTGCTCGATCCCTGAGATCCGGTGCCTCCCTGACTGAACAACACCACCCCACCGTCGAACGGGGTGCCTCCCAAGCCCGTCGACAGTGACGTCACTACTGCTCGATGAAGCCACTCCCTCGCCCTGTACGAGGTGTACCGGGACGGACCGAGCGTTGTCAGCGGCGACATATAGCGTGCGCGGACCAACTGGTGCGACGCGATGGGGGATGTACGGATGGAGTTCCGGATCGAGCGAGGCGCTCTCGCCGAGGCCGTGGCCTGGGCGGCCAGGTCGTTGCCCGCACGTTCGCCTGTTCCTGTGCTGGGCGGCTTGATGCTGGACGCGGCGGAGGGACGGCAATGTCCCGCTTCGACCGGCGGCGCACCGGTCCCCAGGGCGTGAAGGCCTGGCACTGTGCCGACATGCCTTTCGCGTCGGCAATCCCGCCCTGCCCGCCGTCGAGTTCCTCATCGGCGGCCCGCCTTCCCCTGCGGATCACCGTCTGTCACGGCGCGTGGTCGCGGCCTGGGCGGCGTTCGCCCGGTCCGGCGATCCCGGCTGGCGGCCTTTCGACGCGACCGGCGCAGGACCGGTCCACGCCTGGGCGCCGGACGACGACCAGGCCCGTTCGCCGCTGCCGGACACATGGGTACTGTGGCGGGGCATCGGCTGTCTGCCGCTGGGTCCTTGAAACGAACGGGGCGCAGCCTGCTGTAGCCCGTGAACTGCAGCCGGCGCTTCAGTGCTCGAGTGCCTTGGGCCAGAAATCCATCACGTACCGCTCCACCCCGTACGCGCCGCCCTCCGTGCGTGTCACTCTCTCGACCTCGGCACGGCCGGTACACCCGACTCGGACCCGCCAGATGCCCGCCGAACCCAGGCGGATCAACTGCTGCGAGCGACCGAGAGTCGTCGTCCACACTGCGACATCGCCGGTGGTCGACTCGAAGTCAACCTCTCCCTGATCGTCCCAGTCGGCCTTCTCCGCCTCCGGCTCGCCGTCCCAGATGCGAACCGTCACCGCGGCCGTGTGGGTGTGACCTGCGCTGAAGAGATCGAACCGGCGCACATGCTGATTCAGGAACACCCCCCATTCGTAGTCGTCCCCGAACGGCGCAGGCACCGCGCTGTCATCGGACTCCTGGAAGCCGAACCCTCGGAAAGCGACTTCGACATCCAGCTGTTCCTGCCGCAGCAACTCGGCCACAGTTCCCCTCCTGGTCAGCTGAAAGAACATGGATCGCCACGAGGCCTATCCAACCTGACGGTCGAGCTCGGTGCTCGGGGGAGGCGTACGAAACGGTCATCGCGTCGGGCCCGGCGGACGACACCGGCCTTTGCGTCAGGGCCCTGATGACGCCCTACTGTTGGAGGTCCGAAGGGCGCCGGGATACACGATGCAGATGACGGCCAGCGGTCACCATCGCCCCCAGCACGCCGTGACCATCGCCGGGAGCGATCAGCCCACCGACCACGGCCTCGTTCACGAGGTCGTACGTCTCCTTGGTCGTGATGCCTCTGCGACGGGCGTAGGTGCCGGCGGATCGGTCATCGGTGATCCACACCGAGTCTCGTAACTCGGCGCGCATGGTGATCAGTACGCACGTCTCCGCCTCACCGAGGTGCTTCAGCGGCTGCGACGCCACACCACCGAACACTGCTCTGCGGACCCGCTCCACCTCGGTCAGCTCACGGGAGTCCGTGATCTCGATGGGGTCCCTGAGCCACCCGCCCTCCGATATCCCACGCAGTGGCGGATGATGCCTGCTCGACTGCTCGGCTTCGTAGGCCACGGCCTGCGTCCAACGGCCTCGTCCGTCGAGCACCGCTTCCAGCAGCGGGAGACGATCGACGGCAGCGAAATTGCACAGGACCGTGTTGTCCGGGAACCAGCAGAGCCTCATGGAGTGAAGACCGGGTCCTTCGCGTCGAGGTCGGATGCCTGAGCATCGGCCGCGCCCTTGCGTTCCGGCTCGAGTACGTCGTGCAGCCAGTCCACCTCCACGCCGAGGAGCGACGCCAGCGGCCGCAGCGTGGTCTCTCCGGCCGTGTAACCGCTGAAGAGCTGATCCGCGATGCGGGCGGGGAACTGCCGGGCCTCCGCCCAGGCCAGCTGCCGCTGGAACTCGGCGGCAGCTCCCGCCATCAGGTGGCACGTCTCCGCGGTGAGGACCCGGAGCCGGTCCCGAACGTCCTTGTCGATCAGCCCCAGTTGCCCCAGCCGCACGGCCAGTGCGCTCGGTGACACCTTGAACTCGACCACGAGGCGCGCGAAGGCGTCTCTGCCGAGCGGCCCGTCGGCGGCGACAACCTGTGTGAATCGCTTCTCGACTTCGGGAGCCGGCATCAGCAGATGCGACGCGAACGCGTTCGCTCGGACCTCCGTGAGGTCCTTCACCCTGCCCGGTCGGATCCGCTTCTCGACCATCGGGTCCTGCGCATCCCTGGCGAGGATATGTCCGAGTTCGTGCGCGAGGGTGAAGCGCTGCCGCGTCCAGACGCTGCTCGGACTCACGAGGACGAGCCGAAAGGTGTCGGTCTGCCAGGTCACTCCGTTCACCCCGTCGGGCAACGCCGTGATCGCGACGTCCACCCCGTACGCCTTGGCACATGCCGCGATCAGCGCGTCGGTCTCGCGTCCCGTCGCCCACTCCCCCGTGGCCGCGAGGCCCCGGGCCGCGTCCTCGGCGAGCTGCCTCCCCTGGTCGATGTGCAGTGCCAGTTCCGTTCGGACGTCCGGCAGGGCCGGCAGCTTCGGGAGCCGGCCGAGAAGCTCCAGCACCTCGTACGCGGCGGTGTACCGCTGGGCGACCTGGTCCACCTTGTCCCGCTCGGGCACGCTCTCGTCAGTGGTCCGCGCGGCGAACGACGGCTGGGACGGGGCACGCCCGGTGAGCAGCCAGTCGACCGTGGTGTCGCCTGCCTCGGCGATCAGGGCGAGATCGAGCGAGGTGAAGCGCCGGACACCGGTCAGGCTCTTCGAGAGTTTGTCGGGCGTGAGCCGCACTCTCTCGGCGAAGGCAGCCTGACTCACGGAGGCTGCTTCCATGACCCTGCGTACGCGGTCGCTCACAGTCTCGTCCATTCATTTACCGTACTGAATCGTTGCGAAAATCGCAACGGGGTGGCGGGGCGGCGTCCCGCTGCAGTCCGAGTGGGTATGCGGGGCGCTCAAGCAGGCCCGGCGCCGGGGCCGACGGACGGCAGGTGCAGCTCCGCCCAGACCTGCTTACCCGGGGCGGCAACCCGGGGTGCCACACCCCAGCGGTCGGCGAGTCGGGCGACGAGGTACAGACCGCGGCCGGACTCCTCGTGGAGGGGCGGCGGAGTGTCGGCGACCTCGTGTGCGGGGCGGCGCTCGGTACGGGTGTCGGCGACCTCGATCCGGAGGGTGGCGGTCGGGGCGGGAGCCGGGGTCGGGCTCGGGCTCGCGGTGAGGCGGAGGTGGAAGTCCCGTCCGGGGACATGGCCGTGGCGGACAGCGTTCGCGGTCAGCTCGGCGGCGATGAGGGTGATCGTCTCGTTGGGCGTCGAGCCGTACGGGTAGCCCCACTCGTCCAGCCGGTGCGACACCAGTCGGCGGGCAAGGCGCGCGCCACGCGGGGTGGACGTGAACTGCATCGAGAACTCGCGGGCGTGGGCAGGTGGTTGGGCCGGTGCCACGTGAGGGGTAATCGCTCCGTTCATGGGGGAAACGCTCGCGGCCCGTGCATACCGTTGACCAGGAGGGACGCGATGACGGGTGCGGGGTGTACGCGGGGGCGGGCGGTGCTGTACGCGGCGTAGAGCGTGACCGTGGGCGGGGCGTGGGGAGTTGGGCACGGGGAGCGGTGTGCGGAGTGGCGTTGTGTGCGGGCGGACGGTACGGGGACGGGAAGGTACGGGGTCGTGGACGATCAGCAGGAGCAGCCGGAGCACGGATACGAGCACGAGGCGGGGTCGGGGATCCTGCACGTCTTCGGGCAGCAGTTGAAGCTCTGCCGGATCCGGGCGGGTCTGGAGCGGGCCGAGTTCGGGTCGATGACGGGGTACTCGGCGTCGACGATCGCGTCGTTCGAGCAGGGGCGTCGCATTCCGCCGCCGAAGTTCATCGACAAGGCGGACGAGCTGCTGGACGCGGGCGGGTTACTGAAGGCGAGCAAGGAGGAGGTCGCGCGGGCGCAGTACCCGGCGTTCTTCCGGGACGCGGCGCGGTTGGAGGCGCAGGCGGTGGCCCTCCACGTGTACGCGACGAAGGCCGTCCCCGGACTCTTGCAGACGGAGGAGTACGCGCGGGCGGTGTTCAGGATGTGGCGTCCGCTTCTGAGCGAAGAGACCATTACTCAGCGAGTCGCAGCAAGACTCGACCGCCAGGAGATCTTCTCCCGCACCCCACTGCGCACGATCAGCTTCGTCATCGAGGAATTCCTGTTACGCCGTCTTCATGGAGGACGCGCTGCGATGAGGGGGCAGCTGGAGCAGATCCTGCTGCATGGGCATCGCCGTAACGTCGAAGTCCAGGTGATGCCGATCGCGCAGGAGGAGCATGCTGGGCTGGAAGGTCCCTTCACCTTGATCGAGACGAAAGAAGGGCAGAGGATCGCGTATGTGGAGGCGTACAAGGACAGCCGCCTCTACACGGATCGGACGTCGGTCCGGGATCTCGAGGAGCAGTACGGGATCCTCCGGGCGCAGGCGCTCACTCCGCGCGAATCGCTGGAACTCGTCGAGAAGTTGCTGGGAGAGGCATGAACGTCGAAGAGCCCGCACAGGCTGTGCCCGAAGCAGCCTGGTTCAAGAGCAGCTACAGCACCGGGTCGGGCGGCGAGTGCGTGGAGGTCGCGGCCTGTCCCGGCACCATCCATGTCCGCGACTCGAAGGTCACGGCGGGACCAACGCTGCGGGTGGCCGCAGAGGGCTGGGCGGCCTTCGTGGAGTTCGCCACGCGCGACTGAGTGCCCGAGAAGGACGACGCCCCGTCACCGGAGTGTTCCGGTGACGGGGCGCCTTCTTGTACGCGGCTGTACGCGAGCCTCGGTCGGCCTTCTTCGCCCGACCTGCGCGATTCCCTGTCCGGACACGCGCGGAGGGGGCCGTTGCTACGCGTCGCGCCCCGGCGGCAGCTCCCAGCGACCGGAGTGGCCCGGTGAGAGCTCCAAGTCGTCCCGTACGGCGGCGTAGTACGTCTCCCGAGCCGCGCGCTGCTTCGCCAGCAGGGCCGACCAGGCGTCCGGCGCGCGCCGGCCCTCGCGCAGGAAGCTCTCCATCTCCAGCACCACGACGACCCATTCGCGCGCCTTCTGCACCACGTCACGGGAGCCGAGCATCAACAGCGCCTCGCCCGACGGGTCGCGTGCGTCGCTCGCCGCGGCGAGGAGTGGCGCCGCGTCCTCGGGTGAAAGCGGGTGCGGATGCGGGTCGTTGCCCAGGTGGGCCGCGACCCGGTAAGTCAGGGTGACCGACTTCTTCAGGGACCGCGCGTAGTCGGAGTACACCGCCAGCCGCCGCTCCTCCCAGCGCGCCGCCTGTTCGCGCCGGAAGCGGGCCCGGTCGCCGCGCGTGATCGCCAGGTAGGAACCGAGTGCGCCGATCACCACACCCACCAGGGCCGGAAGTTGTTGTATGAACGCGGACATGACGCCACGGTATCCGCAACTCCGTGGCGCCACGGGGTCAGCGGCGGCCGCGCCCGGCTGCCCGGTGTGCGGGCTTCAGGGCGTGCGCCGCGGCGTCCGACACCCGCTTGTCGGGGTGGTGGTCCCGCAGGGCGGTCAGGACGCGGTGGGCGGTGCCGGGGTCCTCGGCTGCGAGGGCCCGGATCAAGGCGGGAGCGCCTCCGGGCCAGACGGCTGCCTCCTCGTCGAAGGAGGGGAGCAGGGTGGTGGGCGGGATCTCGTCCGGCCCGGGGACGCGGGCGCCGCCGTTCTCCTGCCGCTCCGCCACATGCGCGCGCATGTCGTCCGTCCACCGTGCGTCCAGTTCCTCGGCGAGCAGCGTCGCCCGGGCACTCGGCGGCACGCTCTCCCCGGGGACGTCCTCGCCGCGCGCGAGCAGCAGGCGGCGCGCCTCGGCGCCGGTCACCGGGTCGGTGAGCACGGCGCGCAGGGCCGCGTTCGGGATGCCGGCCCGGTCGAGGAGGGCGAAGCACTCGCGCACGCGGGTCCCTTGGCGGTCGGCCGCCTTCGCCTCGGAGACCGCGGTGAGCAGCGGGACCCAGGCCGCGCCGCTCTCCTTGTCCGCGTCTGCCCGGCGGTCTGCCCAGGCGGCGAGGGTCCGTGCCGCGATGCGCGGGGGCCAGTTGCGGACCGCGGCGACGGTGTGCGCCGCGTCCCATCCGGCGACCGTGCCGGCGTCGGGCGCGGCGACCTGTCCCGCGGCCATCACGTGCCGCACGACCGCGCCGCCGAGCGGCGTCAGGCCGAAGGTGTCGCCCCGGCGGAACACGCAGCCGGTCTCTGCCAGGCGGTCGACGAGCGCGGCCAGGGGGCGGGCTGTGGCGTCGATCGCGTCGCGGTCGGCCTCGGTCCGGCCGGGCAGCCCGAGCAGCACCGACAGCTCCTCGGGGGACGGGGTCTCGTACGCCGCCGGTGCGATGGCGGGCACCTGCGTCGGGGCGTCCTCCAGCTCGGGCGGGATCTCCGCGACGTCGGTGTCGGAGGCCTTGCGGGCCACCGAGTCCGGTGTGCTGCCGCGTTCGTAGAGGGAGTAGAGGATGTGGGCCCCGTCCAGGGACCAGTTGTCCTGCGGGCCGCTCACGGTGGGCAGCATCTCGACCTGGGCGGCGAGGATGTCGGCGGCCAGCTCGACGAGCTCCTGCGGTGTGCCCTCGTCCCACACGGGGGTCGCGGGCCCGGGGAGGCCGCAGCGTTCGGAGATCTCCCGCCGTTCGTCGTCCAGGTCGCCGCCGGCGGCCAGGGCGGCCGGGAGCGGGGCGGCGTGCAGCAGGGCCCGGATGTCCCCGGGGGCGGGCACGCGGGCCGGTGGCGGCAGGGGGACCGACGACGCGCCGTAGTAGTCGAGGTGTTCGTCGAGCATGCGGTCCGCGAGTGCGGCGTGGGGCAGTGCCTCGGGGCTCGGCGCCAGGCCGGCGTGGGGCCCGGCGAGCGCCTCGGTCAGCCCGGCGGCGGTCCAGCGGCTGGTCAACGCGTCCGCGATGCGTTCCAGTTCGGCGCCGAGCGCGTCGTCGGGCCGGTCGGCGTCGAGGGGCGGGGCCGGGAGCAGCGGACCGGCCGGAGAGGTCCCGGCGGTGTCCCGTGCGAAGGCCCCGAGCAGCGCCTCGGCGAGCCGTGCGCGGGTGGCGAAGGTGCGGCCGGCGATCTCGAAGCGGTGCAGCGGCTCGGGGAGCGCGGGCCGGTCGGCCCGCGGGGTGCGCTCGTGCGCGTCGAGCCAGGCCCGTACGGCGTCGGCGTCGTCCGGGTCCGTGCCGTCGGCCCTCAGGAGCGAGGCGTACCAGCGCGGCCACGTCAGGGCGGCCGGGTCGGCCATGGCGGCGCGGAAGCCGGGCACGGCGTCGTCGATCGCCGCGAGCAGCCGGGCGTGCCGCTTGGCGTTGAGACGGCCCGCCGCGCGGACGCGGTCCGCGAGCGCCGTCAGCACGGCCGGCACGGCGGCCAGCTCCTCGTCGGACGCCCACAGCAGCCCGGGCAGGTCCTCGTGGAGCACCTGGGCGACCAGCTGCGGTGTCGGTTCGGGCACGCCGCTCCTGCGGTCCGCGCCGCGCAGCGCGAGCAGGGTCAGCACCGCGTCCGCGGGGCGCGCGGGCAGGGCGGTGCCCCGCTCCCGGGCGGCCCAGGCGAGGAAGTCGTCGAGTCCGGTGTTCAGCGCAGTGGTACGAGTCACGCGGGGAGCGTATGAAACCGGGCAGGCCGTAGGCGGCTCCACCGGACGCGGGGTAGCCCGATCGAGCGAGCGACCGGCTCACCTGCGCCTCCTGCGGGGTGGACGGACTGCCCGGCGGTGCGCCGATGAGTTCCGGGGCCGCGGCCGGTCACCCCTGCATGACTGCCTCTGCCACACCTGCTGCCTCCGGGGCGACACCCGTACCCGACCTCCGGTCCGCCGCCGACGGCATCGTGAGACTGCTCCCCCACATCGGCGACGAGAAGCTGGGCGACCCGACGCCGTGCCCCGCGTACGCCGTGCGGGAGATCCTGGCCCACATCCACGGACTGGCCACGGCCTTCCGGGACGCCGCGCGCAAGGATCTCGGCCCGACCACCGAGGGCAGCCCGGACGACGAGCGTCCGGTGCTGGCCGACGACTGGCGCACCGCGATTCCGCAGCGCCTGGACGAGCTCGTCGAGGCATGGAGGGGGCCGGGCGCGTGGGAGGGCATGACCCAGGCCGGGGGCGTCACGCTGCCAGGGGCCGTGGCGGGCCGGGTCGCGCTGAACGAGCTCGTCATCCACGGCTGGGACCTGGCCCGCGCCACGGGCCGGCCGTACGCGCCCGACGAGGCGAGCATGGCCGTGTCGCGGGAGCTGCTGACCCCGACGGGCGACGACGGGATGCGGGAGGGCATCTTCGGTCCGGTGGTGGCAGTGCCGGACGGCGCACCGCTGCTGGACCGGATCGTGGGCCTGAGCGGCCGTCGCCCCGGCTGGACGCCGGCGGACGCCCGCTGACCGCGCGCGGCCGGCCGGGCCCCCGGTCCTCGCCGGCCTGCGGCTGCCATGCTCCCTCCATGTCACCCACGTCACCCAGTTCACGCACGTCGCGCACATCGCGCCGTACGGATCCGAAGCCCTCGCTCTACATCTCCGTCGACGTCGAGGCCGACGGCCCGATCCCCGGCCCGTACTCGATGATCAGCTTCGGTGCCGCCGTCGCGGGCCGTCAGGACGCGGACGGCTACGCGCCGGCCGATCCCGAGGCACGCACCTTCTACCGCGAACTGCCGCCCATCAGCGACGACTTCGTGCCCGAGGCGCTTGCCGTCAGCGGTCTCGACCGCGGGCGTCTGCTGCGCGAGGGCGGCGAACCGGAGGCGGCGATGGCCCAGTTCGCCGCCTGGGTGCGCGAGGCCGCTCGTGAGGCGGGTGCGCAGCCGGTGATGTGCGGGTATCCGGCGTCGTACGACTGGACGTTCCTCTACTGGTACCTGATCCGGTTCACCGGTGGGAGCCCGTTCGGCCACTCCGGCTGCCTGGACATGAAGACCCTGTACGCGACGAAGGCCCGCCTGCCGCTCCGTGCCGTGGCGAAGGGAACGATGCCGCCGGCGCTGCTGTCCGCACGCCGGCACACCCACCACGCCCTGGACGACGCCGTCGAGCAGGCGGAGCTGTTCAGCAACCTCATGCTCTGGGAGCCGGAGACGAAAGCGGCGGCGGAGGCCGGCTGAGGCTCCTCCGGCGCCCCCGAACCGGTCACTTGGCCACTCCTCGGCGTCGGAGGCCCCGATGACGACCGCGTGGACCCGTCGCGGCTTTCTGCGCGTGACAGGAAGCGGCCGCAACCGGACCGCCCGCAGGGGTGTACGCGACCCGGCGAAGGCTGGTAGGAAAGTTTCCTAACAGAGCAACTCCCCGGCGAACTCCCCCTGGAGGCACGGTGCCCACCCCCCACAAGCGCACCCGCAACCGGCTCGGACTCCTCCCGCGCGTGGTACTCGGGGCGATTGTCGTCGCCCTTCCCGCCACCGCCGTCGCGGCGGGCGCCGCCGAACCGGAGCAGCACAGCAGTCCGGCGGTGGTGGCCGCCGTCGGGCTGGACGACCCGGCGAAGAAGGACATCGCCATGCGGATCGTCTCCAGTGCGGAGAACTCCTCGCTCGACTGGAAGGCCCAGTACAGGTACATCGAGGACATCGGGGACGGCCGCGGCTACACCGCCGGCATCATCGGCTTCTGCTCCGGCACCGGGGACATGCTCGATCTGGTCGAGCTCTACACGCAGCGCAAACCCGGCAACGTACTGGCGAAGTACCTGCCCGCGCTGCGGAAGGTCGACGGCACCGACTCGCACGAGGGACTCGACCCCGGCTTCGCCCGCGACTGGCGCAAGGCGGCCGAGGACCCGGCCTTCAAGAAGGCCCAGAACGACGAGCGCGACCGCGTGTACTTCGACCCGGCCGTGAAGCGGGGCAAGCAGGACGGCCTCGGTGTGCTCGGTCAGTTCGTCTACTACGACGCCATCGTGATGCACGGCGACGGCGGCGACAGCACAAGCTTCGGCAGCATCCGCAGGAAGGCGCTGGCGAAGGCCAGGCCGCCGGCCCGGGGCGGCGACGAGAAGGCGTACCTGCACGCGTTCCTCGACGCCCGCGTCCGGGCGATGAAGCAGGAGGAGGCGCACGAGGACACCAGCCGCGTGGACACCGCGCAGCGGGTCTTCCTGAACAAGGGCAACCTCCGCCTGGACACACCGCTGGACTGGAAGGTCTACGGCGACAGTTACCACATCGGCTGACGCCGCCCCCGAACGACGCGGGCGGGCGGCCCGGGACTGTTCCCGGGCCGCCCGCCGCGTCGTGTCCGCGTCCTCAGTGCACGGCGGCCTGCGCCGGGACCGTGTCCGGCTCCGACGCGGCGCCCTGCGGCGACGTGCTCCTCTTCCCCAGGTGGTTGAAGGCCAGGTTGAGCGCGATCGCCACGATGCACCCGGTGGAGATGCCCGAGTCCAGCACCACCAGCAGGTCCTCGGGGAAGGCGTGGTAGAACTCGGGCGCCGCGATCGGGATCAGCCCGACACCGACGGCGGCGGCCACGATCAGCGCGTTCTCACCCTTCTCCAGGGCCGCCGTCGCCAGCGTCTGGATACCGCTCGAGGCGACCGTGCCGAAGAGCACGATGCCCGCGCCGCCGAGTACCGGCAGCGGCACCAGGGCGATCACCGAGGCGGCCACCGGGCACAGGCCCAGCAGGATCAGGATGCCGCCGCCCGCGGCGACGACGAAGCGGCTGCGGACCTTCGTCATCGCGACGAGCCCGATGTTCTGGGCGAAGGCGCTGCACATGAAGCCGTTGAAGAGCGGGCTGACGGCCGAGCCGAGCGTGTCGGCGCGCAGGCCGCCCTCGATGGTGCGCTCGTCCGCGGGGCGTTCCACGATCCGGCCGAGCGCCAGCATGTCGGCGGTGGACTCGGTCATGCACACCAGCATCACGATGCACATGGAGACGATGGCGGCGATCTCGAACTGCGGTGCGCCGAAGTGGAACGGCGTCGGGAAGCCGACGAGGCCGGCGTCCTTGATGGCGTCGAGGTTCGTCATGCCGAGCGGCAGGGCGACGAGCGTGCCGACGACCAGGCCCAGCAGGATCGCGATCTGCTGGAGGAAGCCGCGCAGCAGTTTGCGCAGGGCGAGCACGACGACGAACGTGAGCGCCGCCATGCCGATGTTCTTCATCGAACCGTAGTCGTCGGCTGCGGGGTTGCCGCCCTGCGACCAGTTGAAGGCGACGGGCAGCAGCGAGACGCCGATCAGGGTGATGACCGTGCCGGTGACGACGGGCGGGAAGAAGCGGACGAGTTTCGAGAAGTACGGGGTCAGGACGAAACCCAGGACGCTGGCGACGATGATCGCGCCGAAGATCACGGCGATCCCGTCGTACCCGCGGTCGCGGCCTATCGCGACCATCGGCGTCACACCGGCGAACGAGACGCCGTTGACGAACGGCAGCCGGGCGCCGACGCGCCAGAAGCCGAGCGTCTGCAGCAGGGTCGCGATTCCGGCGGTGAACAGACTCGCGCCCATGAGGAACGCGGTGTCCTTGGCGTCGAGGCCCACAGCGGGTCCGACGATCATCGGCGGGGCCACCACACCCGCGTACATGGCGGCCACGTGCTGCAGCCCGGTGGTGAACATCTTGAACGGCGGAAGGGTCTCGTCGACCGGATGCTTCCGGTCTGATGTCTCGGCGGTCGAGGTGTGCGCGGCCACGGCGGTGCCTCCGGTCGGGTAACACGTCATCGGGGACATGGGTGTCATGGAGGTGGTGCAGGTGATGCAGTCGTTGCTCTTGATGCGGCGTGCACATACCGGATCGCCCAGACCGGTGGTGCGGAAGGCGACCGTGCCGGAACCTGTTGGCACGAGTCACCTTCACCGAGGGGTACGCGCCTTTGTCGCGCGCACCCCCCGGCGAGGGCTGCCGTGGACCCCGCTCGGGTCCGCGGCCGCCGGCCGGGGGCCGTCCCCCCCGGCCGGACTTCTCTGGGGTCAGCCCTGAGCCGTGATGCGGGCCAGGCGCTGGGCCTCCGCTCGAGCGTCGCGGGCGATGGCCTCTTCGTCCGCGAACAGCAGGCGGTTGTTCTCGACGATCTGCTTACCGTTGACGAACGAGGCCGTCACCGGGGCAGCAGCGCCGAACACGATCGCGGTGACCGGGTCGGCGATCGAGGAGTGGCCGATGCCGTCGATCTTCCAGAGCACGAAGTCGGCGAGCTTGCCGGGCTCCAGAGAACCGATGCTGTCGGCGCGGCCGAGGACCTGGGCGCCGCCGTAGGTGCCGAGCCGGAGCGCTTGGCGGGCGTTGAGAGCGGCCTCGCGGTGGGCGCCGAGCCGGTTGATGAGGAGCGCGTTGCGCAGCTCGGTGTGGAGCTCACCCGACTCGTTGGAGGCGGTACCGTCGACGCCGAGGCCGACGGGAACGCCCGCCTTGAGCATGTCGGGAACGCGAGCGATGCCGGCGGCCAGACGGGCATTGGAGGACGGGCAGTGCGCCACACCGGTCTTCGTGCGGGCGAAGGCGGCGATGTCGGAGTCGTTCATGTGGACGCAATGCGCCATCCACACGTCCTCACCGAGCCAGCCGGTCGACTCGAAGTAGTCGGTGGGACCCATGCCGAAGAGTTCGTGACACCACTTCTCCTCCTCCACCGTCTCCGAGCCGTGCGTGTGCATCCTCACGCCGAGGCGGCGGGCCAGTTCCGCACCCTCCTTGAGCAGTTCGGTGGAGATGGAGAACGGCGAGCAGGGGGCGACGGCGACCTGGGTCATCGCGTCGAAGGCGGCGTCGTGGTGCTTCCTGACCGTCTCCTCGGTGGCGGCGAGAGCGCGCTCCGTGGTCTCGACGGCGAAGTCCGGTGGCAGGCCGCCGTCCTTCTCGCTGCGGTCCATGGAGCCGCGGGCGAGGGTGAAGCGGACGCCCATGTCCCTGGCGGCACCGATGATGGCACCCGACAGGTCGCCGGACCCCTGGGGGTAGACGTAGTGGTGGTCCATGGCGGTGGTGACACCGCCGCGGGCCATCATCGCGAGCGAGCCCTGCGCCGCGACGCGGGCCATCGACTCGTCGATCCGCGACCAGGTCGGGTACAGCGCGACCAGCCAGTTGAAGAGGTTGTGGTCGGTGGCCAGGCCCCGGGTGATCCACTGGTAGAAGTGGTGGTGGGTGTTGACCAGACCGGGGGTCGCGAGGTGACCGGTGGCGTCGATCCGGCGGACCACGTTCTCGAGGCCCTCGGGCGCCTTGCCGGCTCCCATGGACTCGATCTTGTTGTCGGCGACGACGAGATGCCCGGAGGCGTACTCGGTGTCGTGGGCGTCCACGGTCGCGATCGCACAGTTCTCGATCACGATGCGCTGGGGTGCCGAAGGTGCTGCCATGGCGGTGGTTCCTTCATTCCTCTTGGGTTGTGTGGGCACGGCAGGACCCTAGGAGGATTTGAGTGCCGAGGCCGGTTGACGGCTCCGGGTGCCGAGAGGGTGGAAGAACAGGTTGAGCAGACCGCGACGAGCGCTCCGGCGCTGATCCCGGAGCCGATGACGCTCTGCGCCCAGGCCGGGAAATCGGCGTAGTAGGTGGGCGCGGCGAGCGGGACGATGCCCTCGCCGAGCGCGGCGGCCACCAGGGGAGTTGTCGTCGAGGCCGGCCTTTGAAGGCATCGCGGCGGGCTGGGACTCGGGGGCGCCGAAGGCGAGGGGGGCTCGGCAGGGCGGGGACGGGGGCCTCGCGCAGGGCCGTGAAGCCGGCCATGCCGAAGGGGGTCGCGGCGAGGGTGAGGCCGGCGAGTGCACGGGAGCCTTCCTCCGTCTCCGGTACAGGCTGTGCCATGAGAGTCCTCCGGTCCGGATGCGCCCCCGCCGGCCGCGGCGGGGGCGGATCGGTCCCGCGTCAGAGGTTGGTCATGTCGACCGGGATCTGCGGCTCGACGCCGTCCCGCAGGATGGTGGCCTCGATCAGGCCGTACGGGCGGTCCGCCGCGTAGTACACCTCGTTGTCGTTCTTGAGGCCGAACGGTTCGAGGTCGACCAGGAAGTGGTGCTTGTTCGGGAGCGAGAAGCGGACTTCGTCGATCTCGTTGCGGCTGTTGATGATGCGCGAGCCCATCTGGTACAGCGTCTGCTGCAGCGAGAGGGAGTACGTCTCGGCGAAGGCCTGGAGCATGTGCCTCTTGACCTGCTCGTAGGACTTCTCCCAGTTGGGCATCCGCTGCTCGTCGTCGGTCCAGTTGAACCGCCAGCGGCCGGAGACCTGAGTGGCCAGGATGCGGTCGTACGCCTCCTGGAGCGTCGTGTACTTGTCCTTGACGTAGCCCCAGAACTCGGAGTTCGTCGAGTTCATCACGATCAGGTCCTTGAGGCCGGAGATGACCTGCCACGACGAACCGTCGTAGGTGATCTGCGTGACCCGGGTCTCCTGGCCCTTGCGGACGAAGGAGTGCTTGACCTCGTCGGAGCCGATGAACTTCGAGTTGGCGTCGGACGCCTCGATGCGCTCCCAGGCGTACTCCTCGATCCGGATGCGCGCCCGGTGGATCGGCTCCTGGCTGGTCACGAAGTGACGGGCCAGGTGGATGCCGAACTGCTCGGCGGACTCGATGCCGTATTCCTTGGCGAACGCGTACACCGTGTTCTTGGTGGTGTCGGTCGGCAGGCAGTTGGCGTTCGACCCGGACAGATGCACGTCGGACATGTCACCGGAGAGGGCGACCGAGACGTTCAGGTCCTTGATGTGGTGGGTGTCGCCGTCCCGCGTGATCCTGACGACGCGGTTCTCTGCCTTGCCGTACTGATTCTGGCCGAGAATCGTGGGCATGTCTGCTAGCTCCCTCGGTAAACGGAGTAGCCGAACGGGTTGAGCAGCAGCGGTACGTGGTAGTGCTCGCCCGGTACGACGGCGAAGGTGATCGCCACCTCGGGGAAGAACACGCCGCTGTCCCGTAGCGCGGGGGCGTCCTGCTGTGCCTCGGCTTGCTTCTTCTTCACGAAGTACGTCTCGGTCTCGAAGTCGAGACGTACATGGGTCGTTCCCTCCGGCAGCGCCGGCAGGTCCTTGCAGCGCCCGTCCGCGTCGGTCGCCGATCCGCCGAGCGGCGCCCACTGCGCGTCCGGGCCGCTGCGGGCCGACAGCGCGATGGCGACGCCCTCGGCGGGGCGGCCGATGCTGGTGTCCAGGATGTGCGTCGACACCGTGCTGTGCGGCGATGCCGCGGTTTGCGTGCTCATGCGCTTGCTTCCTCTGCGAGCTCTACGAGGCGGGTCAGCCGGATACGGTTGATCTTGCCCAGTTCGGTGCGGACGGTCTCCCGCTCCTGCTCGGGCGAGTTCTCGATCCGCTCGCGGACGGCGTCCCTCATCTGCTCACCGGTACGACCGGTGGCGCAGATCAGGAAGACATGACCGAACTTCTCCTGGTAGGCCAGGTTCAGTTCGAGCATCTCGGCCTTGAGCGCCTCGGACGCCCCGGCCATGCCGCTCTGTTCGCGGGAGGAGGTCGGGTCACCGGGCTTCGGCCTGCCGATCGGCGGGTGACCGGCCATCGCCTCGGCCAGGTCGTCGGCGGTCAGCTCGGCCATGGCGGCGTCACTGGCCTCGAAGAGGGCTTCGATGTCGGCGTACGGCCGCTGGGCGAGGATCTTGCTCCCCCAGGCCGAGCTGGCGCACACCTCGTGCAGCGCGGCCTGGGCCGTGCTGTCCTCGGAGGCGTTGAACCGGGCGAGGCCCGGGTTCGAGAGTGAAGTCACGGGAGCCTCCGTGGCTTGTTCATCGTGGTGCGTCGGACGGGCTGCGGATAGCTAACGCCCTCCGGAACACGACGTCAACACTTTGTTGAAAACTCGCGTACACAAAAGCCGCCGCCCGAAGAGCCGGACGGCGGCGACAGCCGGCCGGCGCTCAGTCGCCCTTGGCCGCGTTCTCCCTGTTCAGGTAGTTGTAGACGGTGAAGCGGCTGACGCCGAGAGCGCCCGCCACCGTCTCGACGCCGTGGCGTACGGAGAACGCGCCCCGCGCCTCCAGTGTCCTGACGACCGACTGCTTCGTCTTGCGGTCGAGTTCGGCGAGGGGCTTGCCGTGCTGCCGCTCCAGCGCCGCGAGAATGTGGTCGAGGGAGTCCGCGAGCTGCGGCAGGCGCACGGCGACGACCTCCTCGCCCTCCCAGCTCAGCACGACATCGTCCTCGGCGGCCTCACCGGGGGTGATCAGCACTCCGCCCATGGCGTCGACGAGAGGCTTGACCGCCCGGGCGAGCGCGTGGTCCGCAGGCCCGGTCATTCCTCCCCCTCCACCACGTTGACCTGCAGGGACACCCGGGTCGCACCGGTCTCCAGCGCCTTGCGCAGCAGCGCGTCGACAGCGCCGAGCACCTGGTCGGCCCCACCCTCGGCGGTGTTGCCGAAGGGGCCGACGTCCACCTTGTCCAGACCCGCGCCCTGGACGACCTCGCGGACGGCGATCGCGTGGGCGGGCGGTTCGTCCAGGTCGAACGGCTCGGTCGTGAACTCCACTCTCAGTCGCACCATGCCCCCACGGTAGCCGCGGCCCTTCCGCGCGGGGACCCGGCCCCGGAACCCTGCTCCGGGGCCTGCCCGGGGGGCCTCTGCCATGCGGAACGCGAAAAACGTGCGGGGCATGCGACGGACCCGCGGCGGCTGTGCGTAGAGCAGGTGACGGGAGCCGCGGACGGACGTCCGGTGGGCGGAGGCAGGAGGGGTCTGCAGATGGCAGGACGTACGCGCAGAGGCGTCAGGGCGACAGCGGTCGCGACCGCGGCGATGGCGGCGCTCACCGCGTCGCAGGGGCCGGGGGCCGCCGCGCCCTCGGGGCAGCGGAGCGCCGAGCCCTCGCAGGGGCCGAGCGTGTCCGGGGACGGCACGTACCGCACCGAGCTTCCACCGCTGCGGGTGCCGGGCGCGGGCGGTGCCGGGGAACGGCCGGCGGGGACGCCGGCCACGGCGTCGGTCGGCTCGCTGCCCGCCACGGTGTTCGCCGCGTACCGGGCCGCCGAATCGGAGCTGGCCCGCAGCGCCCCCGGCTGCGGGCTGCGCTGGCAGCTCCTCGCGGCAATCGGGCAGGTCGAGTCGGGACAGGCTCGCGGCGGCCGGGTGGCCGCGGACGGCACCACGCTCACGCCGATCCTCGGGCCGCGCCTGGACGGCAACGGCTTCGCTCTCATCCGGGACAGCGACGGCGGCCGGTACGACGGGGACACCGAGTACGACCGGGCCGTGGGCCCCCTGCAGTTCATCCCCTCCACCTGGGCGAGTTGGGGCGCGGACGGCAACGGCGACGGGCTCCGCGACCCGGGGAACGTCTTCGACGCCGCACTCGCCGCGGGGCGCTACCTGTGCGCGGGCGGGCGCGACCTGTCCGACGCGGGCGACCTCGACCGGGCCCTGCTCGGCTACAACCGCTCCACCGCGTACATGCTCACCGTGCGGGCGTGGTTCGCGTACTACCTCGACGGGCACACGGTGGTGCCCGACAGCGCGGCCGCCGGAGGGCCGCGCGGCGAGGCACGTCCCTCGCCGGAGCCGACACGCACCGCGAAACCGGCGGCGTCCGGCACCAAGAAGCCGTCGCCCGCGCCGTCGCCGTCGTCCGCGGGCCCGTCGCGGTCGGCGACCCCCTCGCCGTCGCCGTCCGCGCGCCCGACCGAGCCGGCCGGCACAACCGGTCCCGCACAGCCGCTGCCGTCCCTGCCCGTCCCTGTCCCAGTGCCTCCTGGAGCCACTCTGCCCACCTCACTGACCAGCGGAGACTGATCCCCACGCCCCCTCCGGCAACAGAAAGGACTCGATGGGGCTCTCCCCCTCCACAACTCCGGATACCGGGCGGTAATGTCGCCATCCGCCGGACAAGCACGCGGACGGTGGTGAGAGCAAGGGGGCCCTCATGGCGACGGACACACAGCCTGAGCACTCCGGTGGACAGGGCGCCGAGCAGGCGCACGAGCGCTGGCAACGCGCCTGGAGCCACCGGGAGCAGTTGCTTCGGGTCGCCCGGCGCCGGTCCGTCAGCATGGAGGACGCCGAGGACGCCGTGCACGAGGCGATGCTCCGTGCCGCGGAGCAGCCCCACCTGGACGACGAGCGGCTGGGCGCCTGGCTGACGACGGTGACGATGCGGCTGTGCGTCGACCGGCACCGCCAGGTCAGCCGCGAGGCCGAGGTCCGCACGAGCCCGACGCTGCACCCGCCGCGGCCGGCGCCGGTGGACGAGGCGGTGTGCGACCGTGCGGAGGCGCGCTGGCTGGCCGTACGCAGCGGTGAGCTGCCCGCCCGGCAGGCCGAGGCGCTGTGGCTGAAGTCGGAGGACCTCGACGTCGGGCAGGTCGCCATGAAGATGGGCCTGAGCTACCGGACCGTCGAGTCCCTGCTGGCCAGGGCCCGGCGGACGCTGCGCAACTCACTGGCGGCGACGCTCGGTCTCGCGCTGTGGCTGTGCGGCCGCGGCCGGCCGCGGGGTGGCCACGCGCAGGCGGTCGCCGTGGCGTCGACGGCGGCGACGCTGGCGGTCGCCGGTCTCGTTCTGCCGTACGCGCCCGGTGGGGACACGCCCGGCCCGCGCCCGGCGACGCCGGCGGTCGCGACGTCGCAGGAGCCGGGGCCGGGTGGGCCCGGTCCGACCGCGCCGTCGCCTCTCGGCTCGCGGGAGGAGCAGCCGGTGCCGTCGGGCGGCGCGAAACGGCGGTCGGAGCCGGTGCTGCCCGAGCTGCCGCTGCCGGAGGTGTCGCTGCCCCCGCTGCCGCTCAGGACGTCGTCGGTGCCGCGGCTGCCGGTACTGCCGGAGGGCGTCGAGGTCCCCGAGGTCCCGGTCCCGGACGTCCCGTCCGCGACCTCGCAGCTCCCGGAGCTCACGCCTCCGCCGGTGCCGACGCCGTCGGTGCCGGTCCCGGTGCCGACGCTCCCGTAGGTGACGTTTTCCCCTCCCGGCCCTCCCCCTACGGCCTCGCGGCCGTGGGCGGTACCCACATCCCGCACGTGGGGCCCCGACCCCAGACCCCGCACCGTGCCTCGCGCGCCGGAAGGGAAAGGCGCACGGGCCCGGCAGCCCGCGCCGCCGGACTCTTTGCGTTCGCGACGCCGTGACTCCGCCCGGGCCCCTGCGCCCTGCCGGCCACGCCTCTGAGCCCCCGCCCCGGCCCGTGCCGCGCCTCGCGCGGTGTCCCCATCCCCTTCGGCCTCGCGGCCGTGGGCCTTCAGGGCTCCGCCGCGGTCCCGTACCGCGTCTCGCGCGGTGGCCTCGCGCCGGACGCGCTGACTTCGCCCAGCGAAATGCCAGCCCCGCCACCGCTTGACGCCTCGGGCCTGGGGCGGAGCCCCAACGAGCGCGCCTCGGACAACAAGCCCCGCCGGCGATTGAGGCGCGGGGCTTGGGGCGGCGCCCCAACGGGGGCGGTGGCGCGAAGCCAGAGATTGGGGCGCGGGACGTCCGGAGCAGCGCCCCCGGAGGCGTCGCCCGGCATCCTCCCGTAACGCGCCCGAAAAAAATTTCGCCTCGTCGCGACGGACGCGGCGGCCCTCCCCGTAGAGCAGGTGTCGGACCGCTCCACAGCTGAAGGGTGAACCGGATGGGTGTCGAGATCTGTGTGGAAGGGCTCACGAAGTCCTTCGGGCACCAGGTCATCTGGCAGGACGTCTCCCTGACCCTGCCCGCCGGTGAGGTCTCGGTCATGCTCGGGCCCTCTGGCACCGGCAAGTCGGTCTTCCTCAAGACCCTCGTCGGGCTGTTGAAACCCGAACGCGGATCGATCCGCATCGCGGGCACGGACATCACCACACTGCGCGAACACGAGCTCTACGAGGTCCGCAAGCTCTTCGGCGTCCTCTTCCAGGACGGCGCGCTGTTCGGGTCGATGAACCTCTACGACAACATCGCCTTTCCGCTCCGCGAGCACACGCGCAAGCCGGAGAGCGAGATCCGCCGGATCGTCCTCGAGAAGATGGACATGGTCGGCCTCATCGGCGCCGAGGACAAACTGCCCGGCGAGATCTCCGGCGGCATGCGCAAACGCGCCGGACTCGCCCGCGCCCTCGTGCTCGATCCGGAGATCATCCTGTTCGACGAGCCGGACTCGGGACTCGACCCGGTGCGCGTGGCCTACCTCAACCAGCTCATCGTCGACCTGAACGCCCAGATCGACGCCACGTTCCTCATCGTCACGCACGACATCGCCTCGGCCCGGCAGGTGCCGGACAACATCGGGCTGCTGTTCCGGCGGGAGCTGGTGATGTTCGGCCCGAGGGAGCAGCTGCTGACCAGCGACGAACCGGTCGTGCGGCAGTTCCTGAACGGCCGCATGCAGGGCCCGATCGGGATGGCGGAGGAGAAGGACGCCGCCCAGGTCGAGCAGGAGCTCGCCCAGCTGGGCGACGCCGACGACGAGCAGCAGGGCATACCCGACCTGACACCCCGGCTGCTGCCCACCAAGGGCATCGACCGGCCTCCCCGCTGGGAGGCGATCGCCGAGCGCGAGTCCCTGCGACAGATGCGCGCAGCCGTGCGCGGGAAGGCGGCGGGCGCATGAGCTTGTCCCCCACGGGTGCCCTGCGGCATTCCGGCAGTCTGTTCGCGATGGGACTGGACGTCCTGCGGACGATCCCCAAACGGCCTTTCCAGGTGCGGGAGTTCATCCAGCAGGCCTGGTTCGTCGCGAGTGTGACGATCCTGCCGACCGCCCTGGTGTCCATTCCGTTCGGCGCGGTGATCGCCCTGCAGATCGGCAGTCTCACCCGGCAGCTGGGCGCACAGTCGTTCTCGGGCGCGGCCTCGGTGCTGGCCGTGCTGCGGGAGGCGTCACCCATTGTGACGGCGCTGCTGATCGCGGGGGCGGGCGGCACCGCGATCTGCGCGGACCTCGGCGCGCGCAAGATCCGCGAGGAGATCGACGCGATGCAGGTGCTCGGCATCGATCCGATCCACCGCCTGGTGGTGCCGCGGGTGCTGGCCACGATGCTGGTCGCGGTGCTGCTCAACGGCCTGGTGTCGGTGGTCGGTGTGGCCGGCGGCTACTTCTTCAACGTGGTGCTGCAGAACGGCACTCCGGGCGCCTATCTCGCCTCGTTCACCACACTCGCCCAGCTCTCCGACCTGTGGGCGGCGGAGCTCAAGGCACTCGTGTTCGGGGCGATCGCCGCGATCGTCGCCTCGTACAAGGGCCTGACCGCGAAGGGTGGTCCGAAAGGCGTCGGTGACGCGGTGAACCAGTCGGTGGTCATCACCTTCATGTTGCTGTTCGTGACGAACTTCGTGATGACCGCCGTGTACTTCCAGATCGTTCCGCAGAGGGGCTGAGCGATGCCGCTGATGAACCGTCTGCTGCCACCTCAGCTCGAGGAGCTGGGCCGGCAGCTGTCCTTCTACGGCCGTTCGCTGGCCTGGACCGGGCGCACCGTGCGCCGCTACAAGAAGGAGATCCTGCGACTGCTCGCGGAGGTGAGCTTCGGCCGTGGCGCGCTCGCCGTCGTCGGCGGGACCGTCGGTGTGATCGCGTTCCTGTCGTTCTTCACCGGCACCGAGGTCGGCCTGCAGGGATACGCGGCGCTCAACCAGCTCGGCACGTCGAACTTCGTGGCGTTCCTGTCCGCGTACTTCAACACCCGTGAGATCGCCCCTCTGGTGGCGGGCCTGGCCCTCTCCGCGACGGTCGGGGCCGGGTTCACCGCGCAGCTGGGCGCGATGCGGATCAGCGAGGAGACAGACGCGCTCGAGGTGATGGGCGTCCCGTCGCTGCCGTTCCTGGTGACGACGCGGATGATCGCCGGGTTCGTCGCGGTGATCCCGCTGTACGTGATCGGGCTCCTGTCCTCGTACTTCGCCGCCCGCACCATCACCACCGGCTACTACGGACAGTCCACCGGCACCTACGACCACTACTTCCAGCAGTATCTGCCGCCGGTCGACGTGCTGTGGTCCTTCGGCAAGGTGATCGTCTTCGCCGTCGTGATCATCCTGGTGCACTGCTACTACGGCTACTACGCGAGCGGTGGCCCGGCCGGTGTCGGCGTCGCGGTCGGGCGTGCGGTGCGGACCTCGATCGTGGCGATCAACATTCTCGACTTCTTCCTCAGCCTGGCGATCTGGGGCGCCAACACGACCGTACGGATAGCGGGGTAGGGGCCGATGAGCATCCAAGGAGGCGCCGCGGCGCGCAGTGGCAGGCTGCGGCTGTACGGCATCGTGTTCCTCGCCGTCATCGCCCTGCTGCTGTCGCTCTCCGTGGCCGCGTACCAGCAGGTGTTCACCTCGGTGGTGCGCATCACGCTCGAGGCCGACACGCTCGGCAACCAGCTCGACCCGCGGGCCGACGTGAAGCTGCGCGGACTGCTCGTCGGCGAGGTGCGCGAGGTGCGGGCCGACGGGCAGAAGGCGACGCTCGACATCGCTCTGAAGCCGGAGCACGTCGAACGGATCCCGGCCGATGTGCAGGCACGGCTGCTGCCGAAGACGCTCTTCGGTGAGAAGTTCGTCGATCTCGTGGCGCCGCCCGGCTCGTCCGGCCGGCACATCCGGGCCGGTGACGTGATCACCCAGGACCGCACCAGGGCCGGCATCGAGGTGCAGCACCTGATGAACGACCTGCTCCCGCTGCTGCGCGCCGTGCGGCCCGCGGATCTCAACGCCACGCTGCACGCGTTCTCCACCGCGCTGGAAGGACGCGGGGACCGCATCGGCGACAACCTGGTCCGGCTGGAGCGCTATCTGCGCGAGCTCAACCCCCATATGCCGTCCATGCAGGAGGACATCTCCCGCTTCGCCGATGTCGCCGAGGTCTACGGGGACGCGGCACCGGACCTGATGAACATCCTGCGCAACTCCGTCACCACGAGCCGCACGATCGTGGCGAAGCGCGAGCAGCTGGCCGCCGCCCTGACGGGAACGGCAAAGGTCGCGGGCACGGCGGAGAAGTTCTTCGACGACAACGGGGAGCGGCTGATCACCCTGGGCCGTGTCTCCCGCCCGACCCTCGACCTGTTCGCCCGCTACTCGCCCGAGTACCCGTGTCTCCTGGACGGCCTCGAGCGCCAGACCAGGGAATCGGAGAAGGCGTTCAGGGGCGGCGAGATGCGTATCACCCTCGAATTCGTCCATCCGCGACCCGCGTACCGACCCGGTGAGGAACCGCGCTATGCCGATCGCTCCGGCCCCAACTGCAGAAGCATCCCCAACCCTTCCGTACCGTCGGGACACACCAAGCTCGACGACGGTACGAAGGATGTCGCTGCCGGCGGCCCGCCCGGAGCCGGGCCGGTCTCGGCGACTGCGGCCGAGCAGCGGGCCGTCGGCTCGCTGGTCGCGCCGGTCCTCGGGGTGCCTGCCGACCGGGTGCCGGCCGTGGCGACGCTGCTCTTCGGGCCCATGGCGCGCGGGACGGCGGTGAGTGTGGCATGAAGGCATCAGGAGCCACCGCGACCGCGGCACCGCTGGTCAAGTTCCTTCTCTTCGCCGTGGTGACGATCCTGGCCACGACGCTGCTCGCGGCGACGATCGTCAACCTCTCCTTCACTCCGGAGCACACCTACCGTGCGGTGTTCAGCGATGTCACCAGCCTGGAGGAGGGCGACGACATACGCGTCGCGGGAGTGCGGGTCGGCGAGGTGCAGGACATCCGCATCAAGGACCGCACCCTGGCGGAGGTGACCTTCACCGTCTCCCACGACCGGCCGCTGCTGACCAGCACCGGTGCGGTCATCCGCTACCGGAGCCTGGTCGGCCAGCGCTATGTGGCGCTCACCGAGGGCGCGGGCGACGGGACGCGGCTGAAGCCGGGCGGGACGATCCCGCTGGCCCGGACGCAGCCGGCGCTCGACCTCAACGCGCTGCTGGGCGGCTTCAAGCCGCTGTTCGCCGCGCTCAGCCCGAAGGACGTCAACCAGCTCGCGACCGAGATCATCAAGACGCTGCAGGGCGAGGGCGGAACGGTCAACAGCCTGCTCGCGCACACCGCGTCCCTGACCACGACCCTCGCCGACCGGGACGAGCTGATCGGCTCGGTGATCGACAACCTCAACACCACGCTGCAGACCCTCGACAAGCGCGGCGCGCGTTTCTCCGGGCTGCTCAAGCAGCTGCAGCGGCTGATCTCCGGACTGTCCGCCGACCGCAAGCCGATCGGGTCCTCACTGGAGAACATCGGCTCGCTGACCGAGGCGACCTCCGGTCTGCTCGAGGATGCCCGGCCGCCGCTGAAGGGCGACATCGCCGAGCTGAGGGACCTCACCAAGACGCTGAACGACAACGAGAAGACCGTGGAGGGCGTGCTGAAGCGGCTGCCGAACAAGCTCAACAAGCTGACGGGGACCGCCTCGTACGGTTCCTGGTTCAACTTCTACCTCTGTGACTTCGACGGCCGGATCGTGCTGCCGAAGACCCGAGAGGTGATCACTCCGGAGCTGCACGTGGCGCGAGCGAGGTGCGGCGGATGACGACACGGCTCCTGCCCAGGCTCGGCCCGTTCCGCGACAGGAACCCGGTGGTGATCGGCGCGGTCGGTCTCACCACGCTCGCCCTTCTGGCGACGGCCGCGTTCAACGCCGACGACCTGCCGGTCATCGGCAGCGGCGACACCTACAGCGCCGCGTTCTCGGAGGCCGGCGGGCTCAAGCCCGGCGACGAGGTGCGCATCGCCGGGGTCAAGGTCGGCAAGGTCGACGAGGTCGATCTCGACGGCGACCATGTGAAGGTCGTCTTCCGCGTCAAGGGGGACCCGAAGTTCGGCACGAGGACCGGCGCGGCCATCCGGATCAAGACGATCCTGGGCTCGAAGTACCTGGCCCTGCAGCCGAAGGGGTCCGGGCAGCTGCCGCCCGGCAGCGAGATCCCGCTGGAGCGCACGACCCCGGCGTACGACGTCGTCCAGGCGTTCAGTGATCTGACGACCACCAGCGAGAAGGTCGACACCGAGCAGCTGGCGAAGGCCCTGGACACCATCTCGACGACCTTCGAGGACTCGCCGGAGGAGGTACGCGCCTCGATCAAGGGACTGTCGAAGATCTCGAAGACGGTGGCCTCGCGTGACGAGGACCTGCGCGAGCTGCTGAAGCACTCCAACTCGGTCACCAAGGTGCTCGCGGAACGCTCCGGTGAGTTCACCACCCTGGTGAAGGACGGCGACGCACTCTTCAAGGAGATCTCCCGCCGCCGGGCGGCCATCCATGCGCTGCTCAAGAGTTCGGCGGCGCTCGGCATCCAGCTGTCGGGCCTCGTCAGGGACAACGAGAAGGAGATAGGCCCTGCGCTCAAAGGGCTGAACCAGGTGGTGCGGATGCTGGAGCGCAACCAGGCCAGTCTCGACCGCAGCGTCGCCCTGCTCGCCCCGTACGTGCGGGTCTTCACCAACACCCTCGGCAACGGCCGCTGGTTCGACAGCTACATCCAGAACATGGTCGCCGCACCGGTGGTCCCCCGGACAGGAGGGTCGCGATGAAGGGCCGCATCCGCTTCAACCCGAAGGGCCGTACGGCCCGGCTGACGGCCGCCGCCGTCGCCACGGCGCTGCTGGTCTGCGCCGCGGTCGTGCTGTGGCCGCGCGAGGAACCGATGCGCGTCACGGCGTACTTCCCGCGCACGGTGGGCATCTACCCGGGCTCCGACGTGCGGGTGCTCGGCGTACGCGTCGGTGAGGTCATCGAGATCGTCCCCGAGGGCGGCCGGGTGCGCGTGGAGCTCGCGTACGAGCCCGGGCGCAGGATCCCCGCCGATGCCCAGGCCGCCATCATCAACTCGTCGGTCGTCAGCGACCGTTACGTACAGATGCTGCCGGTGTACCAGGGCGGGCCCGTGATGCGCGACGGCGCGGTGATCCCCGAGAGCCGCACGGCGGTGCCGGTGGAGCTGGACCGGGTCTTCGACAGCCTGCACACGACGGCCGAGGCGCTCGGCCCGAAGGGTGCCAACAAGGACGGCTCGCTCTCGCGGCTGCTGGGGGTGAGCGCCGACAATCTGGACGGCCAGGGCGAGCAGATGCACCAGACGGTGGAGGACCTGTCCCTCGCGGTCACCACGCTGTCCGACGGCCGGCAGGACCTGTTCGGCACCGTACGCAATCTGCAGGTGTTCACCGCGGCGCTCGCCGCCGACGACAAGAGCGTGCGGTCGTTCAACGACAGTCTCGCCGCCGTCGCCGATCAGCTCGCCGGGGAGCGCAAGGACCTCGCGGCGGCGCTCAAGCACCTGGGGGTGGCGCTCGGGGACGTGTCGAGGTTCGTGAAGAACAACAAGAAGGCGCTGACCGACGACGTGAAGGGACTCAGCAAGGTCACCAAGGTGCTGGTCACCCAGCGGGCGGCACTGGCGGAGCTGATGGAGGTCGCGCCCACCGGCCTGTCGAACCTCCAGAACGCGTACAACCCCTCGTCGGGCACTCTCGACACCCGCAACAACCCCGACCATCCGCAGGACCCGGCGGCGCTGCTGTGCTCGCTGCTGAAGACCACCGGCGACGCCGGGGGCAAGAACCCCGACTGCGCGGAGCTGGACAAGCTGTTCGACTCGCTGCCGAAGGTGCCGCATGCCGGCCCTGTGTCGGGCACCGGCCAGGTCGACCGGACGCTCGGCGGAATCCTGGAGGCACGCGCATGAGTGCACCCCGCAGGCGCAGGGCCGTGGCCCTGGTGACGGCCATGGGCTCCGTGCTGCTCACCGGCTGTGAGTTCAACGGCCTGTACGACGTGAACCTGCCCGGCGGCGCGGCCGCCGACGGCAACGCCTACCACGTGACGGCCGACTTCAGGGACGTCCTCGACCTGGTCCCGCAGTCGGCGGTGAAGGTCAACAACGTCACCGTGGGCGCGGTCGAGAAGGTGGAACTGGTGGGCTGGCACGCCCGGGTGCGGCTGCGTATCGCCGACGATGTGAAGCTGCCCGGCAACGCGATCGCCGAGCTGCGGCAGACCAGCATGCTCGGGGAGAAGTACGTGGCCCTGTCCCCGCCGGTGGGCATCGAACCCAGCGGGCGGCTCACCGACGGTGCGCGCATCCCGCTGTCGCGCACCGGGCGCAACCCCGAGATCGAGGAGGTGCTCTCCGCTCTCTCCGCGCTGCTGAACGGCGGCGGTGTGGCGCAGCTCAAGACGATCACCGTGGAGCTGAACAAGGCGCTGGAGGGCCGGGAGAACCGGGTCAAGGACCTGCTCGGCGAGCTGGACACGTTCATCGGCGGGCTCGACAAGCAGCGCAAGGAGATCGTCCGGGCGCTCAAGGGCATCGACCGGCTGGCGAAGCGGCTGGCCGCGGAGAAGAAGACGATCGCGCAGGCCGTGGACACGATGCCCGGCGCGCTGAAGGTGCTGGCCGACCAGCGCCGCAATCTGACGGCGATGCTGACCTCGCTCTCGGAGCTGGGGAAGACGGGCACCAAGGTGATCAACACTTCCCGCGCGGACACGGTGGCCAACCTCAGGAGCCTGCAGCCGATCCTGCAGGAGCTGAACAAGGCCGGCAGCGATCTGCCCAACTCGCTGGAGATCCTGACGACTTATCCGTTCCCACGGAACGCGACCGGCGCCATCAAGGGCGACTACGTCAACCTCAAGATCACCGCGGACCTGGACCTCGCGAGCATCTACGGCAACCTCGCGGAGGAACCGAAGAAGCCCGGCACCCCGCAAGAGCCCGGGCTGCCGGAGGTTCCCGGCACGCCCGAGGTGCCCGGCCTGCCACAAGCGCCTCTGCCGTCCGGGCCCCCCTCGGTTCCCGGCGCACCGACGCCGGGCGCTCCCCCGCCCCCCGGCGGCGACGGACCGCTGTGTCCGCCGGTGTGCACCGGCAGCCACGCCTCCTACGAGGAGGCGTCCGGCGACGGACGCCGGCTGCCCGCGGGGATCGATCTGGCACTGGCCGAACTGATGCTGAAGGGGATGCAGCCGTGATCACACCTACGGTCAGGGCCCAGTTGATCGCCTTCGCCGCGGTCACCGCCGTCGGGTGCTCGTACGTCGGCGCCCAGTACACCGGCCTGGTGGACAGCCTGCTGGACCGCGGATACACCGTGCGGGCCGACTTCGCCGACTCCGGCGGCATCTTCCAGGGCGCCGAGGTCACCTACCGGGGCGTTCCGGTGGGCCGCGTCGGTGACCTGCGGCTCGGCGGCGCGGACGGTGTCTCGGTGGCCCTGGAGATCGAGGACGGGACCCGGATACCGGCGGACACGCTGGCCGTGGTGGCGAACCGTTCCGCGGTCGGCGAGCAGTACGTCGACCTCCAGCCCCGCCGGTCCGGCGGCCCGTATCTGCAGCAGGACAGCGAGATCCCGCGCGCCGACACCAGGGTCCCGCTGCCCACGACGGCGCCCGTCCTCAGCCTGGACCGGCTGGTGAACTCGGTCGGCAAGGACGATCTGCGGGTCACGGTCGACGAACTCGGCAAGGCCTTCGCCGGCACCGGGCCGCATCTGAGCAAGCTGGTGGACTCCGGGAACCTGCTGGTCGAGTCGGCCTCGGAGAACCTGCCGGAGACGACCTCGCTCATCGAGGACTCGCGGGTGGTGCTGAAGACCCAGAGCGACAAGGGGTCGGCGATCACGTCGTTCTCCCGCGACCTGGCCGCGCTGACCGCGGAGCTGAAGGCACGTGACGGCGATCTGAGGCGGCTGGTCGGCAACAGCGCCCCGGCGGCGCAGGAGGTCGACTCGCTGCTGAAGTCCAACGAGACGCATCTGCCGGTGCTGCTCTCCAATCTGATCAGCGGCGGCCAGGTCACCGTGGCCCGCCTGCCCGGGGTGGAGCAGGCGCTGGTGACGTTCCCGGTGATCGTCGCCGGCAGCTACACCGTGATCCCCGGCGACGGCACCACCCACTTCGGCATGGTCGTGAACGCCGACGACCCGCCGCCGTGCCGCCAGGGTTACGGCACCCAGCGGCGCGACCCGGCGGACACCTCTCAGCGGCCCGCCAACACCGGGGCACGCTGCACCGAGCCGCGCGGCAGCGCCACCTCGGTGCGCGGCGCCCAGAACGCGCCCGGCTCCTCCTCGGGGTCGGGCGGCGCGCGGCAGGCGGCGCACGTCACCCCGTACGACCCGGAGACCGGCACCCTCGCCGGGCCGGGCGGCACGCTCGTCGAGATCGGCTCGACGGGCGGCGAACAGAGCACGTTCGGAAAGGACTCGTGGCAATGGCTGCTCGTGGGACCGATGGCATGACCGACAACGCCACGGCGGCGCGCGACCGCCTCGAGGCGGCGCCCGAGGCGCCGGATGCACAGGCGGCTGGGGTCGCGACGCAGGACCGCGCCGACAAAGGCCCCGAGAGCTCGGGCGCACAGGCGGCGCGTGCATCGTCGACCGCGGGCGCGCAGGACGAGCCGGAGGCCCCGGAGGCCGTCGGTGGGCAGGACGACTCGGACGCTCCGGGGGCGCGAGACGCTGACGAGGGCGAGAGGGCGGGCGCTCGCGGGGCCCGCCTGCGCGGGCTGCGGCGAGCCGCCGGGCGGGTGGCGCACGGCCGGTTGACGGCCGCGGCGCTCGCCGTGGGGACCGTCGTCGTGACCGCGCTCAGTGGGTGGCTGTGCGTCGAGGTGTACGAGCAGCGTGCCGAGACGCAGCGGCAGCAGGACATCCTGGCCGCCGCCCGCCAGTCGGCGCTGAACTTCACCTCCCTCGACTACCGGCACTACGAGCGCGACAGCGCGAACGTGCTCAAGGGCGCGACCGGCGACTTCAAGGAGCAGTTCGCCGCGCAGACCGCCGAGCTGACGAAGCTCGTCGCCGCCAACAAGTCGGTGTCGCAGGGCCAGGTGCTGGAGGCGGGCATCGCGCGGGCGGACGAGCGGTCGGCCCGGGTGCTCGTCGTCGCCGACAGCAAGGTGACCAACACCGCCGCACCCGAGGGACAGGCGCGCACCTACCGGCTGCAGCTCGACCTGGTGCTCGAGAGCGGTCGCTGGCTCACCTCCAACGTCGAGTTCGTCGGCTGACAGCCCCGACGCCCACCCCCGTACCACCAGCAGTGAGGAGCAGGACCATGGCGAATCCGACGACCCGGGGGCGCGGCACCGCGTCGGGGCAGCGCACGATGGCCGCCGCCGCGCGGGCGGCGGCCAAGAGGACCGAGCGCGTCAGGTCCGGTGCGCCGGGCTCCTCGGGCGGTCCGCGCGGTTCGGGCCTCGCGGCGGCGTCCCGTGCCGTGCCTCTCAAGGAGGTCCCGGCCGAGGCCCCGGACGACGTCTCGCAGGCGCGCAGGCCCGATGAGCCGCACGTCGGGCGGGTGCTGGTGGCCGCGGATGTCACGCGGGGACGCCGGATCACGCGCGGGCGGGTGTGCGCCGCGCTGGCGGTGCTGCTGGTGGCGGCCCTGGTCGCGGCCTGCGTGCTGGGCCGGGAGTACGTCCGCGGCCGGGACACCGACGCCGCGCGGACCGAGGCGCTGGCGGCGGCCCGCAAGGCGGCGCCCGTGGTGCTGTCGTACGACCACCGTCGGCTGGACAAGGATTTCGCGACCGCACGCACCTGGCTGACCGGCTCGTTCCGCGACGAGTACGGCAGGACCACGAAGACGGTGGTCGCGCCGACGGCGACGAAGTACCGCGGCACGGTCAAGGCCTCCGTGGTGCGCCCGCCGGACGGCGGCGCCCCTGCCGCGTCGGTGGTGTCGGCGTCGCCGGACAAGGCGGTCGTCCTGCTGTTCGTCAACCAGGTCACCACCAGCACCCAGGTGACGGGCTCGCGGGTCGACCTCAACCGGGTGCGGATGACGATGACGCGTACGGACGCCGGCTGGAAGGTGAGCGCCGTCGACGCCCTCTAGAAGCCCCAGCCTCCTCCTCCCGCGCCTCCGGGCCGGGACGGCAGCAGCCCCGCAGGCCGCGCCGTCCCAGCTCGGAGGCGCTTTTTTGCGTCCGTGTCTTGACAGCTCAGCCCACCGCTCGACAGAATTCCATTAAGCAGAAAGAAACTTCCGCAATACGGAAGGAGCGCACAGCCCTCATGGGATACGCGGACCAGCGCTTCGATGTGAACCTCTCGATCCTCTTCACGGAACTCCCGCTCCTGGAGCGTCCCGCGGCAGCCGCCGCGGCGGGCTTCACGGCGGTCGAGCTGTGGTGGCCCTGGATCGAGACCCCCACCCCGCCGCAGGCGGAGCTCGGCGCCCTCAAGAAGGCGCTCGACGACGCCGGCACCCAACTGGTGGGCCTGAACTTCTACGCCGGGCAGCTGCCGGGCCCCGACCGCGGCGCGCTCTCCGTGCCGGGTGAGGAGTCCGACCGCTTCCGGGCCAACATCGAGGTGGCCGCCGACTTCGCCGCCTCGGTGGGGTGCAAGGCGCTCAACGCGCTCTACGGCAACCGCGTCGACGGCGTCGACCCGCAGATCCAGGACGCTCTCGCCCTGGAGAACCTGGTCCTCGCGGCCCGCGCGGCCGACCGCATCGGCGCGATCCTGCTGGTCGAGACCCTGAACAAGCCGGAGTCGCCGCTCTACCCGCTGGTGAGCGCGCCCGCCGCGATCGAGGTCGTCGACAAGGTCAACGCGGCGACGGGCCTCGGCAACGCCACGTTCCTCCTGGACATCTACCA
The DNA here is from genome assembly GCF_013387495.1 of Streptomyces sp. PKU-EA00015. GTDB lineage: Bacteria > Actinomycetota > Actinomycetes > Streptomycetales > Streptomycetaceae > Streptomyces. The sequence continues at coordinate 97,808 of NZ_JABZEE010000010.1, read as the reverse complement.
CCTGTCCATGAACGGCGAGGACGTCTCCCAGGTCATCGCGGCCTACGCGGACAAGACCGGTCACGTCCAGATCGCCGACAACCCGGGCCGCGGCGCTCCGGGCACCGGCTCGCTCCCGCTGGAGCAGCTCCTCGACGAGCTGAAGAAGGCCGGATACGAGGGCTGGGTCGGCCTGGAGTACAAGGCCGGCGACCGCCCGAGCGCCGAGTCGTTCGACTGGCTGCCCGCGGCGGCCCGAGCGGCCAACTGACTCACCCCGCAAGCTTTTTGAAAGAGGTACCCTCATGAGCACTCTCGCTGAATCCTCCCGCCCGGCGGTCGCCTGGATCGGGCTCGGCATCATGGGCTCGCCCATGTCCGAGAACCTGCTGAAGGCCGGTTACCAGGTCACCGGCTTCACGCTGGAGCAGGACAAGCTGGACCGCCTCGCCGCGGCCGGCGGCACTGCGGCCGCCTCGATCGCCGAGGCGGTCCGGGACGCGGACGTCGTGATCACCATGGTTCCGGCGTCGCCCCAGGTGGAGGCCATCTGCTACGGCCCCGACGGCATCCTGGAGAACGCGAAGCAGGGCGCGCTGCTGATCGACATGTCCTCGATCACCCCGCAGACCTCCATCGATCTCGCGAAGGCCGCCGCCGACAAGGGCATTCGCGTGCTCGACGCCCCGGTCTCCGGCGGCGAGGCGGGTGCCGTCGAGGCGGTGCTGTCCATCATGGTCGGCGGCGAGCAGGCGGACTTCGAGACCGCCAAGCCGATCCTGGAGGCCCTCGGCAAGACCATCGTGCTGTGCGGCCCGCACGGCTCGGGCCAGACGGTGAAGGCCGCCAACCAGCTGATCGTCGCGGTCAACATCCAGGCGTGCGCCGAGGCGGTGGTCTTCCTGGAGAAGTCCGGCGTGGACCTGAAGGCCGCGCTCGACGTCCTGGGCGGCGGTCTGGCCGGTTCCACCGTGCTGACCCGCAAGAAGGACAACTTCCTGAACCGGGACTTCAAGCCCGGCTTCCGGATCGACCTCCACCACAAGGACATGGGCATCGTCACCGACGCCGCCCGCAACGTGGGCGCCGCCCTGCCGGTCGGCGCGGTCGTGGCCCAGCTGGTCGCCTCCCTGCGCGCCCAGGGCGACGGCGGCCTGGACCACTCGGCCCTGCTGCGCGCCGTCGAGCGCCTCTCGGGCGCGCAGGTCTGACGACCTGCCACAGCTGCCCCAAAACGCAGGCCACGAGCGGTCCACCCCGGGATAAGCCCCCACCGGGCAGAAACCACCGAGGCCCCTGCCCAGGCAGGCCACGGCCCCATGAGCCCCGGCCCACCCCGGGATAAGCCCCCACCGGGCAGAAACCACCGAGGCCCCTGCCCAGGCAGGCCACGGCCCCATGAGCCCCGGCCCACCCCGGGATAAGCCCCCACCGGGCAGAAACCACCGAGGCCCCTGCCCAGGCAGGCCACGGCCCCATGAGCCCCGGTCGGTGTCGGCGCTGACACCTGTCCTGTCGCGCCCAGGCGCCGGCACCGGCCGGAACACCCTCCTTCAATTTCAACAAACTGTTGACGTGGGGTCGGGGGCGTCCTTACGCTCCTCGCACCGCCAGCAGCTCCCGTACGTATCGGAAGGTCACGATGTCGAAGCGCGTGCTTACGACCGAGTCCGGCGCCCCGGTCGCCGACAACCAGAACTCCGCCACCGCCGGCGTCGGTGGCCCGCTGCTCCTGCAGGACCAGCACCTGCTGGAGAAGCTCGCCCGCTTCAACCGTGAGCGCATCCCGGAGCGCGTGGTCCACGCCCGCGGCAGTGGCGCGTACGGCTACTTCGAGGTGACCGACGACGTCACCGGCTGGACGAAGGCCGACTTCCTCTCCGAGGTGGGCAAGCGCACCGAGACCTTCCTGCGCTTCTCGACCGTGGCCGACTCGCTCGGCGGCGCGGACGCGGTCCGCGACCCGCGCGGCTTCGCGGTGAAGTTCTACACCGAGGAGGGCAACTACGACCTCGTCGGCAACAACACCCCGGTGTTCTTCATCAAGGACCCGATCAAGTTCCCCGACTTCATCCACTCGCAGAAGCGCGATCCCTTCACGGGCCGTCAGGAGCCGGACAACGTCTGGGACTTCTGGGCGCACGCCCCCGAGGCGACGCACCAGGTGACCTGGCTGATGGGCGACCGCGGCATCCCCGCCTCGTACCGCCACATGAACGGCTACGGCTCGCACACCTACCAGTGGACCAACGAGGCGGGCGAGGCCTTCTTCGTGAAGTACCACTTCAAGACCAACCAGGGCATCCGCTGCCTGTCGTCCGAGCAGGCGGCCGAGCTGGTCGGCAAGGACGCCAACTCGCACCAGACGGACCTGCTGCAGGCCATCGAGCGCGGTGTGAACCCGTCCTGGACCCTCTACGTCCAGGTGATGCCGGCCGCCGAGGCGGCGGACTACCGCTTCAACCCGTTCGACCTCACCAAGGTGTGGCCGCACAGCGACTACCCGCTGCAGCGCGTGGGCCGCCTGGTCCTCGACCGCAACCCGGACAACGTCTTCGCCGAGGTCGAGCAGGCCGCGTTCTCCCCGAACAACTTCGTGCCCGGCATCGGCCCGTCCCCGGACAAGATGCTCCAGGGCCGCCTCTTCGCCTACGCGGACGCCCACCGCTACCGCCTCGGCGTCAACCACACGCAGCTGCCGGTGAACGCGCCCAAGGCGGCGGTCGCGGACAACTACGGCCGCGACGGCCTCATGGCCACCCGCAACGGCTCGCGCCACGACAAGAACTACGAACCCAACTCGTACGCGGGCCCGGCCCAGACCGACGCGGCGCTCTCCGCTCCGCTGGCCGTCACCGGCTGGACCGGCACACACGCGGCGCCCGCGCACGTCAAGGACGACGACTTCTTCCAGGCGGGTGAGCTCTACCGCCTGATGTCAAAGGAGGAGAAGCAGCGCCTGGTCGCGAACATCGCCGGCGGCCTGTCGCAGGTCACCCGCGACGACGTGATCGAGAAGAACCTGGCCCACTTCCACGCCGCCGACGCCGACTACGGCAAGCGCGTGGAGGAGGCGGTCCGCGCCCTGCGCGAGGACTAGTCACAGACGGCGCACCGGAGCCGGCGTCCTGCCGGCGACGGTGCGCGGTCCGGATCGGTGGCCCGGATGAGGGGTGGTCACCGGTGCGGACAGCTTGAGGACCGCGGCGGCCGTGCGATGCCAGTGCGGTGGTGAAGGCGCCGGTCCCCCTCTCCGACCTGACGTGAGGAGGACCGGCGGCCGATCGCCCCGCCGCGGTCCCGGGCGATTCCCAGGTCCCGCCCGGCGGCGCGAACGTCCTGTCGCGCCAGCCTCGCACCGTCGGGCGGCAACAACTTCACAGACAGAGCGCGGAGTCGGTTACGGTCCCGTACTTCGCGCTCGGTGATCAGGGCCCGGTCTGCGCACAGAGACCGGGCCCTGACCCGTCTACGCCTCGCCGTCCCTGTCCCCGCCGGCGGCTCCCTCGCGGCGACGCCCGTGCCAGTGCTCCCAAGCGTCCTCCGCCACGGAGAAGACGCACAGGCACGCCGCTGCCACCACCGCCGTCACGGTGGCCTCCCTGGTCCCCAGGTCCTCGACGTACGCGACCCACAGCCACAGCACCGCCACCACCGGCGGCAAGGCGACCAGCAACCCCCGCCGGTCCGGCCGGAATCCCGCCACGGCGTCCTCCCCCGTCGATCCGCGTCGCCGCGGTGACCGCGGGCGGCGTGTGCCGCCCAGGGCAGAGACAGAGCGGGAGCCGTGGCGGTTCCCCCGCACTCCCGGACTGCCCCGCCCGCGTTCCCGCACCTCCACCGCCACGCCCCCGACGGCCTCGGCGAGAGCCGCGAGAGAGGTGCGAGAGGGAGACCCCTCAAGGGCCCTGCGACCGCGCCGGGCGCCCGAGGACGACGAAGGCCCGGTCCGCGGCTGCGGACCGGGCCTCCTCGCCCCGCAGGGCGGCGGATCAGACCTTCAGGGGCTTGATCGCGGTCGGGGCGTGGCCGGGCTCGGTGGCGAGCTCCTCGAACTCCGTCACGTCGCTCATGTCGACCGTCTTGCTCATCGAGATGTTGGTGACACGCTCCAGGATGGCCTCGACGACCACCGGGACGCTGTACTCGGCGGCGAGCTTCTTGGCCTCCTCGAAGGCGGCGCCCAGCTCGTTCGGGTCGGTGACGCGAATCGCCTTGCACCCGAGGCCCTCGACGACCTTGATGTGGTCGACACCGTAGACGCCGATCTCCGGGGTGTTGATGTTCTCGAATTCCAGGTTGACCTGGAAGTTGATGTCGAGGCCGATCTGCGCCTGCCGGATCAGGCCCAGGTAGGCGTTGTTCACCAGGACGTGGACGTAGGGGATCTTGTGCTGCGCGCCGACCGCCAGCTCCTCCAGCATGAACTGGAAGTCGTAGTCGCCGGAGAGCGCGACGATCGGAGTCTCCGGGTCGGCGGTGGCGGCGCCCAGCGCGGCCGGGATCGTCCAGCCGAGCGGGCCGGCCTGGCCGCAGTTGATCCAGTGGCGCGGCTTGTAGACGTGCAGCATCTGCGCGCCGGCGATCTGGGAGAGGCCGATGGTGGTGACGTAGCGGGTCTCCGGACCGAACGCCTTGTTCATCTCCTCGTAGACGCGCTGCGGCTTCATCGGGATGTTGTCGAAGTGCGTGCGGCGCAGCAGGGTGGCCTTGCGCTCCTGGGTGGAGGCGGCCCACTCGCCGAAGTCGGGCAGCTTGCCCTCGGCCTCGAGGTCCTTCGCCACCTCGATGAAGAGCTCCAGGGCGGCCTTGGCGTCGGAGGCGAAGCCGTAGTCCGGGGCGAAGATCTTGCCGATCTGGGTGGGCTCGATGTCGACGTGGACGAACTTCCGCCCCTTGGTGTAGGCGTCCAGGTTGTAACCGGTGTGACGGTTGGCCCAGCGGTTGCCGATGCCGAGGACGAAGTCCGACTCGAGGAACGTCGCGTTGCCGTAACGGTGCGAGGTCTGCACACCGACCATGCCGGCGCTCAGCTCGTGGTCGTCCGGGATGGTGCCCCAGCCCATCAGGGTGGAGATCACCGGGACGCCGGTCAGCTCGGCGAACTCGACCAGCAGGCCGGAGGCGTCGGCGTTGATGACGCCTCCGCCGGCGACGATCAGCGGACGTTCGGACTCCAGAAGGAACCGGATGGCCTTCTCGGCCTGGGCGCGGGTGGCCTGCGGCTTGTAGACCGGCAGCGGCTCGTAGGTCTCGGGGTCGAAGTCGATCTCCGTCTGCTGGACGTCGATCGGCAGGTCGACGAGGACCGGGCCGGGGCGGCCGGAGCGCATCAGGTGGAAGGCCTCCTGGAACACGCCCGGGACCTGGGCGGCCTCCAGGACGGTGGTGGCCTTCTTGGTGACGGGCTTCGCGATCGCGGCGATGTCGACGGCCTGGAAGTCCTCTTTGTGGAGCTTCGAGACCGGGGCCTGGCCGGTGATGCACAGGATCGGGATCGAGTCCGCGATCGCGGAGTACAGGCCGGTGATCATGTCGGTGCCGGCGGGGCCGGAGGTACCGATGCAGACACCGATGTTGCCCGCCGTGGCACGGGTGTAGCCCTCGGCCATGTGCGAGGCGCCCTCGACGTGACGCGCGAGCGTGTGGTCGATGCCACCGCCCTCCTTGAGCGCCCGGTAGAAGGGGTTGATCGCGGCGCCCGGCACTCCGAACGCGTGGGTGACGCCTTCACGCTTGAGGATCTCAACTGCCGCTCGGGCGGCGGTCATACGAGGCATGGGGTGCTCCTGCTCCGGCCTTGGGGATCGGCTCTGTCGCGCCACCTGAGAGCGTCGTCCCGCGTCGGTGTCCAGTATCAGATTCCGCAATACGGAAGCCTAGTTCTGCTATACGGAAGTAATGTAAAACGAGCCCGGTCCGGCGTCAAGGGAGGCGGGAGGCCAGGGGCGGCGCCGGAGCGCAGGGGGAGCAGTCCGGGAAGTGGCTCGCCAACTCCCGGCCGTTGGTGGACGATGGACGGCAGCGAGGAGGGGGAGGTGTCGTGACGATCGAAAGCGTGCCGGTGCGCTGTCCGGCCTGCCGCCGTGACCATCTGTACGCACCGCCCGTGTACCCGTGCGCCTGCGGCGCGCCGCTCGCTCCCCCGCTGCTGCGCGGCGCACCCCCCGAGCCGATCACCCATCGCACCTGGACCGACGACTGGGTGACCGTGCGCTGCCCCTTCTGCGAGCGGCAGGACCAGTGGCCGCAGCCGGAGCTCGGCTGCGCCTGCGGAACCGTGCTGCGCATCCTGGTGCGCCCCGTGAGTGCACCCACCCCTGACGGCGCGACCGCAAGGCCGGACGCGCCCGGCCCCGCGCACATGCCGCTGCCTCCCACCGCGACGGCGGCCCGTCCCGTGTTCCGTCCGGTGACCATCCGCACCGCACGCGACGCGGTGACGGCCGCCGCGATGTATCTGAGGTGGCTCGGCTTCAAGGACGTCGTCCAGCCGGAGGTCAGACCCGTGTCCGGCATCGACCTGCGCGGGGAGGGCGTGGTGGCCCAGGTCGATCCGTCGACCCGGCCGGCCGGTCTCCGCGACATCGAGTGCCTGTGGCTGAACGGACTCAGCGCGTCCGCGCAGAGCGTCTTCTTCTCCCTCGCGGGCTACGCGGACGACGCGCGGGCTCGCGCGGACAGGCTGGGCATCCCGCTGTTCGTCATGGACCTCACGGGCTCCCCCCAGCCGGTCAACGCACCCGCGGACGAGTTGCTCACGATCGGCACGTAGCCTCCGCAACCGGTGTGAATCTCAAATAAAGCTCAGAATCGGCCGTTTCGGGCTTCAGGCCCCCGTACGGACGGGCACATATCTCCTACAGCCGCGGACACGGCTCGGGGGAGGTGGGCGTGATGCCCCTCGACATGTGGTGGTTCACCGGAGCGGCGTGCGTGGTGCTCGCGGCGGCGGCCGTGCTCCTGAGGGCCGGTACGCCCGGGCCGGACGCGACCATTGCGCCCGGCCCGCAGTCCGTCGCCCTCCTGCGCGGCGGTCGCCGGGCGGCCGTGACCGTGGCGCTCGTCGCCCTCCAGCAGCGCGGTGTCGTCACCAGCGGGCGCAGGGGCACGGTACGGATCGACGGCTGGGCGGCCGCGGTCCGCGATCCTCTGCAGCTCGCCGTCCACACCTCACTGCGCCGCCCGGCGGGCATCCAGGTGCTGCTCACCGTGCCGCGGGTGCAGCGCGCCCTGGACGGCCTGCGCGACCAGTGCGCGGCCCAGGGCCTGCTGCGGCCCCGCAGGCGCTGGCACGCGGCCCGTGCGCTGCTGGTCGCGGTGCCGGTGACGGTCCTGGCCGGCCTCATGGTCACGACCGGCTCCCCGGCGGCGACGGCCGCCGCGGCGGCGCCGGTGGCGGGAGCCGTCGCGCTCTGGTTCGTACCGCGTCAGACGCCGGCGGCGCGCCACCTGCTGGCCTCACTGCGCGAGGCCCACCCGCTGCCGGGCCGGCCGCTGCGCGGCAGCGCGAGTGTGCCGCGCGTCCAGATGTCGGTGGCGCTGCACGGCGACCGGGCGCTCCTCCTGCACCTCCCCCACTTCGCGCGGGACGGCGGCCTTCTGGCGCGCGGCAGCCGCGAGACGGGCTTCATGGCGGACGGGACGTCGCCGGGCCGGGGCGGGGCGCCGTCGTGCGGGGGCGGCCCGGGGTGACGGGCACGGTGCCCTCTCCACCCCCGCCTTCTGCGAACCGGGAGCTCCGCCCCCGAGGGGGCGCCCCGGGGCCCCGGTCAGCTGAAACGGTCGCGGAGCTCGACCTTGCGGACCTTGCCGCTCACCGTCATCGGGAAGTCCGGCAGGATCTCCACCCGGCGCGGAATCTTGTAGTGCGCCAGGCGCTCCCGGCAGAAGTCCGTGATCTCCTCCAGCGTCGGCGGGTCCTCCGCGTCGCGCGGGATCACGCAGGCGAGGATCTCCTCCCCGTACCGCTCGTCCGCCACCCCCACCACCTGCACGTCCGCGATCTTGGGGTGCGTGTAGAGGAACTCCTCGATCTCGCGCGGGTACACGTTCTCCCCGCCCCTGATGATCATGTCCTTGATGCGGCCCACGATCTGGACGTAGCCGTCCTCGCGCATCACGGCCAGGTCACCGGTGTGCATCCAGCGGCCCGCGTCGATGGCCTCCGCCGTCTTCCCCGGCTCCTTCCAGTAGCCCAGCATGACGCTGTAGCCGCGCGTGCACAGCTCGCCCGCCGCTCCGTGCGGCAGCGTCACGCCGGTGACCGGGTCGACCACCTTGACCTCGACGTGGGGCATGACGCGGCCGACCGTGCCCGTACGGCGTTCCAGGTCGTCGTCGCGACGCGTCTGCGTGGAGACGGGAGACGTCTCCGTCATGCCGTAACAGATCGACACCTCCGCCATGTTCATCTCCGCGACAACCCGCTTCATCACCTCCACCGGGCAGGGGGAGCCCGCCATGATGCCGGTGCGCAGCGAACCGAGATCGTAGGCGGCGAAGTCGGGGAGGTTGAGCTCCGCGATGAACATGGTCGGCACCCCGTACAGCGACGTGCACCGCTCGTCGGCGACGGCCCGCAGGGTCGCGGCCGGGTCGAAGGAAGGCGCGGGGATCACCATGCACGCGCCGTGCGAGGTGGCCGCGAGGTTGCCCATGACCATGCCGAAGCAGTGGTAGAAGGGCACGGGGATGCAGACGCGGTCCTGCTCGGAGTAGGCGATCATCTCGCCCACGAAGTACCCGTTGTTGAGGATGTTGTGGTGGGAGAGCGTCGCTCCCTTGGGGAATCCGGTCGTCCCCGACGTGTACTGGATGTTGACGGGGTCGTCGCAGGACAGCTCCGCCTCACGCGCGGCGAGCCGGTCCTCCGTGACGGACGCGCCCGCCGCCACCAGCGCGTCCCAGGAGGCGTCGCCGATGTAGTGCACGGACCGCAGCCGCGGACACGAGGCGCGGACGGCGTCGACCATCGCCCGGTAGTCGCTCGTCTTGTGCGTCTGCGAGGCGACGAGGACCGAGATCCCGGCCTGGTTCAGGACGTACTCGAGCTCGTGGGCGCGGTAGGCCGGGTTGATGTTCACCATGATGGCGCCGATGCGGGCGGTGGCGTACTGGATCAGCACCCACTCCGCGCAGTTGACGGCCCAGATGCCGACCCGGTCTCCCTTGGCGACGCCGGAGCCGAGCAGTCCGCGCGACAGCAGGCGCACGGCCGCGCCGAACTCGGCGTACCTCCAGCGGCGGCCCGACGCCACGTCGACGAGCGCCTCCCGCTCGGGCCAGGCCTCGACCGCGCGGTCGAGGTTCGCGCCGATCGTGTCGCCGAGCAGCGCGGTGCCGCTCGTGCCGTGCGCGTAGGACAGGTTCATCGCAGGTCCCCTTCCACGTACTCGGCGGACGAGCCCTCCGCGGTGAGACGGCGCAGCTCGACGCGGCGGATCTTCCCCGACACCGTCTTGGGCAGCTCGGCGAACTCCAGGCGGCGGATCCGCTTGTACGGGGCGAGGACCGAGCGCGAGTGCTCGAAGAGCACCTTGGCGGTGTCGGGCCCCGCCTCCCAGCCCTCGGCGAGGACGACGTACGCCTTCGGCACGGCGAGGCGCACCGGGTCGGGGGCGGGCACGACCGCGGCCTCGGCCACCGCCTCGTGCTCCAGCAGCGCGCTCTCCAGCTCGAAGGGGCTGATCTTGTAGTCGCTCGCCTTGAACACGTCGTCGGACCGGCCCACGTACGTCAGGTACCCGTCGTCGTCCCGGGCGGCGATGTCCCCGGTGCGGTAGTAGCCCCCTGCCATGGCCTCGGCCGTACGCTCCGGGTCGCCGTGGTACCCGGTCATCAGGCCGACCGGGGAGGTGGACAGGTCGAGCGCGATCTCGCCCTCCTTCGCGCCCGGTTCGCCGGTGACGGGGTCGAGGAGCTCGACCGTGTAGCCGGGGCTCGGGCGGCCCATGGAGCCCGCCTTGAGCAGCTGGCCGGGGCTGTTGGAGACCTGCACGGCGGTCTCCGTCTGGCCGAACCCGTCGCGGATGGTCACGCCCCACTCGCGCCGCACGGTCTCGATGACCTCGGGGTTGAGCGGCTCACCGGCGGCGACGACCTCGCGCGGGCGCCGGGCGAGACCGCCGAGGTCGGCCTGGATCAGCATGCGCCACACGGTCGGCGGCGCGCAGAAGCTGGTGACGCCTGCGCGGTCCATCTCGGCCATGAGCCGGGCCGCGTCGAAGCGGGTGTAGTTGTGGATGAAGACGGTCGCCTCCGCGTTCCACGGGGCGAAGAGGTTGGACCAGGCGTGCTTGGCCCAGCCGGGCGAGGAGATGTTCAGGTGCACGTCGCCGGGCCGGAGGCCGATCCAGTACATCGTCGCCAAGTGGCCGACGGGGTACGACACATGGGTGTGCTCGACGAGCTTGGGCCGGGCGGTGGTGCCGGAGGTGAAGTACAGCATGAGCGGGTCGTCGGCGCGGGTGGGCCCGTCGGGCACGAAGGGCGCGCACGCCCCGTACGCGTCCTCGTAGGCGATCCAGTGGGGAACGCGGTCGCCGACCGCGATACGGGTGTAGTCGCCCGGCGCCTCCGCGAACTTGGCGGTGTCCTCCGAGCGCACGATCACATGGCGCGCCCGGCCGCGCTCCACCCGGTCCCGCAGATCGGCCGGCCCGAGCAGCGGGGTCGCGGGGATGACGACGGCCCGCAGCTTCATCGCGGCGAGCGCGGTCTCCCACAGCTCGACCTGGTTGCCGAGCATGACGACGACCCGGTCGCCGGGCCGCACCCCCAGCCCGCGCAGCCAGTTGGCGACCCGGTCGGAACGCTCCGCCATCTCGGCGAAGGTCCGCGTGGCCTCGCCGCCGTCCTCCTCGACGATGTGCAGCGCGGTGCGGTCGTTGTCCCGGGCGATGGCGTCGAACCAGTCGAGGGCCCAGTTGAAGTGCTCGAAGCGGGGCCACGCGAAGCCCTCGTAGGCGCCCGCGTAGTCCTCCCGGTGCTCCAGCAGGAAATCCCGCGCAGTCCGGAACCTCTCGGTCGCGCCGCCAGACGTCAAGCTTCCTCCTCGTTGCGGGACGGGCCTCGCACATCGTGTAATCGGTGACCTGGGTCTCACTACCCCCATACGGGGGTGTCGTCCCGGAGCTGGGCACCGGCGGGAGGAGCTGCGCGTGGGCGGACCGGACGAAGCGGTCGAGATGCGGGCAGCACTCGTACGCCTGCGGCGGGCGACCGGGCTGCCCGTCGCCTTCGGCGGACTGGTGCACGACGCGCGCCCGCTGCGCATCGCCGAACTGACCGGAACGGCGACGAACGCGCTGCGCGGACTCGCCATCCGCACCGGCAACGGGCTCGGCGGGAAGTCGATGGCCCTGTCCCGGCCGTGCACCGTGACCGACTACCCGACCGCCCGGCACATCAGCCACGAGTACGACGCGGCGGTCGCGGCGGAGGGACTGCGGTCGGTCGTCGCGGTGCCGGTCGTCGTACGCCGACGGGTGCGCGGCGTGCTGTACGGCGCCCTGCGCCGGCCCGTGGCGCTCGGCGACCGGGTCCTCGACGAGGCCGTGGCCGCGGCGCGCGACGTCGAACAGGCGCTCCTCCTGCGGGACGAGGCGGGGCAACTGCTGGCCGGGATACGCGGACCGGGGACGGGCGCCGGCCCGGGGGTGGAAGGGGACCGGCGGTCCTGGGAGACGGTCCGCGAGGTGCACGGCGAGCTGCGGGCGCTCGCCCCGAGAATCGCGGACCCGGCGCTGCGCGCGGAGCTGCTGGCGGTGTGCGGCCGGCTGGCCTCCGCCGACGCCGCCGCGCCTGCGGCAGGGGTGCCACTCGCCCCGCGCGAGATCGACGTGCTCAGCTGCGTGGCGTCGGGTGCGACGAACGCGGCGGCGGCGGAGCGGCTGGGTCTGAAGCCGGAGACGGTGAAGGCGTACCTGCGCTCGGCGATGCGGAAGCTGGGCGCCCACAGCCGGGGCGAGGCGGTCGCTGCGGCACGCCGGGGCGGCGTACTGCCGTAATCGAATGGGGTAGAGGCGGGCGCACCCCGCGACGGTCAGCCCGTCTCCCCCACGGCCCCGAAACGGACGTCGTGCGAACGCGCGGAGGTCATGGTCGTGAGCAGACCCGTGGCCTCCTCGGTCAGTTCGGCGCGCTGTTCCCGCGTCAGCGGGGCGAACGGCTGGACCGTCAGCGTCGCGGTGTCCCTCGTCACCTGCAGCCGCCAGATGCCCGCCAGGAAGCCGTCGACCAGGAAGGTGCGGTAGGCCTGGTTCCCCTTCCAGGTGCGCGTCCGGTGCTCCGCGGGCACGACCCGGCTCCGGTCCGCGTGCGAGAGCAGCAGGTTGTCGAACTCCGGCAGGAAGCGCGGCGGCGCCGGGGTGTCGCGGTCCGGCCGGGGTGCTTCCGGCACGTCGAACAGTTCGGTGCCCTGGTCGTCCTGGAAGACGAGGAGATCCGGCCGCAGCCGCTCGAACGCCTCGCGCGTCCGGGTCAGCCCCGACCACGTCTGGAAGTCCTTGACGGAGGCGGGCCCGAAGGCCGCGAGGTAGCGCAGGACGGTGTCGTCCGGTGCCGGCACCGGCTCCGCCTCCCTGCCGAACCAGTGCTCCGCCGTGGTCAGTGCCACCTGCCCGCTGCTCCCCCACAGGCCGCGCGGGGTGACCTGCACGAGGGGCAGGGTGCAGCGGGCTGCGACCGAGAGGGCGAACGGGTCGGCGTCCGGCCAGTGCACGAGCAGTGCCTCCCGCAGCTCCTTCATCGTCCGCGGCTCCTCCTCCACGAGGTCGCGCACGAGTGCCGCCAGCCGCCCCAGGTCCACGCCCGTGAGCCCCTTCCTGAACTGGCCCAGTTCGCGGTCGCGCGCGGCCTGCACCAGGGGCCGCAGCGCCATGCAGTCGTCGGCAGTGTGCGTGTGGATGGTGGAGCGCATGGTCACCATGCGGGCGACCCGGCGCTCGGCCATCGCCGCGGACAGCTCACCCGGGTCGAAGCCGTCGAGGCGGGCGGCGAGCGCGTAGTACGGCGGCTTCACGTTCTGCGCCTGGAGCCCGACGAGATGCCGCACGGCGCCCTCGGCGGTCGTCGCCGACCGGGGTGCGCGGCGCAGCAGCATCTGCCGCTCCAGGGTGGCGCGGTTGAGCGCGCGGGTGCCGAGCCTGGGATACGTCGTCTTCACCGTCTTGGTCGCCATGGCGCGTACGCTACCCAGCCTTGCGGACAGGTTCTGTCCTCGACGGATGCCGGGGCCGGCCACGTGTGTGGATATCCTGCACCGGGCCAGGCGCACGTCCCGCTCGGCCGTACGACGAGGTGGGAGGCGAGATCGCGATGGCACGTTCGCCCAAGCGGCACCACTGGCGCCGCCGGCCCGCCGCTCCCCCCGCGAAGCGTCCCGCGGGCCGCGCACCGGGGGCGGAGCCGCCCGTGGCCCCGCCCGTCGCCAGGGACCAGGGCAGCGTGGTGCAGGCCGTGCTGTACCGCGACGGGCGGCGCGTGGCGAACCCCGAGTCGCTGGCGGAGACGTTCGGCCAGCTGCGCCAGTACCCGGGCGGCATGGCGTGGATCGGCCTGCACCGGCCGAGCGAGGCCGAACTGCACTCCCTGGCGGCCGAGTTCGACCTGCACGAACTGGCGGTCGAGGACGCGCTGGAGGCCCATCAGCGGCCCAAGCTGGAACGCTACGGCGACACGCTCTTCGTCGTCCTGCGGGCCGCCCGCTATCTCGACGCCCAGGAGGAGGTCGAATTCGGCGAACTTCACGTCTTCGTCGGCAAGGACTTCCTGATCACGGTCCGCCACGGCGCGGCCCCCGACCTGTCCGCGGTGCGCCACCGCATGGAGCAGACGCCCGAACTGCTCGCGCTGGGCCCGGAGGCGGTGCTCTACGCGATCCTGGACGCGGTGGTCGACGGCTACGCCCCGGTCGTGGCCGGAGTGCAGAACGACATCGACGAGATCGAGACGGAGGTCTTCGGCGGCGACCCGGCGGTCTCGCGCCGTATCTACGAACTGTCCCGCGAGATGGTCGAGTTCCAGCGCGCCACCCGGCCCCTCGTCTCGATGCTGCACGGATTGATGGCGGGCTTCGCGAAGTACGGCACGCACGAGGAACTGCAGCGCTATCTGCGCGACGTCGCCGACCACGTGACCCACACCAGCGAACGCGTGGACGGCTTCCGCCAGGCACTCGCGGACATCCTCACGGTGAACGCGACGCTGGTGACCCAGCAGCAGAACGCGGAGATGCGGGCGCTGGCGGAGGCGGGCTTCGAGCAGAACGAGGAGATCAAGAAGATCTCCTCGTGGGCCGCCATCCTCTTTGCACCCACACTGGTCGGAACCATCTACGGCATGAACTTCGACGCGATGCCGGAGCTGAACTGGACCTTCGGGTATCCGTTCGCGATTCTGCTGATGGCAGCGGTGTGCACGAGCCTCTACTTCATCTTCAAACGACGGGACTGGCTGTAGGTGCCGGCCCGAGACGGTTGATCCTCGGGGCGGTGTGAGGTGGTCAGCGTTTGATGCGGCTGCGGACGGCCAGGACGGCCAGGCCGAGGAGGACGGGCTCGGCCAGCCGGGAGGTCGTCTCGGTGTAGGTGCCGGCGGTGGTCAGGTTCTGACCGGAGGAGCGGAACACCACCGAATTGATCACCACCCGCAGTGCCTTCTCGAACCGCTCGGTGGTGACGCGGCGGGTCCACGAACCGGTGGGATTGGCCGGGTCGGGAGTATCGGCGGTGAGGGTGATCTGCGGCTTGGGGTCATCTGCGGGCAGGCCCCACAGCACCGTCACCGCGACCGTGACGATCATCGCTGCCGCCAGCCACGCCAGAGCCGGGAGGCGCGCAGCCCGTAGCCGGAGATGGCCCAGTAGGCGGTCAGCAGCGACCGCTCACCCCAGGGCCGGGTGGTCTCGTGGCGGGCGCATCTCGCACTCGCCTGCCCCAGCCGGGTAATAGGTTGGCAGCCTACTCAAAGCGGGGGCAACTGTGCTACCAATAGGTTGGTAGGAAACATATTGGTAGCCATTCAGGAGGGGTCCCGGTGACCAAACTGCTGCTCTCGGTGCACGTGTTGGCGTCGATCGTGACGATTGGGCCGATTACTGTGGCGGCGTCGATGTTCCCCCGCTTCGTCAAGCCGCAGACCGGTGACGACCCGAGCGGCGAGGAGCGCACCCCCGCCACCGCGGCTCTGCTGCACCGGATCTGCCGGGGGTACACCGTCGTCGGCGTCGTCGTGCCGGTCTTCGGTATCGCGACCGGCGCCCGGATGGGCGTGTTGGGCGACGCTTGGCTCCTCGTCTCGATCGTCCTCACCGCGATCGCCGCGGGCCTGCTGCTGATGGCGATTCTGCCCGGTCAGGAACGGCTGCTCGCCCGCCCCGAGGCCGCAGGCGTCGGCCCGGGCACGGGTGTGGACACGGACGTGGACACCGCCACCTCGGAGGCGACGCGCTCGGCGGCGGCCCGCCGCCTGGCCATGGTCACCGGCATCTTCAACCTCCTCTGGGCCGTCGTGGTGGTCCTGATGGTCGTCCGCCCCGGCTCCACGACCGGCGCCTGACCGCCGTACGCCGCGACCACCCCCACCGAGAACCTGGTCCGGCTGGACGGCCCACGACGGTGATCACGAACATCCGTCACCTCGGCGGAGCCCCCGGCTTCACCGTCGGGCCTCGCGGCCGGAAATGACGCCACGGCAGACCGCCCGGACGGTTCTCCCAGCCGTCCGGGCGGCCGGGCAACCGGGCAACCGGGCCGGTCCTGTCACCGGTGATTCCGGGGCCGCGCCCCGACGGGTTCCGTCACGACGCGGGAGGGCGAGGCCGACGATGCTCCGGCCGGCGACGTCCCGGACCTGCCCGGCGGCCGGTACCGTCGAACCGCCCGCCGACGCAGGGGCAGCGCCAGGCGGCGTGCCCTTCACATGGCGCCGGTCCCCGCTGCTCGCTGCTCAGGTCCGGGCGCCGCTGTCCGGTTGGCCGTCCGTGGTCGTCAGGCGCGCACAGCGGCGGCAGGACCGGGCCGAACCGGCCACCAGGGCGTGCGAGGTGGCGGCGAGGGCTCCGGCGAACGCGAGCAGCAGCCAGTCGGTCGCGAGGGAGGCCGAGACGGCGAGGGCGAGGGTGGCGAGGGCCATGGACACGCTGGCGCCGGTGCCCGCCCACGCGACCGTGAGGGGCAGCCGGTCCGGTGTGGGCAGCCAGCGGGCGAGCGTGCCGGTGGCCGCCAGGGCCACGGCGGCGAGCAGTGCAGCGAGCGCCGAGACGCCGGCCAGGTGGACAGCCAGCAGCTGGGCCGTGCGCGGCAGTTGCCAGGTCGGCTCGTTGCCGGCGCGCTGGACGAGATACCAGCAGGCAATCACGAAGGGGAGCGTGAGGGCGATGGCTCGCGCGGTGTGCCGAGCCTGCGCGATCGTCAGCTCGCGCTGCCAGCTCCCCACGAGCTCGTCCGCGGTGCCGAACTCCCGCACCGCCTGCTGTGCGGCGCGCTGATACGTCAGCCCGACGCGAGTGCGTTCCGACACCGCGTCCGCGAGGCCCTCGCGCACCTCGGCCACCATGCGCGCCTTGGTCCGCTCCGGGCCGTGCAGGGCGGCGGAGAGAGCCGATACATAATCCTCGATGGGGTCGGTCCGAGGGCTGACGGCGCTCATGTGGCGGCTCCGGGCGGCGTGACGGGATTCAGGACCGATCCGATGGCGGTGGTGAATTCCTGCCATGCCGACCGCTCGTGTGCCAGCGTCCGGCGTCCGGCGTCGGTGAGCTCGTAGCAACGCCTCCGACGCTCCCCGGTGCTCTGCCAACTGCTGCGCAGCAGCCCGACTCGCTCCAGCCGGTTGAGCGCGGGATAGATCGTGCCGGTACGCAGCTCGAGCGCCCCTCCGCTGCGCTGCTGGACGGCAGTGATGATCGCGTAGCCGTGCAGGGGACCCGGTTCCAGTACGGCCAGCAGCAGTCCGTCCAGGTGACCGCGCACTGCATCCTGTCTCATAAGTCGGCAGCCTACACAATGAAGCATTGGCGCTCTGTCCATGGGAAACCAATGCGTCCCTTGGCCGTACGCACAAGCGCCCAATGCCGTCCATGACCGGCCTCTGGACGTCGATGAGCGCAAGTCGGCAGGTGCTCCTGGGCGAGTGCTGGCCTTCCTCCTCCGCGTTCGGGGTTGCCCGTGGGGCACGCCAGCCCGTGCACGAGAGGGGCCCGGCCGTCAGACGGCGTCCAAGGCCGGGGAGAACAGGGTGAAGGCCCGGTCGATCAGTGCGGTGTGGTCCTCGGCGCTGTCGCTGTCGCTCCACCGTTGCAGCACGGTGTTGAAGGCGGTCAGCGCCATCCCGACGGCCATCTGCGGGTACAGATCGGTGTCGGGGTCGAGCCCCAGGCGGTGTGCCAGCTCCGCCGGGAAGACGTTCATGCGCGACAGTGCAGCTCGATCAGCGCGAGTGGCTGCGGCGGCGGTATGCGTACGCGAGCACCGCTGTCGCGGCAACCGAAACGAGGCTGCCGACCGTGACCATGGCCATCCGGCTGTTTCCGCCGCCCCGGCGGGCCGACTGCGGCGTGCCGATGCTGATGCGGCCGCTGGTCTCTCGTGTGACGAGTCCGCTGGCGAGGGTCAGTTGTGCGGTCCACGCCCCGTCCGGCAGCCGCGGGTCGAGTGAGGTCGTCGCCGGCGCCGAGCGGCCTGGGCCGACGGTGACGGCCTGGACGTTGAACGGGCCTGCGGACACTCCGCCCGGCCCATGTGACAGGGTGAGTTTGCCCGTGAGGTCGAGGGCCCGCCCGCCGGTGTTCTTCACTCGGGCTGTGACCACCGGTACGCCGTTCTTGGCGCGTGCGCCGGTCAGATCTTCGATGCGGAAGTCCGAGCGTGGTTCTCCGCCGGGCCCGACGGACAGATAGATGCGCACCCCGGCGCGGGCCACGTGGTGCACCTGCTGTGAGGGGTCGCGCTTGGGGCTGATCTCCGCCCAGATGACACCGTAGTGTTCGCCGCCCGTCGCATCCTTCGCCACGGTGATCTCGGTCCACACTGTCGCCGTCTCGTCGGGTTCCAGGACGAGTTCGCTGTGCTCGAGCGTCACCCATCTGGTGAGCTCGTTGCCCCTGCGACCGGGGGCGAAGGTGAAGCCGTCCTTGTGGACCGCGGCGGCCGCGGGGTAGAGCCGCACGCGGTGTCGCGTGTCCGACAGGTTGGTGACCGCGATCCGCCTGCGAATCTGCTCGGCCGGTTTGATGTGATCGATGATGTACCGGTGGGCACGGTTGTCCTCGCGGCGGCTGACCGGCGCGTCGACGAGCCGGATGCCGACGCTCAAGTCGTCGGAGGCCCGCCGCGGCTCCTCTGCGGCCACGGGCGCGACAGATCCGACGAGCAGGGACACCGCAAGGAGCAGTCCGGCCACGGGCTCACGAAACCGAATGGGTCACCGTCCCGCTGTAGAGCCCGCCGACGGCCTCGTTCGGGATGGTGATCTCCAGGGTGGGGTTCCAGCTCGCGCTGTTGTTCCCGCTGCCCGTGGTATGGGAGAACGCGGTGCGCGGCCGCTCCAGGCTTTGCCGGTCGGCACGCGTGGGCTGGCCGGGCACGAAGTCGCCGGTGCCAGTGGTGGAGGTCGCCGGCCCGGACCAGTAGTCCACCAGGTTCGGCGGGACGGTCTCGGAAGGCGCGTCCGTTCCGGTGTCGAACTGCGTCGCGACCACCTGCGCTGTCCACGTGGCGTCCGCCGCGGCCCGCTCGTCGTCCACTGTCACGGTGCCGAGCTGACCGCTGATCGTCTGCCCCGGGAACCCGGACCCCAGGTCGCGGGAGGAGGGCACCTCGATCGTGAGGTTCGCCGTTGCCACGGTGAACGTCACGGTCGTGTCCCCCGACGGCCCTTGGGCGACCGCGGGCAGCGAAGCCGCGCCGACCACGGCCACGGCGATGGCACACGAAAGCATTGCTCTTCTTCTCACAGGGACCACCGTATGCAGACTGAGCAGAAATGCTGACATTTACTACTCCAGTGAAGATCCGTGTCCCGAGCCGGTTCTTCTTCGGCGGCGGCAGGGCTGGCGGGTGGCTTGGTGGTGTCTGCGCCCTGATCACGGCTACAGGCCGCTGGCAAGGAAGACGACGAGGAGCACGAGCCCAGCGATCGCCACGCCCACCGCAGCACTGACAGCCATAATCCTCAGAGTCTCTCTGCGACCTTGGTCCACGTCTGCAACGTACTGTCCGCCCCGGCGGATGAAGCGCTACTCGACGAAGGCCCGTGTCGCCGCGTCTTCCCGTCACGCCACCAGGACGATGACACCCGACGGCGGGTGACCACAGTTCGGCGGCGCGAACGCCATTCCCGGTTATGCGACTGAGTGGGTGACCGTCCCGGTGTAGGTGCCGCCCACGGCGGACGCGGGGATCGCGACGATCAGCGTCGGCTGCCAGGCGGTGGTGTTGTTCCCGTTGCCCGACGTCTTGGCGAACGCCGTACGGGGCACGCTCAGGCTCTGTGCCTGCGCGCTCGTGGCCTGGCCCGGTACGCGGGTGCCCGGGCCCATGGTGCTGGTGGCCTGACCCGACCAGTACGAGACCTGGCTCCTGGAGATCTGCCGGGCAGCGCCGCCGCCCGGCGTGGTGAAGTCGCTCGCCGCCACCGTCGCCGTCCAGGTCGCCGGCCGCCTGCCCCGCGTATCCGCCACCCGGACCTGGCCGAGCTGTCGGCTGATCGATGAACCGGGGAAGGCCGTGCCGAGATTCACCGCGGCCGGCACGGTGATCGACAGCGCGCCCGGCGGTTGCGCGACGCCTTCCACAGCGTCGTTCGTCACCGGCTCAGCTGCCCCGGGCAGCACCGTCACCATGACCACCGACCCGACGCCCAGCAGCGTCCACAGTGTTTGCACGCCGCGACTATAGATGCCGTTGAGGATGGTTTTGATTCACCGTCACCCGTTCAGGCGGTTTCTGTCCGGCTGCGACCGGTTAGCGTTCCTCGACCGATTTTACCCGTCCGCACCCCCGGGGGGCGGATCTTCGTCCAGGAGCCCCCATGCGCAACTCCGCACGCGCCGCGACGTACACCGTCCTCGCCCTGTCCCTCGCCGCCGCCGCCAGCCCCGCCCTGTCCATGCCGGCGCACCAGGGCCGCACGGAACCGACCCGGCTCGCCAGCGTCAGCGAGGACCACGAGCCCACGCTGATCCGGCTGCGCACCCGTACCTTCGATCCGACCACACCGAAGGCGGAGCGCACCCGGCCGCAAGGAGCCATGCGGTCGGTGGGCGGCCGCGCGTACCTGGTGCAGTTCTCGACCACGCCGCTCGACAAGCACCGCGCCGAGCTGGCCGCCCTCGGCGCCCGCGTCGGCGCCTACATTCCCGACGCTGCGTACGTGGTCCGCATGAACGCCGCCGCCCGGGCACGCGTCGCCGCGCTGCCGTACGTGCGATGGGTCGGCCGGTACGACGCCGGCGACAAGATCGAAGGCGGGGCCGCGCCGTCCAGCACCCGCCGGTACCTCATCACCCTGGTGGAACGGAACGCCGCCGACCAACGCGCGGTGGTCGAGAAAATCACCAAGCTCGGCGGGAAGGTGCACGTCGCATCGGCGAGCCGGCAACTGATCGACGCAACCCTCAAGCCGGCACAGGCGCTCGCCGTGGCGCACCTGGACGCGGTCCTCGCGCTCGACGCCTGGACGGCACCCGAAGTCGACATGAACAACGCCCGCGAAGCGGGCGGCGCCAACACGGTCGAAACCGCACAGGGCTACCTCGGCCAGGGCGTACGCGGTGAGGTGATGGACACCGGACTGCGCACCACCCACCAGGAGTTCGCCGCATACCCGCCGATCATGCACACCGCCAACACCACCAACATCAGCCACGGCACCTCCACGTACGGGCAGATCTTCTCCTCCGGAGTCAACGCCACTGCCCGCGGCCTGCTGCCCCAGGCACAGCCCATCTTCGCGAACAACCAGGTGTCCGACCGGTGGGCGCACACCGCGCAGCTCGTCGACCCGACGGGCCCGTACCGGGCGGTGTTCCAGTCCAACAGCTGGGGCAGCGCGCTGACCTTCGGCTACAACTCGACGTCGGCGGCGATGGACGACATCGTCTTCGACCACGACATCCTGATCTGCCAGGCCCAGGGCAACACCGGTAACCGCTCCGGCCGGCCACAGGCCTGGGCGAAGAACGTGGTGTCCGTCGGCGGTGTCCACCACTACGACACCCTCTCCCGCACCGACGACGCATGGAACGGCGGCGCCGGCATCGGCCCTGCCGCGGACGGGCGGATCAAGCCCGACCTGTCGAACTACTACGACGCGGTCCACACCACCGCGAGCGGCAGCAACACCGCGTACACCAACACGTTCAACGGCACCAGCGCCGCCACCCCGATCACCTGCGGCTACGCAGGCCTCATCCACCAGATGTGGGCCGACGGCGTCTTCGACGGCGGCCCCGGTCAGAACCGCGACGTCTTCGCATCCCGGCCGCATGCCGCCACCGCCAAGGCATTGCTGATCAACTCGGCCGACCAGTACACCTTCACCGGAGAGTCCCACGACCTGGCCCGAATGAAGCAGGGCTGGGGCACGGCCAGCGCCGACAACCTCTACCAACAGGCACAGGACAACAACTGGCAGCTGCCCGTCCTCGTCGACGAGACCGACGTGCTCACGCAGGGCCAGACCGCGACCTACACACTGACCACCGACGGCAGTTTGCCGCTGAAGGCGACGATGGCCTACACCGACCCGATGGGCTCGCCGTCGGCGGCCCAGGCGCGGGTCAACGACCTGACCCTCAAGCTCACCGCCCCGGACGGCACCGTGTACTGGGGAAACAACGGACTCGCCGCAGGCAACTGGTCAACACCGGGTGGCTCGGCGAACACGATCGACACCGTCGAGAACGTGTTCGTCCAGAACCCGGCCTCCGGCACCTGGACCATCCAGGTCGTCGCCAGCCAGATCAACGCAGACGGACACGTGGAAACCCCCGCGACCGACGCCGACTTCGCCCTGGTCACCACCGGAAAAGTCACCAGCTAGTCCACAGCCGTCAAACGCTCCCCGAGCCGGCCCTCGGGCCTGGTCCACGGAACTTCCAGACGGCGGCCACCGGCAGCATCCATGTCGTGGCGGGCGGGAGCGGCCGCCGGCCCGGCCCGAGCTGCGGGCCGCGAGCAGGGGTGGCGGCACGGAGGGCTGCCGGACCTGTCTCTGACTCCGGTCCGGCAGCCCTGCACGCCACGACGAGCGGACGGCGCGCCCGGCGGACGGATCAGAGGGCGCCCTGGGACCAGGGGCCGGTGATCGCGAACGTGATGCCGGGGGTCTGGATGTTCACGAACAGCCAGTTGCCGTTCTTGGGCTCGAAGACCGAACCGGCCCACTCGGACCCCCGGTGGTCGGCCGCCGCGACGTTCTTGCCGGCGGTCCCGCCTCGCAGGTCCACGTTGTTGGCGGCGAAGCGGAAGATCTCGCCCTCCACGGTGAGCCCGTGGACGTACTCGGTGCCGCCGCCGTCCTCGCAGAGCACCAGGCCTCCGCGGGGACTGACGCACATGTTGTCCGGCGCGTTGAGGACGTCGGATCCCGGGGAGGCAAAGAGCACCCGGAACTCGTCGGTCGCCGGGTCGAGTTCGAAGACCTGGCCCTGCCGGGCGGGTCCACCGTCGGTCGTGATCACGTAGATGCGGTCGTTGCCGTACCAGGCGCCCTCGAGGCGGCTGAACACCGCGGCGCCGTTCGCCTGCGCCTGGAGCCGTACCGTGTCCGTCGCCGGGTCGACGTCGTCCACGGGCACCCAGGAGACGGTGCCGTACGCCTTCGCCCCGTCGCCGCGGGTGTCGTACGTGGTGGTGCCGATGCGCAGGGCCTCGAGCCGGCCGCCCTTGGACAGGTCGCCCGGGACCGCCGGGACGAACCGGTAGAGCGACGCGTCGCCGCGGTCCTCGGTCTCGTAGACGTAGCCGGTCGCCGGGTCGATGGCGACGGCCTCGTGGTTGAACCGCCCCATGGCCCTGTAGGGCTCAGGGTTGCCCTTGCCCTCCGAGGCCACCTCGAAGATGTAGCCGTGCCTCTTGCCGGCAGTCGTGGAGAAGGTCTCCTCACAGGTGAGCCAGGTGTTCCACGGGGTGGGACCGCCGGCGCAGTTGCGCATGGTGCCGCCGAGGCTGCCGTAGGACTCCAGCCACTGGCCGGCGTCCGGGTCGAAGACCAGCGTGGTGGTGCCGCCGCCGGCCTCGGGGTTGTAGGCGGGGGCGGTGAAGGCGGGTCCGGCGCCGCGCTCGTGGTTGCGGACGAGGTGGACCCGGTCCCCGTACCGGAAGGCGGCCATCCCGTCGTGCGCGCCCGGGGTGCGGACCCCGTCGTCCATGAGGTCGTTGGTCCAGCCGTAGGAGATGTACTCGAACCCGCGCGGCAGGTGCAGCAGTTCCAGGCCGGTCGCCTGGTCCTTGACCGGGCCCAGCGGGCCGTACCCGGCATCGAATTCCAGCTTGACCGGCGCGGCTGCGGCTGTCCGCGCCGTGAGGGCCTGGAAGGGAACGGACGCGGCCGCAGCCACGGCGGCCCCGCGCAGGAGGGTGCGTCGTTCAAGACCGGAACCGGTCGGTCTTCCGGCGGACTTG
The DNA here is from genome assembly GCF_013387495.1 of Streptomyces sp. PKU-EA00015. Classification (GTDB taxonomy): domain Bacteria; phylum Actinomycetota; class Actinomycetes; order Streptomycetales; family Streptomycetaceae; genus Streptomyces. The sequence goes on along the minus strand of NZ_JABZEE010000010.1, from coordinate 74,199 downwards.
CCTGTCATGGGAGTCCTCTCGATGCATCTGAACGGGGGCGGTGCGAGCCACCCTAGGAGCAGTCACTCCGTCCCTCTCCCAACGGAAAGTGAGCGTTGGGAGAACCTCTTTCAGCCACCGTTCGGGGACCGTCCTGGCGCCTCCGCCGTATGCGGCGGAGGCGCACGTGTCGATCACTGGCGTGACGCGGACTCAGTCGTCCCCGCCCAGCGCGTTCGTGACCTTGCCCAGGTCGACGAACTTGAAGTTGGTGTTGTCCCGGACCTCGCCGTCCCCGTCCGTCTCGTCCGGGGTGTTGTGCCCGTCCTGCACCACGAGCAGACCGTTCGGATAGCGGGAGCCCAGGGGGACGTTCAGCACGGCGGCGCCGTCGCACTCCTCGGAGCCGTCGACGGTGCCGGCGGCGATACGGAAGCCGCTCTCGTACTCGTTGTCGTCCGCCACCTCGCGGTCGTAGGCGGCGAAGGTGTTGTCGCCCTGGCTGGAGGAAAGCAGGTAACCGTCACCATCGCCCTCGTCGAGGATGGTCAGGCCCTCGACGTCGGCGGACAGGTGCGTGCCTCCGTAGCCGGGGTCCGCGCCGGCGACGCACTCCTCGGTCGCCTCGTCGTAGGTCCCGGGGACGCCGTACTCCCGCACCTTGTCGATCAGCTTCGGCTTGCCGCCGAGGTCGGCGGGCATCCGCCAGATGCCGACGTCCTCCTGGCCGGCGTAGAGCACCTTGTTCACCGGGTCCACGACCATGCCCTCGACCTGCGGGAGGTCACCGGGGTCGGCGCACGGGGTCCAGGACCGGCCGTTGGGGAGGGTGAAGGAGGACGGCAGGTCGTATGTGCGCACCTGCTGGTAAGTGACCGCTCCGGTGGCGGTCGTCCTCAGCTCCAGCAGGGCCAGCCGGGTGCGGCTGCGCTGACTGACCACCGCGTAGGAGCGCCCGGTGGACCTGTCCTTCCAGGTGGCCAGGCCGTAGGGGGTGGTCTGGTCGTTGACCTCGTCCAGGGTCTTGGAGAAGACCAGCGGGGCGTCCGGGTCGGTGATGTCCGTCAGCGGCTGGGCGGCGCCCGGGTTGATGCGGTAGACGCGCAGGTGGTCGCGGCCCCGGTCGGTGACGACGGCGACATCGGCACGGCCGGTCGGCAGCGGGAATCCGGAGACCAGGTCCACGTTGTTGAAGCGGCCCGGCTTGTCGTCGGGGGTCGGGGCGGGCGGTGCCGGTATCGACTGCACCTCCTTGCCGGCCAGGTCGTACACGCGCAGGCCGCCTTCCTTGGCGGTGGCGATCACCAGGCTGGCGTCCGGGTCGGCGTCGTTGCGCCAGATCGCCGGGTCGTCGGCGTCGGAGTTGCCGCCGGCGTCGTCGCCGTACAGGGCCGGGGTCTCGGTGGTGGCGGTCAGGCTCGAAAGCCCGGAGTCGGCCTGGGCCGACGTGGGCAGAACCGCCACGCTGGTCAGGGCCGCGACGATCGCGGCCATCTGTGTCCCGCGCAGGTTGCGCACAGTACCTCCACGAAGGGGGGAAGAACGACGGACAAGTCCCGGTGGGGCCACGCCGGGGAGCGATCCCGCGTCGGGCACCACCGAGATCATCGGTACCGAAGGTGAAGCGTTGACCGCTGTGCGGTGACGAGGCCAGGCCTCGCGGGTGAGGACTTGGGCGCCCCGTCCCCGGCCTCAGGACAGAAGCGTCGTCGCCGCCCGCACCTGCCTGCGTGACCACGAAGTCGCGACGGCGGGGCGGGACTCGGCGCCGACGGCCACCGGCGCTCATACTCAGGCGAGTTCGTCGTCCTCCAACCGATAGCCCTGTCCCCGCACTGTGGTGATCCTGGACGCGCCCAGCTTGCGGCGGAGGTAACGGACGTACACGTCGACGATGTTGGAGCCCTCCGACGCCTCGTACCCCCACACGTCGCAGAGCAGGTCCTCCCGGCCGAGCACCCTCCCGGCGTTGCGCATGAGGTGCTCCAGCAGGGCGGCCTCTCGGGCGCTGAGCTGGATGATCCGGCCGTCGACATAGGCCTGGCGGGTGCGGGTCTCCAGGGCGATTCCGGCGCGGCGCAGGACGGAGCTGTCGGTCTCGCGCAGGCGCAGGCGCAGGCGGACCCGGGCGAGGAGTTCTTCGAAGCTGAAGGGTTTGGTCATGTAGTCGTCGGCGCCGCCCTCCAGGCCGTACACCGTGTCGGCGACGGTGTCCCGGGCCGTGAGGATGATGACCGGGAGGGCGCTGGATGCCGCGCGGAGGCGGGTGACGACGGTGAAGCCGTCCTCGCCGGGCAGTCCGATGTCCAGGACCATCAGGTCGTATCTGCCCGACATGGCCGCGCGCCGGGCCGTCTCCCCGTCGGTGACGACTGTGGTGCGGAAGCCGTGGGCGGTGAAGCGTTCCGAGAGGTAGGAGGCTATGTGGGCCTCGTCCTCGGCGATGAGGAGATGGCGGCGGGGCTGTCTGCTCCGGCTCATGGTTTCCGAAGGCCGCCGTTCAGGGCGTGCGTGACATACGGGATGCGCAGGGTGAAGGTCGCGCCTCGACCCGGGCTGCTGTCCACCTGGACCTCGCCGTGGTGCGCCTCGGCTATGGCCTTGACGATGGCGAGTCCGAGCCCGGCCCCCGTCCGGCCGCGGCTTTCCTCCGCCCTCGTGAACCTCTCGAAGATGCGTTGCTGGTCGGCGTGCCGAATGCCGGGACCGGTGTCCTTGACCCACAGCTGGACCCTGTCGGCTCCGGCCCGGCCGCCGATCCAGATACGGCCGTGCTCCTCGGTGTGCTGAGCGGCGTTCTGGGCCAGTTGGATCATGGCCTGGGTGAGGAGCTGGCGGTCGGCGTGGAGGGTGTCGCGGTGCGGGTCCTCCACGAAGTCCAGGAGCCAGCGGCGTTCGGCCAGCGCGGCGGCCTTCACGTACACCTCCTCGATCAGTTCGGAGAGGCTGAGGTCCTCGGGGCGCAGGGCGTCCGGGCGGCGGGCCTTGGCCAGCATGAGGAGTTCCTCCGCCATGCGGTGCATGCGGTGCAGTTCGTCGGTGATGACCGCGACGGTCTGGGCACGGTCCGCGGGGTCGTCGGGGAGCGCCTCCAACTGGCTGAGCACGATGGTGATGGGCGTGCGCAGTTCGTGGCCCACGTCGTTCATGAACTGCCGCTTGGTGGAGAAGGCGTCGTCCAGGTGGTCGAGCATGTCGTTGAAGGTGCTTGCCAGTTGACCGATCTCGTCCCTGTCCTCGACGGGGATGCGGCGGGTGATGTCCGACTCGTGGATCGAACGGGCGGTGTCCCGCAGGACCCGCAGCGGAGCGACGATACGGCTGGCGAAGATCCAGCCGACGCACGCGGAGAGCAGCATGGCGCCGAGGCCGAGATAGGTCTGGGTGCGGATCGACTCGTTGATGTGGTCGCGTTCCTGCTGGGTGAAGGTGGCGATGACGAGCACGCCCCGCGCCCGGTCGCCCGCCACCACGACGGGCACGGCCACGTACCGCACGGAGCCCGCCGGGCTCTGCGCGTCCCCGTAGGAGGGTGAGCGGACCCCGGCGGCTCTGCCCATCAGCGCGTGGTCGGTGTCCAGGCGGGCCGGCGGCTCCTCGGCGGAGCGGCGGTACGGAGCTCCGTCGACCAGGGTGATCAGGGTCTGGCCGTGCTCCGGCAGGTAACTCTTCAGGTAGGAGACGAAGAGTGCGCGCACCCCGCCGGGGGCCGGCCCCGAACCGCCTGCGGTGTCAGTCGCGAAGGAGCGGAACGCCTCGATGTCGTGGGCGAGTTCGCGGTCGACGCGTTCGTTCAGGCGGGCCGTGAGGATGAACGACTCCGCACCGGTGAGGCTCGCCAGCGTCAGTCCTACGAGCACCAGCATCCGCCCGAGCAGGCGCGCGCGGATCGACCGGAGCGGGTGGCGCCCGGGCGTGCCGACGGCCTGCTTCGGCGGTGCGGACTCAGCCGTCCTCACCGGTGTCATCGTCGTCTCCGTCGTCGTCCGCCGGTGTGCTCGGCGTCCCAGGGGTGGCCGGTGCCGCGGGGCTGTAGGTGGGCGTCCGGTCGTGGTCGGAGGCATCCCCGGCGGGCACGGGGGCCTTCGGTGACACGGGCTGCGCCGTGTCCGTCCGGGCGGGGTCCGTGGCGTCCGCCTTCTCCGCGCCGGTGGGCGCGGAGGCGACGGCATCCTCGCCGCCGTACTCGTCCTCGTGCGCGTCCGCGGTCCCTTTCGTGGCACCCGGGGACGGTGAACGGTTCGGGGTCCGCTCCGTCGCCCGGCCGTCCGGAGACGGTTTGGAACCCCTCGTGGGTCCGGGTCCCGTGCGGCCGACGACGACGGGCTCGCCGAGATCCGGAGGGGGCACCTGATGAGCTCCGGAGACGGGGATTCCAACGAGCAGAATCGCGCCGGCCGCGAGAGCGGCGAGACGCTGGCTGCGGGTCACGCGGGTACAACCTCCTCGGTGTCCTTGCGCAAGGGCCTTCCGACATCGGACCCGTCCTGAACAGCTACCAGCGGAGTCCGGCGGCGGCCTGCTCGGCGCATGACCTGCTCCTGAACTTTGTGTATGAGCCATGCGCCGACGGTGTGCGCGGGGGCGGCACCCCGTACGGCGCCGCCCCCGCGTCCGCTCAGACGGCCATGATGACCTTGGCCGATGCGGTGTCGGCCACTCCGTGTCGCTCCGCCCAGTTCTCCAGGGCCGTACGGCAGGCGTGGTCGAGGTGGTGCACCCGGGACAGATCCAGCTCGACGGGGCGGTCCTGCGGGATCGACTCCAGGGTGTCGAGGATCTTCGGCAGCCTGAGGAAGGTGGCGTTGCCGGTCAGGTGTGCCTGAACGGGGCCCGCGCCCTTGTCGACGATCTCCAGCTTGACGTGGGACGCCTCCCAGGCCGTCTTCACCACAGCGAGCGCGAGACCGATCAGTACACCCTCGAACATGCTGATCGCCACGATGGAGAGCGCGGTGACGACGAGGATCACGGCTTCGCCGCGGTGTCCGCGCCAGAGGGTGGAGAGGCTCTTCAGGGGGATCAGCTTGAAGCCCGAGTAGATCAGGACGGCCGCGAGCGCCGGGATGGGGATGACGCCCAGCGCGGCCGGCAGCAGGGCGGCGAACAGCAGCAGCCAGGCGCCGTGCAGGACCCGGGAGGCCTTGGTCCGCGCCCCGGCCTGGACGTTGGCCGCGCTGCGCACGATCACCGCGGTCATCGGCAGCGCGCCGAGCACGCCGCAGACCGCGTTGCCCACGCCCTGGGCCATCAGCTCCTTGTCGTAGTCGGTGCGCTGACCGTCGTGCAGCCGGTCCACGGCCGCCGCGCTGAACAGGCTTTCCGCCGAGGCGATCAGCGTGAACGCCAGGATCGTGGTCACCAGCCCGATGTCCGCCAGCTCCGCGAACCCGGAGGGTGCGGGCGGCTGGATCGCCGAGAACAGCCCGTGCACCGTCACCTTCGTGACGGGGAGGGCGAAGGCCGGCGAGGCGACGGTGGCGAGCGCCACGGCTACGAGCGGGCCGGGCACGAGGCGTATCTTCTTCGGCATCCTCGGCCACAGCACCAGTACGGCGATGGTGCCGACGCCCAGCAGCAGCGAGGCCACGGCCGCGGAAGAGTGCAGCGAGTCGAGGAGCATCTCCGGAAGCCCGGCGATCTTGTCGATGCCGGACGACGGAGCCTTGCTGTGCGTCATCGCGTACATCTGGCCGGCGATGAGTACGAGGCCGATTCCGGCGAGCATGCCCTCGACCACGGCGACGGAGATGGCCCGGAACCAGCGCCCCCAGCGCAGTGCCCCCATGCCGAGCTGCAGCAGACCCGTGGCGAGCACGATCACGCCGAGCGCGCCGAGCCCGTGCTCGTGCACGGCCTCGAAGCACAGCACGGTCAGACCGGCGGCCGGGCCGGACACCTGGAGGCTGCTGCCCGGCAGCATGCCCGTGACGAGACCGCCGACGATGCCGGTGACGATACCGAGTTCGGCCGGTACTCCGGAGGCGACCGCCACGCCGACGCACAGGGGAAGGGCGACCAGGAACACGACGACGGAGGAGGCGAAGTCCTGCTTCAGATATCTGGTGTTCATCGGGGCACTCACAGCGTCTCGAAGGAGTCGGATTCGGTCCGGTACGCCAGCACGCTGCCGGTGTGGACCTCGTAGAACCAGGCGTGGACCCGAAGACGCGCGTCGTGGAGACGGGTCTCCACGCACGGGTACGACTTCAGCCGGAGCAGCTGGGCCAGCACGTGGTGCTGGACGGCCTCGGCGACGAGCGGGTCGTCCTGCGCGCCGGCCGGCATTCCGGCGGCGTGAGTGAGCCAGTCGCGCACCGCCGGTACGGCCGACAGGTCGTCGCCGCGTACCAGCGCGCCGACCGCGCCGCAGTGGGAGTGGCCGCAGACCACGATGTCGGAGACGCCGAGCACCTCGACGGCGTACTCGATCGTCGCGGCCTCGGAGGTGGGACCCGCGTCGTACTGCGGGACGACGTTCCCCGCCGTACGCAGCTCGAAGAGCTCGCCGGGGCGGGCACCGGTGATGAGCGAGGGGATGACGCGCGAGTCGGAGCAGGTGATGAAGAGGGCGTACGGCGACTGCCCCGCGGCGAGCCTGCCCAGTTCGGCGCCCTGGGAGCGGGCGAAGGCGCGTGCGTGTGCGATGAGGGTTTTCATGTCAGCTTCCTCGAGAGGGGAGGTGTCACTGGCAAGGGGTCGGCAGCGGCGCGCCGTTGAGCCGCTGCCGTCGAACTGGTCGAGCCGTGGGGGGAGTAGGAGGGGGAACCGGCGGAACTAGTCGTCGTCGCCGTCGTCGCCCGACCACGGGCCGGTGACGGCGACGAGGATGCCGGGTTCCTGGATGTTGGCGAACAGCGTCCTGCCGTCCGCGGAGAAGGTGACGCCGGCGAACTCGCTGTACTCCGGTGCCTCCGGGGTGCCGACGTTGAGCTCGTTGCGGGCGATGGGGTAGGTCTGGCCGTCGGCGGTGGCGCCGAAGAGGTGCGACACGCCCTCGCCGTCCTCGGCGATCACCAGGCCGCCGAACGGGGAGACGGTGATGTTGTCCGGGCCGTCGTAGGCGCCGTCCCGGGACACGTCGGTGTTCACCGCCAGCAGGACCTTGAGGGTGATGGTGCTGCTGCGCGGGTCGTAGAACCACACCTGCCCGTCGTGCGGGGTGCCGGGGCTCTCGGTGCGGGCGTAGCTGGAGACGAAGTACGCGCCGCCGTCGCCCCACCACATGCCCTCGAGCTTGCGGGAGCGGGTGATCTCACCGGCCAGGAACTGCTTGCGCACGGAGGTGGTGACGGCGTCGCGGTCCGGGACCTTCACCCAGTCCACGCGGTACACGGTGCCGACCTTCGTCGCGCGGGAGAGGTCGTCGACGTACTGGCCGGCGGCGTCGAAGCACTTGAACGCCTCCAGCACGCCCGCGTTGTCGGCCAGGGCCCGCAGCTTGCCGGGGCCGTGGGTGAAACCGACCGGCGGGGTCCAGCGGTAGAGCAGGCCGTTGGGCTTGGAGGCGTCCTCGGTGAGGTACAGGTGGCCGCGGTAGGAATCGACCACGACCGCCTCGTGCGCATAACGGCCGAGGGCCTTGATCGGCTCGGGGCCGAGGTTGGCCGAGCTGCCGTGCCGCGGGTCGACCTCGAAGACGTAGCCGTGGTCCTTGGTCATGCCGCCCACGCCGGCCTTGTCCTCGGTCTCCTCGCAGGTGAGCCAGGTGCCCCACGGGGTGACGCCGCCGGCGCAGTTGGTGGAGGTGCCGGCGATGCCGACCCATTCGCGCACGGAGTCGTCGGCCACCTCGACGACGGTGCAGCCGCCGGCGGCCGCCGGGTCGTAGACGAGACCGTCCAGGTGCGGCACGGGGTGCTCGGCGACACCGAGCGGGTCGTCGATCTCGTGGTTGTTCACCAGCAGGGTCACGGCGTCGTCGTCATCGTCGTCGCCGCCGGCCGCGAAGGCGCCCGTGCCGTCGTGGTTGCTCGGCGTGGTCTGGCCGGACTCCAGCGTGGTGACGCCGGTGCGGGTCAGGATCCGGTAGGAGAAGCCTTCGGGCAGGGCGAGGATGCCCTTGGGATCCGGGACGAGCGGGCCGTAGCCGACGGCGCCGCCCGTCGCGGCCGTGTCGGCGACGGCACCGGGCGCCGTCAGCAGTGCCTCCACACTGCCGATGAGCATGACCCCGGCGCCGGCCAGCGCCGATCGGCTCAGCAATTCCCTGCGGTTCAGCGGCATCTCGTCTCCCGGATGGCGGAGTGTGCGAAGCGGTGAGCTGTGCTCGCCGACCGAGCGGAGGTCGGCACTCCGCCATGCTGGCCAGCCGGGAAGAACCTCAGCGGAAGTCAAGGAGAAGTAATGAATGTGCTGTTCTCATGTTTCTCATCTCGACGAACGAGGGAATCCGCCAGGACGCGGAGTGCCTTACGGTCGCTGCCGGCCGGCCGGTCTCTGTCCGGCGGCTGAGCAGACTGCGGTGACTGCGGTGAGGACGTCGCCACCAAGGTCTCGGACATCCAAGTCCGCCTGGAGAAGCGCGCCTTGCTCAGTGCGACGCGCGGTCCAGCCGTTCACGGGATCTCCTGTTCGGCCCAGATGATCTTTCCGCCGGCCGTGTACCGAGCACCCCACCGATGCGCGAGTTGGGCCACCAGAAACAGGCCACGACCGCCTTCGTCCGTGCTCCTGGCATGTCTCAGCCGCGGGGCGGTGCTGCTGGCGTCGGCGACCTCGCAGGTCAAGCGGGAGTCGCGGAGCAGTCGCAGCCGTATGGGCGGTGCGGCGTAGCGAATCGCATTGGTGACCAGCTCGCTCACGACGAGCTCCGTCGTCATGGCCAGTTCTCCGAGACCCCAGGCCCCCACCTGGCGAGTCGCCCCGGCCCGGACGTCGGCGACGGCGGACGGATCCGCGGGCACGTCCCACGAGACGACCTGGTCGGCGCCCAGGGCGTGGGTGCGCGCCAGGAGAAGGGCGATGTCGTCGGGCTGAGGCACGGGCACGAGCTGCTGCACCGCGGACGTGCACAGTGCTCCGAGGTCGGGGTCCGGCCGGCTCAGCACGTCGCCGAGTCGGGACATGCCCCGTTCCATGTCGCGGTCGGCTCCCTCGATGAGCCCGTTGGTGTAGAGGCCGAACAGACTGTTCTCGGCGAGCTCGATCTCGGTGGCCTCGAACGCCATCCCTCCCAGCCCGAGCGGAGGGCCTGCGGGAGGTTCCGGGAAGTGGACGTGCCCGTCGGGTGCGACGACGACAGGTGGCGGATGGCCTGCCCGGGCCATCGTGCAACGCCTCGTGACCGGATCGTAGACGGCGTACAGGCAGGTTGCTCCGAGGAAGGTGGTCATGTGCCTGTCGGCCGCGTCGCCACCGCTCTCCTCCTCGCCCAGCCGCAGCACGAGGTCGTCGAGGTGAGCCAGCAATTCGTCGGGAGGCATCTCCATGTCGGCGAGGGTCTGGACCGCTGTGCGCAGTCGGCCCATCGCCGCCGCCGCAGTGATGCCGTGGCCCACCACATCGCCGACGACGAGGCCCACGCGGGCGCCGGACAGAGGGATCACGTCGAACCAGTCGCCGCCTACCCCGCCCGGTGCGTCCGCCGGAAGGTAGGAGGAGGCCACCTCCAGCGCCGTTCCGCCCGTCAGGGCGTGGGGCAGGAGACTGCGCTGAAGGGTGACCGCTGCCGCGTGTTCCCGGGTGTAGCGGCGAGCGTTGTCGACGCACAGCGCTGCTCGTGCCACCAGCTCTCGGGCCAGCAGGACGTCGTCGGCCCGGAACGCGACGGGGTTGAGCGACCGTACGAACGTGGCGAGGCCGAGAGCTGTGTTCCGCGCCCGCATCGGCACGGAGATGAGGGAGTGCAGTCCGAACTCGCGGATGCTTGCCGCTCTCGCGGGCTGTTCGGAGACCCACAGGTCGTCGGAGGGGTCGAGGACCGGGATGAGGATCGGCTCGCCGTCGATGAGCAGACCCACGTCGTGCGGTGGGGGGAGGAAGTCCACCTTGTCACCGATCCCGGCCACGGCCTCCGGGCAGCCCTCGCGCACCGAGCTCATGCCGGCGCGGCGCATCACCGGCTTGGCGGGGGCCAGGCCCGCATCGGTCAGCCACGCTCCGTGCCCCTCCGCGCTGAGGACGGGCTCGAGGAGATCGACCACGACGAAGTCCGCGAAGCGGGGAACGGCGAAGTCGGCGAGCTCCTGAGCCGTCCGCATCACGTCGAGGGTCCTGCCGATCCTGGTCCCGGCTTCGTTGACCAGCGACAGGAGCTGGCGGGCGTTCCACCGCTCGGTGACGTCCAGAACCATGTAACAGACGCCGGTGACGGAGTTGTCGGCGTCCACCAGGGGGAAGAAGGACGTGGAGTAGGCGTGTTGGCGGTGGGGATCGGCCCAACTCCATCCCACGTATTCGTAGTCGGTCACCGGGACTCCGGTCGCCAGCACCTTGCGCATCAGCCCCTCGATGGTGTCCGCCTGCAGCCCCGGCAGCAGCTCGCTCAGACGTCGCCCCAGCCGCTGCTCACGGGGCACACCGCCGAAGCGCTCCAGGGTGTCGTTCAGCCACACGTAGCGCAGCTGCGCATCCATCACCGCCATGCCGACCGGAGAGCGGGTCAGGAACCCGTCGAGGACGGACTGGCCCACCCTCCATTGCTGCCTCTGCTCCCGTGCCGAGATCAGGAAGCACTCGTCGCCGCCCATGCGGAAGGACGCGGAGACCCGCAGGTCCACGTCGATGCTGCGGCCGTCGCGGTGCCGTACGGGGATGAGACCGCTCCACCCCATTCCGGCTCGGCATCGCTCCGCGATCCCGGCCACTCGTACCGGATCCCCGGGCATCGCCAGCAGACGCGCGACGGAGCCGCCGACAACCTCCGGCGCAAGGTACCCGAGGAGTTCTTCGGCACCCCGGGTCCAGCCGACCACGACGCCGTTCGCGTCCACCACCGCAGCCGCGTCGGTGGACGCGTCCAAGAGATCGCGCGGCCCTGCGGACGCAGCCACATCGGAACCTTTTCGCGCAGAATCCATGGATCCCATCCTCTACACGACCATGTTCCTGCTACTCCGCCCGATGTGCACGGTCCCGGCGGGCGGTGGCCGCGCCGCCTCGGCAGGCTCCCGATCGGGCCCGCAGGGAGCCGCCGACAGCGCCGCACCCCTCGCCTCCGCCCGGACAGGCCAACGCGCCGGGCTGGGCAAGGCGGACGGCCGGGGGCAGCATGGAAGTGCCGGCAGTCAGAACCCGGGTGTGCGCCGATGGGCCCGAGGCCGGCACGTTCTGCGGGGCGGTGGAGGAGGAGGATCTGGATGAAAGCCGAATCCTTCCGCTCCCACGATGATGCGTACAGCCCCGACCCGCCCCGGCCGACCGGTCTTCTGGATGTGCTCAGCGTTGCCGCGGTGGTCGTCGACGCCGACGGGCGCATCGTGTTCTGGACCCCTCAGGCCGGGGAGCTCTTCGGCTACACCGCGGAAGAGGCCCTTGGCAAGTACGCAGCGCGACTCCTCGTCCACCCCGAGCACCTGCAGGGGGTCGTGAGTCTGTTCGCGGAGGTGCTCCAGACCGGCCGGAGCTGGGCCGGCGCCTTCCCCGTCCGGCACAAGGACGGCAGCAGTCGCCTGGTGGAGTTCCGCAACATGCGGCTGCTGGACGAGATCGGAGATGCCTACGCCCTGAGCATCGCAGCCGATCACGCCCTGCTCCAGCGCGTCGAGACCGACCTGGCCCTGTGCGAGCGGCTGATCGACCAGTCCCCGATCGGGCTTGCACTCATGGGCCCCGACCTGCGATATCTCCTGGTCAACCCGGCACTGGAGCGAATCGACGGCATACCAGCCGAAGACCACATCGGCCGTCACCTGAGGGAGACCCTGCCCCTGCCCGACATCGACACCATCGAGTCCGCACTGCGTCAGGTGCTCACCACCGGCACCCCGCTGCTCGACCAGTACCACGTGGGCCGCCCCCCGGCCGACCCCGACAACGAGCACGCCTGGTCCCTTTCCTTCTACCGGCTGGAGGACCCAGGCGGCCGGGTCCTGGGTGCCGCCACCTCGGTCGTCGACGTCACCGAGCGGCACCGTGCGGCCGCCGAGGCCGACCGGGCCCGGCGACGCCTGGCCCTCATCGCCGACGCCTCCACCCGCGTCGGCACCACTCTGGACGTGGAGCAGACAGCCCAGGAACTGGCCGAGATCGCCGCCCCCGAGCTCGCCGACGTGGTCGCCGTGGACGTACTCGACTCCGCCCTCGCCTGCCGCCGCACGAGCAAACCGGACGACGGTCCGGAGCTCTTCCGCGCCCTCGCCCTCAAAGCGGCCCACCCCACCGTGGCTCTGGACGCCGCCGACCCTCCCGGTGACCTGGCCGCCTATGACGGCGACCGCCTGGTCACCCTGTGCGTCCACACCGGGCGGCCGTTGCTGGTGCGCCACGTCGGCGACCGCGATCTGCCGCGCATCGGCCGTGACGCCGAGGCCACCGCGCTCCTGGCCCGCGCCGGCGTCCACTCGTATCTCGCCGTGCCGTTGATCGCGCACGGCGAGGTGCTCGGCGCCCTCGACCTCAAGCGCACCCGCAACCCACTGCCGTTCGACGAGGACGACGTCGTACTGGCCAGTGAGCTGGCCGGCCGCGCCGCCGTGGCCATCGACAACGCCCGCTGGTTCCAGAGCGTGCGCAACACGGCCCTCACTCTCCAGCGCAGTCTGCTGCCCGACCACCCGCCCCACCTCACGGGACTGGAAGTCGCCTCCCGCTACCAGCCCGCCCAGGCGAGCAGCGAAGTCGGGGGCGACTGGTACGACGTCATCCCCCTGAGCGACGACAAGACCGCGCTGGTCGTCGGCGACGTCATGGGCAACGGCATCGACGCCGCCGCCACCATGGGCCGGCTGCGCACCGCCACCTGCGCCTACGCAGACCTCGACCTCGACCCGGGCGCCGTGCTCCAGCACCTGGACAAGATCACCTGCGATCTGGAGCACTACATCGTGACCTGCCTCTACGCCGTGTACGACCCCCGCACGGGGCAGTGCCGCATCGCCAACGCAGGGCACATGCCGCCCGCGATGGCCCGCCCCGGCCACGTCCCCGCGCTGCTCGATCTGCCCACCGGAGTCCCGCTCGGCGTCGGCGGCATCCCGTTCGAGACCATCACGGCCGACTTCGGCCCCGGTGACCTGCTGGTCCTCTACACCGACGGCCTCGTCGAGACGCGGCACCACTCCATCGACGACCGCCTAAACGTCCTCCTCGGCTTCCTCGACGAACCCCACCGGCCCCTGGAGGAAGTCTGCGACCTCCTGCTGCACGGCCTGCGCCACCCCGACGACCACGACGACGTCGCCCTCCTCGTCGCCCGTGCTCGACAGGCCGCGTGAGGGCGCGCCCGTCCTGCCCGGCACGGGACCGGGCGCCCTCGGACCGCGCACGCTCACGGCGCTCCGCGACGGCCTGCTCGCGCATGCGGGCGGCCGGGCCGACTGCACGACGACGCGGCTCTGCTCCTGCTCCGGATACCGCCCGTCCCGGAACGGCCGTCGCCCCCTGGTGCGGTGATCGGTCGGGGCGGCGATCCTGCGCAGCCCGTCGGCGACGCCGAGGCGGCGGGCGTCAGCCGCCTCGCGGTGCGTACATGATCACTGCCATGCCGGCGAGGCAGATCAGCGCGCCCGCGACGTCGAAGCGGTCGGGGCGGTAGCCGTCGGCGGCCATGCCCCAGGCGATCGATCCGGCCACGAAGACGCCGCCGTAGGCGGCGAGGACGCGCCCGAAGTTCGCGTCCGGCTGGAGGGTTGCGACGAATCCGTACAGGCCGAGCGCGATCACGCCCGCTCCGATCCAGATCCATCCGCGGTGTTCCCGCACTCCCTGCCACACGAGCCACGCGCCGCCGATCTCGAAGAGGGCGGCGACGGCGAACAGGGCGATGGAGCGGGCGACGAGCACGGGGAGTACGTCCTTCGGTCGTGGGGCGGGCCCGGTGGGCGGTGGATCAGGCGGCCGGGCGCCATTCCAGCACGGCGTCAGCCGGCCGGACCGCCTCGCGGTCGCGGCCTGCCGACAGGCGTACGCCGCGGGTCCGCGTCAGTGGCCCGCGCCGAGCCGGCCGGCGAGTCTGGCGCGTATCTCGGCGCTGGGCGCGTTCAGGCCGACGACGGTGACCTTCTTGCCCAGCCGGCCGTACTTGGCCTCGATCGCGTCCAGCGCCGCGACCGAGGAGGCGTCCCAGATGTGCGCGCCGGTGAGGTCGATGACGATGTCGTCCGGGTCGTCCCTGTAGGCGAACCGCGAGACCAGGTCGTTGGAGGAGGCGAAGAACAGCTCTCCGGTGACCGCGTAGACGACCTGCTTGCCGTCGGGGTCGACCACGGCCGAGACGTGGGCGAGGCGGGCGACGCGCTTGGCGAAGACCACCATGGCGGTGACCGAGCCGAGCACCACACCGATGGCCAGGTTGTGGGTGGCGACCACGGCGGCGACCGTCACGACCATGACTGTGGTCTCACCGGCGGGCATGTGCTTGAGGGTGGCCGGCCGGACGGAGTGCCAGTCGAACGTGGCGACCGACACCATGACCATCACCGCGACGAGCGCGGCCATGGGGATGTCGGAGACGACCGGTCCGAAGACGATGCACAGGACCATCAGGAGCGCACCGGCGAGGAAGGTGGACAGCCGGGTGCGGGCGCCGGACACCTTCACGTTGATCATCGTCTGTCCGATCATGGCGCAGCCGCCCATCCCGCCGAAGAAGCCGGTGACGATGTTGGCGACGCCCTGGCCGATGGACTCGCGGGTCTTGTCGGAACGGGTGTCGGTGATGTCGTCGACGAGCTTGGCGGTCATCAGCGACTCCATCAGCCCGACCAGCGCGAAGGCGAACGCGTACGGGGCGATGACGGTCAGGGTGTCCATCGTGAACGGCACGTCCGGCAGGCCCGGCACCGGCAGCGAGGACGGCAGATCGCCCTTGTCGCCCACCGTGGGCACGGCGATGCCGGCGGCGACGGTGATGACGGTCAGGACGACGATGGAGACCAACGGGGCGGGAACGGCCCTGGTGATCCTCGGGAACAGCACCATGAGCGCCAGACCGCCGGCCAGCAGCGGATAGACGGCCCAGGGCACGTCGTGCAGCTCGGGGACCTGCGCCATGAAGATCAGAACGGCCAGGGAGTTGACGAAGCCGACCATGACGGAGCGGGGGACGAAGCGCATCAGCTTCGCGACGCCCAGCGCGCCGAGGACGATCTGGATGAGACCGCCGAGGACGACGGCGGCGACGAGGTACCCGAATCCGTACTGGTGGTTGAGCGGGGCGATCACCAGCGCGATGGCGCCCGTCGCAGCCGAGATCATCGCCTTGCGGCCACCGACGACGGAGATCACCACGGCCATGGTGAACGAGGCGAACAGGCCGACGGCCGGGTCGACCCCGGCGATGATCGAGAAGGAGATCGCCTCGGGGATCAGCGCGAGCGCGACGACCAGGCCGGCCAGCACCTCGGTACGGAAGACCTTCGGGGAGGCGAGCCAGTCGGGCCTTCCCGGGTTCCCCGGGAAACGGGCGCGCGTCGTGGGGACTGCGGACAGCGGTGAGGACATCCAACCGTTTCTGTTCGGGCACGCGCATCCACCGGCTGGATGCGCGTGCGTCGTACCGGGCTCCGTGCGGGGCGCGATCCCCGACGGCCCGCCTCGGCAGGGGCCCTGTCGGAGCACAGCCCGGCCTCCCCGCCTGCGGCGTAGGGGGCCCGGGCTGCGGGTCGGGCGTCGTGCCCGGAAGTGTTCGGGAGCCGGTCGGGCCGGCTGGGATTCCGGACGGCAAAAGGGATCGCCGAACCGCCTGCGGCGTACGGAACCCGGGACGATTCTACCGGCGGGCGCGACGGCCTCCGCCGCGTCAGCGGGGCGGTGCCAGGCGGTCGACCAGCGTGTGCCAGCCCGCCTCCAGGCGGTCGAGCGGCATTCCCCGTCCGGTGACCAGGTGGTGGACCAGGGCGGTGTCGAGGTAGCCGAGCAGCGTGTGCGCGATCAGTTCGGCGTCACCGGCCGCGCCCGTCGCGCGCAGCAGCATCATGACGTGGGTCAGGCGCAGCCGTGCCGCCGGCACGCTGTACGGGCGGACCGGGTCCGTCCGGGCGGCCAGGATCACCTCGTGGTGGTCGCGTTCGTGGCGCAGCACGGCCGGTCCGAAGGCGTGCAGGCGCTCGTCGGCCGGGGCGTCCGGACCGAGCGGCGGCGGGCCGGACAGGAAGGCGGCCTGGAGCTGCCGCTCGCGGTGGTCGAGCAGGGCCAGGAACAGACCGGCCCGGTCGCCGAACCGCCGGAAGACGGTGCCCTTGCCGACTCCGGCCGCGGCGGCCAGCGCCTCCATGGTCAGGTTCGCCGCCCCGCACTCGGCGACCAGTCCCGAGGCGGCCTCCAGGAGCCGCGTGCGGTTTCGGGCCGCGTCCGCCCGCAGGGCCGGCGGTCCGCCGGCCGGACCGAGGGCGGGATCCGTCGCGCCCGTCACGCCGTCGGCGTCGGGCGGAAGGAGGGGCAGGGACGGGAGGCGGCCGTTCATGCCTCCAGCGTAGCCCGGAAAGCCGAGAAGTGGACCGCGGTCCGGTTAACTGGTACAACAGTAACCGGACCTCGGTCCGGTTTACTCTCCCCAGCGCCTTCAGGAGTTCCCATGTCCGTTCGCATCCTCGCCCTGGTCGGCAGCCTCCGTGCCGGCTCGCACAACCGTCAGCTCGCCGAGGCGGCCGTCAAGCACGCTCCCGAGGGGGTCGACATCGAGATCTTCGAGGGGCTCGCGGACGTGCCCTTCTACAACGAGGACATCGACGTCGAGGGCGCCGTACCGGCCGCCGCCGCGCTGCTGCGCGAGGCCGCCGGCCGCGCCGACGCGCTCCTGCTGTTCTCGCCCGAGTACAACGGCACCATGCCGGCCGTCCTGAAGAACGCGATCGACTGGCTGTCCCGCCCGTACGGCGCCGGGGCCATCTCCGGCCGTCCGGTCGCCGTCGTCGGCACCGCGTTCGGCCAGTACGGCGGTGTCTGGGCGCAGGACGAGGCCCGCAAGGCCGCCGGTATCGCGGGTGCCGCGGTGCTGGAGGACGTCAAGCTGTCCATCCCCGGTTCCGTGACGCGCTTCGCCGCGACGCACCCGGCCGACGACGCCGAGGTGGTGGCCTCCCTGACCGAGGTCATCCAGCAGGTGACCGCCCAGGCCGCTCCCGCCGCGGCCTGACGCCCACGACCCGGCGGCACAGCGGTGCTCGTACCGCGCGTGCCGCCGGGTCGGCGCCTCGCCCCGCATTGGCCGCAGGGCGCGCGAACAAGGCCCGCGGCGCCGACACGGCGCGCAGCGACGAGTTGCCTCGCGGAGTATGGGTGCGGGCCATGGGGCCGGACGACCCGGCGCCGGCGCCGCCCTCCATCGAGTCAGCCGCCCCACCGTTACCCGGGCGGTGCACGAAATCCGGCCGTTGCTGGCGGGGCGTGCGTAGCGCGTGACCGGCGGTTGTTCTCGGCCGCGCGTCTCTTCGGCATCCGGCAGGATGGATGACGTCAGGTGTGGCCGAAAACAGATCGGTCCGGGCGTGGACGTCGATGCGGCCCTCTGGTCCGCTCCGCCCGGCCGAGCGGCGCCCGGCAGTGGTGCTGCCGGGCGCCGCGGTGGATCGCAAGAGGAGGGCTGTCCGGTGGCCGGGGCCTATCCGCGCAGGGGGTCCGTTCGGGAGGCGGGCACCAGGTCCCACCACCAGGAGATCGACGCGATGTCCAGCGGGTCGGTGCTGTCGTCGGTCGGCCTGTCGGTGAACGCGCTGGGGAGCAGGGCCGGGTCGTCGGGCGTGGTGTAGCGCAGGGAGCTGATGCTCCAGTCCTGGGTGGCCCGGATGAAGGAGGAGAGGCCACGCAGGTACTGCCGCATCTGCGGGCTTCCCTCGTCCTCCAGCTTCGCGCGCAGGCTCAGGAACAGGCACATGACGCGGTCGCGCTGGGCGACGGCCATGGTGAGGGCCGCTTCCGGGTTCAGGTCGTACTCGTGCATCAGCACGCGGACGACGTTCAGGTAGTAGCCCGTCCCGCGGCTCTCCTTGTGGTGCGAGTAGATGTCGTTGTCCCACGTCGTGATGAACGAGGTCATCTCGGCGGCGGCCCGCAGCGCCCTGCTGTCCCGCTCGTGCGGCTGGAGTTCGAATCCCTGGCCCATCTCCAGGAACGGCTGCACGACGGAGGTAGCGCCGTCGTAGAGGCGCATCAGCGCGTAGTCGTTCAAGGTGGGCACCCGGTTCGCGGCGCGCTGCTCCGCCTCCCAGACCACGGCGAAGAAGTATTCGCGCAGGGTGTCCACCCACCGTCCGGCCTGCAGGGCGGTTCCCCAGCGCGACACCCGCAGCGTCAGGTCGCGCAGGCCTTCAGCCAGGGGATCGTCGGTGAGCATGGGTGCCTGGGGGGTCTGCGCTATGCGCAGGAGGCGGTGGAGCGCTGCCGCCAGCTCGTAGGGCTTGTCGGCCAGGTCGCCTTCCTCGCAGTAGCCGTCGTCCACGGCGAACAGCCATATGACGAAGTCGGAGAGCAGGGCGACGACTTCCTCCTCGCCCTCGGGAAGGATCCGCGAGGCGAAGACGCCGATGTCCTGGGTGACGAGCCGGCTGCGCCATTCCTGTGACCCGAGGTTGAACTGATCGGCCCAGACGGCGGTCCGTGCGTCGATGGCGGCGTGGCTCGGGTGGACGGCGGACGGGATGGGTGCGTACGTCGGCGGAATCGCCAGGGGTGAGGTCACCGTGCTGCCCTTTCAGCTCATCAGTACGCGAGCACGGCGCGTGCACACGAATCATGGCCGGAATCTCACGTTAAGTAATCAACACGCATGGTACTGATGCTGAGTCAGCCCTCCAAGGGGGCCGCTGTGGCAGGAGGTCACACCAGAGGCGGACGGACAAGGCCCGCCAGTCTTCCCCTTGTTCACCCACGAGCACGGTCCGAACGATGCACCCGGTGACCGAGGGCATCAGGCACACCAATGGCCTTGTCGCAAGTGACCTTCGTCCTCAACGAGCCCAACGCCTGGGAGCGGCCCGGCAGGCCGCAGCCGCGAGGGCAGACACCGAGGGCGCCGGACCGAAGATCGCGCTTCGCACATTGTTCACCCGGTACCGCATCTCACTCTGGCTGCAGAGCTGCCCACCGTCGGCCAGCTGCAAGAACTGCGGGCGATCACGGGGGCGTACGCGGGAGACATCGATGCGCTGTACGCCCTGAAGAAGCCCCACGAGCCGCCGACCAGGTGGGACGGCTGAACCGTCCGATATCCAGGGGCCGATGAAGGAAATTCGGGCGGTCGGTCTTTCCGGAAGAGGCGGCATTCAGGTTCATGCGTCAACGTAACCCAGAAATCCTCAAGCGTCGAGGATATGACCTGCGGGTTGATGACGGCCGACGTGGTCGTTTTCCTCGGAGAGAAAACACATCCAGCCCCTGGAGCCACATCATTCACATCCCAGCAGGTCAGCCGGATACCACAAGGCTCCACCGTCAACTTCCAGCACACAAGCATTCGGCAAGCAAGCGGTGGACCCGGACTGACCTGAATACGCGGCATGACAAGTGAATAGCGGAGGGACTCATTTCGTACTATCGCGCTGGCACTTGCCAGAACTACGGTCGCTTCGACCCCGCACATTGACTGGAGAACTGCAGCAATGTGCGTCCGCATCGACCATTTGGGGTACCACTCGTGCGCAGTCTCAGACAGGCACTTCTACCGCTGGCCACTGCCGTCATGCTGGCATTGGTCGGGGCGGGCCCCGCCGTGGCGGGCCCCGCCGCCCCTGCCGAGCCGGGCTCCGCCGCCGTCCCGGCCGGCAACGCGACCACCGCCGCCACTCCGCGGCTCGCCGGCGGTGCGCCGGTCGACTCGGCGGCCACCGCCGCCGCGCTGGCCCGCTACTGGACGCCCGAGCGGATGAGCAAAGCCATCTCCCTCGACCGGATAGCCGGGTCCCCGCGCGCCGCCCAGAGCAAGGCCGGCCCCACCGGGAAGCCCGGATCGACACCGCCCGCCCAGGGACGGTCGGACACAGTCCGGCCGCTGGTCACTGAATCCGCCGCGGTGGGCAAGGTGTTCTTCACGAATCCCAGCAACGGCCTCAACTACACCTGTTCGGCCAGTTCCCTCAACAGTGCCTCCAAGCAGATGCTGATCACCGCCGGACACTGTGTGCACGGGGGCAGCGGCGGCACCTGGATGACGAACTGGACCTATGTGCCGCGCTTCCGGTCCGGTGCCCGTCCCTTCGGCACCTACGCCGCCAAGCAGTTCCGCACCTTCAACAGCTGGATCAGCAGCAGTGACCTCGGCCGGGACGTGGCGATGGTGACCACCTGGCCGCTCAACGGCAACAAGGTCGTCAATGTCACCGGCGGTCACGGACTGAGCTGGAACTACTCGCGCACCCAGGCCATGACCGTCATGGGCTACCCGGGCAACCGCGACGGCGGCCAGATCCAGTGGGCATGCCAGGGCACCACGCGAGCGGTGGGCGACGGCCGTATCGAACTCCAGTGTGACTTCGGCGGCGGATCGAGTGGCGGGCCGTGGCTGCGGGAGTTCAACGACGCCAACGGCCTGGGGTACGTCAACGGAGCGATGAGCACCCTCGCCACGGGCGGCTGGAACCGCAGCTCGTACTTCGACGACGCCGTCAAGGCGATGTTCGACGCCCAGGGCAGCGTCACCTGACAACCTGACAGCCCGGCACCCCGGCACCCCGGCACCCCGGCATCCTGGCGAGGAGCAGTCCAATGCGTCGCAGTAGCTTGAGCCGATGGGGCATCGCCGCCGCCCTGCTCACCGGAGTTGTGGCGGTGGCCGCATGGCGTACCGCCACGGCCGCGCCGCCCCCCGAGCCGCAGCCGGACTCCGGGACCACCAGCAGCGAGGTGCGACAGAGCCCGGAGGAGGTACGGGACTACTGGACGCCGGAACGGACGAAGGATGCCCGGCCCGCCCCCATGCCGGAAGACGGCTGAGGACGGCAAGCGGGACCGGTCGGGCGGGCCCATGACGGGCGCAGGTGGTGCGGGCAGGACCCGCGCCCCCCGCGCCCGTTCGGCATGCCAGGGTATGTGGCCGGCAGTCAGGCGGGCATGCGCAGCACCGCTACCCCGGTGATCCGGTCCGCCGGCAGGTCGTCCAGGGCAGTGTCGGCGTCCTGGAAGTCGTACGGGGTCACCGTGGCCCGGGAGCCGGTGGCCGGCCGCCGCGGCGAAGAGGTCCCGTCCGTCCTGGCGGGTGTTGGCGGGGACGCTGCGACGCACGCTGCGTTCGCGGAAGAGATGCCGTTCGTAGTCCAACGGCGGGATACCGGTGAGGCGGATGCCCGGGATGCTCAGTGTCCCGCCGCTGTCGAGTGCCTCCAGGGCTACGGGGACGAGGTCGCCCGCCGGGGCGAAGAGGATCGCCGAGTCGAGCGGCTCCGGCGGCCGGGTGTGGGCGTCCCCGGCCGAGGCAGCGCCGAGTTCCGCTGGGCGGTGATGTGGGCGGAAGCTCCGAAGCCGTAGATGCCGACGCGCCGAAGGCCTCCACGCGCTCTTGCACCCTGCTCTGCGGTTGGGTCTCGGCGGGGATGCCGAAGACCAACCACCACAGGCCTTACTGCCCCCTGCGCACCGGCCCCGAACTACGTCGAGTCCGGCGCCGGTGCCGTCGGCGCGCTCGGCGCCGCAAGCGCCGTCACAGGTCGACCGTCACAGGTCGACCGTCGCGGCGCGCGCCCGCTGCCGGGCTTCGGTGCCGATGGGCCAGGCCCGCGGTTCCCGCTGTCGGCACGATCGGATCCGTCCGGCGCGTTTTCCGTGTGACCCGTCACCGTCTCCGGTGCTTCCGGCGAACCACCATGGGCCGGCGGTATACCGCGCGGCCGGGATTCCACCGCCTCGTGACCGGCGGCCGCCGGAAACCTGATGAAGTCACCCGGCACGCGTTCTCGGCCAAGTGACCTCCCGCCTACCGTCATTCGCGTACTCGGCGGCCAAACAATTGGTCGCCTAGGCGCCAGATGGGGGAAATCACATGGCTCCGCCATCCGAACTCCTCGACCTCAACAATGACACCGGGGTGTGCGGGCGAATTCTGGAACTCCTCGAGAGCGAGGGAGCACGATTCCGGCTGCTGCACCACGCACCGGAGGGCCGTACGGACGTCGCGAGCCGACTGCGCGGACACCCGTTGAACCAGGCTGCCAAATGCATTGTCGTCCGCGTGAAGATCACGAAGCGCAGCAGCCGGTACGTCCTGGCCGTCGTCCCCGGCGACCGGCTCGTGGACCTGGAGGGCATCCGGCGCCTCTACGGGGGCAAGGACGTCTCCTTCGCGCAGCGGGACACCGCCGAGGAGCTGGCGGGAGCGGTGTGCGGTTCGATCACGCCGTTCTCGTTCCACCCCGATCTCGAAGCGGTGGTGGATCCGGAACTGCTGCGGCAGGAGGAGATCTTCTTCAACGCGGCCCGGCTCGACCTTTCCGTCGCGCTGAATTCCGAGGATTACGTCTCGATCGCCCGGCCGCGTATCGAAGCGGTCGCCCTGAACGCTACCGATGCATTCGCTGATCACCGTCGATCACCGCTGAACTGGAGTGGAAACATGACGATTCTGGACACCACGACCACTTCCTCCGTCAAGCCCGCGGCCGTCCGGCCGCCGAACGCGTGGGGAAATGAGCCCGGCGAATTCCTGAAGGCTCTCAATTCGCCGTGGTACAAACTCGTGGCCGATCTTCAGGATCTGATCCACAGGACGACGGCCGAGTATGCGACGTCGCGCGGACTCAAGGCGCTCTACCTCCCGCTGACGGTCCGCACCATCACGTGCCCGACCGGCCTCGGCAGCGACTCCGAGCCCGTACCGGTCACGGTGAACGGGGTCGACACGTACCTGCCGGACTCCAACCAGTTCATGCTCGAGTACGGCATGCGCCTCGCCCCCGGCGGCTGCTACAACATCATGCCGTCGTTCCGCGGCGAGGAGCCGGACACGACGCACCTGAACCAGTACAGCCACAGCGAGGCGGAGATCCCCGGCGGCATAGACGAGCTGATCGACTACGTCGAGGGCTACGTCAAGGCGCTCGCCGGGGCCGCCCTCGAGGCGTACGGCGACCGCATCGCGGCCGCCGCCGGCGACACCTCGCACCTGAGCCGCATGGCCGAGTACAAGGGCCACTTCCCGCGGATCACCTTCGAGGAGGCCGTCTCCCTGCTGGAGGGCGAGGAGGGCTGCGTCCGTGACGAGGGCACCTGGCGCACGCTGACCCGCCGGGGCGAGCACAAACTGATGGAGATGGTCAACGAGTTCATGTGGGTCACGCACTTCGACCACCTCTCGGTGCCCTTCTACCAGGCCTTCGGAGACGAGGAGCAGCGCACCGCGGCCAACGCGGACCTGTTCTTCGGCATGGGCGAGGTCGTCGGCTCCGGTGAGCGCCACTCCGACGCCGAGCAGATCCGCAAGGCGCTGGTGATGCACCAGGTGCCCGAGCGCGACTACGCCTGGTACGCCGAGATGAAGCAGGAACTGCCCATGCGCACCTCAGGTTTCGGCATGGGTCTCGAGCGGTTCCTGATGTGGGTCCTCAACCACGACGACATCCGGGACATCCCGCTGGTGTCGCGGGTGGGCGAGGACAAGAAGTGGCCCGAGAGCGTCCACCGCCCGTGACCGCCGCTTCAGCTGTGTGAGCAGCGGGGCCCGCAGCGCGCCGACGCCGGCGGGCCCCGTCCGCACGCCTACCGAGGACCGTGTCATGGGCGTCTACCTGAACCGCAACTTCCTTCTGTCCTACGTCGCGTCGTTCGTCTCGCTGTTCGGCTCGAAGCTGCTGATGATCTCGTACGTGGCGTTCGTCTACGGCGAGACCGGCAGCGCCACGCTCGCGTCGGCCGTCTTCGCGGCCGACTGGATCGCGAACCTGTTCGTCGGCCTGCTCGCCACCCGGTACATCGACCGTGCCGACGCGCGCAGGCTCCTCGTGCTGCTGAACGTGGTGGCCGCCGCCGTCACCCTGCTGTTCCTGACCGCGCTGTCGCCCCGGATGTTCCCGCTCGCAATCGGCGTGGTCTTCGCCCGCGCCCTGCTGGGCAGCGCGGTGAACGCGGCCCGGGTCAAGGCGCTGGTGCAGTTCTTCGACGAGGAGCAGACCGACACCTATTCGACGGTCTTCAACTCCAGTCTCTTCCTGGCCATCGCCGCGGCCGGAGCGGTGGGCAGCTTCATCCTCCGCTTCGTCGATCTGCGGACGGTCGTGCTCCTGGACGTGGCGACGTTCCTGCTGTCGGCCGCGCTGTTCGCGCTGGTGCGGCCCAACCGGCCGCGCATCGAGGCGGCACAGCGGGAGAGCGCCGGAGTCAGGGAGAACGTCGTCGCCAACCTGCGCTCGGCCGCCGTCCTCGTCGCCCGCAGCCCCGTGATCTCCTCCGCCTTCTTCTACATCGTTCTCGCGGTCACCGCGCTCCAGGCGACGTACGAGGTGCTGATCACCGCGGTGCCCGAACTCTGGTTCGGCATGGGCCCGTCCGGTATGGCGGTCTTCTTCACCGCCGAGTGGCTCGCGGTGTTCGCGGGCGTCTTCGTCTACCAGTACCTGAGCCGGCGCGGGATGGTGCCGGAGCGCCTCCAGGCGCGTCTCACCGTGGCCCTCGTCGGCTTCGCGGCCGTCATGTACGCGGTGCTGCCACTGGCGCGGGGCGGCCTCGGGCCTGCGCTCGCGGTGTTCGTGCTGCTGGTCTTCGCCGGTGAGGTCGTCTGGGCCCACCAGTACAAGCGGCTGATCGCCCACTCCCCCGACAGCCGGGTGTCCTCGGTGGTCGGGCTGCTGACGGCGGTCTACTACAGCCTCATGGCGCTGGCCGGCTTCGCCTTCTCGCTCGGCATGGACACCATCGGTGTCGAATGGGCCATCGGCATCGACGTGGCCGTGATCGTGCTGCTCGTCGCGGGCTGGGAGTACGCCGCCCTGCGCCGCCGGCAGCGCACCGCCCCCGGCTCCCCGGAGCCCGGCTCTTCCCGCCCCGCGGGCACTCTGCCCGCTCGCCCGCTCGTATCGGTGACCGCCCCGGCCGTGGGGCGTCCCACGAAGGAGGAAACGGCATGACCGCCGCCGGCCCGGCTCCCGCGCACGCCGCCGCACCGCACACCGCCGTGTTCATCAGCACCCGGGGCCTCGAGGCGTTCGACCCCGCCCTGTTCGAGGACCCGGAGTCCGTACGGCTCGTCGGGATCTTCTCCGCGCCCGACGCCGCCCACCTCACCGACGAGTGGCGCGGCTGGTTCGACGAGGTCCATGTCGTGCCGACGGCGGAGGCCGACCCGTCGCCGCTCCTCACCCCGCAGATCGACGTGGACGCGGGGACCGAGATCGTCGCCGCGCTGCTGCGGGGCACGAGCCGGGACGGGCTGACCGTCCACACGTATCTGGAGCAGAACGTGCTGGGTGCGGCGGAGATCCGCGAGCGGCTCGGGCTCTCGGGGCCGTACCCCGCCGATGTGATCCCCTTCCTCGACAAGCTGGAGATGAAGCGGCGGGTGGCGGCGGCGGGCGTGCGCGCGCCGGCGTTCGGTTCCTGGGAGCCAAAGCGCCACCGGGCGGGCGTCCGCGCCCACTTCGACCACATCACCGGCCGGGTCGGGATGCCGTTCGTGCTCAAGCCGACCGACTCCGCGGGCTCCATCGGCGTCGTCACCGTGGAGAGCTACGACGACTTCGCGGCGCTTCCCGAGGACGGAGAGCTGGGACGGGCGTACGAGTACGAGGAGTTCATCGACGGCCGCATCTACAGCGTCAACATCATCTCGGCGGCGGGGAAGACCGTCTTCGGCGGTGTCACCGAGTACCTGGTGAACTCGGCGGACGTGGCCGGCGGCCGGGTCAACGCCGACATCAACCTGCTCGACGACGACCCGCGCGTGGCGCGCATGGTCGCCTTCGCCGGAGAGGCCCTGGACGCCCTGGGCAGGCCGGACGGCGCCTCGCATCTGGAGCTGTTCCTCACCGGGGACGACGAGCTGGTGTTCCTGGAGGTCGGTGCGCGCTTCAAGGGCATGTCGGGTCTGGCCGCGATGCAGCGCCACTACGGCGAGGCCCTGGTGAACGTCGCGTTCGGCATCGAGAGCGGTGTCCGCAGCCGCCGGTGGGAGGGCGAGCAGGTGTACTGCTTCGACGCGTGCATGCCGCTGCGCGCCGGAGTGGTCGGCGAGAGGCTGGAGCCGAAGATCGACAGTTCGTACGAGATGCGGTGGACGGTTCGCCCCGGCGACCGGGTCGACGGCACCTCGGACCTGGTGACGGTGGGCGGCACGTTCCTGGTGTGGAACCGTGACTTCGACGCACTGTACCGGGACTTCAGGCTGCTGGCCGAGTACCAGCCGTTCACCTACGCGTAGGGCTCGGTGCGCCCGGGGCCCGCCGTCCGGACCGGACGGCGGGCCTCTCCGGCTCCCCGGGGTGGTCAGTTCGGGGCGATCAGGCGGTCGACGGCGGCGGTGCCGGAGGTGTAGCCCGCCGCCACGGCTCCGGCCTGCACGGCGGGCCGGCCGCCTCCGTCGGCAGGGACGAGGCCCTGGGCGGCGGCGAGGGGCTGCTGGGCGAGGGCGAGCGGGCCGGCCTGCGCGAGCATCGGACGCACCGGCTCCGGCCGGGGCGCGGGCGCCTGGACGGGGGTCTGCTGTCCGTACAGCACCAGTTCCATCGCCGAGACGAGCCGCACCACATCGGGGTCGGGGCGCACGACGAGGCGTACGAACCGGCTGGAGCTGCCGAGCTTGTTGCCGCATTCGCGGACCAGGACGCCGTGTTCCGCGAGCAGCCGGTCCCGCAGGACCTGTCCGTCCGCGCCTTCGGGCAGGCGGACGTAGACGAAGTTGCCCTGGGACGGGTAGACGGTCAGGCCCGGCACCTGGGAGAGCCGCGAGATCATCTCCTGCCGGTCGCGGCACACCTGGCGCAGGCTCTGCTCGTACTCCTCGCGGTGCTCGGCCAGCATGAACACCACGGTCTCCGCCAAGGAGTTGAGGTTCCACTTCGGCAGGGCGTCCCGGACGCGCGTGGCGACGGCCGGGTTGGCCACCAGGTAGCCGAAGCGCACTCCGTGCAGGCCGAAGTTCTTGCCGAGGCTGCGCAGCACGATCACATTGGGCCGCAGCACGGCCTCGGCGGCGACGCTCGCCTCCTGGCCTCCCTCGGCGAATTCGAGGAACGACTCGTCGACGACGACCAGGTCCAGGTCCTGCAGCTGGTCGAGGAGGGACAGGACCTGCTGCTTGGACAGCATTCCGCCGTCGGGGTTGTTCGGGTTGCAGACGACGGCGGCGCGCGAGCCTCTGCTCCGGACGAACTGCACGAAGGAGGCGGGATCGAGGGCGAACCCGCGTGCCTCCGGCAGGAGCAGCATGTCGACACGCTTGCCGGTCTCCATCGGCTGGTCGGTCCAGCGGCCGAAGGTCGGTACGGGCACGGCCAGGGACTCACGCACCAGCAGGTGGTCGATCCACGTGATCAGTTCGGTGGAGCCGTTGCCCATGGCGACGGTCTGCGGGTTGAGGCCCAGCAGCCGGCAGAGCTCGCCGATGATGGTGTCGGCGCTGCTCGGGTAGTAGGTGAGGATCTCGCGCAGTCCCCGGCCGAGTTCGTCGAACATGGCGGGTGTGGGGAAGTACGGGTTGCAGGGGATGCAGAAGTCGAGGATCCCTTCGGCGCCGCCGCCCGCCCTGTTCAGGGAGAAGTAGGACGGGCTGTGCGCTGTGGACGCGCGGAACAGCGCGGTGACGTTGCTGCCGGCCAAGACGTGCCTCCCCTGCCTGTGGTCGGCCGCACGGATCGCACGGCCGCCCACAGGTACGTCCACCCCGGCCCCGGCGTTCAACTCCGGGCCTGCTGCGGGCCGTTTGCCGATGCGGGCTCACCCGGGGGCGCCGTCCCGGGTGCGGTCGGGCACGTCCGCGGGGACGGCGGCGGCCCGCGAGCTGCCGCCGGCCGCCACCGCCGACTGCCGCCGTCAGCTGCGCAGGCCAAGATGGCCACGGGAGCCGACCGAAATCCGGATGCGGTCCGGTCGGGACGTGCCGCACACTCCCCGGGTGATCGCCTTGCAGCCCGTCCTGGAGACGTACGCACCCGCCGGTTTCGACCTCTGGCCGGTGGCCGACTCCGAGCCGTACGGCTTCCTGCCGCTGAACGCTGCACTCGACTCGGCCCAGGTCGGTACGGCGGTGATGCGTATCGCCGCGTGCAACGACATCGATCCGGAGCACGACGACCGCCCGCCGCGCCCCGGCGACCCGCTCGGAAGCTTTCTGCACGGGCTGCTCACCATGGACCCCCTCTTCGCGCCGGGTGGCCTGCGCATCACCGACACCGCCGTCGGGGCCACCCTGGTACCGGGTTGCTGCAGCGGCCTCGAGGACTGGCGCGAATGGTTCGACGTCCTCGACGGTGACGGCGGCTCCGGCTGGCTCGGCCACGACCCGAGCCCGCTCGCCGAACGCGTCG
Organism: Streptomyces sp. PKU-EA00015; assembly: GCF_013387495.1. Lineage (GTDB taxonomy): Bacteria > Actinomycetota > Actinomycetes > Streptomycetales > Streptomycetaceae > Streptomyces. The sequence continues at coordinate 45,682 of NZ_JABZEE010000010.1, read as the reverse complement.
GCGATGTCGTCCGGCTGACCGTCGACGCGGAGCGGGACGACAGTCCGGTGATCGACGTGTCCGTCACCGAACTGCGCCACCTGCTCGCGGGCGCCCAGCGCGATCTGGCCGACTTCCTCCAGCTGGCCGCCGATTGGGCAGCCGTCCGTCTCCCCGACCACGCCGTCCCCGTCACCGCCGCCCTGGCCCGTGCGGTGGACATGCCGATACGGCACCGTCGTGATCGACGCCGAAACCCACCAGGTCCTTGACCTGCTGCCCGAACGCGACCCCGCCACCCTCGCCCCAGGGCTCAGAGCCCATCCCACTACATTTCCACCGGACAGATATTGGCAGTGACTCGTGATCTGTATCTTGATTGAGAGTGAGGTCCGGTGATTTCCCTTACTGATTTGGTGGATCTAGCGCGGCGGTTTGAGAGCGACCTCTCCTTACCTGTCGACCTACTTCGCGTGGGGAATCGGAAAATCGATGTCGACGCCACCCCTGCCATCATGGGATGCGTCAACCTTTCTCAAGACTCGAAATATCGAGAGAGCATCGCGACCTCAACTGGGTCCGCTATCCGAAAAGGGTGCATTCTCGCGGCGCAAGGAGCCGATATCGTCGACATCGGCGCCGAGTCCAGCAATCCCCGTACTGTGCAGGTGACCGCACGCGAACAGATCTCCGCCTTGGTGCCAGTCGTGAAGGAACTTGCTGAGCAAGGTATCAGCGTTTCGATCGAGACCTACGAGCCTGCCGTCGCCCGTTCATGCCTGGAAGCGGGGGCGCTCCTCCTGAATTACTCCGGCGGGTTGGCGTCAGACGGTGACATATTTCGAATAGTGGCCGACCACCAGGCGACGATTATTCTGTGCCATGTCGAAGGCGAGAACTCTCGGGATGTGAGCGCAAAGGGTGTCGACGAAGACCCCATCCCTGAGATGCTTGAATATTTTAATAGGCGCGTGGAACACGCTCGCTCTATGGGAGTTGATCGAATCGTCATTGACCCTGGAATCGGCTTCTCTCATGAGGGGTCTGTCAGCGCCAATGTTCGCATTCATTATCAGGCCAGGACCCTCCTCAATACATTCCGATTGCGACGAATAGGTCTTCCAATTTGCCACGCCTTGCCGCATGCTTTCAGCCTCTTCGAGGATGAGTTCCGTTCCGCGGAAGGCTTCTTTACGGTGTTGGCACACCTTGGAGGAACAGGTATTTACCGCACTCACGAAGTGCCTAGGATCAGGGCGATACTGGCTGCTCTCCAGGCACTCGACCCTCAAACCCTTCGGTCTGGACAAGACCGAGTCGACCGCCCAGTGAATTCCTTCTGAGGTTGAAGTCGGGTTGTCGTCGGCGTGAGTGACAGCCCGGTTCTGATGAGGCAGCCCTCGACCAGCCCGACATGCTGTCCGGCGCTGGGTGTATCGGCCGGGAACCGCGGGTCCGAACATGTACCGCCGGCCGGGTAGGACGCACCGACGTGCACCGGGCCTCGATGTGTATCGCCTCGCCGTCCGCGTCGATGGACGCGACCGCGATTCCGAGCACCGGGTACGACGCTGACCGAAGAGACAGAAGCGCCCCCAACCAGGCTCCCCCGCCGTATCGTTGCGTCGTCGACGGCAGCTCGGGAAGGACACGTGTGTCAGACGCGTCAGATGTGCGGGACGAGTCGGAAGAGACCATGCTGGACTGCATCCCGCCCGACGGAGTCGCTCCCGCCAACGGCTACAGCCATGTGGTCGTAGGGGAAGGCCGGCTGGTCGTGATCTCCGGGCAGGTCGCGCTGGACGCGAAGGGACATGTGGTCGGCGAGGGCGACGCCGCTGCCCAGGCCCGCCAGGTCTTCGAGAACCTGCGGCGTTGCCTGGCGGCAGGTGGCGCCACGTTCGCGGACGTCGCCAAGCTCACCTACTACGTCACCGACATCGCCGTCCTGCCGGAGGTGCGTGCCGCCCGCGACGCCTGCATCGACACCGCGCGTCCGCCGGCCAGCACGGCAGTACAGGTGGCCGCGCTGTTCCGACCGGAACTGCTGCTCGAGGTGGAGGCCCTGGCGGTCATTCCCTGGTGACCCGGCAGGGCATTGCGACCTCGGAGAGTCGGCGCACCGGCCGGGGCCGGCCGAGGGGTCGCGCGGTCGAAGTGGACTGACAGATCCACATCGTGGTGCTTATGATGCCGGGGATGAAGAACTTCTCCTTGTACGGATTGGGGGAATCGTTCGCGCAAGGTGAGTGCTGATGGCACATCACTCCGCGAACGGGATTCCGACCCGCCTGTTGATGTGGCAGCGCGTGCGCGAGTACGCCGTGCCACTGTCCATGATCGAGACCGCGACCGCACGGCGTGCGGTCGGTGACTGGGCGGGGGCCTGCGCCGCCGCCCGGATCGATGTCGATCTCGATCTGCGCGCCGTGCGCGACCGCCACGGCACCGATCTCGTCGCCCGCCTCCGTGCAGATCTGCGTCGGCTGGCGCCGGATCTGCTCCGCTGGCACATGCCCCGGACCGCCCCGGACGGGCGGCTCCGGCCCGGCCTCACCATCTCCCTTGCGCGTTACGGAAGTTCCGGTGCCACACCGCTGCAGTTGGTGGTGCGGACGCCGCCGGCCCGGGCGGACGCCGGACAGCGGATGTCCCTGGCCCTGTGGGAGGAGTCCGGGAACGGTGCCCCAGGGCACCACCAGCACCCGCATCCCGACCGGCGTTTCCGGCTCGACCTGCACCGGCATCTGTGGGACGCCGGGCGAAGCGGCGAACTGGCGCGGCGGTGCGGTGCGGGCGGGGCACCGTCCATGGGTCCGCCCGACCGGCCCCACGCACCCGGCCGGCCTGGCCCGATGGGTCTGCTGTATCCGCCGGACCTGCCGGATCGGCCCGCTCGGCCCGCTCGGCCCACCGTCCACGACGACTCGTGGGCGTCGGCACGTTGGGCCGCCGAGGCGGAACTGCTGTTGCGGGCCGAGGGGCGCCCTCGCGGGGCCTTCACCGTGCGGCTCGGTGCGCGGAGCCGTGCCGTGCTCGAACTCGTCGCCCCCGACGACAGCCATGCCCCGACGTACCGGCCGCTGCGGGAGGCGCTGCCGCCCCAGGAGGTCGCGGTGCTTCCGGTGCTGCCGGAGGCCGCCGTCCGGGTCCTTCCGGACCTGGAGCTGCTGCGGGCCGGGCTGGTCACCGCCGACCGGCTGCATCCGCTCGTCGCCGCGGCATTGGCGGTGTCCGGCTCGGTGGCGGCGTACGGCTCGGCACCGGCGGCCGGCGCCGTCCCCGAGCCCGGCGATCCGCACCGGGTGGAATGCCGGGGCGAGGTCCACCGGATCGCGCTGCGGGACGGTGTGCTGACGGCGGTCGATCACGACGCTGCCCAACTGCGCCGGGAGGAGCTGCTGGTGGCGCTCGGCGGCCCGGCGCTGCCCTGCCTGCGGGCGATCGACGCGGTGCACCGCAACCCGGAGGCACTGCCCGCGGTCCGGGAGCGGCTCGGCCACGGTGACGTCGCCGGGGCGCTGGCCGTGGTCGAAGGGCTGCTCGGCCCCGGTGCTGTCCTGCGCGACGGGCCGCTCCGGGAGGAGCTGGAGTCGGCCGCGGCGCGCCGCATCGACCACGGGCTCTTCCGCTCGGGGCTGGTCGCCGTGCACCACGGTGCCGGTGGGGCAGGGGGCGGGAACGCCTCGGGCGTCGGGCACGCGGATACCGGCCACCGCCCCCGGCTCGACCGCCGTACGCCTCTCGCGATGCGTCGCAAGCGGAGCAGCCGGGCCCGGCCCCGCACCGGCCTGACCGGCTGACCGGCCGCCCCACCCCAAGTCCGTACTCGCACCGCGCCTTCCGCGCCGCACGCCCCACAACATCCCGGACGGGCCGTCCCGTTCCCTTATCCCACTTCAGGTGATGCCCATGACCTCCAGTACCCTCCTGCCCGCCCCGGTTCCGGCCGCCGGCACGCCCGCACCCACCCCCGCCGACGCATCCGCATCCGCATCCGGTCCCCAACTGGCCCTCGCCGAGGATCTCCTGACCCTTCTGCGGAGCACCACCACCGAGCCGCGCCCCGACGAGCAGCTCGAGGCGCTCACCCTGGCCGTCGCGGCCGACCTGCCGGTGCTGCTCTGGGGCGAGCCGGGCATCGGCAAGACCGCGGCCCTGACGCAGCTCGCCGCCTCCCTCGACCTGCCGCTGACGACCGTGATCGCCAGCGTCCACGAACCGTCCGACTTCTCCGGGCTGCCCGTCGTGGGCGACGACCCGGCGGTGCAGGGGGTGCCGATGGCGCCGCCGCAGTGGGCCGTGGAGCTCGTGCGGGCCGGGCGGGGGCTGCTCTTCCTGGACGAGCTCTCCACCGCCACCCCGGCCGTCCAGGCCGCGCTGCTCCGGGTCGTCCTGGAGCGGAGGGTCGGTGCGCTGCAACTGCCGCCGGGGGTGCGGATCGTCGCCGCCGCCAATCCGCGCGCGTCGGCGGCGGACGGGTGGGAGCTGAGCCCGCCGCTGGCCAATCGGTTCGTGCATCTGTACTGGGTGCACGACCGGGAGGTGGTGGTGCGCGGGCTGGGCGGCGTCTGGCCCCGGGCGGAGCTGCCCCGGCTGGTGCCGGAGCGGCTTTCGGAGGCGGTGGCTTTCGCCCGGCGCGCGGTCTGCGGCTTCCTGGAGGCACGGCCGACGCTGATCCACCGGCTGCCGAACACCGAGACGCGGCGCGGCGGTGCCTGGCCCTCGCCCCGGAGCTGGGAGGCTGCGTTGACCCTGCTGGCCTTCGGCACGGCGGCCTCCGTCTCCCGGGAGGTGCTGGCGCTGCTGGTGCGGGGTGCGGTGGGGGACGGGCCGGGGCTCGAACTCCTTGCCCATCTGGACCGGATGGACCTGCCGGACCCCGAGACGCTGCTGGCCGATCCCTCCTCCGCCGAGCTGCCGGTGCGGGGTGATCTGCGTCAGGCCGCGCTGGAGGCGGTCGTGGCCGCCGTCGGGGCGCGGCCGGAGCGGGAGCGGTGGGAGGCGGGGTGGGCGGTGCTGGTCCGGGCGCTGGAGACCGGCGCCCCGGACCTGCTGGTCGCCCCGGCATCGGCGCTGGCCTCGCTGCGGCGCGACGACTGGGAGGTGCCGGAGGCGGTGGAGCGGCTGGCCGGAGTGATCGGTCTCGCCCGGCGGGCGGACCGGTCGGTGGGGCGGGCCGCGGCGGCGGCCGACGCCGGGCGTCCGACGGGGTCGCGCCGATGACAGGGGCCGCGAAGCGTTGGCCGCGCCCGTTGCCGCGCCCGATGTCCCCGCCCGCGCCGCCGCGCCCGGTGCGGGCCACCGTGCCGGGGCCGCCGGCCGGCTCCGGCGGGCCGGACGACCGGCCAGGACTCTCCTTGGACCTGGAGAAGTTGCTGGCCGCCCGGCTGCACGCGGTGAAGGTCCGCCCCTACCTGGCCGCCGCGCTCTTCGCGCTGCACGTGGTGGAGGACCGGTCGGTGCCGACGATGGCGGTGGACGCGCACTGGCGCTGCTACGTCTCCCCCGGCTTCGTGGCGCGCACCCCGGTGGAGGAGCTGGCGGGCGTCTGGGTGCACGAGGTCTCCCATCTGCTCCGGGACCACCACGGGCGGGGCGAGCGGTATGCGCGGGAGCACGCGGAGCACGGGCCGGGCGAGCGAAGCGAGATGGGGGGTGCCCCCGCCGAAGGCAGGAGGAGGGTCCCCCCGGCCGATGGCTGGGGGAGGCTGCGGCGGAACATCGCCGCCGACTTCGAGATCAACGACGACATCTACGGTGACGGTCTGCCCCTGCCTGCCGGGGCCGTGCTGCCGTCGCTGCTGCGGCTGCCCGACGGGCTGCTGATGGAGGAGTACCTGCGGACGGCGTCGATGTCCGGGCTCGCCGCGGAGCTGGCCTGGCTGGACTGCGGCAGTGGTGCCGACGGGCAGGTCCGGCCGTGGGAGCTGGGGCCCGACGGGGCACACGGGCTGAGCAGGCAGCAGCGGGACGCGGTCCGCTTCCGGGTCGCCGAGGGGATCAAGGGCCGGCCGGGCGACGCTCCGGAGGGGTGGCGCCGGTGGGCGGACGAGGCGTTCCATCCGCCGCAGCCGTGGCGGCAGTTGCTGGGGGCGGCGGTCCGCTCGGCGGCGGGTGCGCCCGGGGCGGGCGAGGACCACAGCTACCGGCGTCCGTCCCGGCGCTCGGCCGGTGTCCCCGGAGTGCTGCTGCCCAGCCTGCGCCGTACGCCGCCCCGGGTCTGCGTCGTGATCGACACCTCCGGGTCGGTGAGCGACGCCGAGCTGGGCAGCGCGCTGCTGGAGGTGGCGGCGATCTCGCGGGCGGTGGGCGGGCGGCGCGACCTGGTCTCGGTGATCACCTGCGACGCGGCGGCCGGGGTGGCAGTCCCGCTCTGCCGCGCCGAGAACATCGAGCTGGTCGGCGGCGGAGGAACGGATCTGCGCTCCGGCTTCGCCCGGGCGCTCCGCTCCCGGCCCCGCCCGGACGTGATCGTCGCCCTGACGGACGGTCAGACGCCGTGGCCCTCCGCTCAGCCGCCGTGCCGCACCGTCGTCGGTCTCTTCCCCCGTCCCGTGCGCGCCGTGTCCGAGGAGAACCCCGACTACGTCCCGGACACCCCGCCGTCCTGGGCGCGTGTCGTCGCCATCGGCTGAGAAAGCGCGGTGGTGCGGCATCGCCGCCCGGCGGGCGCCCCGCGGCGCGAAGCCGGCGCATGGGGCTGGGGGCGTCAGCCCCCAGCCCCCGGCTTCAGCACGCGGCGCGCTCCGGGAGCGGGCCGCGGCGGTTCGGGGGGCGGCGGCCGTGCAGCAGCAGATAGAAACGCTCGACCGACTCCGAGGTGCCGTGCTCGAAGCGCTTGACCACCTTGCCGAGCGGGTTCCAGACCCGGCCGTCGGGCATGCGGAGGCCGACGGTCTGTCCGAACAGCTCGGTCTGTTCCGCGTCCAGGTCGACCCAGCGCGCGCCCGCCCGGCGGACGATCACCTCGCCGACGTAGGCGCCGAGGCCCTGCAGGATGCGGTCGACGCCCGAGCGCTCCGGTCCGCCGCGTCTGAGTCCGTCGACGACGAAGTCCACGAGTCTCAGGCTCACCACGCTGTAGTCGAGCGGCAGTCTGCTGCGCTCGTTCATCTCGGCGACGAAGCCTGCGGCATACCCCTGCATGCCGTCGGCGTCCGGCAGCTGCGCTGCACGCCCTTCGATCGGCATCCGTTTCCTCCCCACCAAACGGCCATGACCAGCTCATCCGTCCCAGCGAAAGCAATGCGGAGAGCATCACGGCCCGTGTCGGTGTCCGTTCTCACAGGAACCTCGGAGCCGGCGCGTACAACCATCGGCGCTCTTCAGACGTCGTCGAGGCGCCGACCGCCCCAAAACTGTGAGGTGCGCCACAAGTTGGCGTGAACCCGTGATGCCTGTGTGGCGCGGGCCGCTGGGATGCGTGGGCCGCCCGTCCCAAAGAGGCGCGCCACATGGACATTCTGGAGAGGTGGGGCACTTGAGCCCGCGTACGTCGCATGCGTACCGACCACTGAGCACGAAGCGCCGGGCGTGGTTGACGCTCGGTGCCGTCGTTCTCGGCGGGGCCGGCATCGTCACGATCGCCACGGCCAACCCGTCCGACTCCCCCGGCGGTCAGAAGCAGCAGGAGCGGGCCGCCGCCCTGCGCACGATGCAGCTCGGCGGCGGCACGGCCACCGACCGGGAGCTGCCGGCGACCGACACCGAGCAGTTCTCGCTCGTCGGCATCGGCTGGGACAGCGCGTCGGCCGAGGTCGAGGGCACCGCGCAGGTGCGTACGCGGGAGAAGAAGTCGGGCAAGTGGTCGCCCTGGCAGGCCCTGGAGCTCGACTCGCACGGCCCGGACACCCCGGAGGGCACGGCCCGCGGCGCCTCCGAGCCGCTGTGGGTCGGCCCCTCCACCGCCGTCCAGGTGCGGGTGAAGGCCGACAAGGCGCTGCCCAAGGGGCTCAAGCTGCACATGGTCGACCCGGGCGTCAGCAGGGCCGAGGCGAAGAACCCGGCCGGCACGGGCATGGAACCGGCCGCGTTCGCCTCGGAGACGGCGCTGCCCTCGGACTCCGCCACGCCCACCGACGCGGCCTCGCCGTCGGACCCCGGCGCCCCCACGGACTCCGCGACGCCGGCGCCGACGGACTCGGCCTCGGTGTCGCCCTCCCCGAGCGGCTCGGCGAGCCCGAGTACGAGCCCCAGCCCCACGGCCACCAAGCCGACCGCTCCGCCGTCGACGGTGAAGCGGCCGCCGATCATCTCGCGCGCCCAGTGGGGAGCCGACGAGTCGATCGTCGACGACCCGGCCGAGTACATCGACAAGGTGCAGGCCGTCTACGTCCACCACACGGTCGGCTCCAACAACTACAGCTGCGCCGAGTCCGCCGCCCTGGTCCGCGGCATCATGACGTACCACGTCAAGACCGAGGGCTGGAACGACCTGGGCTACAACTTCCTGGTCGACAAGTGCGGCCGCGTCTTCGAGGGCCGCGGCGGCGGCGCCGACCTGCCGGTCAAGGGCGCCCACACGTACGGCTTCAACAGCTACTCCACCGGCATCGCCCTGCTCGGTGACTTCGAGGGCGACACGGCGACCGGCAAGGCGGCGGGGCGTCCGACGACCGCCGCACTGCAGTCGACCGCGCGCGTCGCGGCCTGGAAGCTCGGGCAGTACGGCGGCAACCCCAAGGGCACGGTGACGCTGGTCGCCCAGGGCAACACCGGCAAGTACAGCGAGGGCCAGTCGGCCACCATGAGCGTGATCTCCGGTCACCGGGACGCGTTCGCGACGGCCTGCCCGGGCAAGAACCTGTACGCGAAGCTGACCCCGATCCGCGACTTCGCGGCCGGCGCCGGCCGCAACTCCGCGGTCCCGACGAGCGACTTCAACCGGGACGGCGTGCCGGACCTGGTCGTCGGCCTGCCCCGGGTCTCCAGCAGCGACGGCAGCGTCGTGGTGCTCCCGGGCAACGACGCCGGCCCCAACTCGGCCGCCCGCCGGACGATCAACCAGAACAGCACCGGCGTGCCGGGCAGTTCGGAGGCCGGTGACGGCTTCGGTTCGGACAGCGCGTGGGGCGACGTCAACGGCGACGGCTACGGCGACCTGCTCGTCGGCGCGCCGGGCGAGGACGGCACCTCCACGCAGGCGGACACCGGCCAGGTGACCGTGCTGTACGGTCCCGGGCTGAGCTCGGGCAAGTCCTACTGGACCAACGAGACGACGCGCGTGGCGGGCGAGAAGCTGGGCGCCGCCGTGGCCACCGGAGACTTCAACGCGGACGGCAAGTCCGACGTGTTCTCCGTGGCACCGGGCAAGCCGGGCCGCTGGTGGGTGTTCGACAGCGCGACCGGTGTCGCCCGCTCCGGATACCTGAACACCGCCGCGTACACGGGAGCTGTCGCGTACGCGAGCACGGCGGCCGGTGACTTCAACAAGGACGGCTACGGCGACGTGGCGGTGTCGTACCGCGACCCGGGCGGCGTGGGCCGTCTGCTGTGGCTCAAGGGCTCGGCCACGGGCCTGCAGCGCGTCGGCATCCTGGACGCGCGCGGCGGCCGTTCGCTCGCCTCGGGCGACATCAACGGCGACGGCTACGCGGACCTCGCGGTCGGCCAGCCGAGCACCACGGAGTCGGGCCACACGCTCAAGGGCGGTGCCGTGACCGTCGTGTTCGGTTCGTCCACGGGTCTGACGTCGACCGGCCGCAAGTCGCTCGGCCAGGACACGACCGGCGTGCCGGAGACGGGCGAGACCGGTGACGACATGGGTGCGTCCGTGTCCGTCGGCGACGCGAACCTCGACGGCTACGACGACATCCTCACCGGCCTGCCCGGCGAGGACATCACTCGCAGCGGCGTCGCACAGACCAACGCCGGCCTCGCGATCCTGCTGCGCGGTTCGTCGACCGGGCCGACGGCGACGGGATCGGTGGCGTACCACCAGGACACCACCAACATGCCGGGCACGACGGAGTCGAACGACCGCCTCGGCTCGTCCGTCACGCTGGCCGACCTGTCCGGCTACGTGCGCGCGGACGTGGCGATCGGCGCGGACGGCGAGGACGCGAACAACGGCACGGTGCTGCAGCTGGACAACAGCAGCAGCAGCGGCATCACGCCGGCATCCGGCGTCTACTACGGCACGGCGGCGCTGGGCGCGCCGACGGGTGTGCGCATCGGTCTGGTGCTGACGCCGTAGTCCGCGGGGAGCCGGCCGCGCGGCCGGCTCCCTCCACCGGGCCCGCCGGACCCCGAAGGGGGCGTCCGGCGGGCCCGCGCGGTTCCGGGACCGCCGCGTCGCCCGCCGGGTGCTGCAGGGCTCGGCCTGCTCGGGCGGGGGGTGCGTCGATCCGCCGGGCGCCTGACGGCCCCGGGCCACCTGGAGTTCGGCGCGCCTGGCAACCGCCACCGCACCCATTGCCCCGAGGAGAGCGCCTGTGGTCGGCAGCTCGGCGCGGGCGGTCTGGAGCGCCACGCGCACGGTGCGCACCTCGTGCTACCTCGTGCTGTCGCATCGGCCCGGTCGTCCGTCCGCCGACCGCGACACACAGCCACGCCGCCCCGCCCGGTCGCGCACCGACCGGACACACCGCCACGGGTCCGCGCGCCGCCGGCAGCCGGGCACGCCCTGCAACCGCCACCGGACCCATGTCCAAGAGAGCGTCCGTCGCATCAGCCCGGTCCCCCGTCCGCGACACGCCGCCCCCGGCGGATCGCCCGGTCGCGCACCGGCCTGGCCCACCGACACGGGCCCGCGGACCGCCGGCACGGGTTCGAGCACCACACGGCAGCGCTCTCCGGCCCCGTCCGCCCGCACGGGCCCCGAGGGGCGTCCGGCCGCGAGACCGGGCTGACACCGGCGGCGGTCCTCAGTCCTTGGGGAACTGCCGGTGCCGCGGCGAATCGTTCATGTCCTTGCCCGGGGGCGTATCCGGCGCGTCGGCGGCCGGCGGGCGGGACTGCTTCGGTCCTCTGCCGCCGGAACCGGGTCCGGCGTCCGACTCGGCCAACAGCTCGTCGCAGTACGCCGCGACGGCGTGCGGGCCGCCCGCCGCCTCCTCCAGTCGCTCCCGCATCGCGCCCGCCACGGCGGCGTCATTGCGCCGCCTCGCCTTGTCGTACGCGCGGCAGTGCGCCTCCTCGTCCTTCGCCGTCGGCGGGTGCTCGCCCCACGGCGCGGCGGATGTCCCCGCCGTGGGCGGCGCGGCCTGCTCGCCGACGGTCTCCGGGGGCGGCTCCCCGTCGGACGGGGCGCCGGGCACGGGGCCGGGCCGCTGCGCCGGCGGTTCGCCGAAGGGCACCGGGATCGCGCCGGCCGCCATCGCCACTCCGCCGAACATCACACCGGCGACGAGCGCGCCGATGCCCACCTTGAGCCCTCGCGCGCGGATGCGCGGCGGGGGCGCGGTGCGCCAGTCGTCCTCGGGCCGGGTGGGCAGCGAGAGTGCGCCTTCGGCGCGCGCGGCGCGGAAGGCCGCGAGCGCGCGTTCGGCGGGCTCGGGCTCGACTGGCGCGGGACGCGCGGCGGCGGCCAGCACCTCGTCGAGCGCCGGGGGCGTGGGCTGCGACTCGGGCCCGGGGCCCGTCGCGTCTCCAGATCGGTTTTCGGTCATCTCGCCCCTCCCAGCGCACAGGGGTCCGAATCTGTCACACACCCCTTCGGCCGGAGTGGGGCGAGGTGCTTCTCCAGTCGTTTCAGGCCGCGGTGGGTGGCGGAGCGGACGGCGCCGGGCCGCTTGCCGAGCACACGGGCGGCGGTCGGCCCGTCCAGTCCGATGACCGTCTGGAGCAGTACGGCCTCGGCCTGCTGGCGCGGAAGCCGCGCGATGAGCGCAAGTGCCTCCTGGGTCGAGACGGTCTCGAACGCCTCTTCCGCCGTGTCCTGACGAGCCGGCATCTCGGCGAGGTCGTTCTCGAGGAACGTGCCGCGCGGACGGCTCCTGATACGGCGCAGGTGGTCGATGGCCCGGTTGCGCGCGATGCTCGCCGTCCAGGCCCGGAAGCCGGCCCCGTCTCCGCGGAAGCGCCCGATGTCACGGGCGATTTCGAGCCAGGCCTCGGAGGCCACGTCCTCCGCGTCGTCGCCGACGAGTCCGCGCAGGAACCCGAGAAGTGGGGGATGGACGATCCGGTAAGCCCGGGAAAAGGCCGCCTCGTCACCCTGCTGTGCTCTCGCGACCGCGTCACCGAGCTCCGTGTCGTGCGCCTGCGCACGTCGGTCGCCCCGCTCCTTGCTCACTCGTTCCTCTTCGTCATTGCGGTCACGTCATGCCCATGACCATGACCCGCGTGTGTCCCCCCACACACAACTCAGCGCCAGGACTCACAGAAACGTCACAGCTGACAGGTGTAGGCGGCACGGACCACGGCGCCGCGCACCCCGCGGCCGGGGCTACGCCACCGACCCGATCCGGCCCGCCACGGCGTCGGGTCCGTCGTGGTGGATCGGCGTGTGCGCGCCGGCCAGCGAGACACCGCTGCCGCCGCGGCGGTTCGCCACGATCTCCGCGCCGATGGACAGCGCCGTCTCCTCCGGTGTGCGCGCGCCGAGGTCGAGGCCGATCGGGGACCGCAGCCGGGCGAGTTCCAGTTCGGTGACGCCGACCTCCCGCAGTCGCCTGTTGCGGTCCTCGTGGGTGCGGCGCGAGCCCATGGCCCCGACGTACGCGACGGGCATCCGCAGCGCCCGTTCCAGGAGCGGGACGTCGAACTTGGCGTCGTGGGTCAGGACGCACAGGACGGTGCGGCCGTCCACCTCGGCGGACTCCAGGTAGCGGTGCGGCCAGTCGACGACGATCTCGTCCGCGTCCGGGAAGCGGGTCCTCGTGGCGAAGACGGGCCGCGCGTCGCAGACGGTGACGTGGTAGCCGAGGAACTTGCCCACCCGCACGAGCGCGGAGGCGAAGTCGATGGCGCCGAAGACGATCATGCGCGGCGCGGGCACGCTCGACTCGACGAGCAGGGTCAGCGGCCGGCCGCAGCGCGAGCCGTCCTCGCCGATGACGACGGTACCGGTGCGGCCGGCGTCCAGCATGGCCGCGGCCTCGGCGGCCGCCGTGCGGTCCAGCTCCGGGTGGCCGCCGAGCGATCCCTCGCAGCTGCCGTCGGGGCGCACCAGCAGGGCGCGGCCCGCCAGTTCCGCGGGGCCGTCGGTGATCCGCGCGATCGCCGCTGCCTCCCCTCGGGCGGCGGTGGCCAGCGCGGCCGCGAACACCTCCCTGCCGGGAGCGTCCGCGGGTACGGGGGTGACGAGGACGTCGATGACGCCGCCGCAGGTCAGACCCACGGCGAACGCGTCCTCGTCGCTGTATCCGAAGCGTTCCAGGACGCTTTCACCGTCCTGGAGCGCCTGGGTGCACAGGTCGTACACCGCGCCCTCCACACAGCCTCCGGAGACCGAGCCGATCGCCGTGCCCTCGCTGTCGACGGCGAGCGCGGCGCCCGGCTGGCGGGGTGCGCTGCCCCCGACGGCGACGACGGTGGCGACGGCGAACGAACGGCCCTGCTCGACCCACCGGTTCAGCTCTTCGGCGATGTCCAGCATGTCGGTCTCCTCGGGATGAAGGTGTGCGGAGGGGCGGCGGAGGTGTTACTTGATTCCCAGCCAGCCCTCGATCGGATTCAGGGCGAAGTAGGCGAGGAACACGGCGGACAGGACCCACATCAGCCAGCCGATGTCGCGCGCCCGGCCCTGGACCGCCTTGATCAGGACGTGGGCGATGACACCGGCGGCGATGCCCGCGGTGATGGAGTAGGTGAACGGCATCAGCACCGTGGTCAGGAAGACCGGGATGGAGGTGGCCGAGTCGTTCCAGTCGATGTGCTTGGCGTTGGTCATCATCATCGAGCCGATGACGACCAGCGCGCCCGCGGCAACCTGGGTCGGGATGAGCTGGGCCAGCGGGGTGAAGAAGAGGCAGAGCGTGAACGCGAGACCGGTGACGACGCTGGCCAGGCCGGTGCGCGCGCCGTCGCCGACGCCGGCGGTGGACTCGACGAAGACGGTCTGGCCGGAGGCGCCCGCGAGGCCGCCGATCGCGCCGCCCGCGCCGTCGATGGCGAGGGCCTTGTTGAGGCCGGGCATCTTGCCCTTGTCGTCGGCGAGGTCGGCCTGCTGGCCGATGCCGATGATGGTGCCCATGGCGTCGAAGAATCCGGCCAGCACCAGGGTGAAGACGATGACGCCGACGGTGATGCCGCCGACGTCGGCCATGCCGTCGAAGGAGACGGCGCCGAACAGGCCGAAGTCGGGGGTCGAGACGATCGATCCGGTGATCTCGGGCGCGTTCAGACCGCCCCAGGCGGCCTTGTCGAGACCGGCGAACTGGTGGACGACGGCGGCGAAGAGCGTGCCGCCGACGATGCCGATGAGGATCGCACCGGGGACCTTGCGCACCTGGAGCAGGAAGATCAGCAGGACGGTGACGGAGAAGCAGAGCACCGGCCAGCCGGTGAGCATGTCGTGCGTGCCGAGCTGGATCGGCTTGGCGCCGGCGATGCCGCCCTCACCGGGCATGGAGGTGACGAATCCGGCCTGGACGAGGCCGATGAGACAGACGAACAGACCGATACCCATGGTGATGGCGTGCTTCAGCGCCAAGGGGATCGCGTTCATGATCAGTTCCCGCAGGCCGGTGACGACGAGCAGGACGATCACGGCGCCGTAGATGACGCACATGCCCATCGCGTTACCCCACGACATCTCGGGGGCGACCTGGAATGCCATCACGGCGGAGACACTGAGTCCGGCGGCGAGGGCCAGCGGCACGTTGCCGATGAGACCCATCACGATGGTGGTGGCGGCCGCGGCGAAGACGGTCGCGGTGGTCACCTGATCACCGTCGAGCTTCGCGCCGGTCGCATCGGGCACCGAAAGGATCACCGGGTTCAGCAGGACGATGTACGCCATCGCCATGAAGGTGGTGATGCCGCCACGCACCTCCTGCCCGATGGTCGACCCTCTCTGGGTTATGTGGAAGTAACGGTCGAGCCAGGACCGGCCGGCGGGCTGGCGCGTACCTGCGCCGGCGTCCTCCGCCGTGGTCCTCGGCTCAGTGGACTGCTGGGTCATGGTGCCTGCTCCCAAGGTTCACAGGGGCACCCGCCGGAAGGATTTCCATGGCGGGATTTGGGAAAGTGCTTCGGCTGCACGACCCGGGGGACGGCCCGAGACGAACCTGCTCTGCGGGTACTGCTCGTACTGCGGGGTGGTGCTGTGGCCGCGAGCGGTGCGGCACTCGGGTTCTCCGGGCGGCACGGGCAGTGCGGAAGTGGCGTTCCTTTGGAGGCATGGCACGCACCGCCCGGAGAAGTGGAGGGGATCTGTCAGGTGCCGGTGAGGTGCTCGGGGCGCACCGGCGTCCTGTTCAGTTCGAGACCCGTCGCGTTCCGGATCGCCGCGAGGACGGCCGGGGTGGACGACAGGGTCGGGGCCTCGCCGATGCCGCGCAGCCCGTACGGGGCGTGGTCGTCGGCGAGTTCGAGCACGTCGACCGGGATGGTCGGCGTGTCGAGGATGGTGGGGATCAGGTAGTCCGTGAAGGAGGGGTTCCTGACCTTCGCGGTCTTCGGGTCGACGATGATCTCCTCCATGACCGCGACGCCCAGGCCCTGGGTGGTGCCACCCTGGATCTGGCCGACGACGGACAGCGGGTTGAGGGCCTTGCCGACGTCCTGGGCGCAGGCGAGCTCGATGACCTTGACCAGACCGAGCTCGGTGTCCACCTCGACGACCGCGCGGTGCGCGGCGAACGAGTACTGCACGTGGCCGTTGCCCTGGCCGGTGCGCAGGTCGAACGCCTCGGTGGGGCGGTGGCGCCACTCGGCCTCGATCTCGACGGCCTCGTCCTCCAGCACGTCCACCAGGTCGGCGAGGACCTCGCCGCCGTCGGTGACGACCTTGCCGCCCTCCAGCAGCAGCTCGGCGGTGGCCCAGGCCGGGTGGTAGCTGCCGAACCTGCGGCGCCCGATCTCCAGGACCTTCTCGCGGACCAGCTCGCAGGAGTTCTTCACCGCGCCGCCGGTGACGTACGTCTGGCGGGAGGCGGAGGTGGAACCTGCCGAGCCCACCTGCGTGTCGGCGGGGTTGATGGTCACCTGGGTGACGCCCAGCTCCGTGCGGGCGATCTGGGCGTGGACGGTGACACCGCCCTGGCCGACCTCCGCCATCGCGGTGTGCACGGTCGCGACGGCCTCGCCGCCCACGACCTCCATGCGCACCTTGGCGGTGGAGTAGTCGTCGAAGCCCTCGGAGAAGCCGACGTTCTTGATGCCCACCGCGTAGCCGACACCCCGGACGACGCCCTCGCCGTGCGTGGTGTTGGACAGGCCGCCGGGCAGCGCGCGGACGTCCGAGCCCTCGGTGGTCTCCCACTGGCGCTCGGGCGGCAGCGGGCGGGCCTTGACCCGGCGCAGCAGCTCGGCGACCGGGGCCGGCGAGTCGACCGCCTGCCCGGTCGGCAGCAGGGTGCCCTGCTCCATGGCGTTGAGCTGCCGGAACGCGACGGGGTCCATGTCGAGGGCCTTGGCCAGCTTGTCCATCTGCGCCTCGTAGGCGAAGCACGCCTGGACCGCGCCGAAGCCGCGCATGGCGCCGCAGGGCGGGTTGTTGGTGTAGAGGGCGATGGCCTCGATGTCGACGTCGTCGATGACGTACGGGCCCACCGAGAGGGAGGAGGCGTTGCCGACGACGGCCGGGGAGGCGGAGGCGTAGGCGCCGCCGTCCAGCACGATCCGGCACTTCATGTGCGTGATCTTGCCGTCGCGGGTGGCACCGTGCTCGTACCAGAGCTTCGCCGGGTGGCGGTGGACGTGCCCGAAGAAGGACTCGAACCGGTTGTAGACGATCTTGACCGGCTTGCCGGTGCGCAGCGCCAGCAGGCAGGCGTGGATCTGCATCGACAGGTCCTCGCGGCCGCCGAAGGCGCCGCCGACGCCGGACAGCGTCATGCGGACCTTCTCCTCGGGCAGGCCGAGGACGGGGGCGATCTGGCGCAGGTCGGAGTGGAGCCACTGCGTGGCCACGTACAGGTCGACTCCGCCGTCCTCGGCGGGCACGGCGAGCCCCGACTCGGGCCCGAGGAACGCCTGGTCCTGCATGCCGAAGACGTACTCGCCGGAGACGATCACATCGGCGCGCTCGGCGGCCTCGTCGGCGTTGCCGCGGACGATGGGCTGGCGGTGCACGATGTTGGGGTGCGGGACGTGACCGGCGTGGTGGTCGTCGCGGCCCGGGTGCAGCAGCGGCGCGTCGGGGGCGGTCGCGGACGCCTCGTCGGTGACGACGGGCAGCTCCCTGTACTCCACCTTGATCTTGGCGGCGGCGCGGCGCGCGGTCTCCGGGTGGTCCGCGGCGACCAGGGCCACGGGCTCGCCGTGGTGGCGTACGACGCCGTTGGCCAGGACCGGGGTGTCCTGGATCTCCAGGCCGTAGTTCTTGACCTCGGTCGGCAGGTCCTCATAGGTGAGGACGGCGTAGACGCCGGCCTGGGCCAGGGCCTCGGAGGTGTCGATGGAGACGATCTCGGCGTGCGCGACGGTGGAGCGCAGGATCTGGCCCCAGAGCATGTCCTCGTGCCACATGTCCGAGGAGTACGCGAACTCGCCGGTGACCTTGAGTGTGCCGTCGGGGCGGAGCGTGGACTCGCCGATGCCGCCCTTGGTCCTGGAGCCCTGGGTGACCTTGGTGGGAGTGCCCGCCGGGACGGAGGCGGCTCGGGTGTTCTGCGTCATCGTCAGACCGTCGCTTCCTGGTTTCCCCGACGCTCCTGACGAGCGGCCGCGAGGCGGACGGCGTCGAGGATCTTCTCGTATCCGGTGCAGCGGCAGAGATTGCCGGACAGGGCCTCGCGGATGTCCTCGTCGGTGGGCGAGGGGTTGCGCTCCAGCATCTCGTCGGCGGCGACCAGCAGGCCCGGGGTGCAGAAGCCGCACTGGACGGCGCCGGCGTCGATGAACGCCTGCTGGATCGGGGAGAGCTCGGCGCCCTCGCCGGTCTGCGAGTCGGTGCCCTTCGCCTGCCACTGCTGCGCGTCCTGGAGGGACGTGCCGCACGCCCCGGTCGCGCAGCCGTGCTCCTCGCGCTGCTTGGCGTAGTCGGCGAGGCCCTCGACGGTGACGACCTCGCGGCCCTCGACCTGGCCGGCCGCGACCAGACACGAGCAGACCGGGACGCCGTCGAGTCTCACGGTGCAGGAGCCGCACTCGCCCTGCTCACAGGCGTTCTTGGAGCCGGGCAGGCCCAGGCGCTCGCGCAGGACGTAGAGCAGGCTCTCGCCCTCCCAGACGTCGTCCGCCTCCTGGCGGCGTCCGTTGACGGTGAAATTGACGCGCATGCTTATGCAGCTCCTTCAAGCGTGCGGGCGGTGCCGCGGTACTGCTCCCAGGTCCAGCCGAGCGTGCGGCGGGCCATGATGCCCACCGCGTGACGGCGGTACTTGGCGGTGCCGCGCACGTCGTCGATGGGGTTGCAGGCGCCGGAGGCGAGCTCCGCGAACTGCTTGGCGATCGAGGGGGTGATGATGTTCCCGCTCTCCCAGAATCCGCCTTCTTCGAGCGCGGCGTTCAGGAAGTCCTCCGCGGCGTGGGCGCGCACCGGTGTGGGGGCGGCGGAGCCGATGCCGGTGCGCACGGTGCGGGTCTCGGGGTGCAGGGCGAGGCCGAAGGCGCAGACCGCGATCACCATCGCGTTGCGGGTGCCGACCTTGGAGTACTGCTGGGGCCCGTCGGCCTTCTTGATGTGCACGGCGCGGATGAGCTCGTCGGGGGCCAGCGCGTTGCGCTTGACGCCCGTGTAGAACTCGTCGATCGGGATCAGGCGGGAGCCGCGCACCGACTCCACCTCGACCTCGGCGCCCGCGGCGAGCAGCGCCGGGTGGGCGTCCCCGGCCGGGGACGCGGTGCCGAGGTTGCCGCCGACCCCTCCGCGGTTGCGGATCTGCGGGGAGGCGACCGTGTGGGAGGCGAGCGCGAGGCCCGGCAGCTCGGCCCGCAGATGCTCCATGATGTCGGTGTACGGAACGGAGGCACCCAGCCGGACGCTCTCTCCCCCGACCTCCCACTCGGTCAGTTCGCCGATGCGGTTCAGATCCAGGAGGTACTCCGGCCGACGGTGGTCGAAGTTGATCTCGACCATCACATCGGTGCCACCCGCGATGGGGACAGCGGTGGGGTGCTCGGCCTTGGCGGCGAGCGCCTCCTCCCAGCTGGCGGGGCGAAGGAAGTCCATGAGTGGCTCTCTTCTTCTCAATCTCGGGGTCGTCGTCGCAACGGGCCCGGGACGGCCGGCCCTCGACTGGATGTTCATGTGCTGTTCACGCGATGTGGTCCAGTACACAAGGCGTGATCCCAGCGGTGCAGTCACCGAAACCATGAAGGAGTTGGCTGGTCGCCTCTCCCGTCTTGTAGATTCGAACGAAAGGCGGAGATCAGCAACCTCACCGTTTCCCCCCGGAAACCGTGGCCAAAGGATCTCTGGCCGGAACGTGCAACAACGAGACAGATCGGTGGCGACGAGATGCGGCTGCGCGCACTGCTGGAGACCGACGCGCTGGGGCTGCGGCTGCTCGGCGGCGAGGACGAGCTCGACCGCGGCGTGCGGGGCGTGATGACCACCGATCTCCGGGACCCGAGCCGGTACCTTTCGGGCGGCGAACTGGTGCTGACCGGCCTCGCCTGGCGGCGCAGCGCCGAGGACTCGGAACCGTTCGTCCGCATCCTCGCGAGCGCTCAGGTCGCGGGGCTCGCGGCGGGCGAGGCGGAGCTCGGCGACATTCCCGATGATCTGGTGCAGGCGTGTTCCCGCCACCGGCTGCCGTTGTTCGCTGTGAACGAGTCCGTTGCATTCGCGACGATCACCGAGTACGTCGTGCGGCAGGTCTCCGGGGAGCGCGCCGGGGACCTCGCGGCAGTCGTCGACAGACACAGGAGGCTGATGACCTCCGGTCCGGCGGGCGGCGGTCCGGACGCGGTGCTCGACCTCCTCGGCTCCGACCTGGACCTGCGGGCCTGGGTCCTCTCCCCCACCGGGCGGCAGATCGCCGGCGCCGGCGAGGGGCTCACCGCGCAGACCGGCGCGGCCCTGGCCGGCGAGCACCTGGCGGCGGTACGGGCCGGCCGGCGGGCGCCGCACCGGGCGGTGGTCGGGGGCGTGACCTACTCGCTCTTCCCGATCCGTAACACCGGCCGTGGGGCCGTGCCCGCGTCGCGGGACGTCCGCGAGAGCGTTCTGTCGGACTGGCTGCTGGCCGTCGAGGCCGACGCCGGGGACTGGCCCGCGGCCCGTCTCGACCTGCTGCAGGGGGTCACCCAGCTGATCGCCGTCGAACGCGACCGGCGGGAGGCGGCCCGCACGGTTCGGCGCCGTCTCGCCCAGGAAGTGCTGGAGCTGGTCCAGACGGGAGCCGCGCCGGCGGAGATCGCCGCACGGCTGCGGGTGGCCGCGCCGGTACTGCTGCCGGGTCTGGGGACCGCGCCGCACTGGCAGGTCGTCGTGGCCCGGGTGGACTGGGGCGCGGAGTCGGGCATCGAGGCGGGCCCGGTCGCGCAGTCGCTGCTGGAGGAGATCCTGGTCGACCCGACGGCCGCAGGAGCGGACTCGGCGGACCGGATCGCCGTGGCGCACACCGGTGACGAGGCCATCGCGCTGGTGCCGCTGCCGGCGGTGAGCCCCCTCGGCCTGGAGGAGGACGTCACGCCTCCCTCGGACGCCGGTCTGCACGCCGACGCCCTGCTGGAGTCCGTACGCGCCCCGCTGTCGGCCGGTCTCGACGGCGACGGCCGGCTCACGCTGGGCGTCAGCGCGGCCGTGCACTCGGCGGAGGGTCTGCGCGGCGCGCTGGAGGAGGCCCGCCACGCCCGTCGCGTGGCGGCGGCGCGCCCCGGCCGGGTGTGCGCGGCGGGCCACCACGAGCTGGCCTCGCACGTGCTGCTGCTGCCGTTCGTGCCGGACGACGTGCGCCGTGCGTTCACGGCCCGCCTCCTGGATCCGCTGCGGGACTACGACCGCCGCCACCGCGCGGAACTCATCCCCACGCTGGAGGCGTTCCTGGACTGCGACGGCTCCTGGACCCGCTGCGCGACGCGCCTGCATCTGCACGTGAACACGCTGCGGTACCGCGTGGGCAGGATCGAACAGCTGACGGGCCGCGACCTTTCACGCCTGGAGGACAAGCTGGACTTCTTCCTGGCCCTGCGCATGAGCTGATCGGGTCACGTCACGTCGCGGCGGGCGGGTGGAGCCGCCCGCCGCGGGCCCGTCCCGCGCCCCGCCCACGTCTCCTCACGCCGCCCGCCGCGTGCCTGCCGATCCGCCTCCGCTCACCGGCGGGCCGCCGGTGCGTCGGGTGCTCGGTGAGCACGACCGGGTCGGCGGGTTCCTGCTCGCCGCTACTGCCTGATCTGCGCCGCGGTCGGTCGAGATTCCTTCACCCGTGATGCGCTCACCCTCGTGCCACCACTCGCGCGAACGCGCCGCCCTCCCCCGTGAGTTGCTCCCACGTGCCGGTCTGCACCACCCTCCCCGCTTCCAGCACCGCGATCCGGTCCGCGCGGCGGATCGTCGACGGGCGGTGGGCGATCAGCAGCGTCGTACGGGACGGCGCGCCGTCCCGCAGGGCGGCCGAGACCGCCGCGTCGCCCTCCGTGTCGAGGTTCGCCGTCGTCTCGTCGAGGACGAGCACCCGTGGGTGCGTCAGCAGGGCGCGTGCCAGGGCGATACGGGCACGCTGGCCGCCCGAGAGGGTGGTACCGCGCTCGCCGACGAGCGTGTCGTAGCCGTCGGCGATGCGGTCGGCCCCGGTGCGGCGGGCGACGGCGGCCAGTTCCTCGTCCGTCGCCGCCGGCGCGGCGAGACGGAGGTTGTCCGCCAGCGTGCCGTGGAACAGCGGCGCGTCCTGGCCGACGACGGCCACCGCGCGCCGCAGATCGGTCTCCGCCACGTCCCGCAGGTCGAGCGGCGGCCCGGCGGCAGGCAGGAGTTCCACCGCCCCGGCCGCCGGGTCCCAGAACCGCGCCACGAGGTGCGCGCACGTGGACTTGCCGGCGCCCGAGACCCCGACGAGGGCGAGCGTCTCTCCGGGCCGGACCGTCAGGTCCACGCCGTCGAGCACGATCCGGCCGCCGTAGTCGAAGCGGACGCTCCGCAGCCGGAGGCCGAGCGGACCCTCGGGCACCGGCCGGGGCGCCGCGGGCGCCGGGGCGCCTGCCGGTGCCCGCACGGCGGCGCCCACCCGGGCCGCCGCAGCCCGCAGCCCGCCCGCCTGCCCGAGTGCGGCGGCCGAGTCGGCGACGGGCGCGAGCACACCCAGCGCGAGGGCCATCGCCGCGGGCGCCCACGCTCCGGAGAGCGTGTGCGCCGCCGCCAGGACGACGCCGACGACGGCCGCGACCACGAGCAGGTCGCGTACGGCCGAGGCGTCCGCCTCCCAGGCCTGCTCGGCGCGTTGGGCGTCGCCGAGCCGGCGGCCGTGGGCGCGGAGACGTTCGCGCCGGGTGTCCAGCGCGCCGAACGCCAGCAGTTCGCGCAGCCCGTCGACCGTCTCGACGGTCTCGGCTGACAGGTCGGCGGCCGCGGCCCGGGTACGGGCGCCGCGCGCCGCGCGGCCGCGGGACTCCAGCAGCGGCGCGAGGACGAGGAGCGAAGCGACGGGCAGTACGGCGGTCAGCAGCCAGGGGTCGAGGAGCGCGAGGGCCACCGTGCCGCCGCCGAACACGACTCCCGAGGCCGCCAGTTGGGCTACGGCATGCGCGTAGAAGAACTCCAGCGCCTCCACGTCCCCGAGTGCCGCCGACGCCAGGTCCCCGCTGCGCCGCCCTCCGACGCGCGCGGGCGCGCTGCGCGCGAGGCCGTCGAAGACACGGATGCGCATTTCCGCGAGGACGCGGTAGGCGAGGTCGTGCGAGAGGTCCATCTCGCGCCAGGTGGCGAGCGCCCGGGCCGTGACGAGCAGAAGCACGGTGGCCACCGTGCCGGGCCCGGGGGCCTGCCGTTCGACGACGGCGGTGCCCACCGTGTGCGCGGTGAGCGTGACCAGGGCGACGAGCGCCGCCTGGTCGGCGAGGGCCGCGCCGAACGTGCGGACGGTCATGGTCCGGTGGGCGCCGAGCACCGGCAACAGGGCGCGCAGCGCGCCGCGTTCGGGATTCATGCGGCCTCTCCTTCGGTGGTGCGTCCGGCGGCGACGAGACGCGCGTACACGCCCTCGCGGCTCAGCAGACAGGCGTGGTCGCCGACGGCGTCCACCCGGCCGCCGTCCAGGACGACGATGCGGTCGGCGTGGCGCACCGAGTCGAGCCGGTGCGCCACGACCAGGCAGGTGCGGCCGCGGGCGGCCCGCAGCAGCTCCCCTACGATGCGGGCCTCGCGGCGCTCGTCGACGGCGCTGGTGGCCTCGTCGAGCACGAGCACGGGCGCGTCGGCGAGCAACGCCCGTGCCAGGGCGAGCCGTTGACGCTGGCCGCCGGACAGGGTGGCACCGCGTTCGCCGACCTGGGTGTCGTAGCCGTCGGGCAGGCGGACGATCTCGTCGTGGATCCCTGCCGCCCGGGCCGCGTCCCGCAGCGCGGTGTCGCTCGCATCGGGGGCGCCCAGCCGCAGGTTCTCGGCGACGGAGGCGTGGAAGAGGTACGTCTCCTGGGAGACGACCGCGACACCGCGGCGCAGCGAGTCGAGGGTGTACGCGGCGGTGTCGGCGCCGTCGACGAGGACCCGCCCCCGGTCCGGGTCGGCGCGCCGGAGCAGCAGCGCGAGCAATGTGGACTTCCCCGCGCCCGACGGGCCGACGACCGCGGTGACCCTTCCGGCCGGGGCGGTGAAGGAGACGCCCCTGAGCGCGGGCCGGCCACCTCCCGGATGGGTGAAGTGCACGTCCTCGAAGCGCACTTCGGGTGCCGTCTGCCACGCGGCGACGCTCCGCCCCTCGTCGGGGACGCCTCCTTCCGCAGTGCGCAGCTCGGCGATGCCGTCGGCGGCCGACACCCCGAGGTACCCCGAGTGCCACTCCCTGGACAGGTCCCTGACCGGCCGGAAGCATTCGGACGCCAGCATCAGCACCAGGTACGTACCGGCGGGCGCCGCCTGGCCGGAGACGGCCGCCGTGCACGCGACGAGTGCCGCGGCGACCGTGCCGCCCTGCACGGCGAGGTCGGTGATGCCGGTGTCGACGAGCGAGACCCGGAGCTTGGCGACCGTGGCGCGGTGCAGAGCCGCGGAACGCTCCTCCAGCCGCGCCCTGGTACGGCCGACCGCGCCCGCCGCCCGCAGCGCGGGCATGCCCTGCAGCGCCTCCAGGTAGTCGGCGGACAGGGCCTCGTACGCGCCCCAGTGCTGTTGCCCGCGCCGCTCCAGCAGCCTGTCCCACCAGCGCGGGGCGAACAGCGCGAGCACCAGCGCGGGGGCGAGGGCGACGACGGCCCACGGTTCGACGGCGGCGACGGCGATCAGGAGCAGCGGCGGCACGGCGCAGGTGATCAGCAGCTGGGGCAGGTAGCGCGAGATGTAGGCGTCGACGCCCTCGACGCCGTCGACGAGCGTGGCGCGTACGGCTCCGGCGCGGTCGCCGGCCTGTTGCGGGGGGCCGGTCCGGCTGAGGCGTACGAGGAGTTCGTCGCGCAGGCCGGTGCGTACCGCCGCCCCGGCGCCCACGGCGGTACGGCGCTGCGCGCGGACGAGCCCGGCGCGCACGAGTACGGCGGCGAGCACCGCGCCCAGCAGAAGCGGAAGCCCAGCGGTGTCTCCGCGGGCGATGCGGGCGAGGGCGAGCGCGAGCAGCACGGCCTGCGCGAGGTGGGTCGCCGCGACGGCCGCAAGCAGGGCGGTGGCCGCGAGCAGGGGGCGGCGCGCGATACGGGCGGCGCGCAGCAGCTCCGGGTGGAGCATCATGACGGTTCGTCTCCTTGTGTCGTACGGCCGAGGGCGAGCCCGTGCACCACCCAGTCCCGGCCGGCCGGCCCGCCGAGCGCGGCCCCGAGGTCGGCGCCCTGCCAGGAGCCGACGGGCCGCGAGTGCAGCCCGAGGGAGGTGGCCACGGCCTGGGCGTGCCCGATGCCGTATCCGGCGCCGAGATGGTCGCGCCGCACCTGCGCGGGCGTGGCGTCGGACGGGCACCCGTGCGCGAGGAGCACGGCTCCTGCGCGGGCGATCCAGCCCTGGCCGGCGGCCCAGTGG
This sequence comes from Streptomyces sp. PKU-EA00015, assembly GCF_013387495.1. GTDB lineage: Bacteria > Actinomycetota > Actinomycetes > Streptomycetales > Streptomycetaceae > Streptomyces. Next base: position 20,541 of record NZ_JABZEE010000010.1, on the reverse strand, counting down.
GCGAGGGTCGGCAGCACGTCGCCGGAGGCCAGGCGGCGGAGCCGGAGGGGCGGCGGTTCCTCGGCGGCGGGGGCGGGCTCGGGCAGAGGAACTGCCCCGAGCCCTGCGGCGCTGCCGCGACCGGCCGCGGGCCGGCGCCCCGAGGCGGCGCGGCCGGGCCCGGCTGCCGTCTCGCGGCCGGGTCCGGCGCCGTACGCCGCCGAGCCTGCGCACTCGGCGACACCACGATCCGCCGCAACGCCCTGGGGCGCGGCGTGTGCGCGCCCGGTCCGGGCGGCATGCGCGGCGCCGGGTGACGCGCCGGACGCGGACGCGCCCGTCAGCAGGCCGGGGCGGGGGCCGACGACCGCCATGCTCCAGTGCAGCCCCTCCGGGGACGCCGCCACCGCCGCCGCCAGGACGCGCGCCAGGGCCGTCCGCGACGGCAGGCCGGTAAGGCCCGGGGGCGCGCTGCGCCGGGAGAGCAGCATGGCGTCCGGCAGGGACGGTCCGCGAGCCACCTGCCACGTACCGGACCCGTCGCCGGACGCGGCGAGTTCACCGAGGACGCCCACGGCGGTGCGCAGGACCTCGGGCCCGTCCGGCGGCGGGAGCTCCCCAACGCTTCCGCGAACGGCCCAGCGGGCGAGCGCGTCCGCGGCAAGGACGGGCGTCAACTGCACGGCGACAAGCGCGCGTTGCGCGCCGGTCGCCGCCGACAGCAGTCGCCCGTCCGCGTCGAGGCACACCCCGGGCGCACCCGCCAGGGCGAGCGCGGCCGCCGCGTGCCCCGCGTCGAGCAGCACCAACGGCCATGCGCGGTGGCCGTAGTGCGACACCGTGCGGCGGGCACTCACGCCCAGGACGGCGACGGCGCCCGCCGGTGCCGGCTTCGGCGCCGAACCGTGCCGGTGCAGACGGTGGTGTGCCGGGTCGTGGACGTAGACGCCCGGCGGCAGCCCGCAGCCCGCCCCGAGCAGCAGGTAGGTGTCGACGGGGTGCAGGCCGCCGGCCGAGGGCGCGGGGCGCAGCCTGCCGCCCGCGAGGGACAGCCGCAGCAAGCGGTCGAGACCGGACGGGACGGGCAGCGGCTCGCCCGGCAGCGGCACGGTCGCCGGGCCCGCCGGAAAGTCCGGGCCGGGGGCCTGCGCGGACCTGGCGAGGGCCAGCGCGCCGGAGACGGAGAGCACCATCACGGCCTCACATGTGCGGGGGCGGTGCGAGGGTGAAGTCGGCCGGCCCGGCGGGTGCTTCTTCGCGCCAGCCGCGTTCCAGGGCGGCCTGCGCGAAGCGCGGGGCGCCGAAGTAGCCGAAGGCGGCGGGCGCGTTGGGGACGAGGCCGGAGACGAGCACGCGGGCCACCCGCAGCGGCGTCTGTGCGACGTCCTCAGTGGTCAGGTCCAGTGTGATGACCCGGTGACCGCCCGCCGCGAGGCGCTCGTCCAGTGCGGCCCGGCTGCCCGCCGCCACCGCGTCGACGGGTACGACACCGAGCGCAGGCCTGGTGAACCGGGCGGCGAGCGGCGCCATCCGCGGGTCGAGCCACACCTGCACATGCGCGCCGAGGTCCCGTACGGCCGCGAAGTCGGTCCCGCAGTCGTCGAGGTAGCGGCGGTCGGCCCGGTGGTCGAGGTAGAGCCCGCGGGCGAGCATCCCGGCGTCGACGGCGCGGAAGACCCAGCCGTCCGCATCGGTGGCGCCCTGGGTGAAGACCCAGGTGTGGACGGCCTCCAGGACGGCCTTGCGGGCCGCTTCGGCGGGGTCGTAGCGGCAGGCGAAGCCGGCGGCGTGGATGCCGCGTGCCCGGTCGTGCACGAGCGCGGCCATGCAGGGCGCGAACTCGGAGGGCATCTCCACGATCGACACCTCGAGGTCGCAGCCCGCGAGATCGTGGGTGAGGCCGGGCACGGAGGCGGGGTCGATGCCGCGGGTGGGGCCGTCGAGGTGCCACCACAGTTCGAGCGCGTCACGTTCGACGACTTCGAGGAGGCCGCGTTCGACGGCGTCGTCGAAGCCCTGGCCGGTCGCGATGCCCGCGTAGTTGAGGTGGTGCGTGCGGGGCAGTTGCTTCCACTCGCCCTGCCGCCAGTTGAGATGGGTCAAAGCGACGGGCGCCCACACCTCCTCGCCGTTCTCCTGGGCCCGGGTCCACAGGGCGGGCGTGTCCTTCGTGAGGGGGCGGTAGGCGAACCGGGGGCGGGTGTACTGCCAGTCGGCGTAGGCCGGGAGGTCACCGGGGCCGTAGAGCGTGCGGCCCTCGGCGAGGAGTTCGGCGGCCGTGGCCCGGCGGGGGGCGTCCCGGTGACCGGGCGGGGGCAGCCGGTTGCCGCAATAGCGCTCGACGGCCTCGGCGACGGCGGCGATCCTGGCGCCGGCCGGGTCGCCGAACGTGGTGCCGAGCGACACCCGGTCGGCGGGCCATGCGCCGAAGCGGCGGGCGTCGGAGACGTCGGCGGTCACGGCGGTGTAGCGGGGCGGGGCGCCGGTGGGATGCGGCACGGCCTCGACTGCGCGTATCAGCCCGCAGACGGGGTCGACGAGCGCCTCGGGGGAGAGCGGGCTGCTGGTCACGTGCATGTCTCCTCTACGGGGTCCACGGGGTGGCGACCGTCGGCGACGGGGAGCAGCAGCGTGCTGCCCGTCGTCCGCACGGTGCGCCGGGAGGCGGTCAGCCGGGTGGCGTGCACGGGGTCCTCGCCGGTGTGCGGGTTGCGGGCGTGCGCGGGGAAGTGGTGCCCGGCGATCTCGACGCGCAGCCGGGTCCCGGCGGGCAGCCGGCGGGCCAGCGGGCCGAGCGGGACGGGGAAGCGGGCGTCGGCACCCGGGGGGTCGCTGCGCCGGACGACACCGACCGCGAGGGGGTCCGCGCGGCCGTCGGGGTCGAGCGCGACGACGCGTACGGCCCAGTCGGCGCTGGGGGTGTCGGCGGTGGCGCGCAGCTGGGCCTCGGCGCTGCCGAGGAGGTCGAGCGGGCGGGGCAGGGGCGGGGTGACGAGGACCGCGCGGTCGGCCGGCCCGCCGGTGTCGATGCCCAACTCGTCACTGCGCACCGGGCGGTGGGGGTCGGCGGTGAAGTGCCTGCCGTGCAGGAGCCGCAGCCCGGCCGGGGAGCCGAAGTCCCGAGCGGAGGGGCGCGCGGGGGTGTCGGCGGCGTACCAGTGCTCGCTGCCGCCGAGGGCGATCGCGCCGTGCCGTCCCGGTCTCAGGGCGCCGTCGAGCGCGGCGCGCGCCCAGCGGACGTAGAGCTCGCCGAGCGCGATGGCGTGTCCGCGCCGCGCCTCGGGGCCGGGCTCGGCGGTGAGCCCGTGTCCCCACGGCCCGAGGAGGAGCCGTGCGGTTCCGCCCCAGTGCTGCCACAGCCGTACGGCGTCGGCGAGGAACGGGTCCCTGGTCCCGCCGACGACGAGCAGCGGCACGCGGGGCCCGGGCGCGTCAGGATCCGGCGCGCCGTCGGGGACCGCCTCCCACAGCGCTCCCCACGACGGCAGGTCCCGGCCGAGGCGGGACGGGAGCGTGGCCGGAGGGAGGTGTTCCAGCAAGCGGGGGTCGGACGCGAGGGCCTTGGCGAGGGCCTGCTCGTCCGAGTCGGGGCGGTCGCCGTGCGCGGCCCACCAGCCGGCGCGGGCCGACAGGCGCTCGACGCCGCCGGCTTCGCGCGCAGTCTCGGCGAGGCCGAGCGCGGGGACCGCGGCGATCACGGCGTCCGGGCGGCCGGCCGGGTCGTCCCCGCGTGTCGCGGCCAGTGCGCAGTGGGCCGCGTACGAGGCGCCGGCCGCGACGATCCGGCCGTCGGACCACGCCTCGTCCCGGATCCGCCGCAGCGTGGCGGCTCCGTCGGCGGCCTCGTCGCGGTACGGGTGCCAGTGGCCCCCGGAGGCGTACCGGCCGCGGACGTCCTGGACCACGGCGGCGAAGCCGCGCGCCGCCCAGCCGCGGGCCTCGGCGTGGTGGCGCCGACGGTCGTAGGGAGTGCGCAGGACGACGGCGGGGAACGGCCCGTCGCCGTCGGGCAGTTTGATATCGGTGACGAGCCGGGCACCGGGGACGGTGATCTCGGTCGTTCTCATCGGGTGACGGGGGCGACGTCGGGCACCGGCAGGACCGGGTGCGCCGTGACGGCGAGGTCCCGCAGGTCGACGCGGCGCAGCAGGCGCCGGCTGCCGTCGGCGCCCGCGGCCCAGGCGACGAGGTCGGCGGTGAGCAGGGCGGCGGTCAGCGCGGCCGACGCCGCGCTGTGCGCGGGCCCGTTGTCGTTGGTGCACGAACCGGCCCAGTACGCGGCGAGTTCGCGGTGGGCGGGCGTCGCGGCGAGCCGCCGCAGCCGGATGTGCGCGGAGGTCACGTCGCCGGGGCCGACGGCGAGCGGTTCGAGCCAGGCGGTCGCGCCTTCGCGGTGGCAGCGCAGCCAGGCGACGCCTCGGGCGGACAGCCGGTCGGCCTCGTCCCAGAGGCCGGACGGCACCGGCGCGTCGAGACACCAGACGACGGCGGTGCCGGGCCCCTCGACGGCCGGCAGTTCGCCGGGCCGCACCGCACGCGCCTCGCCGCCTTCGGCGCGTACGAGACGGGTGAGCGCGCCGGTCAGGGGCTCGTCGCCGAGGACGAGGACCGTGCGCCCGGCCAGGCGGGGGGAGGAACCGCCGGGCCGGGCGAGGTAACCGGCCTGCTCGAAGGCGTCGGTGAGGCCCTCGAGCGCCGGGCTGTCCCCCGTGGTCCCCGTCAGGTGGGCCACCAGCGCGGCGGGGTCCGCGGTGCCCGTGTCGACGCGGAGGAACTCCCCGTCGGGGGTGCGCACCGCGAGGCCCTGTCCGGGGACGGTGACGAGTGCGACGCCGGGCGCGAGCCGTGCGGTGGACACGTGGTCTCCTGAGTGTTTCGGTGGACGGGTCGGGCCCGCCCGGAATCGCGCTCCGGGCGGGCCCGATACGGGACTTACTTGTCGCTGTCGGCCTCGACGGCGTCGTCGAAGGGGTTCTCGACGAGCGCGTTGGAGTGGGTGGCGGACAGGTGGGCGAGCTGGCCCTGCTCGGCGATCGGGCTGAACACCTTGTGCTGCTCCATGATCTGAACTCCGTTCGGTTCGACGGTCGGATCCGTGTCACCGGTCTCCCGGCGGCACATGAGAGACCTTAATGAATATGATTTTCATTCCGCAAGGCTTCGGGCGCGGGAAGAGGGTGATCCGGGTAACACACCGGCCATCCACCGACCGGGTCGCGCCCCACCCGCCCCGCCACGCCCAGCACATCGGCGAGCAGCGCGGGCGTGACGACGTCCGCGGGAGGCCCGTCGGCCGCGACGACCCCCGAACGCAGCGCGACGATCCGGTCCGCGAACCGGGCCGCGTGTCCGAGGTCGTGCAGCACCATCACGACGGTCAGACCGCGCTCCTCGCGCAGCCGGGCGACCGTACGCATCACTTCCAGCTGGTGCCGCAGGTCGAGGTAGGTGGTCGGCTCGTCGAGCAGCAGCAGCCGCGTGTCCTGGGCCAGCGCCATCGCCAGCCGTACACGCTGCCGCTCACCGCCGGACAGCGCGTCGACCGGGCGATCGGCCCACGCGGCCACCCCCACGTCGGCCAGCGCCCGCGCACAGACGGCGTCGTCGCCGTCGCGGAGCATGCCGAGCGGGCCACGCGCCGCGTACCGCCCCTGGCGCACCAGTTGACGTACCGTCATCCCCGGCACGGGCGGTGCCGACTGGTGCAGCAGCGCGACACGGCGGGCGGCGGCACGCCGGCCGAGCCGTGCGAGGTCGTCCCCTTCGAGGAGGACCCGGCCCGCCGATGGCCGCAGCAGCCCGGCGCAGAGTCTGAGCAGGGTGCTCTTGCCGCAGCCGTTGAGGCCGACGAGGGCGACGGACTCACCGGCGCCGACGTCGAGATCGACACCGGCGAGGACATCGCGTCCCGGGTATCCGAAGCGCAGGCCCTCGACCCGCAGGGTGCCGCTCCCGGACGTCGCGTCGCGGGGCAGGGACCGGTCGCCGGCCGTCGTGGTCATGAGTCCTCCATGAGTCGTGTTCGCGAGAGGTACGCGTGCCGGCAGCTCACGCGTCCGGGCGGCCGTGACGGTCATCCCTCCGCCGTGCCGCGGCGGGCCACCAGCAGCAGAAGGGCAGCGCCCGCACACGTCGTCAGCGCGCCCGTCGGCACGCTCAGCCGGTCCATGTCCAGCGCGGCCGCCAGCGCCCGGGACAGCCACTGCGAGCCCGCGTCCGCCCCGCACACCACCGTCGCGCCGAGCAGGGCCGCTCCCGGCAGCGCCCGGCGCAGGTCCGCGCCGAAGAGCGCGAAGGCCAGGTGCGGTACGAGCAGTCCGACGAACCCGAGGGCTCCGACGGCCGAGACGGCGCCCGCGGTCAGGGCGACGGCACACACCAGGGCGGCCACGCGGGCCCGCCCGGTCGCCAGGCCCGCGGCCGCGGCCTGTTCGTCGCCGCAGCGCAGCATCGTCAGCGGTACGGCCATCGCGCAGGCCGCGAGTCCCCACACGGCCGCCCAGGGCCACAGCAGGCGCCAGTGGTCCCAGACCCGGCCCTCGGTGGAGCCGACGAGCCACTGCACGACGCTGCCCAGTTCGCCGGGGGCGACCAGCAGCACCATGGCCGTCAGCCCGGACAGTACGGCGGAGACCAGCACTCCGTGCACGGCCGTCTGCGCCGGATCGGCGTTGCGCCGCCCGGCGAGCAGCCACAGCAGGCCCGCGCCCGCGAACCCGCCGAGGCACGCCGCGGCCACGACGGCCTCCGGCGAACGCCATCCGGCGAGTCCGAGTCCGGTGGCGGTCACCGCGCCGAGCACCGCCCCGGGTGTCACGCCGGTGACCTCGGGTCCGGCGAGCGGGTTGCGCAGCGCGGACTGGAGCACGATGCCGGCGAGACCCAGGCTCGCGCCCGCGGCGAGCGCCACCAGAGCGCGGGGCAGCCGGAGTTGGAGGACGACGTGCCGTGCGGTGGCTTCTCCCCCGCCGCCGAGCGCCTGCCACACCTCCGCCGGCCCGAGCGACCGCCCGGCCACGAGGTCCGCACAGCCGGCGACGACGACCGCCAGCGCCAGCAGGGCGAGCGGCCACCCGCCGGCACTCCACGCCCGTACGGGCCGCCCGGGCGGCGGCTGTTCGCGACGGGCGGGGCGTTCGTCCGTGACCGGTGTGCCGTTGCGGCTCATGCGTCCACCACCTCCTCGGCGGTGGAAGGCCGCCGTGGCCGGGTGCCGGTGCGCGCCTTCAGCAGGGCGACCCCCGCGGGAACGCCCAGGAGAGCCGTCCACGCGCCGACCGGGGTCTCGATCGGGGCGAGGGCGAGCCGGGCGGGCAGGTCGGCGCAGGCCACGATCACCGCGCCCCACACCGCCGACCACGGCAGCCAGCCGACCGCGTCCGAGCCCGGTCGCAGCCGGCGGGCCAGATGCGGCGCGAGGAATCCGGCCCAGGCGACGGGCCCACAGACGGCGACGACCGGGGCGATGAGCAGCACGGCGATGGCGAGGGCGGCGAGCCGGGCCCGCCGTACCCGCACGCCCAGCGCCTGCGCGTCGTCGTCGCCGAGCCGCAGGACCGACAGCACCGGGGCGCAGAGCACCAGCGCGGGCGCCGCGACGGCGAGCCAGGGCCACACCCCGTCCACGTCGTGCCAGGTGCGGGCCGACAGGCTGCCGAGCAGATAGCGGTAGATCAGCTGCAGGTCGAGCTGGTCGGCCAGCACCATCAGCACGAGCAGCGCCGCCTGCAGCGCCGCCGCCACGGCCGCCCCGGTCAGCAGGACCGCGGACGGACTGCGCCCGAACCCGGCGGCGAGCAGGGTCAGTACGCCCCCGGCCGCCGCTCCGGCGAGTGCCAGCAGCGGTTGGAGGGCGAGCGGCACGGACAGGGCGAGGACGAGCGGCGCCGCAACGCCGAGCGCGGCGCCCGACGAGACGCCGAGCAACTCGGGGACGGCGAGCGGATTGCGCAGCGCCTCCTGGAGCACGAGCCCTGCCGCGCCGAGGCACGCCCCGGCGACGAGCGCCAGGACGAGCCTCGGCAGGCGCAGTTCGGTGACGACGACGCCTGTCAGGGTGCCGCCGTCGAAGGCCGCGGGCAGCTGGTGCGGCGGCACGTACGGGGTGCCCAGACACAGCGCGCACAGGGCCGCGACCGCCAGCAGCCCCGACGCGGCGACGACGTGGCGGGTCACTTCAGCCTGGCCGTCGCCTCGTCGAGGACGATGCCGAGCGAGCGGGTGCCGCGTCCCTTGGCCCACACCTCGGAGTCGACCTCGTAGACCTTGCCGTTCTTCACCGCGGGGATCTGCGACCACAAGGGGTTCTCGGCGAGCTTGTCGGACAGCTTCTCCTCGGCCGGCCCGCCGAAGGACAGGGTCTCGACGAACAGGACGTCGACATCGCGCGCGAGGATCTCCTCCATGCTGTACGAGCCCTCGACACCCCGGCTCTTCCACGGGTAGTCGGAGATCTTGGGGAAGAGCCCGGCGGCGACGTCGTTGCCGGGGGTGGCCACGCCGAAGTTCTCGTCGCTGCCGAAGACGATCAGTGACGTCTCGGCACTCCTGCCGGACTCGGCGCCGGCCAGCTTGTGCCTGAAGGCCCGCTCCGCCTTCTCGCCCTGCGCGGTGCGCCCGGTGAGCGCGGCGAGGTCGCGCAGGTACCCGACGCTGTCCTGCCAGGTGGCCGGCTGTACGGGCCAGAAGACGGTGGCGCCCTTCAGCGCGGGTGCGAGCTTGCCGTGGGTGTCCTCGAGACCGATGACCAGGTCGGGCTTGTGGGACAGGATCGCCTCGGCCTCGGGGCTGAGGAAGCCACCGGGCACGACGGGAATGCGGGCGGCCGCGTCCTTGCCGAGGAAGCGTGGATGCGCGAGCAGCCCGGAGTTGGTGGCCACGGGCTTCATGCCGAGCTCGGTCAGCATGTCGTCGCACAGGGCGACGAGGCAGACGACGCGGGCGGGCGGCTTCTCGGTGGCGACGGTGACGCCCTTGGCGTCGGTGATCTTCCTGGCGGCGGTGATGGGCTCGACCGTCACCTCGGTCCTCGGTCCCGCGTCGGCCGGCTTCTCGCCGCCGCCGGTGGCGGCTCCGCAGCCGGACAGCAGGACTCCCATGACGGCGGCGGCGGCCCAGCGGCGGACGGCCCTCAGTGCTCGGTGCGACATCGCACTCTTCTCTCTCGGTTCGGTTCGGCCGGACTCGGCCACCCAGAGTTCTACATGATAATCATTCTCAACAAGACGTCCGCCTCTCTTTGGAGACCGCCATGACCGAGGCCACCTCCGCGCCCCCTCGCCTGCTCGTCGCCGACCAAGTGGCGGGCTGCGTACGGCTGCTGGACCTCCCCGACGGCCGCGAGCGGGGCGTGGTGGAGGGCCGCCACCTCGCCGAGCACGCCGGATTCCTCGCGCTCCCCGGCGACCGGACCGCCTTCGTCGACGACCTCGCCGGCGAGTTGGTGGTCCTCGACCCGTACGGCCCCGACGCGGGACGGCCGCTCGTCGAGGCGACCGTGCCCGTGGCGATCCCGGCCGAGCACCTGGCCGCCGACCCGACCGGCCGGCTGCTCGCCGTCACGACGGGCCTCGGGCGCAACGGGGAGCCGTGGAGCGACCTGCTGACCGCCGTGGATCTCGCCGCCCCGGGCGGGCCGCGGGCGGTGCGCGTGCGCACGCGCGCGGGTGAACCGGGTGTGACCGTGCTCGGCCGGTCCGCCCCCGCGCACTCCACGGGGCCGGTGGACGCCGGCACCGGCCGCGTACCCGGCGACGCGCTGGTCGTCCTGCGCCACCGCGAACCCGGCTCGTTCACCGTCCACCGGCACGCCGAGCTGATGGCCGCCGCCCCCGCATGTCCGCCCGCCGCCCCCGCGGCCGATCTGCCGCTCGCCGATGACGACGGCCACGGCGACGCCCACGATCCGCTGACCGGGCGGGTGTTCGCCGCCGCGGGCTCCGGGGTGCACCGCGCGCGCCGCGCGGGCGGGTCCCTCGTCATGGAGGAACCGCTGCCGTGGGGCGGCCCCGGCCGCGGCTACTATCTGCGCCTCGACCCCGCCCGCCGCGTCCTGTGGTCCTGTGTGCGCGGCGGACCCGCCGACCCGGGCCGCTGGCCCGAGTGGTCCAACGACGCGTGGTGGCACGGCCTCGACTCCGGCGCGGCGGGGCGGCTGCCGCTCGGGCCCGGGCTCGTCTTCCGGCTGGCCGTGGCCGCGCGCCACGTCGCGTACGCCCGGGTCCACCCGGACGGCGACGAACTGGTCCTGATCGCCACGGACTCGACCACCCCCCGCGTCACCGCCCGGCTGCCGCTGCCCGCCATGGACGGCGCGCCCCGGCCGGGCGGGACACCGTGGGACGGGGTGCAGCGCCGGGCGATCGCCGCGTCACCCGGATCTCCTCTCGTGGCGGTCACTCGTGGGGGCCACGGCGAGATCCATCTCGTTGACGCCGACTCCGCGTCGGCGCCGAACGCACCGGTCACCACGCTGTCCGTGCCGACACCGCTCAACGACGGGGGCCATCTCGCCCTGGTCGCCCCCGGATCCGGCGCTCACGGCGACCCGGTCGGCCGCTGAAGATTGTGAACTGATTCACTCGACCCCTTGGCCACGCATGCCCATCCGTGCTGAGATGCCGTCTGACTCAACAGCTCAATGGCGTGCTCGGGGAGGGCAAGTGGCGCATACCGCCATGTCTGGTTCCGGAACCACAGCAGGTGACGATCCTCTCCAGACCGCGGTATGGCGGCTGCGTTCGCGCGGCTGTTGGACCGACGCTGCGGCTCTCCTCGCGCCGCATGCCGCGGACCCGGCGGCGGCTCTGGAGCGTGCCGGGCTCCTCGTCGAGCGCTGCCTGTTCACCTGCGACGGATGGGCCGAGGCCGAGGACGCGCTGCGCACCGCCGAGGCCGCTGCCGGCGACGACGAGGAACGCGGCGGCGCGGCGAGCGAGCGCGGCCGGCTGGCGTACGCGGCGACCCGGCTCGGCGTACGGGACCGGGCCGACGAGGCACGCTCCGCTCTCGGCCGGGCCACGGCGCTGCTCGCGCCCTCGTCGCCGCGGCGCCCGCTGCTGGACTTCCGGCGCGGACTGGTCGCCGAACACATCACCGACGCGCCGCAGGCGGCGCGTGCCGCGTACGAGAGGGCCCATGCGGGAGCCGCCGCGCACGAGGATCCCCTGCTGCTGTCCTTCACCTGGCAGCAGCTCGCCGGGATCGCCCTGCGCGAGGGCGAGTCGGCGCAGGCGCGGCACGGCTTCGCGGAATGCCTGCGCATCCGCGAGGAACTGGGCTACCTGATCGGTACGGCGCCCGCGCTCGCGGGGCTCGCCGACTGCGAGCCCGAGCCGGAGGCGGGACGCCTGCGCGCGGAGGCGCGCCGTCTGTTCCGGCTGCTGGGCGGCGTACCGGTGTGGCTGAGCCCCCAGTTGTCGCCCGCGGTGCCACCACAGGGCTCCCCGGTCCGTCCCGAGCCCTCCGCGCCGTGAGAACCCGCCGCAGGGAAGGGGACGTCCCGGAGCCGCGGACGCGCTGGGACGAGGTCACCACCGGTCTGTGGATGGGCGGCCACGTCTGGACCGACGGGGTGCGCCCGCATCAGGACGTCGTGGTGGGGCGGGAGTTCGACCTCGTGATCAGCCTGTGGACCCGTGAGGGCCACGGCCCGGCCGCCGGTGTCGAGCACCATGTGGTGCCCATCCCGGACGACTGGCTGACGGCGGGCGAGATCGACAGCGTCCGCCGCGTCGCGGAGGTCGCGGCCGACGCCGTACGGGCCCGCCGCAAGGTCCTCGTCCGCTGCTACTCCGGCTACAACCGCTCGGGCCTCGTCGCCGCGCAGACCCTGATCGAACTGGGACACGACAGCGAGGGCGCGATCGACCGCGTCAGGCTGCGCCGCTCGTCCTGGGCGCTGCACAACCCGGCCTTCGAGCAGTACCTGCTGACCGGTCTGGACGTGGCCTCGCTGCTGTCCGGTCTGGAGCCGCCCGACTGACCGCGCCGGTCACCCCAGCCAGGGCAGGGCCGCTGCGGGGTTCAGCAGGACCGCGAGCACGCCGACCGCGACGGCGATCCAGACGAAGGTCCACACCCGGCTGCGCCGCTCGCGCGTCTGCCGCCCGGGCCAGGCGCGCCAGCCGTCGGGCTGCGCCTGTACGGGCCTGCCCCTGCGCACGAGGCGCCGCACGCGGCCCTGCTGCCGCGCGGCCTCCTCGTCCGCCCGGCGCAGCCGTTCGGTCACCATCCGCGCCCGCGCGGACGGCTCCTTGGGGGCCGCGAGACGGGCGGGCCCCTCACTCTCGATCTGGAACCTCGCCCACTCCTCGTCGGATATGGACGACTCCGGTGTCTCCGGCAGCTCCCCGTTCACCGAACCCCCCTCGCTCGTGGACAGCACGGCCGCACAGGCTAGTCCAGGGCCCTCGGGGAGGGTCACGCGGGTCGCAGTGCCACGAGCATCTCGTCCGTGGCGAGGGCGAGTTGGCCCTCCTGGAGGACCGCGACGGCGCGGATCGCGGGCCCCGGCCGGAAGGCCCGCACCTCCCCCGGTCCGGGGTGGTGCAGTTCGACGAGTCCGTCCTCCCAGGCGACCGCGACCGCCGGGCCCCGCGCGGTGGGCGCGGCGTGCAGGGCGACGACTGGGCAGGCGCGCTCGGTCAGCGGATCAGGCAGGGGTGCGTTGCCGGGAGTCCACAGGCATACGGCGCCGTCCGCGCCGCCGCTGCACACGAGGGTGCCGGTCGCGGACAGAGCGGTGACCCGGCCGGAGTGCGGTGCGGCCTGGTGCAGCCCGGCGGGTCCGAAGGCGTGCACGGAGCCCACGCGGTCGCCGACCAGCACGATGTCGCCCGTCGCGGCGAGCGCGGTGCCCGGGTGGGCGGCGAGGGTGGCGGTGACAGCTGCGGTCAGCCGGCTGCCGGGGCCGCGGGTGTGCAGGCGGCCGCGTTCGTCGAGGAGCAGGAGGGTGCCGTCGCCCGTCGCCGCCATCGCCCTGACCCGGCCGGGCAGGGGCGCCGTATGGGGCTCGGCGTCCAGATGCCGTACGGCTCCGTCGCGTCCGGCGACCAGCAGCCTGCCCGCGGAGACGGTCAGCGCGGCGACGGGACCGGGCGGAGGCGGTTCCGTGTCGTCCGGGCCGCGCGTCCACACGACGCTCCAGCGGGCCCCGGCGGCCAGTTCCGTGAGGGCGGCGCGCAGGTGCGGCCCGGCCGAGGCCGGCAGAGCGGCGAGCAGCGCCAGGGCGCGTTCGGCCGGTTCCTGGTCGCGTATGAGTGCCTGCCCCGCGCGCAGCCAGGCCGCCCGCAGCCCGCCGTAAGCACCGCCGTCCCTCTCGTACGCCGCCGTGATCCCCAGCGGCTCGGCGGCGCACACGGCGGCCGGGTCGGCGAGGTCCACCGGTTCACGGGCCGGCGGGCCGCTGTCCACGGCCTCCTCGACGACCACCCGGACATGGCCGAACTCCCGCAGGATACGGGCGAGTTCGCCGACGGCGTCCGGGTCCTGGCCCGGCTGCCCGAGCCGCAGGATGCGCGGAGCTCCGGACAACAGGGCGGACTGGAGTTCCGCGGGGGTGCCGGCGACCACGCCGAGCTGGTTGGCCGCCGCCCATACCGTTCCGCGCACGCCTGCTCCCGTCAGATGTCGGAACCGGTGAAGTGTTCGCGCACCAGGGACTGCACGACCGTCAGGTCCTGGGCGATCAGGGCCTCGAGGAGGGCCATGTGTTCGGCGGCGTCCGCGACCAGGTCGGCCCGTCTGGTGACGGGGGCGGCGGTGAGCGGCCACTGGGAGCGCCGGTGCAGGTCGTCCGCGACGGCGAGGAGCTGCTGGTTGCCGGCGAGGGCGAGGACGGCATGGTGGAAGGCACGGTCCGATTCGGCGTATCCGGCGCGGTCGCCGGTCGCGGCCGCCACGGCCGTCGCCTCGGCGAGGGGGCGCAGCGCGATCCACCGCGCGGCGGGGACCGTGCGGGCGAGGCGGAGCATGACCGGTACCTCGATGAGGGCGCGCACCTCGGCCAGCTCGGCGAGCTCGCGGGGCGTGCGCGCGAGGACGCGGAAGCCGCGGTTGGGCACGACCTCGACGGCGCCCTCGGTGGCGAGCTGCTGCATCGCCTCCCGTACGGGGGTCGCGGAGACGCCGAAGCGTTCGCCGAGGACGGGCGCGGAGTAGACCTCGCCGGGGGCGAGGTCTCCGTCGACGAGGGCGGTGCGCAGGGCCTCGAGGATCTGGCCTCGGACGGAGTGGCGGCGGACGAGTCGCGGCGCCGGGGCGGGGGGCTCGCCGTGGGTGTGCTCTCCGCGGGTCTCTTCCGGCAGGCGCGGGCCGCCCTGGGCGGGAACGCGTGCGGACGCGTGCGGCCGGTCGGCGGCGTCACGCGCTCGGGCCTGCTCCACTCCGGTCCTCCTCCGGCCGTGCCACGGGCCCGCCGGCGTTGCGAGACCCGTGTGCACGATAGGCGTGTGAGGTCACAGTTCAAACATCGAACAGATCGGGTAAGGTAAGGCTTGCCTGCTAACGATCGCGATTCGGTGGTCCCCGGCATGACCCTTCCTGCCCTGTTTCCCGGCGTCGCCTCCCCCGTCGGCGACGCCTACGAGCGTCTGGCGGGCGTCTTCCCCGGCCTGCGCGTCCAGGAGCTGGGCGACGGCGAGCGGACACCCGACGGGGCGGGCTGGGTCCGCGCCGGCGATCTCGCGGCGGGCGGCCCCGACCTCGACTCCTTCCTCGCCTGGGACAACGCGCAGGTGCTTCGGGACTACGGACAGCAGGCCCGCCCGGACGTCGTCGCCACCTTCGGCCTGCACCGCTACGCCTGGCCGGCGTGCCTGCTGATCACCGTCCCGTGGTTCCTGCACCGCCGGGTGCCGAGGGCACCGGTCGAGGACGTGGCCTTCCAGCGTGCGCTCGGGCGCATGGCGGTCCGTGTGCGCTCCTTCGCCTGCCTGCCGGACGATCCTGCGGCCGCCCTGCCCGGCGCCCGTGTGGTGCCGGACGAGGAGGCCCTGCGCGAAGAGGTCCGCACCGCGGTCGCCGAGCACATCGGCCCCGTGCTGGACGGCTTCGCCCCCCGGATGCGGCGCGGCAGGCGTGCCCTGTGGGGCATGGCGACGGACGAGGTCGTCGAAGGCCTGTGGTACATCGCACACCTGCTCGGCGAGGAGGACCGCGCCGTCGCGGAGCTGGAGCTGCTGCTGCCGGGCACGGTCAAGCCCTACGTGGGCACCGCCGGCTTCCGCGAGCTGACCGGGCCGGACGGCGAGCGCCTGCCCACCCGCGACCGGGCCAGCTGCTGCCTGTTCTACACGCTGAGCCCGGAGGACACCTGCGTCACCTGCCCGCGCACCTGCGACGCCGACCGCGTGGAACGGCTGCTGCGCGGCGCGTGAGCCGCGGCCCGCGGCATCAACCGGGGTCCTCGGATCCACGCCACTCCTTCGAGCGGCTTTGAATCGAACACAACTCCCCTCTCTCGCAGGCAAGTTCGACCAGATCACCCCTATCCGTGCGCCGGAGCGCCCCGTTGGCGTGCTCTTGGACCGAAACCCCTTGGACGTCCCGCGCCGTCGGCCAATATGGCCGCCGAACGCCTACCGCGATGCAAGGGACACCGCATGAGACTGAGCGACATATCGCTGGACTGGCTGCTTCCGGGTGGCGTGATGCTGGTGGGAGTCCTGGCGGCGGTGGCGGTGCTCACGCGCGGCAAGCTCGCCGGGGCCAAGGCCGCGGCCGAGGACTCCTGGGAGCGCAGCGAGCAACGCCGCAGACGCAAGGAAGCCGTCTACGGCAGCGCCTCCTACGTCCTGCTCTTCTGCTGCGCCGCGGTGGCCGCCGCGCTCTCCTTCCACGGCCTCGTCGGCTTCGGGCGGCAAAACCTCAACCTCTCGGGCGGCTGGGAGTACCTGGTGCCCTTCGGGCTCGACGGGGCGGCCATGTTCTGCTCCGTCCTCGCCGTCCGGGAGGCCAGCCACGGTGACGCCGCGCTCGGCTCGCGCCTGCTGGTGTGGACGTTCGCGGGCGCCGCGGCCTGGTTCAACTGGGTGCACGCGCCCCGCGGTCTCGGCCACGCGGGCGCCCCGCACTTCTTCGCGGGCATGTCCCTCTCGGCCGCGGTCCTCTTCGACCGCGCGCTGAAGCAGACCCGCCGGGCGGCGCTGCGCGAGCAGGGCCTGGTGCCCCGCCCGCTGCCGCAGATCCGCATCGTCCGCTGGCTGCGGGCCCCGCGGGAGACGTTCGCCGCCTGGTCGCTGATGCTCCTGGAAGGCGTGCGCACCCTCGACGAGGCGGTCGACGAGGTCCGCGAGGACCGGCGGGAGAAGCAGCAGAACCGGATGCGCAGGCGGGACCGGGAGAAGCTGGAGCGCGCCCAGATCAAGGCGTACCACCGGCAGCACCGGGCCTGGGGCCTGGGGCGGGCCGTGCGCCCCGCGGAACTCCCCGCGCTCGGACCGGTGGGCGGCGCGCAGGGCCAGGCGCCGCCCGGCGGGTCCCTGGTGGAGCCCTCGGGAACCGTTGTGGAGCCCGCCATAGCGGAGCCCGGACAACTGCCCGCGCCCGCCCGGCCCTCCCTGCAGGCCGTCAGGCGGAAGGGTCCCGAGCCCGTCACGGTGGACCTGACGGCCGAGGACGACACCCTGACGCTGCCGCGTCTCGACTCCCTGGAGCAGAAGCTGAAGGACCTGGAGCGGCAGTTCGGCTGAACGGCCGGGAAACGCGGGGCGGTCGGGGCCTTGGGGCTCAGGCCGCCCCGGCGTGCAGCTCGAACCACACCACCTTGCCCACCCCCTGAGCCGTGCGCACTCCCCACGCATCGGCGAGTCTCTCCACGAGGACCAGTCCCCTGCCGGACGTACCGAGGTCGGCGGTCGGTACGTCCGGGACGGGCAGTCCGGCCATGAAGTCGCGGACCTCCACATGAAGCCGCGAGTCCTCGACCGTGGCCGTGACCACCGCACCCTGGTCGGTGTGGATCAGTGCGTTGGTCACCAGCTCGCTGGCCAGCAGCTCGGCCACGTCCGCCGCGTCCGCGGGGCTGCCCGCGTCCGGCTCCGGCCACTTTTCCAGCAGGTCGCGTAACGCGTGCCGCACTTCGGGCACGGCGGTCAGATCACCGCTGCCGAGTCTGCGGTGCAGCCGCCCGCGTACTCCAGCGCCCCCGTGACGTTCAGCCATCGATCCCCCACCCACACGTCGGAACGAGTCGTGATGCGCATGTGTTCACGGGATGCATGCCCCGCGCGCAGGGCGCCACTCATGGGATTCCGCGGACGGCTGCATCCGTGCGGTCAGGGCCTCGGTACGTTCCGCAGGTTGGAGCGTGCCATCTGGAGCATCCGGCCGACGCCGCCGTCCAGCACGATCTTGCTGGCGGACAGCGCGAAGCCGGTCACCATCTCGGCGCTGATCCTCGGCGGGATGGACAGCGCGTTCGGGTCGGTGACGACGTCGACCAGCGCAGGCCCCTTGTGCCGGAAGGCGTCCTTGAGCGCGCCCGCGAGCTGCTTGGGCTTCTCCACGCGCACGCCGTGGGCGCCGGCGGCCCGTGCGACGGCCGCGAAGTCGGGGTTGTGGTTCGCGGTGCCGAACGACGGCAGTCCGGCGACCAGCATCTCCAGCTCGACCATGCCGAGGGAGGAGTTGTTGAACAGCACGATCTTCACCGGCAGGTCGTACTGGACGAGGGTGAGGAAGTCGCCCATCAGCATGGTGAAGCCGCCGTCGCCCGACAGGGAGACGACCTGCCGCCGCCGGTCGATGAACTGGGCGCCGATCGCCTGCGGCAGCGCGTTCGCCATCGAGCCGTGGCTGAACGAACCGATGATGCGGCGGCGGCCGTTGGGGGTGAGGTAGCGGGCGGCCCAGACGTTGCACATGCCTGTGTCGACGGTGAACACCGCGTCCTGGTCGGCGAGTTCGTCGACGACGGAGGCGACGAACTCGGGGTGGATCGGAACGTGCTTCTCCACCTTGCGGGTGTACGCCTTCACCACGCCTTCCAGAGCCTCCGCGTGCTTCTTCAGCATCTTGTCCAGGAAGCGGCGGCTGGTCTTGGCCCGCACCCGCGGGATGAGGCAGCGCAGCGTCTCGCGCACATCGCCCCACACCGCGAGGTCGAGCTTGGAGCGGCGGCCGAGGTGTTCGGGCCGGACGTCGACCTGCGCGATCTTCACGTCGTCGGGGAGGAAGGCGTTGTACGGGAAGTCCGTGCCGAGCAGGATCAGCAGATCGCACTCGTGGGTGGCCTCGTACGCCGCGCCGTAACCGAGCAGTCCGCTCATGCCCACGTCGTAGGGATTGTCGTACTGAATCCACTCCTTGCCGCGGAGCGCGTGTCCGACGGGTGACTTGATGCGCTCCGCGAACTGCATGACCTCGGCGTGCGCGCCGGCGGTGCCGCTGCCGCAGAAGAGGGTGACGCGGTCGGCCTCGTCGATCATGGTGACGAGCTTGTCGAGCTCGGTGTCGCCGGGACGGACGGTGGGGCGGGTGGTGACCAGCGCGTGCTCGATCGTCTTCTCGGGCGCCGGCCGGTCGGCGATGTCGCCCGGCATCGACACCACGCTCACCCCGCCGCGGCCGATCGCGTGCTGGATCGCCGTCTGGAGCAGGCGCGGCATCTGCTGCGGGCTGGAGATCATCTCGCAGTAGTGGCTGCACTCGCGGAACAGCTGGTCGGGATGCGTCTCCTGGAAGTAGCCGAGGCCGATCTCGGAGGACGGGATGTGGGAGGCGAGGGCCAGGACGGGCGCCATGGAGCGGTGGGCGTCGTAGAGCCCGTTGATGAGGTGCAGGTTGCCCGGTCCGCAGGAACCCGCGCAGGCGGCGAGACGGCCGGTGATCTGCGCCTCCGCGCCGGCGGCGAACGCGGCGGTCTCCTCGTGTCTGACCTGGACCCAGTCGATGGCCGCGTTGCGGCGGACCGCGTCGACGACGGGGTTGAGGCTGTCGCCGACGACGCCGTAGAGCCGCTGGACGCCCGCGCGGACGAGGATGTCGACGAACTGCTCCGCCACGTTCTGCTTGGCCATGGGTGCGTGCCCTTTCTGGTGGACCTCGATGTCCATCAACCCATGGCCGGGCGTGGCGCGCCTGTGCGGTTACGCCTCCCAGACGCCGACGGCTGTGCGGTCGTCGGCGTACCCCTTGACGCGGAGCTGGATGTCCGCGAGGAACTGCGTCATGCCGGGAGGGCCGGAGCCCTCCCACCGCCGGGTGAGCGCCGCGGCGAGCGCGGGCTCGCCCCGCAGGGGCTCGGCGAGACCGTTGCTGCACAGCAGGAGGGTGTCGCCCGGTCGGGCGACGGAGGCACGGAAGCGGAACGGTTCGGCGGGCGGTGGGGACGTGGTGATGTCCGGGTCCGCCGTGAGCCGGTCGCCCCTGTCCGGGGTCTCGGCGGGTGCGTCGTCGGCCTTCTCGGGGACGGACGGCTCGATGTCCTGCCAGACCCCGTCGCGCAGCCGGAAGAGCCCGCCCGCGCCGGCACCGAAGAAGACCCGGGTGCGGCAGTCCGGGTCGGCGGACAGCAGGAGGCAGCGGAGGCCGACGCCGTACTGCTCCGGCTCCAGACCGAGCTCGGCGGCGCGGGCGCGGAGCCTGCCGAAGCCGCGGTCGGTCAGGCGGTGCAGCCCCGACTTGAGGTCGCCCCTGCGGCCGGCCCTTATGTCCTCGGCGAGCCGCGCGTGACTGCGGCCGACGGCCGTGCCGATCCAGCGGGTGGCGTCGGCGGCGGCGAGGTGGGCGTGCTCCGTGTGCCGGTTGCCGACGGCGACGGCGACGAGCACGAGGGCGGCGGGTCCGGCCCCGAACCGGGCGGTGAGGAGGGCGTCGCGGCGGGGCTCGCCGCGGTACCGCGCCGAATCGCCGCGCACGGAGGCGGCGCGCAGGGTGTACGTGCCGTACCGGGCCCCGTCGAGGACGGTGTCGGCGACGAGCTGCTCGAGCGCGAGCGCCTCGGCGGCGGGCAACGCGGTGGGCTCGGCCTCGTAGGTGGGAGGCCCGCCCCCGACGACCCCGGCCCACGGCCGCGGATCGCCCTCCGGGCCGGGCGGTGCCTCGCCCACCGCGCCCGCGCCGTCGGCGGCATCCTTTCGGCGTCCGCTGCCGTCGGGCGGCGTCTGCGGCGGACCGGCCTTCGCGGACGGCCCGTCAGGCGGCCACCCGGGCGGCGCCGACGGCGCTGGCGGGACCCCCGCCCAGGACGCCGGTCCGGAACCGGCCTCGGTGGCCGGGCCGCCCGACACGCCGGCGCTCGGCGTGCGCCCGGGCCCGGAACCGCCCTGCGCGGGCACTCCCCCCGGCGGCGCGGGCGGCACCGACGGCGGCTGAACGCCCGCTCCGGCCGCGCCCGCATCCTGTCGGTGCTCGCTGCCGTCGGGCGGCTCGTCCGGCGTCGGAGCGCGACGCGGCGTACCCGCCGGCGGCACGGCACCAGTCGGCGACGGCGGCGAACCGGCCCTCGCGGACGGCCCGTCAGGCGGCCACCCGGGCGGCACCGACGGCGCTGGCGGGGCCCCCGCCGCGGACGCCGTCCGCGAATCACCCAGGAGGGGCGGCCCGTCCGGCGTCGGCGCG
>NZ_JABZEE010000001.1 GCF_013387495.1 Streptomyces sp. PKU-EA00015 | reverse complement strand
GGCGCGGTGGTGTCGTCGGTCGGCGGGGCGACGACGGTGAAGTCGACCGCCTTCTCGGCGGCCGTGTTCCCGGCCTTGTCGGTCGCCCGGTAGCGGACCTTGTGGGCGCCCACCTCGTCGACGACGACCGGGACGGTGTACGGCTGCCACGGGCCGTCGGCGCCGAGCGCGTACTCGATCCGCTCCACGCCCGACCCCGCGTCGGTCGCGCCCACCGTCACGGTGGCCTGGCCGATGTACGCGCCGTCGGCGTTCCTGTCGCCGTCGACCTTCGCCGTGGTCTCGGGAGCGGTCGCGTCCTCCGCGCCGCCCTCGGTCACGGTCAGGATGCCCTGCATCAGGCCGTGGCCGGGAATCGTGCACTTGAAGAGGTAGCGGCCCGGCGTCAGCGTCACCTCGGCCGTGTGCCTGCCGCCCATGTCGTCGTTCGGGTTCGCCAGGATGTTCAGCGGCACGTCGTGGTTGTACTCGGGGTCGGAGACGTCGAACGTCAGCGTGTGCGGCATGCCGCTCGTGTTGCCGGTGGCCGCGCTGTTCTCGAAGACGATCGTCGCCGGCCCCGCCACAGCCGTCGTGGGGAAGGAGAGATAGCGGTCGGTGGGGTCGCCGGCCGTCCAGGTCAGCACCTGGGCCGCCTCGGTCGCCCGGTCGTCGTCGGTCCGGCCGTAGGCCACCGCCGACGTCAGGCCCAGCACCATGGCCACCGCGGCCAGCAGGGCCGTCCAGAGGCTCACCGATGAGCGCCGTGTTCTCACTGGGCCGTCCTCCTCGCCAGCTGGTCCGCGGCGGGGGTCTCTCCGCCGCCCTTGTAGGTCACGCGCCACAGCGCGGAGTTGGAGTCGGAGGTGAAGAAGCCGCGCCCGTAGTCGAGCACGTACAGGGATCCGTCCGGGGCGAACTTCCAGTCCATGAGGTTGCGGATGCCGCCCGGACCGACCGGCACGATCTTCTTCAGCGACTCGGCGTGTACCGGAAGGCCGCCCTGGCCCACGGTTCTCGGGTCGGTCAGCACCGCGTGCCGCGGCTGGTCGCCGTCGTAGAAGTCGCCGACGAACCACTTGCCGTCCCAGTACTGGGGCCACTTGACCGTCGAGTCGCTCGCCGCGTCGAAGCGGTAGACCGGGCCGTTCATCGTGGCCTGGCCGCCGCCCTTGAGCCACGGAAGCAGCAGCTTCTGCTCCTCCTGCTTGTAGCTCGGGACACCGTTCGCGTCGCGCGGGTAGTCCACGCCGCCGCCCTGCGGCGAGTACCAGATGGTGTTGGACGTGACGGGCGGCAGGTTCACCAGACCGTCGTTGTTGGGCGACTCGTTCTTCGGGGCGTCGCAGTCGTACCAGCCGAGCGGCACGCTCGGGTCCGGCAGGTTCCGGTCGCGGTAGGGCTGCTTGTTGCCCATGCAGTACGGCCAGCCGTGGTTGCCCGCCTTGGTGATGGCGGCGAACGTGTCGTACTTGGCCGGGCCCCACGTCGTCGACGGCGCCCCCGCGTCCGGGCCGACCCAGCCCGCGTAGAGGATGTCCGTCTTCTTGTCGACGAAGATCCGCGCCGGGTTGCGCACGCCCATGACATAGATCTCGCCGCGCGTCTTGCCGCCGCCCTCGGCCGTCTCCCTGCCCGTGAACAGGTTGCCCTCGGGGAGGGTGTAGGTGCCGTCGTCCTCGGGGTGGATCCGCAGGATCTTGCCGTTGAGGTTGTTGGTGTTGCCCGCGGTGCGGCGCGCGTCGGCGAACGAGACGCCCTTGAAGTTCGGCTCGGGATTGTTGCCCGAATAACCACCGCTGAATCCGGAGGAGTTGGTGTCACCGGTGGCGATGTAGAGGTTGCCCTGGGAGTCCCAGGACATCCCGCCGCCCGCGTGGCAGCAGCTGTGGATCTGCACCGGCCAGTTGAGCAGCACCTTCTCGCTCGCCAGGTCCAGTTGGTTGGTCGCCAGGTCGAGCGTGAAGCGGGAGACCCGCCGCTCGCCCATGTGCGTGTCGCGGTTGATCCGCGAGTGCGGCGTGTAGTGCAGGTACACCCAGCCGTTGGTCATGAAGTCGGGGTCGAGCTCGATGCCGAGCAGCCCTTCCTCGTTCTTGACCAGCTCGTCACCGCCGCCCTTGTTGCCGAAGACGGTCAGCGCGCCCGCCTTGGTGACCTTGCCGGTCGCGGGGTCGTAGACGTGGATCTCGCCGTTGCCCTTGCCGATGTCGGGGTTGTTCCAGTCCCTGACCACGGGCACGCTCGAGTCGGCGCCGCCGCGGCCGATGTACAGCACCCGGCCGTCGGGGGAGACGACCAGACCGTGCGGCTCGCCGATCTGGTCGTTCTGACCGGGCTGGTTGGGCTTGGTGACGCGCTCGGCCGTGTAGTTGGCGTTGATCGTGGCCTTGCAGTCGGCCTGAGAGAGCCGCGTCGTCCACGCCAGCGCGCCGCGCAGGTGGTCACGGAAGTCGGTCTCGGAGAAGCTGTCGACCGTACCGCCCATGCCGGTGTAGAAGGACCGGCCGCCGTCGTAGTCACGGCACCAGGAGATCGGGTGGTCCCAGCCGTTGGGATTCGCCGCGGGGGTGTACGAACTCTCCTTGAGCCGGGCCACGGTGTGGACCGTTCCCGAGGGATTCTGCGCCCAGTTGAACCAGCGGTCCGGCCGCTTCCAGTTCAGCGGAAGGGACCGGGTGGCCGGATGCCGGCGGTCGCCGACCTCGACGATTGCCCGCTGGGTGCTGCTCGCCGCCCCCGCCGGCCGGGCGCCGATCAGCCCGGTGAACCAGTCCGAGTACGGCTCGGTGCGCGCGGCGTCGTGGATGCCGACGAACCCGCCGCCCGCCTCCAGGTACGACTCGAGCCCGGCCTCCTGCTCCGGGTCGAGCACATCGCCGCCACCGGTCAGGAACACGACCGCGTTGAACCGGCCGAGCCGCCTGGCGTCGGTGAACACGGAGGCGTCGTCAGTCGCCTCCGTCCTGAACCGGCCCTCCGTGGGGCCGGTCAGCCCGATCGTCTCGATCGCGGAGATGCCCGCGTTCACGGTCGGCGACTCCTGGGTCGCCGAGGCGTGGAAGACGAGCACCCTCACGTTCGCGCCCCCTGGCGGCGAGGGGAGGGACAACGTTGTCGGCGGCGGTTCCGGGTACGGCCTGGCCGAAGCGGCATTGCCGCCCAGGAGCGAAACGGTCAGGGCTCCGACGCCAAGTGCCGCCGGCAGAAGGCCTCTTCGTGATCTCGACCGGTGATGTGGTGTGCGCTGCATGGGTCACCCACCCCTCTTTGGTCACAACAACAGCCGTTGAAGCTAGACCTCTTTTCGCGGTTCGCCAATAGGTATGACCGCCAAAGAACGAACTTTGTCCTGACCGTGGATAAACGGAGGCGCTCGGGCTACCGTATGGCCGTCCCCGGGGGCGCCGGCCGCGCCCCGTCAATCTCCGCCAACGACTGGAGAGTTCGGCATGGACAGACGCAGCTTCAACCGGCGCCTGATCGCGGGCGGGGCGGTCGCGGCCACAGGTGTGACATCGTTGTCCCTCGCCTCCGCCTCCAATGCGGCCCCCGCCGCGTCGACGTCACCGAAGACTGCCCCGGCAGGCGGCCTGGTACGCCACCTCAAGCTGTACGCCGAGAAACTGGCGGACGGCCGGATGGGGTACGGCCTGGAGAAGGGCAAGGCGACCGTCCCCGGTCCCCTGATCGAGCTCAACGAGGGCGACACGCTCCACATCGAGTTCGAGAACCTGATGGACGTGCCCGTCAGCCTGCACCCGCACGGTGTCGACTACGACATCGACAACGACGGCACCAGGATGAGCAGGAGTCACGTCGAACCGGGCGCCACCCGCACCTACACCTGGCGCACCCACGCCCCCGGCCGCCGCGCCGACGGAACCTGGCGGCCGGGCAGCGCCGGTTACTGGCACTACCACGACCACGTCGTGGGCACCGACCACGGCACGGGCGGCATCCGCAAGGGCCTCTACGGGCCGCTGGTGGTGCGCAGGAAGGGCGACATCCTGCCGGACAAGCAGTTCACGATCGTCTTCAACGACATGACGGTCAACAACCGGCCGGCCTCCGATCCGCCCAACTTCCTTGCCACACTGGGCGACCGCGTCGAGATCATCATGATCACGCACGGCGAGTTCTACCACACCTTCCACCTGCACGGTCACCGCTGGGCGGACAACAGGACGGGCCTGCTGTCCGGCCCCGAGGACGTCAGCCAGGTGATCGACAACAAGATCACGGGCCCGGCGGACTCGTTCGGCTTCCAGGTGATCGCGGGCGAAGGCGTCGGCGCGGGCGCCTGGATGTACCACTGCCACGTCCAGAGCCATTCGGACATGGGCATGGCCGGGCTGTTCCTCGTCGCGAAGGCGGACGGCACGATCCCCGGCCACGAGCCGCACCACCCCGCGTCCGACGGCGGTCACGCCCACTAGGCGGATCCACCCGGACGCGGTCAGGTCCCCACCTCCCACGCGGTGCAGGGCGCGGCGCGCACACAGATGCGCGGGCCGCGGCCGACCACTTGGCGGTGCCCGACGGGGACCTGTCCGGCTGGAGGAGCGTGGTGCGCAGGTACGGCTCGGCGGGCCGCTCGGCCAGGGTGCATAGGACGAGGCGGTCCCGGTCCTCGCCGTACCCGCGTTGCAGTACGCGAACCCGGCGGCCTCGGTTCCGTCGTTACCGATGACGACCTGTGCTCGGCCGCGTGCCGGGCCAGGCGTGCGGCGTAGGCGTCGACAGCGTAGTGCGGCAGGTGCAGCAGCGGTGCCCTGACCTCCGCGTATACGTCCAGCAGGGTCTGCCGGAAGCCGTTGGTGTCGATGTGGCGTCCCTTATGCAGCAAGTGCGGAGTGCGTGCTCCGGCCCTGGTGGTCCTGAGGGATGGAGGTCAGTCAGCCACGGAGGACTTCGCGTGTGCTCTTCACGATCGAGACACGCGGATGGTCGGGAACCGGCTTGCCGGGGTCGGTGAAGGTCAGCTCCGTCGGCCACGACGCCCCCGGATAGACGCCAACGGTTCCGGTTTCCATGGAGACCCTCGCGTCGAACCCGCCCGGACCGGTGACACGCACATCGACCCGGTAGACGGCCCGCCCGCTGCCGGTGTTCGTTATCTTCAGCGGCACCCTCAGCCCATCGCCCTCCCTGACCGGAGAAAAAACGCTCACGTCTCCCCGGGTCACGACGGTCCGTCCGAAGTCTTCACTTCCCGACATACTGCCTCCGGGCCTCATCGAGGGTGTGACCGGATCCCCGCTCGCCGCGGCGGCGGCCCGCTCCCTGCTCACCTCGTCTGTCCACGTCGGGACAGGGGCAGAGCTGCTGCCGGGTGATGCCGGGGCAGGGGCTGCCGGGCTCTGAGAGGCTGTCTTCGAGGCTGAGACCGGCACTTCGGCCTGTGGCCCCGCGCAGGCAGTACACAGAGCACCGGCCACCACAGCGGCCGCGCTCACAGCGAAAGACGCGCGGCGCGAGAGGGGCGGGCGTGCAGCAGTACGGTTCATCATGTGACGTCCGTTCCCTGTCAGTTGCACGGAGGGACGTGGAACTGACGGTTGATAAGCGCGGTCGTGGAGGTCTTGGAGTTCTTCATGATCGCGGTGACCTGCGCGCACAGACCATCGGTTACACGGACCGGGCCGGCGTACTGGCTGAAGTTGCCCTCATCCACGCTGCACGGCTTGCTGAGGTCGTTCGGACACAGTTTGAGTTTCATGTACTTCGTGGTACCGAGGTTGTTGTCGAAGATCGCGCAACTGTTGAAGGGTGCTTCGTTCCTTTGGTAGGTGAACAGGGTTCCCCATCGCCGCTCGTCGGGAAGCTGCTCGGCGTATTGGAGGTAGTAGCCGGATCCGCACAGGTTGGCTGTCGCCTGGACTGCCTGAGGGTCAGATGCGGCGATCGCGCGCGTGGTGCTGGTCGCTGTGGGAGAGAGGGACACCCCCGCGACGGCGGTTATGGAAGCGGCAGGGTCCTTCGGACCGCTCTTCAGCGAAGCGGCACTGACGGCGGCGGGGGGCTTGACGGTCTCCTGCCCGGCGGCCGGAGAGGCGTAGCCGGCCACTAAGAGACCGACGGTTGCACCTCCGGCGGCTATACGGGCTGTCTGGGAGCGGGTAATGGTTCTTAACTGCATGGATTCTCCGGATTCACGTGAAGGCGTGTGAACAGTCACGCCATGGCGATGCGCCCCCCGCTGCCGGACAGTCACAGCGGCGGGACAGTCGGTTGGCGCCCTTATATCGGTCGAGTGTTCGAATCCTGGCCTGACGGGGGCGAGCTTATGTCCGCCTCTGCCGCCAGAGCAACGAACTTCCTGCCCGCGCACCCGTGTACGACCGCAGAACTGGCCTGATCGTGCTGCTCACCAGGTTCCTGGGGCCGACGGGTCACTCCTGTCACGGTGGAGAGCCTCGCATCAGGCCTTGAATGATCGACAGACGCCGCAGCCAGCGCTGGAGTCAGTAGGCGGCGTTGAGGATGGACGTGGCAACCGGGCCGGCGGTAGCACCTCCGTGTCCACCGGCTGCCCCCATCGCCGCTACAGCCCTGTTACCGCAGAATGGCGTGCCATGCCCTGCTGGGTATCGCGACTTCGCGGCTGCTGCGCGGTAAGTTGACGGCCCAGTGCCAGCGAGAGATTAGGCCTGTTGAGCGCGTCGGCGGGGGTGCGCGGCAGGTCCGTTGACACCTGGCGGGTCGCGCCGGATCGGTGTGCTGCAGCTGCAGCACACCGCCAAGCTGGTGGCCGGTGACGACGTCGAGGACCTCGTCACCCGACGGCATCTGGCTTCGTGTGATTTCTCACAAGGGGCCCGCTGTACGCGACGGTCGACGCTCTCGCCGTAACTGAGCACGCCGTACCGGTGACCGGAGAAGCACACGGCCTCGGGGCAGCACTCGTTGGCATAACTCGGGTAAGCAGTAAGCTACTTGCCGCTTAACGCCTCCACCACGAGCGACAGCGTCGACGGCGGCGGCCTGGCCTCTCACGCGACCCTGTTGACCGAGATCAGCGTCCAGGCCGCGCACAGTCTCCGCCCGAGTGATTTGGCGGTAGAGACCGCCCATCCGGCAACCGGCGCTGAGCGGATCATTCATCGAACCCGAGGAAGAGTATGAAGAGACGATTAGGGCGACTATGCGTCCCTGTCACCGTCACGGTGGCCACCGCGCTGGCGATATCGCTCAGCTTGCCTGCGAAGGCCGCTGAACCCACCCCGCCGCAGAGTACGGCACAAGGCTGGAAAAGCCCGCCGCAGACGAACCCTGCCAAGCCGTCGGCGATCCCCGCGAAGGACCGCGCCAAGACCTTGGGCGCACAGTACAAAGCATCCAAGGACACCGCCTTAACCACGAGCGGGGACGGCACCGGCTTCCACCTGCTGGTCGCCGACGAGGCGAACGGTTACGGGTGGAAGACGGCCGCTACGCTGCGGGAGGACGGCTTCGACGCCGATGCATGGATCGGCAACGCCTGCCTGACCTCCTCCGGCAACTACGCGGCAGTCGCGTATGCGCCCCGTACGTTCACCAACCGTCCGGAACTGATGGTGCGCGGTGCGTTCACCGCCGTGGTGAACCTCGACTCCGGCAAGGTCACCAAGCTGCCGATCACGGCGTCGCTGGCCTACTTCAGCCCCGGCTGCGGTCATGGCGAGCGGGTCGTGTTCACGCAGCTCACGCATGACGGCGACGAAAAGCAGCAGAGCCGGCTGATCACCGTGGACGCAAAGACCGGCAAGCAGTCCAAGCCGGCCACTTTCCCCGGCCAGGTCACCTCCGCCATCCCGACCAAGAGCGGAATCGTCGCAGCGCACGGCAACAAGCTGGTCCGCCTCAACGGCGCCAAGGAGACCCAGCTTCTGCGCACGCGCACGGTGCCGTTCCAGCTCACCGCCGACGCCGACGGCGGCGTGACGTTCATCGAACGTGAGCTGGACAAGAAGGCATCCAGCGAGCCGCAGAGCTGGGCCAAGTACCTCACCCCGGCCAAGACGCGCGGTGGCAGGACGGCTGCTGCCACGGTGGCGAGCGGGAAGCTCGACGAATGGGACCTGAGCGGCACGGCCTCGGGCCGCGTGTTCATCACGGGTCAGGCCGCCGGCAAGGGCAAGCTGCCCACCCACATCGCCAACCCTGGCGGTCTGGCCAAGGGTTCGCGCATGTCCACCCTGGGGCATGCTGCGGTGTCGACGGCATGGGCGGACGGCAAGGCGAGCCTGATCGCCCCTAAGGAAGCCGACGCCACACGTTCCGCACGCACGCAGCTCAAGGTGCTGGCCACGGGCAAGACGGTCACTCTGGACGCGAAGCCCGCTGCAGGCGGCAAGAACTCTGCTACGGGCATTAGAATTTCGCCGGCACTGTCCAGCGGTACGACGACGGGCAGCAGCGACAGCGGCATGTCCAAGCAGACCACGCGGGTCCAGGCGCTTTCGGCCCCGCCGACCAGTCCCAGCGAGGGCACCGACGAGCGGTACTGCGCGGTGGCCCGCAACGACGTGAAGAAGCAGGCGTTCCAGCCCACCCCTCGCCAGGTGGAGTGGGCTGTCGACCAGGCCGTGGTGGGCAAGCTGGACTTCTACCGCTCACCCAACTGGAAGAACACTGGCATGGGTGGCTACCAGCCACAGGGCCTGTTCGCGCCGCTGCTCCTGGCCGGTGACCCCAACGGGAAGCTGGACACCGAGGACGGCACCAACGACAAGTGGCACATTCCCGCGCAGGTACTTCTGGGCATCACCGCGCAGGAGTCGAACATGTGGCAGGCCACACGGTTCGCGGTGCCGGGCGTTACGGCGAACAGCCTCATCGGTAACTACTACGGCGTGCAGTACGCGGCCAGCGGCGAGCAGGCTGACCCGTGGCGTATCAACTGGTCGGATGCCGACTGCGGTTACGGAATCACTCAGGCGACTGACGGCATGCGCCTTGCGGGGAAGACGAAGGAGGGTGAGACCGCGCTCAGCACCCTTACCCAAGAGGCTGTGGCGCTGGACTACACCGCGAACATCGCCTACGGCGCGCAGATACTCTCCGACAAGTGGAACCAGACCCGTCGCGCCGGCATGAAGGTCAACGACGGCCACCCCAAGTGGATCGAAAACTGGTTCTTCGCCTTGTGGGCCTACAACTCCGGCTTCTACGAGACCGCTGATTCCGGCGGTCACAAGGGTGTGGGGTGGACGAACAACCCGGCCAACCCGCTGTGGAAGGCGAACCGCACGCCGTTCCTGGAGAACGCGCTGGGTGGAGACGATTACAGCCACGCGGCGTCGCCGCAGCACTGGCCGTACGAGGAGAAGGTGATCGGGTGGGCTGCCCGCCCGATCTCGGCCATGTTCGCTCCCGGTGACTTCCAGGCCGGATACCGACCGGCCTGGTGGAACAGCAACATCGACCGCACCAATGCCAAGCCGCCGGTCGACCTGTTCTGTAACGCCTCGAACGACTGCGACCCGAGCAAGATCAGCGACACCGACTCCAACGACGCGGGCATGGGCGCGTGCACGCTGGACGCGGGCGACAAGACCACCAACCCGCACTGGCTGCACTGCTGGTGGGACCAGTCCGCCACCTGGAAGAACTGCACCACGGGTGCGCAGTGCGGTAACGCGGTCCACCGGTTCAACACCACCTATGGCGAGCAGGCCGACGCCGCTTCCTACCCGCCCCGCTGCTCTTCGGGCCTTCCGGCCGGTGCCCTGATCGTGGATGACCTGCCCAACGGCACCGTCCCGGCGGGTTCGGATTCCAGAGGCTGCGGTGCGGCGAAGTCGAACGGTACGTTCACCTTCACCTATCAGCCGTGGGACCTTGTCGACGCCGACACCGGCCAGACGGTGACCACCTACCCGGGCAAGATGGACACGCACCAGATCGGTGCAGCCTACGGCAACCACTTCTGGTTCACCCACACTCGCTCGCCTGAGTCCTATCCGCCGCCGGGTGACCGCATGAAGGTCACCGGCACCTGGAAGCTGGGCCAGCAGATCACCGACTACAGCGGCCAGGCCAAGGTCTATGCACACATCCCCGACCACGGGGCGCAGACCACCAAGGCCGAATACCGCATCAAGCACGCGCACGGCACGACGGTGAAGGCGGTCCCCCAGGACGCCAACCAGTCCAACAGGTGGGTTGATCTCGGCGCTTACCGCTTCAACGGCACCTTGCCCGAAGTGAGCTTGGACAACTTCAACGGCGGCAACGGCACCAAGGACATCGCCTGGGACGCCGTCGCGTTCGTGCCTGGCGACTACGACGGCCTGAACGAGGTGCGCTTCCCTGAGGCCGACCCCTATGCGGCGGATGTCAACTTCGAGACCAGCCAGGTGGCCAAGGACGCCGGCTCCATGAGCGGCCTCACTGCCAGCAGGATGAGGACCGAGCCGACAAGCGAGCCCCACTGTTCAACCGGCAAGGACAAAGTAAAGCTCTGTACGGAATACAAGGCGCAGAGCAACAAGAGCAACCAGAACCACAAGAAGACCGCATCGGCCCAGACAACCCAGAGGGCCACTGTGGCGGCAGCGTCGGGACCGGTGGGGTGGTGCAAGAACGTCAACGGCGCAGCCATGTACACCAGGACAGAAGGATGTCTGCGCGGCCTGTTCGTTCTCAGCGCGACGCGCGATGGTGCCCCCATCGGAAGCGCCACCATGAACATCATCCAGGAGATCGACCTCAACCCGAAGTCGGGCGAGTTCACTACCTGGACCGAGATCTCCCTGGTCAGCATGACGGGAATCAGCTCCACCACGCTCACCTCGTTCATGGAGAACTGCTGGCCGACGACCGGGTGTGCGGAGACGGTGGGCCCCTGGACCGGCAGCACCACGTGGACCACAGGCGACACGCACGTGGCCACTCGGACCAACACCTACAAGTGGAGCAAGATCGTCGGTGGGGCCCAGATCCTCAACCTGGACTGGGACACCAGTTGGAGCACACCGCAAGCCACCATGCCCGCGAATCAGACCTGGAGCCACCAGGCATTCGACATCCGCTGCGACAACAAGGTAGGGGCCAACACCGGCTGCGTCTTCCCGAAGTTCACTCCGACGCTGACGATGAACACCCGTAAATACCCTGCTGCGGCAGCCTACTACTGGGTGCTGATGGAAAAACTTGCTTCGCATCCGGGCAGCGAGCAGTACAACAAGCCCCTGCACCGCCTCGCGGACGACACGAAGGCGAAGGAGAACCGCGACAAGATGTGCATGCTGGCGGTTGCGGAATGGAACCCGCACCCGAACGCAGACGGAACAAGCTGCGACGAGTACCCGTTCGCCAAGTCCCGCGAGAGTGGCGGCATGACACTCACGTCCGGCAAGTATTGCGTTCAGATGTACGCGGACAAGCAGTCCGACGGCACGTGGATGCTCGAACTCGACAACAACTACCCGTACCCCACGTGGAATGAGGTCTGCGGGCGTGCCGCCGTGCCGACCAAGCAGAACACCGACGCAGGCGGGGACCTCGGGCGGTTCACATCGGAAATCCGGATCCTGGACAATGACCCGTACTATGTCCAGACCGGGTTCGAGTACTGCGACATCAAGAGCATCTGCAACATCAGCTAGAGGCTAGCCACACCAAGTGGCCCGCCAGATCTCGTGACCTGGCGGGCCACTTCGTTTTCCGAATCAACCTGTGACCCACTCCAGCATGCGCCCTTCATGGATAGAGGGAGAACGGCGCACGGCAGGCAGCCGCGTCAAACCCTCCACCGCGTTGCATAGGTCGTTGAGCATCAGACTCATACATGGCCACAGCCACAGGTACTCGGGATCGCCGAACGAGATCTCCCCGACATCCCCGTAGTGATCGCTCCGGTGATCAACGAACAGCAGATCGCCAGTAAGGCTCTGGGCGAATGGAACCCACTGACCGTGCGCGGTGCGCCCGACTACATCTTCCTCATAGCCTTCCTCAACAGCGTCTTGCACCATGGAGACAAGATTCTGCCGCCATTCCAGGATTCTTTCCGTATCCAGAAGGCTGTAGCCGAGGAGAAAAGCGCCGGGTTCCATGCTGGACCTGCGCAACGTGACACCATTGTGTGCCGCAAGAAGCAACTTCAGTTCACCGTGGAGCGAAAATCCGATTCCATTCTCCAGCCTTGATATATCAGCATCGGATGCTCCTGGACGAAGTGCAGCGTAGTCTCCCGGGGCGTTCTCCCTGAGCCACCTCTCGAATCGCTGCCACAGTTCCTGAAGGTTATGCGTTCCGTCCGGTGCAGAATGATTCACCCAACTTCCTCCATGATCCCAATTTTCTCGAATTTTCCGTGAAAAGATCAACCCGAACCGTAATGTTTTCCCAGATCAGAGGCTATACCCACGGCATGCACCTGACCTTTCATCAGTGAGCCTTCGCTAACCTCGGCTTGAGGCGTTGAGGTGGAGGGCGAGGACCGCCACCCTGGTCTTCGTACTGACCCGCATCATCCTCTACATCTGCATCGCCACGTTGCTCGACCACCTCAGCATGGGCGACTTCACCGACCTCGTATTGCTGGTCTTCGGCGCCGCCTCCTTGGTGAGCATCTGGATCGTGGGCGTTCACATCAACCGCCGGCTGCGCGCCCTCACCATCGCCAGCGCCTTCCTTGTCGCCGTGGCAGCCTCCATCCTGGGCATGCTGACCGTCAGTCCCGCCCTGGTCTACGCCGCGGTCACGCTCTGGGGTCTCGGATGGGGTGGCGCCCCCACCCTCCTGCAGAGTGACGTGGGCGGCAGACGCCCGCGTAGGTCATGCTCGTCACCTTGTGGAACGTGGCCATGGCCGGCTGCGGAGTCGTCAGTGGCATCTTCCTCGGCCTGCTCGGCACTACCCGGTTGGAGGTGCGGGTGGCCTCGGCCGTGAGGTCCTGGTTGAAGCCGACCGGCACGGTCAGTTCGGCGGTGATCTCGTCGGTCGGTTCCAAAGAGCGCAGGGCGTGCGGCATCGTCCGTGCGGCGTCCGCGATCACCGCGGCGTCCCTCACGCCGGTCTTCGCCTCTCCCGGATACAGGTCGGATTCGCCTCATGGACAGGCCAGGCGCGAATCGCCGTGCACCCGGTACTGCGTGCGTCCGGCGCGGTTCGGTAGCAGACTCGGCACGGACCGCGGTCGCAGGACCGTCGCCCGGGGGGTCGCGAAGGAGGGACCATGCTCAGCACCGCCTACGTCACCGGCTCGCCGAACTGGATCGACCTCGGCACCCCCGACCTCGATGCCGCCACCTTCTTCTACGGCAGGCTGTTCGGCTGGGAGTTCGCGTCCGCCGGTCCGGACGCGGGCGGCTACGGCATGTTCCGCCTCGACGGCAGGACCGTCGCCGCCGGCATGACCGTCCCCGCCGACCGGGCGCCCGCCGGCTGGAGCGTCTACTTCCAGACACCGGACCTCGACGCGACGGCCGAGGCGGTCGAGGGCAACGGCGGCACGGTGGTGTACGCGCCGATGGACGTCTTCGACCAGGGCCGCATGGCGGTCTTCATGGACCCGTCGGGCGCGGGCTTCTCCGCCTGGCAGCCGGGGAGGAACAAGGGACTCGACGTCGTGGGCGACCCCGGCGCGCTGTGCTGGCTCGAGTTGTACACCCCCGAGCCGGACTCCGCGCTCGCCTTCTACTCCACCGTCCTCGGGTGGGAGACGTCCGCGATGCCGCTCCCGGACGGCAGTGGCGCCTACACCCTGATCCGCCCGGGCGGCTCGGACCCGGAGGCGGCGTTCGCCGGAGCCGTCCCGCTGACGGCGGACCCGTCGGAGAAGGACCTGGGCCCGTTCTGGCTGCCGTACTTCGAGGTCGCCGACTGCGACGCGGCCGTGACCACGGCCCAGGAACTCGGCGGCGAGATCAGGATGCCCCCGACCACGATGGAGGGCGTGGGCCGCTTCGCCCGCCTCGCGGACCCGGCGGGAGCGCGGTTCGCGGTCCTGCGGGGCGTCGAACAGCACGGCTGAACGCAAACGGTGGCAGTCGTTGACGCGTCATTGATCGACTGTTTATCGCCACGGGGCAAGGTGACGTACATGGCGATCAACACCATCACCGACCCGGAACTGGCCTGGCAGGAGACGGCCCTGTGCGCCCAGGCGGGCCCGGAGTTCTTCTTCCCGGCCCCCGGCTCCTCCACCCGCGAGGCGAAGCAGCTGTGCGGAGCGTGCGAGGGGAGGGTGGCGTGCCTGGAGTACGCGCTGACGCACGACGAGAGATTCGGCGTGTGGGGCGGGCTCTCGGAGAAGGAGCGGCAGCGGTTGAAGCGGGGACGTGGCTGACTGGAGGCCCGTTCAGAACCAGCGCCGCAGGTACCGGCCGTCCCTGGCCAGGCCTGCGGCCTCGGCGCGTGCGTCGGCGGTTTGCACATCGGCGGACGGTTCCTCCCAGAGCGCAGGGTTGACGGCCCTGACCGGGAAGTGGCCGCCCACTGGCGACAACACGCCGCCGCATGCGGGGTCGCCTGCGAACCAGATCCTGTCGGGATACGCGTTCTGCTTGTGCCTCAAGTCGCAGCGGAACGGGGTGGTGTGGAGCATGACTTCCTCTCCGGTCGGCAGGTGGAGTGCGATAAGGAAGTCTCTGCGTCCGCCAAATGGCGGGTAGCTGCAGATGTACTCCCTCCAGGCATAGGTCCGGAGGATGCGTGCCGAGCGGGGGGCGAGCACCAGAGCCGAGGTGGTGATCAAGATCGCCACTGGCGAGACGACGACAACCAGCACGATCGGCGGTACGGCCCAATCAGGGGTGGCTGCGAGTTGTCCGGCTCCGAGGACGAGCAGCGGCGTTGCTACCGATGCCATAAGCCACATCTGTCGACGCCACATGCTTCGGGCGTGTGCTGCCGCGGTCGGTAGGTGGTCCAGCGCAGTCCCGGTCGAAGGTGGGGGCCCCTGGTGCATCACAGCGCCAGATCCGAGAGTGTGCTCCGCGGAGGAGGGGAGACTGTGGGTGGGGCAGAAGGTTCGAATGTGACCGTCCTGCCTACACCCATAAGAATCTCCGTGTACTCGTCGCAGAACTCGACTGCAGTGGTGGTCAGATCGATGACGATCACGCGGGGGCCCGAGGGGCGTGGCACACACAGGCGGGCCTGGAAAACCTCTTGGCTGCCGGTCGCCATCGCCGCTGGGTCGCCTCCCATATCGGGTGGCGGTGGAAGCGTGCACGTCACAAGCGCCGAGCCGGTGCTGCAGGGCAGCTCCACCAGCTCCCGTCGTCGGATGGTGCCAAAGTCCGTGCCCGCCAACCGCAGCCCGCAGTGTGCTGCGGCCAACGTGCTCGTGCAGGTTCCCACCATCACCTCTGACAGCGACAGGACGCTCGTGGAGACACCTGCGTCTGTATCAGCGTGAAGGCCGACTGCGACGAACATCGTGCCGTGCTCGCGAAGGTCGCCGAACATGCGCAGCGCCGTCGATGCAGCATGGGGCGCTTGCAGGGCAGTTCCGCCCATGCCGAGTGCGTTCATGTCATCGCACAGACGCTGCGTCAGACCATCCACGTCGTCGAGGTCGAGTTCGACGAAACCGGGTGGCAGGTGAAACCAGCAGGGGTCAGTCATGTTCACTCCTAACGAGCAAGGCCGGCCCAGGTACGGGCCGCTGTCATCCCTGCGCCGGGCCCATCGGACACGGCGAGACGGGTGCCGTCGACCGCCGTCGCTGCGTTCTTGGCGCTGTCGTTGCTGTCGGCCGGTGTCAAGCTCACTGTCGAGGTGGCCACGCCGGCGCCGGCGACTCCGACCTCCAAGGGCTTCTGAACCCTGGGATCTGTGCGACGAACCACCCAGTCGAGCACGGGCTTGGGGGCGTCATTGATCTCGCGCATGGCGGCGATCGAGTCTGACCGCAGGGCGCTCGTTCCGCTTCTCAGAGTTGCCGCGGCACCATGCTCGGCGGCGATGCCGGCCCTGGTGGCAGCGGTCATCCCCTTGGCTCCCTGAGCGACGGCACCCACTCCGGGTACGGCACCGAGTGCATCAGCCGTCAGGGTGACTGCGCTGGACCAGAACTTGCCGTCGAATCGCCCATCGGTGAAACCAGCCTTGAGGGCTGCTCGGTGTCGCGGGTCGTTCGCATGGGAAGCGAAGGCGGCGAGACTGAGCCCGGCCGCTGCAAACAACAGGGGCACGGCCAACGGGCCGGAAGCAAGGATCGCGGCGAGTCCAAGCCCGGCCGACAGCAGCGCCAGCGTGTCACCCAGATGGTCGTCGACCCAGCCCAGCACCTTGTCCAACGCCCCCGGCTCCCGCGGTGCCAGTCTGTCCGTCGCCTCGTTCAGGGACTTCGCGATGCGCGCCGCCTCCGCCGCGTGCGTCGCCTCCAGTTCGTGGGCCAGCGCGCGGACCGACGCCAGTGCCGTACGCGCGCGCGTCACCGCGGACGCCGCCGTGCGGAGGTCCGGTGGCGGCGCGTCCGGGGACGCGGCGAGGGCGTCGTGGTGGGACTCCGCGCGCCGCAGTTCCGCCGAGGACAGCCGCGCCCTCGTCTCGTACGTCCGTGCCGTCGCCTGGTAACCAACCAGGTCCTCGTGCCACGACAGCAGTCGCGCCGACGCCTTCGACACCGAGCGGTGCGCGTTCCTCAGGTACCGGGGGAGGTCGCCGTCCAGCGCGCCGCGGAAGGCCTGCGCCGCCTCGCCCCTCCAGTGCGCGCTCTCCCCGAGGAGGCGGTTCACCAGCGCGTGCGCCGTGCCCAGGGCCGTCGCCGAGGTCTGCAGTTTCTTCTGGAGCGCCGCGATCTCCGCCGGGCTGCCCGGCGCCGGGTCCCAGCCCAGGTGCGGGTACTCAGCCATGCCGCACCGCCACGGCCCTGAACGCCGTCTCGATCGCCCGCTCCACCTCCGCGAACCCGGCCCGCGTGGCCTGCACGCCGTCGCGGACGGACGTGATGCGGTCGTCGAGTTGTTCGGCGCCGTACTTCCAGCGCTTCTGGAAGCCGTCGCACGCCTCGTCGAGAGCGGCGGTGCCCAGTTGGTCCGCCCGTACGTGTTCCAGCGCTCGGCGCGCCTCGCCCAGTGACGTCAGCGACTCGTCCAGGGCCCGGCAGAACCGGGCCAGCTGACGGCCGTTCACCTCGAGATCGGGATCCATGGCCGCTCACCCTGGCAGACCGTCCGCCGCAGGGGACAACTGCCGTACCCCGCACGAGTGGGGGGATATCCGGATGCTCCGATTGACGGCGTGTCGTTAAGATCACCGGACTCGGCAGGGGTGGGACGACGACATGAACGACCAGGTCACGGACGACGAGTTGGACGCCTTCGCGCTCATGGCGCGCAAGCTGCGCGCGCTGCCGCTGGGCGATCCCCGGCGGATGAGGGGCGAGTCGATCGCCGCGTCGTTCGCGCGCGAGAGCCGCAATCTGCGGCGCAAGGCCGTGCGGCGCGCCCGGTCCGAGGCCGATGCCGCCCTCGCGGCCGGGACCGCCACGGGCGCCCTCGACCGGCGGGAGGAGGCGCCGCTCGCGGCCGTGGAGCCCGGCCGGGACGTCGAGCACTACGAGCGACCCCGGCGTTGCTATGTCTGCAAGGCGCTCTACCGACAGGCCGACAGTTTCTACCACCGGCTCTGCCCGCCCTGCGCCGCCGACAACACCGCCCGGCGCTCGCTGAGCACGGATCTGCGCGGACGGCGGGTCCTGCTCACCGGCGGCCGGGTGAAGATCGGCTTCCAGCTGGCGCTGATGATGCTGCGGGATGGTGCCGAGCTGCTGGTCACGAGCCGGTTCCCGGACGACACGCTGCGCAGGTTCCGGGCCGTGCCCGGCAGCCGCGAGTGGCTCGGCCGGCTGACGGTCGCCGCCGTCGACCTGCGTGACCCGCGGCAGGTGCTGGGCCTGTGCGAGCGGCTGCGCGACGGCGGCGAGCCATTGGACGTCCTGGTCAACAACGCCGCGCAGACGATCCGCCGCCCGCCCGAGGCGTACGCGCTGCTGGCCGCGGGGGAGAGCGGCGCCTCGCGGCCCGGCGTGCTCATGGCGCCCGGTTATGCGCCGATGGCGGCCGTGGGGGCACCGGACGGCGCCCTCTCACTCGTCCTGCCGGAGGCCGAGGCGGAGGCGTCCGACCAGACGGGCCTGCTGCCCGACCTCGCGCCGGAGAACTCCTGGTCGGCCCGGCTCGGCGGCCTCGACCCCGCCGAGCTGCTCGAGACCCAGCTGGTCAACGCCCTGGCGCCGGCCCTGCTCGCCGACCGCCTGCTGCCGCTGCTGCTGGCCTCGCCCAGGCCGCGGCGGTACATCGTCAATGTGACCGCAGTGGAGGGCCGGTTCGCGGTGCGCAACAAGACGGCCCGCCACCCGCAGACCAACATGGCCAAGGCGGCACTGAACATGCTCACGCGCACGAGCGCGGCGCAGCTCGCCGCCGAGGGCGTGCACATGTGCAGCGTCGACACCGGATGGATCACCGACGAGAACCCCGCGCCGCGCAAGGCGCGGATCGCCGCCTTCGGCACCCGCACGCCGCTCGACGTCGTCGACGGCGCGGCGCGGATCTACGACCCGATCGTGCGCGGTGAGGCGGGCGACCCGGTCGCAGGCGTGTTCCTCAAGGACTACCAGGAGGCCGCGTGGTGAGACCGGGCCCGTACGCCGGTTCGGCCGGCCCCGGCGTCACTTCCCCGCGCGGGCCGCCATGCGGGTCTTGCGGGCGGCGAGCCTCTCGTCGAACTTCCTCGCCTCGGAGTCCAGCCCGCCCATGTACAGGCCGAGCTCCTCCTGAGCCTTGAGGCCCTCGGGGCCCAGGCCGTCGATCTCCATGATCTTCAGGAAGCGGAGCACCGGCTGGAGGACGTCGTCGTGGTGGATGCGCAGGTTGTAGATCTCGCCGATCGCCATCTGGGCGGCCGCGCGCTCGAAGCCGGGCATGCCGTGTCCGGGCATCCGGAAGTTGACCACGACGTCGCGGACGGCCTGCATGGTCAGGTCGGGGGCGAGCTCGAAGGCCGCGCTCAGCAGGTTGCGGTAGAAGACCATGTGCAGGTTCTCGTCGGTCGCGATGCGCGCCAGCATCCGGTCGCAGACGGGGTCGCCCGACTGGTGGCCGGTGTTGCGGTGCGAGACGCGGGTCGCGAGCTCCTGGAAGGCGACGTACGCGACGGAGTGCAGCATCGAGTGGCGGTTGTCCGACTCGAAGCCCTCCGCCATGTGCGCCATGCGGAACTGCTCCAGCTTGTCCGGGTCGACCGCGCGCGAGGTGAGCAGGTAGTCGCGCATGACGATGCCGTGCCGGCCCTCCTCCGCGGTCCAGCGGTGCACCCAGGTGCCCCACGCGCCGTCGCGGCCGAAGAGGGTGGCGATCTCGTGGTGGTAGCTCGGGAGGTTGTCCTCGGTCAGCAGGTTCACCACGAGGGCGATGCGGCCGATGTCGGTGACCTTGGACTGGTCCGGCTCCCAGGCCTCCCCGTCCTCGAAGAGGCCCGGGAAGTTCCGGCCGTCGCCGAAGGGCACGTACTCGTGCGGCATCCAGTCCT
Organism: Streptomyces sp. PKU-EA00015; assembly: GCF_013387495.1. Taxonomy (GTDB): domain Bacteria; phylum Actinomycetota; class Actinomycetes; order Streptomycetales; family Streptomycetaceae; genus Streptomyces. The sequence goes on along the minus strand of NZ_JABZEE010000001.1, from coordinate 356,074 downwards.
TGGCGACCTTGAGGTGGCGGTTGAGCTCCGTCTCCACGACCTCTTCGAGTGCGTACAGCAGCCGGGCGTCGCTCCAGGCATCCGAGCTGCCGAGGTGGGGAGAGGTGATCGTCACGAGTGCTCCAGGGGACGGGCGTGGCACTTACGGATTCGTAGGTTACGAAACCGTAGGTTAAGCACGCGATAAGGCCTCGGCCAAGCCCGGATCCGCAGTGTCCCCTTACGTATGGTTATGTGGCCAGGTGGCGCGGTGCGCAGGGAGAGGTAGATCACCTTCCGGTTCCGGCCGGCCCCGCCCTCGCACCGCGCCGTCCTCAGCTCTCCGGAAACGCCTCCGACCCCAGCTCGTCGGCCGAGATGTCCCGCAGCCCCTCGCCGTCCAGCAGCAGCCGGCGTGTGACGCCGATCGACTCCAGGAACGTCACGTCGTGGCTCGCCACGATCAGCGCGCCCTCGTAGGACTCCAGCGCCGCCGTCAGCCGCCGCACGCTCGCCATGTCGAGGTTGTTCGTCGGCTCGTCCAGCATGAGCAGCTGCGGCGCGGGCTCGGCCAGCAGCAGAGCGGCGAGGGCGGCCCTGAAGCGCTCACCGCCCGACAGCGTCCCCGCCGGCTGGTCGGCGAGCGCCCCGCGGAACAGGAAGCGCGCGAGTTTGGCCCGGATCGCGTTGTTCGTCGCGCCCGGCGCGAAGCGGGCCACGTTCTCGACCACGCTCAGGCCGTCGTCGAGCAGATCGAGACGCTGCGGCAGGAAGCGCAGCGGAACCTGTGCGACCGCCTCGCCGGCCACCGGCGAGAGCTCCCCGGTGATGGTGCGCAGCAGCGTCGTCTTGCCCGCGCCGTTGCGCCCGACCAGGGCGATGCGCTCGGGCCCGCGCACCTCCAGCTCGCCGGGGATCTCTGCGCCGTACCGCAGGCGCAGTCCGCTCAGCCGCAGCACTCCGCGCCCCGGGTGGACGATGGTGTGCGGCAGCTCGATGCGGATCTCGTCGTCGTCGCGTACGGCTTCCGCGGCCTCGTCGAGGCGTTCGCGTGCCTCCGCGAGCCGTTCCGTGTGCATGATGCGGTGCTTGCCCGCCGACTCCTGAGCGGCGCGCTTGCGGGCGCCCATCACGATCTTGGGCTCGCGCTTGCTGTCCCACATCTTCTGCCCGTACCGCTTGCGGCGTGCCAACTTCACCTGTGCTTCGGCCAGTTCGCGCTTCTGCCGTTGCACGTCGGCCTCCGCCACACGCACCATCCGCTCCGCCGCCTCCTGTTCGACGGCGAGAGCCTGCTCGTACGCCGTGAAGTTGCCGCCGTACCAGCTCACCTCGCCGTCGCGCAGGTCGGCGATCTGGTCGACGCGTTCGAGGAGTTCACGGTCGTGGCTGACGACCACCATGACCCCGGACCAGGCCGTGACCGCGTCGTAGAGCCTGCGGCGCGCGTACAGGTCGAGGTTGTTGGTCGGCTCGTCGAGCAGCAGCACGTCCGGCCGGGCCAGCAGCAGGGCCGCCAGCCGCAGCAGGACGCCCTCGCCGCCCGACACCTCGCCGATGGTGCGGTCCAGGCCGATGTGCCCGAGACCGAGCTGGTCGAGCGCGGCGCGTGCGCGCTCCTCCACGTCCCAGTCGTCGCCGACCGCGGTGAAGTGCTCCTCGCTCGGATCTCCGCCCTCGATGGCGTGCAGCGCCGCGCGGGTCGCGGCGATGCCCAGCACCTCGTCGACGCGCAGGCCCGTGTCGAGGACCAGGTTCTGCGGCAGGTACCCGACCTCGCCCGCGACCCGGACCGTGCCCGAGACGGGGACGAGATCGCCGGCGATCAGTTTCAACAGGGTGGACTTCCCCGAGCCGTTGAGGCCGATCAGGCCCGTACGGCCGGGGCCGACGGCGAGCTGGAAATCGTCGAACACCTGCGTGCCGTCCGGCCAGGCGAAGCCGAGGGAGGAGCAGGTGAGGAAAGCGGGGGTGAGTGGCATACGGGTCTCCGGGTCGCGTGGAAGGGGCGGGGCAACGGTGGAGACACCGGGACACGTGGCGACGGAGCCGTACGGGAACGAGAAGAGGTCCCGGTCGGGCGGAAAGCGGACGGCAGAGCGTCGAGGTCGCACACGTGCGCGCGGGCAAAGGCCGGGCCGCACGGTGTCTCGTGACCTCAGACGAGCAACGTCCTACTCCGATCGACGACAACAGAACCGTCGCACACGCTAGGACCGGCCCGCCGGGCTGTCAAAGCATTTAACGGGCCGCCGGGGCACCCGCGTTGATGACGGAAAACTGCCAGCCACGGCAGGGGAAGCACTGATTGAGTGCGGGCATGACGAACCTTCGTGACCTCGCGCGCCGCTTCCATGCCCTGCACACCCCCGGCCGTCCGCTGCTGCTCCCCAACGCCTGGGACACGGCGAGCGCCCGCATCATCGAGGACGCGGGCGCCGCGGCGATCGCCACCACCAGCGCCGGCGTCGCCTGGGACCTCGGCACCGCCGACGGCGACCGGCTGGAGGGGGCCGCGGCTCTCGCCCAGGTGGCGCGTATCGCCTCGGCCGTCGGCGTGCCGGTCACGGCGGACATCGAGGGCGGCTACGCGGCCGACGCCGACGGCGTCGCCGCGACCGTGCGCGCCGTGCTGGACGCGGGTGCCGTGGGCGTCAACATCGAGGACGGCCTGCGCCCGGCCGACGAGCACGTCCGCCGGATCACGGCGGCGCGGGCCGCGGCGGACGCGGCGGAGGTCCCCCTCTTCGTCAACGCCCGCATCGACGTCTACCTCGCGGGAATCGGCACGGAGGCGGACCGGCTGGACGAGACGCTCCGGCGGGCCGCGGACTGCGTCGCCGCCGGAGCGGACGGGATCTTCGTACCGGGCGTGGTCGACCCGGGGACCGTGGAGGCGCTGGCCAAGGGGATCGACGCGCCGCTGAACGTGATGGCGGGCCCGGGCGCGCCCGACGCCGCCGAGCTGGGCCGGCGCGGGGCGGCGCGCGTCAGCGTCGGGTCGGGTATCGCGCAGGCCGCCCACGCCGTGGTGCGCCGGGCCGCCGCCGAGCTGCTGGAGACGGGCACGTACACGGCACTGACCGACGGTGAGGACTACGGGCGGCTCAACGCCCTGATGGGGGAGCGCCGGAGCGACCGCTAGGGTCTTTCGCGCGCCTCGCCGACCCGATACCGACCTCTCGGCCGGCGTCCGCTCGCCACCGCTCACACAGCGGCGTACGCAAAGAAGGAACGCGCGCCTGGGAAATACCCTGGGGGTTGTTGTGGTGTGAGTTTCAGTGGGAGGGCCACACTGAAAGGTGGGATTGGGGTGAAGGGCCATGGATCACAGCACTCACCACAGCGAAGCCGCGCACGACCACGTCCTGCACGAGGACCACCATGCTCACGCCGACCATGCGATGCCCGGCGGAGCGTCCTGGGGCACGGCGGCGAAGGCGACGCTGCACTGTCTGACCGGGTGCGCGATCGGCGAGATCCTGGGCATGGTCATCGGTACCGCCCTGCTGTGGGGCAACGTGCCCACTATGGCTCTCGCGATCGCGCTCGCGTTCCTCTTCGGTTACTCCTTCACGCTGTTCGCCGTCATCCGGGCCGGCCTGAACCTGAAGACCGCGATCAAGGTGGCCCTCGCCGCCGACACCGTTTCCATCGCCGTGATGGAGCTGGTGGACAACGTCATCATCGCCTTGACCCCCGGCGCGATGGACGCCCACCTCTCGGACGGGCTGTTCTGGTCGGCGCTGCTCGGCGGATTCGCCGTCGCCTTCCTGATCACGACCCCGGTCAACAAGTGGATGATCGGCCGCGGCAAGGGCCACGCCGTCGTCCACGCCTACCACTGATGAGAGCGGTCACCAGATTGAGGTGCCAGGTAATGCAGCCGCCTGGCGTTCCGGGAAGCTCTTGATTCGTACCCCCTTGGGGTAATGCGGGCTGAGGTGATGGTCCCGGGCGCTCGGCGCCAGCCTTGACGAGAGAGCATGAACACTGCCGCCGAGATCGGCCTCTACGGCGCCGTCCTCGCGGCCACGTTCGGTCCCCGCACGCCAACCATCAGAGGGACACAGCGATGAACCACGGCAGCGGCGGCCAGCACGCCGAAAACGTCCCCGCCGTGCCTGGAGGACTGCAGGTCTCCCAGGACGGCTACACCCTCGAGCTGAAGACCCCGCGCATCACGGCCGGCCAGGAAACCCCGCTGCGCTTCGCCATCAAGGACGACAGCGGCAAGCCCGTCACCAAGTACAACGAGGCCCACGGGAAGGACCTGCACCTCATCCTCGCCTCACGCGACCTGAACACCTTCCGCCACCTGCACCCCAGCCTCGAGCCCGACGGCACGTGGAGCACCCCCGTCGACCTGCCCGCGGCAGGCGACTACCGCGTCTTCGCCGACTTCACCCCCGCCGGTCAGGGCGCCCACGCCCTGACCCTCGGTGCGGACCTCGCAGCCGCCGGCTCCTACCAGCCCCGGGACCTGCCCGCACCCAAGGCCACAGCCGAAGTCGACGGCTACACCGTCACCCTGGACGGCGAGCTCGCCGCTGGCACGATGAGCAAGCTGACGCTGAGCGTTGCCCGGAACGGCAAGCCCATCACCGACCTCGAGCCCTACCTCGGTGCCTACGGTCACCTCGTCGCCCTGCGCTTCGGAGACCTCGCCTACCTCCACGTCCACCCCGAAGGTGAGCCCGGCGACGGCACCACCAGGCCCGGGCCCGACATCTCCTTCATGGCCGCCGCCCCCAGCAACGGCTCCTACCGGCTCTTCCTCGACTTCAAGCACGAAGGCACCGTCCGCACCGCCGCCTTCACCGTGCGCACCGCTAGGCCCAGTGCCGGGACCGGACGTCACGGCCGCAGCGGCACCGAGGATCACTGATGTGGCTGTCCGCATACTCGGCGAAGATCCAGCGCGCCCAGCATGGCTGGATCGGTGACCGGGGGCCCTACGCCCACAGGGCGTAGGGGGAGGGTCAGCGGGCGTCGCCCAGCAGCTCGGCGAGGTCGTCGTCGAGGTCCAGGTGCAGATGCTCGCTGCCCGCCGGCACCAGGGCCTGCGCCCGGTCGAGGAAGCGGAGCAGCTCACCGGTGCGGATGTGCACCACCGCGGTGCCCTCGGCGGCGTGGAACTCCAGCACCGTACGGTCGTAGCCGTACGGCCGCACGCGGACGTCGCCGATGCCGGTCGCCGCGCGGACGCCCTCGGCCAGCAGCTCGCGCGAGAAGGCCCACGAGATGTCGGCGCCCTCCAGCGTCGCCGGGGCCGGGAAGTCGATACGCACGGCGAAGGGGTCCCGGCGGTCGTAGTGCAGCGTCGCCAAAACCGACTCCATGCGGGGTGCGGGGGCGACGAGGCGCGCCTGAACGGCCTGCTCGATGACGGTGGGCAAGGCCCGCTCCTTCGTGTGCGGCTCGGTGGGATCGTCCGGCCCGGGGTTCCCGGGCACCACGGAAGACGCCGGAGCAACGGAATCCGTGCATCCGAGTGGTGAGTGAGCTGTGTCACGGCCCCGGCCCCGTGCGGTACGCCGTCTCGCACTCTGGACGGCATAGGGCCCGTGGGCTAGCTTCCAGCGCCATGACGTCCAAGGGGAAGACGAGACGAATGGTGTCGGTGGGGCTGTGCGCGGCTGCGGTTTCCGCGGTGCTCGCCGTACCGGCCCAGGCGGCCCGGCCGGCCGCGGAGGCGGACACGCGCGCGGCCGCGGCGACGCCCGCCTGGAAGCTGAAGGAGACCGGCACCGACGTGCGCTTCCGGGGCCTCGCGCCGGTCAGCCGCAAGGTGGCGTGGGTGGCGGGATCCAAGGGGACGGTGCTGCGCACGGGTGACGGCGGCCGTACCTGGCTGAACGTCTCGCCGCCAGGGGCGGGGGAGCTGGAGTTCCGGGACGTCGAGGCGTTCGACGCCCGCCGGGCCGTCGTTCTCGCCATCGGCGAGGGGGAGGCGTCCCGCGTCCTGCGCACCGACGACGGCGGGAAGACCTGGACCGAGTCGTTCCGCAACACCGATCCGCGAGCCTTCTACGACTGCGTCACCTTCTTCGACCACCGCCACGGGCTCGCCATGAGCGACCCGGTCGACGGCAAGTACCGGATCCTGTCCACCGGTGACGGGGGCCGGTCCTGGAAGGTGCTGCCGAGCGACGGCATGCCGGCCGCCCTGCCGGGCGAGGCGGGCTTCGCCGCGAGCGGCCAGTGCCTGGTCTCCTCCGGCCCGAAGGACGTCTGGCTGGCCACCGGGGGAGGCGCCACGGCCCGGGTCCTGCACTCCGCCGACCGCGGACTGAACTGGAGCGTCGCCGAGTCGACCGTGCCGGCCGGGGATCCCGCGCGCGGAGTCTTCGCCCTCGCCTTCCGCGACCGCGAGCAGGGCATCGCCGTCGGCGGCGACTACCGCAGCGGCGAGGCATCACCCCGGGCCGCGGCCGTCACGGCGGACGGCGGGCGCAGCTGGCGCCAGGCGGCGACACCGCCGCCCGCGTACCGCTCGGGCGTCGCGTGGTTGCCGCACCTGAAGTCGGCGGCACTCGCTGTCGGTCCGACCGGTACCGATCTCACGGTCGACGGCGGCCGCACCTGGCGCACCGTCGACAGCGGATCGTTCGACACCGTCGACTGCACGCCCGACTTCGGGTGCTGGGCGTCGGGCGAGAAGGGCCGGGTCGCGCGCCTGGAGTTCTGACCGGGCGCCGTTACGACGGCAACTGCTGCCGGTAGGGGGCGAGTTCCGGAGCGGTCTTGGTCGCGATGAACTCCGTGATCCGGTAGGTGCACACCTCGCCCATGACGAAGGGGTCGGCCGCCGCGATCCGCTCGATCCGCTCGCGGCCGTCCCCGACGGCGAGGATCACGCCGCCGTCGCGCGGGTTCTTCCGTCCGGAGGCGATGAACACGCCCTCCTCGTAGAGCGCGTCCAGCCACTCGACGTGCGCGTCGAGGAGCTCCTCGACGCGCTCGACGGGAGCGGTGTAGGTCAATTCCATTACGAACATGATCGCCAGGTTACCCGGCGCGGCTTAGGCTGATCGGACCATGGAGATCGTCGACATTCCCGCGGGCTGGCCCGAGACCGAGGCGGCGGCCCTGGCCGTCCAGGACGAACTGCGCACGCGCGTCGTCCTCGACGAGGCCGGGCCGCCGCCCGGCACGGGGCTGGTGACCGGTGTCGACGTGGCGTACGACGACGAGCGGGACATCGTCGCCGCGGCGGCCGTCGTGCTCGACGCCGCGACCCTGGAGGTCGTGGCGCGGTCCACGGCGATCGGCCGGGTCTCTTTCCCTTACGTCCCCGGGCTGCTCGCGTTCCGGGAGATCCCGACGGTGCTGGCCGCGCTGGAGTCCCTGCCGGTGGGCCCCGGTCTGGTCGTCTGCGACGGCTACGGACGGGCCCATCCACGGCGCTTCGGCCTCGCCAGCCACCTCGGTGTGCTGACGGGGCTGCCGGTGATCGGGGTCGCGAAGAACCCGTTCGTCTTCTCACACGGCGAACTGGGCGACCGGCGCGGTGACTTCGCGCCGCTGCGCGCCGAGGACGGCGAGGAGGTGGGACGGGCGCTGCGGACGCAGTCGGGTGTGAAGCCGGTGTACGTCTCGGTCGGCCACCGGGTGATGCTGGACGCGGCCTGCGCACATGTGCTGCGCCTGGCGCCGCGCTTCCGCGTCCCGGAGACGACCCGCCACGCGGACGCGCTGTGCCGCCGCGCCTTGCGCGAGGCGACGCCGTAACCCTCGGGGCGCTGCCCCGAACCCTGCGCCTCAATCGCCGGCGGGGCTGGTTGTGCGCGGCGCTCCTGTGCAGGGCTCGTGCCTCAAGCGCCGACGGGGCTGGATTTCGCTGCGCGAAATCATCGTCTGGGGGCACTCCCCCTGGCTTCGCGGGGCCCTAGCCACGGCTGCCAGGCCGTAGGGGAGTTCGAGGACACGCGCGAAGCGCGGTACGGGTCCCGGGCGGAGCCCAGTTCACGATGGGGGTACCGCCCACGGCCGCCAGGCCGTAGGGGAAGGGCGGGGTGGGGGAACGGCCCCGCGCAGCGGCCCCCACCTCGCCCCCCACCCCGCAGCGCCCCCTACCGCACCGCCGCCACCCGGAACCGCACCCCCCGCACCCGCAGCCGGTCCAGCAGCGCGTCGCCCATCGCCACCGCCGTGGTCAACTGGCCCCCGCCCGAAGTCAGTTCGTCGAAGGCGAGACACAGCGCCGACTCCGCCAGGATCTTCGCCGTCTCGTCGTACCCGGGGTCCCCGCCCGACACCTCCGTGAACACGCGGCGGCCACCGCCCTCGCCCACGAAGCGGACCGAGAACCAGCTCTTCGCGCGGCGCTGCGGGCTCGGGCCCTCGCCCGGTGCGTAGCGGCTCATCAACCACCTGCGCGCGGCCGGGATCTGGGCGAGGGCGAAGCCCGCACCCACAGCCGCCGGGCCGGCGAGCGCCACCGGCAGCGACGCGACCGCCGCGTAGTGGCGGTAGCGGAAGTCCGGGCCGTAACGCTCCAGCGCGCGCGCCGAACGCGCCACGATCTGCCGGTCGATCGTCGGCAGCGGCAGCGCCCACGCGCCCGTCTCCCGGTTGAAGTGCGGTGTCCCCAGCGGTGCGCGGGCGCGCCGCCCGACCAGCCGCGGCTCGTGCAGCCGGCGCTCGTGCCCGGCGCGCAGCGTCTCGCGGCCGCGCGCCATGGCCGTGAGCGCCGAGGCCATGGTCCCGCCGGAGAACATCGCGTTGGAGCTGACGAACCCGTCGACCTTCAGCGGCACCCCCTCGGGCAGCTGCCGCACCGTGAAGAAGGCGCCCAGGTCGTGCGGGACCGAGTCGAAGCCGCAGGCGTGGACGAGGCGCGCGCCGGTCTCGCGGGCACGCGCGTCGTGGCGCACGAACATCGCGTCCACGAACTCCGGCTCGCCCGTCAGATCCGCGTAGTCCGTCCCGGCCTCGGCGCACGCGGCCACCAGGGCCTCGCCGTACAGGACGTAGGGGCCGACCGTCGTCGCGACGACCCGTGCCGACTCGGCCATCTCCCGCAGCGCGCGGGGGTCGTCCGCGTCGGCCTCGACCAGGGGCAGGTCCGCGCACGAGGGAGCGATGACGGCGAGGCGCTCGCGCAGCCGTTCCAGCTTCGCCCGGCTGCGGCCCGCGATCGCCCACCGGCAGTCGGCCGGCGCGTACCGCGCCAGGTACTCGGCGGTGAGCTGTCCGACGAACCCGGTCGCCCCGAAGAGCACGATGTCGTAGGGGCGCTGCGCGCGACCGGTCCCGTTCTGGCTGTCCAATGGCTCCTCCGCCGTCGGGGGCTGTCCGGCGGATCAGGGCACGGGGCCAGAACGCCGATGTCGGTGGCTGAGGCTAGCGCGCCGCGCGGCCCCGCAGAAGAAGCGTTTCCCATCGGTAACCTGGCGTTGTCCGTGCATCTAAGCGCTTGCTCTCCCGGAGCCCTTGTGCGGAGTGGAACACGTTCTTACCATCACTGGTGTTACATCAGTTGTGTCACACTGCTGGGGGCTGGATGACAGCGTCAATGAACGGCCCACTGGCCGGGGTTCGCGTGGTGGAGCTGGCGGGCATCGGGCCCGGCCCGTTCGCCGCCATGCTCCTGGCCGACCTCGGGGCCGACGTCGTGCGGATCGACCGCCCCGGAGGCGCGGGACTCGGTATCGATCCGGCCTACGACCTCACCAACCGCAACAAGCGTTCGGTGCTGATCGACCTCAAGGCCGAGGACGGGCCCGGCCAGGTCCTCGGCCTGGTCGAGCGGGCCGACGTGCTGATCGAGGGCTACCGCCCCGGTGTCGCCGAACGGCTCGGCGTCGGCCCGGACGTGTGCCTGGCCCGCAATCCGCGGCTGGTCTACGGGCGGATGACCGGCTGGGGACAGGACGGCCCGCTCGCCCACCGGGCCGGCCACGACATCGGCTACATCGCCCTCACCGGCACGCTCTCCATGATCGGCAAGGACGGCGAGCCGCCCGTCGTCCCGGCCAACCTGGTCGGCGACTACGCGGGCGGCTCGCTCTATCTCGTCATCGGTGTGCTCGCCGCCCTCCAGCACGCCCGCACCGAGGGCGGCACGGGCCAGGTCGTGGACGCGGCCATCGTCGACGGCGCCGCCCACCTGGCCACGATGATCCACGGCATGATGGCGGCCGGCGGCTGGCAGGACCGCCGAGGCGCCAACCTGCTCGACGGCGGATGCCCCTTCTACGGCGCCTACGAGACGGCCGACGGCGGGTACATGGCGGTCGGCGCGCTGGAGCAGCGGTTCTACGACGAGTTCACCGACTTGCTCGGCATCAGGGACGAGATCCCGGCCCGCAAGGACTTCGACCGCTGGGACGAGCTGCGCGAGGCGATCGCCGCCCGCTTCAGGACCCGTACCCGCGCCGAGTGGACCGCGGTTTTCGAGGGCTCGGACGCCTGCGTCGCGCCCGTCCTCTCGCTGCGCGAAGCCCCCGCGCACCCCCACATCGCAGCGCGCGGCACCTTCACCGACCACGGGGGCATCACCCAGCCCGCGCCCGCGCCGCGGTTCTCCGCCACGCCCGGGGCCGTGAGGCGGCCGCCGGCGATGCCCGGCGCGCACACGGCGGAGGTCGCCCGTGACTGGGACGTGCCCCTGACCGATCCGCAGGAGGACCGTTGAAGCGCCAGATCTTCACCGCCGACCACGAGGCTTTCCGCGAGACCGTCCGCACCTTCCTCGCCAAGGAGGTGCTGCCGCACTACGAGCAGTGGGAGAAGGACGGCATCGTCAGCCGGGACGCCTGGCGCGCGGCGGGCCGGCAGGGCCTCCTCGGCCTCGCCGTGCCGGAGGAGTACGGAGGCGGCGGCAACGACGACTTCCGCTACGCCGCCGTGCTGCACGAGGAGTTCACCCGCGCCGGCGCGCCCGGACTGGCGATCGGGCTGCACAACGACATCATCGGCCCGTACCTGACCTCCCTCGCCACGGACGAGCAGAAGCGCCGCTGGCTGCCCGGCTTCTGCACCGGCGAGACCATCACGGCCATCGCCATGACCGAACCGGGCGCGGGCTCCGATCTCCAGGGCATCCGCACCACCGCCGAGGACCGCGGCGACCACTGGGTGCTGCGCGGCTCCAAGACCTTCATCTCCAACGGAATCCTCGCCGACCTCGTCGTCGTCGTCGCGAGGACCACCCCGGAGGGAGGCGCGCACGGCCTCTCGCTGCTCGTCGTCGAGCGCGGCATGGAGGGCTTCGAACGCGGCCGCAACCTCGACAAGATCGGCCAGAAGTCCCAGGACACGGCCGAGCTGTTCTTCCACGACGTACGCGTCCCCAAGGAGAACCTCCTCGGCGAACTGAACGGCGCCTTCGTCCACCTGATGACCAACCTGGCGCAGGAGCGGATGGCGATAGCCGTCGCCGGGATCGCCGCTGCCGAGCACCTGCTGGAGATCACGACCGCGTACGTGAAGGAGCGGGAGGCGTTCGGACGGCCGCTCTCCAGGCTCCAGCACATCCGCTTCGAGATCGCCGAGCTGGCCACCGAATGCGCCGTCACCCGCGCCTTCCTCGACCGCTGCATCGCCGACCACGCGGCCGGCGAGCTGGACGCCGTGCACGCGTCCATGGCCAAGTGGTGGGCGACCGAGCTGCAGAAGCGCGCCGCCGACCGGTGCCTCCAGCTCCACGGCGGGTACGGCTACATGAGCGAGTACCGCGTCGCCAGGGCGTTCACGGACGGCCGCATCCAGACCATCTACGGCGGGACGACCGAGATCATGAAGGAGATCATCGGCCGCTCCCTGCTCAGCTGACTCCACCTCCGAACACGGCCCCACCCTCGTCGAAAGGCTCCAGACAGTGAGCACCGAAGCGTATGTGTACGACGCCATCCGTACCCCCCGGGGGCGCGGAAAGGCCAACGGCGCCCTGCACGGCACCAAGCCGATCGACCTCGTCGTCGGCCTGATCCACGAGATCGAGCGCCGGTTCCCGGGTCTCGACCCGGCCGCGATCGACGACATCGTGCTCGGCGTCGTCGGCCCGGTCGGCGACCAGGGTTCCGACATCGCCCGCATCGCGGCGATCGCCGCCGGACTGCCCGACACGGTCGCGGGCGTCCAGGAGAACCGCTTCTGCGCCTCCGGCCTCGAGGCCGTCAACATGGCCGCGATGAAGGTCCGGTCCGGCTGGGAGGACCTCGTCCTCGCCGGTGGCGTCGAGGCGATGTCGCGCGTCCCCATGGCCTCCGACGGCGGGGCCTGGTTCGCCGACCCGATGACCAACTACGACACCGGCTTCGTCCCCCAGGGCATCGGCGCCGACCTGATCGCCACCCTCGGCGGCTGGTCGCGCCGCGATGTCGACGAGTACGCGGCGCTGTCGCAGGAGCGCGCCGCCGCGGCGTGGAAGGACGGCCGCTTCGAGCGCTCGGTCGTCCCGGTCCGCGACCGCAACGGCCTCGTCGTCCTCGACCACGACGAGCACATGCGCCCCGGGACGACCGCCGACTCCCTCGCCGCGCTGAAGCCGTCCTTCGCGGACATCGGCGACCTCGGCGGCTTCGACGCCGTCGCGCTGCAGAAGTACCACTGGGTGGAGAAGATCGACCACGTCCACCACGCGGGCAACTCCTCGGGCATCGTCGACGGCGCCGCCCTCGTCGCCATCGGCAACAAGGAGGTCGGCGAGCGCTACGGCCTCACCCCGCGTGCCCGGATCGTCTCCGCCGCCGTCTCCGGCTCCGAGCCGACCATCATGCTCACCGGCCCCGCCCCCGCCTCCCGCAAGGCGCTCGGCCGCGCCGGCCTGAGCATCGACGACATCGACCTCGTCGAGATCAACGAGGCGTTCGCCGGCGTCGTGCTGCGCTTCGCCCAGGACATGGGCCTCTCGCTCGACAAGGTCAACGTCAACGGCGGCGCGATCGCCATGGGCCACCCGCTCGGAGCGACCGGCGCGATGATCCTCGGCACCCTCGTCGACGAACTGGAGCGCCAGGACAAGCGGTACGGCCTCGCCACCCTGTGCGTGGGCGGAGGCATGGGCATCGCCACCGTCGTCGAGCGTCTCTGACCACCCGTCCTTCCCGCCTTACGGAGCAGCCACCACCATGAGCGAGTCCACCACCATCCGCTGGGAACAGGACGAGACCGGCGTCGTCACCCTCGTCCTCGACGACCCCGACCAGTCCGCCAACACCATGAACGAGGCCTTCCGGGCCTCCATCACCGCGATCGCCGACCGCGTGGAGGCCGGGCAGGACTCCATCCGCGGCATCGTCTTCACCTCCGCCAAGAAGACCTTCTTCGCCGGCGGCGATCTGAAGCTGATGATCCAGGCCGGTCCCGAGGACGCGCAGTCCGTCTTCGAGGGCGGCATGGCCATCAAGCGCGCCCTGCGCCGTATCGAGACCATCGGCAAGCCCGTCGTCGCGGCCGTCAACGGCGCGGCGCTCGGCGGCGGTTACGAGATCGCCCTCGCCTGCCACCACCGCATCGCGCTCGACGTCTCCGGCTCCAAGATCGGCCTGCCCGAGGTCACCCTGGGCCTGCTGCCCGGCGGCGGCGGTGTCACCCGCACCGTACGGCTCATGGGCATCGCCGACGCGCTGCTGAAGGTGCTCATCCAGGGCACCCAGTACTCGCCGAAGCGCGCTCTGGAGAACGGCCTGGTCCACGAACTGGCCGCCACCCCCGAGGAGATGCTGGCCAAGGCCCGCGCCTTCATCGACGCCAACCCGGTCTCCCAGCAGCCGTGGGACGTCAAGGGCTACAAGATCCCCGGCGGCACCCCGTCGAACCCGAAGTTCGCCGCCAACCTGCCCGCCTTCCCCGCGAACCTGAAGAAGCAGACCGCGGGCGCCCCCTACCCGGCGCCGCGCAACATCCTCGCGGCCGCCGTCGAGGGCTCCCAGGTCGACTTCGAGACCGCGCAGGTCATCGAGTCCCGGTACTTCACCGAGCTGGTCACCGGCCAGACGTCGAAGAACATGACGCAGGCGTTCTTCTTCGACCTGCAGGCCGTCAACGCGGGCCGCAGCCGCCCGGACGGCATCGAGCCGCGCCCCGTCCGCAAGGTCGCCGTCCTCGGCGCGGGCATGATGGGCGCGGGCATCGCCTACTCCTGCGCCCTCGCCGGCATCGAGGTGGTCCTCAAGGACGTGTCGGCCGAGGCCGCCGCGAAGGGCAAGGGCTACTCGGAGAAGTTGTGCGCCAAGGCGGTGGCGAGGGGCCGCACCACCCAGGAGAAGGCGGACGCGCTGCTCGCCCGCATCACGCCGACCGCGGAGGCGGCCGACCTCGCGGGCTGCGACGCCGTCATCGAGGCGGTGTTCGAGGACACGGCGCTCAAGCACAAGGTGTTCCAGGAGATCCAGGACGTCATCGAGCCCGACGCCCTCCTGTGCTCCAACACCTCGACGCTGCCCATCACCGTGCTCGCCGAAGGCGTCTCGCGTCCGGACGACTTCATCGGCCTGCACTTCTTCTCGCCGGTCGACAAGATGCCGCTCGTGGAGATCATCAAGGGCGAGCGCACCGGCGACGAGGCACTGGCCCGCGCGTTCGACCTGGTCCGGCGGATCAACAAGACGCCGATCGTCGTCAACGACTCCCGCGGCTTCTTCACCTCGCGGGTCATCGGCCAGTTCATCAACGAGGGTGTGGCGATGGTCGGCGAGGGCGTCGACCCCGTCTCCGTCGAGCAGGCCGCGGCCCAGGCCGGCTACCCGGCCAAGGTGCTCTCGCTGATGGACGAGCTGACCCTCACCCTGCCGCGCAAGATCCGCAACGAGACCAGGCGCGCGATCGAGGAGGCGGGCGGCACCTGGGCGGAGCACCCGGCCGAAGCGGTGATCGACCGGATGGTCGACGAGTTCGGCCGCACCGGCCGCAGCGGCGGCGCCGGTTTCTACGACTACGACGAGGACGGCAAGCGCACCGCGCTGTGGCCGGGCCTGCGCGAGCACTTCACCCGCGAGGACGCCGGGATCCCGTTCGAGGACATGCAGGAGCGCATGCTCTTCTCCGAGGCTCTGGACACGGTCCGCTGCATCGAGGAGAACGTCCTGACCTCGGTCGCCGACGCCAACATCGGCTCCATCATGGGCATCGGCTTCCCGGCCTGGACGGGCGGTGTGCTGCAGTACATCAACGGCTACGAGGGCGGCCCTGCCGGCTTCGTGGCGCGCGCCCGTGAGCTGGCCGACCGGTACGGCGAGCGCTTCCAGCCGCCCGCTCTGCTGCTGGAGAAGGCGGAGCGGGGCGAGGTCTTCACCGACGCCTGACACGCTGCCCCGATGAGGGCGGTGGAAGTCCTCGCCCGGCGGGTCGCGGCCACGGCTCCGACCCGCCGGGCACCGCGCCCGAGGATTCGTCCGTAGGGGCGCAGCGCGGCGCAGTCGTCGTGCACCGTCAGCAGCACGTCGTTGACCTCGCGCTCGGTGTAGTCGCGGTCCCGCTCGAAGAGCGTCTGCGCCAGGTGCGTGAGCACCTGCTCGCGCCGCGCGGGCTTGCGGGGGACAGCCGTCAGCCGGCCCTCGTGCTGGTTCCTTGATCGGACATGGGGGGCAGCCTCGACCACCGCCCGGCGCGCGGCAAGGCGTTCACGCGCTGCGCTCCGCGGGCCCGCCGGCGCCGAACGCCTCGCGCAGTTCCTCCCGCAGCGAGCGCTGGAACGCCGTCACCAGCGCCTGGATCACCATCGGCTGCATGTGCGCGGACAGCGACTTCATCGCCGCCACATGGTCCGGGTCCGACTCGCGCTCGCGATAGGGGCCCCAGACCTCGTCGCGGAACAGGCGCGTCAGGTCCTGCGCCGCGGCCCGCGCGTGGCCCAGCAGGACGGTGCGGGACGCGAGAATGGTCTCGTGCGCGATGGGCACGTCCAGCAGTTCGACGCCGAGGCGCAGCAGCGAGCCGTCGAGCCGGAACGCGTCCCCGTCGGTACGGTCCAGCACACCCATCGCGGCGAGCCGGTCCACGTCCTGCTCCGACAGCGGCCGGCCGGCCCGCCGTTCCAGCTCCTGCCGGGTCACCTCCTCGGCCGACTCGGGTGCCCACGAGGCGACCAGGGCGCGGTGGATGGCGAGGTCCTGGGCGCTCAGGTCCGCGGGCAGCTGCTCCAGATAGCGCTCGATGGCCGCCAGCGTCATGCCTTGGTGCTGCAGTTCCTCGATGAGGGCCAGCCGGGACAGGTGGTCGGAGCCGTAGTGCCCCACGCGCCGGGGGCCGATCACGGGCGGCGGCAGCAGACCGCGCGTGCTGTAGAAGCGGATGGTGCGCACGGTGACCCCGGCGCGCGCGGCCAGTTCGTCGACGGTGAGCGTCGGCTCCTCGGTCTCGGTCGCCATGACCCTCCTTCTGCTGAACCGCACCGGTGCAACAGTATTGCTGTCTCACCATCGTTGTGAAAGTCGGGCGCTTGAGGCAGGGCGTTGTCAGAGGTGCATCGTACGGTTGTGCCATGTCCGAGATCAGATACGTCCGGGGGGACGCCACCGTGCCGCAGGCCAAAGGCGTCAAAATGATCGCGCATGTGTGCAACGACATCGGGGGCTGGGGCAAGGGATTCGTGCTGGCCCTCTCCCGCCGCTGGCCGGAGCCCGAGGCGGCCTACCGCCGCTGGCACCGGCAGCGCGCGGGAAACGACTTCGCCCTGGGCGCGGCCCAGTTCGTCCGGGTCGGCCCGTACCTCTGGGTGGCCAACATGGTGGGCCAGCGGGGTGTGCGCACCGGCAGCAAAGGCGTCCCCGTGCGCTACGAGGCCATCGACACGGCGCTCGCCGCCGTCGCCGGCAAGGCGCTGGAGCTCGGTGCCTCGGTCCACATGCCGCGCATCGGCTGCGGGCTGGCGGGCGGCACGTGGTCGCGGATCGAGCCGCTGATAGCCGCCCGGCTCACGGCACGCGGCATCGACGTCACCGTCTACGACCACGACTGACCGGCGGCGTCGTCCCCCGGGCAGCGATCTAGGATGGTCGGCGGCCTTCACGGGGGAGCACATGGCGACGACGACGTACTCACTGGTCAACACGGGACGGGGCGGCCTGCGCGGCGCATACAAGGACCTGCCGCGGAACGGCGGGCTGCCCATCCTGATCGTGGCGAAGGAGGGCGGTGGCGCACCGCCGCGGCCGGTCGCCGTGCTGCAGCGTGACCACGGCGCGGGTGCTTTCCACGGTCACGGCACGGCACGCGAGTTCGTCCTCTGGTCCGGCGACGAGCGAGGCGAACTGCTGGCCAGGGTGACCACCGAATCCGTCGCCGGCCCCCGGGCGGTCTACCGCGTCGACGACCCGGCCGGCACGGCCATCGGCCGTATACGGATGCGCCGCGGATCACTCCTCGCGTTCCGCCGCACCCGCTGGACCGTCGAGCCCGCGAACGGCCGCCCCGCGCAGGGGGCCGCCGGGCGGCTGTTCTGGTGGGCCATGTGGTGGACGGTGTTCATGCCGTGGAACATCGTCGTGATCATCGGTTCCTTCACCGGCCTCGCCGAGGACCCGGTGACCTGCCCGCGACGGCTGACCTTGCGGGACGGGTCGGGCCGGGCTCCGCTGGTGTACCGAGGAATGCTCGACGAGTACCGGGCGGCGGCCGGCGTCTGGGACCCCCGGCTGGTGGCGGCCCTGGTGGGCATCCACCAGACGTACACCTCGGTCGCCGCGAGCGACGACACCGACTGGTACGCCAAGGGCTGAGCGTCCCGGCGCGACCCGCTCCGGACGTGATGCGGGGCGCTCCCACGGTCCGTGGGGACGCCCCGCTGCGACGGAACCGAGGTCAGTAGACCGCGACCCCGTACGCGCTCAGCGCCTCGCGCACCGGCTGGTGCAGGGCCGAGCCGCTGGTGCCGGTGCAGCCGGAGCTGCCCGAGTGGATGCCCAGCGCCGTCGAGCCGGCGAAGTGGGCGCCACCGCTGTCACCGCCCGCGGAACAGGCTGTGGTGCGGACCAGGTTGTAGACCGGGCCGTCGCTGTAGTTCACGGTGACGTTGACGGCGGTCACCGTGCCGCTGGTCACCTTCGTGGTGGAGCCGGACTTGCGCAGGGACTGGCCCACGATCGCGTCGGCCGCGGAGCTGATGTCCTGGTAGCTGCCGTTGTACAGGTTGACGTTCCCGGCGGGCGCCGAGCCGTCCGTGTAGCGGACGATGCCGTAGTCGTTGGTCGGGAAGCTGGTGCCCTCACGGGTGCCGATGGACGGCCCGCCGGAGGTGGCCGACCAGCTGCTCGCCGAGTTGGTGCAGTGCCCGGCCGTCAGGAAGTAACGGGTTGTCCCCTTCGAGACGTTAAAGGCGGCCGAGCAGCGGTAGCCGCCGCCGTAGATCGCGTCCCCGCCCGCCACCTCCGCGGTGAAGACGCCGGGCACGCGCGTGATCCGCACACGGTCGCCGAGTGCCGCGGCGACCGTCTTCAGCCGGAGCATGTCGCGGGCCGAGACCGACGAGTCGGCCTCGACCGCGACCTGGTTCGTCCGGGGGTCGATGCCCCACGACGTGCCGGTGATCCGGGCCTTGGCCTGCAGGGTGTCGATCGCGGACCGCAGCTGCGCCGCACTGCGCGAGACGAGCTCGGCGCGGGCGCCGGTCGCCCGTACCTGCTCGGCGGCCTCGGCGTCCGTCACCGTGACCACCAGTTCGCCGCTCGCGGCGTCGAGGTAGGAGCCGGCGGTGCGGTCGCCGAGGGCGCGTTCGAGCGAGCTGTGCTGCGCGTACTGGACGGCGGTCGCCGCGACGCCCGGGGCCGGACCGGCGGCCGGTACCGGGTGGTCGGCGGCCCCCGCCGTGGCGGAGCCGAGTCCGACAGCGGTGAGGGCCAGAAGGGCGGGAAGGCAGATGCGCGCGCGGAGCGTGCGTCTCATCAGGGCTTCTCCTTCTACGAGTCCGTGGGGGGCTTGCCGTGGGGACGGCAATGTGGACTGGACCAGTCCGAACTGCGGACTCAATGTGGCATGGCCCTGACACTGATACAAGGGTGCCGCCGCGCGCTTGCGCTTACCGGCTGGAGGCAATCACCGGATAGTGGTCGGACAGGTTGGTGTACGTGTACGTGGTGCCCCAGCTGGAGACCGACCAGGGCGCACTCTGCTCCTTGATCACCTCATTGGTCCAGCCCGCGGGCCTCGCGTGCCCCGCCCGGTGCAGCACGTAGTCCAGATCCTCGCGCGGGTCGTCGGGGTAGCGGTCGGCGGCGATCGAGTTCTCCTGCGTGTCGAAGGAGTACGGGTGCCCGGTCCGCGCGTCCGCCCCGGCGAAACCGCCGTCGGCGAGCATCCGCGTGTACTCCGGCGTACGGGAGTCGACGTTGAAGTCGCCCGCCACGATCACCTGTTCGGACGCCGGGATGTTCTTGGCGTCCAGGAACGTGTCCACCGCGCGGAACTGACGGCTGCGCATGTCGGCCGCCTCGCCCGCGTCGCACCCCGGATCCGTCGACTGTGCGTGCGTACCCACGACGTGGACCCTCGTGCCGTTCACGTCGAGGACCGTGTAGACGAACCCCTTGTTGGAGTACCAGTCCGCACCGCAGGCGTCCTGGTAGACGTACTGTTCCTTGCGCACGATCGGCCACTTGCTCAGGACCGTGACACCGCCGTCCTCGGGCGTCGTCGCCGAGTACGCGCCGCTCGTCGCGTCCCAGCCGTCCCTGCTGCGGCCCATCACCGGCGTCTGGTGCGGATACCGGTCCGCCGCCCTGCTCTTGAGCGCGTCCGACGAGGAGTTGTCGAACGCCTCCTGGAGCACGACCACGTCGTGGCCCTGGAAGAAGGGAGCCGAGGGTATGGCGGCCGCCCGGTGGTCCTGGCCCCAGTTGGGGTAGAGCGACTTGCTGAACAGGAACGCGTTGTACGTGAGCACCTTCAGTCGCGGGGTGTCCGCGGTGGGTGCGGCGACTGCCGACGGTGCGGTCGCGGCCAGGGTGGTGGCGGCGAGCACGGCGGTCAGGGCTGCGCCGGGGATGCGGCGGAGCGCGGAGTTCAGCACAGGATCTCCTGTTTCCGGTGGGGGTTCGGAGCCGGCCGTACGACCGGCGCCGCACATCAAACCAGCAGAAGTTACCTCCAGGTAATAGCCAGGCGCCCACTTCCTTTCCCCAGGCGCAACGATTGGCTCCGTTCCCCGCTCCGTGCCCCGATCGTGCACCTGGGCGCCCCGTACTCCGCTCGGTTGGCATGGCGAACGCAGGGCATGCGTCGCCAGGCATACGGCCATGCGCATCGCGCCAACTTTCTTCATCGAGAGGCCGCTCGCCCTGCCGCCCGCTCCAAGACGAAGGCCCGGCCAGGGAGATGATCCCCAACCTGGGCCCTTGTGCTGTCAGGACCGCTTCAGGCGTCGCACACTCTTGACACTGGGCCAGGTTCCCGTTGTCCCCGTCGGGGAGCGAAGGGTGCCCGCCAATCGCCGGTGCTGGCGTATACGTCGCCCGCGTGGGACACCTGACGGGGTCAGGACGAGGACCGGTCGTGGAATCGGGGTTCGGAGGACCTGCCGACCTCTACCATCTCGGTCATGAGTGCAACGGTTGTCACCATCGCTTTGGCATTCGTCGGCTACCTCGCGACTTATCTCAACAGCGTACGACTGACACAGCGTCAGGAACGGCTTTTGCGGGTGAACCGCCAGCTCAGCGACTTCTACGGGCCCCTCTTCGCGCTTACGGAGACCAACACCCGAATTTTTAATACGTTCATGGAGCGCACCTCGACGCGACCTGACGGGCGCTCTCCCTTTGCCGTTGGTGGCGAGTCCCCGACGGATGAGGAGCTGGCGGAGTGGCGGTTGTGGGTTACCACGGTGTTCTTGCCGAACATCCGGGCCATGCGCGACATCGTCGTCACCAAGGCAGACCTCCTCGCTGAGTCGCAGGTACCGCCGGTTTTGCTTGAGTTGAGCGTCCATGTCTCTGGGTACGAGATCGTGGTAGCCAAATGGGCAAGTGGCGATCACACGCAGCATCTCTCCAGTGTGCCGTTTCCTGCCGAGGAGCTGGCCCGGTACGCGCGACAGGCATTCATCCGGCTCAAGGAGGAGCAAGGCAGTCTCCTAGGCCGCCGTCGAAGGCACAGCAACGTGCAGCCGGACAACGACGGCGTACGTTGGCGTCGCCTCGACGCCAGGCCCAGTGACATCAGCATCTGACATCAACCGCTGTAACACCCGGCGCACCCCGGGGGACGCCGCCTGGCGGGACCCAACGGGTAGACGCCTGGGCCGATGACGACTGGTTGGCGGCCGCCGACCAGCGCCTGTGCCAGCGAAAACGCAGCCCGCCGAGATCGCTCGAAGACCTAGGGCCTCTCGTTTGGATCATGCCGGGCTCGCGGGGTCTGGCACGCACGCTCGCCGCGTTGTCGTCGGTCGCCATGGCTCCGCCATTGTCTCCCTCCTCCGCCTTGCGATCGCACGCACCAGCCCCCGCTCACTGATCCGGCCTGATCCAAACGAAAGACCCTAGGGCAAGAAGTAGCCCTAGGTTGGATCCTTTGACTGAGCCGACAAGTTGTGCCACTCGTGACCGCATCCGCCGGCGCAGTGCAGCGCCCGCCTGCGGGTGTCCGCGATGCTGAAGAGGGCGACGAGCAGGCGAAATGACTTGGTGAGTTCATAGGCCGGGAGGTCTTCCATCCCGAAGCGCCACTTCGTGAGCATCACCGCAGGCGTGTGGGTGGGGCGGATTCCAGAGCGCGCGATACTCTCCGGAACATCGCCCTCGCGGGCACGGGCCTGCCCGCAGAACAGCACTAGTGTGTGCAAGGCCTTGCGCTGGTCATCCTCCGGCAGGCTGTCGAACCACTCGACACCCTCAGCCGTGGATCTGAGCCCTTGTGCGAGTTCGTTCAGGATCACCTCGTGTGCGTACAACACAGCCTCCCCCCACGTGACCAGGCCGACGGTACGCTCACGACTCCCTGCGGGCAGCACGGTATTACGTTTTCCACGTGCCCTTCCGTGCCCGATGCGTGCCCGACAGGTCGGTAGGCCACGGTCAACAGCGGGTACCGGGAAGAGCCCAAGGCTTCCCCCTGGCACCCGTTGCCGCTGGTCAGGTCGCCAACTTCGCCCGGAGGTACGGTTATTCCCAAGTTCAGAGCGCGGGTTCGATTCCCGTCACCCGCTCCACGAGAAAGTCCCAGGCCAGCGGCCCGGGGCTTCTTTGTTGTCTAGACCGATCCAGGCGTCTCGCGCCCGTGCCAGATGCCGAGGGAGCCGCGCGCGGCCCGGCCCCCGGCCGGGCCTGCGCTCCTGGCTCCGCCCCGCTCCTGGCCCCGGCTCCGCCGGGCGCGCGGCTGGAGCGAGCACACCTGATGCGGTGGCCGAGCTCCCGCCCAACGCCGCTTCACCGACCTCTCTGTAGAGTGCAGCGCCACGGTGACTGAAGCGGACAGCGGAGCGGGGAGAGGCACGGCATTGTGGGATGACCTCGTTGCCCAGTACGCGTGGGCTGATGCAGACGAGCCGGAGGCCTACACCTTCTCCGTGATCTCGGGGAAGACCGAGGACGACGTGATCCGCGCTTTCGGCGGTGATCCGGCAGCGTCTCGGATGATGACATTCGCTGAAGCGGTCGACGAACAGGTCGGTCACCCCTACCCCGACTACGAGCTACTGCGCGTGGCTACCGTCGGGAAGCACGTCATCGCCATCGAGTGGGGTTACCACGGCAGCATTCCGGAGATCGCCAGGCGAGCCTCGGTGGACGGCGGCGAGTTCTTCAGCGTGCACCGGAACATCAACGCCCGCTATCAGGTCATGCACGCGGTCGATGGCCGAGTGGACGGTATGTTCGATCCCTTTGGCCTGGAGGACGCGACCTGGAGGGACCGCCAGCTGGAGGTCCCCGCCTGGGCGGAAGACGTCGCGTTTCGCATGGAGACGCTGTGCGCCGAATCCTTTGCGCTGATGGAACGCATGATGGGTGTTCCAGTCGATCCCGCTTGGATGGACGCCTCGCTCCGCACCACCCTCCTTGCCTCACCTGACACGCTCTTCAGTGACCCGAAAGCGGCGTGGTCCCCGTGACTGCCGACGCAACGGCGGAGCGCATGATGCTCCCGGCGGACTGCGGATGACATCAACGGCGGACACCAACGCCAGCGAATCGGAGCGGGGACGCAGAGGCCGGCATGTCTTTCAAGTGGCTACCGCCACCAGTCGCCGTCGCCCGCGAGGGAGCGGTGCAGGTAGTCCTCCAGTCTCCTTGCAGCCCACAGCCGACTGTCATTCTCGTGGTCCCAGACGAAGATGTCCGAACGCTCGGGCGTAAGGACGAAGGCGAATTGGTCGCCGCCGCTGTTGTCGCCGAAGAACAGCAGCGGATCAAAGGGCATGTACAGGCCCGGGAACGCATCGGGGGACCAGAACAGCAGGTTCTGCTCCACAATCCGATCCAGGGACCAGACGACGTCGGTCCCGGTACTCGCTTACTACCCCGTTCGTCTCCATCAGCAGGGCGCTCAGTTGCGCCGGCAAGACGCGCCCAAGGCGCCGGTCCGCCTCAGCCAGAGCGGTCGCGTCCACGGGTGCCCGGAACTCGACGTCAGGCGAGGCTCCAGCAGCGGCTTCTTTCCACATGGGCGCAGCTTAGGCGGAAGGTCCCACCGCTCCGGGCGCTGGTGCTGTACAGCAGCGCCGTACCGCAGCCCCGACATCCCCCGGTCCGTTTTCACGGGGTGGTGAGTCACACTGGAAGGTGACCGTCACACCGGAAAACCGGACCTCGGCACCACCTGGAGAACCTCATGAGCAGGGCCGCAGCACCCGTCGACCCGCCCCCGCCCGGCGGGGTGCTGTGGAGCCTCGCCGGGGACGTGCGGGCCCTGCTGATGCTCCCCGCCGCGCTCACGCTCCAGGTCGCTCACCCGGCCGTCGGAGCGGGCGTCGACGAGCACTCCGTCTTCCGCACCGACCCCTGGGGCCGCGGCGAACGCTCCCTGCGCTCGCTCCAGCTGTGGATCTACGGCGGCGAGGAAGCGGCCGCCGAGGGCCGGCGGCTGCGCGCGCTGCACCGCACCATCCAGGGCACCGACGCCCACGGCCGCCGCTACCACGCCCTCGACCCCGCCCACTACTCCTGGGTCCACGCCACCGGCTTCCCCGTCTACCGGCACGCCGCCCGCTACCTGGTGCGCCCGCTCACCGAGGCCGAGGAGCGGCAGCTGTACGCCGAGTGGCTCCAGGTCGGCCGCGTCCTCGGCATCCACGACCGGGACATGCCGCAGAGCATCGAGGAGTTCTGGCCCTACTACCGCAAGGTGCTCGCCGACGAGCTGGAGGCGACCGTCGTCGTACGCGAACTCGTCGACGTGCACCAGCGGGTGCCGCCTCCCGACCGGGGCCCGCTGCTCCTGCGGCTCGTCCTGCGGACCCTGTGGCCCGTGCTGCTGCCCCCGCTCGCCCGCTTCCGCCGCTTCATGACCGTCGGGCTGATGCCGCCCGACGCCCGCGAGGCCATCGGCATGGACTGGACGGACGAACAGGAGCGCGCCCTGCGCCGGTTCTGCCGCGTCGTGCGGGTCGTGGTGCCCCTGCTCCCCGAGCGGCTGCGCTACCTGCCGCTCGCCCGGCGGGCCCGGCGCGAGGTCCGCCGGGCCGGCCGGCTCAGGAGCTCAGTCCGCCGCGCGCGATGACGTCCGCGTACCAGTGCGCACTGTCCTTGAACGTGCGCCGTTGGGTCGCGAAGTCCACGTGCACGATGCCGAACCGCTTGCTGTAGCCGTAGGCCCACTCGAAGTTGTCCAGCAGCGACCACAGGAAGTAGCCCCGCACGTCGGCGCCGGCCCCGATCGCCCGGTGCACCGCCGCGAGGTGCGCGCGCAGATAGGCCACCCGCTCCGGGTCCTTCACCGCCCCGGACGGGTCGGCGTAGTCGTCGTACGCGGCCCCGTTCTCGGTGATCACCAGCGGCACGCCCGGCAGGTCGTCGCGCAGCCGGGTCAGCAGCTCGTACAGACCCTCCGCGTCCACGGGCCAGTCCATCGCGGTGCGCGGGCCGGGCGCCGGCACGAAGAGCACGTGCTCCTCGGCGCCCGCCCACGGCGACGGCGCCGGCGACGAACCGGCGGCGACGACGGTGGGGGAGTAGTAGTTGATGCCCAGCGAGTCGATCGGCGCCGACGCCGCCTCCAGATCCCCGTCCCGCACGAACGACCAGTCCGTGACGGCCGCGGTGTCGCGGACCAGGTCCTCAGGGAGCCGGCCGTGGAACACCGGGTCGAGGAAGATCCGGTTGCCGACCGCGTCGATCCGGCGCGCCGCGTCGGCGTCCGCGGCGGAGTCCGAAAGGGGCCGCACCGCGTGGAGGTTGAGCGTGAGCGACACCTCGCACTGCGCGGGCAGCCGGGAGCGGAGCTCCCGCACCGCCCACCCGTGCGCCAGGTTGAAGTGGTGGGCGGCGCGCAGCGAGGCGAGCGGGCTGGTGCGGCCCGGAGCGTGCACCCCGTTGCCGTATCCGAGGAAGGCGGCGCACCATGGCTCGTTGAGCGTCGTCCAGGTCGCCACCCGGTCACCGAGCGCCCCGGCCACGATCCCCGCGTACTCGCCGAAACGCTGCGCCGTCTCGCGCTGCGGCCAGCCGCCGGCGTCCTCGAGCTCCTGCGGCAGGTCCCAGTGGTACAGCGTGGCCACCGGCCGGATGCCGGAGGCGAGCAGCTCGTCGACGAGCCTGCGGTAGAAGTCCAGCCCCTTCTGCACGGCCGGCCCGCGGCCGGTGGGCTGCACCCGCGGCCAGGCGATCGAGAAACGGTAGTCCGTGACGCCGAGCCGTCTCATGAGCGCGATGTCCTCGCTCACGCGGTGGTAGTGGTCGGCGGCGATGTCGCCGGTGTCGCCGTTGCGGACCTTGCCCGGGATGCGGCTGAACGTGTCCCAGATGGACGGGGTGCGCCCGTCCTCCGCTGCCGCACCCTCGATCTGGTACGCCGCTGTGGCCGTGCCCCAGCGGAAGCCCACCGGGAACCGGAGCGTCGCCGTCGTGTCGGGGCGTGCGTCGAGCGCGGTCATGAGGATGAAAACTCCCAGGAGTGAGACGTCGTACGAGAGGGAAATCGCGGGGTCAGCCCTTGACCGCGCCCTGCATGATGCCGCCGACGATCTGCCGGCCCAGCAGCCCGAAGACCAGCAGCACCGGCAGCGTGCCGAGCAGGGTGCCCGCCATGATCACGGACTGGTCGTGGACATAGCCGCCGCCGAGCTGGCGCAGCGCGACCTGGACGGTCGGCTCCTGCGAGGAGAGGGCGACGATCGGCCAGAAGAAGTCGTTCCAGGCGGCCATGAAGGTCAGCATGCCGAGCACGGCCATTCCCGGCCGGGCGACGGGCACCACGATCGACCAGAAGATCCTGGCCGTGGAGGCCCCGTCCACCCGAGCGGCCTCGATCAGCTCGTCCGGCAGGGACTGGACCAGGAACTGCCGCATGAAGAACACCCCGAAGGCGGAGACGAGTCCGGGCAGGATCACGGCCTGCAGCTGGTTCACCCACTGGAGTTCGGCGATCAGCATGAACAGCGGGATGACGCCGAGCTGCGGCGGGATCATCATCGTGCCGACCGTGACGGCGAGCAGCGCCCCCCGGCCCCGGAAGCGCAGTTTGGCGAAGGCGAACCCGGCGAGCGTGCAGCACAGGACCGTGCCGACGGTGATCGAGGAGGACACGACGAAGGAGTTGAGCAGCGCCTTGCCGATGTCCGCCTCCTCCATCACCGCCTCGAAGTTGTGGATCAGGCGGGAGCCGGGCAGCAGTGTCGGCGGCACCTTGGCCAGGTCGGCGTTGGACCGGCTGGCCGCGACGATGGTCCAGTAGAACGGGAAGGCGGAGACGAGGACCGCGAGGATCAGGATCGCGTGGGCGAGCTTCCCGCCGTGCATCGTGCGGCCGGCGCGGGACCGGCCCCGCCGGCGTTTGCGCTCCCTGGGCGTCGTGGTGGCCGGCTGCTTCACCGGCGGCTCGGCGAGCGAGGTCATCGGCCGGCCTCCTTGCGCGAACGGCGGCGCGTGACCAGGGCGTTGACCCCGACCAGCACCAGGATCAGCAGGAACATCACCCAGGCGATGGCGGCGGCCCGGCCCAGGTGGAAGAAGCCCCAGCCCTGCTCGTACATGTACAGGCCGAGCGTCTGGTACTGGTGCGAGATGCCGCCGGAGACGGAGCCCTCGAACAGCAGCGGCTCGCCGAAGAGCTGGGTGGCGCCGATGGTGGAGACGATGACGGTGAAGACGATCGTGGGTCGCAGGCCCGGCAGCGTCACGTGGAAGAACTGCCGCCAGCGCGACGCCCCGTCCATCTCGGCCGCCTCGTACAGCTCGTCCGGGATGGACTGCATGCCCGCCAGGTAGATCAGCGCGTTGTAGCCCGTCCAGCGCCAGATGACGATGGTGGAGACGGCGATCTGCGAGGCGAGCGTCCCGGTCTGCCAGTCGACCGGCGAGATGCCCACCAGCCCCAGGACGTAGTTGACGAGGCCGAAGTCGCGGCCGAAGAGCTGGGCGAAGACGAGCGTGGCCGCGGCCACCGAGGTGGCGTACGGCAGGAGCATCACCGTGCGCAGGAACGTCCGTCCGCGCAGGCGGTAGTTGAGCAGATGCGCCAGGCCCAGGGCCATCACCAGCTGCGGCACCGTGGACAGCACCCCGATGGTGAACGTGTTGCGCAGCGAGGTCCAGAAGAACTCGTCGCCCAGCAGCGCGGTGTAGTTGCCGAGCCCGCGCCACTCCATCTCGCCGGGGGTCTGGAGCTCCACCCGGTAGAGCGACACGAACGCCGTGTAGAGGAGAGGGAAGAGGCCGAAGGCGGCGAAGAGCGTGAAGAACGGGGCGATGCAGGCGTACGGCGAGACCTTGTGCCAGGCGCGCCGCACGGCCGGCGGCCTGGGCGGCGCGTACGGTTTCGCGGGAGCGGTGAGGGTCACGGTGCGGCCCTTCGGAGGGAGTCGGTTCGGTACAGGGCGGGGCCCAGGGGGTGTCCGGGCCCGGTCCGGGGCGGGAGTGGTCAGGGACCGGGCCCGGAGTTTCAGGACCTGGCGTCAGCCGATGGTGTTGTCGACACCCTTCTTGGCGTTCGACCACGCCTTGTCGGGTGAGGTGCCCTTGCGCTCGACCTCGCTCAGCGCGTTGGTGATCTGCTGGTTCACGTTCTGGTCGTGGACTCCGAGCACCTGGACCGGTGCGGCTTTGGCCGCGGCACCGAAGATCCGCCCGATGGGGGCGTCCGAGAAGTACGGGTCCTTCGCGTCGGCGACCTGGTCGATGGCGCCTGTCGCCGAGGGGAAGTTGCCCTGCTTGCGGAAGAGCTTGGCCTGCTGCTCGGGGGCGGTGAGCCACTCGATCAGCTCGTACGCCTCCTTCTTGTGCTTCGCGGCGCGCGGGATCGACAGGTAGGAGCCGCCCCAGTTGCCGGCGCCGCCGGGCAGCTTCGCGATGTCCCACTTGCCCTTGCCGCCGTCACCGGCCTGGCCCTTGATGTAGCCGAGCATCCAGGCGGGGCACGGGATGGTGGCGAAGGAACCGGCGGCGAAGGCCTGGTTCCACTGCGGGGACCACTGGTCGAGCTCGGCGCTCAGTCCGTCCTGCGCTGCCTCGACGGAGGTGTCCCAGGCGGCCTTGATGGCGGGGTTGGTCTCCCAGATCAGCTTCCCGGAGGCGTCGTGGTAACGCTCCTTCTCCTGGCCGATCATGATGGAGAACAGGCTGCCGACACTGTCCAGCCAGGCACTCTTGGCCGGCGCCTTCTCCTTGTACTGCCGGCCCAGCTCCAGGTAGCCCTCCCACGTCGACCACTTCTTCGCGAGCTCCTCGCGGTCCGTGGGCAGTCCGGCCTCGGCGAACAGGTCGGTGCGGTAGCACATGGCCTCGGGGCCGACGTCCGTGCCGAGCCCCAGCACCTGGCCGTCCCTGCCGGTCGCGGCCGCCCACTTGGCCTCGGCGAACCGGTCCTCGAGCTTGTCCGCGCCATGCGTCCTCAGGTCCTCGAACCTGTCGGCCTGCTGCTGGGTGACCGACGCGATCCGCCCCACCTCGATGCCCTGGACGTCGGCGAGACCGCCGCCGCCGGCCAGCCGGGTCTGGAGCGACTTCCAGTAGTCGGCCTCGTCCTCGGTGTCCGTCTGCTTGATCGTGACGTCCGGGTGGAGCTTCTCGTACTCGGCGTAGAGCCCGGCCTCCTTGTAGCCGAAGGATCCGAACAGGTCGACGGTGAGCGTGACCTTTCCGCCCGCGCTGTCGGCAGCGCCGTCGGACGAACCTCCGCAGGCGGCGAGCAGTGCCCCGGCGAGCGCGACCGCACCCAGTCGGACGGCGGCCCTCTTGGCGGCTCGGGCTATGGGCATGGGAAGCCTCCCTTGGCTTCGGGGTGGAGCGAGAGCGAGAAGGTGGTCGGTACTGCGTGAGAGCGCTCTCAGATCTGCGACTGGAGCGTGCCCGCTCCGTACTCGCCCCGTCAATAGTCGAAGGCGTAACGGCTTGGACTCGGGCCCAACTCCCGTCTGTGTCTCATCTATTGACACGTGCGTTTCAGGAGTTTTACGTTGCGGCCATCTGAGAGCGCTCTCGGCCCCCCAATCCATGATGACGTGAGGTGCCGTCCATGCCAGCCCCCCGCACCGGACCAGCTGCCGCGCTGGTCCTGGCCACCACCCTGGCCGCCGTCGGACTCGGCCCCGCCGCCGCACCCGCGGCCGCCGCCACCGTCCCCGTAGGCTCCGGCAGTTACTCCGACACCCGTCCCGCCGGCACGTCCGGCCCCACCACCAACACCGGCACACCGGTCACCCCCAAGGTCACCGCCGCGGCCTCGGCCCGGCCGGTGCCCACCAACGACTGGTGGTCCTCCCTCGCCTTCCAGCGCTACGGCGACAACCCGTACTCCACTCCCATGTACGGACACCCGCTCACCTACCAGGCCACAGCCGGCGGCCTCGACGTCGGCTACCCCACCACCCCGGCGATCGTCGGCGACGGACGCCAGTACGAGTTCGCCCACAAGCGGGACCTGACCATCGGCCTCGCCGGGCTCAACTCGCCCGACACCAAGGCCGACGACTGGTCCGACTGGACCGTGACCCCCTACTGGTCCGACGGCGCCCGCACGCTGCGCACCACCATCGGGCACGGCCTTCCCTTCGTGTACGCCAAGGGCACCGGCGCGAACGCGCAGATCACCACGGCCGCCGCCCCCACCGTCTTCGCCGACCAGGGCAACGTCCTCGGCATCACCGTCGCCGGCCACCACTACGCCCTGTTCGCGCCCACCGGCAGCGACTGGAACGTCTCCGGGTCCACGATCAGCGCGGGCCTCGGCGGCAAGGACTACTTCTCCCTCGCCGTCCTGCCCTCCACCGACGCCCTCGCGACCTACAGGAAGTACGCCTACAGTTTCGTCACCGGATCGAAGGTCGCCTGGAGCTCCGCGGGCGGCACGGTGCGAGCCACGTACACGCTCACGACCGAGGCCAGGGAGGGCAGCGAACGCGGCACGCTCCAGGCCCTGTACCGCCACCAGTGGCTCCACACCGCCGACCCGCTCACCCCGTACACGTACGTCTCGCCGCGCGGCGCCATGAAGGTCCGCGAGGGCGCGTCGTTCACCACCTCCCAGAAGGCGTCCGGGGTACTGCCCGCCCTGCCGAAGTCGAACGGCGTGGACGCGGCACGCCTGCGCGGATACCTGAACGAGGTCGTGAACGCCTCCGATCCGTTCTCCGGGGCCACCGACACGTACTGGACCGGCAAGGCACTCGGCCGTCTCGCCCAGCTCGTGCCCCTCGCCGACCAGATCGGCGAGAGCGCCGTCCGTGACCGGCTCATCGGCCTGATCAAGGGCAGGCTCCAGGAGTGGTTCACCACGGGCGGCGCGTCGGAGTTCTCGTACGACAGGAACTGGCGGACGCTGACCGGCTACCCGGCCTCCTACGGCAGCGACACCGAGCTCAACGACCACCACTTCCACTACGGCTACTACGTCTACGCGGCGGCCGTCGTCGCCCAGTACGACCAGGGGTGGGCCGCCGACTCCGCGTGGGGCGGCATGGTGAAGACCCTGGTCCGCGACACCGCCAACCCCAGCCGCACCGACACCGCCTTCCCCTTCCTGCGCGGCTTCGACGTGTACGCGGGGCACAGCTGGGCGTCCGGCCACCAGGGCTTCGCCGCGGGCAACAACCAGGAGTCGTCGTCGGAGTCCACCAACCTCAGCGCCGCACTGGTCCTGTGGGGCTCGGCGACCGGCGACACCGCGCTGCGCGACCTCGGCACGTACCTGCTGACGACGGAGGCGGAGTCGATCGCGCAGTACTGGTTCGACGCCGACGAGCAGGTCTTCCCCGCCTCGTTCGGCCATGACACGGCCGGCATGGTGTGGGGCAGCGGCGCCGCGTACGCCACCTGGTGGACCGCGAACCCCGAGGAGATCCACGGCATCAACGTGCTGCCCGTGACCGGCGGTTCACTGCACCTGGGCGGCGAGAAGGCGGCCATCCGGCGCAACATCGCCGAGATGGAACGGGAGAACGGCGGCCCGGCCGTCGAATGGCGCGACATCCTCTGGGAGTTCCAGTCGCTCGCCGACCCGGCGGCCGCCCGGTCGAAGTGGGACGCGGGTCACGCCGGCTACACCCCCGAACAGGGCGAGTCCAAGGCCCACACCTACCACTGGATCAGCACGCTGGACACACTCGGCGCCCCGGACGCCACCGTGACAGGCGACATCCCGACGTCGGCCGTCTTCACCAAGGGCACGGTACGGATGTACGCGGCGCACAACCACGGCGCGACGGCCCGCACCGTGACATTCTCCGACGGCAAAACCCTGTCCGTACCGGCCCGGTCGACCGCGACCGGCACCGGGAGCGGCGGCGACCCGGATCCCCAGCCGCCGACGGGCAACACGTTCCAGCTGCGCAGCGGGGGCACCCTGACCACGGCGACCGGCGGCACGCCGGGCAGCGACACGATCGCGTCCGCGGACGGCGCCAACCACGACGGCACCCCGTACCGGCCGCTGGTCTACGAGGTCCGCGGAGTGACCGGCACGCTCAGGCCCGGCGCCTCGACCGCCTTCCGGCTCCCGGTGGACGCGGGCCCCACGGTGGGCCTCGGCCAGCAGGCCCGTGTCAGCTACGACCTCACCGGTGACGGCACCTTCGAGCGGACCGAGACGTACCACTACTTCGCCACCGACCCCGTCACGGGCTGGGAGGAGTACGCGCAGTCGCGCGGGCTCAAGTCGGCGACGGGCACGCTCGGCAACCTCGCCGGCGGCACCGTACGGCTGGAGGTGTGGAGCGCGATCGGCAACGGCACGTCCAGGCTCCGGACCGGGACGGACACCTCCGTGCTGGTGATCCCCTACGGCTGACGGACCGCACGAGAGGCGGCGGGCGCCGGCGATCAGGCCGACGCCCGCCGCACCAGTGTGGTCGGCGTGATGACGGACGCGGGGGTGTCGCTCCCGCTCTCACTCAGCAGCCGCATCAGGAGCCGGACCATCAGCCGGCCCATGCCCTCGATGTCCTGGCGCACGGTGGTCAGCGCCGGCC
The DNA here is from genome assembly GCF_013387495.1 of Streptomyces sp. PKU-EA00015. Taxonomy (GTDB): domain Bacteria; phylum Actinomycetota; class Actinomycetes; order Streptomycetales; family Streptomycetaceae; genus Streptomyces. The sequence continues at coordinate 323,595 of NZ_JABZEE010000001.1, read as the reverse complement.
GGGTCGTCGCGACGACGGACTCCATGTCGTCGAAGCCGACGACCGCCACGTCCTCGGGCACCCGCACCCCCCGCTCGCGCAGCGTCCGCAGGGCACCCGACGCCATCAGGTCGTTGGCGACGAACACGCCGTCCACGTCCGGGCGGCTGTCCAGCAGCTCGGCCATCGCGCGGGCCCCGCTCTCCTCGGTGAAGTCGCCCTGGCGGATCAGGCCGGGATCGGCGTCGACCAGCACGTCGCGGTACCCGTCGACGCGGTCGAGCGCGGAGGTCTGGTCGCGGGGGCCCGCGATGTGGGCGATGGACGTGCGCCCGAGCGAGACGAGATGGCGCACGGCCTCGCGCGCCCCGCCCCGGTTGTCGCAGTCGACGTACGGCACGTCGGGAGAGGAGCCGGTGACGGGCCGGCCGCCGAAGACGGTGGGGATCTGGGCGCGGCCGATCACGGCTGGCAGCTCGTCGTCGTTGTGCAGCGAGAAGGCGAGCGCGCCGTCGACATGGCCGCCGCCGAGATAGCGGGCGATGCGGTCGTGATCGCCGGGGCCCTCCACCCACAGCAGCACGAGCTGCGAGTCGTGCGCGGTCAGCTCGCGGCTGATCCCGCGCACCTGCTGCTCGAAGAACGGGTCGGAGAAGATCCGGAACTCCGGCTCCGCGATGATCACGGCCACCGCGCCGTTGCGCCGGGTGACCAGGGTGCGGGCCGCGTGGTTGGGCACGTAGCCCAGCTCCTCGACCGCCTGGCGCACCTTGTCGACCAGGGGAGCCCGCACTCCGGCACCGCCGTTGACGACCCGGGAGGCCGTGGCCCGTGAGACCCCGGCACGCGCGGCGACGGCTTCCAGCGTGGGACGGGACCCTGCGGTCTGCTCGGGCAAGGCGGGCGCTCCTTGTGTCTGCTCCGTCGGCTGCGAGCCCTGACGCCGCTCAGGATAACTCCTGGCCCGGCCGCCTGAGAGCGCTCCCACCGAGCGCCCGTCCGTACCGGCGCCGTGCCGCCCGCCCGGCCACGCTCGACTCCGCCACGCGGTGCGCCGGCACCGGGTGCACCGCCCTGGCTGCCCGGCCGCGCCGACGGTGCACGCGGCCCGGGCGCCGGCCGGTCCCACCGGGGATGTCACCGGAACTCCGCGCCGGCATGCGCCCGCACGGCATGCGCCCGCACGGCATGCGCCCGCACGGCATGCGCCCGCACGGCATGCGCCCGCACGGCATGCGCCCGCACGGCATGCGCCCGCCCGCCTGCGCCTGCCGGCGTCATCGGCCCGGCCCGAACGCACTGGTGCCCCGCGGACCGTGGGCCGCGGGGCACCGAGTCACCACCGTCAGTGGTCGTGTCCGTGACCCTGCTCGTGCTCGTGGATCGTGTTCGTCTCCGCGATCTTCTTCCAGGACTTCGGCTGCGCCGGCCGGGCCGCGTCACCCTGAGCGATTTGCGCCCCGGCCGCCGCCGGGGCGGCCGGCTTCGCGGGCTCGTACAGCCACGTGTCGAACAGGGCGCCCAGCGGCCTGCCCGAGATCCGCTCCGCGTACGCGACGAAGTCGCCCACCTTGGCGTTGCCGTACGCCCGCTCCGCCGGCCAGCCCTTGAGGATCTCGAAGAAGTCCTCGTCGCCGATCTCGTTCCGCAGCGCCTGCAGCGCCAGCGCGCCCCGGTCGTAGACGGCGATGTGGAACTGGTTGTCCGGGCCCGGGTCGCCCGGCGTCACCGTCCAGAACGGGTCGTCGGCCGCCCGCGTCGCGTAGACGTGGTCCGCCAGCTCCTGCGCGGTGCCCTCGCCCTCCTTCTCGGACCACAGCCACTGGCTGTAGCGGGCGAAGCCCTCGTTGACCCAGATGTCCTTCCAGCCGTCCACCGAGACGCTGTCGCCGTACCACTGGTGCGCCATCTCGTGCACGACCACGGAGACGTTGACGCCGTTCGCGAACTGCCGTGGGCTGTAGAACGGGCGGGTCTGCGTCTCCAGCGCGTAGCCGCTCTTCACGTTCGGCACGTAACCGCCGATCGCGTTGAACGGGTAGGGGCCGAAGATCTCGGTCAGCCACTCGGTGACCTCGGCGGTCCGCTCGATGCTGGCCCGTGCCGCCCCCGCGTTGTCGCCGAGGTCCTTGCTGTACGCGTTGAGGACCGGCAGCCCGTCCGCGGTCTTGTCGGTCGTGATGTCGAACTTGCCGACGGCGAGCGTCGCCAGGTACGACGCCTGAGGCTTGTCGGAGCGCCAGTTGAAACGCGTCCAGCCCAGCCGCGAACTCTGTGAGACGAGAACGCCGTTGCTGATGGCCTGGGTGCCGTCCGGGACCGCGACCGAGATGTCGTAGGTCGCCTTGTCCAGCGGATGGTCGTTGCTCGGGAACCACCACACCGCCGACTCCGGCTCCTGCGCGGCGACTCCGCCGTCCGGGGTGCGGTGCCAGGCGGTGTAGCCGCCGATGCTGAGCTCGGACGGCTTGCCCGCGTACCGGACGGTGACGGAGACCGGCCGGTCCTTCTCCAGCGGTGTCACCGGAGTGATCTCCAGCTCGCGGTCGCCGCTCGCCGTGAACGCCGCCTTCCTGCCGTTCACGCGCACCTCGTCGACGGACAGCCCGAAGTCGAGGTTGAAGCGGCTCAGGCGCTGCGTGGTGGTGGCGAGGATCGTCGCCGTCCCCTTCAGCAGGTCCGTCTGCGGCTGGTACGTGAGCCTCAGGTCGTAGTGGGAGACGTCGTAGCCGCCGTTCCCGGCTGCCGGGTAGTAGGGGTCGCCGATGCCCGGTGCCCCGACCGACGTGTTTGCGGCCGATGCCGGGATCGCCAGCAGAAGCGTGGCCGCGAGCGCGCTCGGGACGATGAGTCTGCGGTGCACAGGAGCTCCAAGTCGTAGGGACGAACGATCTCCTGGACTCTACGCACGGCCGGGGCCACCGGTCAGGAGCGAAGCTCGGCCTTTCATGCGACTGCCATCCGGTCGGCACACGACAGCCGGGCGGCCACCGGGCCTCGGGACCGCGGCCCGCAGCCCGCGGACTCAGTATGTACGAGCACCCAATGGGCTGGCTGAACCGCGACGAGGCGCTGATCGCGCTCGGGAGTCGGGCATCAAGCCCTGCCACATCTGCCGACCCGAGACCGCCGTGGCCCAGGGCCTGTTGCGTAAGCGGATCACGGCCGTGGAGGATCAGGGAACTCGACACCGAGGGGGACGGCTGTGCGATTTGCCGATGGTCCGAGCGTGCACTGTGATGTTCATGTCGGGGCGGCCGTGCCGCGGGTCTGGGAGCTGGTGACCGACATTCGTCTGCCTGCCCGGCTCAGCCCGGAGCTGCAGCGCGTCGCGTGGCTCGATGGCGCGGACCGGCCTCTGGTGGGCGCGCGCTTCGAGGGCTACAACCATCACCAGCAGCTCGGCGAGTGGCGGACCGTCTCCCATGTGGTCGAGCTGGAGGAACAACGGGTGTTCGCCTGGGCTGTCACGGATGCGGACGGCCGGTACGGAGAACCGACGCTGGACCCGGCGAAATCCATGGCGTCCTGGCGCTACGAACTCGAGGCCGAGGGCGGCGGCACCCGGCTGCGGCAGTCGGCCCTCATCGGGCCGGGCCGCAGTGGAGTCACACTGGCCCTCGATCGCCGGCCGGACCGGGAGGAGGAGATCATTGCCTTCCGCCTGAAGGAGCTGAGCGCCGGGATGGAGGCCACCCTTTGCGGCATCAAGAAGCTTGCGGAGGCAGGCAGCTGAGGACCGGTTGCGAGGGTGTCACGGCCATGCGTCGATGGCAGCGACAAGGATTTACTTCGTAGAGGACCGTCGGCTTGTCGTACCTCGTGGACCCGGCTCGGTGCCTTTGGGGCGGTTGATGCCACGCTCCACCGCGTGCCGCTCGCGGTGGTCGACCGGGTCGAACTTCGGCGGCCGACCACCACGGGAGCCGCGTTTCTGGCGGTTGCGGGCCTGGTCGGCCTTGTGCGGAATGGTGCAGCGGACGCCACGCCTGGAACACCTGCCGGCACGCTGCTGCGCATGCTGCAGCAGGCCGCCGTCCTCGCCGACGCACCTGACCGCCCCCATCGCGGAACCGCCCGCTCCGGTCCCCTGCCTCGTGTCAGAGGCACCCGCCACCGAACCGAGACGCCTGTCAGGCCATGCCTGGCGTCGGCTGTCGGCTGGAACGGGGAACCTCGTCACTCCAGGGAAGAGGCTGGACCTGCTGCGGCAGTTGGCGGACCAGGGCTAAGGCGTCCTCGATGCGCCCAGCCCTCATGAGGTACGCGGCGAGGGCGTTCCGTTGGCCGGGATGGCAGGGGCCAGGATCGCGACGGCCTCCCCCGGGCGTCCGGCGTCACAAAGTAGCTTTGCGAGGTTCTGCGCCTCGTACCAGCGAGTGAGGGGCTTTCGTGGCTGCTCCAGCCGCGCGCCGGCAGGTGCTCCGCCGTGCGAGCCCGCGCGTCGTCGGCTGCCTCGGCCGCGGCAGCGACCGCATCCGTGCCGGTCGGGTTGGCCGAGAACCAGCGGCGGTTCTGCTCGGTCACGTACGCCCGCCACGCCTCCGCTTCCGCCTCGGGCGCGGCCGATCCACCCGACTGCCCCCTGTCGCACGGCAGTTGACCGGAGTACCTTCCGGCCCATGCCGATTCGTGTGCGGGCCACCCGCCTGACGTACAGATCGCTCGTCCTCGCGGCCTCCGCCGCCCTGCTGGCCGTGGGCATCCCCGCGGGGGCACAGGGCGCGCCGCCGGCGCGCGAGAGCAGACCCGTCTACTCCTATGAGAACGCGATCCGCGAATCGGTCTGGGTCGACACCCGGCTCGACGGAGACGGCGACGGACGCACCGACCGGGTCGCCGTCGACATCGTCCGCCCCCGCGAGACAGCCGGTCAGGGGCGGAAGATTCCCGTAATCATGGATGCCAGCCCGTACTACTCCTGCTGCGGGCGCGGCAACGAGAGCCAGCGCAAGACGTACGACGAGAACGGCGACCCCGTCCAGTTCCCGCTCTACTACGACAACTACTTCGTCCCGCGCGGCTACGCCTTCGTCGCCGTCGACCTGGCCGGAACCAATCGGTCGGACGGCTGCGTCGACGTCGGCGGCCGCTCGGACATCCAGTCGGCCAAGGCGGTCGTCGACTGGCTGAACGGCCGCGCCCAGGGCTGGACCGCCCGCACCGGCGGCGAGCGCACACGGGCCGACTGGACCACGGGTGCCACCGGAATGATCGGCAAGAGCTACGACGGCACCATCGCCAACGGCGTCGCCGCCACCGGCGTACGAGGACTGAAGACGATCGTCCCGATCGGTGCCATCTCCTCCTGGTACGACTACTACTTCGCCAAGGGCGCACCGCTGTACGACTCCGGCCCGGACTGGCTCTCCGGCTACGTCGAGAGCCCCGAGGCCCGGGCACACTGCCAGGCCGTCCAGCAGCGCCTCGTCGACGGCGCCCCGCGCAGCGGCGACCTGACCCGGCTGTGGGCCGAACGCGACTACGTGCCGGACGCGGACAAGGTGCGGGCCAGCGTCTTCGCCGTGCACGGCATGCAGGACCTCAACGTCCGTGCCAAGCACGCCGGCCAGTGGTGGGACGCGCTCGCCGAGAACGGCGTCGAGCGCAAGATCTGGCTCTCCCAGACCGGCCACGTCGACCCGTTCGACTTCCGGCGCGGTGAATGGGTCTCCACTCTGCACCGCTGGTTCGACCACTACCTGCTCGGATTCGACAACGGCATCGACCGCGAACCGATGGCCGACATCGAGCACGCCCCCGACCAGTGGTCCACCGACCGGGTCTGGCCGCCGCGCGGCACCGCCACGGCCTCGCTGCGCCCGGGCAACGGCAGCGCTCCCGGCGTCGGCACGCTGTCGCTGCGACCCGCGCCCCCCGGCGCGACCGAGACGTTCACCGACGACCCGGCGCTGGGCGAAGGCGACTGGGCCGCCGCGGTCGACACCACCACGGCCGCCAAGGCAGGGTTCGTCACCCGCCCCCTCACCCGCGCTCTGCGCCTGTCGGGCACCGGCCGGGTCACCGTCACCGTCACCCCCTCGACGACGAGCGCCCATCTGACGGCCGTGCTCGTCGACCTCGGGCCGGCCACCATCCGCGACTACGCGGCGTCCGGCGAAGGCATCACCACCCTTGCCCCACGCACCTGCTGGGGCGCGAGCACCGTCGGCGACAGCTCCTGCTTCAAGGAGACGAAGGCGGACACCGCCGACGTCGGCCACACGATCTTCAGCCGCGGCTGGGCCGACCTCGGCAACCACGCCTCCGACGCCGAAGGACGGCCGCTGACCCCCGGCAAGCCGTACACCATCACGCTCGACCTGCACGCGAGCGACCACGTGGTCCCGGCCGGGCACCGGCTCGCCCTCGTCGTCGCCGGCACGGACCGGAACCTGATCGACCCGCCGGCGAGCACCCCGCGGCTCACCCTCGATCTCGCCCGCACCACGGCGGACCTGCCCCTCGTCGGCGGAGCCGCCGCCTTCGCCCGCGCCACCGCCCCGACCGCCGACCGTCCCGGCGCGCGCGGTCAAAGCTCCGCAGGCGTCGCGGGCCCGCGTCCCATCCGCCCGATCCCCGGAGGCAGCACCCGATGACACCCCGCACCCGAACCGCGCTCCGGACGCCCCGCCTGCACACCCTGCTGCTGACGGGCGTGGCGGCGGTGCTGGCCGCACCGCTGGTCACCGCGCCCGCACAGGCCGCGCCCAACGTGCCGCGCACCGGCTTCGAGACGAGCAACGGCGCCCGCTGGACCACGCAGCCCGAGGAGCAGACACTGCTCGCGGCCGCGGACCGGGACAACCGTGCCGTGTCCGTCGAACGGATCGGCAGCACCGAGCAGGGGCGTCCCCTCCAGCTCGTCCACCTCGGCAACCGCGAAGCCGACCACACCGTGCTGCTGATCTGCAGTCAGCACGGCGACGAACCGTCCGGCCGCGAGGCGTGTCTGACCACCGTCCGCGACCTCGCGTACGGCAGGGACGAGGCGGCCCGCCGGCTGCTGACCCGCACCCACCTCCTCGTCGTGCCCACGGCCAACCCCGACGGCCGGGCCGCCGACACGCGCGGCAACTCCGACGGCGTCGACATCAACCGCGACCACATCGCCCTGAAGACCGCCGAGGGACGCGCCATCGCCGCCGTGATCCGCGACCGGCGCCCGGACGTGGTCTACGACCTGCACGAGTACGGAGCCACGCCTCCCTACTACGACAAGGACCTGTTCGACCTCTGGCCCCGCAATCTCAACACCGACGACGCCGTCCACCGCGAGGCGCAGACGCTGTCCGCGCGCTACGTCCGCCCGGCCGCCGGACACGAGGGCTACTCGACCGGCACGTACGGCATCTGGACCGACCCGGTCACCGGGGAACCGATCAGGCAGACCGCGGGCGACGGCCAGGAGCGCATCCTGCGCAACGCGACCGGCGTCAAGAACGCGGTCGGGCTGCTGATCGAGAGCCGCGTCGACCCGCTGACGCCCGAGGAGCAGGCGGACGCGGCACTGAACAACCGCCGGCGCGTGCACAGCCAACTGGCTGCCCTCACCGGCCTGTTCGCCTTCAGTGACGAGCGGCGGGGACGGATCGAGGCGGCGACCGGAGCGGCGCGGCATGCCGGTCTCGAGGACCGCGGGCCGGTCTACCTGGGCGGCGCCGACAACGACCCTGCCGCGCCCGAGGAGACCCTCCAGGACCCGCCCTGCGCGTACCGTCTCGACACCGCCCAGTACATGGAGGTGAAGGACGAACTGGCGCTGCACGGCGTCGCGGTCAGGCCCGTCGAAGGCGGCGCCGTCGTACCGCTGCGGCAGTCCCAGCGCAAGCTGGTACCGCTGCTGCTCGACACCCGCGCGGCCTACCACCTCACGGAGGGCCAACCTGTTGACGCCTGTTGATCCCGGGAGCTGATTGCCCGGTGTGGTAGGGGGTAGCGGGGAGTGCAATCGGACTCCGTGAACACGTGAAAGGTGCCCCCGTGTCGCACGAGCAACAGAAGCCGGGCAAACGGCTGTGGTATCCGGTCAGGGCGGCCCTGCCGGGCCGCCACCCGCACGAGGACAGACCGGCCGTCACCGACTGGGTGGTGTTCGGCGTGACGGCCGTCCTCACGCTTGCCTTCGTGGTCTGGGGGTCGGCCTTCACCGAAACGCTGGAGAGCGCCTCCGACACTCTGCTGAACGGCCTGATGCACAACGGCGGCTGGGCATTCGTCCTGGCCGCCTCGGGCTTCGTCGTCTTCGCTCTGTGGCTGGCGATCAGCCGCTACGGCAGGATTCCGCTCGGCCAGGAACACGAGGGGCCGGAGTTCCGGACGGTGTCGTGGGTGGCGATGATGTTCAGCGCCGGCATGGGCATCGGCCTGATGTTCTACGGCGTCAGCGAACCGCTCGCGCACTACACCAGCCCGCCGCCGGGCACCGATCCGGTCGACTCGGCGGACGCCATGCAGACGGCCCTGGCCACCACCCTCTTCCACTGGACCCTGCACCCATGGGCGATCTACGCGGTGGTCGGCCTCGCCATCGCGTACAGCACCTTCCGGCGCCGCAGGCGCCAGAACATCAGCGCCGTCTTCGAGCCGCTGATGGGCAAGGAGAAGGCCAACGGCGCGCCGGGCCGCGTGATCGACGTCCTCGCGATCTTCGCCACGCTCTTCGGCTCCGCGACGTCCCTGGGCCTCGGCGCACTGCAGATCGGCAGCGGCTTCCAGGAACTGGGCTGGATGGAGAGGGCCGGGACCGGGCTGCTCATCTCCATCATCGCGGTGCTGACGGTGTGTTTCGTGTTCTCGGCGGTCTCCGGGGTCGAGCGGGGCATCCAGTGGCTGTCCAACACCAACATGGTGCTCGCGGTGGTGCTCGCCGTGTTCGTCTTCATCGCCGGGCCCACCATCCTCGTCCTCGACCTCGTGCCCACCTCGCTGGCCTCCTACCTCGGCGACCTGCCCCAGCTGGCCGGCCGTACGGAGGCGGCGACCGGCGGCGGTGACGTCGCGGACTGGCTGAGCAGCTGGACGGTCTTCTACTGGGCCTGGTGGATCTCCTGGACGCCGTTCGTCGGCATGTTCATCGCGCGCATCAGCCGCGGCCGTACGATCCGCCAGTTCGTCGGCGGCGTCATCCTCGTGCCGAGCACGGTCAGCCTGGTCTGGTTCGCCGTCTTCGGCGGCACGGCGATGAAGCTCCAGGAGGAGGGACGGATGGCGGACGAGACGACGCCGGAGGGCCAGCTCTTCGGCGTGCTGCAGCAGTTCCCGATCGCGGGCGTGATGAGCCTGCTCGTGATGATCCTCGTCGGCATCTTCTTCGTCTCGGGCGCGGACGCCGCCTCGATCGTGATGGGCACGCTGTCGCAGAAGGGGACCTTCGAACCGGCCCGGCTCGTCGTCGTCTTCTGGGGCGTCGTGACCGGAGCGGTGGCGGCGGTGATGCTGCTCGTCGGCGAGGGCAAGGGGGACGCGCTCGCAGGTCTGCAGCACCTGACGATCCTCGTGGCGGCCCCGTTCGTCCTGGTGATGATCGGCATGTGCGTGGCCCTCATGCGCGACCTGCGCCAGGACCCCCTGATCGTCCGCGGAGAGATCGCCGAGGAGGCGGTGGAATCGGCGGTGATCGCGGGCCACGAGAAGTACGCGGGCGAGTTCGAGATCCGCATCGGCCCGGGCACGGGCCCGGAGGCGGGCCAGATCCCCCCGGAGGAGGCGGAAGAGGGCTCCGGAACGGCGGACACGGACACGCCCCCGGACGCGGGCAAGGACCGCCCCAAGGAGAGCTGACGGGCCGGCCCCGGGAGGGCCGAGCGCGCGGCCGGGGCCTGGGCAGGGGCCGTTCGGTCGGCTGCCGGCCCCCGGCTCGGGCGGCGGGCCGGATCTGGTCGCGCCGAGGCCCGGTGGCCGAGGCCCGGTAGCCGAGGCCTGGCGGCCACGACAGGGCCGGGGCCGAGCCGATTGGCCCGGTGCCGAGGGCCCATTGGCGCGATCCCGTGTGAGGGACGCGCCTTTGATGCGCTCCCGGCCTCTGGCCCTCCGGCGGCCCGCCGCGTCCGGTGCGAACCCGGCCCCGGCCCGCTCGGCCCGGCGCCCCCGGTCGGGGAACGCCCCCGTCAGGCGCGGCGCGTGCGCTGGTCCTTGGGGGAGGACAGCAGTTGCTCGCGAAGGGCCGTCAACTGGTGGGAGTGCTCCACGGCGCGCGTCTCGTCCAGGGTGGTCAGCGCGAGCAGCAGCCCATCAAGCCCAGGTCCGTCCGCCCCGCCCGGCTCGGGCGTGGTGCGGTGCCGGTCGGACGCCCCCGCCGAGGATCTCAGCCCGCCAGTGCCGCCGCCGCTCGTGCGCAGCCCCAGGCCACCGTCACGCCCGCGCCGCCGTGGCCGTAGCTGTGGATCAGGAGACCGCCGTCCGGCAGGCGTTCCGAGGTGAGGCGGACACCGCCCGTGCGGACCGGGCGCAGGCCCACCCGGTGGCCGAGGACGCGGGCGTCCCCGATGGCCGGGAGGACACGGGCGCAGCGAGCGACGATCGCCGCGGCCGTCGCCCGGTCGGGCTCCTGTGACCAGACGTCCTCGTCCGCCGTGCCGCCGAGGACGAGCCGCCCCGGCTGCGGGAAGAAGTACGTCGTCTCCGCCGAAGCCGGGTCGGCGGCGGTGAACCACTCCGTCACACCCGGGTTCTCCACCAGCACCAGCTGGCCCCGCACCGGCCGCAGGGTCGGGTCGGGCGCCAGCTCCCGCGCACCGAGACCCGTGCAGTTCACGACCACCGCGGCCCCGCTCCGGGCCTGCGCCTGCCCGAAGGAGGTCACCACGCGCCGTTCGAGCGTGCCGCCCGCCTCAGCCAGCCGCTGCTCCAGCCATCGCAGGTGAACGGGCATGTCGATCAGGGGAATGTGGGCCCGCAGCCCCGCCGGGTACCCCGAGGGCAGCTCGCCCGGCTCCGCCGTGCGCAGCCCGTCGACCTTGGCCGCCCACGCCCCGAGCCCCTCCATCCGCAGGTCGGCGTGGACTCCGGGCACGATCCGCACACCGGTCTCCTCGGCCCGGGCCGCCAGCTCCCCGTACACCCGCAGCGATTCGAGCGCCCACGCGCCCGCGAGGGCCTCGGGCTCGATGCGGTACGGCCACCACAGCGCCCCCGCCACCGCGGACGTGGTGGCCTCGGCCGGCTCCCGGGACCAGACCCGCACCCGCCTGCCGCTCTCGGCGAGCACCACGGCCGTCGTCAGCCCGATGACCCCACCGCCCAGCACCAGCACGTCAGCGTTCATGCCGGGACGGTAGCCCATGGCCTATGGGTGCGCGCCGGGTGCCCGTCGGGGACCCGTACGGCCGCCCTCCGGTGCTGGCCTAGGATCGGCCTCCTGATGACTGCCACTCTCGTCGCGAAGGACCTCGCCGCCGGCCACGGCGAGCGTTCGCTCTTCTCCGGCCTCGATCTCGTCGTCGCACCGGGCGACGTCATCGGCCTCGTCGGTGTCAACGGCGCGGGCAAGTCCACGCTCCTGCGCCTGTTCGCCGGACTCGACCGCCCCGAGCAGGGCGAGCTGCGGCTCTCGCCGCCCACCGCCACCGTCGGCCACCTCCCGCAGGAGCCCGATCGCCGCGAGGGCGAGTCCGTACGGGACTTCCTCGCCCGCCGCACCGGCGTCGCCGCCGCGCAGGCCGCCATGGACGAGGCCACCCAGGGCCTCGTCGACGGGGCACCCGGCGCGGACGACGCCTATGCGGTGAGCCTGGAGCGCTGGCTCGGCCTCGGCGGGGCAGATCTCGACGAGCGCGCCGAGGAGGTCGCCGACTCGCTCGGGCTCGCCGTCGGCCTCGATCAGCCGATGACCTCGCTCTCCGGCGGTCAGGCCGCCCGCGCCGGTCTGGCGTCCCTTCTGTTGTCCCGCTACGACGTCTTCCTGCTCGACGAGCCCACCAACGACCTCGACCTGGACGGACTGGAGCGACTGGAGCGCTTCGTCCAGGGCCTGCGCGCGGGCACCGTGGTCGTGAGCCACGACCGCGAGTTCCTGACCCGCACGGTCACCAAGGTTCTCGAACTCGACCTGGCCCAGCAGCAGATCACCCTCTACGGCGGCGGTTACGCGGCCTATCTGGAGGAGCGCGAGACGGCCCGCCGTCACGCGCGCGAGGAGTACGAGGAGTACGCCGACAAGAAGGCCGCCCTGGAGGGCCGCGCCCATATGCAGCGCTCCTGGATGGACAAGGGAGTGAAGAACGCCCGCCGCAAGGCGACCGACAACGACAAGATCGGCCGCAAGATGCGCAGCGAGGCGAGCGAGAAGCAGGCGGCGAAGGCCCGGCAGACGCAGCGCATGATCGAACGGCTCGACACGGTCGACGAGCCCCGCAAGGAGTGGGAGCTGCGGATGGAGATCGCCGCCGCGCCGCGCTCCGGTTCTGTGGTCGCGACCCTGCGCGAGGCCGAGGTCCGGCGCGGCGACTTCCGCTTCGGTCCGGCGTCCCTCCAGATCGACTGGGCCGACCGGATCGCGATCACCGGCGCGAACGGCGCGGGCAAGTCGACACTGCTCGCCGCGCTCCTGGGCCGTCTCGACCTCGACGCCGGGCACGCCTCGCTCGGCTCGGGTGTCGTCGTCGGCGAGGTCGACCAGGCGCGGAAGCTGTTCCACGGGACGCAGCCGCTGCTGGACGCGTTCTGCGCGGCCGTCCCCGACACGGAACCGGCCGACGTCCGCACGCTGCTGGCCAAGTTCGGGCTCAAGGCCGGGCACGTGCTGCGCCCGGCGACCTCCCTCTCCCCGGGCGAACGCACCCGCGCCGCCCTGGCGCTGCTCCAGGGCCGCGGGGTCAATCTGCTGGTCCTGGACGAGCCGACCAACCACCTCGACCTGCCCGCCATCGAGCAGTTGGAGTCGGCGCTCGATTCCTACACGGGCACGCTGCTGCTGGTCACCCACGACCGACGGATGCTGGATGCCGTCCGCACCACGCGCCGCGTCGAGGTGGCCGGCGGAAAGGTGACCGAGCAGTGACCCCGGCGGCCGCGCAGGCGCACAGCCCGGCCGCCGCCCACCGGAGCACCGGCTCAGTCCGGCCGCGTCAGCCCGCGGACGCCGTGCCTTGCCCGTTGCCCGCCCCCAGTTGCTCGCCGCCCCGCGTGCGGACGTAGAGCCGCCCCACCCCAGGGTGTCCGCGGCGCGAAGCTGCCGTCGGCGGGGGTGTCGGGACCTTGGCCCCCATGTGCCGCTCCGTCCCCGCGCTGGGGTTTCTGGGGTGCGAAGCCGCCGTCGGCGGGGGTGGGGGCGTCGGCCCCCATGTGCCGCCCCCTCCCCCCGCCAGGGTGTCCGCGGCGCGAAGCTGCCGTCGGCGGGGGTGTCGGGACCTTGGCCCCCATGTGCCGCTCCGTCCCCGCGCTGGGGTTTCTGGGGTGCGAAGCCGCCGTCGGCGGGGGTGGGGGCGTCGGCCCCCATGTGCCGCCCCCTCCCCCCGCCAGGGTGTCCGCGGCGCGAAGCTGCCGCCTGCGGGGGTGTCGGGACCTCGGCCCCCACGTACCGCCCCATCCCCCAGGGGTCTGGGGCGCAGCCCCAGTTACGGGAAGGGGCGGGGCGGGGGAAACTTCCCCCGCCCCGCCCCGCCCCGCGAGCCCGCGCCCCGCGCCTCAGCCGCGGCGGCCGCCCCCACCCTTCGGGTCCAGCAGCCCCGCCTTGCGCAGGGCGTCGGCCATCGCGCTGTTCGCCGGGGCGGCAGCCTGACGGGCGCCGCCACCGCCGTTGCCGCCCGCGCCGCGGCGGTCGCGTCCGCCACCACCCTGGCGCTGCTGCGGCGGACGCCCACCGCGCTCCCGCCTCGGCGCGCCGGCCCCGCCCGACGGAGCCGACGCGTCGTCGTCCAGCCGCAGGGTCAGCGAGATCCGCTTGCGCGGGATGTCGACGTCGAGCACCTTCACCTTGACCACGTCACCGGGCTTCACCACGTCGCGCGGGTCCTTGACGAACGTCTTCGACATCGCCGACACATGGACCAGACCGTCCTGGTGGACGCCGACGTCCACGAACGCCCCGAACGCGGCGACATTCGTGACGACGCCCTCCAGCACCATTCCGGAGGCCAGGTCACCGATCTTCTCCACGCCCTCCTTGAACGTCGCCGTCCTGAAGGCGGGCCGCGGGTCGCGCCCCGGCTTCTCCAGCTCGCGCAGGATGTCCGTCACCGTCGGCAGACCGAAGGTCTCGTCCACGAAGTCGTCCGCCCGCAGCGAACGCAGCACACCGGTGTTGCCGATCAGGGAGGCGACCTCGCCTCCCGCCGTCTTCACCATCCGCCGCACCACCGGATACGCCTCCGGGTGCACGCTGGACGCGTCCAGCGGGTCGTCACCGCCCCGGATCCGCAGGAAGCCCGCGCACTGCTCGTACGCCTTCGGGCCGAGCCGCGCCACGTCCTTGAGCGCCTTGCGGGAACGGAAGGGACCGTGGGAGTCCCGGTGGGCCACGATGTTCTCGGCGAGGCCCGCGCCGATGCCCGAGACACGCGAAAGCAGCGGCGTGGACGCCGTGTTGACGTCGACGCCGACACCGTTCACACAGTCCTCGACCACCGCGTCCAGCGAACGCGACAGCTTCACCTCGGACAGGTCGTGCTGGTACTGGCCGACCCCGATCGACTTCGGGTCGATCTTCACCAGCTCGGCGAGCGGGTCCTGCAGCCGCCGCGCGATCGACACGGCCCCGCGCAGCGACACGTCGAGGCCGGGCAGTTCCTGGGAGGCGAACGCGGACGCCGAGTACACCGAGGCCCCGGCCTCCGAGACCATGACCTTGGTCAGGCCCAGCTCGGGGTGCTTGGCGATGAGTTCACCGGCGAGCTTGTCGGTCTCGCGGGACGCCGTGCCGTTGCCGATCGCGACCAGTTCGACCGCGTGTTCCTTCGCCAGGCGGGCCAGCTTCGCCAGAGCCTCGTCCCACTTGTTGGCCGGGACGTGCGGGTGGATCGTGTCGGTCGCCACGACCTTGCCGGTCGCGTCCACGACGGCGACCTTCACGCCGGTACGGAAGCCGGGGTCGAGCCCGAGCGTGGCGCGCGTGCCGGCGGGCGCGGCCAGCAGCAGGTCCCGCAGGTTCGTCGCGAAGACCCGCACCGCCTCGTCCTCGGCGGCCGTACGCAGCCGCAGCCGCAGGTCGATGCCGAGGTGGACGAGGATCCGCGTCCGCCAGGCCCAGCGCACGGTGTCGCCGAGCCACTTGTCACCGGGCCGCCCCTGCTGCGCGATGCCGAAACGGGAAGCGACGATCCCCTCGTATGACGAGGGGCCGTCCACCGGCTCCTCGGGTTCCAGGACGAGGTCGAGGATCTCCTCCTTCTCGCCGCGGAACATGGCGAGGATGCGGTGCGAGGGGAGCTCGGTGAACGCCTCGGCGAAGTCGAAGTAGTCGGCGAACTTGGCGCCCGCCTCCTCCTTGCCCTCGCGGACCTTCGCCGCGAGCCGGCCCCGCGTCCACATCCGCTCGCGCAGCTCACCGATCAGGTCGGCGTCCTCGGAGAAACGCTCCGTCAGGATGGCCCGCGCGCCCTCCAGCGCCGCGGCCGCATCGGCGACGCCCTTGTCCGCGTCGACGAACGCCGCGGCCGCCGCGAGCGGCTCCACGGACGGGTCGCCGAGCAGGCCCTCCGCCAGCGGTTCGAGGCCGGCCTCACGGGCGATCTGCGCCTTGGTGCGCCGCTTGGGCTTGAAGGGCAGGTAGATGTCCTCCAGCCGCGCCTTCGTGTCGGCGGCCCGGATCTGCGCCTCGACCTCGTCGGTGAGCTTGCCCTGTTCCCGGACGGACTCCAGGATCGCGGTCCGCCGCTCCTCCAGCTCCCGCAGATACCGCAGCCGCTCCTCGAGCGTGCGCAGCTGCGCGTCGTCGAGCATCTCGGTCGCTTCCTTGCGGTAGCGCGCGATGAACGGCACGGTCGACCCGCCGTCGAGCAGCTCGACGGCCGCCTTCACCTGCCGCTCGCGTACGCCGAGCTCCTCGGCGATCCTGCCTTCGATGGACGTGGTCACGGTTTCCCGACTCGCCTTCTCGTGCTGGCTGTGCTTGAGCCTGCATTGTGCCGGGTGCCGCCCTGCCGTGTCGCGCGCCGCCGCGGCGAAGAAGCACGGCCTTCGGGGCTTTCGTTGCCTTTGTCCGCTCGCTCGACCGGGGCGGACCGGCCGGTGTATATCCGAGCCGTCCTGTACCGAGTGCATCCTCCCCAGCGATGCGCGCCGACCGAAAGCCGGATTGTCATGACATCGACGCCAGTCAACGAGGAGCCCTCGTCCGCGGAGGACTCCGGGCCCGGGACGGAGACGGCCGGGAAGCCGGACCGGACGGCGGTGGTCATCGCCGCGGTCCTGATCCTCGTCTGCGGCGGACTCGTCGGCTACGGCCTGCTCGGCTCGGACGACAAGCCCGCGGCCAAGCCCGTTCCCACCGCCGAGGTCACCTACGAGGTGCAGGGCAAGGGGACGGTCGAGATCTCGTACCAGGCCCGCAGCGAGGACGGGGCGGCGACGGTCGAGAGCGACGTGGAACTGCCGTGGAAGAAGACGGTACGAGTGCCGCTCGGCAAGGACCCGTCCGTCGGCATCGTGCTGGACGAGAAGGGCGGCGAGGCGAGCTGCACGCTCGCCATTCGCGGCGAACACGTCCAGCGCGCCACCGCTTTCGGCGAATTCGGCCGCGCGACCTGCACCGGCGCTCTCCCGGCGCCCACCCCGGCCGCCACGGACTGATCCGCCGCCCCGCCCGGCGGGAGCCGGCATCGGCCCGGAACGGACGGAGGGCTGTCGTCCCGCCTTGCGGGGCGACAGCCCTCCTCCGAACCGGCCCCGCCGACGGCCCGAGGCCCCTGGCCCGGCGGCCACGCGGGCGCACCCCAGGGAGGTTCGGCCCGGCGCGGCAGGGGCGGCGTCAGGCCGGCCGGCCCGTCGCGTCCGCGGGGAACGCGCCCGCCGCGAACGCCGTCATCAGGAAGCCGCGGCCCAGCTCGGTCAGGCGCTCGACGGACGGCGCGCCCAGGTGTTCGTACGGTGCGAGGTCCATGCGGTCCGTCTGCTCCTCGACCTCGTTGCGCAGCGCCGTGCCCGCTTCCGTCAACACCCCCTCGGCGTCCAGCAGTCCGCGCTCCCGCAGGCGGTCCTGCGCCGACTCCCAGTCCGCGCGGCCCCAGCCGCGCGTCGCGAGGATCCAGCGCGGCGCCATGCCCTTGCCGGTCGCCGTGTGGCTCACCAGCGCCTCCAGCGGATCGAGGCCCGCGAGCAGCAGCGCGGCCAGATGGGCGTCGCCGCGGTGCTCGCGCAGCAGGGTCGCCGCGTGCCAGTACGCGAGGTGCGGTTCGGAGGGCACCGGCAGGTCGGCGTGCGCGGCGTACAGCGGCCGGGCGTACCGCGTGCACGCCTCCGTGGCGCGCAGGGCGAGTTCCGCCGCCTCGGCCAGTTCCTTCGACGCCATGACGTCCTCGCCGAGCAGCCGCCGCAGCGTCGCGTCGGCGGCGCGCAGCCGGGCCGCAAGCACCGTCTCGGGGGACGCGGTGTCCCACACCGCGGGCAGGTGCCGGGCGATCAGCTCCGGGTTGAAGTTGTAGAAGGTCGCGGCGACCGCGCCCGGCCCGACCGCGCCCAGCGCCGCGGAACGCGCCGCGAAGTAGGCCGCGGAGGCATCCTCGATGCCGAGGCCGGCGAGTTCCGTGCCCAGGTCGGGCGAGAAGTACACCGTGGAGTGCAGCGGGTTCAGCGCGTTGTGGCAGCGGCGTCCCGCTTGCGGGGGAAGAGAGCTCATGCCCGCAGGTTACCGACTGGTTGGTACGGCGGTACAGGGAGCCGTGCAGCTCCGTCCTCATGGCAGGAAAGGTGGGACATTCGTCATTGCGGCCATCCCGGCCGCGCGCGAAGGATGGGGGCATGGCAGAGCGATCCGTCCTGGTCGTCCTCTTCGACGACGTGCAGAGCCTCGACGTGAGCGGACCGGTGGAGGTCTTCGCCGGTGCGGGCAAGGCGATCGGTGACCCGGCGGCGTACCCGATCCGTACGGCGACCCCGGACGGAGCCCCCGTCCGCACCTCCAGCGGCCTCACCCTCGTTCCGGACCTCGCTCTCGCCGACGCCCCGCGCCCGCACACCCTCCTCGTCCCCGGCGGCCAGGGCACCCGCCGTCCCGACGCACGGGTGATCGACTGGCTCCGTGAGCACGGTGCGCGCGCCGAACGGCTGGTCTCCGTGTGCACGGGCGCCCTGCTCCTCGCCGAGGCGGGACTGCTCGACGGACGGCGCGCCACCACCCACTGGACCGCCTGCGACCACTTCGCCCGCGCCCACCCGGCGGTCGAGGTCGACCCCGACCCGATCTTCGTCCGTGACGGCCGGGTGTCCACCTCCGCCGGTGTCACGGCGGGAATCGACCTGGCCCTCGCGCTCGTGGAGGAGGACCTCGGACGGGACGTGGCGCTCACCGTGGCGCGCCACCTCGTCGTGTTCCTGCGCCGGCCGGGCGGCCAGGCGCAGTTCAGCGCCCAGCTCGCCGCCCAGACCGCCCGCCGCGAACCGCTGCGCGAGGTCCAGCACTGGGTCACCGAGCACCCCGAGGCCGACCTGTCGGTGGAGGCGCTCGCGGGCCGGGCGCGCCTGTCACCGCGCCACTTCGCGCGCGCCTTCCAGGCCGAGACCGGCATGACCCCCGGCCGCTACGTCGAACGCGTACGCCTCGAACACGCCCGGCGGCTCCTGGAGGACACGGGGGACGGGGTCGCGCTCGTCTCGCGCGCCTGCGGCTACGGCACCCCCGAGGCCATGCGCCGGGCCTTCGTCAAGGCGCTCGGCGTCGCGCCCGCCGAATACCGCCGCCGTTTCCGCGCCACGGGCGCGCCCGCCGCCTGAACCGCCGCGCCACCTGACCACCGGGCCCGCGCATCACCGAGCCACGCATCACCGAGCCGCGCACGAGCCCGCCTCGCGCGCCGTCGACCCACCCCGCCCACCGAAGGGACCCTTCCATGCAGATCGCCGTCCTGCTCTTCGACCGCTTCACGGCCCTCGACGCCGTCGGCCCCTACGAGGTGCTCTGCCGCCTCCCCGGCGCGGAGGTCGTCTTTGTCGCCGAGCGCCCCGGCCCCGTGGCGAACGACCGGGGGCAGCTGTCCCTCGTCGCCACGAAGAGCTTCGACGAGGTGCCCGCCCCGGACGTCGTCGTCGTACCCGGCGGGCCCGGCCAGAGCGACCAGATGGAGAACGAGGCCCTGCTCGGCTGGCTGCGCACCGCCGACGCGACCTCCACGTGGACCACCTCCGTGTGCACGGGCTCGCTGCTGCTTGCCGCGGCCGGGCTGCTGAAGGGGCGCGAGGCGACCTCGCACTGGCTCGCGCTCGGCATGCTCAGGTCGTTCGGCGCCGAGCCCACCGGCCGCCGCGTCGTGACCGACGGCAAGTACGTCACGGCCGCCGGGGTGTCCTCGGGCATCGACATGGGCCTGACCCTGGTCGGCAGGCTGGCCGGTGACGAGCACGCGCAGGCCGTACAGCTGCTGACCGAGTACGACCCCCAGCCGCCCTACGACGCCGGATCGCCGGAGAAGGCGCCCGCCCACCTCGTGGAGGAGTTCCGCACCAGGAGCCGGTTCATCCTCCGGTAGGACCCGGCGCCCAGCCGAAGCGCGGTGCCCTGCGCTCCAGGAAGGCGGCGACACCCTCGGCGGTGTCGCCGCTCCCTCGCGCCTGCTCCGCCCAGTACGCGTCCCGGTCGGTGCGGCCGGCGGCGAACTCCTTGGCGGCGCACTGCGTCAGCTGCGAACGCGAGGCGAGGACGCGGGTGAACCCGGCCGCACGCCGGCCCAGTTCGCCCTCGGGCAGCACCTCGTCCACCAGCCCGGTGCGCAGCGCCCGGTCCGCGTCGATCAACTCACCCGAGAACAAGAGGTACTTGGCCGCCGCCGGACCCACCAGCGAGGCCAGCCGACGTGTGGAGGCCGCCGGGTAGACGATGCCGAGCTTCGCGGGCGTCACACCGAACTGCGCGTCGTCCGCGGCGAACCGCAGGTCGCACGCGGCGGCGAGCTGGCAGCCGCCGCCCACGCAGTACCCGCGCACCACGGCGAGCGTCGGCTTGGGGAAGGCGGCGAGCGCCTCCTCCGCGCGGACCGCGAGCGCCTGCGGGTCCTCGCCGGGCTCGCGCAGCGAGGAGATGTCCGCACCCGCGCAGAAGGTCTTGCCCTCTCCGGTCAGCACCAGCGTCCGCACAACGGGGTCGCCGGCCAGTTCGTCGAGCAGCTGGGGCAGGGCGCGCCACATCCCGGCGGTCATCGCGTTGCGCTTGGCGGGATTGCTGATCACGACGGTGGCGACACCGTCCTCGACGGTGTGCGTCAGCTGCGGCTGTGGCTGCGGGGACTGGAACGGCTCCATGCGCCGGATGCTATCCGCCCGGGTCGGCGGGGATCCCGGCGGGGAAAAGACTGCTGAAACGATCGGCCGGGCGAACCGCGCAGAAGGAGCTCCCGACCAGTCGCACAACTGACGCTGTCATACGCAATCGGTCAGAAGACGCTGAAAGGTGATCAGTTCTGTTCAGCTGCTCGGCCCTCACCGACTGACCTCCAACACTTATTAACTCGATGGTCAGTGGCAAACGAGCCGAGGATGAAACTATGGAGAGCCGCGGGAGCGTGCCCGCCCGGCCGCTGTCGTACGAGGGGGTCTGGCGCTTCACCGCTCCGGCGGTCGACGTCTCCGTCCCGCAGGCCCGGCGCGCGGTGCGGGACCTGCTGGCACGTCAGGGGGTGCCGGTCGCGGACGAGGTGGTGCACGGACTCCTGCTGATCGTCTCCGAGCTGGTCACCAACGCCGTACGGCACGCGGCCCTGCTC
The DNA here is from genome assembly GCF_013387495.1 of Streptomyces sp. PKU-EA00015. Classification (GTDB taxonomy): domain Bacteria; phylum Actinomycetota; class Actinomycetes; order Streptomycetales; family Streptomycetaceae; genus Streptomyces. Next base: position 302,767 of record NZ_JABZEE010000001.1, on the reverse strand, counting down.
TCGCCCGAGGTCGCCGTCGAGGTCGCCATCGGCGCCCAGTGGGTCCGCGTGTCCGTCGAGGACAACCATCCCTACCGGCCCAGGGCACTGGAGGCGGACTCCGCGCAGACGGGCGGCCGGGGCCTGCTGCTCGTACGGGAGATCACCCGTGAGGCGGGCGGCCTGTGCGACGTCGAGCACACCGCGAGCGGAGGCAAGATCATCTGGGCCGAGCTGCCGCTGGTCCCGGTGCTGAACGGTGAGGCCACCCCGATCTAGTCCCGCGACCGGGCGGGTGCGGCCCGCACCCGCCCGCAGGTCTCACCAGCCGCCGGACGGCCCCGTCAGTTCCTTGACCGCCGGGCGCGCGGCGTCCAGCACCGTCATGAACCATGCCGAGAACGTGGCCCGGCCCTGCAGCTCCGTCAGCTCGTCGGGCGTCACGAACGCCGTCTCGCCGACCTCCTCGGGGTCCGGCCGGAGTGCGGACTGCACCATGCCGACGAAGAGGTGGTTGTACTCCTGCTCCACCAGCCCCGACGCCGGGTCGGGGTGGTTGTAGCGCACCGTGCCGGCCTCCGCGAGCAGGGACGGCGAGACCCCGAGCTCCTCGTGTGTACGCCGGGCGGCGGCCGCGAACGGCGCCTCGCCGGGGTAGGGGTGGCCGCAGCAGGTGTTCGACCAGACACCGGGGGAGTGGTACTTGGTGAGCGCGCGGCGCTGGAGCAGCAGCCGGCCCCGCTCGTCGAAGAGGAACACGGAGAACGCGCGGTGCAGCCGGCCGGGCGCCTGATGGGCGGAGAGCTTCTCCGCGGTGCCGATGGTGTTGCCCTGTTCGTCGACCAGTTCGAGCAGGATCGCTGGTGATGTGCCGTTCGACGAACTGTTCGCCGCAGTGGCTGGTGTGATCGGCATGACCATCCTTCGCATCGTTCCTCGGCCCCGGGAGTCTGCCCAGTCTGCCGCAAAAACGGTGCTTGTCCGCACTTCGGCGGCCTGGCATGTCCGCCCCGCCGCGCGGTGCGCACGGCGGGGCGGACGGGCGCGTCAGACCCCGAACGCCGCCGGGTAGCGGATCTCACCGCGCGCAACCGCGGCCGATCCGTCCAGCATCAGCGCCATCACGGCCGCCTCCGGCGCCTCGAAACCTGGCCTGATTCCGTACCGGGAAGCCCGCTCGAAACCGAACCGCGGGTAGTACTCCGGATGCCCGAGCACCACCACCAGGCCCTCACCGCGCGCCCGCGCCGCGTCCAGCACGGCCCGCACCACCGCCTGCCCCGCGCCCTGACGCCGGTACCGGGGCGCGGTCGCCACCGGGGCCAGCGCGAGCGCTGGCGTGTCGCCCACACGGCACCGCGTGAGCAGCGCGTACGCCGCGGGGGAGCCTCCTCCACCGCCTTCGGCGTGGGCGGTACCCCCAGCGGCCTCCGCGATGTACGACAGTCCCGGCAGCCAGGCCTCGCCGTCCTTGCGGAGCGCGTCCACCAGAGCCGCCTCGTCCGGCGTGGGGAAGGCGGCCGTGTTCAGCTCGCGGACCGCATCGGCGTCGGCAGCCGTCTCGGGGCGGGTGCGCCAGCGGGGGTCGGCCGGACGCAGCACATAGCCGGTGTAGCCGTACTCCGCGCCGTGCTCGCGGCGCATGGCGATCTCCTCGCGCGTGGCGGCGAGGGCCTCGGCCATGCCAGGCGCCGCGGGATCCGCGGCGTCGGCCCGCGCGGCCAGCGGGCCGTAGTACTCGTCCCAGTCGGTCTCCGGCTGGCGGTGCACCGAGAGGATCGCGTATCCGGCGGCGGACGCCGCCGCGCAGTTCCCCGCGGTCGTACGCAGCCGGTAGTGCCGGTCCCAGAAGGCGCGGGCGGCGGCCGAGGGCTCGGCCGTCCACTCGCACTCGGTCAGGACGAGGGAACCGCCCGGGGCGAGCAGCCGCCGCCACGCGGCGAGGGCGGTGTCGAAGCCGATGGAGTAGGCGGAGCTCTCCGCCCAGACGAGATCGAACGACCCGTCGGGGAAGGGAAGGTCGCCCATGTCGGCGCCGACGGTACGGATGGCGTCACCGAGCCCGCGGGCGTCGGCCGACTGCCGCAGTTCGTCGAGGAACGGCTGGTGCAGGTCGACCGCGGTCACCTGTGCGCCGGCCTCGGCGGCCAGCAGCAGTGCGGAACGGCCCGGGCCGCAGCCCAGGTCGAGCACCCGCGGATGCGCGGGCAGCGGTCCCGCGGCGGCGAGCAGCCGCAGCGAGGTGGCGTCGGAACCGGGGCCCTGCCGCGGAAGGCCATGGTGCAGGGCGAAGAAAGCGTCGTGCGATGCGTTGTCGGACAACGGGGAAACCCTTGTGTGTGAAAGGGCTCCGGCCGACGGCACGACCGGGTCCGCTGGACGGACCGGGTCGGATCAGGGGCGGCCGGGAGCCCGGAAGCGGATGACGGACCGGGCGCGCGCAGGGCTGGGGGTACCACCACGCAGCCAGGCGCAGGGGGACTCCATTGCCGCAGTCATCGACCTCAGCTCCTCTCAAGGGTTCGGCCGGGGCGTGATCGCCCCGGCCGAACCCTAAACAACGACGCGCCCGCTCAGTGACAGAGTTTCGCCTCGTGCTCCGCGTGCCCGACGGGCTCCAGCTGGAACGTGCAGTGCTCGACGTCGAAGTGGTCGCCGATGCAGCCCTGGAGTTCGTGGAGGAGCTTCTCGTGCCCCACCGCGTCCAGCACGTCCTGGGTCACCACCACATGGGCGGAGAGCACCGGCATGCCCGAGGTGATCGTCCAGGCGTGCAGGTCGTGCACGTCCTCCACGCCGGGCAGCGCCAGCATGTGCGCCCGGACCTCGCCCATGTCGACGCCCTTGGGCGCCGCCTCCAGCAGCACGTTGAGCGTCTCGCGCAGCAGCCGCAGCGTGCGCGGGACGATCATGAGGCCGATGACGAGGGACGCGATCGGGTCGGCGTACTGCCAGCCCGTGCCCAGGATGATGCCGGCCGACACCAGCACGGTGACCGAGCCGAGCGCGTCGGCGAGCACCTCCAGGTAGGCGCCGCGGACGTTCAGGCTCTCCTTCTGGCCGCGTACCAGCAGGGAGAGCGAGATCATGTTGGCGACCAGGCCGACGAGGGCGAACGCGACGGTCAGGCCGCCGCGGGTCTCGGCCGGTGTGATGAAGCGCTCGACCGCCTCGAACAGCAGGTAGCCGCCGACGCCGAGCAGCAGCAGGCAGTTGGCGAGCGCGGCGAGGATCTCCGCCCGCGCGAAGCCGAAGGTGCGGTTCAGCCCGGCCGGGCGGTTGGCGAAATGGATGGCGAGCAGGGCCATGGCCAGTCCGACGGCGTCGGTCGCCATGTGGGCGGCGTCCGCGATCAGGGCGAGCGAGCCGGACAGCACACCACCGACGATCTCCAGAACCATCACGCCCAGCGTGATGGAGAGGGCGATGCGAAGCCGTCCCTTGTAGGCGGCGGCCGCGGTCCCCGTCGGCGGCGGCCCGCCGTGCGTATGCCCGTGGTCGTGCCCAGCCCCCATGAGGATGCCTCCAAGCCGGTGTCGGCGGTGTCGCCCAGGCCTCAGTGAACTACGGGTGGGGGGTATGGTCAACACGGCACTGAACACCGTTGTCATGTGCTCTGACCTGCGGAAATGCCCGCAGGTCAGACGCTTGTGCGATCAGCGCGCGGCTTCGGGGTGCCGACGGAGCCAGCCCTCCCAGGCCGTCTCGACCATCTCCCGTACCCCGTACGAAGCCGTCCAGCCCAGTTCCTTGGTGATCAGATCGACCGAGGCGACCGCCTTCGCGGCGTCCCCGGGCCGGCGCTCCTCCACGACGGGGACGAAAGGCCGGCCGGTGACCTCGCTCACCAGATCGGCGAGCTCGCGCACCGAGACCCCCACACCGCGTCCGATGTTCACCGTCAGATCGCCGTCGGCGTCCGGTTCGGCCAGCCGCCGGGCCACGGCCAGATGCGCGTCGGCCAGGTCCGCTACGTGGATGTAGTCACGGACGCACGTGCCGTCCGGTGTCGGATAGTCCGCACCGAAGATGCGCGGGGCCTCGCCCCGCGTGATCCGGTCGAAGAACATCGGGATGATGTTGAACACGCCCGTGTCCGACAGCTCGGGCGCGGCAGAGCCCGCCACGTTGAAGTAGCGCAGGCAGGCCGTGGCCAGGCCGTGAGCGCGGCCCGCCGCCCGCACCAGCCACTCACCGGTGAGCTTCGTCTCCCCGTACGGGTTGATCGGCGCACAGGGCGCGCTCTCCGGGACGAGGTCCGTCTCCGGCATCCCGTACACGGCCGCCGACGACGAGAACAGGAACCGCCGCACCCCCGCCGCGACGACCGCCTCCAGCAGGACCGTCAGGCCGTGCACGTTCTCCCGGTAGTAGCGCAGCGGCTGCTCGACGGACTCCCCGACCTGCTTCTTCGCCGCGAGATGGACGACGCCGGTGACCCCGTGCCCGGCGAGTGTGCGGGCCACGAGCTCCTGGTCGAGCACGGAGCCGCGTACCAGCGGGACGCCCTCGGGCAACCGCTCGGGGATGCCCGAGGACAGGTCGTCGAGCACCACGACCCGCTCACCGGCCGCCGTCATGGCATGCGCCACATGCGCGCCGATATAACCCGCTCCACCTGTGATCAGCCAAGTCATGACGGCCACCCTAGGCCGTGTCCCCCGGTGCCCCGTCCCCGCTCGCGGTGTCCGCCGCCGTGTCCCGTTCCCTTCGGGTCCCCGCCCCTGCCCCGGCGTCCGGCCGCGGTTTGTCCCGCGAGGCGGTGATCGACCATAGTGATCCCGGCGGGCCTCCGAGGCGTGAACGGCCGATGAATTCCCGCTTCCCTTCATCCGATAGCCTCAGCCGACGTGCCGCCGCCCGGGGACCGGGCCGAGCCGCCGTGTCAGTGCATCGTCAGCTCCAAGGAGTGAGTTCGTCTGTCGACCGCCATCCTCACCGGTCCGCCGGTACCCGGATCGCCGCTCGAAGGCGATCTGCGGTCGCTGGGTTTCGACGTGCACGTCGCCAACGGTCCCGAGCACACCGCCGCCCTCGTCGCGGACGTGCCGCGAGCCCAGCGTGTCGCCCTGGTCGACCCCCGCTTCGTTGGACATGTGCACGCCCTGCGGCTGGCCCTGACCGACCCCCGCTTCCCTGCCGCCGCCGTCACCGGGGCGCTGACCGCCCAGCCGGCCGCCCGCGCCGCGCTGACCGCGGCCGTGGGCACGGTCACGGCGACCGTGCCCGCCGGCGCGGCCGCCGTCACCGGGGCCGGGCTGGTGGACGACGTCGCCACCGCCCTCGAAGCCGGGGGCGCCACCGTGCACCGCCCCGAGCTGGGCTCCCTTGTCGCCGAGGTGCCCACGGAGGCGGAGCAGAGGCACCGGGTCCGCGCGGCGGTCGAGGCCGTCGACGACGAGGCCGTCCGCCTGCGCTCCGCCGTCAAGGCGCGTGACGGCTTCTTCACGACCTTCTGCGTCAGCCCGTACTCCCGCTACATCGCGCGCTGGTGCGCCCGCCGCGGACTGACCCCGAACCAGGTCACCACCGCCTCGCTGCTCACCGCGCTCATCGCCGCCGGATGCGCGGCGACCGGCACCCGTCCGGGCTTCGTCGCGGCCGGAGTGCTGCTGCTCGTCTCCTTCGTCCTGGACTGCACCGACGGCCAGCTCGCCCGCTACTCGCTGCAGTACTCGACGCTGGGCGCCTGGCTGGACGCCACCTTCGACCGCGCCAAGGAGTACGCCTACTACGCCGGTCTCGCCCTCGGCGCCGCACGCGCCGGCGACGACGTATGGGCGCTCGCGCTCGGCGCGATGGTTCTGCAGACCTGCCGGCACGTGGTCGACTTCTCGTTCAACGAGGCCAACCACGACGCCACAGCGAACACGAGTCCCACGGCAGCCCTGTCGGACAGGCTCGACAGCGTCGGCTGGACGGTGTGGGTGCGCCGGATGATAGTGCTGCCGATCGGCGAGCGCTGGGCCATGATCGCGGTGCTCACCGCGATCACCACCCCCCGGATCGTCTTCTGGGCCCTGCTGGCCGGCTGCTCCCTCGCCGCCTGCTACACCACCGCCGGCCGCGTGCTGCGCTCGCTCACCCGCCGGGCCCACCGAACCGACCGCGCCGCCCAGGCGCTCGCGGACCTCGCCGACTCGGGTCCGCTGGCCCAGACGGTGGCGCGTGCCGCCGCCAAGAGCGTGCGCGACCTCCCCGGGCTCATACCGCTCGCGGCCGCCGTCGCCGGTGCCGCCGCGGTGGTGGCCACAGCCGCCTTCACCGGCTTCGGCTCCGGGTGGACCGTCGCGGCGGCCGCCGGTTACGCGGTCACCTCCGGCATCGCGGTCGCGCGGCCCCTCAAGGGCGCCCTCGACTGGCTGGTGCCCCCGGTGTTCCGGGCCGCCGAGTACGGCACCGTCCTCGTCCTCGCCGCTCACGCGGAGGTGAACGGGGCGCTACCGGCAGCTTTCGGGCTGGTGGCGGCAGTCGCCTACCATCACTACGACACGGTGTACCGCATACGCGGCGGTACGGGCGCGCCCCCGCACTGGCTGGTGCGGGTGATCGGCGGGCACGAGGGGCGGGTCCTGGCGGTCGCGCTGGCGACCTTCCTGCTGAACGGCACGGACTTCACCATCGCGCTGACCGTCATCGCCGTGGCTGTCGCGCTCGTGGTGCCGGCCGAGAGCATCCGCTTCTGGGTGACCGCCCATGAACGGGGTGCACCCGCAGTACATGACGAAGGAGAACCCGCATGATCGGCCTCGTACTGGCAGCCGGTGCCGGAAGGCGTCTTCGCCCCTACACCGACACGCTCCCGAAGGCCCTCGTGCCTGTGGACGGCGACACCACCGTCCTCGACCTCACCCTCGGCAACTTCGCCGAGATCGGGCTCACCGAGGCCGCGATCGTCGTCGGCTACCGCAAGGAGGCCGTCTACGAGCGCAAGGCGGCGCTCGAGGCGAAGTACGGCCTGAAGCTCACCCTCGTCGACAACGACAAGGCCGAGGAGTGGAACAACGCCTACTCCCTGTGGTGCGCCCGTGACGTCCTCGCCGAGGGCGTCATCCTCGCCAACGGCGACACCGTGCACCCCGTGTCGGTCGAGAAGACGCTCCTCGCCGCCCGCGGAAACGGCCGGCGGATCATTCTCGCCCTCGACACGGTGAAGAACCTCGCCGACGAGGAGATGAAGGTCGTCACGGCCGACGGCAAGGGCGTCCGGCGGATCACCAAGCTCATGGACCCCGCCGACGCCACCGGCGAGTACATCGGTGTCACCCTCATCGAGCCCGACGCCGCCGCCGACCTCGCCGACGCGCTGAAGGCCACCTTCGAGCGGGACCCGGACCTCTACTACGAGGACGGCTACCAGGAGCTCGTCCATCGCGGTTTCACGATCGACGTGGCCCCGATCGGGGACGTCAGGTGGGTCGAGATCGACAACCACGACGACCTCGCGAAGGGCCGTGAGATCGCGTGCCTGTACTGACCCGGCTCATTCCTTCCCCGGTCGTCGTCGACATCCGCGCGGGAGCCCTGGACGATCTGGCCGCTCTTCTGGCGGACCAGCGCATCTCCGCGTCCGGCAAGCTGGCCTTCGCCGTCAGCGGCGGCTCGGGGCAGGCGCTGCGCGAGCGTCTGGCCCCCGCGCTGCCGGGCGCCGACTGGTACGAGGTCTGCGACGGCACCATCGACTCCGCGGTCAAGCTCGCCGACGACATAAAGGGCAGCCGGTACGACGCGGTCGTCGGCCTCGGCGGCGGCAAGATCATCGACGTGGCGAAGTACGCCGCGGCCCGGGTCGGGCTTCCGCTCGCCGCCGTCGCGACCAACCTCGCGCACGACGGCCTGTGCTCGCCGATCTCCATCCTCGACAACGACAACGGTCGCGGCTCCTACGGCGTGCCCTCGCCGATCGCCATGGTCATCGACCTCGACGTGGTCCGCGACGCCCCTGTGCGCTTCGTCCGCTCCGGCATCGGCGACGCGATCTCCAACATCTCGGCGATCGCCGACTGGGAGCTCTCCCACCGCGTCAACGGCGAGCCGGTGGACGGCCTCGCCGCGGCCATGGCCCGCACCGCCGGTGAGGCCGTGCTGCGCCACCCCGGCGGCGTCGGCGACGACGAGTTCCTCACCGTACTCGCCGAGGCCCTGGTGCTCTCCGGCATCGCCATGTCGATCAGCGGCGACTCCCGGCCTTCGTCCGGCGCCTGCCACGAGATCAGCCACGCCTTCGACCTCCTCTATCCCAAGCGGGCCGCCAGCCACGGCGAGCAGGTCGGCCTCGGCGCCGCGTTCGCGATGCACCTGCGCGGTGCGCGCGAGGACGCGGCCCTGTTCGCCGAGGCACTGCGCCGGCACGGGCTGCCGGTGCTGCCGGAGGAGATCGGGTTCTCCACGGAGGAGTTCGTCCGCGCCGTGGAGTACGCACCGCAGACCCGCCCGGGACGGTTCACCGTCCTCGAGCACCTCGACCTCACCACCGACCAGATCAGGGACGCGTACGCCGACTATGCCAAGACCATCCGTAGCTGAACTGCGTCCGGTCGTTCACCCGGCGGGTGTGAAGGACCGGCGCAGCGGAGAGCACTGGGGCGGGCGCCTGTACATGCGGGAGATCTCGCTGCGCGTCACGCGCTTGCTGGTGAACACCCGGGTCACGCCGAACCAGCTGACCTACCTGATGACTCTCGCGGGCGTCCTCGCCGCCCCGGCGCTGCTGGTGCCGGGGATCTGGGGTGCCGTCCTCGGTGTGGTGGCGGTCCAGCTGTACCTGCTGCTCGACTGCGTCGACGGTGAGGTGGCCCGCTGGAAGAAGCAGTTCTCACTGTCCGGCGTGTACCTGGACCGGGTCGGCGCCTACCTGTGCGACGCGGCGGTCCTGGTCGGCTTCGGCCTGCGCGCCGCGGACCTGTGGGGCAGCGGGCGGACCGACTGGCTGTGGGCCTTCCTCGGCACGCTCGCCGCGCTCGGCGCGATCCTGATCAAGGCGGAGACCGACCTGGTCGGTGTCGCCCGCCACCAGGGCGGGCTGCCCCCGGTCAAGGAGGCGGCGGCCGAGCCGCGCTCCTCCGGCATGGCGCTCGCCCGCCGGGCCGCCGCCGCGCTGAAGTTCCACCGGCTGGTCCTCGGCATCGAGGCGTCCCTGCTCATCCTGGTGCTGGCCGTCCTGGACCAGCTCCGGGGCGACCTGTTCTTCTCGCGCCTCGGCGTCGCCGTGCTGGCCGGCATCGCGCTGCTGCAGACGGTGCTGCACCTGGTCTCTGTCCTGGCGTCGAGCAGGCTGAAATGACGGCTCCGCTCAAGCTGGGCGCGGTCGTCATCACCATGGGGAACCGCCCCGACGAACTGCGTGCGCTCCTCGACTCGGTCGCGGGGCAGCACGGCGACCGGATCGAGGTCGTCGTCGTCGGCAACGGCGCCCCCGTGCTCGACGTCCCCGAAGGCGTGCGGACCGTGGACCTGCCCGAGAACCTCGGCATCCCGGGCGGCCGCAACGTGGGCATCGAGGCGTTCGGCCCGTCCGGCAGGGACGTCGACGTCCTGCTATTCCTCGACGACGACGGCCTGCTGCCGGGTGCCGACACCGGCGAACTCGTGCGCCAGGCCTTCGACGCCGACCCGCGGCTCGGCATCATCAGCTTCCGCATCGCCGACCCGGAGACCGGGCTCACCCAGCGCCGCCACGTCCCGCGGCTGCGCGCCTCCGACCCGATGCGCTCCTCGCGCGTGACGACCTTCCTCGGCGGCGCCAACGCCGTGCGGACCGAGGTCATCGAGGAGGTCGGCGGGCTGCCCGACGAGTTCTTCTACGCCCACGAGGAGACCGACCTCGCCTGGCGCGCGCTCGACGCGGGCTGGGCCATCGACTACCGCGCGGACATCGTCCTGCTCCACCCCACGATGCCGCCCTCGCGGCACGCGGTCTACCACCGCATGGTGGCCCGCAACCGCGTGTGGGTGGCCCGCCGCAATCTGCCCGTGCCGCTCATCCCCGTCTACCTGGGCGTCTGGGTGCTGCTCACGCTGCTGCGCCGGCCGACGGCGCCCGCGCTGAAGGCGTGGTTCAGGGGCTTCGCGGAGGGGTGGCGGACCCCCTGCGGACCGCGCCGTCCCATGAAGTGGCGTACTGTGTGGCGGCTCACCAAGCTGGGCCGACCTCCTGTCGTCTGACAAGCTCGGTTCTGAGAGCATCTGGGCCGAAGGACACACAGAGCCCCGATCAGCCCCGCATCGTGAACACGGAAGTTTCAACTTGTGAGTGACACAACCCATGACGGTGCCGTCGCGATGAGCCCCACGCCGTCGCCCGACGACGGCCTCTCGCCGGCACAGCTCGCGGCCAAGTACGGACTGTCGGTCTCCGGCGCCCGTCCCGGCCTGGCCGAGTACGTCAGGCAGCTGTGGGGGCGGCGCCACTTCATCCTGGCCTTCTCGCAGGCCAAGCTCACGGCCCAGTACAGCCAGGCGAAGCTCGGCCAGCTGTGGCAGGTGGCGACCCCGCTGCTCAACGCGCTGGTCTACTTCCTGATCTTCGGTCTGATCCTGAATGCCAGCCGGGGCATGCCCGTCGAGGTCTATGTGCCGTTCCTGGTGACCGGTGTGTTCGTGTTCACGTTCACGCAGAGCTCGGTGATGGCCGGCGTCCGCGCGATCTCGTCCAACCTGGGCCTGGTCCGCGCTTTGCACTTCCCGCGCGCCTCGCTGCCGATCTCCTTCGCGCTCCAGCAGCTCCAGCAGCTGCTGTTCTCGATGATCGTGCTGGTCGCCATCGTCGTGGCGTTCGGCAGCTACCCGACCTGGTCGTGGTTCCTGGTGCTCCCGGCGCTGGCCCTGCAGTTCCTGTTCAACACCGGCCTGGCCATGATCATGGCGCGGCTCGGTTCGAAGACCCCGGACCTGGCCCAGCTCATGCCGTTCGTCATGCGGACGTGGATGTACGCGTCGGGTGTGATGTTCTCCATCCCGATCATGCTCGCCGACCGGCCGGCCTGGATCGCCGACGTCCTGATGTACAACCCGGCGGCCCTCTACATGGACCTGGTCCGTTTCGCGCTGATCGACGGCTACGGTTCCGAGAACCTGCCCTCGCACGTGTGGGCGTCGGCCCTCGGCTGGGCCGTCGTGATCGGCTTCGCGGGCTTCGTGTACTTCTGGAAGGCTGAGGAGCGGTACGGCCGTGGCTGACGACAAGAACGACAACGGGTCGGCCGCACGCGTGCCGACCGTGATCGCGGACGACGTCCACATCGTCTACCGCGTCAACGCGGGCAGCGGTGGCAGGGGGAGCGCCACCGCGGCCCTGAGCCGGATCCTGCGCCGCGACAAGGGCGAGTCGCGTGGGGTGCGCAAGGTGCACGCCGTACGCGGTGTGTCCTTCACCGCCTACCGCGGCGAGGCCATCGGCCTCATCGGCACCAACGGCTCCGGCAAGTCGACTCTCCTGCGGGCGATCGCCGGCCTGCTGCCCGCCGAGAGCGGCAGGGTCTACACCGACGGACAGCCCTCGCTGCTCGGCGTCAACGCCGCGCTGATGAACGACCTCACGGGTGAGCGGAACGTCATACTCGGCGGCCTGGCCATGGGCATGTCGCGTGAGGAGATCCGCGAGCGCTACCAGGACATCGTCGACTTCTCCGGCATCAACGAGAAGGGCGACTTCATCACCCTGCCCATGCGCACCTACTCCTCCGGCATGGCGGCCAGGCTCCGTTTCTCCATCGCCGCCGCCAAGGACCACGACGTCCTGATGATCGACGAGGCACTGGCCACCGGCGACCGCCGCTTCCAGATCCGCTCCGAGGAGCGCATCCGCGAGCTCCGCAAGGAGGCCGGCACGGTCTTCCTGGTCAGTCACAGCAACAAGTCGATCAGGGACACCTGCGACCGTGTCCTGTGGCTGGAGAAGGGCGAGCTGCTGATGGACGGCCCGACCGACGAGGTCATCAAGGCGTACGAGAAGGAGACCGGCAAGTAGCCGTCACCACGCCCCCGGGCCCCTGCCGCAGGCCGAGCGGCGGGGGCCCTCGCGTACCGGTCGCGGCCTCTCGCCGTGCCCCTCCGGATGCGCACGGACCGCCGGACAACGGTCAAGTTCCATGCATCGCGGGAAGGTTGGGGCGAATCGGGGCGCCGCCCCCGGGTGCAGCGGCACCCCGGAGCCGCGTCGTGCGTTGTACAACGTAAGCTGTAGCGGTGCGGAATCGCGGCAAGTGCGGGGATTTATCCCTTCCGTCTCGGGGGTCGGGCAGTCACCGGAGGCGAGAATGGGCGGCGGCGTGTCCGAAATAGGATGTATTGGGTCGGCAGTGTAGAACGGGAGATGTGACGGCCATGACGGAATCTCCCCAGCTCCGCCACGCCTGTGCCGTCCGCGTCGTACCGGGCAGTGCGCGGTGACGGCCGCCCGGGAGGCGCGTGAGGCGTCCGCCCGCGCGACCCTCGACAAGGCCGCCCACGAGAACTTCCCCGTCGCCCCCTTCTTCCTCCCGCGCGACTGGCGCGACGACCTCATGGCCGTCTACGGATTCGCCCGCCTCGTCGACGACATCGGCGACGGCGACCTCGCCCCCGGCGGCGCCGACGCCCGCAGCCTCGGTGTCGGCCCCGCCGAGGCCGACGACCCGCTCGTCCTCCTGGACGCCTTCGAGGCCGACCTGCGCCGCGTCTTCGACCCGGCCGGCGACACCCCGCGTCATCCGCTGCTGCGCGCCCTGCTGCCCACCGTCCGCCGCCACTCGCTCACCCCCGAGCCCTTCCTCGGCCTCATCGCCGCCAACCGGCAGGATCAGCTCGTCCGCCGCTACGGGACCTGGGACGACCTGCGCGCCTACTGTGCGCTGTCGGCCACCACCGTCGGCCGGATGGTCCTCGCGATCACCGGCACGTCGAGCCCGGAGCGCATCCGCCGTTCCGATGCCGTGTGCACCGCGCTCCAGATCGTCGAGCACCTCCAGGACGTCGCCGAGGACCTCGCCCGCGACCGCGTCTACCTGCCCGCCGAGGACCTCGAGCGCTTCCGCGTCACCGAGGAGGACCTCGCCGCCCCCACGGCGAACGCCTCGGTGCGGGCACTGATCGCCTACGAGTCCCAGCGGGCCCGCGACCTCCTCGACGAGGGCACGACGCTCGTGGGCAGCGTGCACGGCAGGCTGCGGCTGCTCCTCGCCGGATTCGTCGGCGGTGGGCGCGCCGCCCTCGCCGCGATCGCCACGGCCGGACATGATGTGCTGCCCGGACCGCCCAAAGCCGCGAAGGCCCACGTACTGCGCGAAACGGGAGCGGTCTTGCGAAGAGCACGCAGGAAGGGATGAGCCGGACGATGGAGGGATCGCGCCAGACGCCCGCGCCGGTACAGGCCGCGTACCGCTACTGCGAGGCCGTGACCGGGCAGCAGGCCCGCAACTTCGCCTACGGAATCCGGCTGCTGCCGGCCGACAAGCGCCAGGCCATGTCGGCGCTGTACGCGTTCTCCCGGCGGGTCGACGACATCGGTGACGGTGCGCTGACCCCCGAGGCCAAGTACGCCCGACTGGAGGACACCCGGCAACTGCTCGACCGCATCAGGAAGGGCGCCGTCGACGACGACGACACCGACCCCGTCGCCGTCGCGCTCGCCGACGCGGCACAGTGCTTCCCCCTGCCGCTGGACGGGCTCGACGAGCTCATCGACGGCGTCCTGATGGACGTGCGCGGCAAGACGTACGAGACCTGGGACGACCTCAAGGTCTACTGCCGCTGTGTCGCGGGCGCGATCGGCCGGCTCTCGCTCGGCGTGTTCGGCACCCAGCCCGGCGCACGCGGCACCGAACGCGCCGCCGAGTACGCCGATACACTCGGCCTCGCGCTGCAACTGACCAACATCCTCCGCGACGTTCGCGAGGACGCCGCCAACGGGCGCAGCTACCTGCCCGCCGACGACCTGGCGAGGTTCGGCTGCTCCGCGGGCTTCCACAGCACGACCCCGCCGCCGGGGGCCGACTTCGTGGGCCTGGTCCACTTCGAAGCGCGCCGCGCCCGTGCGCTGTTCGCCGAGGGCTACCGGCTGCTGCCCATGCTCGACCGCCGCAGCGGCGCCTGCGTCGCCGCCATGGCGGGCATCTACCGCCGCCTGCTCGACCGCATCGAGCGCGACCCCGAGGCGGTGCTGCGCAGCCGGGTCTCCCTGCCCGGGCACGAGAAGGCGTACGTGGCGGTCCGCGGCCTCTCGGGTCTCGACGCCCGCCACATCGGCCGCCGCACGCAGGGGGGCCGCGCGTGAGGCCCCTCGCGGTAGCGGCCCCGCGAGGACCGCTCGCCCCTCCCGCCCGGCGCAACCGACCGCCGCACGCTCGCGCCGCGCGGCGGCGGGCAGGCCTTCCGGGAGCCGCGCAGCGGCTGCCCGTGGTACGCCCGCGCGGGGCCGTGCAAGGCCCGCATGCGCCGCATCCGCACCCGGAGTCGCCCGTGGCGGGGAGCATGTCCGTGACGCCTCCAAGGAGGGAGAGCCGATGACGGGCGACGACACCCTGGGGCCGCACGCCGTGGTCGTCGGAGGCGGCATCGCCGGAGTCACCGCCGCGCTGCAACTCGCCGAGGCCGGGCTCGAGGTCACCCTCCTCGAGGGGCGGCCCCGCCTCGGCGGACTCGCCTTCTCCTTCCGCCGCGGCGACCTCACCGTCGACAACGGCCAGCACGTCCACCTGCGCTGCTGCACCGCCTACCGCTGGTTCCTGGACCGCATCGACGCCGCCCGGCTGGCGCCCGTGCAGGACCGGCTGGACGTCCCCGTACTCGACGTGGCGGCTCCCGGGGGACCGCGGCTCGGCCGGCTGCGGCGTACCGCCCTGCCCGTACCGCTGCACCTCGCGGGCGGGCTAGCCGCCTACCCGCACCTCTCGCTCGCCGAGCGCGCCGGCGTCGCACGCGCCGCGATGGCGCTGGGCAGGCTCGACCCCGCCGACCCCGCGCTCGACGGCATCGACTTCGCCACCTGGCTCGGCCGGCACGGCCAGTCGCCGCGCGCCGTCGCCGCCCTGTGGGACCTCGTCGGCGTCGCGACCCTGAACGCCCGTGCACCGCACGCCTCCATGGGCCTCGCCGCCATGGTCTTCAAGACCGGGCTGCTCTCCGAGCCCGGCGCCGCCGACATCGGCTGGGCCCGCGTACCCCTCGGCGAACTGCACGACACCCTCGCCCGCAAGGCGCTCGACGCGGCCGGTGTGCGCACCGGACTGTCCACCCGCGTGCGGGGCATCACCCGCGCCGAAGGCGGCCGTTGGCAGGTGACGGCCGGCGGCGAGACGCTGCACGCCGACGCCGTCGTCCTCGCCGTGGCGCAGCGCGAGGCCCACGCCCTGCTGCCGGAAGGGGCCGTGGACGACCCCGGTCGGCTGCTGGACATCGGCACCGCCCCGATCCTCAACGTCCACGTCGTCTACGACCGCAAGGTGCTGCGCCGCCCGTTCTTCGCCGCGCTCGGCACTCCCGTGCAGTGGGTCTTCGACCGCACCCACGCCTCCGGGTGCACCGAGGGCCAGTACCTGGCGCTGTCGCAGTCGGCGGCCGAGGACGAGATCGACGATCCCGTCGCCGTGCTCCGCGAGCGCTACCTGCCCGAACTGGAACGGCTGTTGCCCGCCGCGCGGGGCGCACGCGTCCGCGACTTCTTCGTCACCCGGGAGCGCACGGCGACGTTCGCGCCCGCCCCCGGCATCGGCCGCCTGCGGCCGGGCGCGCGCACGCGCGCCCCGGGCCTGTACCTTGCTGGCGCGTGGACTGCCACCGGCTGGCCCGCGACCATGGAGGGCGCCGTGCGCAGCGGGTTCAGTGCCGCCGGTGCTGCACTCTCCGCGCTCGGCCGTCGCCATGAACATCCGCTCAAGGAGGCGGCGTGAGCACCAGGACTGGAACAAGAGGAGTAAGCGTGCCGACAGTGCCCTCGGCGAACCCGGCTGAAGACACCGCACAGACCGCCCAGGCCGTGGAAGCCACGGACATCGCCGCGCTGCTGGAGCGCGGCCGCACCCTGTCCACGCCGGTGCTGCGTGCCGCCGTGAACCGGCTCGCCCCGCCCATGGACACCGTGGCCGCCTACCACTTCGGCTGGATCGACGCCGAGGGCCGCCCCTCGGACGGCGACGGCGGCAAGGCGGTGCGCCCCGCGCTCGCGCTGCTGTCCGCCGAGGCGGCCGGGGCCGCGCCCGAGGTCGGCATCCCCGGCGCGGTCGCGGTCGAGCTCGTGCACAACTTCTCGCTCCTGCACGACGACCTCATGGACGGCGACGAGCAGCGCAGGCACCGCGACACGGTGTGGAAGGTGCACGGCCCCGCGCAGGCCATCCTCGTCGGCGACGCCCTCTTCGCGCTGGCCAACGAACTCCTGCTGGAGATCGGCACCGTGGAGGCGGGCCGCGCCACCCGCCGCCTGACCACCGCGACGCGCAAGCTCATCGACGGCCAGGCCCAGGACATCTCCTACGAGCACCGGGAGCGGGTCACCGTCGAGGAGTGCCTGGAGATGGAGGGCAACAAGACCGGCGCGCTGCTGGCCTGCGCCGTCTCCATCGGCGCGGTCCTCGGCGGCGCCGACGACCGTACCGCCGACACCCTGGAGGCGTACGGCTACCACCTCGGGCTGGCCTTCCAGGCCGTCGACGACCTGCTCGGCATCTGGGGCGACCCCGTCGCCACCGGCAAGCAGACGTGGAGCGACCTGCGCCAGCGCAAGAAGTCCCTGCCGGTCGTCGCCGCGCTCGCCGCCGGCGGCCCGGCCTCCGAGCGCCTCGGCGCGCTGCTCGCGGCCGACGCCAAGAGCAACGACTTCGACAGCTTCTCCGAGGAGGAGTTCGCCGCCAGGGCCGCCCTGATCGAGGAGGCGGGCGGCCGCGAGTGGACCTCCCAGGAGGCCCGCCGCCAGCACGCCGTCGCGATCGAGACCCTCGATGGCGTCGACATGCCGGAACGGATCCGCACGCAGCTCGTGGCGCTCGCGGACTTCGTCGTCGTACGGAAGAGATGATCACCATCACACGCAGCACGAGGCGGAGCGTCAGCCGCGCCATATGAATCGCGTCGCCGGCCGGTGACCTTGAGCGTCACCGGCCGACGGAGACCCCAGCACAGCAGAGGACCACTGCAACGAAGGGGAAGCCATGACAGCGACGACCGACGGAGGCAACGGGCCGCTGCGGGCCTCGGGTGCCGCTGCCGGCAACACGACCGCCCCCGCACCCGGCACAGCCACGACGGCCACGGGGCCCAAGGCCCCCGCGGACGTCCGCGAGGCCGCCGGGAAGGCGGTGGAACGGGCGGTCGACCATCTGCTCCGACGCCAGGACGCCCAGGGCTGGTGGAAGGGCGACCTCGAGACCAACGTGACGATGGACGCCGAGGATCTGCTGCTGCGGCAGTTCCTCGGCATCCAGGACGAGCGGACCACCGAGGCGTCCGCCCGTTTCGTGCGCGGGCAGCAGCGCGAGGACGGCACCTGGGCGACGTTCTACGGCGGCCCCGGTGAACTGTCCACCACCATCGAGGCGTACGTCGCCCTGCGGCTCGCGGGGGACCGGACCGACGACCCGCACATGCTGCGCGCTGCGGCGTGGATCCGCTCGCGAGGCGGCATCGCCGCGAGCCGCGTCTTCACCCGGATCTGGCTTGCCCTCTTCGGCTGGTGGAAGTGGGAGGACCTGCCCGAGCTCCCGCCGGAACTGATCTTCCTGCCCCCGTGGTTCCCGCTGAACATCTACGACTTCGGCCAGTGGGCCCGGCAGACGATCGTCCCGCTCACCGTCGTGTCCGCCAAGCGGCCCGTGCGTCCGGCGCCGTTCCCGCTGGAGGAGCTGCACACCGACCCGGACAACCCCTGCCCGCCCAAGGCGCTTGCCCGCGCGAGAAGTTGGGACGGGTTCTTCCAGCGCGCCGACAAGGCGCTGCACCTGTACCACAAGGTCGCCCCACGCCGTCTGCGCCGTACCGCCATGAACAGCGCGGCCCGCTGGATCATCGAGCGCCAGGAGAACGACGGCTGCTGGGGCGGCATCCAGCCCCCGGCCGTGTACTCCGTGATCGCGCTGCGCCTGCTCGGCTACGACCTGGAACACCCCGTGATGCGGGCCGGCCTGGAGTCGCTGGACCGGTTCGCCGTCTGGTACGAGCAGGACGGGCTGCCCGTCCGCATGATCGAGGCGTGCCAGTCACCGGTCTGGGACACCTGCCTCGCCACCATCGCGCTGGCCGACGCGGGCCTGCCCGCCGACCACCCGGCGCTGGTCAGGGCCGCCGACTGGATGCTCAGCGAGCAGGTCGTACGGCCCGGGGACTGGTCCGTGCGCAGGCCCGGACTGACGCCCGGCGGCTGGGCGTTCGAGTTCCACAACGACAACTACCCCGACATCGACGACACCGCCGAGGTCGTCCTCGCCCTGCGCAGGGTCAGGCACCCCGACCCGGAGCGTCTGGACGCGGCGGTCGAGCGCGGCGTCCGCTGGAGCCTCGGCATGCAGTCGAGGAACGGCGCCTGGGGCGCGTTCGACGCCGACAACACCAGCGCGTTCCCCAACCGGCTGCCGTTCTGCGACTTCGGCGAGGTGATCGACCCGCCGTCGGCGGACGTCACCGCGCACGTCGTGGAGATGCTGGCGTACGAGGGCAAGGCGGGCCACCCGCGGACCCGCCGGGCGATCGAGTGGCTGCTCGCCGAACAGGAGCCGAACGGCGCCTGGTTCGGCCGCTGGGGCGTCAACCACCTCTACGGGACGGGGTCCGTGGTTCCCGCGCTCACCGCGGCCGGACTGCCCGGGTCCCACCCCGCCGTGCGCCGGGCGGTCGCCTGGCTGGAGTCGGTGCAGAACGACGACGGCGGCTGGGGCGAGGACCTGCGCTCCTACCGCGAGGAGAAGTGGATCGGGCACGGCCCCTCCACCGCGTCCCAGACGGCCTGGGCGCTGCTGGCGCTGATCGCGGCGGGGGAGCAGGACGGCAGGGCCGCCCGGCGGGGCGTCGCCTGGCTCGCCGGCGCCCAGCGCGCGGACGGCTCCTGGGACGAGCCGCAGTTCACCGGGACCGGTTTCCCCTGGGACTTCTCCATCAACTACCACTTGTACCGGCAGGTCTTCCCGCTCACCGCGCTGGGCCGCTTCGTGCACGGCGAACCCCCCGCCGCCCGCGCGCACACCCGCAAGGGGGGATGATGGCCCGTCCCCCGGAGCCGGCCGGCTCCGCCGCACGGCTGCTGATCGCCTGCGCGCTCGGTATCGAGAAGGCCGCCCTGCGCAGCGGCGTCCGCGCCCTGGACGCGGACGGCCGGCCCGGGGACGTCACGGTGCTGCGTACCGGGATGGGTCCGGTCAACGCGGAACGGGCCGTGCTCGCCGCCTGTGCGAGCGGCCCACTGCGCGAGGCCGCCGTCGTCGCCTCCGGCTTCTGCGCGGGGCTCGCCCCGGGCATGCACCCCGGTGATCTGGTCGTCGCGGACGAGACCCGCTTCGACGAGGTCACCACCGCGTGCACGGCTGCCGGACTGCTGCGCCGGGCGGTGGCCAGGGCCGTACCGGGACGCACCGTGCACGGCGGACTGCTGACCGGCGTCGACCATGTGGTGCGGGGCAGCGAGCGCGCCCGGCTGGAGGCCACCGGGGCGATCGCCGTCGACATGGAGTCCGCGGCCACGCTGAGCAGCGCGCTGCGCACCGGCCCCCGCCCGGTTGCGGCCGTCCGGGTGGTCGTGGATGCTCCGGAGCACGAACTGGTCCGTATCAGCACGGTACGCGGTGGAATATCGGCTTTCCGTGTTCTTCGTGCCGTCCTTCCTGCTTTCTACGAATGGCACCGTTCTTTGCTGCTCCCCAGGAGGTGAGCCAGATGGCCATGCCGCTCCGCCAGACCATCAGGGTCGGGACGTATCTCTTCGAACAGAAGCTCCGCAGGCGTGAGAAGTTCCCCCTCATCGTTGAACTCGAACCACTGTTCGCCTGCAATCTCGCGTGCGAAGGATGCGGCAAGATCCAGCATCCCGCCGGCGTGCTCAAGCAGCGGATGCCGGTGGCGCAGGCGGTCGGGGCGGTGCTGGAGTCCGGGGCCCCGATGGTCTCCATCGCCGGCGGCGAGCCGCTGATGCATCCTCAGATCGACGAGATCGTCCGCCAGTTGGTGTCCCGGAAGAAGTACGTATTTCTCTGCACGAACGCGCTGCTGCTGCGCAAGAAGATCGAGAACTTCGAACCGTCACGCTACTTCGCCTTCGCCGTGCACATCGACGGACTGCGCGAGCGGCACGACGAGTCGGTCGCCAAGGAGGGGGTGTTCGACGAGGCAGTGGAGGCGATCAAGGAAGCCAAGCGCCGCGGCTTCCGTGTCACCACCAACTCGACCTTCTTCAACACCGACACCCCTCAGACCGTCATCGAGGTCCTGAACTACCTCAACGACGACCTCGAGGTCGACGAGATGATGATCTCGCCCGCGTACGCCTATGAGAAGGCGCCCGACCAGGAGCACTTCCTCGGTGTCGAGCAGACCCGCGAGCTGTTCAGGAAGGCGTTCGCCGGCGGCAACCGGCGGCGCTGGCGGCTCAACCACTCCCCGCTCTTCCTCGACTTCCTCGAAGGCAAGGCCGATTTCCCCTGCACGGCCTGGGCCATCCCCAACTACTCGCTGTTCGGCTGGCAGCGCCCCTGCTACCTGATGAGCGACGGCTACGTCCCCACCTACCGCGAGCTCATCGAGGACACCGACTGGAGCAAGTACGGACGGGGCAAGGACCCGCGCTGCGCCAACTGCATGGCGCACTGCGGCTACGAACCGACCGCCGTGCTCGCCACCATGGGTTCGCTCAAGGAATCCCTGCGCGCCGCCCGCGAGACGGTCAGCGGCAGCCGGTGATCCCACGGCGGCGGCGAGCGGCGGTCCGCCGGACCGGCCGCCGCGGCCCGGAGCCGTCCAGCACGTGAAGGGGGCAGACATGTCGATCCGCGACCACAGTCCGGGGGCCTCGGGACCTCACGGCGCTCACCGGGCCCGACCTCGGTCCGGCGCCGCCATGGCACTCCGGGACCGGCCTGCCGAGGGCCCAGGCAAGGAGAACTGAGTGATGACCGAGGCGTCCAAGGGCTTCGACCTGGCGACACTGCTGGCCCGGCGCGGGGCCGAACGCTACGAGCTGCACGCCCGTCACCTCAACCACCAGCTTCCGCGCATGCTGCACACCATCGGCTTCGACAAGATCTACGAGCGGGCCGAGGGCGCGTACTTCTGGGACGCCGACGGACACGACTACCTGGACATGCTCGCCGGGTTCGGCGTCATGGGCCTCGGGCGTCACCATCCGGTCGTACGCAAGGCCCTGCACGACGTGCTCGACGCCTCACTGCCGGACCTCACCCGCTTCGACTGCGCTCCACTGCCGGGCCTGCTCGCGGAGAAGCTGCTCGCCCACACGCCGCACCTGGACCGGGTGTTCTTCGGCAACAGCGGAACGGAGGCGGTGGAGACGGCGCTGAAGTTCGCCCGGTACGTCACCGGCCGGCCGCGGATGCTCTACTGCACGCACGCCTTCCACGGTCTGACCACGGGGTCCCTCTCGGTCAACGGCGAGCCCGGATTCCGGCAGGGCTTCGAGCCGCTGCTGCCCGACTCGGCCATCGAGCTCGGTGATCTGGACGCCCTGGAGCGCGAGTTGCAGAGCGGCGACGTCGCGGGTCTGATCGTCGAGCCCATCCAGGGCAAGGGGGTGCTGCCGAGCCCGCCGGGATTTCTGCGGGCCGCACAGGAGCTGCTGCACCGGCACAAGGCGCTGCTGATTGCCGACGAGGTGCAGACGGGCATCGGGCGCACCGGCGACTTCTACGCCTTCCAGTACGAGGCGGGCGTCGAGCCCGACATGATCTGCCTCGCCAAGGCCCTGTCCGGCGGCTACATCCCCATCGGGGCGACGCTCGCCAAGGACTGGATCTTCAAGAAGGTCTACTCGTCCATGGACCGGGTGCTGGCGCACTCCGCCAGCTTCGGATGCAACGCGCAGGCGATGGCCGCGGGCCTGGCCGTCCTGTCGGTGCTGGAGGACGAGCATGTCGTGGCGAACGCCCGGGTGACGGGCGAGCTGCTGCGGGCGCGGCTCGCCGCGCTCGTGGACCGCTACGAGCTGATGCGGGAGGTCCGCGGCCGCGGCCTGATGATCGGGATCGAGTTCGGACGCCCGGAGTCGATGCGGCTGCGCAGCCGGTGGGCCATGCTGCAGGCCGCCCGGAAGGGACTGTTCGCGCAGATGGTCGTGGTCCCGCTGCTGCAGCGGCACCGGATCCTCACCCAGGTCGCCGGCGACCACATGGAAGTGATCAAACTGATCCCGCCGCTGATCATCGGCGAGCGCGAGGTGGACCGGTTCGTGACGGCGTTCACGGCGGTCATGGACGACGCCCACAACGGCGGCGCCCTGATGTGGGACTTCGGCAAGACGCTGGTCAAGCAGGCCGTGGCCAACCGCTGAGCGGATCCCCGGAGCCTTTGCCTGAGAGGCAAGAAACTTGCCTCCTGGGCAAGAGCCTGGCGCAATGGACGCATGACCACTTCCGCCGCACCGACGGGCGAGGGGATCCACCACGTCGCGCCGCGGCTGCGCGAGCTGCGCCGCCGCCGCGGGCTGACCCTCGAGGCCGCCGCCCAGCGCGCCGGGCTCTCCCCGGCCCATCTGTCCCGGCTCGAGACCGGGAACCGGCAGCCCTCGCTGCCGATGCTTCTCGCCCTCGCCAGGATCTACGGTACGACGGTCGCCGAGGTCCTCGGCGAGCTTCCGCCCGAGCGTGAGCCGGTCATCCGGGCCGGCCGCCGAGAGCCGGCGTCCGCCGACGGCTGGACGTACCACCAGGCCGGCGCTCCCGGCCGGGCCATGCAGGCCCTGCGGGTGGTCGTCCCGTACGGAGCCCAGGGCGATCTGATCCGGGTGCACCCGGGCGAGGAGTGGCTGTACGTCCTCGGCGGACGGCTCCGTCTCGGCCTCGGCGACGCCGTCCACGAGCTGGCGCCCGGGGACAGCGCGCACTTCGACTCGCTCACGCCGCACCGCATCGCGGCCGCCACGCCCGAGGGCGCGGAGCTGCTCTTCATGCACACCCTGCTGCAGAGTCCCGATCCGCACCCGCACGTCTGACCCCGGAGGTTGTGATGACGCCCACATGGGACCCCCTGGACAAGCCCCTGCCGGACACGCCCGAGAACAGGCGTGAGGACCGCTTCCCGCGCGGCCTGGTCATCCGCCTGTTCGCCTACCTCGTGGCGGGGCACCTCGTCGCCGCGTTCCTCTACCTGCTCTTCCTCGTGGGCGGCCAGAACCAGTAGGCGGCCCCGCCCCGGGGCTCAGCCCTCTTCGACGAGCCGTTCGCGCAGCCGCTCACGGGTCGTCGCGGAGAGCCCGAGCCCCTTCGAGAGGTACTGCTCGGTGCCGCCCCACGTCTCCTCGATCGTCTCGAACGCGGCGGACAGATAGGTGGCGCGGGCGTCGAACAGCGGGCTCAGCAGCTCCATGACCTCCGCCGACATGGCCTCGGGGGAGTCGTCGCCGCGCTTGACCTTGTAGCGGCGGTGCGGGTCGTTCGACTTCAGGTAGTCCGCCTCGATCGCCTCGCGCTCCACGCCGACGGCGAGCAGGGTCACCGCGATCGACAGGCCGGCGCGGTCCTTGCCGGCCGCGCAGTGCATCAGCGCCGGGACGCTGTCCTCGGCCAATGCGTGCAGGACGCGGCTGTGCTCGGCGGTCCGCTCCTTGATGATCATCCGGTAGGAGGCGATCATCCGGGCGGCGCCCTTGCCGTCGGCCAGGATGGACTTCAGCTGGTCGAGGTTGCCGTCCCGGACCATCTTCCAGAACTCCGCGCCGTCGGCAGGGTCGCTCAGCGGGAGATTCACGTTCCGAACGCCCGGGAGCTCGACGTCCGGGCCTTCCAGCCGCTGGTCCGCCGCATTGCGGAAGTCGAAGATCGTGTGCAGCCCGAGGGACGTGAGAAAAGCGGCGTCGCCCTCGGTGGCGTGCGCGAGGTGCCCGCTGCGGTAGAGCCTGCCGTGCCGCACGCGCCCGCCGTCCACGGTCGGCAGTCCGCCCACGTCCCGGAAGTTTCGGACTCCGGCCAGCCGGGGTTCGGTCGACGGGGCCTGCGGCAGCTGCTGCGTCACGTGGACTCCTTCAGGCGACGGCCGTCGGCGCCGGTCGCCGACGATGGCGCGATCCGACGATACGGCACAGGTTCATCAGGCAATCATGTCGGTCGTGATGCGTTCCGTGCCCGCGGGCGTGGCGGGACCGGCCGCCCCGGCACCGTCATGAGGGCGGGGCCCGCGGGCGCCCCCGCGCACCACGCGGCCGGGCTCCGCGTGAATGGCCGGCCGCCGCGATCGAAAGCCGAGGAGTGCGGCGGCCCGGCCCGATTCCCTTTGCGTGAAAGGGGCCTGCCGTCATTCGCTTGGTGTTTCTCCGGGATGCGGCTGGCTGAATTCAGGGTGGCCGGAAACGGGCGGCGAGGGGCTCCGCCGTGGGCCGCGCGGCGGCAGGGGACGAAGTCGGGCGTTGCGGACGGCGCTTGGTGCCCAAGTGTGCCCTTAGATGATTGTTTATGCCTTCTGTCCGAATTGAGCCTTTACGGATAACGTGCCCAGGATACGGGGGAGATGGGATGCGGCTCGTGAGCAGGATCATATTCGTGACGGAACGTGCCTGCTTTCCCTGTGTCAATTCCGTGGTCGGCAAGGGAATTGACCGTCACTCGTCCACGGAGGGTGACGAGCGGTGCGGCCCGGAAATCGTGACCGGGAAAGCCGGGCGAAATTCGCGGCTTGTACCGCCCGGTGTACTCGCCTACGGTCACGCTCAATCCGGACGGACCGCCTAATCCTGCCGCCGACCGGACTTCGAACCCACTCACGCGTGGCAGGAGCGGGGGAACCAGGTAGTACGCCGTATCCGGAGAATTCGGACGGCTCGGGGTTAATTCGTGCAACAAGCGCGAACGGGCATCTCCAGCCCGAACCCGACAGCTCACCTCGCAGGCGCCGGAGAGGAATGCGCCATGCCCGGAAAGGGTAAGCACCGCCGTCCCAAGGCCAACCCCGTCACTCGCGGCCTCGTCGCCGCCGGTACGGGCAGCGCCGCCATAGCCCTGCCGCTGCTCGGCGCAACCGGCGCCAACGCCGCGACCCCCGCCGCCGCTCCCCAGAAGGCCGCTCCGGCCTCGGTCGCCGCGGCCGCTCCGGCCGCGGCGAAGGCCCCGAAGACGTACACCGTCGTCGCCGGCGACTACCTCGCCAAGATCGCCGAGGAGCAGAACGTCCGCGGCGGCTGGAAGAGGCTCTACAACGACAACCGCCGTGCCATCGGTGCGGACCCGGCGCTGATCCACCCGGGTCTCGAGCTGACCATCAACGCGAAGTCGAAGGCGAAGAAGGACTCGGAGCCGCGCTCCGAGTCCAAGCCCCGGTCCTCGCGCGACGCCTCGCGGGCCGCGGCCCCCGCCGCCGCGGCTCCCGCCGCCGAGGCCCCCGCCGAGAAGGCCGCCCCGGCGTCCTCGGGCTGGACCGCTCCGGTCGGCGGCGGTGTCTCCACGCCGTACCGCGCGTCCGGTGCCATGTGGTCCAGTGGCTACCACACCGGCGTCGACTTCATCGCCGGCAGCGGCACCAGCGTGAAGTCCGTCGGGCCGGGCACCGTCGTCTCGGCCGGCTGGAGCGGTTCGTACGGCAACGAGGTCGTCATCCAGCACGGTGACGGCACCTACTCGCAGTACGCCCACCTCTCCTCCCTGTCCGTCTCCAGCGGTCAGAGCGTTTCAGGCGGCGAGCAGATCGGTCTGTCCGGTTCCACCGGCAACTCCACCGGTCCGCACCTGCACTTCGAGATCCGTACCAGCCCGTCGTACGGCTCCGACATCGACCCGCTGGCCTACCTGCGCCAGCACGGCGTCTCCATCTGACGTACACCGGCGGCCCGTTGGGCCGCCGGCCGCGCATCCCTCGTTCCGTCCGGCGGCGGAGCGGGGGATTCCGCGTATTCCGGCTTGACGGAAACTTGACAGGTGGCATAGATCACCTCCCGTCAACCCCTCCTTACGGTCGCGTAGGTCACATCCGTAAAGGAAAGATGTGCTCCCGTGGCAGACGATTCGAGAACAGAGAACAAGGGCGTATTCGGGTCGTACGCGGCGATCGGTGACAGCTTCACCGAGGGCGTGGGGGACCCCGGTCCCGACGGGACGTACGTCGGCTGGGCGGACCGGTTCGCGGTGCTGCTCGCCGACCTGACGCCGGAGCACACCTTCCGGTACGCCAACCTCGCCGTACGCGGCCGCCTCCTCGACCAGATCGTCGACGAGCAGGTCCCGAGGGCCAAGGAACTCGCCCCCGACCTGGTGACGTTCTGCGCGGGAGGCAACGACATCATCCGGCCGGGCAGCGACCCGGACGACGTGGCCGAGCGGCTCGAGCGGGCCGTCGCCGACCTCAAGAGCTCGGTCGGCACGGTCATGGTGACCACCGGCTTCGACACCCGGGACGTGCCGGTCCTGCGTCATCTGCGCGGAAAGATCGCCACGTACACCGCGCACGTGCGGGCCATCGCCGACCGCCACGACTGCCCCGTCCTCGACCTGTGGTCGCTCAAATCCGTTCAGGACCGGCGTGCGTGGGACGCGGACCGGCTGCACCTGTCACCCGAGGGCCACACCCGCGTCGCCCTGCGCGCCGCCCAGGTGCTCGGTCTCGACGTGCCCGCCGACCCGGACCAGCCCTGGCCGCCGCTCCCGCCGCGCGGTGCCTTCGAGGTGCGGCGCGACGACATCCAGTGGGCGCGCGAGTACCTGGTGCCGTGGATCGGCCGACGGCTGCGGGGCGAGAGCTCCGGCGACCATGTGGCGGCCAAGCGCCCGGACCTCCTGCCGCTCTGAGCCGAGGCGGCACAGTGCCCGGGGCTCACGCCCCGGGCGCAGACGCCCCGGCTAGCGGGACGCCGTGAGCGACTCGCGGTCCACCCCCAGCTCGCGGGCCAGCGCCTCGTCCGTCCACTGCAGCATCGCCGCACGGGTCAGCGAACCCGCGTACGACGTCATCTGAACGGCGAGCCCGTCGAGGAACGCCGTCAGACGCCAGGCCGCGGCCGCCGGGTCCTCGCACGGGAACTCCCCGGCCTCCGCGCCCTCCGCGATCACCTCGGCCAGCGCCGCCTTCCACTGCTGGTCGAGGGCGCGGGCGACCTCGCGCAGGGTCGGATCGCGCAGGGAGGCCGCCCAGGCGTCGATCCACAGCCGCCAGCCCTTGGCCTGGCCGGTCGGGGCGTACCAGCGGACGGCCGCCCGCAGCCGGCGCAGCGCGGAGGTGCGCCGCCCGAGGATTTTGCGCAGGTGGGCCAGGTCGGCGTCGGCGGCATGCGTGAACGCCGCGGCGACCAGCTGTTCCTTGGACGAGAAGTGGTAGAGCACCAGGGCGCTGGAGACGCCGAGGGACGAGGCGACATCGGCGATCCGCACGGCCGCCACGCCGCGCTCCTCGATCTGCTCGACAGCCGCGTTCAGCAGCTCCTCACGCCGCTCCGACACGTTCAACCGAATCCGGGCCACGGCGTCACCCTACACAGCCGATCTTGAGCGGGATCCCCCTTCCTGCCGAGGCGGAAGGGGATGCGGTGGTCCGGGCTCAGGCCGCCGTTCCGGTGGCGGACCGTGCGGCGGCCGGGATCTCGCAGTGGTCCTTGAAACCCTGGCTGGTCAGGCCGAGTGCCGCATTGATGCGCGAACGCAGGTTCTCCACCGCCACCATCGCCGTCAGCTCCACGAACGCCTCCTCGCCCAGCGCCGCGAGCAGGCGACCGGTCAGCTCGTCGGTCACCTCCGGCGGATTCGCGGTCATCGCCTCGGCGTACTCCATGACGTCCCGCTCCAGCGGGGAGTAGACGTCGCTGTCCCGCCACACGGGGACGTCCCGCACCTTGCGCGCGTCCATCCCTCGCGTCCGGTTCTCCCAGTGGCCGAAGTCCATGCACCAGCTGCAGCCGATCGACGCCGCGGACGCCATCGTGGCCAGCGCCTTGAGGTCCGTGTCGAGTGCCTTCCACCTGGCGACCGACATCTCCAGCCTCAGGTCGGTGAACAGCACCCGCCGGTTGTGTCCCAGGGCCCGCAGCGGGTCGAGGGCCTTGCCGTACCTGCGCCGGGTGTACCA
Source organism: Streptomyces sp. PKU-EA00015 (assembly GCF_013387495.1). Classification (GTDB taxonomy): domain Bacteria; phylum Actinomycetota; class Actinomycetes; order Streptomycetales; family Streptomycetaceae; genus Streptomyces. The sequence goes on along the minus strand of NZ_JABZEE010000001.1, from coordinate 274,624 downwards.
CTCGGTGAGGCGCAGGAACAGGGTGCGGCGCGGTGCGAGGGAGATGCGGGCCATGACGGGCCTCCTGCGGTCGTCGTGCGTGGCTCCGTACCTGTCGTACGGGTCTTCGCGGTGTCCTTTCGCCGGTACGACGGACGGGGGCCGCCGGAATGTGACATCGCGCCGGCAGGCTTCGGCGCGGGGCCCGTGGGGAGGGGGCAGGAACACCGGCGCCGGGGTGCGCGTTGCCCGTCATGACGGATCGGACGCAGCGCAGGACACCTGGCGTGACGTGCGTGCCCGCACATAATGAAGAAGCCCCCGATCATCAGGAGGTGTCGTGACCGGCGCTGGTTCCCCCCACTCGCTGAGAGCCCGGCTGCGTTCACTCAGGCCGGCCGCCTTCGGAGCCGACCCGGCCGGGGAGCGGATGGCGCGAATCCGCCGCTCTCCGAACTTCGCCGACGGCGTCTTCCGCAACCCGGTGGGCGCGCGCACCAGGCCCTCCGGCGGTTCCATGGTCGAATTCGCCAAGATCTACTTCGAGAAGGAGGCGCGGGCCCGCCGGACCCCGGTCGGTCATGTGCCCGTGCACCCGACCACCGTCGCCGATCTCGCCGAGCCGCCCGCCTCCGGGCTGCGGCTGACCTGGATGGGCCACTCCAGCGTCCTGGCGGAGATAGACGGCCGCCGGATCCTCTTCGACCCCGTCTGGGGCGAGCGCTGCTCCCCCTTCGCCTTCGTCGGGCCCAAGCGTCTGCATCCCGTGCCCGCGCCGCTCGCCGCTCTCGGCACCGTCGACGTCGTGGTGATCTCCCACGACCACTACGACCACCTCGACCTGCCCACCATCAGGGCCCTCGCCGGCACGGACACCGTGTTCGCGGTCCCCCTCGGTGTGGGCGCCCACCTGGAGCGCTGGGGCGTGGCCCCGGACCGGCTGCGCGAGCTCGACTGGAACGAGTCGGCCGAGGTCCACGGCATCCGGCTGACCGCCACACCGGCCCGCCACTTCTGCGGGCGCGGACTGCGCAACCAGCAGCACACCCTCTGGGCCTCCTGGGCGGTGGCCGGCCCCGAGCACCGGATCTACCACAGCGGCGACACGGGATACTTCCCCGGCTTCGCGGACATCGGGGCGGAGCACGGACCGTTCGACGCGACCATGATCCAGATCGGCGCCTACTCCGAGTACTGGCCGGACATCCACATGACACCGGCAGAGGGCATGCGGGCCCACCTGGACCTCCAGGGCGGTACGCCGTCCGGTGTGATGCTGCCGATCCACTGGGGCACGTTCAACCTGGCGCCGCACCCGTGGGCCGAGCCCGCCGAGGGCACCGTCACGGCCGCGTCCGGCGCCGGAGCCGCCGTCGCGTTGCCCCGTCCGGGTGAGCCCTTCGAGCCGACCGCGGCGAACGTGCCGTCCGCGCTGTGGTGGCGCGCGGTGGCGACCACTCCGGCCGGAGGCTGGACCCCTGCGACGGACGCCGCCGCGGCCACGGCGTCGGCCGTCACGGCCCCGCAGGCCCCTCCCGCGGCCGACAAGGACCCGGGCGGCACCCCGGAGGCTGCGCCCTCCCGCTGACCGGGAATCGCATCGGGCCGCAGCCGCAGCCGGAGCCGCAGCCGGCTCGCGTCGCACCGCATCCGTCGGCCGCACCCTGCGGCGGCCGGATCGGAACGGCCGGATCCAGCCGTGATCATCACTGTCGACCCCGTTGCCGCCCCGCGGCACGGGGTCGACGCGTGTTTTCGGGCTGGCGTACGAGCCCTCATACCAGAGCGGGACGCACGGCGGGGAAGTTTCCCAACTGCCCGCCGGACGCGGCTGCTCCGCGACTACCGTGTGTGGCCGGTGATCCACGGTGGGCTTGCCTTCGTGTGCCCTCGGCCCGCCGCGCACCGACGTCGCCCAACCGCAGTACGCCGATTCCTGGGGCCCACGTACCAAGGACGCTGATGTCTCAACTACGCGCACCCGCCACGCGGTCCGACCGCCGAGAGGGCGGGCGTCACGGCCGGCCAGGCGCCCGCACCCTGTCCTCGCCCGGGCGGTCGCAGACCTCGACGCCGTCGGAAACCCGCATAAGACCCCAACTCCTGCGCTCCGCAGTCCTGCCCACCGTAGCCGCCGCCCTCAGCGGCGCGGCAGCGGTGCTGTTCACCTTGCGTGTCGCGTCCCCCGAACCGACCCTCGCCCTGTGGGCCGTACTCCTGGGCATGGCCGCCCTCGCCGTGACGGCCGTGGCAGCGGCCGCCGTGGGCGCCGACCGCACGGCCAAGTCCCTGCTCGACCGCGCCTCCACGCTGCGCCGCACCACCGCGCGGGGACAGGCCGAACTGCGCACCGTCGTCGACGGACTCCGCCGCGGCGAAGTCCCCCAGCCCCGCCGCGACTCCGCGCCCCCGGTGCCCGGGGCGGACGAATTCGACCTGCTGGCACAGGAGTTGGCCCGCTCGCACGACGCCGCCGTCACGGCGGTCGTCCAGGCGTCCCGGCTCTCCAGCAGCGTCGGCAACGAGCAGAAGGTCGAGGTCTTCGTCAACCTCGCACGGCGGCTCCAGTCGCTCGTCCACCGCGAGATCCAGCTGCTCGACGAGCTGGAGAACGAGGTCGAGGACCCCGAGCTGCTCAAGGGCCTGTTCCACGTCGACCACCTCGCGACCCGCATCCGCCGGCACGCCGAGAACCTCGCCGTCCTCGGCGGCGCCATCTCCCGCCGCCAGTGGTCGAACCCGGTCACCATGACCGAGGTGCTCCGGTCCGCGATCGCCGAGGTCGAGCAGTACCCGCGGGTCAAGCTGGTACCGCCGGTCGACGGCACGCTGCGCGGGCACGCGGTCGCCGACGTGATCCACCTCCTCGCCGAACTCGTCGAGAACGCCACCCTGTTCTCCGCGCCGCACACCCAGGTCCTGCTGCGTGCCCAGCACGTCACGGCCGGGCTCGCCGTCGAGGTGGAGGACCGCGGCCTCGGCATGCCCCTCGGTGAACAGGACAAGATGAACGCCCTGCTCACCGACCCCGACCAGGTCAACGTCGCGCATCTGCTGCAGGACGGGCGGATCGGCCTGTTCGTGGTCTCCGCGCTGGCCCGTCGGCACGGCATCGCCGTACGGCTGCAGTCCAACATCTACGGCGGGGTGCAGGCCGTACTCGTCCTGCCGCTGGGCCTGCTCGGTGCCGAGCCGGGCGGATTCGCGCAGAACGAGGGCGAACAGCCCTCCGCCGGGCCCCGTATCGCGGCCACCTCACCGCCCCGGCTCCCGCAGTCCCCGGCGATCCCTCGGCCGCAGCCCGCCGGGGCCGACGCCCAACCGCCGGCTGATCCGCATCCGCGGACACGGCTCCCGTCCGAACCGCTCCCGCAGCACCGGACACAGCCGCAGCCGCTGCCCGCACAGCGCGAGCCGGTCCGGGTCTCGGACCGGCTCGAACCCCTGCCCGTACGCGGCGAGCACGGCGAGCGACCCCACCCGGCCGCCGCCCAGCCCGGTTACGGCCACACCCCGTCCCACCAGGAACCGCAGGAACCGGCAGCGGACCCCCCGCAGACCGACGTCGACCCGCTGCGCCCCCACGCGGTGCGCGACACCATGGGCCGCCCCCAACTCCCCAAGCGCCGCAGTCAGGAGCACCTGGTCCCGCAACTGCGCGACGCCCCCGCGCCGCGCAAGGACGACGACCAGGCCCTCCACGACCCGGGCCTGATGGCCGCCTTCCAGCGCGGCATCGGCCTCGCCGCTGCGCAGCCGCCGACCGCCCCGGCACGATCCGACCTGCACCCCCAGGACACCACCATCAAGGAGTAGATGCACCATGGCGAGCGATGTGCCGTCCGGCCACGTCTCGGACCTCGACTGGCTGCTCAGCGGCCTCGTACAGCGAGTGCCGTACACCCGCAACGCTGTACTGCTCTCCTCCGACGGCCTGGTCAAATCCGTTCACGGCCTGGACAACGACAGCGCGGACCACATGGCCGCCCTGGCCTCCGGCCTCTACTCGCTGGGCCGCAGCGCCGGCGCCCGCTTCGGCGACGGCGGCGAGGTGCGCCAGGTGGTCGTGGAACTCGACTCCACCCTGCTGTTCGTCTCCACGGCCGGCTCCGGCACCTGCCTGGCCGTGCTCGCCGGACGCGAGGCCGACGCCGCCGTGCTCGGGTACGAGATGGCGATGCTGGTCAAGAGCGTACGGCCGTACCTGGTCACGCCGGCCAGAGCGGCCGCGGGGGTGCCGAGCACTGCGGGGCAGTGACATGCCCGCGCCCAAGGAGGGGCCGCTGCTGGACGACGCGGCCGGCCGGCTGATCCGTCCGTACACGGTCAGCGGCGGCCGCACCCGTCCGACGACGGCGCTGGATCTGCTCAGTCTGGTGATGGCCACCGGATCGGCGCCGCAGGGACACCTCGGCCCCGAACACACCATGGCACTCGGACTGTGCCACGGGCCGACGTCGGTCGCCGAGATCTCCGCGCACCTGAGGCTGCCGGCCGTCGTCACCAAGGTGCTCCTTTCCGACCTCGTGGCCTGCGGCGCCGTCACCGCGCGGGCGCCGCGCACCCATGACACATCCACGGACCGATCACTCCTGGAGGCGGTGCTCGATGGCCTACGACGACGGCTCTGAAACCGCCGACCTGTTTCCGGCCGCGCTCAAGATCCTGGTCGCGGGCGGTTTCGGAGTGGGCAAGACGACGTTCGTCGGAGCGGTCAGCGAGATCGATCCGCTCAGCACGGAGGAGCTGCTCACTCAGGTCAGCGCCGCGACGGACAGCCTGGACGGCATCGAGGCCAAGACGACCACCACGGTCGCCATGGACTTCGGCCGGATCACGCTGGACGCCCGCCACGTGCTCTACCTCTTCGGCACACCGGGCCAGGAGCGCTTCTGGTTCATGTGGGACGAGCTCTCCGAGGGCGCGCTCGGAGCGGTCGTCCTCGCGGACACCCGCCGCCTGGAGGAGTCCTTCTCCGCGGTGGATTTCTTCGAGCGGCGCGGCATCGGGTTCGTCGTCGCCGTCAACGAGTTCGACGGTGCGTACCGCTACGAACCCGACGAGGTGCGGGCGGCGATCGACCTCAAGCCGGAGGTGCCGGTCGTGCTGTGCGACGCGCGGGTCGCCGGCTCCGGGATCGCGACCCTGGTCACCCTCGTCCAGCATCTGCTCACCACCACCGCCCAGCCCGCCCCGGCACCGAGCTATGGAGCACCGACATGACGTACGACCCCACCGGCCACCTGCTGCTGACCCCGGTCGACCGCGAGGCACCCGCCCGCGTGCAGCGCCTGCGCCAGCTCGGGTTCGGGGAACGGCCCGACCCCGCCTTCGACGACTTCGCCCACAAGCTCGCGGAGGTGACCGCCGCGCCGTACTCGATGGTCAACTTCATCGACGAGAAGCGGCAGTTCTTCGCCGGGCTGCACACACCGGGCGGCACGCACCGCGGCACCGACCTCGGCGCGGCCGCGACGGGCGGCGGGGTCAGCCGGTTCATGGCGCGGGACCACGGCTACTGCCCGCATGTGGTCGTACGGCGCAAGGCGCTCGTCCTGGAGGACGTCTGCGACTACCCGCGTTTCGCCGGCAATCCGGTCGTCGACGAGATCGGCATCCGCTCCTATCTGGGAGCGCCGCTGATCGACCGCACGGGGATCGCCCTGGGCACGATCTGCGTGGTGGACACCGAACCGCGCCCGTGGGGCAGGGCGGGGCTCGAGACGATCAAGTCCCTGGCGGCGGAGCTGATCGCGCAGATCCACCGGCGGGAGGACGGGAGCATCTGAGGCGGGGCCCCGGGGCGGGCGGGCGCCCCGGGGCGTGTCGCCCCAGGAACCGTCCTCCGCGCTGTCGCCCGCGCACGCCTCAGCCGGTGGGCGCCATCCGTACAGCGTCCGACAGCCGTTGCGACCACTGGCCCTTCGCCGTGCCGAGCGCGACCTCGGCCAGGCGGAGCAGCTGGACGTCGGACGTGCCGGCGGGCGCGAACATGTGCAGCGCGTCCCGCATGTAGCGCTCGATGGGTCGGTCCGTGAACAGCCCGGCGGCGGCGTGGATCTCCATGGCGTTGCGGGCGGAGTCGATCGCCGACTCCACGTTGACCAGCTTGGCGTTCATCAGCTCGGCGTCGCAGGACATGCCCGCGTCCAGCAGGTGGACCGCGTGGTACGCGGCGAGCCGTGAGGTCATCAGCCGCGACTGCATCGTGCCCAACTTCAGCTTGACGGACGGAAGTTCGTGCAGCGGCCTGCCGTAACGGTGGCGCTGCTCGCAGAAGCGCGTGGTCTCCTCCAGGATCGCCTGGTGGATGCCGAGGGACACGGCGGTGAGGTTGGCCCGCCCGTACAGCACGCTGGAGGAGTACGCGACGGACAGTCCGTCGCCCTCCTCGCCGAGGCGGTTCGCGGCGGGGACGCGGCAGTTGTCGAAGAACAGCTCGCCGAAGCTGAAGCCGTGCAGTCCCATCGTCGGCTTCTGCTCGCCGATGCGGAACCCCGGCCGGCCGGACTCGACGAGGAAGGCGGTCAGCCCGTGCGAGCCCGGACCGGTGCGGACCACGACGCCGTGCAGATCACCGACATGGCTGTTGCCCACATATACTTTCCGGCCATTGAGGACGTAGTCGTCGCCGTCGCGCACGGCGGTGGCGCTTATGCCGAGCACGTGTCCGCCGGACTCCGGCTCGGTGACGGCGATGGTCGGCAGGCATTCGCCGGCGGCTATCGCCGGAAGCCAGGTCTTCTTCTGCTCGGTGTCGCCGAAATGGACAATCTTGGCGACGCCCAGCTGCGACGCCTGCACCATGGCGCCCATCGCTCCGCTGACCCGTGACAGCTCCTCGATGATGAGGGTCTTGGCGAGGTGGCCGAGAGCCATGCCGCCGAAGTCTGCGCTGATCGTGACGCCGAGCCAGCCCTGCCGGGCGATCAGCAGGGAGAGGTTCCTGTCGACCGCGCGGGTGGCCTCCATGGCCGGAATGCGCGGGCGCACCTCCCGTTCGGCGAAATCCCTCACCTGGGCGCGCAGCTGGTGATGCAGTCGACTGGCGAAATAACCGTCCATCGCGAGCTCCCCTCCGCGTAACGCCTGTTCGCGCAGTTGTGCGAGCAGGTGGTGCATCGGCAGTGGCCCCGTCCCGAACAGGCCGACACTTCAGCCTGTTGACCCTTCCCGACCGGAACAAGGCCACTGTCAAGTTTGGCCGAAATTCAGAGCGTTGACGTTTGATTGGAGATATGAGCTGTGTGGGTACAGCCGCTCTCCGCCGCTGCTCGGGACCATTCCCCGTGGCCCTTTTCCTGCCACATGCCAGCGGCAAAAGACGCGGAGGCGTGGGCTGAAAACGCCATGGGGGATACCTCGGATGTGCACAGGAGTGCTATCGGTGAACATGTGCACGATCGATATGGCGCCCAACAGGACCAAAAACTGACCTTGTCCGTTACGGGTTTTCTGTGGCACCGGAATTCACCAGTGTCGTGCCGTGAGTTTCGATCACCAAGCACCGGTGCTCGGCCTTGCGCGCGGCCGATACATCACTCCGCGGGGCCGCCGGGCGGATCCGCCGCGACCGGACCGCCGCGGTCCCAGCCCGGGCTGCGCACGGTCAGGCGCAGGTCGTCCGGGGAGACCTCGGCACCGCAGTGGCGGCAGCTGTGGACCATGTCCAGTTCCTCGCCGCAGGAGTGGGTGAAGACGGCGGGCGGCTCGTCCACGAGCCAGCGGTCGCCCCAGTCGCGCAGCGCCGTCAGCACGATCAGCAGGTCGCGGCCCGCGTCGGTGAGGTGGTACTCGAACCGGGGCGGGTGTTCGCTGTACCGGCGGCGGGTGAGGACGCCCACCGCCTCCAGGTGACGCAGGCGTGCGGTCAGGACATCGCGCGGGGCGCCGGTGTTGCGGGCGATCGCACCGAAGCGGTGGTTGCCGAAGCTGATCTCCCGGACCGCGAGCAGCGCCCACTTCTCTCCGACCGCCTGGAGCGAGACGGCGATCGAGCAGGGCCTGCCGCGCGAGTCCACGGTGAGTGCGGCGGCAGGTCCGTCCCCGGGCGTCGGTGCCTTCATACTCCTAGGTTGCCATATCCAACTCACCTTCTGGCGTCACACCCGCCGGCGGCGACAGAGCGCGGTTCCTGCCGCGGCACCCCCGCCCGGCGGCGGGCTCCGGCACCTGAGTGCCGCGGCCGAGGGCGTCGGTCGAGCAGGGGACAATCGCCGTATGGACGAGCAGCGCAGTGCCGGGCCCCGCCGTGACCGAGACGCGGAGGGCCGCGCCCGCAGTGCCCGGCCCCGCGACGGTCTCGGGCGCCCCCTCCCGTACGGCGCCCCGGGGGTGGAGCGACAGCCCGAAGGCGTGCGGCGCACCGGCCCCGAGACAGTGGCCGAGGCGCAACGGCTGCTGGACGCGGGTATGCCGTTCCACGCCCACGAGGTCTTCGAGGACGCCTGGAAGTCGGGCCCTGCCGCTGAACGGGAGCTGTGGCGGGGGCTCGCCCAACTGGCCGTCGGCCTCACGCACGCCGCCCGCGGCAACACCACGGGGGGCGCGCGGCTGCTGCTTCGTGGAGCGGAGCGGATCACGCCGTACCAGGGACCGTACGGGATCGACGTTCCGGGCCTGGCCCGGTGGGCCCGGGAGCTGGCGGGCGGCCTTACGGGCCCGGTGGACGCGGGGGCCGAGGCCCCGCAACTGACAGGTGGTCCGGCGGACCGGGCGCCCGGCCCCGGCAGGTGACGTACGCGGCCCGGCACGCGACGGGTCGGGCCGGACGCGTTGCGGTCAGCCGGACGGGCCGGGGTGCGGTCCGGGTCGGCCCCCGCTCGCGCCGCCCGGCTCGCGGTGGTGCGTCCGGCCGGCGTGGGGGATGCGGGCTAGCGGCGCGCGCCGAGCAGGCGCAGCAGCACCGACGCATGGCTGACGTCCGGGTCCTTGGCCGCCGTGAGCAGAGTCAGCGATCCGTCGGCCGCGAGTCCCCTGAGCCGTTCCAGGGCCTCGGCCGCCTCGGGCTCGGCGAGTTCGTCCTCGTAGCGCCTGCAGAACTCCTCGTACGTCCCGTCCGGGCTGTGGTACCAGCGGCGCAGTTCCGTCGACGGGGTGAGCGCCTTGGGCCATTCGTCGACGCGCGCCTCGGTCTTGGCCAGCCCGCGTGGCCAGAGCCGGTCGACGAGTACGCGCACACCGTCGTCCGGCTCGGGCGTCTCGTAGACCCGGCGGACCTTCACCCTGTCGGAACGTCGCTGCATTCCTCCAGGGTCACCGCTCGGCCGCCAGGACGCAGCGGAACGTCGCCGTACGGTCCACGCCGGATCCGTGGCGAACCCAAGCGCGGGAAACGGCACCGCCGCTGCCCGCCCGGCGCCCCTTGCGTCAGGCGGGCTCCTCGGCCTGTGTGTCCGGCAGCCGCAGCAGGCACAGCAGGCTCACAACGCACACCCCCACGAGGTAGGCCGCCACCGCCCAGGGCACGCCGTCGCCCGTCGTCTGCGCCAGCCTGCTGTTGATCAGGGGTGTGAGCGCTCCGCCGAGCACGGCCCCCAGGTTGTACGAGACCGCCGTCCCCGACGTACGCAGCCCTGGTGCGAACAGCTCCGGGATGTACGCGCCCTGCACGCCGAGCATGGTGATCAGGGCGAGGAGCATCACGGTCGTGCAGGCCCACAGGGTCGGCAGGCCGCCGGTTCCCAGGAGCGCCAGATAGGGCACGGCGGTGACGCCCATGGCCAGGCAGCCGGCGATGCTCAGGGTGCGCCTGCCGTAGCGGTCGCCGAGCGCGGCGGCGACGGGAGTGGCGGCGGCCATCACGGTCATCGCCGCCATCAGGCACAGCAGCGTCCCTGTGGCGGTGAAGCCCGGGCGGCCCGCGAGGTGGGACATCGCCCAGGCGGTGGCCGTGTAGTGCACCGCGTACGTGCACGTGACCGCGCCCGCCACGAGCAGGATGCGACCCCGGTGCCGCCGCAGGACGGTCCGCAGTGGGGAGCGGGCGAGGGCGTCGTCGCGCGCGAGCCCCTGGAAGACCGGTGTCTCGGCGATCCTGGACCGCAGGAGGAAGCCGATCAGGGTGAGGAGCCCCGCGCACCAGAACGGCACGCGCCAGCCCCAGGCCAGGAACTGCCCCTCGGTGAGCGCCGCCGAGAGCGCGAGAACGCAGCCGTTGGCGAGCAGGAAGCCGATCGCCGGGCCGGTCTGGGGGTACGAGGCCCACAGACCACGGCGGCCGGCCGGCGCGTGTTCGCCGGCGAGCAGGACCGCCCCGGTCCATTCGCCTCCGATCCCCAGCCCCTGGACGAAGCGGAGGACGACGAGGCAGACGGGCGCGGCGACCCCCAGCTCCCGGTAGCCGGGCAGCAGCCCGATGGCGAACGTGGCGAGGCCGGTGACCAGCACCGTGGACTGCAGGACGACGCGCCGGCCCAGCCGGTCTCCGATGTGTCCGAAGAGGACCGAGCCGAGCGGGCGCGCCACGAAGCCGGTGGCGAAGGTCCCGAACGCGGCCAGCGTCGCCGCCGCAGGGGCGAAGCCGGGGAAGAAGACGGGGCCGAACACGATCGCGGCGGCGGTGGCGTAGAGCGCGAAGTCGTAGAACTCGATGACCGTGCCGACGAGTGCCGCGCTCGTGACCCGGTTGACGGACGCCGGTGTCCGTACCGGGCGCTCGGTCGGCTGCCGGATGCTCACACGTCCTCCTCGGCCGTCCACAACCGCACGCGTTCCTCCAGCTCGACGGCGGCCTGCACCCTGCGCTGCCGGTACGGGGCCAGCTCGCGCCGCATTCCGGCGACCGCGCGCGTGACACGAGTGGAGCGCACCCCGTCCATCAGCTGCAGCGCCTGATCCCAGGTGGCGCACGCCTGCTCCACCAGGCCCTGCCGGCACTGCATCCTCCCGGTGTGCGCGACGCTGAGCGCGGTGATGCGCCGGTGATCGCCGTCGGGTCGGCTCCACACGGCCTGGCTGAAGTGGCGTTCGGCGACGTCGTAGGAGCCGAGGTGCTCGGCTGCCTTGGCCGTGTGGTTGCCCACGCAGGCGCTCGCCGATCCCCACAGCGCCGCCCAGAACGGCATCTCCCGCTCGTCCGCGCCGTCCACGAGCCGGGCCGCGCGCGCCGCCTCCGCGACGGCCTCCCTGCCCCGGCCGGCCATGGCGAGCGCGCGGGCACGGGTGGCGAGGTACAGGGACTCGGTCGCCGGGTCCGTACGGCCCCGCACGCGCCGGAGCGCTTCGTCGAGGAGGTCGAGCGAGTGCTCCGGGCGGCCCACCTCCATGCCGTGGTGGGCGAGGACGCGCAGGACGAACGCGCCGTGCAGCTCGTCGTCCGCCTCGCGGGTGAGGGCGTACGCCTGGAGGTAGTAGCGCTGGGCGAGTCCCTGTTCACCGGCGTCGTACGCCTTCCAGCCGGCCAGGTAGGCCACGCACGCCCCGGCCGACAGCATCTGCCGCTTGATTTCCCCGGTCCGGAAGCGGGCGCGGCACAGCGCGGCGACGTCGCTTCTGAGGTACTGCACCAGTGCCGTGCGTCCGTGCTGCCCGCCGAAGCGCTCGTCCACGGCGGTGAACAGCCGGGTCATCTCGCGCACGGCAGCCACCTCCGTCTCCCCGGCGGTGCCGGTGCCCTGTCCTGCGTCTCCCGGCTCCGCGCGGGGTGCGCCGGCTGCCAGGGGAAGGGCGGCGGCGTCGACGCTGTAGGGGACGGTGCGGGACCAGGGGCTGCGGTCGATGTCCGCCGCGGCGAGGGCGTCGAGGACCTCCAGCGGGTCGCGGTCGTCACCGGACCCCGGAAGGGGGTCGTCGTCGGCCTCAGGCGAGGTCAGCAGGCCGAGCTGGACCGGTGACACGGGCAGCGGCAGCCGCCGCGAAAGGGCCTCGGCGATGAGCTGGGCTGTGGCGCGTCCCGGCCGGGTGCCGGCGATCCAGTGGGCGACGGCGGAGGAGTTCGTGCGTGCGGGGATGCCGTTCTCGGCGGCGAGGGCGCGGATCTGGCGGGCGAGCTCGGCGTAGCTGTAGCCGGACTCGCGCACGGCGCGTGCCAGTCGCTCGTTCTTGGGGCGCACACAGCACTCCCTTCTGCTCCGGGTCCGGTTTAAGCGGTCTAAGCGACCCTGCCGCCGACGGACGCTATCCAGGCCGTGCGCGGTCCCGTTGATTCCTCGTCAGAAGACCGCACGCATGGGTGAGGAGCTCGCCAAGTGCCTGCACGCACGCACGGTTTCCGGGAGGATGCGCCGGATGCGCGCACGGTCGTGGAGCGCGAGCTGGAGTTCGAGCTCGTGCTCGGACCCCGTCCGGCCGCGCGCACGCCGGTGGCCGTACCCACCCGGCTGGTCTACCGCGTCAGTGATCCGTACGCCGTGCACATCGCCTTCCACATCGACACGCCCGACCCCGTCAGCTGGACGTTCGGGCGGGACCTGCTCATCGACGGGGTGTACCGGCCGAGCGGCGAGGGCGACGTGCGGATCTGGCCCGCCACCGTCCACGAGGAGCGCAGCGCGATCTGCCTCTTGCTGTCGGCGCCGGACGGGAACGCCGTGCTGCGGGCTCCCGCCACGGCGCTGACGGCCTGGCTGGAGCGGACGATGCGGCTGGTGCCGCCGGGCGACGAGCGGCTGCTGGTCCCGGCAACCCCCTGAACCACCGCCATCGCGGCATTACCTCCACAGGTGGATCTTTCGCTCACTTGTCCAAGGACGGCTGCCGTCGGCCGTCCGCGCGGGCATCATTCAGTCCCTGCTCCTTGGTCCTGACGCCTGACTAGCTGCGAACGTCCGGTGAACGGCAGCATGGGAGAGAGGGCGACGCCTGTCCGCGTACGGAGGCGGTACAAACTTTGACAAGGCAAGACTTTGCGTTCTGCGGGGCCGAGCTGGCAGCTGTCTACGTGCTGGCCGAGGAGAGCGACGGCCTGCGCCTGGCCGAGGTCGCCGGGGACCGCGGTGGGGCGCACGGGCTGCCGACGCACGTCCCGCTGACCGGCCGCTCGCCGGCGGCGGACGCCTTTCGCGCGGGCCGGCCGCTGTGGCTCGGGCCCTCGGACGTCGCCGCGTACGGGGCGGGCGGGGACGCGCCCCTCCTCGACCCCGGATCGGGCACCTCTCCCCGCCCGCTGTCGCTGGGGGCCCTGCCGCTCGGCCGCGGCGCCACGGAGCTCGGGTGCCTCGTGGTCGCCGGGGACGTCGGCGGCGGCTTCGACGCCGACAGCCGCACACTGCTGGAGCTCTACGCCGATCAGGTCGCGGCCGGGCTCGAATCTGCCGCGGCCCGCTCCTCCGGCCGCGCCCCGCACCCGCGCTCGCACGGCCCCTCCCTGGTACCGCCGCAGGGCGGCGCGTTCACGCTGACGCTGAGCACGGGCGCGATGGACGCCGATCCCCAGATGCTGAGGCTGCTCGGCATGGCGCCCGAGCGGTTCGACGGCCGGGCGGAGACGTTGCTGGCCTGCGCGGTGCCGGACGACGTGCCGGCGCTGATGGACATCGTGGAGCCGGGCCGACTGGCCGAGGCGGGGGGCCAGTTGGCGTTCCGTGTCCGGCGCCCGGGTGGCGAGCTGCGCTGGCTGGGACTGCGGTGCCGGCTGCGGTTCGGCGCCGACGGAACACCCGAGCGCATACTCGGCGTGGTGGCCGACGCCGCCTACCTGCGGCCCACCGCCGACGAGGTGGCCGTCGTGCAGGAGCTGTCGGCGAAGCTGGCGGGAGCCACGACCGTACGGGAGGTCAGCCGGCTCGTGGTCTCGGCGCTGAGCGGCCCGCTGCGCGCGGACCGGATCGCGATCGCCGAGCTGGAGGGCGACCGGCTCTTCGTCACCGTCCTCGACCCGCCGGACCACCACGCCTGGCCGCAGGTGTGGCAGTCCGAATGGCGCTCCGAGTGGCCGGACGCGTCGTGCCACGCCCTGCCCACCCTGCAGAACGCGCTGCGCGACGGCCACGTGAGCCTGTGGACCTCGGGCACCGGTCTGGAGCCGGGTCTGGCCGGAATCGGTCCGGGTGGTCTGGCGGTGCTGCCGCTTCCCGCGGACGGGCGCATGGTCGGGGTCTGCCTGGTGGGGTGGGGCGCGCCGCACGAGTTCGGCCCGGAGGAACGGTCGCTGCTGACGGCCGTCGCGGGCCTGGTGGGCCAGGCCCTGACCCGCGCGCACGCCCTGGACGCGGGCCACGAGCTGGCGACGATGCTCCAGCGCAGTCTGCTGCCGCGGAAGCTTCCGGCACTGGCCGGCGGGGTCGCCGTAGCCCGCTACCTGCCCGCCACGGTCGGGCTCGAGGTGGGCGGCGACTGGTACGACGTGATCCCGCTGAGCGACGAGCACGTGGCCCTGGTCATCGGCGACGTCCAGGGCCACAGCGCCGGTGCCGCGACGATCATGGGCCAGATGCGCACGGCCGTGCGCGCGTACGCGGTGGAGGGGCATCCGCCCGATGTGGTGGTCGCCCGTGCCAACCGGCTGCTCGTGGGCATGGAGACGGACCTGTTCGCCACCTGTCTCTACGCGGACCTGGACATGGAGGAGGGCATCGCCCGGTTCGTACGGGCGGGGCACCTGCCGCCCGTACTGCGCCACCCCGACGGCACGACACAGGAGCTCACGGTCGAGGGAGGGCCGCCGCTGGGGGTGCTCGCGGACTCGGAATTCCCCATGACCGAGGCCGGGTTGGCCCCGGGGACGCTCGTGACGATGCTGACGGACGGACTCGTCGAGTCGGCGCATCTCGCGCTCGAGGACGGCATGCTGCGGATCCGCGAGGTCCTCGCGGACGCCGACCCCGCCGACACGGGGCGGGTCGCGGACCGGCTGCTCGGCAGCGCCGACGGCCGCGACGACGACGTGGCCGTGCTGTTGCTGCGCTACGACGGCACGCGCGCCCGGCCGCGGCGGACCCACTGGACGGTGTGGCGGCTGCCGGACGCGGTGATGCACGCGCGCCGCTTCACGGCGCGGACGCTGAGGTCGTGGGATGTGCGGGACGAGGTGGACGTGGCCCTGCTGGTGGTGTCCGAGCTGGTCACGAACGCGATCGCGCACACCAGGGGCGAGGTACGGCTCAATCTGACGTTGTCGACGGACCGGCTCCGTATCGCGGTGAACGACGCGTCGCCGCGCAGTCCGGTCAAGCCGGCCAACGTGGACTGGGAGGCGACCGGCGGCCGGGGCCTGCTCATCGTCGAGGCGATGTCGACGGCCTGGGGCTCCGTACCGCTCAGCGGCGGGAAGCAGGTCTGGGCGGAGATCCCGGTGACGCCGGTGGACGCCTGAGGCGGGCGCGCGGGGCCAGCGGTGCCCGGCAAGATCCGAGAGAGAGGGCTTGGCCAGACCTTCGGTGCCGCGGGCAGCTGCGTTGTCGGTACCGCGGTCTACGGTGCGACCATGTCGTTCGCCCTGCCCGATGGTCTGCCTCCCGGCCGGTTCCTGTCGTGTGGTCCCGTACGCGTGTGGGTCTCTGACGCATTCCCGGAAGACGTCGGACGGCTGTGGCCCCGCCTGCTGAGCGAGCAAGGAGTACACGGCCTGGTGCCACTCCTGTGTTGGCCCGACGCCATGGGAAGACCGCTCAGCTCGGACCACGTCGACGCAGTCCGCCTGGAGGGGGTGCTGGCCGCGGACTTCGCCGAGTACCGCCGCAGGAGGCTGCCGTTCTGGACGGACCCGACGCCGGCCCCGGTACCCGAAGGAGTCGAGCCGTGGCCGCACGACCCCGGGCCGCCCTTCGAACAGTGGCCGGGCCTGGCGCCTGGGATGCCCCTCACTTCTGAGGGCCCCACACCCGAGGAGGCTGCGTCGAGCCTGCTGGCCGGGCTCATGGAGACGGGCCGGTTCGGGCTGGACGAGTGTCGCCTCGTTCTCGTCCCCGCCCATCGCAGCAGCGATGCTCTGGCGTTGATCGGCTGGTCCGCGCAGGCGCCGCTTCCTCTGCTGGGCGCACTCCTACGGAGCTGGGAGGACCGCTTCGGTGCCCAGGTCGTGGCGGTGTTCGGCAGCGAGCTGTACGTCTCGGTCGCGAGACCCCCCGTTGAAGCAGAGCACGCGAACCTGCTCGCTCTGGAGCACGTGCTGTCGACCGCGGACAACATCGTCGATGACCCGCCCACGCCGTTCCCCGAGTACGCGACGGAGCTGGTGGGGCGGACTTCCTGGTCGTTCTGGTGGGACTAGGGCAAGCCCGAGCCCGCAGCCGACGGGGTACCTCGAGGACGAAGAAGAGGAAGCCGATCTTTTCTAGCCGTCGGCGGCGGCCAGACCGTCGAGCAACGCATCCACCCCGGCGGTGAGTTGCTCCTCTCCGCCTCGCTCGGCCAGCTCCTGGCCGAGCGCCCGCAGCATGGGGAAGTCGCGGGCCGGCAGGCGGTGCAGTCCGAGCCGGAAGGCCGGGTCGGGCTCGTCGGGGTCGTCGACCACTTCCCGGAGATCGATCACGAGGTAGCCGAGGATCCAGGAGATGAACGCCCGGTACAGCCGCAGGGCGGCCCGGTCGTCGAGTCCCGCCGCATGCAGCAGCACGAGCAGGCGCTCGTGCGTCCGCAGCACGGCATGGGGCCGGCGCGTCAGAGGGGTCGTCAGCGTTCGCGCCGCGCACAGGGACACGACGTTCGGGTGCGCGACCGCGACGCGGTACATCTCCCGCGCGATGCCGTGGAGAGACTGCCGAAGGGCGGCCCTGTCCAGGGAGCGCGGCCCGGGTGAATCCGCGAGGGCGGCGGGTCCGGCGGCGGACAGCCGCTCCTCCAGATCGAGGAACAGCGTCTCGACGAGCCCGTCCAGGAGGTCGTCCTTGCTGGGCGTGTACCGGTACAGGGCCATGGTCTCCACGCCGAGCTCCTCGGCCACCCGCCGCATGCTCAGCGCCGGCAGCCCTTCGCCGTCCGCCACCAGGAGGGCGGCCCGCAGAACCCGTTCGCGGCTCAGACGCCCGCGTCCCGATGCCGATGGTTCGTCGCTCATGATCGTGTCCGGACCTTGACGGTGCCCGCCCACACGGAGCAGCATATATGAGATAAACGTACGAAATAAACATATGGCGCAGATATAGGCCATATACGTATTCCCGGCGAACGGGAACGCCCGAGCACGTAACCGGGCGGATCGCAGGCGGGCCGCCGCTCCGGCGCTCGGTCACCTCAGGGGGTCAGCCACGCCCGGGCAGGACGAGGAGACAGCCATGGCCATCGAGAAACTGGCGCCGTCGCTCGCCGCGGCGTACGAGCGCTATGTCGTGGAAGGCCGCAGTCGCGGCGTGCTGAGGAGGCCGGCGGGGATCATGGGACTCGTCTCCGTCGAACAGCGCGCCAAGCCCGTGCGCGTCGTCGTCTCGCTGGAGTGCGACCCCGACGTGCGGCCGGCGCAGGAATGGGGCGACGAGGCGGAGGTGAACGAGGGCGGCCGCCGGATCCGGACGGCGATCGTTCCGCTCGACGCCGTCGAGCGGCTGTCCGAACAGCCCGGCGTGCGCCGTGTGGTGCCGGCCTCACAACTGCGCCCGTCCCTCGATCTCGCGCAGGGAAAGATCGGCGTGCCGGGGTTCCGCAACCGTACGGGGCGCGCCGGCCGCGACGTCCTCGTCGGCGTGGTGGACACGGGTATCGACTCGGCGCATCCCGTCTTCGCCGGGCGCATCGAACGAGTCTGGGACCAGACGCTGAGCGGCGGCAGCGGCGTGCCCGAGGGCCGTTACGGCGCGGAGTTCACCGGCGCCGGGCTGGGCGCGAGTTCGCTGTCCCGCGACACGGACGGACACGGCACCCACGTCGCCGGGATCGCGGCGGGCGCCGAAGGCGTCGCCCCGGAGGCACGGATCGTCGCGGTGAAGACGGACTTCCAGGACGCGCACATCATCGACGGCATCCAGTACGTCTTCCGTCTCGCGGGCGAGCTGGGCCTGCCGGCCGTGGTGAACCTCAGCCTGGGCGGCCACTTCGACCCGCACGACGGAACGGACCTGATGTCCCTCGCCATCGAGGAGGAGTCGGGACCGGGCCGCATCGTCTGCTGTGCCGCGGGCAACGAGGGCGACGACGACATCCACGCGCGCATGAGCGTCGTGGACGGCGGCCGCCGTTCCGTCCCCTGCCACTCCGGCAGGATCGACGGCGCCCCTTCCCTGTTCTGGCTGAACGGCTGGTACCCCGGCGCGGACCGGCTGGACGTCGCCATGGTGTCGCCGTCGGGTGACAGCACCCCGTTCCAGCCGGTCACGACCCTGGGATCGCCGGTGCGCAGCTACGACCTGGCCGGCGGCACCGTGCAGATCGTCACGCCCGGCCCCGACCCGGCCAACGGCGACCACAATTTCTTCGTGGCCGTGGAACCGACCGTGCCCGCTTCGGCCCTCTCCGCGTCCGCGTGGCGGCTCGTGCTGCGCGGTGCGCATGTGATCGGCGAGCGCTGCACGGCCGACGTGTGGATCCTCGGCCGCGCGGAAGCGAACCCCCAGCCGCAGTTCAGCGGCCCGTCCGTGCACGACGCGCTCAAGGTCGGCTCCCCGGGGGCGGCCACGTCGGCGATCACCGTCGCGGCCTCCACCACCCGCGCGGAATGGCAGGACATCGACGGCATCACCCGCCACGCGACCTGGCTGGAGCCGAACGACATCGCGAGCTTCAGCAGTGAGGGCCCGCGCCGCGACGAGGCACGCAAGCCGGACGTCACCGCACCCGGCGCGATGATCGTCTCCGCCCTGTCACGGGACGCCGTGGACCTGCGGAGAGCCTTCATGATCGACAACCGGCATGTCGCGTTCCAGGGGACGAGCATGGCGTGCCCGTTCATCGCCGGCGTCACCGCCTTGCTGCTCCAGGGCGATCCCGGCGCAGATCCGGCGAAGGTCCTCTCCGCCCTGACCGCCGCCGCGGCGATCCCCGGCGGGGCTCCGGGCGCGTTCGACCCCAAGTGGGGTCACGGACTCGTCGACGCGAACCTCCTCTGAGACCTTCGCAGCCGCTCCGGGACACCCCTCTGTGACAATCGAGGACGTGGACTACGGAAAGCTCGACGTCTCTCTCGCGGCCGCGGTGGACACCTCGAGCGGTGACCCGGACGCCCGGAACCTCCTGGTGACCGTTCACCTGCATGGGGTGCCCACGGCAGCGCAGCGGGGAGTCCTGCGCGACACGGGAGTCGAGGCCCCGTCCCCGGACCGCACGGTCGCGACCGGCACGGTCTCCCGCCGAGGCGTCGAGAACCTCTCCCACGAACCATGGGTGCGGTCCCTGTCCCTGTCGTCGACGCGTCGCCCTCTGGCCGGGGACCCCTGACCGTGACGGCCCGTCGCCGGGCAGTGCCCCGCGACACCGGTGGGGCCTGAGCCCGGCGCCACGCCGCCAGGGCCTCGGGGCGGCGTGACATGGCCGGGGCCGTACCGCCGAACCGCGTCCGAACCGAAGCAGTGCCCGAGTCCCCGGACCGTCCGCGGATCTGCTCGGATCACATGCCGACGATCAGTCCGAGGTCCGAGACCAGGGCCGGCGGACCCACCTGACCGCGCTGCGAGCCCGTACCGGCCGCTTGGAGCCCCCCGGCGCACCCGGTGAGAAGCGGGCCGCCCCACCGCAGGCGACGGCCGACGCGGCGAGCGCGTACGCGATCGTGCCGGCGTCGGGGACCGCCCGGGCGGTCAGGTAGGCGGCGGCGCCGGCGACGGCGATGCCCAGCCACTCCCACCGGCCGTCGAGCGCGACGAGGGCGACCAGCAGCAGGGCGTACCAGGAGTAGCCGGGGGTCGTCAGGAGGAAGGCGGTTCCGGTGACCAGGAGGGCTCCGCTCCAGGGGCGCTCGGGGTCGCCGCGGCGGATCGCGTACAGGCTGACGGCGAGCATGACGGTGATCACTGCGGGCACGGACCAGGAGTCGGGCAGGACCAGGCGCAGCAGGGCGTAGCGGTTGTCGGCGGAGGCGTCCTGGTAGCCCTCTTCCTCGGCGTAGCCGCCGAGATAGCCGAAGACGGAGGAGTGGGAGAGCAGGACGTACGGGAGGTAGAGCGCGGCGAGCGCGGCGGCGGCGGGGAGCAGGGTCGCGGCGGCGTCGCGCCCGCGGCGTACACCGGACAGGGCGCCGGGGATCAGGACGGCCGGCAGGAGTTTGACGGCGGTGGCCAGGCCCAGGAGGGCGCCTCCCACCGCACGGTGACGGACTGTCAGGCCGAGTGCGGCGGCGGAGAGCAGGACCGCGAGGGCGTCGGCGTGGGCGTTGTTGACGGCTTCGACGGGAACAGCCGGGCACCAGGCCCAGTAAGCGGCGTTGCGCGGGTCCCCCCTGCGGCGCAGGATCCGTAGCAGCACCAGGGTGGTGGCCAGAGCCAGGACCGCTCCGCCGGTCTGGAATGCCTTGTGGCGGACGCCGTCCGGGGAGACGGCGTGGACGAGGAGGAAGTAGAGCTCGCCGGCCGGGGGATAGACGGTGTGGACCTGGGGGCGGTTGATGCGGGTGCATACGCCGTCGGAGACACCGGCGAGGTCCGGCTTTCCGCAGGCGGCCCCCGTGGGGAAGAGCCAGGTGTCGCGGAGCGGCACGAGCGCGGGATCGGCGGGAGCGTGGTCGTAGGGGGAGATCCCCGCGGCCTGCACCCGGCCGTCCCAGGCATAGCGGAACGAGTCGGTACTCGTCCGGGGCGCGGCGGCGAGTCCGGTGGCGGCCACCGCGATGCCACCGGCGACGACGAGGGCGGCGGTGTGCCGGGCGGGCGCCCTGCGCAGGGTCCAGGCGGCCGCCGCGAACAGGGCCCAGGAGGCGGCGTACCACCAGGACAGGCCGGCCAGGCCGGCGAAGTAGCCGTCCTTGCGGACGGTGAGGACGAGCGCGGCGGTGAGCACGGCCAGGAGCACGATGGTGGCCACCGTGGCCCGGGGGGTGGTGGCAGGCGGGTGGGTCACGCGTTCACCCTGGCAGCGCGCGGACCGTCGCCGACGGTGGCACGGCAGGGCGTCCGCGTTTCGTAAGGTGTCGGACCCGTCCGCGCGACCGGTCGGCGCGGTTGCATGAGTGCATGGGAACCCGAATCGGCCGGCACCGGAACCTTCCGGCCTTCAGACTGCCCGCACTCCGGCTGCCTCACCTACACCTGCCCGCCCTCCGCCCACCGGCCTTCTCGGGGCGTCTGCACGATCCGCGCACCGCAACGGCGATCGGGCGGTGGCTCGGCGTGGCGCTCGCCGTGTGCTTCCTGACGGGGCTGATCAGTCACTTCCTGCAGAGCCCGCCGGACTGGCTGGCCGATCACCTGCCCTCGCGGCCGGTGTGGGGGTACCGGCTGACGCAGGGGCTGCACGTCGGTGTGGGGCTGGCGGCGATCGTGCTGCTGCTGGCGAAACTGTGGGCGGTCTACCCCCGGCTGTTCGTGTGGCCGCCGGTCCGGTCGGTGCGGCACGCTCTGGAGCGGCTGTCGGTGGCGGTGCTGGTGGCCTCGGGCGTGTTCCAGGTGCTGACCGGCCTGTTGAACATCGCCGAGTGGTACCCGTGGCCGTTCTCCTTCGTGCCGGTCCACTATGCCGTGGCCTGGGTCGTGGCCGGGTCCGTGCTGCTGCACCTCGCGGTGAAGGCACCTGAGATCAGGGCCCATTGGAGCAGCCGGTCTGCTGGCACGCTCGCGCTGTCGGACGAGGAACGGGACGGCCCTGACCGGAGGGCGTTGCTGCTCGGGGTCGGGGCGGCCGTGGGCGCCGTGACCGTCACGACGGTCGGCCAGTCCTTCACCCCGCTGGCCTCCGTCGATCTGCTGGCGCCCCGTCATCCCGGTTACGGGCCGCAGGGCCTGCCGGTCAACCGGACGGCGGCCGCCGCCGGGGTGACGGACGCCGCGGTCCTGGACTGGTCCCTGGAGGTGCTGGGGCCCCGGCCGTACCGGTTGACCCTTGCCGAACTGGGCCAACTGCCCCCTTCACGGGCGCGGCTGCCGATCGCGTGCGTGGAGGGCTGGAGCGTGGACGCCTGGTGGAGCGGTGTACGGATCCGGGACCTGATCGAACGGGCGGGAGCCCTGCCGGACGCCGGGGTGCGGGTGGTGTCCCTCGAAGTGCGGGGAGCGTACCGGGTGATGGAGATGGGACGGGAGTACGCGCAGGATTCGCTGACGCTGCTGGCCCTGCGGCTGAACGGCGATGTGCTGTCGGCCGACCACGGCTTTCCCGCGCGGATCATCGCGCCGAACCGGCCCGGTGTACTGCAGACGAAGTGGGTCACCCGGCTGGAGGTGCTGTGAGGTCCGTGTCCGTGGTCCGTTACGCGCTGGGCGCGCTGGGCCTGCTGCTCATCGGGATCGGCGGCCGGCATCTGGCGGCTCGGCCCGACCCGTACGACGTCCTGTTGTGGATGGCGGGCGCGCTGGTGCTGCACGACGGCGTGCTCGCGCCGGTGGTGCTCGCCGTCGGGCTGCTGGTCGCGGCGGTACCGGCGCGCCCCGTCGTGCGCGGCGCGCTCGTGACCGGCGGGGCGCTGGTGCTGGTCACCCTGCCGCTGCTGCTGCGTCCGGGAGCGCCGCCCAACCCCTCGGCCCTGCCCCTGCCCTACGTGCGCAACCTGCTGCTCGTCCTGTCGGTGGTCGCGGGGGTCGCGCTGGCCTGGGTGGGCCTGACCCGGCTGCGGCGGCGGCTCAGGGCGTCCGGGGCCGGTCCTCAGGCCCCGCCGGAGGGCTGACGGCGGGCACGAGTTCGGCGAAGTGCCGCCCCGCCACCGTCCAGACATGGGCGGCTGCCCACCCTGCCCTGGCGGCATGGCGGAGCAGGGCCTCGGGGCCGACCCGGGCCCAGGGAAAACGTGTGCCGAGGCCGCCGCGCCCGTCGTCCAGCCGCACCTCGCAGCGCTCGTCCACCTCGATCGCAGCGGCCTCGGCTATGAGCCGCCCGTGCGGAGCGAGTATCCGGGCGGTCCGCCGCAGCAAGGCCACGGGATCTCCGCCGATGCCGATGTTGCCGTCGACGAGCAGGGCCGTGGTCCAGCGGCGTTCGCCGGGCAGGGGCTCGAAGACGGACCGGCACAGGGCCATTCCGCCGCGGCGTACGGTCCGTGTCACCGCGGCCGGGCTCACGTCCACCCCGAGCGCCCTGTGGCCTCGGCCGGCCAGCGCGGCCACGAGCCGGCCCGGACCGCAGCCGATGTCCAGAACCGCGCCGCTGCACCGGGCGAGGACGCTCTCGTCGGCGGCGTCCGCGTCGGCGCACCAGCGTTCGACGTCCAGGGGCAACAGCCGGCCGTCGTCGCGGCGCAGGAAGAGCGGGCCGTGCCCTGCGCGCAGCGCCCAGGCGTAGGGCTCGTCCCGCCAGGCAGGAGCGGGTGGTGTGCCGGCCTTGTCGCGCGCGGCGGCGGGGGCCCTCATCGCACTGTCCGCGGGGCTCCGGTCAGCCGGCGATGCACGGCGGCGAACCGTCCGGCGGGGGCCTGGCCGGCCACGGCGGCTGCGTCGGCGGCGGTGTCCACGTCCCGCAGGCGTGGCAGGAGCCCGGTCCTCAGCCCGGCCGCACGCAGGCGCTCGTACTGCACCGCGCCGGTCTCCGGTACGGACATCGGCACGCCGCGAAGCAGCGCGGGGTCGGGGGTGGCCAGGCCCAGGGCCCAGAACCCGCCGTCGGCGGCCGGGCCGAACCAGGCGTCGTGACTGCCGAAGTCCAGAGCGGGATCGAGGAGGCCGGGTGTGACCTGCGGGGTGTCCATGCCGATCAGCAGCGCCGGACCGGTGCAGGCGGCGAAGGCGGCGGCGAGCCGCTCGTCGAGGCCGCCGGCGCACTGGGGCAGGACCTCGAAGCCGGGCGGCAGCCAGGGGCCCGGGGAGCCGTCCAGGACCAGGACGTGCCGGTCGGCGGTGGTGACGGCCACTGCCGCAAGGGTGTCGGTGAGGGCGGCTTCGGCCAGGGCCGCCGCCTCCTCGGCGCTGAACGGCGGGGTGAGACGGGTCTTCACCCGGCCGGGCAGGGGTTGCTTGGCGATCACGAGCAGGGTGGTCACCGGACGCCTCCGAGGGCGGTGGCGTGCGGGAGCTCGGCGAGGACCGCGCGCATGTCGCGGACCGCGTGCCACGTGCCCCGCCAGGTGCCGGTCACCTTGGACTTCCCGGTGCGGGGCAGATAGGGCACGTCCTGTTCCCGGACCCGCCAGCCCGCATCAGCGGCCCGGACGACCATCTGGAGCGGGTATCCGGAACGCCGGTCGGTCAGGTCCAGGCCGAGGAGGGCCTCGCGGCGCGCCGCTCGCATAGGGCCGAGGTCGTGCAACCGCAGCGCGGTGCGGCGGCGCAGCATCCGGCACAGGGCGAGATTTCCGGCGCGGGCGTGCAGCGGCCAGGCCCCCCTGCTCCGGGGCCGCCGGCGGCCGAGCACGAGATCCGCCTCGCCGGCGGCGACGGCCCGGACGAAGCCGGCCAGCAGACCGGGGTCGAGGGAGGCGTCGCAGTCGCAGAAGCAGACGAACTGGGCCTCGGCGGCCAGGAGTCCGGCATGGCAGGCCGCGCCGAAGCCGCGCCGGGGCTCCGCAACGACGGTGGCTCCGAGGGAGCGGGCGATGTCGGCCGATCCGTCGGTGGACCCGTTGTCCACCACCAGGGCCCGCCAGCCGGCCGGGATGCGGGCGAGGACCCAGGGCAGGGCCCCGGCCTCGTTCAGACAGGGAAGGACGACGTCCACGGTGTCAGCGGTCACGACTGCCACCGTAGGAACTCCTGGCAGACATAGCGGACATCGACTCCTTACGAAAAACGGACACCGTCCGTACGGCGTGATCCCGGAGAGGACACCGGGAGGCAGCCGGTGCAAGGCTGGATGCCATGAGTACGCGAACGCCGCCCGCCCGGATCCTCGTCGTCGACGACGATCCGACCGTCGCCGAGGTCGTCACCGGCTACCTGCACCGGGCCGGCCACAGCGTCGACCACGCCGCCGACGGCCCCACCGCCCTCGACCGGGCGGCCCGCCACCCGCACGACCTGGTCGTCCTCGACCTCATGCTGCCCGGCATCGACGGACTGGAGGTCTGCCGCCGCCTGCGCGCCGACCGTCCCGTTCCGGTGATCATGCTGACGGCCCGCGGAGACGAGGACGACCGGATCGCGGGCCTGGAACTGGGCGCGGACGACTACGTCACCAAGCCGTTCAGCCCACGCGAACTGGTCCTGCGGGTCGAGTCCGTGCTGCGGCGCAGCCGCACCGTGACCGCGGCAGGGGGCGGCGGGCAGCCGGTGCCGCGCCGGGCCGGGATCCAGCTGGATCCGGAGACCCGGCGCGCCACCAAGGACGGGCAGCCGCTCACCCTCACCCTGCGGGAGTTCGATCTGCTCGCGCACTTCCTCACCCACCCGGGGCGGGCGCACAGCCGCGAGGAGCTGATGCGGGAGGTGTGGGGCTGGGACTTCGGTGACCTGTCCACCGTCACGGTGCACGTCCGCCGCCTGCGCGCCAAGATCGAGGACGACCCGGCAGCGCCCCGGCTGATCCAGACCGTCTGGGGCGTCGGCTACCGCTTCGAGCCGACGGAGGAGGGGAAGCCGTGAACGACATCCTGCTGATCGCCCTCTTCGCCTTCGGCGGTGCGGCCTGCGCGGGTGCGCTCGGCGCCCTGGCGCTGCGCCTGCTCCGGTACAGGTCGGTCGCCGTGTCCCTGGCCGTGGTCGCGGCGGTCACCGTCACCGCCATGCTCGCCGGCACCCTCGCCGTGGCCTGGGCGATGTTCCTGTCCCCGCACGACCTGACCGTCGTCACTCTCGTCGTCGCCATGGCCGCCGCCGTGTCCCTGGCCACCGCACTGCTGCTGGGCCGCTGGGTGGTGGCCCGCAGCCGGGACCTCGCGCGAGCAGCCCGGGACTTCGGAAACGGTGGCGGTTTCGCCGCACCGCCTGCGCGCGCCACCGCCGAACTGGCCGACCTAAGCCGTGAGTTGGCCGCCACGAGCGCCAAGCTCGCAGCCTCGCGTGAACGTGAACGCGCACTGGATTCCTCGCGCCGCGAGCTCGTCGCCTGGATCTCCCACGACCTGCGCACCCCGCTCGCCGGACTGCGCGCCATGTCCGAGGCCCTGGAGGACGGCGTGGCGACCGACACCGCCCGCTACCACCGGCAGATCCGCACCGAGGTCGAACGCCTCGACGTCATGGTCGGCGACCTCTTCGAGCTCTCCCGTATCCACGCCGGCGCACTGGTGTTGACCCCCAGCCGCGTCTCCCTGCGGGACCTGGCGGCCGACGCCCTCCTCGGCGCCGACCCGCTCGCCCGGGAACGCGGCGTACGGCTGCTCGGCGAGGACATCGCCCACGTGCCCGTCGACGTGGACGGCAAGGAGATGACCCGGGTCCTCGCCAACCTCCTCGTCAACGCCATCCGCCACACGCCGGCCGACGGCACCGTCGCCGTGACCGTCGACCGGCGCGAGGACACGGCCGTGCTGTCCGTCACCGACGGCTGCGGCGGCATCGCCGAAGAGGACCTGACGCGTGTGTTCGACACGGGCTGGCGCGGCAGTACCGCGCGGACGCCCCCGGCCGGCGCCGGACTCGGGCTCGCGATCGTACGCGGCATCGTCGAGGCCCACGAGGGACAGGCCGAGGTGCGCAACGTGCCCGGCGGCTGCCGTTTCGAGGTGACCCTGCCGCTGGCCCGCGCCGGCGTCTGACCAGCGCCCGCGCCCGGGACAGGGGCCGGCTACCCGAGCCCGGCGGAGGCCCGTTGGGCGGCCCGCGCGAACTCGGACATGCCCTCGGCGAAGTCCACTTGCGGCCGCCAGCCCAGTTCACGGCGCAACCGGGACGAGTCCGCGGTGATGTGCCTGACGTCGCCGAGCCGGAACTCGCCGGTCACCACCGGCTGCGGCCCGCCGTGTGCGGCCGCGAGCACCGCCGCCATGTCCCCGACCGTGTGCGGTTCGCCGCTGCCCACGTTGTAGGCGGCATGCCCGTCCGCGGACCCTCCTTCGAGGCCGGCCAGTGCGGCCACGTTGGCCCGGGCCACGTCCCGTACGTGGACGAAGTCCCGACGCTGCCCACCGTCCTCGAAAACACGGGGAGCCTCGCCGAGGGCCAGGGCGGACCGGAAGAACGACGCCACGCCCGCGTACGGGGTGTCCCGTGGCATCCCGGGCCCGTAGACGTTGTGGTAGCGCAGTGAGATCGCCCGCCCGCCCGTCGCACGCGCCCAGGAGGCCGCCAGGTGCTCCTGGGCCAGTTTCGTCGTCGCGTACACGTTCCGCGGGTCGACGGGCGCGTCCTCGGCCACCAGGCCGGGCACGAGCTGCGCACCACAGCGTGGGCAGCACGGTTCGAACCGTCCCGCCTCCAGGTCCGCCACGGCCCGCGGTCCCGGCCGGATCACCCCGTGGGCGCGGCACTCGTACCGGCCCTCTCCGTAGACCACCATCGACCCCGCCTGCACCAGGCGCCGCACCCCGGCCTCGGCCATGCCCGCCAACAGCACCGCGGTCCCCAGGTCGTTGCAGGCCACGTAGGCCGGGGCGTCCGCGAAGTCCTTCCCGAGGCCCACCATCGCCGCCTGATGGCAGACCGCCTGTACCCCACGCAGCGCGGAACGCACGTCCTCCGGGGCACGGACGTCACCCCGGACGAACTCGGCGATCGGCAGCTCGGGAGCGGTGGGGTGCGCTGCGGGCAGCAGCGCGTCCAGCACCACCGGCTCGTGCCCCTCGGCGGCCAGCGCGGCCACCACGTGCGAGCCGATGAACCCGGCTCCTCCTGTGACAAGTACTCGCATGCCCCGCACGTTACGGCGACCGGGCTCGGCCGCGACCGAGCCCGCACCGGGCCGTAAGGCTTCCGTCACCACCCGGCGCGACCGGCGCACCGGAGTGCCTGCTCCGCGGACGTCCCCCGAGCCGGATCAGGCGGCCGGCAGCCGGGGCGGATCAGGTGGCAGTCAGCCTGGCCGCGCCGAAGGAGACGTCGAAGCGGTCGCACCAGATGGTGACGCTGGTGTACTCGGACAGCTTCAGGTCCGCCGGGATCGGGTAGTTCTGGTCGCCCTTGTTGCCCTTGAGCTTGCCCAGGCCGACGTACTTGCCGTCGTCGAAGACGTGCCAGCCCGCCTTGCCTTCCTTCACCGGGGCATCGGTCAGCCATACCTTCAGGTCCGGCCCGTTGCTGGTGTCCAGCCCCTCCAGCCGCAGGGTGTGCGAGCCGTCCGGCAGCCGCACGATCTTCGCGGTGCCGGTGGTGGTGTGCTCGTGGCTGACCAGGTTTCCCTGGGCAAGGGTCCGAGGGACGGGCGACTCCGAGGGTGCCGGCGCCCCGGAGGCGGCGGCCGACGTGCTCGGCGCTGTGGTGGGAAGGGCTTCACTGACCGTCTGGTCCTGCCACAGCTTCCACGGCTGGAACCAGTACAGCCCTGCGGCCACCACCACAACCGCCACTGCCACCGCCACGATCGCCAACGGCCGACGCCGCCCGTCTTCACGTTCCACCCTGTGCTCCTCCCTCGTCGGTCAGTACGCATTCAACGTCATCGGGAGCACGCGGCCCAGAGAGGCGCCCATGACGGAAGTGTTACGGCAGTTGCCCGGGCTGCGGCCGCCGCAGCGTGGTGGTGAAGACCTACGGCCGTCGGCCTTCGGGCGAGGGACATCGGATCCGGAAGTGGTTCGGCACGGACCGAGGACGCCGTGCGGCAAGAGCGCCGGCCCCGGGGCGCGCGCCGACGGCTGTCGACCCCAGCTGACAGGTGCGGCCACCACACCTCGGAACGCACGAAAGGCCGGCCTCTCGATCACGAGAGAACGGCCTCCGACCTGCGTTTCCGCACAGTCGGGACGACAGGATTTGAACCTGCGACCCCTTGACCCCCAGTCAAGTGCGCTACCAAGCTGCGCCACGTCCCGGTGCCCGTGTGACCTGGGGTTTCCCCCGGCCCGACGCGCATGAGAACAATACCGCACTCGACCCGGTGGTCACGAACCGGTATTGCGCCACCCCACGTCGGAGGGCGCGCTTGGCCTCAAGCGCACGGGTAGTTCGTCAATCGTTCCCGGACCGGGTGCGGCGGGCGTACGCGCGGGCGGCGCGGGCGCGGTCGCCGCACCGGATTGAGCACCAGTGGCGGCGGCCGTGGCGGAGCAGGTAGCGGTTGCACGGGGTTGAACCGCAGGAGGTGAGGCGCTCTGCGTCGGGGCTGGTGAGGAGGTCGGCGGCGTCGGCGGCGAGGGTCGCCAGGGCGTGGTCGACGATCTCGGTGGTGGGGTGGGGGGCCGCCCGGTAGGGGCCGTTCTTGTCGTCCCACCGCAGCAGAGGAGCCGTGGGGACACGGGTCATCGCGTCATTGACGGCGGCGACAGCGGCCGGGAGCGCGGGAAGCCCCATGGTCCGGGAGGCGAACAGCCCCCTGATCTGTTCGCGCAGGGCGCGCAGCTGCGTGGCGCACATCTCGCGCATGCCGACGTCGACCGGGGCGAGACCGCGTTCCGTCAGCCATTGGTTGGCCTGCGCTGGTGCGCCGAGGAGGTCCACCATGTGCCCGCCGGGCAGCGCGACGGCGCTGTTGGCGAGGGCGAGGGAGGGGTACTGCTCCTCCCCGGGCGCAGGCGGCAGGGTGGAGTCTGCCATGACGGCCTCCTTCACGATTGTCACGGTAGAGCTTGCCTGTGTCCGTGAGAAACACGTACCGTCATCTCACGGTCAACTCGCATCCTATCCGTGAGGTGCTTCCCTGTGTCTTCTCTCCCTCCGACGACTGAGCAGTTCCCGGTCCGCGTCTTCGGCGGTCCGACCGCCCTCTTCGAGTACGGCGGTCTGCGCTTCCTGACCGATCCGACCTTCGACGGCCCCGGTGAGTACCCCGCACCCGCCGGTCCGACCCTGACCAAGACCGCGCCCTCCCTCGGCGCCCCCGCCGGCCTCTGCCCCGTCGACGTGGTCCTGCTCTCGCACGACGAGCACGCCGACAACCTCGACCGCACCGGCCGAGCCCTGCTCGCCGACGTGCCTCTCACCCTCACCACCACCGGCGGCGGACAGCGCCTCGGGGGGAAGGCCAAGGGACTGGCCGACTGGGAGTCCGTCGAGCTGGAGCGCCCCGGCGGCGGCACGATCACCGTGACCGGCGCCCCTGCCGTCCACGGCCCCGGCCCGCGCGAGGCGGTCGAGCCCTTCACCGGCCAGGTCGTCGGCTTCGTCCTCACCGGAGAGGGCCTGCCCACCGTCTACGTCAGCGGCGACAACGCCTCCCTCGACCTGGTCAAGGAGATCGCCGCACGCTTCGGCCCGGTGGACACCGCCCTCCTGTTCGCCGGAGCCCCCCGTTTCCCGGTGGTCTTCGACGGTGAGCTGCTCGTCCTGGACAGCGCCCAGGCCGCCGAGGCCGCCCGGATACTCGGCGCCCGCCGGGTCGTTCCCGTCCACTACGACAGCTGGGCCCACTTCACCGAGGGCCGCGAGGAGCTGGCAGCCGCCTTCACCGCTGCCGGCCTGGCCGACCGCCTGGACTGGGGCCACCAGGGCTGAGCCGGCAGGAAAGGCTTCGGCCCGACGGCAGCTCGCCCTCCCGGCAGCGGCACCTTCTGCCAGGCAGCACACCGATCGGGGGCCGGGCATGCAGCCTGGCCCCCGACGGACGAGGAGCCCGGCTGACGGTCGTCCCCGCCATCACCGCAGGGGACGTGGTCGGCATGACCCAGGATCCCGACGCGGCGGGGCCGGGCATGCGATGCCCGGCCCGCACCCGGGCCGTGCCCCGCACCCCGCCGCGAGGCCCCGCCCTGCGCTCCGAGCAACCCCGCGCTCCCGTCCGTCATGCCTCGGGCGGTCACGCCAAGTCCGGGTGCGCCTCCAGGAGTTTGCGAGGAGCCGCCTGGCGCCAGGAGTCCAGGAGGATCGCCCGCAGCTCCTCCTCGTTCTCCAGCGCCCCCAGCCGCACCCGCAGCCACGCGTAGTTGTCGTCGTGGCCCGCGCGCAGGAAGAACTTCTGCGGCTCCGCCGCGATCAGCTCCTCACGGTCCTCCTTGGGGCACTTGACGCCCATCACCCGGTCGTCGTCGTCCAGTGAGGCGAAGATCCGGCCGCCCGCCTCCAGCCGGAAGGTGGGTACGCCCCAGGACAGCTTCTCCATCGCGCCCGGCAGCGCCAGCGCGATTCTGCGTACGTCGTCGGCAGTGGCCATACAGCGACCGTACGACGCGCCACTGACATACCCCCAGGACTGCCACGCGAGCACCGCGCCCGCCCCTGCCGCGGTCCGGCCGCTCCGCCCGAAGCGCCAACTGCCCCGGCACTGGGCGCTTCCGGGCGTGAGTAGTTGAGGTACAGGAAATCCGGCGGGATTGATCACGGTCGGCCACCACCGGCCGGCGGCATCGCGACGCCTGGCAGGGCCTGCGCGCCGCTGCATGCCCCGGACGCTCCGAGGACATCGATGACGAAGACCGATTCCGGACGCTGCATCAGGTCAGTTCGACGGTGTCCCCGTGTCGTACACGTCCCGGCTGTGCGACCGTGGCCAGGGCGTCCAGCCGCATGTCGTGTGCCCGCGCAATGGCTCGCAGGATCAGCGGGGAGTGCGGCAGGTCCTGCTGGGCCTCGTTGGTCATCACGCATCGCTCGCTGGAGCGCTCGAACCGTATGCACAGAGCGCCGCCGATCCGGGCGGTGCTGCCGAACCACCCGTCTTCCACGAACGGAGGCGTGCCCGGCGGTGTCCGCACCAGCAGGTTCGGCCGAAACCGGCGCTCGTCGACGGGCACGCTGGGAACGGCCGCGCGGACCCAGTCGAGGGTGGCGGTGGTCAGGACGCTGAGGGGGAGCTGGTCGAAGTGCGAGATCGCGCCCTCGCGGGCCACTTCGACGTCGTTCCGGTCCAGGTAGTGCCGCACATAGGAGGTCGCGTCCGGCACCGGCTCGCCGTCCGGGTCCAGCAGCTCGGGCACCTCCGTGGCTGCTCCCCGTGGGTATCGGGACTGCAGCTGCAACAGCCCCGGCATGCGCCTGAACCGGCGCGTGTTCTTGCCCGAGCCGAACTTGCCCTCGGCGTCCCGCACAGCGTAGAGCCGGTCGCCGACGAGGCCCCGGGCATCCACGGCGACCTCGTCCAACGGCTCACCGCCGATGGACTTGATGGGGTACCGCCAGATCCGCTCGATCGTGCCGAGCACCGTGCCCATGTCCGTCCCTCCCGCGAGTTGCTGGTCAGTTGGCTTCCGCGGCTACCCGCACCCCGAAGCCGATGAGCACCACACCCGTCACGCGGTCCAGCAGGCGCCTGACGCGCGGTCGTTCGAAGACCGAGCGCGCCCTGGAGACGAGGTAGGTATAAGACCCGAGCCAGGTCAGAGTCAGCGCCGCGTGCAGCAGGACGAGCAGGCCCATGCCGGCCGCCGTGGGCAGTCCGTGCGGGGCCAGGGTCGGCAGCAGACCGGTATAAAAGACGGCGATCTTTGGATTGAGGACGTTGGTGGTGAGGCCCGTCAGGTACGCGCCCCCCGAACCGGTGGTCTTCGACTCGGCGGTTCGCGGCGCGGAGCGGCGGCTCTGCCAGAGGGCCTGCAGCCCCAGGAAGACCAGGTATGCGGCGCCCAGGATCTTGACGACGAAGTACGCCTCCGCCGAGGCTGCGAGGATCGCCGCGAGCCCTACGACGGTGAACACGCCCCACACCAGTAGCCCGGTGGTGATTCCGGCAGCGGTGCGCAGGGCCTCCGCCGTGCCGGAGGCGATCGCGCGCTTGGTGACCACGGCCATGTCCGGCCCCGGTACCACGGTCAACAGGGCGAGCACTCCGGCCGCCATGGCTGTCTGAGTCCACAACATGCGGTCAGTCTGCTTCGAAACGATCACACCTGAGATGTGACAACGATCACGGTCGAACGCGTCCTCGGCTTGAGGTACTTCGGGCCGACAGCACACCTGGGAACCACATCCCCGACCTCCGGGAACTACGCGCAGGCGCCGTACCCCGGCAGCTCGAAGCCCCCGGGAAGTTCCCCATCACCAGCAAGATCAATCTCAGCGGCGCTTCTGTTACCGCAACTGCTCACACTCCGCTGCCGACCCATTGACCCCCCGTGAGGGCGGAACCTACGCTGTGCCGCGTATGCCAGAAAGCGCTTTCTATCCCGCTGGACTCCACCTGCACCCGGGAGCGCCATGAGTAGTCATCGACCAGGGGTACGCCGCAGAGCGCCCTTCCCCCTCATCACGACCCTGCTGGCGCTGCTCGTCGGACTCGGGGTGACCCTGTCACCTCCCGCCGAAGCGGCGCCCTATCGCGTACTGGTCTTCTCCAAGGTCACGAATTTCCACCACGACTCGATTCCCGCCGGCATCGAGGCCGTCAAGAAGCTCGGCAGCGAGAACGGCTTCGAGGTCGAGGCCACCGACGACGCCGCCGCCTTCACCGACACCAACCTCGCCCGCTTCCAGGCGATCGTCTTCAACAACACCAACTCCACCCCGCAGAGCGGCGATCTGCTCGACGCGGCGCAGCGCGCGGCGCTGCAGAAGTACATCCGGGGCGGCGGCGGCTGGGTGGGCCTGCACGCCGCATCGGCCAGCGAACGCGACTGGGCCTGGTACGAGGGTCTCGTCGGCGCGATCTTCGACAAGCACCCGGCCGTCCAGACCGGCCGCGTCAAGGTGCTCGACCGCACGCACCCCTCCACCGAGGGCCTTCCCGAGCTGTGGGAGCGCACCGAGGAGTGGTACAACTGGCGCACCAACCCGACCGGCAAGGTGCACACGCTCGCGCAGATCAAGGTGCGCGACGGCATCACCGGTCTCGACGAGGGCGTCGACCACCCCTGGTCCTGGTGCCAGAACTACGACGGCGGACGCTCCTGGTTCACCGCGGGCGGGCACGCGAAGTCGGCCTTCCAGGAGGAAGGTTTTCTGCGGCACCTGCTGGGCGGCATCCAGTGGGCCGCGGGGAACAGGCCCGGCGACTGCACGGCGACGAAGACCGGTTCGTTCCAGCGCACCCCGCTCGTCACGAGCGACCTCGCGGACCCGTTCGAACTGGCAGTCGCGCCCGACCGCCGGGTCTTCTTCATCCAGCGGACCGGCAAGGTCAAGGTGATCGACCAGCAGACGCTGAAGGTCACGACCGCACTGGACTTCGCGTACACGCCCGAGATGACGAGCCAGTCCGACGGCCTGCTCGGCCTCGCGCTCGACCCGGACTTCCCCCGGAACAACTGGCTGTACCTGCTGAACTCCGACAAGACGGAGAAGCAGCTCAACCTCTCCCGTTTCACGGTCACCGGCAACACCATCGACCCGGCGTCCGAGAAGCGGCTGCTGACGATACCGACCCTGCGCGGCGAGGGACGGGCCAACTCGCACATGGCCGGTTCCCTGGCGTTCGACAAGGACGGTGACCTGTACGTCGCGACGGGCGACAACACCGACCCCTTCGCCTCCGACGGCTTCACTCCCATCGACGAGCGCGAGGGCCGCCGGGCCTGGGACGCGCAGGGCACCTCCGGCAACACCAACGACCTGCGCGGCAAGATCCTGCGGATCACCCCGAAGGACGACGGCACGTACGCGGTGCCCGAGGGCAACCTCTTCGCGCCCGGCACCGCGAAGACCCGCTCCGAGATCTACGCGATGGGCATGCGCAACCCGTTCCGCATCACCACGGATCCGGTCAGCGGCGCGCTGATGGTGGCCGACTACGGTCCCGACGCACGGGCGGCCAGGGCCGACCGGGGACCCGAGGGCACCGTCGAGTACACCCGCGTCACCCAGGCGGGCAACTACGGCTGGCCGTACTGCATCGGAAACAACACCCCGTTCAACGACTACGACTTCGCCACCAGGACCTCCGGCCCCACATTCGACTGCGCCCGGCTCGTCAACGACTCGCCCAACAACACGGGGCTGACCGAGCTGCCTCCGGCCAAGCCCGCGACCGTCTGGTACGCGTACTCCGCGTCGGCCGAGTTCCCCGAGGTCGGCACCGGTGGCGGCGGTCCGATGAGCGGGCCCGTCTACGACTACGACCCGGCGAACACGTACCAGGGCAAGTTCCCGGCGTACTTCGAGGGGAAGTGGTTCACCTACGAGCTCACCCGCCGGTGGTTCAAGTCCTTCTCGTTCCAGCAGCACGACCAGACATTCACCGACCCGCGGTTCGCGCCGGCCAGGGCCGGTGACCTGCACTCCATCAACCCGGTGTTCGCGGACATGAGCTGGAACCAGCCGTTCGAGGCGGACTTCGGCCCGGACGGTGCGATGTACGTGATCGACTTCGGCCTCGGCAGCGGCACCGGACGGGGCGGCAGCAACGAGGGTTCGGGGATCTACCGCATCGACTACGTCGGTGACGAGCGACTGCCCGCCGCGAAGGTCACGGCGACTCCCGACAGCGGCAGCGCGCCGCTGACGGTCACGTTCTCCAGCGAGGGCTCGGGCCTGCCGGACGGCAAACCCGTCACGTACGCCTGGGACTTCGACGGGAACGGGACGACGGACTCGACCGAGGCGAACCCGACACACGTCTACCGGGAGAAGGGGCGGTTCACCGCGCGGCTCACGGTCACCGGACCGGGCGGTCTGACCGGCCTCGCCGTCCATGACATCACCGTCGGCAACACCCGGCCGGTGGTGACGATCCAACAGCCGCCGAACGGTGGCATGTTCGCCTTCGGCGACACCGTCCCCTTCGTCGTGAGGGTCAAGGACAAGGAGGACGGCACGATCGACTGCTCGCGCGTCGTCGTCCAGTCCCAGCTCGGGCACGACTCCCACCTGCACCCGCTGGACAACTACACCGGCTGCGCGGGCGAGATCGCGTCCGACGCCGGGGACAGCCACGGCCCCGGGCAGAACCTCTACTACGGCATCACGGCGCAGTACGAGGACAAGGGTGCTCCGTCGGCTCCCGCGCTCACCGGTTCCGCCTCGCTGACCCTGCGGACCGCGTTCCGCGAGGCCGAGCACATGACCGCGACGGGCGGCGCACAGCAGGGCGCGGTGGTGGGCACACGCGCGGACGCGTCCGGCGGCAAGCGGCTGACGGAGATCGAGCACGGTGACTGGATCCGCTTCGACCCGGTCCACCTCAAGGGCATCGACTCGGTGACGGTCGGCGCGGCATCGGGCGGCATCGGGGGAACGGTCGAGTTCCGTGCCGGGTCGCCGACCGGTCCGCTGCTCGGCGCGGTCGACGTACCGCCCACCGGCGGCTGGGGCAGTGTCGTCTCGCCGACGACGGCCCTGGCGGATCCGGGCTCCACGGTCGCGCTGTACGCCGTCTTCACCAACCCCGCCTGGTCGGCTGCCGGACCCGATCTGTTCGCGGTGGACTGGCTGCACTTCAACGGCGCCGGCGTGGAGAAGCGCCAGGGCGCCAAGGTCACGGTGACGGCCGAGCCCGGCTCCGGACGGACCCTGGCCCTGGCGGGCGAGGTCACGCTGCCGGAGGGCCGGACGGCCGCCTCGTACCACTGGGACTTCGGCGACAACACGAGGCCCGCGGGCGAGGAAGGCGCCACCGCGACCCACACGTACGCCCGCGCGGGCACCTACACGGCTCACCTGACGGTGACGGACGACAAGGGCGACACAACGACCGGCCACGCACGCATCACGGTCGGATGAGGAGGGAGCACCACATGAACGACAGCAGACGCGCGTTCCTCGGCAGGGCGCTCGGGATGGCGGCGGCCGCGGCCGCGGTCGCGGCATCCGGTCCGCCTGCCCACGCGGCGGAGCCTGCGGAGCCGGAGGAGGCGGCCCGCCGCTGCCGTCGCATCCCGCCGTCCGGCATCGGCATGCACCTGTACACGATGCGGACGCCGCTGGCCGCCGATTTCCGGGGGACCCTGGCCCGGCTCGCGGAGATCGGTTACATGACCGTGGGAGTCAGCGGCCGGCACGGCAACAGCGCCGCCGCCATCCGTTCGATGCTGGACGAGACGGGGCTCAGGGCGGTGCTGGAGCACGTCGGCTACGACACCGTCCGGGGGAGCGGCCTGCCCCGGGCGCTGGAGGACATCCACACGCTGGGCGCCCGCTGGATCGTGGTGCCGAGCCTGCCCGGGGCCATGCACACGCCGGCCGGTTTCCGGGAGGCGGCCCGCGAGTTCAACAAGGCGGGCCTCGCCGCCCGCGAAGCCGGCCTGGGCCCACTGCTCTTCCACAACCACGGCCTGGACCACCAGACGGTCGAGGGCGAGGTCCTGTACGACATCCTGCTCAACGAGACCGACCCGGAGCTGGTCGGCTTCGAGCTGGACGTCTACTGGGCGGCGAAGGGCGGCGGCAGCGATCCGCAGGACCTGTTCGTCCGGCACCCGCGGCGTTTCCCGGCGCTGCACGTGAAGGACATGGCGCCGAACGGCGGCTTCGCGGACGTCGGTTCCGGGGTCCTGGACTTCGCCGCGATGTTCGACACCGCCCGCAGCGGCGGGGTGAAACAGTGGCTGGTCGAGCACGACTCGCCGGCCGACCCGTTCGCCACCGCGCGCAACAGCTACACGTACCTGGCGAATCTGCGCTACTGACCCGGTGAACGAAGGAGCCCTGTACCACTCCCCCTGGTGAGTGGTACAGGGCTCCGGCCGTGGTGCGGGCCCGGTGCCCGGCCCGTCAGTCCTGGGCCGAGGCGGCGCCGAGCAGACCGCGGATACGGGTGGTGGCCTCCCGGAACTCGGGCCGCCCCATCGTCTCGGTGTAGTCGCGTTCGGCGGGCAGGCCGACATCGATGATCTCGGTGACGGTGCCCGGCCGCGGGCTCATCACCACGACACGGTCGGCGAGGTAGCAGGCCTCCGATATGGAGTGGGTGACCAGCAGCACGGTGGTGCCGGTCTCCCGCCAGATGCGGTTGAGCTCCGTGTTCATCTGCTCGCGCGTCAGGGCGTCGAGCGCGCCGAACGGTTCGTCCATCAGCAGCACCGGCGGCTCGTGGAGCAGCGCCCGGCACAGGGCGACGCGCTGCTGCATGCCACCGGACAGCTCGTGCGGCAGCGCGTCCTCGAAGCCGCTCAGGCCGGTCATGGCGATCAGCTCGTCGGCTCGCCTGCGCCCCGCCTGCGCGGGCATCCTGCGCATCTCGGCCTGGAGCAGGATGTTGCGGCGGGCGGAGCGCCATTCCAGGAGCGCGGCGCGCTGGAAGACGTAGCCGATGTCGTGGCGCGGGCCGCGCACGCGCTCGCCGCCCAGCAGCACCTCGCCCGATGAGGGCGCGAGGAGCCCGGCGACGAGCTTCAGGAGCGTGGACTTGCCGCATCCCGAGGGGCCGACGATGGCGACGAACTGGCCCATCGGGACTTCGAGATCGATGTCCTTCAGGGCGGTGACGTCCCGGTTCCTGGTACGGAAGCGGACGGCCACGTCCTTGAGGGAGACGGCCGCGCCGCCCTGTCCGTCCCGGTCCGTCACGGCCGGTTCCCGGAGGGTGGTGTCCCTGGCCATGGTCATCCCTTCATCGCACTGGCGCTGTCCCAGTACTCCGCGACGGGCCCCGCACTGCCCACCAGCCCGGCCTCGGCGAAGACGTCGATCGTCTGCTGCCAGTCGGCCTCGGTGTTGACGCCGGGGGCCCGGCCACGGGTGGCGTCGGTGTGGAGGAGGGTGAGCGTCGTCGCGAACTGCTCGGACAGGACCGTCTTCGGCGGCAGTTGCTCGCTCGCGCCCGCCATCGAGGCGACGGCCGGCTCGGGTGCCTTCTCGGCGGCGGTGAACGACTCGCTCACGGCCTTGGCCATGCGCTGCGCGAGGTCACCCCGGGTCTGGAGGATCTTGTTGCCGGCGATCAGGCCGTTGGAGTAGAAGTTCAGCCCGTTCTCGGAGAAGCGCAGGTGCGCGACGGGCTTCTTCGCCTTGTCCTGCATGGTGGGGCCCTGGTCGCTCGCGTAACCGAGCAGTCCGTCGGTCTTGCCGGAGATGACGGCGGCGATCTTTCCCGCGGGGTCGGTGTTCTGCACCTTGACGTCCGACTCCTGGAGGTTGTTCTTCTTCAGGAAGATCGGGAACGTCTTGGAGAGCGCGTCGCCCGCCGTCCCCGCGATGGTCCTGCCCTTGAGGTCGGCCGGGGACGTGATGCCCTGTGAGGCGAAGAACTGCACCGAGGAGGGTGTGGTCTGCAGGAACACGCCGAGACTCTTGACCTTCACTCCGGCGTCGACCCCGGAGAGCACGGCGGGCGTGTCGGCCCAGCCGAAGTCGGTCTGCCCGGCGCCCGTCGCCTGCACGGTCTTCTGTGACCCCTGGCCGGCCCTGATGTCGAGGTCGATGCCGTGCTTCTCGAAGATCTTCTGCTGCTTGCCGTAGTAGAACGGCGCGTGTTCGCCGTACGGGTACCAGTTGAGGGTCAGCGTCACCTTGTCCAGTTCCTCGCCCGACGAGCTGGTCGAGGTGCCGGAGCCGTCCTCGCCGCAGGCCGTGGCGACCAGGAGCAGCGGTACGAGGCCGGTCAGAAGTCGTCTGCGCGCAGTCATGGCTGGTCCTTCTCGTCAGCTGGGTCAGAACGTGGTGGTGGCGCCGCTCTCGCGGCGGCTGGCGTGCCACGGGAGGAGGAGCTTCTCGGCGATCTCGACGAGGACGAAGAGGACGACGCCGATGAGGGACATGACGAGCAGCCCGGCGAAGAGCATCGGGGTGTCGAGGTTTCCGTTGGCCTGGAGGATCACGTAGCCGAGGCCCTCGTTGGCGCCGACGAACTCCCCGACGACGGCACCGGTCACGGCGAGCGTGACGGCGACCTTGAGTCCGGAGAAGAGGTGGGGCAGCGAGGCGGGCAGACGGATCTTCACGAAGGTCTGCCAGGGGCTCGCGCCCATGGTGGAGGAGAGCTGCAGCATCTCGGGGTCGACCGCCTTGAGTCCGGTGACCATGGAGATGACGACGGGGAAGAAGGCGATCAGTACGGCGATGAGGATCTTCGGTGCGATGCCGAAGCCGAGCCAGACGACGAACAGCGGCGCGATGGCGATCTTCGGCACGACCTGCGCGAACAGCAGGATGGGGTAGAGGGTCTTCTCGACGGTGGCCGAGTAGACCATGACGACGGCGGCGAGCACACCGACGGCGACGGCGATGACGAAGCCGAGCAGGGTCTCGTACGTGGTCACCCAGCTGTGCTGCCAGATGTAGTCGGCCTTCGAGGTGAGCACGTCCAGCGTGGCGCCCGGCGAGGGGACGAGATAGGGCTCGACCAGTTCGGCTGCGGCGACGGCCCACCAGGCGGCGAAGCAGGCCAGGAGCAGGGCCAGCGGCCGCCAGCTCTGCTCGATCAGCCGGCCGGCCCGTTCGCCGGCCGTCGGCGCGTTCCGCCGGTCCACGCCGGCAACCTCGGCGGGCGGTGCCTTGATGGCGGTCTGACTCACGGTCAACTCCTCCGAGCTCCGGCCTGTTGCCCGAGAAAAAGCTTGCAGAAAGCGCTTTCTGACAAGGTGTCGCCACGCTAATGAGCACACGTCCGCATGGTCAATAGGTCGTCCCCAAAAGTTGTCCGGGCCCACTTCGCGAGGGGCGCGGGCCACCTCGGCCTCGCGCCGGTTCATCGACCGGGTCGGCCTCGCGCCATGCGTCGCTGATGGCGGGCCGGATGCTCCGCCGTGCGCTCCCCGTGGTCGGGGTTGGCGATGCGCCCCTGTTGCTGGTCACCGCGAAGTCCCTCACGCCCAGGTCCACGCCGATTTCGTGCCCGGCCCACGGAACGCCGAGCGGGTGTGGTGCGCAGGGGCCATCCGGACACACGGTCGCTGCAACCTGTGCTGCGGTCGAGGCGCGGCACGTCGCATGGGCTCGGGCGGCGCAATGCGGGTTCGTGACCACCGGGTCGAGTGCGGTATTGTTCTCATGCGCGTTCGGCCGGGGGAAACCCCAGGTCAGACGGGCACCGGGACGTGGCGCAGCTTGGTAGCGCACTTGACTGGGGGTCAAGGGGTCGCAGGTTCAAATCCTGTCGTCCCGACTTGAAAGAGTCGCGGATCAGGGGCCGTTTCAGAGCAATCTGAAACGGCCCCTTGATCGTTTTCGGGACTCTTTGGTGACCAGCCTCCTTGGCCGCGTGAGTGACGGGGGCGATCTGACCGGCAGCGATGGTGGGGCCTGCCGGCACGCTGAGGCAGACGGAGAGTGCGGCGGCCAAGTCCGGCGCGTCGCGACCGAAGCAGGTTCGAGCCATGATCGCCAGCCATGAGGGCCACACGAGCGCACCTCTTACACCGACCTGACGAGCCCTGTGGTGTGGCTGTTTGGGCGGAGCCGCCCACGTCTATGGATCCGATGCTTGGACGGCAGACGTCAGTGTGTGCCATCCAATGCGAGCACAGAACGGGTCGGTGTCCGGAACACAGAGCCACGGCGGGAAACGGACACGGCAGACAGCTCTGTTCTGCAACGCGGTCTGACCCTCCACATCGGCAAACAAGAAATTCATCCCTGATCAAGCGTCGTCCGAAGGAGCCCAAAACGATGCCCAGACGCTCCGGATGGCGAGTCGCACTGGCCGCCTCCACCGTAAGCCTCATTGCCGCAGCTCCCCTCATTGCTGTGGAGCCGGCACTGGCTCAGCCATATCCGCCAGGCCCAAGTCTTCAGATCGACGACCCCACACTGTCTCCCGGCGATGAGGTCGACTTCGTCGCGACCGGCCACCGGCGGCACGAAGAGGTCGAATCAAGTCTCGTCCCTGGGGACGGAGGCGGAGATGGTGTCGCCGGCGCCGCCGCCGGCACCGCCGGATCGGTGAACGCCGCCGTACTGAGAGGATCATCCGCATTCCCGGTGCCCCTTTCTGCCGCACGCGCCGACGACGGCGACAAGGGCGACAAGGGCGACAAGGGCGACAACGGCGACGACGGTGACGACGGTGACGACGGCCTGTCGACCGTGCCACTCGCTACCCACTTCGCGGACGAGACTGGCCGCGTGGTCGATTCCGTCACCATTCCCGAGGACACCGAGCCCGGCGAGTACGACTTCACACTGGAAGGTCTGGAGTCAGGTCTCGTGCTGACCGCACGGGTGACCATCGAAGGAGACGGGGGCGACGACGGCGGCGGCGGCGACGGCGACGACGGCGGCGACCACGGCCGACCCGGTCAGGGCGGCGACGACCACGGCGACGACGACGGCGACCACGGCCGACCCGGTCAGGGCGGCGACGACCACGGCGACGACGACCACGGCCGCCCGGGACACGGTGGTGGCGAGGACGACGACCACGGCCGGTCCGGCCACGGCGGCGACGACGACGACGACCACGGCCGACCCGGGCAGGGCGGCGACGACCACGACGACGACGACCACGGCCGGTCCGGCGACGGCGACGACGACCACGACGATTCCTATGGCGAGAAGAGCGACCACGACGACTCCGGCAGCGGCGACAAGTCGTCCGATCACGACGGCTCCTCGCTCGCCAAGACCGGCTCGTCGGACGCAACGACGGCTATGCTCGCCGCGGCAGGCGGCCTCGTGCTGCTCGGCGGAGGATCGCTGGTCCTCGTGAAGCGTCGGCGTACGGCGGGTCAGCAGCAGTAAGTCGAATTCGCACGCAGCACAGACAGAATCTCGGACAGCACTCAGCTGCCCGAGATTCTGTCTGTTTGAGACGACGATCCGTACCGAGCAGCCGACGCGAGGGCAGCCCGCTGCCGACGGCCCGCTTCTGCAGGTCCGTTGAGTTGGCCGAGCCGACGAGCGTGCCGGAGAGGCATCGCTGGCACACGAGTGGTCAAACGCCGGAAACCCGCTTGAGCTGCGGTCGGTGCATCGGCGCTTTGATCTGGACGGCCTGGCGGGCCCCGGGGATGTGTTGGAGGCCGTGCCGGAACAGTCCGACACGGCCTCCCACGTTCTTCCGACGTTCTGGCCGGTGTTCTACTTCGTGCCTCGGATGACATAGAGGCCGCGAATGCGCTCGATTGTGAAATCGCTCAGGTCGAGCTCGGTGCACCAGCGCTCGAGTCGGCGTCGCGGCTGGGGGCGCTCGAACTGGGGCGACAGCCAGTCGAATGTGTCCAGGACCGACCAGGTGCGCAAGGTTTCGGCGTTGGTCAACCCGAGGTGGCGGTGATTGGCGACCGGAACCAGTCTGGTCAGGTAGTCGCCCACTCGTGGAACTGCGCTGAGACGCATGGACAGCGGCAGCAGCCGCGGCGTGACGGACTGGACGGCGCTGTACAGCTTGGGGGGAGGAATCCGCTTGGTGACGGGCCGCAGCAAGTGCCGGAGATGCGGATAAGCGACGATCGCTGCGTACACGTCGACGCAGAATTTTCCACCGGGCCGTAGGTAACGCATGAGCGTCTTGAAAGTCCGCTCGACGTCAGGCGTGTGCTGGATCACCCCGATGCAGACAAGGTAGTCGAACGACTCCTCCACCAGCGGCAGGTCATAAATACTTGCCTGGAACAGTCGTAGATCGGCAAACCGGGAGTTGGATGCGGCGTTGGCGTCCACCGCGTTGGAGATATCGAAGGAGGTGACGACAGCACCGGTCTGGCAGAGCACCTCAGTGAACCGTCCGGCGCCGCTTCCGCACTCGAGGACTTCGCGGCCCTCAAGCTCGTCGGCGCTCCATCCGCTCTCCCGCAGTAGTCGGTCTCTGGAGATCGGGAGTCCCACATGCGAGTCGAGCTGGGTAAGCCGATGCCGAGTCCATTGATATCCGAAGGACTTTCCATAGTTTTCCTCGGGGACGAACCTCGGAATCCCACCCCGCACCGGATAGGTGCGTCCGCACCCTTCACAGATCAGCGCGGTTTCTCTATGAAGCTGTGTGAGGCAGTCAGGGCAACGAAGCGCCTCGAACCAGCGATAATCCCGATTCTTTTCCGGGAGGCTGTCAGTCGATCTCATGGACATGCGGAACAGGCTAAGTGATCATCCGCTTTGGAGTGGGCAAGTACTCGCGTGTCTCGTTGTCGCCGAGAATCTTGGTGCCCCCTCGGCAGGGGCTAGGGGCGGATGCGGGCTTACTCAGCGGCAGTTGGAAGTCGTCGAAGGACTCTTGTGTGGCCGTACGGGAAGTACCTGTTTGACAACCAGTCTGCTGGATCCGCTCGTGAGCGGGCCGTCGGCCGCGGTACCGGCCTGGTGCTCGTCCGGGGACATCCCTGATTCCGGGTCCCGCTCCGGCCGGATTTCGGAGCTCCGCCGGCCTGGCGGTGTACACCTGTCTGGCCGATGGGGGATTGGCTCGCTGTGACGCACCGGACAGCCACCACGGCGTCACGGGTGCTCGGATGCTGGTTGTGCACGGGCCCGGATGCAGCGGCTTTCCCGGTGGTGGGCGAGGTACTGCTCCCGCGGTCCCCGCCTCCGGGCGGCCCTTCGCGGCCCTGTGCCGGTTCATGCGACCGGCATGTGCACGTACCTGACTGCTTGCCAGACGGGTTCACCAGCTCACCCGTCCTGCTGATGAGTCCCGCAGGCCTTGTTTGACCGGAAACATCACCGTCTATGGATCCCGGTATCGGATTTCGGTCGCCCATGCGAGATGTCACCGGTTACCGGCTGTCCGGCACGGGTTGCTCGGCTCTCCAAGCCGACGACCGCTCATTGCCTGGTCGCGCGGCTGCTGAAGGAGCCCTGAGAATGCCTGGACTTTTTGGATGGCGGGTGCCCCTTGCCGCCGCCGCGGGCCACGGCGGCGTATCCTCCGGCCACGGTGAGGAGGGCCGCAGGCCGGCACACCCCGATGCCTCGGGCGCCCCGGCCGCTTTGGCTGCCGCGGCAGGCGGTCTGCTCCTCGGCGGCGCCTCGCGGTTGGTCGCCAACTGCCGACGTGTCCGCACCGGATGCGGTTGAGAGACCGACGATGCCGTCAAAACCTCGCATCAACCCGGCCGCCTTCATGGCATCCATCCGTCGGACGAAGCTGTTTATCTGGGGGGCGGCAGCCTTCCTCGTCGCCGGTGCGGGTTGGGTGCTGGTCACGGGTCTGTACGCCCGCAGCGAGCTGCTTGCCGCGCAAAGCGACTTGGAGTCGCTGCGGAACGCGGTG
This sequence comes from Streptomyces sp. PKU-EA00015, assembly GCF_013387495.1. Taxonomy (GTDB): domain Bacteria; phylum Actinomycetota; class Actinomycetes; order Streptomycetales; family Streptomycetaceae; genus Streptomyces. Next base: position 229,789 of record NZ_JABZEE010000001.1, on the reverse strand, counting down.
ACGGCGTCCCCGCAGGAAGCGACCGCGGGAGACGTCGGGGGCCGCTGGGCCCGGGCCGAATTGCCTGCCCGGTCCGCCGCGGCGCACGCGGATCGGGCACGGCGGCTGACCACCGGGCCGGCGTGGTTCGTGGCCGCGCATATCCCCGTGCTCGGGGGTCCTTTCCAGACCGTGCGCGGGACGGCGGATGCCCTCGACCGGCTGACCGGCGGGGTCCTGCCGGCGGTCGTACAAACGGCCGGCAACCTCACCGAAGGTCCTGGCGCCGACGGCGGCCACCTCAATCTCTCCGCGCTGCGCAGGGCCGCGCCGGCTCTTGAGGAGGCATCGCGCACGGTCGTCGCAGTTCGTGCCGAGACGCGCGGACTGCCGCGCCGGACCTGGCTGCCCGCCACGGACGAGGCCCGGGCGCGCCTGCTCGAGGGGCTGGACCGGATTGTGCCCCTCGTGGACGACGCCGCAACCGGAGCCCGGCTCCTGCCGGCGATGCTGGGGGAGTACGGTCCGCGGCGTTACTTCTTGGTGTTCCAGAACCCCGCGGAAGCCCGAGGAACCGGCGGAATGCCAGGTGCCCACGCCATGTTGACGGCCGACAAGGGGGCGCTGGTACTGACGAGCTTCGGGCACGACGGTGAGATGGTGACCGCCCGGCCGAAGGTCGACCTCGGTGCCGAGTTCAACGCGATGTACGCAGTGGCCGACCCGGTGAACTCATGGCCCAACTCCAACATGAGCCCGCACTTCCCCTACGCGGCGCGCATCTGGTCGGCCGCCTGGCTGGAAAGAAGCGGCGAGCGTGTCGATGGCGTACTTTCCGTGGATCCGGCCGTCCTCGCCCGCCTGCTGGCGGCCTCCGGGCCGGCGCGTACCAGCGACGGAACGGTGGTCTCAGCGGACACCGTCGTGGAGATCAGCGAGCGCACCAACTACGTGACGTACGCGGACCCGCTGCAGCGCAAGGCATTCCTCCTCGAGGTGGCACGGGCCGCCGCGGGGCGATTGCTGACCGCGGCCGAGGACCCGCGGCTTCGGCCCAGACTGCTGACAGCCCTGTACGAGGTGCTGGGCAACGGGCAGATCAACGCCTGGAGCACCCGCCCCGACGAGCAGCGGGAACTGGAGTCACGGCCCGTCGGCGGCTCCCTGCCGCACGGGCCGGAGCCCTATGCGGGACTGGTGGTCAACAACGCCGCCGGCACCAAACTGGACTACTACCTGGACCGCACCCTGGACTGGCACTCCGGCCGGTGCACCGCCGCGGGCCGCGAGGTTACCGTGAAGGCAGTGCTCACCAACCGTGCGCCGTCCTCCGGACTTCCCCCCTATGTCACTCACCGCATGGACAAGCCCCCCTACGCGACGCGCAAGGGTGACAACAGGCTGCTGGTGTCCTACTACGCGACCTCCGGAGCGAGGCTCGAGGAGGCGACTGTGGACGGCAGGCCCGCTCTGCTGTCATCCGGCCTCGAACGCGGCCACCCGGTGTACACGCTCGATGTGGAAGTCCCTGCGGGTGGCAGCCGTATGGTGACGCTGCGCCTGCTGGAGCCTCCGACCGACCGGTCGCCCACGGTGCTGCACCAGCCGCTGCCCCGCCCCCTGAAGGCCACGGTGCACCGTGCCTCGCCCTGCCCCGCGACCTGAGTGCCTCGTCGGCGCTGGGGGCGGGCCATGAGGCTTCTGGGTGGATACTGGCGTCATGTCTGACTCATCCCTCTCCGTGGCGCACCAGGCGTTTCGAGTACTCACCGTCTGCACGGGCAACCTCTATCGGTCACCCGTCGCCGAGTGCCTTCTGAGACAACGCCTGGCTCCCCTGCTGGAGGCGATCCACGTGAGCAGCGCGGGCACGGCTGCGGCCCCGGGGATCCCGGTCGCGGGCACCGCCGCGTCCCTCCTCGGAACGGCTGTGGACCCGCCGGGTACGGTCACCCGCCGATTGACCGCAGGGTTGGTCGAGAGTGCCGATCTCGTTCTCGGAGCCGCCACCGAACATCGCGAGGCGGCTGTACGGCTTTCTCCCGTGCGGGCGTTGTCCCGGGCCTTCAGCCTGCGCGAGTTCGCGCGGCTGGTGCAGGCCGAGGACGCCGCAGGTCTGGTGGACCCGGCGGTGCGGTTCACTGCGCTTGTGAAGGGGGCGGCGGCTCGCCGCGGTTCGGCCGGGGCGGACGTGAGCGACGACGATGTGGCCGATCCTCTCGGCGCGAGTCCCCCGGAGGTGCGGGAGGTTTTCCGGAGGATCGAGGAGTCGGTTGACCGGATCGCGTCCGTGGTATTGGCACGCTGAGGCATACAGTGAGCTTTTTCATCCTCGGTCTGGTGCTGGCGGGATGAAGGCTGAGGATGGCTTGGACGAGGTTCGTGACCCGGGTGGTTGAGCACGGGAGCTTGCGGAGGAGTCTCCAGAACTTGAGGGTGGTGACGGTCTGCTCAAGGGCGTCCCGCCGACCGCGACAGGGGACACGCACCGTGCCGCCGGTGCCTGAGGGCCCTTCCCTTCCGCCCAGTTGTCGATCCCGGATTCGTTGAGGGCCTCGTCGGCCTTGCCCGGCCTCGTGCGCTACGTCGACGCCCTGCTCACCCCCGTTGACAGCCATGCCGCGCCAGTTGGCCACCTGGATCGCTGACGCGCGGTCGCCGATTTACTCCGCCTGCACGCCTTCACCCGCGGAGCTCCCTTCTCGTCCCGACATCGAATCCTTCTCGGCTGACGTCATCAGTCGTCACCACCGAAGTGCGACGGAGCCGAATTTCGTACAGGTAACGCCCTGGAAGAAGTTGCGGCGATGCGGTACTCGAGCTCTGGCAGGACTCGTGGTGGTATCTGAAATACCGGCATGCTGGGAGCGTCGTACTCTCGCGCTCACAGTGGCGGATGTATGGTCACCAGCTATGGGCGTTCCACTTGAACCGAGGAGTCTCACGCATCAGCACCTACTGGCTGCGGTGAATACCGAACTGTCCAGCAAGGCTGAGCGCGACACTGTGCGAGTGCTGGATGTGGGCTGTGGTGAGGGTCACCTAATGGCTTTTCTCCAAGCAGGGCTGACCGCCCTCAATCCGGGGGTCGCCGTCGAGGTGCACGGATTTGACGTGATCGACTCCTCATCGAATCGATCCGAGTTTCCCGTCTCGACTGTGGATCGTCTGCAAAGCCTACTGCCGATCGTCCCGTGGAACGACCGTGTGCAATCCATCTCACAACATGAGGCATGGCCGTACCCGGATCAGAGTTTCGACCTCGTGGTCTCGAACCAGGTCTTGGAGCACGTCGTCAGGCTTCCGCCATTCATGATGCAGCTCAGCCGTGTACTTGCGCCGGGCGGGTGCTCGGTACATGTGTTCCCGCTGAGGAACGCACTCTGCGACGGACACGTACTCATGCCGTTGATTCATCGAGTTCGGGGATATGAGCAACGTGCTGCAATGGCCTGTATGTGGAGTCGGCTTGGGGTGGGAAATGGTAGAACGGGAAACATCAGGGAAACCGCCGAACGCATCTCAACGTACCTGCACCTTGGTACGACGTACCGATATTTTCAGGAGTTCGTGAATGAAGCGAAGCATGTCGATATGAAAATTTCCTACCGGTATACACAGGAGCTGTACCAACAGAAGATCGCTGCCGTTGTCGGTGGAAAGAGCTTGAAGTCGTATCGCCGCTCCAGGCGAGCCGTGATGGACTGGATCACATTTTGCATGCTGCGACACGTGTCGTCCGTTACCCTAGTATTCGAAAAATAGAGCGAGCCGTTGTGGCGAAGGACCGGCAGACGCCAACTTCGTCGACAGTGCAGTATCTGCCCTGGCTGCGGGTCGGCTGCGATCCGCGACGTCCGGCGCGGCGGAGCCAGCCATTTCACCAAACCCGCGATCGGATGCCGAAAGCTCGACCATTCGATCGATTTTCCCGACTGCAGCCGCAGATCGGTCTTATTCTCCCCGAACATCTGATATATCCGCGTTAGGACGCGATAGATAAGCACAGCGGAAGGAGACACCAGGTGACCGACTGCACCAGCGAGGTGGAGCGAGGTAAGCGCTTTGCCTTCGGCCGCAACTGGCAGAACTTCAGCAGGCTGGTCGATGAGGACCGTATTACCGCCGCCCGGGAGTCCCTCGCGTTGGCCCTCGGTGTTACCGATGACCTCAAGGGCCGTACGTTTGTGGACATCGGCTGCGGCAGCGGGCTGTTCTCGCTGGCCGCGGTCCGGCTCGGCGCCAAGGTGCACTCCTTCGACTACGACCCGGACGCGGTGGCCACCACCCTGCAGTTGCGGGAACAGTACGCACCCGACAGCGACTGGAAGGTCGAACAGGGGTCGATTCTGGATCCGTCCCTGGTCTCTCGCCTGGGCCAGTTCGACATCGTCTACTCGTGGGGAGTGCTCCACCACACGGGTGCTCTGTGGGAAGCCCTGGACACCACCTGTCGTATGGTTGCTCCTGGAGGGCTGATGTACGTCTCGGTCTACAACGACCAAGGCCTGCAGAGCCGCTTGTGGAGGCGGATCAAGCAAAAGTACAACTCCTCCGGCTCGTTGACGCGCAGTATGTTGGTCGCCGGCAGCAAGATGTATCTCACCGCTCCCGGACGTGCGCTCGCGCTGGTGCGTTCCCCCAGGCCCGGACGAGCGACCGCTGACGGCCGACCGCGGCGTGCACGCGGCATGTCCGCCCATTACGACCTCATCGACTGGGTCGGCGGCTATCCATTTGAAGTCGCAGCTCCGGAGGAGGTCTTCCGTGTGGGGCGGCGCTACGGGTTCGAGCTCCGCCACCTCAAGACCTGCGGAGGTGGCCTGGGCTGCAACGAGTACGTGTTCGTCTCGAAGACCGATCCTGGCGTCCCGGCACCGTCGGCCGACTGCCGCCCGGTCACGGCATCGGCGTGACGCATTGCCGACGGCGAAGCGACCGTGCTGGCCGCCGACCGGCGCCATCAACCGTCTTGGGCATGCCGGCTGCGCGTCCGGAGAGCACTGCGCCGGCGGCGTCCGCCTAGTAGTACTTTGTCAGGTGGTGTCGTAACGCTGCCATGGCACGGTCTGTTGGCAGGTGGGGCAGGTGCGGTCCAGGTGGCGATGAGGTATCGGAGGAGGCCCAGGGCCTGGTAGAGGTCAGGCCCTGGAAGGTTGGAGATCCAGTACTTCACCGGCTCCGGCTCGTCCTCGGCCCACTGGGCGATCAGCCGGACCAGCGGGATCGTCCCGTCCGCGGCCGGCTTCGGGCGACGGTCGGCGAGACGGATCCGCAGGAGCACGAAGTGCGAGCTCATCGCCGCTCTCGAGCCCATGCGCCAGTCACGATCCGGCGCTGGTGACGGCCCGCGGCCAGTACGTGCTCTCGTAAGGACAGCGGTCGGACACGGTAGCGGAGCAGGGGCTTTGGCCCGACCTCAGGGCGGTGATGTTCGCCGTCGGGGATGCGGCACAGTTCCCGCCGCCTGGCCGCCTCCGACGTGTCCCAGCAGGCGGCCAGGGACCTGTGTTCTCCCATCGGCCGATGGCTATCACGCCTGGCTTCAGGGCCGCTACGAAATCTGGTTCAGCTCACTCAGTATCGAAATCCGGCCGAATCGCTTCCCTGCGACGCTCGCCCGGCGGCTCTACGGTCCAGCAGCTTGCGGTACAGCGCAATGTGCCGCTCCACCATGGTCTTCGCGCTCAGGTGTTCGAGGGCCCACTCCCGCGCCGCGTCGCCAAACCGTGCGGCTGCGGTGTCGTCGGAGAGCATCCAGTGCAGACCCCGCGCCAGCGCCTCCGCATCGGCCGGAGGCACCAGCACACCACGGTCCTGCAACAGCTCGGGGGTTCCGCCCACCGCAGTCGCCACCACAGGCCGACCGACCGCCATGGCCTCCATCACCGCGTTGCTCAGACCTTCTTGCAACGAAGGCAGGACCACGACATCGGCCCGAGCCAGGAAGGACGCCACATCCGTGCGATGCCCGAGGAAGCGTACGTCAAGGCCCAGCCGGTCCGCCTGTTGTTGGAGACGGGAGCGCTCCCCGCCTTCTCCGATGAGCACGAGCGTGCATCGGAGCCCGCGCTCCTGCACCATTCCCACCGCGTCCAACAGGTACTGGTGCCCTTTGTACCTACGGAGGTTGGCGACACAGAGCACCACGGGTAGGGACGTGTCCACCACGGCCGGAGCGGCCGACCGGTAGTCACACGCCTCCATTCCGTTGTAGATGACGCCGATCTTGTCCTTCGGCAGGCCTTCCTGACGCCGCGCGTCTTCGGCGACGGCGTGTGCATTCGCCACGACGAAGTCCGTCATGCTGGTTGCGATGCGTTCCACTGCCAGCCAGGTCCGGCGCCCCTCCTTGAAGTTGCCCAGACTGCGCCGTCCGGCCAGGCACACCGGAACCCCCGCCACACGGGCCGCCGGAGCTGCCGCGACATAGCAGTGGAACAGGAAGGCGTGGAGGATCTGTGGGCGTGTGTGCCGCAGGTGGGCTACAAGCCGGAGGAACGCCCGCGCGGACACCGCAGCGTTCGTCGCGACCCCCCGGGGACTGGTCATGGGCCGGATTCCCCGGCATCCCAGGCTGATCACAGGTACACCGGAACGCACCAGCTCGGATTCGCGTGGTCCCCGCCGCTCGGAAAGCAGCACCACGGTCGTCTCGATGCCACGCTCGGCGAGCCCGCGGGCCAGCATGACGAGTTGCTTCTCGGCTCCTCCCAGACCCAGTTGCCCGATCATCAGGCACACGCGGGACAGGCCTTGCCCGATGACAGCCTCGGGGGTTGGCAATAGCAGGGTGTCGTCGCGGTTCGCAGCCACTGATACCAGCTCCATCCAGCCAGCAGTTCAGGTCCGAAGCAGTGTGCCGTCGACCTGTCGTCGTCCAGCCTCTCAACTCTTCGCGTTCCGATATGACCCGCGACGCGCCATCGTCCGAGTGATCGAACGGAGAGCCGCACGCGCTCCGGACCGCAGGGCGAGCGGGCTTGGAGCAGACCGTGGCTGTTCGCCGGGTACCGTGCGCCGAAGCGCCGCAAGGAGGGCCGTCATATCCGCGTATGTTGGCAGCATCGCCATGGCTCGGGTACCGGTCACCTTGGCGAACAGGCACATCTGCGTGACGGCCAGCATCAGATAGGACACGGAAGAGGCCACCGCGCAGCCGACCGCACCCAGGACCGGCATCAGCACCAGGCTCAGGGCGATACTGCCGGCCAGGGCGGTCACGGCCGGCACGACAACCAGCCTGGCGCGGCGCAGCCGCAGCAAGTAGGCGCTCGGCGGCCGGCTCGCTCCGAGAGCCAGAGCACCCGGCGCCAGCAGCACCACGAGCGGCACGGCGTCCACGTACGCTTTGCCGAAGACGGTGGGCACCATCACCGGCGCGCAGGCGGCCAGAAGCAGGGCCGAGATCAGGCTCAGCAGAACCGACAGACGAGTGGTCCGCACGGTCACGTCGGCCGATTCGGCCGCACTGCGCTGAAACTGCCGGTTCAGGACGACCTGGGAGAGCACGTCGGGCAAGAGGCGGCTGTAGACGGTGAGGGTAGCCGCCAGCGTGTAGATCCCGACTTCCCGGGCGTCCGTGAAAATCCCGAGGAGAAATACGTCTGCATGCAGCAGCAGGAAGACCGATGCGGGACCGAGGTGGTACCGCATTCCGGTGACCACGGTGCTGCGCAGGAGCCCCACGTCCGGTCGGCGTGCTCCGGCCCCCCCCACCGCCATGAACACCAGCAGTGAGACGCCCTCCGTGGCGACCCACACGAGGACAACCGACATGGGTGACAACCCGCTCGTGGCAGCGAGCACCAGCAGCGTCCCGCACTGCAGGACGGACCTGGCGAGCGCCGCCAGGTTCGCGACGTGCGGCCGCCCCAGAAGAAGCACGATGTTGTTGGCATAGATGACTCCGACCCCCAGCGGGACGCCGATACATGCCGCCACAACGATGAGAATTCCCGAGAGGTGAAGCGTCTCGGGACCGATTGCTGCCACGCAGGCCGTTGTGACGAGTCCGCCCAGCGTCCCGAGCACCAAGGCGAGCGGAACACTGTTCCCTGCGAGTCCAGCCCTGCGCTCCGCGTCGGTCCACAACGTGCTCTGCGCCTGCTCGACGGAGAGGTGTCCGAGCGCGGTGGCCGTGGTCGCGACGGTGACCGCCATGTAGTAGACACCTCGGCCTTCCGGCTCCAGGGAACGGGCGATCACCGCGCTCGTGAAGGCGGACAGCACAAGGCATGCGACCTGGCTGCCCAGCATGCCCAGCGCCTGCCGTGCACCGTCAGCCACGGCAGTGCGGTGTGGCGGTCTCCGGGACGGCCTGCAGGTCCGCACACGTCCGGTGCCACAGTTCGAACTGCAGGAGCGCCCAGAGCCTGCTGGAGTGATTGCGCCCGTCACGGTGGGCGTCCAGCAGCCGCCTCACTTCTTCCGGCCGGAAAAGGCCGCGGGAGCGAGCCGTGTGATCGCTCAGCAGGTCGTTGGCCAAGGTCCACAGGTCCCCGCGCAGCCACTCCGCCAACGGCACTCCAAAACCCGCCTTCGGCCGGGAGAGCAGCTCCGTGGGCAGCCAAGGAGCGACTGCTTTCCGCAACAGCGTCTTAGTCTCCTGGCCGTCGACCTTCCAGCGAGCGGGAAGCCCTGCCGCCCACTCCATCACATTGTGGTCCAGGAATGGTGAACGGGCTTCCAGCGAGTGGGCCATGGTGGTGATGTCCACCTTCACCAGTAGATCCCCCGGAAGATACGTGTTGACGTCGACATCCATGAAGCGACTGACGTCATCGCCGGCACACGATTCCTCGTACGCTCGGTCGATGAGTGCGTAACTGTCGACACCGGCCACCTGTTCGCGCATGGCCTGGGAGTACAGCGCTGCCTTCTCGTCGTTGTGGAAGTACGCCATCAGGCTCGCATAACGGCGCTGCGGTGCCTCTCCCAGCAGACGGAGGATACGGCCGCCAGTGTGGAGACGTGTCCCCCTGCCGGACTGCTCCTCCAGCGACGAACCGATGCGCCTGAACATGCCGCGGAGCTGTGCGGGGGGCTGCACCCGTCCCAGTTTCTGCATGAACGCATAGCGGCGGTAGCCGCCGAAGCACTCATCTCCGCCGTCTCCGTTGAGTACCACCGTCACGTGGCGACGGCTCAATTCGGCAACGAAGAAGCTGGGAATGGAGGAGGAATCGGCGAATGGCTCGTCGAACTGCCGGGTCACGCGGGGCAGGACGTCCAGTGCCGACGACCCGGCCACCACGAATTCGTGATGGTCCGTCCCGTAGCGGCGCGCCACGGATGCCGCGTACGCCCGCTCGTCGTAGCGCTGGTCGTCGAAACCGATGCAGAACGTCTTGACGGGTCGATCGCTGAGGCGGGCCATGGCGGCCACCACGGAGGAGGAGTCGATGCCGCCGGACAGGAACGCGCCCAGGGGCCGCTCGCTGACCATGCGAACCCGTGTGGCATCCAAGAGCAAGTGCCTTACGTGTTCTGCCGCTTCCTCCTCGCTATCGACCGGGCGTGGCGTGAAGTCCAGTTTCCAATAGCGCCTCAGACGCGCCTCGCCGTCCTCCCACACCAGCAGATGCCCGGGGGGAACCTTGCGGATACCGCGGTAGATCGACCACGGAGCTGGCACGTACTGGTAGGTGAGGTAATGGTGCAGGGCTACCGGGTCCACTTCCCTGGGTACCGACGGATCGGCCACCAGAGCCTTGAGCTCGGATGCGAACGCCAGTGAGGACCCGGCCTGCCGGTAGTACAGCGGCTTCTTGCCCACCCGGTCCCGCGCGAGGAGGAGTCGCCGACGCGCGGTGTCCCACACCGCGAAGGTGAACATCCCGCGCAGGTGACCGACGAGGTCCTCGCCGTATTCCTCGTACAAGTGGACCAGCACCTCCGTGTCGCCATCGGTGGTGAACCGGTGCCCGCGGGCCGTCAACTGTGCGCGCAGCTCACGGAAGTTGTAGATCTCGCCGTTGAAGACGGCAGCGACGGTGCGGTTCTCGTTGTAGACCGGCTGGTCCCCGCCCGCCACGTCGATGATGGCGAGCCGGACCATTCCGAGGGCCGCCCGGTCGTCGACGTGGTAGCCCTCTCCGTCCGGCCCCCGGTGGGCGATGACCCGGCACATCGCGCGCACCTGTTCCGGGTCGGGAGAACTGGTGGACACGATCCCGGCTACGCCGCACATGAAAACTCCCATTCACCACGGATCGCCGATGACGAGTCCGCCCGACATCATCGCCTCCGGCTCGTCGGTGCATCTCTCCGAGCCAACCGACCACCAAAGCTGGCAGATTCGTACCACACGGATATACGTATTCCCCGGCACCCCGCCCGGGCTGCAGCCGCTTTCGGTTGGCGAGAGATTCACCGTGTGCTCTGATCCGGTGACCTCCTTCGTGCAGTGCCCGGAAAGGTGCCGCAGGGCACACACTCCGGGTTATGGTCGCCCAGCCCTGACCGGTGGTCCTACATGGGAGCCCATATGGCAATCGACACCGCTGAAGCACTCGGTAACCAGGCGATGGCTTCAACCTGCCAGGCGGTGCTGGCGCGCCGTGGCGGGCTCGTCAGCGGACAGCGCATCCTGGATTTCGGATGCGGCTCAGGTCGGCATGTGCGTGAATTCTCCGCGGCGGGCTACGAGGTGATGGGCGTGGACCGGCCTGTGGAGAAAGTGCTCGCAGGGTGGGAGGAACTTCCGGCGGAGCGCAAGGAGAAGATCTACTTCTCGGACGCTGAGGGAAGGTTCCCGTTTCCCTCGGATTTCTTCGACTTCTGCTACTCCACCTCCGTCTTCGAGCACGTGATGGACTACGACAAGGCAATCGGTGAAATCGCGCGGGTCCTGAAACCGGGCGCCTGGACGCTGCACATCTTCCCGGCTCGTTGGCGCCCGGTCGAACCCCACATCTTCACCCCCTTCGGCGGGCGGTTCCAGCAGCCCGCGCTCATTTCGCTGTGGGCGAGGCTCGGTATCCGCAACTCCTTCCAGCGGGGACTCAGTGCCGCCGAAACCGCTGCTCAGAACGTGGAATACAGCAGGACCGGAATCAACTACCCGACGAGGCAAGTAATCTCACGGTCCTTCGGGCGCTATTTCGCACACGTGGAGTTCGCCGAACGCGCGTTCGTGCGGGCAACGCGAAACGTGAGCCGTGTCTCGGGACTCCTAGGACCGGTGATCTCATGGCCAGCGGTCGAGTCGTTCTACCGGGGATTCCACACGCGCGTTGTGCTCGCTCGCAAGGCGTAGGCGACACAAATGCACCCTTTTATTGCTGCCGTCGTCGTCCTGTGCCTCGCAATGGTGGCCCTGCCGCGGCCCGACTTGGCACTAGTGGCACTCCTGGCGATCGTGCCGGCCGCCGCCATCGTGGATCCCGATGGCGCGACGGTTCCTCTACTCGCCGCCACTGCCATCGGGGTCGTTCTGTTCCGAATGACACTGACCGGTTTCCGGCCGCGCGTGCACCTCGGGCTGATCCTGCTGATCGCTTTCGCGGTCATGTGGAGCTATCTGATGCCTCAGGTGGCGCAGACGCCGGACCGGTCGTGGGGCGACCTCGCCTGCCTCTTGACGGGTCTCGGCGTCCTGGCGGCTTCCGCCGTCGTTCATCCGAGCCCTCGTTCCGTCGCGTGCTGCGTCGCCGGCACGGGCGCCTGCGCCGCCGGATACCTGCTCATCGGGGGAGAGTACGTTGCCGACCGTCTGACGGGTCTCGGCCTGAACTCCAACTATCTGGGCGCCATGCTCGCACTCGCCCTGGTCGCCGCCGTGGGTCTGGCACGACTCGACCGTTCCTGGGCCTGGCTGCTGCCGGCCCTGGCGTGTGCGCTCGCGCTCCTGGAGACCCGGTCGCGCGGTGCCTTTCTGATGGCCGCGGCGGGGCTGGCCTGTGTGCTCCTCGTGGGTCGCCCAATGCGCCAGAAGGTCGTCATCACGCTGACGGTACTTGCCGTCGCCATGGCGCTCCCGGGGACGTTTGACGCGGTGGAAGACAACCTGATGGGCAAGCGGTCCTCGACCGAATTGACCGCGAACACCGAAGTACGGATGGAAGCGGCACTGCTGGCCCTCCGTGTGGCGCTCGACCACCCGATCCGAGGCATCGGGTACGGCGGGTTTCCGAGTTACGCGCATTCCCCGTCGGCCCTCAGCATCTACATCAACACTCACAACGACTACCTGCGCCTTGCGGCCGAGGCCGGAGTTGTCACGCTGGCGCTGTTCCTAGCTCTGCTCTGGCTCGGTCTCTGCCGGCGCCACGCCCCGGACCGGGTGGTGCTCCAGTCGCTGTGCGCGGCCTACGCGGTGGGGCTTCTGTTCGCCAACACCCTTGGGAACGTCGTGGTGACTGCGCCCTTCTGGGTCTCACTGGGCTGTCTTCTCGCTCAAGCACGTCGCCCCCATCCCGGTGGTGCATCGCGCGGGCGGCCATCAGGTTCGACGCACGCCTTCCCGGCGCCTCAGGAAGCCGCACGTCGGGCGTCGGCCTATGGTCCGGTCGGCGCGGGTGACCGTCCCTCGGCAGAGACAGGCGCCCATGCGGACAAGTGACGGCGGGCAAGTGATGACTGAGCGCTTTTCCACTTGCGGCAAAGGCGTTTTTGTGCCGGTCCGGTGACGTGTCCAGCTCTGGCCTTCGCTTCCTCTCAGCCGGGCGGCGGGCACACCGTCGTGTCCCCGGCACGCCGTGGCGGCGCCTGAGTGCAGGGCGGCATGCCCTGCTCACCCTGGTCCACCTTCACCACGGGCATACAGCCCAGCAGTCGATGAGGAATCCATCACCGGGACGCAGACAGCGCTGCAGAAGGTCATGTACCGGAAGTCGGGAGGGCCGCCGAAATAGAGCAGGTGCCCACATCTTAGTGATGTGGGGGCGGGCCCGGAACCGCATGCCGTCGTAGACCTCAGGTGGAAGGACACGCTCACCAGGCGTTTATGCGCCTGCCGCAGCGCTATGCGCGCGCGTAGGCCCCCATTCGGTGGCCCCCGGCGGCCGGGTGGTTCCAGACCAGTCTGAAAATCTCCTGCACGGTAGTCGGCATGAATTCCTGCTTCCGACCCAAATTGCAGCGCATTTGCCGTCCGTCACCCGAGTGAGAATACCCGGCTCAGGCTGCCGTCTATATCTGGCGCGACCGGGCGTGCCGGGGACGCCACGCGGGATTCTGGTGCCCTTGACGGACACGTGACTGCGCTCCGTCTAATATCGGGCACATGTCCACCGCCACGCAGCGAACCAGCGGTTCCGGAATTCCTCGCCTGCGCGTGATGAGAGTGATCGCGCGAATGAACATCGGTGGTCCGGCCGTCCAGGTCTCGGCACTCATGCGTGGCATGGATCCCGAGCGGTTCGAGCATCGTCTGGTCACCGGATTCGTGGGTCCGGGAGAGGCCGACCATCTGGATCAGCGTGCGCCCGGCCTCCCAGTGCACCGGATCAACGGCCTGGGGCGTGCCGTGCGCCCCTCGGACGACGCACGCTGCCTCGCCGAACTCGTGGCGGCCATGCGCCGGTTCCGGCCCCACATCGTCCATACGCACACGGCGAAGGCCGGCGCGCTCGGCCGGACCGCCGCCGTGCTGGCCCGGGTGCCCTCACGAGTGCACACCTTTCACGGCCATCTCCTGCACGGCTATTTCTCCCCGGCGAAGACCAAGGTCGTGGTGACCGCCGAACGTGGGCTCGCGGCCCTCACGGACCGTCTGGTCGCCGTGGGCGGGCGGGTACGCGACGATCTGGTCGCCGCGGGTATCGGAAAGGCCGGCCAGTACACGGTGGTTCCGCCCGGCACCAGTCTCGCCCCCGCGCCCGACCCCGCGAAGGCCAGGAGCATGCTGGGACTGCCGCAGGGGTGCCCGGTGGTCGCGTACGTGGGGCGCATCACCGGGATCAAGCGTCCCGACCGTCTTCTCGCCGTCGCCCGCGAAGTCCACCGAGCCGTACCGGAAGCCCATTTCGTGGTGTGCGGAGCAGGAGATCTCCGTCCGGACCCGGAAGCCGTCGCCGAACTCGGCGACTCACTGCATCAGCTGGGCTGGCGCGCCGACGTCGAGACCGTGTACGCCGCCGCGGACATGGTGCTGCTGACGTCGGACAACGAAGGCATGCCGGTGAGTCTGATCGAAGCGGGCCTCGCCGGGCTGCCGAGCGTGGCCACCGATGTCGGCAGTGTCGCGGAGGTCGTGCGGGACGGATCGACAGGATTCCTGGCCGCACCGAGGACCGCCGACCTCGCACGCCACACGGTGACTCTTCTGCGCGACCCGCAGCTGCGCCGGGAGATGGGGGCACAGGCGCGAGCGTTCGCCACCCGGCGGTTCGGCGAGGAACGCCTGGTGGCCGACACGCAGGCCCTCTACACCTCCATCGCCGTCGCCCGCGGCTGGTGGACCGCACCCTCGTCCGAAAGGTGAGCACAGTGAACGTCCTAGTTACCGGAGGTGCCGGGTTCATCGGTGCCAACCTGTGCCGAGAGCTCGTAGAGCGTCCGAATGTGGGCAAGGTCATCGCAGTCGACGACCTGAGCACGGGCTCCGCGGCCAACCTCGCGGGGACCGACGTCGAACTGGTCGAGGGCAGCATCCTCGACGCCGGTCTCCTCGCCAATGTCGTGCCCGGAATGGACGCCGTCGTGCATCTCGCGGCGCGCCCGTCCGTACCTCGCTCGCTGGCCGACCCGGTCGCCAGTCATCACGTCAACGCGACCGGCACGGTCACCGTCCTCGAGGCATGCCGGCGTGCGGGCGTCCCCGTGGTCGCCGCCTCGTCCTCCTCGGTCTACGGAGCCACCGACGTCCTGCCGAAGCACGAGGATCTGGCGACCCGCCCACTGAGCCCCTACGCCGCGAGCAAGCTCGCCACCGAGGCGTATGTCCTCGCGTACGGCGCCTCGTTCGGCCTGCCCACCCTGGCGTTCCGTTTCTTCAACGTCTACGGGCCGCTGCAGCCTGCCGGCCATGCGTACGCCGCCGTGGTCCCGGCCTTCATCGACGCCATGCTGCGCGGTACCCCGGTGCGGATCTTCGGCGACGGACTGCAGAGCCGGGACTTCACCTATGTCGGAACCGTCGTCCGGGTGCTGGCCGACGCGGTGATGCGCAAGGTCTCCTGCGACCGTCCGGTGAACCTCGCCTTCGGCACCCGGGTCACCGTTCTCGACCTCGCCCGGGACCTCATGGACATCACCGGACTGCCGGCCGACATCCGGCACGAACAGCCGAGGGCGGGGGATGTCCGCGATTCCCAGGCGGCGGACGACCTTCTGCGCGAACTCTTCCCCGACGTCGTCCAGGTCCCTTTGGGGGAGGGACTCGCGAGGACGGTGAACTGGTTCCGCACCCTCCCGGACTATGCGGTGCAGGGTGCGGGGCGGCAGCCCGCGGAGACTGTTTCGGTGGACGTGGGCTGACGCGCAGCGCGGAGGACCTGCTCCTTCGTCGCAGCGGTTTCTTGTACGACGTCGAGGCCCGCCAGGGTGCCGGTGACGCTGCCGGTCCCGGCGGACTGGCGCTGGGCGCCGGGCTGGTTGTCGATCCGGCGATACGCTCCGGCACGAGCTCGGCGAGGAAGGCGTCGAAGCCGGCGAAGGGCCGGCTCGCGCACGTCGCGGACGGCGACCCCGTCGGCACCGTGCATCTCCTCCTTCTCTCGCTCGGACCGCCGACATGGCACGAGAGCACAAACTCGATCCTGAGGTGGCGACGTGCGAAGAGACCTGGGAGCCGGCCGGCCGGAAGTTCGATGTGGTCGGCTCCGGCCGAACCTGGCACCGGGTGGACCCCGCCGGCGGGAGTGGCCAAGGCGGCGCAGGCCCCACGGCCCGGTGGCCCGCCGGCCGTGTCCTGGAACGCGGGCCGACCCTTGCCCGACCCGGCGGAGTCCTTCGCCGAGGTCTGTCGCCGGGTGATGACCGACTCGCTCGCTGCCCCCAATGGACGACGTCGTCCGTGGACGGGTACTCGGTGCCACCAGGGCGACCGACGGGATACGGGAGGAGGTGGCGTTCGGCGACCCAGGGGCGATTCGACTGGGAACGGTTCCTGCGCCCGGGACGAGTGGCTTGACCGCTGCCCACTACCGGCGGGCCCCGGCTCCCGCCGACCGAGCTGGAAGAGGTGCCGGTGGGCATCGGCACCGTCATCGACGGCGGGAGAGGAAGGTTCACGATGCGCGGTCCGTCCAGAGGTCCGCCTGACTGGGCCTGCGGGCCCCTCTTCGTCGTGCCGACTTGGGTGGTGGCCGGGGCCACCCAGGGGCCGCTGGTCGCCACCCGGCCGTCACGCCGCCTTGCTGTGGCTGCCCTCAGCGCTGTTTGTCGGAACCGCGCTGTACACGGGGACTCGCAGAAGCCGGAGCCAGACGACGGCGGTCACCGCGACAACACTGAGCAGTACGACTGGCTGAGGGACGGCCTTGAGCATGACCAGGACGGCCGTCAGGCTCGTCATCGCCGCGAAGCCGCCGATGACGACGGCCACCTGTCGAACCGTCAGCCCGAGCTGACGGAGCCGGTGTGCGATGTGGTCCTTGCCGCCCTCCAGCACAGGCCGACCCTCCCTGCGCCGCGCCACCATGACCAATCCGGTGTCCGCGGTGACCACGAGCGTGATGAGCAGCAGACTGCCGTACCCGGTGAGCGCGGTGCTGTCCTTGTGCAGCGTCATGCTCGCGGACGACACCAGGAAACCCACGAAGAGCGCGCCCGCGTCACCGAGGAAAATGCGCGCCGGGTGCCAGTTGTGGAAGAGGAACCCGGCGCAGGCCCCGGCCAGGGCGGCGGTGACCGCGGCGATGTCGAGCCGCCCGGCGGACAGCGCCGCGCAGCAGAGGAAGGCCGCGATGACTGCGGTCACTGTGGACACGACGCCGTCCATGTTGTCCAGCAGATTGAACGCATTGGTGGTGAAAAGGATCCACATTACCGCGAGGACCGCATCGAGCCACGTGCCGAAGAGCACGGGATGGCCGCACCACGCGACGACCACGAGCGCCGCGGCCGCCTCGACGGAGAGCCGCACCCGGATACCGAGCGGACGCAGGTCGTCGACGAGACCGAGCACGGCGATCACGGCGGCACATCCGAGCACGATGCCGAGGGTGGAGTCACTCCGGCCCACAATCAACATCACGAGACTCGCGGATCCCGCCGTCGCCACTGCGACGGCCATGCCGCCCAGATAGGGCGTGGGGGAGACATGCACCTTACGCGCCGCGGGCTGGTCCGTGTATCCGCGCCGCACAGCGAGGAGACGCAGGGGCTCCGTCAGCAGAGCGGCGACGGCCAGAGCCCACAGCCCCGCGAGTGCCGTCACCGTCCAAAGATTCAGACCGGGCATGGACGTGCCGCCGTCGTTCGGCCGTTGGTGTCGCCGGTGCGTTCTTCGCCCGTGCGAACGGAAGCGGCCCCCGGCTCCTGCTGCCGCATTTCGCCGCGGGCGTCTGCCACCGCGTCCGAGAGGATGTCGTCGAGATTCCGCCGTGGTTGCCAGCCGGTGAGGGCTCTCAGTTTCGTCGTGTCCGGGACCCGGCGGTCCATGTCCTCGAATCCCGGTCCGTACGCCTCGTTGTAGGAGACACGCTCCACGGTCGAAGCGCTCTTCGCGCACGTGATGATGCGTGCGGCGAGATCGAGGACGCTGATTTCCTCGTTGCTTCCGATGTTGAACGTCTCTCCCTCGGCCTCCGGACGGTCGATCAGCGAGACGAGTGCAGCGATCACGTCGGTGACATGGAGGAAGCAGCGACTTTGCCGACCGGTGCCGTAGACGGTGAGCGGCTTCCCCTGTACCGCCTGTCGGGCGAATCTCGGAATCACCATGCCGTAGGCCGGGCTCTGCCGGGGACCGACGGTGTTGAAGAAGCGCACAATCGTCGAACGCAGTCCGTACTCGCGGCGATACAGCTCGGCGAGGATCTCGTCCACCGCTTTGGCCGTGCTGTAGGACCATCGCGGCACGGAGGGACTTCCCAGAATGCGGTCGGACATCTCGGTCAGTGGCCCCGAGGAGTTCTTGCCGTAGATCTCCGATGTGCTGGCAAGAATGACCGGCCTGCCGTGGCGGTACGCCGCTTCGATGACTGTTTCGGTTCCCTTGGTGTTGATGGTGAAGGACCTCAGTGGTTGCTCCATGATGAGCTTCACCCCAACTGCTGCAGCCAAGTGAACGACCCGGTCGCATTCACCTACCAGCTTTTCGACCAGCGGCGCATCCAGCACGGATCCGTGGATGAACTGGAAGTGTCCGTGATTGCGTGCGCCGGCAAGGTTCTGCAGGCGTCCAGTGCTGAGATCGTCGAGTGCGACGACAGGCTCGCCACGGGCCAGCAGTGCATCGACGAGATGGGAGCCGATGAATCCGGCTCCTCCTGTAACCAGGTACTTCGGATGGTCCGTCACGCCGTCACTCCATGTCTGTGGGTGGGGCATTGCCAGGGTCATGTCCACCGGCGACGCAGGGCAACGATAGCCCGGAACGGCACAAGCAGTGTGAATTGATAGATCTGTTAGTCCAATTGCCCCGCCGCTCAGGGGACAGCGTGACTCTGTTTGCCTGAAGGGTGTCACTCTGCAGACAGACGGTGGTGTAGGCCTGGCATACATGGCGAATATTCCACCGAAGCATTCAGTGGGGGCGGGCGAGAGGAGAGACAGACGTGTCGGTGTCAGTGAAAAAGGTGGTCGTCGTCGGGCAGGGTTACGTAGGCCTTCCACTCGCCATTCGTGTGGTCGAGGCCGGGCACAACGTCGTGGGTCTCGACCTGGACGAGATGCGCGTCAAGCGCCTGGCGGCCGGTGAATCGTTCGCCGAGGACGTCACGTCTCCCCGCCTCCTGGCCGCCCTGAACTCGGGCCGCTACCTCCTCAGTACCGACTATGCGGATGCCGCGCACTTCGACGTGTGTGTCATCACGGTGCCCACGCCGCTGAAGAACGGCGCGCCCGACCTGAGCTTCGTGGAGAGCGCCGCAGAGGCGGTCGCCCCCCACCTCCGGGCGAACGCCACGGTGATCCTCGAGTCCACCACGTACCCGTGCACGACCGAACATGTCGTGCGCCCGCTTCTGGAGGCCCGCAGCGGACTTCGGGCCGGCGAGGACTTCTTCCTGGGATACAGTCCGGAACGGATCGACCCGGGAAACCCGACCTGGCGGTTGGAGAACACACCCAAGGTGGTCTCCGGGATCGATGACATCTCCCTGCGGCATGTCCAGGAGTTCTACAACGATGTGGTGGACCGTACCGTCCCGGTGAGTTCACCGCGCACCGCGGAGCTGACAAAGCTCCTGGAAAACACGTTCCGTCATGTGAACATCGCCCTGGTCAATGAGCTTGCGATGTTCTGCAGGCCGCTCGGAATCGACATCTGGGAAGTGATCGACGCGGCGTCGACCAAGCCTTTCGGATTCATGCGCTTTCTGCCGGGGCCCGGCGTCGGCGGTCACTGCCTGCCCATCGATCCTTCGTATCTCTCGTGGCAGGTCAAGCAGGCGTTGCAGCACGACTTCCGCTTCGTGTCACTCGCCAACGACATCAACAGCCATATGCCCGATCATGTGGTTCTCCGGGTGGCCAGAGGACTCAACGCGCGGCGCAAGCCGGTCAACGGCAGCCAGATCCTGGTCCTCGGGCTCGCCTACAAGAGGAACACCGGCGACATCCGGGAATCCCCTTCCCTCGCCGTGGCCCAGGGCCTGCAGAAACTCGGCGCACATGTTCTCGCGGTGGAACCGCATGTCGATCCGTCGCAGCTGCCCCAGGACATTCTGTGTGTCGACCTCACCGAGGAGCAGGTCGCGTCAGCCGACGCGGTGGTCGTCGCCACCGATCACGACGCCTTCGACTACGCAATGGTGGAACGTGTCGCCCCTTACGTGTTCGACGCCTGCAACCGTTGCCGTTCAGGCGCCGCCGAGCGCCTCTGAGAAGGCGCCGCCGATGCACTTCGCTGAGGAGTGCTGATGGTACCGAGTGGCCGAACACGCATGCCGTGCGCCTGAAATTCTCGGTGCCGACCCTAACGTGACTGTGTCATTACTCGCTCCGATCGGGGAAGACCTTGGATTTGCATCAATACCTACGAGTCCTTTCCCGCCGATGGCGCGTCATTGCCTTCATGGCCTTGCTGGGAGCGGCGGCAGGTGTTCTCGCAAGTGGCATTGCCACTCCTCAGTACCGGGCAACGACCACACTCTTCGCCACCATCCAAAGTGGCGACGACACGTCCCAGCTCTACCAGGGGAACTCATTCACCCAGGCCAGGGTTCAGTCATACGCCGACATTGTGGCCAGCCCACAGGTGACCGAACCCGTCGTCGAATCCCTCAAGTTGAACATGACGCCGAGCGAACTGGGCTCGCGGATCTCGGCCGAGGCTCCGGTCAACACGGTGCTGGTCCGTCTGACCGTCACCGACACCCGCGCGGCACGAGCCGCCCGGATCAGCAATGCCGTCGCCGACCGGTTCGCCCAGGTGATCACGGAGCTGGAGAGCCCCGACGGGGACATGGCCGAGTCACCGGTGCGGCTCACCGTCGTCCAGCCCGCGGCCGTGCCGCCCGCCCCTTCGTCACCGAAGACGACGCTCAACGTCGCACTCGGCCTGGCCGTGGGCATGCTCCTCGGGCTGGGGATCGGCGTCGCACTGGAGACCGTCGACACGTCGATGCGGGACTCCAAGGCTCTGGCCGAGTGCCTGGCGGCCGCTGCTGGGCCACCTGTGCTGTCGAGCATCGTGCACGACTCGCGAGCCTCACGGCGCCCGGTCTCCCTGCGCGACGACACGCACAGCCCCCGTGCGGAGGGCTTCCGGAAGCTGCGGGTCAATCTCCAGTTCGCCGAAGTGGGCAGACCGCCGAAGGTCATTGCCGTCACCAGTCCGCTGCCGCGCGAGGGCAAGAGCAGCGTGTCGGTCAACCTCGCCGCCACACTGGCCGAGGAAGGGGCCAGGGTATGCCTGATCGACTGCGACCTGCGCCGCCCTTCCGTCCACTCGGCCCTCGGCCTGGTCAGGGACGCCGGGCTGACCACTGTCCTGGTGGGCAAGGCGGGGGTGCGTGAGGTGCTGCAGTCGGCAGGGTCCTTCTCGGTGCTCACCAGTGGGATGATTCCGCCGAACCCGACCCAGATCCTCGGCAGTGCGCAATTCGCGTCCGTACTGCATGACCTCGCGGAGGACTTCGACCACATCGTCGTGGACACCCCTCCGGTGCTTCCGTTCGCCGACACGCCGGCGATGGCGCAGGCCGTCGACGGTTACCTGCTCGTCGCACGCGCCGGACGGACGAGCAGGGGCCAGATCCTCGACGCCCTGCGCATCCTCGAACGCGTCAACGTGCCTGTACTGGGAGCCGTCCTGAACGCGGCTCCGGCACGAGGCGACGGCGAGGCGCACGGCTATGCGTACCGGTACCAGCCGAAGCCGGACTCGACAGGCCGCCTCTCGGCGCTCGTGCCGGCGCGCCTGGCGCCTCGCCGTGGGGCGCCCGCCAACGGTCACAAGCCGCCGGCTCCGGCCAAGACGCGGTCGTAGAACCGCACGGCCACGGCCACCCTCGGCGCATGCTGTTGTGCCAGGTCCGGCGATGCCCCAACAGGGCGTCGCCGGACTTCGGCGTTTTGGTGGGGCTGGGCCGGGGTGCCACCTGCCCTTGGGGGGCATGCGGCGGGAGCCGCGACGCGCCGCGGTGGCACCCGGGCGGCTGCGCCATTGGGACGACCGTCGCGATCCGGTCCGGCGGGCACGCCCGACCCCGCCGGACCCGTGTGCCAGTGTGCAGCCATGCGGCTTGCGTTCGTGGTCACTGTGGCGATCGTCGCTCTGGTCGGCGGGATGCTCGTCGGCTCGTGCGACACGGGCGACGGAGCCGTGGATCGCGGACGGGGCATGCCCGGGCAGACGGCGGCACGGGTCGAGCCGTTGACGGTCCGGGTCGTCGAGACCCTGCCTCATGATCCGACGGCTTTCACCCAGGGCCTGGAGATGGCCCACGGCAGGCTCTACGAGAGCACGGGCCTGGCCGGCCGCTCGACGCTCAGGGCAGGCCGGCCCGGCGCCCCGCCGGCGCAGCGCGCCGAACTGCCCCCGCCGTTGTTCGCCGAGGGAATCACCGTCGTGGGACCGACGCTCTGGCAGCTCACCTGGCAGGACGGCATCGCCATCGAGCGGGACGCCGGAACGCTGGCCGAACTGCGCCGGGTGCCGTACGAGGGGGAAGGCTGGGGGGTGTGCCACCAGCGACACCGCGGTCGGCTCGTGACGACCGACGGCACCTCCCGGCTCGTCTTCCGGGACACCCGAACGCTTGAGAAACGGGGCGAGGTCGCCGTCACCGCCGAGGGACGGCCTGTGGGACGGCTGAACGAGCTGGAATGCGTCGGCGACACCGTGTACGCGAACGTGTGGCCCACCGATCGGATCGTACGCATCGACGCCGCCTCCGGTGAGGTGACCGGTGACATCGCCGTACCGTCACTGCTCAGCGAAGGCGAGAGACGGCACGCGGACGTCCTGAACGGCATCGCTGCGGTTCCGGGGACCGAGCAGTTCCTGCTGACGGGCAAGTGGTGGCCCAGAATGTTCCGGGTCCTGTTCGTCCCCCGCGACGGTCGGTGAGGGGTAGTCGGGCGCCGACGAGGGCGATGAAGAGGGGGCGTCTTCCCCGCCCAGCCGCGCGGCGGTCAGCTGTTCAGCGCAGTCGCCAGTTGGGCCCGTGAACGGACGTCCAGTTTCTGGTAGATGCGGGTCAGCCTCGCCTCGACGGTCTTCACGCTCAGGTACAGCTTCGCCGCCGCCTCCTGGTTGCTCGCTCCCTGGCCCACCAGCCGCGCCAGTCGCAGTTCTGCGTCCGTGAGGGCCGACAGGGCGCCGCCCCGCGCGGTGGGCACCGGCTCCGCCGGGGGAGTCGGGCTCTCCGTCGCGAGTGCCAGCCAAGGTGTGGCGCCCGCCCGTTCGAAGACCGCGGCCGCCGCCTGCAACGCGCTCGCGGCCGCCGACCGCCTGCGGCGGCGGCGTTCGACACGGGCCAGTGTGATCAGCGCCCGGCCGCGCTCCAGCGGCAGGCCCGCCGCGCCGTACCGTTCGGCGACCTCCGTCAGCAGCGACGCCGCCTCGTCCGGGCAGCCGCTCGCGGCGAGGTGGACGGCACGCGCCCGGTCGCAGCCGAGCAGCACCGTCGTGCGGCCGAGCCGGTCGGCCACCGGGCGGACGTCCGCGAGCAGCGCCTCCGCCTCCTCCAGTGCGTCGACCGCGACCAGGGCCTCGGCGAGCTCCTCGTGCCAGCGCAGCATCGACGGATCGACGGTCGCCTGGGCACGCTCGCCGGCCTGCACCCGCCGGAGGGTCTCCAGCGCCGTGGCGACGTCACCGCAGAGCAACTGGACCCGGCCGAGCGCATAGAGGCTGCGGGACAGGAAGACGTGGTCGCCCTCCTCCTCCGATGCCTGGGCGCTGCGCCGCGCGTAACTGGCGGCACGCGCGAAACTTCCGCCGGCCGTCTCGGCGAGGGCCAGCGCGTACCAGGCGGGTCCCGGCGAGAGCCCGGCCTCCAGCGTCAGGGCGAGCGACCGGCCGGCGTGGGCGAGCGCGGCGGCGCAATGGCCCTGCCGCGCCTCGACCTCCGCGAGCGTGCGGAACAGTTCGATGGCGTCCTCCACCGAACCGCGGCGTTCGACGAGCGGCAGCAGCGCCCCCAGCTGGTCGCGGGCCTCAATGAGGCGATCGTCGAACATCGCATGGCGGATCGTGAGGATCTGGGCGGCGTTGCGGATGCCGAGCGGGCGCGCCGCCCTTTCGAGGGCGCGCGCCTCGGCGAGTACGCGCTCCGCGTCCGGCGATCCGAGCACCCGGTCCATGCGTGCCTGCACCGTCAGGGCCTTGGCCGCCGTGCCGCGGTCGTCCACCGACGCCGCGAGCGCAGCCGACTCCACGGCCGCCGCGCGCGAACGCACCGGGTCGCCGTCGGCCAGCACGTACTTGACCGCCAGCCGCAGCTGTACGGCGGCCCGCAGCGCCGTGTCGCCCTCCGAGTCCTCCATGGCGTGGACGTAGATCTCGTCGAGGTCCGTCAGCCCTTGACCCGCGGTGTCCAGCACCGCGAGCCGGGCCCGCACCCGGTCGGCCGGGGACGCGTCCCGTGCCAGCAGGTCCGTCGCCGCGCGCATCGCCAGATCGGCGCGGGCCGCGCGGGCCGCCTCCTCCGCCGCGTCGACGAGCCGCGCGATGCGCTGCGGGCCGTGCAGGCCCGGAGTGGACTCGGCGGCGAGCAGGGCGAGTTCCGCGGCGAGCGTGCTGTTGCCGCGCCGCCGGGCCGTCTCCGCGGCGGCCGACACCTCCGCGGCCAGCTCCTCGTCGGGAACGTCGGTGGCCAGCGCCCGGTGCCGTACGGCCTCGACCGGGTCGTCGACGACCCCGGCGAGCGCCGCGTGGCCCGAGCTGCGCTCGGTCCAGCAGGCGTCGTGCACCAGGGTCGAGGGCAGGACGCCGGCCGAGAAGGCGACCGTGCCGTCCTCCGTGAGCCGGATCAGCGACGCGCGTTCCGCTGCCGCCAGATCCGCCTCGGCGGTCGGCCGCCCGGCCCGGCGGATCAGCGAGGCCGACGGCCGCAGGGCGAGCGCCGCGAGCAGGAGGGTCGCGCGGACGTCCGGCGGGACGGCGCCGAGCAGTGCGCGGGCGAGGTCCCGGGCGCGGCCCGACAGCGACAGGGACTCGGCGTGGTGCACCGGTGTGCGTGCGTCGGCGAGGGAGCGGCCGACGGCCAGCGCGAGCCGCGGGTTGCCGCCGCTGGCCTTGTGGATGCGGCCCGCCATGCGGGCGGGCAGCCGGTGGTGGATGAGGAGTTCGGCGATCTCGTCGGCCTGCAGGGGCGGCACGTTCAGCACGTCGGCCTCGGACGGCTCCCAGAGCGGCTCCACGGTCGCTCGTGGTGCCGCCCGCCCGTCGGACGGGTCGCCGCCCGTGCCGTACGCGGCCGGGGTGTCGACGGCGACGGCCCGCAGTTCGGGGGGCGCCAGGCGGAGCGCGAACCGGAGCAGATCGGCGCTCGCCGGGTCGATGCACTGGACGCCGTCGAGCACCAGGAGGGCGGGCCCGCGCGCGGCCAGGGCGCGCAGGATGCGGGCGAGGGCCAGACGCAGGGCGACCGGGTCCCAGCCGCCGTCCGGCATCGGCGCCTCACGGCACAGCATGGCGACGGCGGCGCGCTGCGGGCCGGGCAGATCCGCGAGGACGTCCCCCTCGCGGCCCGGACCCTGCGCGGGCGGGGCGGCCGCGGCGACGGAGGCGATGAGCGCGGCCGCGGCCGCACCCGGGATGCCGCGGTCGGCGGGCAGCGCGGCCAGCCAGAGCACGGTCTCGCCCCGTGCCTCGGCGCGCGCGGCGGCGGAGAGCGCGACCTCGGTCTTGCCGACTCCCGGGGGACCGGTGAGCAGCGCACGGCCGCCGGTACTCAGCACCCGGTCCAGGCGGGCGAGCAGTTCCGCGCGGCCGACCGGCTCGGCGCGGTATGCGGCCGATGTCATGAGCCCACCACCACCCTCCGGCGTGTGCGGGCCCCCTGCCCGTTCGAGCAGAGGATACGAACCCTGTCCCCGCAGTCCAGGCCCGTCGTCCGGCATGCGGACAGGTCTGGGCCTATGCAGCCGGACGGCGCGCCCCCTGCAGAAGCCGGGAACGCGCCGTGACCTGCGGTGATACACCATCGATCGGAGGGATCAGAAGGTGAGGCTCCAGGAGTCGATGTAGCCGGTGTCACCCGAGGCCACATCGCGGACCTGAAGCTTCCAGGTGCCGGCTGCGACCTCGGTGGAGGCGTCGACGGTGTACGTCGCGAGGACGTTGTCCGCGCTGTCCGAGCCGGAGGACGCCTTGAGGTTGCGCACCGTGCCGTCCGGGGCGATCAGGTCGATCACCAGGTCACCGCGCCAGGTGTGCTTGATGTCCACGTCGACCTTGAGGGCGGCGGGGGCGTTGCCGGTGCGGTCCGTGACCGCGATCGACGACGTGACGGTCGAATTGTCCGAGATGGTCACGTTGTTCGTGTTGCTGTAGACCGAACCGCCGGGGGTGGCGCCGGAGACGGCGTTCACCGTCTTGGTCGCGTCCGCGATGCCGGCGCCGCAGCCGCCCGTGCACGTGCCGGGCAGCGGCCTGGCGTTCGCCTTGATGGCGGACTCGATGTCGGCCGGGGTCAGCGTGGGCTTGGCGGACTCCAGCAGCGCGGCGAGGCCGGCGATGTGCGGGGCGGCCATCGACGTGCCCTGGTAGGGCTTGTAGTTCTCGGTCGACTGGGTGGTGGTACCCGAGTTGAGCGTCGAGAGGATGCCGTTCTCCGGGGTGGTCACCGTGCCGGGGGTGTCCGTGGCGCGGCGGGTCTCGCCGCCGGGTGCGGCGACGTCGACGATGGTGCCGTAGTTCGAGTAGAACGACCGGTTGCCCTCGCGGCTGGTGGACGCCACGTTGATGATGTTCGCGCAGTTGGCGGGCGTGAAGCCGGAGGCGTTGGTGTTGCTGTTGCCCGCCGCGACGACCACGGTGGTGCCGCGGGAGACGGCGCCGTTGATGGCGTTCTGGTAGACGCTCGGGCAGGTGCTGCTGGCGCCGCCCAGGCTCAGGTTGATGACCTTCGCCGGGGTCGCGTTGGCCGGGATGCCCGGCACGGAGCCGCCGGAGGCCCAGGTGATGGCGTCGGCGATGTCCGAGGAGGAACCGCCGCACTTGCCGAGGACGCGGACGTGCTGGACCTTCGAGTCGTACGCGATACCCGCGACGCCCTTGGCGTTGTTCGTCGTGGCCGCGATGGTGCCCGCGACGTGCGTGCCGTGCCAGGAGGAGTTGCCGGCCCGCGAACCGACGCCGCACTCGCCGTCGGTGGCGTTCCAGTCGCCCTCGTCCTTCGGGTTGCTGTCGCGGCCGCCGCCGTCACGGGCGTCGGTGGCGCTGGAGATGAAGTCGTAGCCGGCGACGGTGTTCGCGGCGAGGTCGGTGTGCGCCGCGTACCCGGTGTCGATGACGGCGACGGTCACGCCGCTGCCGGTGGTCTTGTCCCAGGCGCCGGGCACGTTCATGCCGCCGGTGGCCTCGAAGAGGTCCCACTGCTTGGCGTACTCGGTGTCGTCGGGGGTGACGGCCATCGCGTAGGCACGGATGTCCGCCTCCACGGAGGCGACCTGCGGGTCGGCGCGGAAGGCGTCCATGACCTCGGCCAGGTCCTTCGTGGACGCCTCGCCCCCGAGGTCGACCAGGGCCGAGCCGCCGGCGAGCCGGCGCTCGAAGGACAGGCTCTCGCCGGTCTTCCCGGCCTTGTCGGCCGCGTCGCTCCTGGCCGCCGTGTTGGACGTGGCCTCGGCGGCCTTGGACTTGTAGGTGACGATGACCTTCTCCACCGGCGCGGCCGGAGGGGTGGACATCGCCTGCGACGCCGGGGCGGGCTTCGGTGCGGGATTCGCTGGCGTTGCGGCAAACGCCACGGAAGTCGTCGCGGCAACGCCGGCGAGCGTGGCGCTCGCTGCCGCGACGGCTATGAGTCTCCGCCTGGAACCGTTCAAGGTGTTCCTCTCGAATGACGGTTTCTTTCGCCGAGCGGGCGGCGCGGGAACCGCGGTCGCAGTGTGGGGGTTGCTCCCCGCGGTTCCCCGGGCCGGGTAGCCCGCGCGCCGCCGCCGGCACAACGGCCCCCCTCTTCGGGGCCGCACCGGCAGAGCCCGATCTGCATGCACCTGACAGGCGAGGCGTGGAGCTCGCGAGTCAGGGGGCGGGATCTGCCGGTGCGGCAGACAGTAGGAAAAGCTGAGGTGAACGCGATACGGGGAAAACCCTTGTCCCCCTCGCCGCTCCCGAGAGGGAGGGAGGGGGACGAGGCGTCAAGGGCGCGAAACTCCCAGGGAAACAGCGAGCCGCCCGCGGCCTGTGGCCGACGGACGGCTCGCCCTTTCCTGCCCTGCCCGAGCCGACGAGCGTCGGCTCCTCACCTCCACCCCGGCGACGTCGTCGGTCGGGAGGCCGGCTCAGACCTCACCGAGGTCCGAGCTCAGCCAGCGCTGCGGCCGCATATGGACGACCACCTGATCACCGTGGTTCTTCCAGGCGAAGTCGACGTAACCCTCGACCTTCTCGGCCGGAAGGTAGCGGGCGGAGATCTCCACCAGCTGCTCCCGCGTGGCCGGCACGGTGTCGATGACAGGGCCTTCGACCGATACGTACCGGATGGTGGGTTCCACGCGGTCGACCATGAGGCTGAACCGCCCCGCCTCCGCGATCAGCTGCCCCTTGCGGGAGTCGCGGCCCGTCATGATCCATACGTCGCCGCCCGGGGCGTACTGGTACCAGATGGGCACCGTGAGCGGCGCCCGCCCGCCGTTGTCGCCCGACTCGACCGCGAGCGCGGCGATATGGGGCTCGGCGAGGAACTGCTCACGCTCGTCACGGGAGAGGGCCACGACACACTCACTCCTTCGGTAGGCACAGCACGCAGGACGTAGGACTCCGGCAACGGAGCTCCTTGTGCCCCAACACCGTTGCCACGCCGGTCATTCCGGTGCACGTGGTCAGCGGAACGTCAGACGATGTTCTCCGCGATCTCCGCCTGCTCGCGGGCGTTCCCGTACGCGGCGGGCGTGCTGTACGTGCGCCGCGCGACGAACCACCACACGGTGGCCAGGACCAGCACGGCCACCAGCGCGATCGAGGCGTAGTTCATCGAGTCGGCCGTCACCGGGCTCGACTGCGGCAGGCAGAACAGGACCGTCACACACGCCACCCACACGACGGCGACCCAGCCGATCGGCCTGCTCCAGCGGCCCAGGCTCCACGGCCCCGGCCGGAAGCGGTCACCCGCCCGCAGCCGCAGATAGACCGGGATCGCGTACGCCGGGGTGATGCCGATGACGTTGATCGCCGTGACCGCGCCGTACGCGGTCGCCGAGTACAGCGACGGCAGCGCCAGCACGCAGGCGAAGCCCACGGACAGCCACACCGCGGGCACCGGCGTCTGCGAACGGCTGCTGACCTTGCGCCACAGTGCCGAGCCCGGCAGGGCGTTGTCCCTGCTGAACGCGAACACCATGCGGCTCGCCGCCGCCACCTCCGCGTTGCCGCAGAACAGCTGCGCGACGATCACCACGAGCAGCAGGGCGGACGCGGCGCCGCTGCCGAGCGCGTCGATCAGGATCTGCGCCGGCGGCACGCCGGTCGCGGTCTCCTGCGTGCCCGCGTAGTCCTGGATGGCGAAGGTCAGGCCGGCGAGCAGCGCGAAGCCCGCGATCCACGACACCCAGATGGAACGGACGATGCCCTTGGCCGCGCTGACCGAGGCGTTCGACGTCTCCTCCGACAGATGCGCGGAGGCGTCGTAGCCGGAGAACGTGTACTGCGCCAGCAGCAGACCGATCGCGGCCACGTAGAGCGGGTTGTCCCAGCCGGTGTCGTTCACGAACTCGCCGAAGACGAACTCGGGCGACTGGTGGTCGGACGGGACGATCGCCAGCGTGCCGACGATCAGGGCGACACCGGCCAGGTGCCACCACACGCTGATGGAGTTGAGCAGGCTCACCAGGCGCACGCCGAACAGGTTCAGCGTCGCGTGCAGCAGCAGGATGCACAGGAAGATGAGCATCGTGGATCCGGGTGTCGGCTCGAAGCCCCACTGCAGATTGAGGAAGGCGCCCGTGAACAGGGCGCAGCCGTAGTCGATGCCGGCTATCGCGCCCAGCAGGCCGAGCAGGTTCAGCCAGCCCGTGTACCAGCCCCACTTGCGGCCGCCGAGCCGGTCCGCCATGTAGTACAGCGCGCCCGAAGTCGGGTACGCGCTCGTCACCTCGGCCAGCGCCATGCCGACGCACAGCACGAAGAGACCGACGCCCGCCCAGCCCCAGAGCATCACCGCGGGGCCGCCGGTGCCCAGGCCGAAGCCGTAGAGCGTCATGCAGCCCGACAGGACGGAGATCACCGAGAAGCTGATGGCGAAGTTGCCGAAGCCGCCCATGCGGCGGGCGAGGACCGGCTGGTAGCCGAGTTCCCGCAGCCGCTCCTCCTCGTCCCTGGGCGGGGTGTGGCCGGAGCCGGGCTGGTCCGTCGCGGGCGATGGTGACGGCGGGGACGGCGGGGACAGGGACAACGGAAACACCTCCGGGGAAAGGCGTGCAGGGAGCGGACGCGGACGGGAGCGAACGGGCGGAAGCGAACGGGGACGAAGCGGATGGGGGCCGGAGCGGGGACGCCGCGCCAAGGACGGGCGACGCCTTGCGGACGCGGGCCCTAGGGACCGGAGCGCGCCTCCCGGGCCGCGGTGAGACACCGGGACCGGGCGCGCAGGAACACCTCCTTGGCCAGCGAGGCGTCCTGGGGATCACGGGTGCGGTACGACCACGGCGGCGGCGTGTAGTACGGGCCGAGCGCCTCGAACACCCGGCCCGCGTCGGCGAACTGCTGCGCACCCCAGAGCGCGTGCGCCAGATGGCCGAGGTCCAGCAGTGACCGGCGGGCCGGATCCGCCGCGTCGAACCATCCGGCCAGCGCGCTCCGCGCCTCACGCGCCGCGTCGTCGGTCACCCAGTGCAGGTCGAGCGCCTTCTCGTGGCCGTGCTCACGGCGGTAGCGCTCCACGCGCACGTACAGCGGGAGCACCTTCACGGCCGACCCGGGCGGAGCCGATGACGACGCCCACTGGACGAAGTCGAGCGCGTCCGACAGATGCCCGCCGGCCCGTCGGCCGTACACGAACTGCAGCATCCGGTGGTAGGCCTCGCGGTTGTGCGGATCGCGCTTGTCCGCCTGCGCCAGCAGGCCCCACGGCCCGGCAAAGAGCATCGGACCCGGCGGCGCCGCACGGTGCTCCTCCAGCCGCTGCCCCTCGTCGAGCTGCGCCAGGGCCAGCAGGCACACCCAGGGCACCGGGTCCTGGGGAGCCGCGTGCGCCGCCGCACGGCACGCCTCCCAGCCCTCCTGCCACAGTTCGCCGGTGCGGTGATGCCCCTCGCGGTGCGCCCGCAGAGCGCGCTCCACGACCACACGGCAGTGCATGACGGCCGCCGCGGGACTCGCCGGCTCCTCCGAGCGCCATGCCTGGACCGTGTCCGATCCGGCGGCGACCGCGGCCAGCACCTGGGTCCGCTGCGTCCACACCGCCCAGTCCGTCGTGTCCTCCAGCAGATTCCGCATCGCCAGCCAGCGGCCGGTGCGCAGGTCCTGGAGGGCGGCCCGGAGTCCGCCGTCGTGACCGGCCGGGTGGTACACCGGCCTGAAGCCGTCCTGCGTCATCAGCCGGCCCTCCCGTGCCGGGCCGTGCGGGGCTCGGCAGTCACGGCCCGGACCCCTCCGATCCCCTCGGTCCGTGGCAGCGCTCGGGCGGTGAACTCAAAATCATGGGGCCTCTTGGGAGATGGGGAGGATGAGGCGTGCGAGTCCGTCCGGCGGGCGTCGGCGTCCACGGGACCGGGCACGTCCGGGGCGGCCGACCGCCGTGGGCGAGGAGCCGGACGCCCGGCAGCGCAGCGGCCGTCCGTCGTGCGGGCAGACGTCCGGTGGTCGGCCGGACGCCGATGGGCGATGTCACACCGACGGGGAGCTGCGCCGGCCCCCCGTTCCGCCTGCCGTGACGCGCCGATCTTACTCAACCACTCGAACAGATCAAGGAGTTGCTTGATGTATCAGTGGCAAGGGAGGCCGGTCGGGCCTTGACGCGGACGCCGGTCTGCACCACGCTCGTCGGCAGCGATCAAGATTTGGATCAAGGTTTCTTCGAGCGGGAACGGGGTGGCCGTGACAGGCCCTGTACTTGCCGTCGACCAGGGCACTTCCGGGACGAAGGCGCTGGTCGTCTGCCCCGAGAGGGGCGTCATCGGAAGCGGCTTCGCGCCCGTCGCGCCTCGCTACGGTCCCGGCGGCCGTGTCGAGGTGGACCCCCGCGCGCTGCTCTCCTCCGTCGTCGACGCCGGTCGCCAGGCGCTCGCCCGCGCGGGCGAACCGGTCATGGCCGTCGGCCTCGCGAACCAGGGCGAGACCGTCCTCGCCTGGGACCCCGCCAGCGGCGAGCCGCTCACCGACGCCATCGTCTGGCAGGACCGCCGCGCCGCACCCCTGTGCGACGAACTCGCGCCCCACGCGAACGAGTTGACCCAGCTGACCGGACTGCCGCTCGACCCGTACTTCGCCGCCCCGAAGATGGCGTGGATCCGCCGCGAGCTCACCCGTGACGGCGTTGTCACGACCAGCGACTCATGGCTCGTGCACCGGCTCACCGGAGCGTTCGTCACCGACGCGGCCACCGCGGGCCGGACCCAGCTCCTCGACCTCGACACCACCGACTGGTCGCCGCGAGCCCTCGACCTCTTCGGTCTCACGGGCGAGCGCCTCCCCGACGTCGTCGACGCCGACGGACCGGTCGGCGTCACAACCGCGTTCGGCCCCGGCATCGCCCTCACCGGCCTGCTCGTCGACCAGCAGGCCGCGCTGCTCGCCCAGAGCGTCACCGAAGCAGGCACCGCCAAGTGCACCTACGGCACGGGCGCGTTCCTGCTGGCGCAGACCGGACCGACACCCCGCCGTGCCACGACCGGTCTCGTCAGCTGCGTCGCCTGGCGGCTCGGCGGGAACACCAGTTACTGCCTCGACGGCCAGGTGTACACGGCCGCGTCCGCCGTGCGCTGGCTCACCGGCCTCGGCGTCATCTCCGGCGCGGCCGACCTCGACGCCGTCGGCTCCGCCGTCCCCGACAGCGGCGGCGTCACCTTCGTCCCCGCGCTCGCCGGGCTCGCGGCCCCCTGGTGGCGCGGCGATGTGCGCGGCTCGGTCACCGGACTGGGTCTGGACACCGGACCCGGGCACCTCGTCCGCGCCCTGTGCGAGGGCATCGCCGCCCAGGTGACCGGGCTCACCGACGCCGTGGCCGCCGACCTCGGCACCCCCCTCACCTCGCTGCGCGTGGACGGCGGGCTCACCCGCTCCGCGCTGCTCATGCAGACCCAGGCCGACCTGCTCCAACTGCCCGTGGAAGTCTCGGCGTTGCCCGACGCGACCGCGCTCGGCGTCGGCGCCGTGGCCCGGCTCGGCACGGACCCGGCACTGTCACCGGAGCAGACCGTCCCGCAGTGGGCGCCGTCCGCCGTCTACGAGCCGCGGATCGGCGCCGACCAGGCCGCCGAGCGGCTCGCGCGCTTCCGCGCCGAGGTGGACGTCCTGCTGGAGCGCTCGTCCGCGACGGCACCCGCCGTATGACCGTCACGACCAGCGGCGAGCTGCCCGGCGGACTGCACGACGTCGTCGTCGTGGGCGCCGGTGTCGTCGGCGCCGCCGTCGCCCGTGAACTGGCCCGGTACCGGCTGCGCACCGCGATCGTCGACGCGAGCGACGACGTGGGCAACGGCACGTCCAAGGCCAACACCGCCATCCTCCACACCGGTTTCGACGCCGTCCCCGGTTCCCTGGAGGCCCGGCTCGTACGCGAGGGACAGCGCCGCCTGGCCGCCTACGCCGCCGAGAGCGGCATCCCCGTCGAACCCGTCGGCGCGCTCCTCGTGGCCTGGGACGAGGAGCAGCTCACCGCCCTGCCCCGGCTCGCCGACAAGGCCGTACGCAACGGCTGCCACGACACCCGCCTGCTGAATGCGGCCGAGACCTACCGCCGCGAACCGCGCCTCGGTCCCGGCGCGCTCGGCTCCCTGGAGGTCCCCGGCGAGTCGGTGATCTGCCCCTGGACCACGACGCTCGCCTACGCCACCCAGGCCGTACACGCCGGAGTCGCTCTCCACCTCAACTGCCGGGTCCAGTCCGTCACCTGGGGAGCAGTCCACGAACTGTCCACCGACCGCGGCCTGTTGCGCACCCGCTACCTCGTCAACGCGGCCGGCCTCCACGCGGACGAGATCGACCGCCTGCTCGGCCACGACGACTTCACCGTCACCCCGCGCCGCGGCCAGCTGATCGTGTACGACAAACTCGCCCGCCCCCTCGTCCGCCACATCCTGCTGCCCGTGCCGACGGCGCTCGGCAAAGGCGTGCTCGTCGCGCCGACGGTGTACGGCAACGTGCTGCTCGGACCCACCGCCGAGGACCTGGACGACAAGCGGGCGACCGGGTCCACGGCGCAGGGAATCGAACTCCTCCGAGAGAAGGGCCGGCACATCCTGCCCGACCTGATCGACGAGGAGGTCACCGCCGTCTATGCCGGACTGCGCGCCGCCACCGGGCACGAGGACTACCGCATCCGCTCCCGTCCCGCGCAGCGGTACCTCACCGTCGGCGGCATCCGCTCCACCGGGCTGACCGCCTCGATGGCCATCGCCGCGTACGTCGTGGGGCTGCTCCGCGACGCGGGACTCGACCCCGGGCCCGCCGGGCCCCTGGAGCCCGTGCGCATGCCCAACATCGGCGAGGCGTTCGCGCGCCCGTACCAGCGGGCCGACCTGATCGCCGCCGATCCCGAGTACGGCACGATCGTCTGCCACTGCGAGCGCGTCACCCGCGGCGAGATCCGCGACGCCCTCACCGGCACGCTGCCCCCCGCATCACTCGACGGTCTGCGGCGCCGCACGCGTGCCCGCGGCGGCCGCTGCCAGGGGTTCTTCTGCGGCGCCGCCGTCCGCGACCTCTTCGACGCCCACCGCGCCGGGGAGCCGGCGGGCGGAGACGCACGATGAGCCGACGTGACCCCCGGGGCGGGGGCGCCCGATGAGCCGCCGTGACCTCTGCGGTGATGCGGTCGGCCCGCAGCCGCGCCGGGAACGCGCCGTCGACGTGCTCGTCGTCGGCACCGGCCCGGCGGGACTCGCCGCGGCCGCCCGGCTCGCCGCCCGCGGCGCGGGCCGGGTCGAAGCCGTCGAACGCGAACAGGAGCCCGGCGGCAGTCCCCGCCACTCACCCCAACGGGGCTTCGGCCCCCGCCACCGCCCCCTCGACGGCCCCTCCTGCTCCCGCGGGCTCGTCGACGCCGCCACAGCGGCCGGAGCCGTCCTGCGAACCTCGGCCACCGTCACCGACTGGGCCGGGCCGCTCACCCTCGACCTCACCACCCCCGCGGGACTGGAACGGGTCACCGCGCGAGCCGTCGTCCTCGCCACCGGCGCCCGCGAACGTCCCCGCAGCGCCCGCCTCGTCCCCGGCACCCGGCCGGACGGCGTGCTCACCACCGGCGAACTCCTGCGGTCCGCGCCCCGGTTCGGGCGATGCGCCGGCGGCCGCGCCGTCGTCGTCGGCTCCGAGCCCGTCGCGCTCACGGCCGTCCGCACCCTGCGCGGGAGGGGCGCCGAGGTCGTCGCGCTCGTCACCGACCGGGCGCACGGCCCGCTGCAGTCGCCGCGCCATCGCGTCCCGGTGCTGACCGGCACCACGGTCGCCGAACTGACCGGACGCGGCCGGCTCACCGGCGTACGGCTGCTCGGCCCGGACGGCGACCTGCGTCTGATCGCCTGCGACACGGTGGTCTTCACCGGCGACTGGATCCCCGACCACGAACTGGCCAGGCACGGCGGCGTACCGCTCGATCCCGCCACCCGTGGCCCGGCCGTCGACACCGCCCTGCGCACGGCCCGGCCCGGCGTCTTCGCCGCGGGCAACCTGCTGCGCGGGACCGAGCCCGCCGCCACGGCCGCCGACGAGGGACGGCATGCCGCCGCGGCCGTCCTGTGCCACCTCGGCGGCTCACCCTGGCCCGGTGAGGGCCTGCCCGTCCGGTGCGAGCCGCCGCTGCTGCGGATCACCCCGAACGTCGTCACCGCCGCCGGCCCTCCGCCTCCGCACGGCCGCTTCCTGCTGCGCACGGCGGAACGGCTGCCGCACGCGGTCCTCGTCGTGGAACAGGACGGCCGGCTGCTGCACCGGCAGCCCCTGCCGGGCACCGCCGTACCCGACCGGGCGGTCCACCTGTGGCCGGACTGGCTCGGCGGCGTGGACCGGGACGGCGGCGAGGTCCGCATCAGCGTCATGTCCGATTTCCGCCAGCCGGGGACCGTGGAGCCTCCGATACTGGCCCTATGACCATCGACGGCAGCCAGACGTCCGACGGGCGCCCCGCGCGGACACGGTCCGAGGACGTCCTCACCGGGGCCCCGACCGAGGACAGCAGGTACCAGGCGGTGACCAGCCGCGACGCCCGCTTCGACGGCATCTTCTTCTTCGCCGTCTCCACCACCGGCATCTACTGCCGCCCGAGCTGCCCGGCGGTCACGCCCAAACGCCGGAACGTCTCCTTCTACCGCACCGCCGCTGCCGCCCAGAGCGCCGGATACCGCGCCTGCCGCCGCTGCCGCCCCGACGCCGTACCGGGCTCCGCCGAATGGAACGTCCGCGCGGACGTCGTCGGCCGCGCCATGCGGCTCATCGGCGACGGCGTCGTGGACCGCGAGGGCGTCGCGGGACTCGCCACCCGCCTCGGCTACAGCGCCCGCCAGGTGCAGCGCCAGCTCAACGCCGAGCTGGGAGCGGGGCCCATGGCGCTGGCCCGCGCGCAGCGCGGTCACACCGCACGCGTCCTGCTGCAGACGACGACGCTTCAGGCCGCGGAGATCGCGTTCGCGGCCGGGTTCGCGAGCGTACGGCAGTTCAACGACACCATCCGCGAGATCTACGCCGCCACCCCCAGCGAGCTGCGCTCCGCCCGCCCGGCACGCGCCCTCGCGCCGGGCGGGGGCGCGGGCGTCCCGCTGCGGCTGGCCTACCGGGGCCCGTACGCCGCCCGCGACATGGTCGACCACCTGGCGGCCCGCTCGATACCGGGCGTCGAGGAAGTCGTCGGCAACGACGGCTCGCGCACCTACCGGCGCACCTTGCGCCTGCCCGGCGGCGCCGGAGTCGCCGAGGTGTCCGAACAGCCGGGTCCCGGTGGCTGGCTGGAGTGCCGCCTGCACCTCGCCGACCTGCGCGACCTGACCACGGCGACGCAACGCGTGCGCCGTTTGTTCGACCTGGACGCCGACCCCTGCGCGGTCGCGGACCGCCTCGGCGCCGACCCCGTCCTCGCCCCGCTGGTCGCGGCCCGCCCCGGCCTGCGCGTCCCGGGCGCGGCGGACCCGCACGAGGCCGCGATCCGGGTCGTGGCCGGCGGATCCGCGGCGGATCTCGTGGCGGCGTACGGAGAGGAGCTGTGCGTCCCCAGCGGCGGCCTCACCCGCCTCTTCCCACGCGCCGAGAGCCTGACGGAGGCCGGTACGCCGGCGCTGCGTTCCCTGGCGACCGCCCTCGCCTCCGGCGACCTGACGCTGGACCCGGGCGCGGACCGCGAGGAGACCGAGCGCCGTCTGCTCGCCCTCCCCGGCATCGACGCGGCGACGGCCGCCCGCATCCGCATGCACGCCCTCGGCGACCCGGACGTACTGCTGCCCGACGACCCTGCGCTGCCGGCCGGCGCCGACCCGGAACGCTGGCGTCCGTGGCGCTCGTACGCCCTGCAGCATCTGCGGGGAGCCGAGGACGACCGTCAGTAGACGGCGTCCAACGGCACGATGTCGCGGAACGGCAGCCGTACCGACACCCACTCCCCGAGCCGGGGCACCGGTACACCGACGTTCGCCGCGAGCCGCTGGTCGGTGCGCCGGTGTCCGAGCACGGTGATCCCCTCGTCGGGAAAGTCCCGCCATACCCGGCCCGGACCGCTCCGGGCGAGGTCAGAGACCTCAACAGGTGAGCGTGCGAACGGAGTTGTCCCGAGCACCGCCGCCCGGAGCCGCCGGAACGCGGAAGGACACGCGTCCGCCGGGGGATGCTCCCGCTCGGGCCCGCCGTGGCCCCGTCACCCGTACGGACCAGCAACGCAGCGGCCCGTACGCCCGGCGGGCCGAGAGTGGATGGCGTCGCCCATGTCGTCCGCACCGGGAGCAGCCATGACCACCTTCAACCGCCGTGACGTCGGACTCTTCGTCCTGCGGGTCGGCACCGGCGCCGTGCTCGCCGCCCACGGCACGCAGAAGCTCTTCGGCTGGTTCGGGGGAGGCGGCCTGGAGGGAACCAGCAAGGGGATGGAGGCCATGGGGTTCCACCCGCCCAAGGGGAGCGCCCTCGCCGCCGGCCTCGCCGAGACGGGCGGAGGTGTGCTGCTGGCCCTGGGGCTCGCGACTCCGGCCGCCGGCGCCGTGGCGGCGGGCAATATGGCCGGAGCCGTCTCCGTCCACGCGCCGGCAGGCTTCTTCGCGCAGTCCGGAGGTTTCGAGTACCCGGCGTTCCTCGGATTCTCGGCGGCGGCCCTCGGCGTCGCCGGTCCCGGCCGGTACTCGCTCGACCACGTCACCGGCCACCGCTTCAACCAGCCGTGGACGGTCGCCGCAGCCTTCCTCGCCAGCGCGCTCGCGGCGGCAGCCGTCGTCGGCAAGCGCGCCAAGGACCAGGCGGAGCCCGACCCGGACGCGGAGTCCGAGGACCCCTTCGACGAGTGACCCGTAGTCCGCTGCACCGACGTCCCGTGGCCGCTCCCGCCCGTCAGGACAGGCTTGCCACCACGTCCCGCACCCGGGCGGCCAGCGCCGGCGGCAAGGGTGCGTAGTGCAGCTTCGCCAGCTGGTTCTGGCCCTCCTTGCCCGCCGTGTACGTGAGGAAGGACTTGAGGGCCGGGAGCGCCGCGGCCGGTGTGCCCTTGTCGCAGACGACCTCGTACGTGACCTGGACCAGCGGGTACGCCCCCGGGGCCTCGGTCGCGTAGTCGAACTCCACCGTCAGGTCCTTGCCGCCGCCGGCACCCACCTCGGCCGCGGCGATGCCCGCCGACGCCGCCTTCGCCGAGACGGCGACGGGCTCCGGCGCACCGGTGTCCAGCCTGACCGTGGGAATCCTCTCCTCCGCGGCGGAGGACAACTCGAAGTACCCGATGGCGCCGTCCGTGGTGTACACCTGCGAGGCCACGCCGTCGGAACCCGCCGCCGAGTGGCCCCCCTTGGCCTGCCACGCCTTCTCCGCCTCGTAGGGCCAGTCCTCTGGGGCCGCGGCGCCCAGATAGGCGTTGAAGTTCTGCGTGGTGCCCGAACCGTCGGAGCGGTGCACCGCGCTGATGGGGGTCGGCGGCAGCGCGACGCCGGGATTCAGCCGCCGGATCTCCGGGGCGTCCCACGTGGTGATCTCCGAGTCGAAGATCTTGGCGAGCGTCGGCGCGTCGAGGACCAGATCCTCCACGCCGTCGACGTTGTAGCCGACGGCGATCGGCCCGCCCACCATGGGCAGGTCTATGGCCCGGCCCCCGGGGCAGGACTGGCGGGACGCCTCGACCTCGTCCGGCTTCAGCGCGCTGTCCGTGCCGGCCAGCACCGTCGCACCGCGCAGGAACTGGGCGACACCGCCGCCCGAACCGATGGCCACGTAGCGGATCTGCACGCCAGGGCACGCCTGCTGGTACTCCCGCATCCAGTGCCTCATCGCGTTCTGCTGGGCGGTGGAGCCCGACGCCGGTAGCTGCCCCTTCTGCGCGCAGACGATGTCGCTCGGCGCCTTGGCGGCAGCCTGCTCGCCGTCGCCGGTCGCACCGGTCCCGCACGCGGACAGCGACGCGGCGCCTGCCAAGGCCGCCAGCCCCGCGCCGAACCGACGTAGCCGATTGATCCGTCCCTGCCGCACTTGCGTTCCCTCCCCGAGCCAGGGACACAGATGTTTTCCGACATGGATGCTGGTTCGGTGACGCCCAGGCAAACGGCGGGCGTCGTTCAGGTATTCTTCGGTCCCGAAGTCGATACCGGCCTGCTGTGCCCGTGGGGCGAGAGTCACTGGAGCGCGTCGCGGTCGCGGGCGGGGGCCGTCGACGGTCAGGCCGGCGACCCCCAGGCCGTTGTCAGCCCGTCCAGCCACGCGGGCGGCAGCTCGGCGGCGTCCCACTCCTCCCGTAGCGCAGACGGCGCGGTGGCGAGTCGCTCCAGCACGGCGATGCTGGTCGGGGAGTGGATGAGGGAGTAGCGGCCGTGGATCGCGATGCTGCTGCCGGGCCCGTAGCCCGCGTAGAGCCGCTCCAGGCGCACCCGATTGGCGGAGGCGAAATCCGCCAGCAG
Source organism: Streptomyces sp. PKU-EA00015 (assembly GCF_013387495.1). Taxonomy (GTDB): domain Bacteria; phylum Actinomycetota; class Actinomycetes; order Streptomycetales; family Streptomycetaceae; genus Streptomyces. Next base: position 189,850 of record NZ_JABZEE010000001.1, on the reverse strand, counting down.
CCCGGCGTAAGCGGCCCGTTGCCTGGAGGTCATCGTGCCGAGGACGGCGGTGAGCACCTGTTCCGTGACCTCGGGATCGAGGTCGGAGGCCGCGGTGAACGACAGGTAGAGGGGCGTGACCGCCACCTTCGCCCGCTCCACCTCCATCCTCCGGACAGGAGGACGATGGTCGGGAGAGCCGGCCGACGGGTCGGAGCCGACGACGTGTTGCAGCGCTCGTTCGGCGATGGCGCCGAGGGCGTCGGCGACGGCCTGGGCGCCGTCGAGCCGGCCGGACTCGTAGAGATCGCCCTTGTCCGCCGGCGCGGTCCGCCCGATTCCGCTGAGCTCCCTGTGCGCGAGGGCGAGGGCACCGGCCTCGACGAGTCCGATCAGCTCCTCCGCGTCCCCGGAGTAGACGCCCGCCCGCGCGAGGAGCTGGAGGAGCGTCGTCTTGGCGTTGAGAACGCTGACCGCGTCCAGCTGTTGCCGTCCTTCTTCGGCGGCATTCATCAGGTCCTCCTCATCGCATGGGCGGTGCGGTGCGCATACGTTCCCGCTTCACGGTCCTCGGCTGTCGATGCTCTCAGCTCGGCGCGGCCGCCGTTCCGCCGACTGCCCGGAGACACGAGGCGGGCTTCGGTCTGCCCGGCCGTCACCGTGCCATGCGGGAGGGACGACTCGTTCGACGCAGCACCCTTTGCGGCACGCACCTGTGCTGGGGCGAGGTGGGCGTCGGAGCGGTCCGCGCTGTGCGCGGGCGAGGCCGCGAGCAGTCCTGCTGGGAGTACGGCCACTCCTCATGAAGGCCCGTACCACGGCGAGCCGCCGGGTTGTGGGGCGGCCGATCGGCGTCGCAGCCTCGCGCGCCGACGCCGGCTCCTGCATGTGCCGCCGCGGGCCCAGCCCGCCGGGTCGCCCGGTCACCGGCGGGATGCCGCGCCGCTCGGCGGGCGAGCGGGCTGACCAGGTAGCAGCATGCCAGATGACAATGAAAACGATTATCGATAAAGCTTGACCTCGCAAGACAGGCACACCGGGAAGGCGTCGGCGCCCACGGGCGAGCCGGAACCCGGCCTCGGGGTCTGTCGGCGTACCGAGGGAACGGGGCATCAGCCGTGAGGGCATGGCGCGAGTTGCGCGGTTTCCTCCTGGCGCTTCGCCTCCTCCTGGTCAATCAATTCGGTGTCAGCACCGGCGGCTTCTATCTGTTGATCCCTTGTCTCGCGTTGCACTTGAGCGAGGACCTGGGGATGTCCGCGGTGGTCGCCGGCATCGTGCCCGGCGTGCGCAACCTGAGTCAGCAGGGCCTGTTTCTCATCGGCGGATCGGCATCGGACCGGCCCTGCACCGAGCCGCCGTGGCGGGATGGCGACCTGACCGCCGCAGACCAGTCCGCCGCGGCGGCCGACACCGACCGGCTGCACCTCCTCGCCCGCCTGACGCACGGCCGCTGATCCCACGTGCTCGCTGCCGCCCCCCGCGGTCCGATATCCGCTCGTACAACCAAGGACACCGACATGCGCGAAACCCCCGTCACCGATCCCCGCTTCCCCGGTCTGCGCCGCCGCGGCTTCCTCGCCGCTGCCGGAGGGGGGCCGGCCTCGGCGCGCTCGCCCTCAGCGGTTGTGCCGGTGCCTCCGGCGAGCCCGGCGCCTCCGGGAAGGGGGACGGCAAGCCCCGGCGCGGTGGACGGCTGCGCGCCGCCTTCGCCGGTGGTGGCGGCAGCGAGACCCTCGACCCGCACCTGAGCAACCTGTTCGCCGACGTGGCCCGCGCCAAGGCGCTCTTCGACAAACTCGCCGACTACGGGCCCGACCTGTCCGCCCAGCCGCGCCTGGCCACCGCATGGGAGCCGGACGCGAGCATGGCCCGCTGGAAGGTCACCCTGCGCGAGGCCACCTTCCACGACGGCAAGCCCGTCACCGCCCAGGACGTCCTCTACAGCTACCGCCGCATCACCGACCCTGAGAAGGCGTTCCGCGCCAAGGCGTCTTTGGAGCCCATCGACCTGAAGGCCAGCCGCGCCCTCGACGAGCGGACCATCGAGTTCGTCCTCAAGCGGCCGACTGCCGAATTCCCCAACGTCCTCGCCGCGTTCGGCGCGTACGTCGTCCCCGACGGCGCTCAGGACTTCGACAGGAAGCCGGTCGGCAGCGGGCCGTTCCGCTTCGTCTCCTTCGCCCCCGGCCGGTCCGCCGTCTTCAAGCGCAACGACGCCTACTGGGACGGCGCCCCGCACCTCGACGAGCTGGAGTTCATCGTCGCCAACGAGGAGTCCGCACGTGTCAACGCACTCCTCGGCGGCCAGATCGAGTACGCCCACGAACTCAACCCCACCACCGCACGCGCCCACGAGGGCAAGGGGCAGATCGAGATCGTCCGGCTGCGCAACAGCGCCATGCAGTCGTTCGCCATGAAGACCGACCGGCCGCCCTTCGACGACAAGCGGGTCCGCGAGGCGTTCTTCCTGATCGCCGACCGCAAGGAGCTGGTCGACGGCGCCCTGTCCGGCGCGGGCGAGATCGGCAACGACCTGTTCGGCAAGGGCTACGAGTACTACGCCGCCGGCCTGCCGCAGCGCGAACAGGACCTCGACAGGGCCAAGGCGCTGCTCGGGCAGGCCGGCGCCGAGGGGCTCAAGGTCACCCTGGACACCTCGCCCGTCGCCGCCGGATTCACCGAGGCCGCGACCATCTTCCGCGACCAGGCGGCCAAGGCGGGCGTCACCGTCACGATCAGGACCGGCAGCAAGGACAGCTACTGGAAGGACATCCTCGACTCCGGCACCCTCTGCTCCTACCGCTCCGGCGCCATGCCCATCGAGGCCCACATCTCCCAGCGCCTGCTCACCGGTTCCACCACCAACGCCACCAAGTGGCAGCACAAGGACTTCGACGCCCTGTACCAGCAGGCGCAGTCCACCAAGGACAAGAACGCTCGCGCCGCCGTCTACGACCGGATGCAGCGCCGCCTGCACGCCGAAGGCGGCTTCCTGGTCTGGGGCTTCGCCGACTGGATCCTCGGCACCGCCCGTAACGTCCGGGGTGTCGATGTCAAGGCGCCCGCGAACTCCCTCGACTGGGCACGGTTCGACAAGGTGTGGCTGGCGTGAGCGGACCCGGACCGGGTCTGCGCTCCTGGGTCGCTCGGCGGCTGCTGCTCGGGGTGGGGCAGACGGCGGCCGTCGTGCTGCTCGTCTTCGCCCTCACGGAGGCGTTGCCGGGCGACGCCGCCGTGGCGCTCGCCGGTGACCAGCCCGACCCGGAGCGGATCGCCGCCATCCGCGAGGCGATGGAGCTGGACCGGCCGGCCCACGAACGTCTCGCGGACTGGGCTGCCGGGCTGACGCACTGCGACTTCGGCACCTCCCTGGCCTCCGGGCGGCCCGTCAGCACGTACATCGCAGACGGCCTCGGGCCGACCGTGCTGCTCGCCGTCCTCACGGTGGCGCTCCTGGTGCCGGTCGGCGTCGGCCTCGGTGTACTGGCGGCCCGCCATGAAGGGCGACTCGTGGACCGGGTCGTCAGCTCGGCCACGCTGGGGGTGTACGCGGTGCCGGAGTTCGCCTTCGGGGTGCTGCTGATCACGGTCTTCGCCCTGCGTCTGGGCTGGCTGCCACCGACCGCCGTCGGCTACGACACCGATCTGCTCGCGCACCCCGCCGCCCTGGTGCTGCCCGTCCTCGTCCTGCTGTCCCGGCCGGTGTGTTCCCTGGCACGGCTCGTACGCGCCGGGATGATCGACGCGCTGGCATCGCCGTACGTCGCTCAGGCCCGCCGCTACGGAATCCCGGGCACGCGCATCCGGTACGCGCACGCGCTGCCCAACGCGATCACCCCCGCCGCACAGCAGCTCGCCCGCACGATCGACTGGCTGTTGTGCGGGGTCATCGTCGTGGAGGCCCTGTACGTGATACCCGGGCTCGGCACTGTCCTGATGAACGCCGTCGCGGAACGCGACGTGCCCGTGGTGCAGGGCTTGGCGGTGGTCTTCGGTCTCACGACCGTCGTCCTCAACCTCGGCGCCGACCTGGTCGCCCACCGGTTCGCGCCCCGGGCGGGGGTGGCCGCATGAAGTCCCGCTTCGCACTCGGCACGCTGATCGCCGGCGTACCGCTCGCCCTTGCCGTGCTCGGCCCGCTCTTCGCGGGCGACGCCGGGCCGCGCGCCGCGTCCTTCACGCTCGGCGGCGGGCACTGGCTCGGCACCGACTTCATCGGCCGGGACGTAGGGCGTCAAGTCCTCCTCGGCGGACAGTCAGTGGTGCTCGTCGCGCTCGCCGCCACCGCCCTCGCGTACCTGGTGGCGCTGCCGGTCGGGCTCATCAGCGCGCTCACCCACCGACGGTGGCTGGAAGAGCTGCTGATGCGGCCCTTGGACGTGCTGCTCGCCGTGCCGTCGCTGCTGGTGATCCTGCTGGTGGCATCCGTCTTCACGCCGGGTGCGGCCGGCCTCGCACTGCTGGTGACACTCGTCAACATCCCCGACGCCGCCCGGATCGTGCGGGCCGCGGCCGCCGAGGTGGCGTCGCGCCCGGCGGTCGAGGCACTGCGCATGCAGGGGGAGACCTGGTGGCGCATGGCCGTCGGGTACGTCGGCAGGTCGGTCGCCCGCACGCTCGCCGCCGACGCGGGCGTACGACTGACGGGCGTGCTGTACCTCGTCGCAACCGCGGCGTTCCTCGGCGTCGGTGTCGCACCGGACGCCTCCGACTGGGCGGTGATGGTGGACCGCAACCGAACCGGACTGTTCGCGCAACCGTGGGCCGTGGTGGTGCCCGCCCTGCTGATCGTCGCCCTGACCATGGGGAGCAACCTGCTCTTCGACGCGGTACTGGAGAAGAGGAAGCGGACGTGAACGCGGTCGCCGAAATCAGGAATCTGCGGGTCGAGATCGGCGGCCGGGCGATCGTCGACGGGGTGAACCTCCAGGTCGTGCCAGGAAAGATCACCGCACTCGTGGGCGCCTCCGGGAGTGGCAAGACGACCACGGGCCTCGCCCTGCTCGGCGAGTACCCGGCAGGCGCCCGCGTGACCGGTGACGTACGCGTGCCCGACGCGCTGGTCGGCTACGTACCCCAGCACCCGGGCTCCGTTCTCAACCCCGCACGCGGGGTCGGCGCGCTGCTGAGCGACATCGCACGGGGTCAGGTGCGGCACCTGCTCAGGTCCGAGCGCCGGTCTGCCGCCCGGCAGCGCATCGTGCAGGCCCTCTCACTGGCGCAACTACCCGAGCCGGACGCTGTGTTGCGCCGCTACCCGCACCAGCTGTCGGGCGGCCAGCAGCAACGCGTCGTCCTGGCTCAGGCACTGCTGCTCGGCGCCGATGTCGTGGTCGCGGACGAGCCCACCACCGGCCAGGACGCGCTGACGAAACGGCACATCGTCGACCAACTGGCGGCTGTTGCCCGGCAGGGCATCGCCGTGGTGCTGCTCAGCCACGACCTGGATGTCGTACGGGCCCTCGCCGACGAGGTTCTCGTCATGAGCGGCGGCCGAGTGGTGGAGTCGGGCCCGGCGCAACGGCTGTGGCTCGCGCCGCGCCATCCATGGACACGTGAACTCCTCGCCACGGGCACCACGTTGGCCGAGCCGGCCCAAGAGGAACCAGGCGATGCCGTACTTCGGGTAGACCGCCTCAGCGCCCGCCACAGCCGGACGACGGTGCTGCGCATCACCGACGCACTGGCCCTCCGCGCCGGCGAGTGCCTGGCGGTCGTCGGCCGCTCCGGCAGCGGCAAGACGACGTTGGCCCGATGCCTCGCCGGACTCCACCGCGACCACGACGGCGACATCCTGCTCGACGGCATCCCGCTGCCCCGCAGCCTGCGCGCCCGCACTCGTGAAGAGTTGGCCGCGGTGCAGTACGTCTTCCAGGACGCGCGCGCCGCCTTCGACGAACACCGACCCGTGCTCGACCAGGTGGCACGCACGGCGATACGGCTACGCGGGGCCACCCCGGCCGATGCCCGCACCGAGGCGCTGGGCACCCTCACCGCACTCGGTCTCCCGGACGAACTCGTACGCCGCCGGCCGGCCCACCTGTCCGGCGGCGAACTTCAACGCGCCGCACTGGCACGTGCCCTGCTGGCCCGCCCCCGAGTCCTGATCTGCGACGAGATCACCTCCGGGCTCGACACCGTGACCCGACGCGCCATCCTCGACCTGCTGGCCGCGCTGCTGCGTGAGCGCACAGACCTTGCCCTCGTCCTGATCACCCACGACCTCGACACGGCGGCCCTGGCGGCCAGGATCGCCGTACTGGACGCCGGAGAACTGGTCGAGCAGGGCACGGCACAGCAGGTGCTCACCTCGCCCCGTCACCCGTTCACCGTCTCCCTGATGCGAACCGCAGTGCGTACGACGGCGGAGGCGTGGCCATAGACGGCCAACCTTGCCGACACAGCATCGATGACGTCGGCTCGGCGGAGACCACGGTGCACGGCGTGGAAAGCGAGCCCCGCTCCGGAGAACGCTGGGGCGTCCCTCCGCCAGGGCTGCACTTCACCGCCCGCAGGTGAGCGGCTCGGGAGCGTATCGACGAAGTCATCATCGAAGCCGCCGTCGAGCTTCGCCGTCATGACCGCTGCCACCGTCGTACACGCCGCGGCCTTCACCATCGGCCGCCGACGGCACGCTCCGGCGTCCTCCCCACCGTTCTGAGGGCCGCGCGCCGTCTCGGCACCTTGCCGGTGGGCGTTCGTGCGTTGATTGCCGCGCGTTCGCTCACAGGTCCACAATTGATAAAGGTTGGGTGACGGGGGCGCGTCTCTTTGAAGGAGCGCCCGATGCATCCCGCTGCTCTGGTCGGTGCCGCCGCAGGCCGCATGGCACACTTCGCCGTTTCCGGCGTGGTCGGTGGATTGATTTTCCGCAGTGCGGCCAAAGCCGCACCGATAGTCAAACCCGCTGCTCGCAAGGCACTCGTCGGTGGCATCGCCGGCGGAATCGTGGCGGGTCGGTGGCTCGGCTCGGCCGCAGAGGAGGCCCGTCTCAAGGCGGGCGACATGCTGGCCGAGGCCCGCTCCTCGCTGGGTGAGGAGGCGCCGCCGCCGTCCGCGGTCAGCGTCGACCACGACCATGACCACGACCACTGATCATGTCCGGCATCACCATCCGCTCGGTCGCCGCGGGACGGGTACGGCTGACCGTGCCATGGCTGCAGGCCCGGCCAGGGTGCGCCGGACTGGTCGATGACCGGCTCGCCGACGTGCAAGGCTTCCGGGCGCTGCGGATCTTTCCCCGTACCGGCAGTGTGGTGGTCTGGGTCGCGCCCGACCACCTGGATGTGGACGGACTGGTCGCGGCTCTGGAGGAGGCGCCACCACCGTCTGCCGTGGCCAGAGCGAGCCGTGCCATGCCCGACTCGTCCACCGGCGAGGTCGCCCGGCTGGTGGTCGGCGGCGCCGTACTCGCGCTCGTAGCCGTACACCGCCTTCTGCTGCGCCGCCCACCGTGGACGGCCGGCGCTCCCCTCGGCATCCTGCGCGTCGCTACCGTCTTCAGTGGCCTGCCCTTCTTCCGTGGGGCGCTGCACACTCTCCTGGGCCGCCGATATCCCGGCACGGACACGCTCGTCACAGCGGCCACACTGATCTCCCTCATGCTGAGGGAGAACGTGGTCGCGCTCACCGTGCTGTGGCTGTTGAACATCGGCGAGTTCCTGCAGACCCTGACGCTGCGCCGCACCCGGCGGGCGATCGAGGAGCTGCTGAGCATCGGCGAGGAGCGGGTGTGGCTGGTACGGGACGGCGTCGAGGTCGAGGTGGCGCTGGAGGATGTCGAGACGGGCGACGTGGTCGCCGTTTATGAGCACCACAGGATCCCGGTCGACGGCCTTGTCGTCTCCGGCGAGGGGCTGGTCGATCAGGCGGCGATCACGGGTGAAGCCCTCCCCGTATACGTACGCGAAGGCGCCGAGGTCTATGCGGCCACCATCGTCACCAACGGGTCCCTCGCCGTCCGCGCGACGTCCGTCGGCTCTGACACCACGGTCGGCCGCATCATCGGCCGGGTGGAGGAGGCCCAGGCCGACCGTGCGCCGATCCAGACCGTGGCCACCCGCTTCACCCGCCGCTTCGTCCCGGTCTCCTTCGCGCTGGCGGCAGGGACGTACGTCCTCACGCGTGATGCCCGACGCGCCATGACCATGCTGCTCATCGCATGCCCGTGCGCCGCCGGCCTGGCCACCCCTACCGCGATCAGCGCTGCCATCGGCAACGGAGCCCGCCACGGCACCCTCATCAAGGGGGGCACCCACCTGGAAGGCGTCGGACGCGTCACCGCTGTGGTCTTCGACAAGACCGGCACCCTCACGCTGGGCCGTCCGCTCGTCACCAGCGTGGTCACCTTCCACGAGGCGTTCACCGCCGACCAGGTGCTGAGCCTGGCGGCCTCGGGTGAACTGCACGCCCGGCACCCGCTCGCCGAGGCCATTGTCCGCCGCACCGAGGAGCAGCACCTGCACGTACCCATCCACCAAGCGTGCGAAGTGGTCCTCGGTATGGGCATGCGCGCCGAACTGGACGGCAGTCGCCTGCTGGTCGGCAGCCCGGCCCTGTTGCGCCAGCACGGCATGGAACTGCGCGAAGAGGTACAAGCGTGGACCGAACGCCTGCGCGCGCAGGGCGAAACCGTCATCTGTCTCGCCCACGACGAGGACCTGATCGGCATGCTCGGCCTGTCCGACGCCGTACGAGGCGGCGCCCACACCGTCGTACGGCAGCTGGAGGACCTCGGCGTGCAGCGCATCATCCTGGTCACCGGAGACGCCCCGGAGACGGCCCAAGCGGTCGCCGACGCACTGGGCATCACCGAGGTGCACGCCCATGCCCTGCCCGAGGGCAAGCTCCAGTTGATCCGCGACCTGCAGGACGAAGGGCATCTGGTGGCCATGGTCGGCGACGGCACCAATGACGCCCCGGCCTTGGCCCTGGCGGACGTCGGCATCGCGATGGGCGCGCACTCCTCGCACGTGGCGCTGGAAACCGCCGACATCGCGCTCGCGGGCAACGACCTCCAACAGGTCGCCGCCGTCGTCGAGCTCAGCCGCCACACGCTGCGCCTCGTCCGCCAGAACTACGGCCTGGCCATCGGCGTCAATCTGATCGGCCTGGGCGCCGGAGCGGGAGGCTCCATCAACCCGGTGGCGGCGGCCCTGCTGCACAACACCAGCAGCATCGCGGTGGTCGGCAACTCGGCCCGGCTGGTCAACCACACCCCGCGCCTGCCGGGCGAACGCGGGCCGGCCCTGTACGCGGCACCGCTCGAAGAGCACCGAGTGCTCTGACGCCGAGCGGGCTTCGTGGCTGTACGCGCAGCCTGCTCGCTCGCGGTCGATGTGGCCGTCGCCGCAGTACGGCTCGCGGTGCGCGCCGGGCAGGGCAGGTGTAGAGAGGAGGGGTGTTCCTGCGCCTCGTCGGTCTTCGCCGGTCGGCGCGAGGGGGCCATGCCATGGTGGCCATCCCGATCGCGCTCATGGTGGCGGTTGTCGTGATCGACGTGCTTGCGCCGCCCCACATTCACCTGGGCCCCCTGCTGGTCGCAGCCCCGGCGATCACCGCGTCGTTCGCCGGCCCCAGACTGACCGGGCTGATCGCCGTCCTCGCGGTGGCGGCTCAGGCGATCATCGCGGTGCTGCGCGATCCGGACGAGTTGTTCTCGGCGAACCACCAGGCACAGATCGCCGCCCTGGTCCTGGTCGGATCGAGCCTCGTGATCTTCTGCGTACTGCGGGAGCGCCGTGCCGATGAGCTGTCGCAAGTGAGGTACGTGTCCGAGACCGCCCAGCGCGTCGTCCTGCGGCCGCTGCCCAAGCAGATCGGAGCGCTGGGAGTCGCCTCCCTCTACCTTGCTGCCGAGGCCGAGGCCCAGATCGGCGGTGACCTGTATGCGGCCGTACGCACCGGCTCCGGTACCCGGCTGATCATCGGCGATGTGCGGGGCAAAGGCATGACCGCCGTCGGTGACGCCGCCCTGCTGCTCGGCGCGTTCCGGGCCGCCGCCCACCGCCAGGCGACTCTGGTCGAACTGGTCACGTATCTCGACGGCAGCGTGTGCTGGGGCTTGGCCGAGCCCGGCGAGACGGACCAGACCGGAGAGACCTTCATCACCGCCGCCATTTTGGACATCCCCGACCAGGGCGGCGTGGTTCACATGATCGACTGCGGCCACCCGCCGCCCGTTGTGCTGCGAAACGGCCGTGCCACGACGATCGAGGCCTACCAGCCCGCGCCTCCGCTGGGCCTCGGTGAACTTGCGCGCCCTCGATACCAGATCGACGCGTTCAAGTTCGAGGCGGGAGACCTCCTGCTGCTCTACACGGACGGGGTCCTCGAGGCCCGCGACTCCACCGGTGTCTTCTATCCACTCACCGAGCGGATCACGGGCTGGACCGAGAGCAACCCCGACGCATTCCTGCGTCACCTCCGGCGTGATCTGCTCGACCACGTCGGGGGACGCCTGGGCGACGACGCGGTCATGATCGCGATCGAGCGCCATCCATACCCAGGCGATGGGGAACGCGACTGAAGATCCGGCTCGACGAGGTCGTCTGCCGGCACCCCGGCAAGGACAACCCGCCGTCGACGGCGTCTCGCTCACACCGTGCCGCGGCGAAATCCTGGCCGTCGTCGGCGAGAACGGCTCGTTCACGGAGCAGACCGCGGTGCGATCCGCATCCCAACTCGATGGGTCCCTGCGCCTCACCGGCCGCGCTGACGGGCCGAGACCGAAGCCGGCTCAGGGGGGCCCGGGGCACGCTGGTGGGCACGTGTCAGCGCCGACGCGTTCCCGCCGATACGCGTCGGCCTGGCCCCTCAGACGGACTCAGAGGTCTTTGCCTTGGCGATGAGCAGGTCGAGGAGCGAGAGCAGGGCGTCGCGGACGTCGTGACGGGAGCGGGCGTCGAGCATGAGGACGGGCGTGTTCGGGTCACGCAGATGCAGCGCCGCCCCGATCTCCTCCGCGGTGTACAGCTGCTCGCCGTGGAAGCAGTTCGCGGCGACCACGAACGGAAGCCCGCGGTTCTCGAAGAAGTCGACAGCCGGGAAGCTGCGGTCCAGGCGCCGGGTGTCGACCAGCACGATCGCTCCGAGAGCCCCGTTCAGCAGGTCGTCCCACATGAACCAGAAGCGCTCCTGGCCCGGCGTACCGAACAGATAGAGGACGACCCCGGCGTCGGTGAGGGTGATACGGCCGAAGTCCATCGCGACGGTGGTCACCGTCTTGGACTCGATTCCGTCGAGGTCGTCCACGCCGACACCCGCGGCCGTCAGCCGCTCCTCCGTACGCAGCGGCTCGATCTCGGAGACTGCCTCGACCAGCGTTGTCTTGCCGACGCCGAATCCCCCGGCGATCAGGATCTTGAGGGGGGCCGCTTCCCGGGCAGGGGAGTCATATACGGGCAAGGCTGTCCCTGATTCTCATGAGCAGGTGGACATTGGTGGTCTCGGCCTCTTCCAGGGGCGGCCGGTGGTCGACCAGCCCGCGGTCCGCGAGTTCGCCGAGCAGGACCGTCATCGGAGTGAGGCGCATGTGCATCCGGGCCGCGATCTCGGCGACCGCGCGCCCGTCCGGAGCCGGGCACATGGAGAGGATGGCCTGCCACTCGGTGGGCAGGCCACCGCGGGCGTCCGCGGCGACCGCCGCCGTGATCGTGGTGTCCATGGTCAGGACGGTGTGCGGGGCGGCTGTACGGCCATCGGTCAGTGCGTACAGCCGGGTCCGGCGGCGGCCTCTGTGCTGCGGGTCGTCCGGCATTACGACGTGGGCGCCTGAGTGCGTTCAGGTGTGCCCAGCCACTCACCGAGCGCCTGCGCGGTCCGCACCGCCTCGCCGCCCAGCTCCCCGAGCCGTGCCTTGCGGGACGTCACGACGATGAGTGTGCTGCCCTCGCCGCACCCGACGATGCAGAGATACCTGTCGTCCATCTCGACCAGGTGGCGGATCACCCGGCCACCGTCGACCTCCCTGGATATCGCCTTCATCGTGGCCGCGATCCCGGAAGACGCCGCGGCTATGCGCTCCGCCTGTGGCCTCTCCAGCAGGTAGGCGCTGAGCTTGATCCCGTCGTTGGAGAGGAGCACGGCCCCCTGGACACCGGCGATCCTGCTCAGATTGTTGTCCAGGATGCTGTAGATCATGTCGTTCGATGTCGTCGTCATGGCTGATCCTGTCGGAGCTCTTCTTCTGCTGTCTGGGTTCCGTGTTCGTAGTCCGCCCAGGCGTCGGCCACCTCTTCGGGTGTCGCCGCGTTCCGGCCGACCACGGGTTCCGGTGCGCGTGGCTCGCGCAGCTGCTCGGCGATATGGGTCTGCGGGACACGCTCGGGCAGGACGGGCCGCGAGTCGCCGTCCGGCGCCACGGGCCGCACCGGGAGCGTGCTCTCCCGCGACCGCTCATGCGTCCGACGGCTCGGCAGACCGGACCGCGAATGCAGGACCAGTTCGGGCTTGCGTTCCTCGGGGCGGCCCGGTGCGGGGAGAGGCCCGGCGGGGACAGGCTGAGGGGGGACGGGCGAGGTGCGTGGCTGTTCCCGCTCGGTCGGCACGAGCAGCTCCTTGGGAATGATCACTATGGCCGACGTCCCGCCGTACACCGACCTGCGCAGCGTGACCCTGGCCCGGAGTTGCTCGGCGAGGTGGCCGACGACGAAGAGACCCAGCCGGTGCGCGTTCTCCGCCAGGACGGCGTACGGCGGGGCCGAGTGGAGCCGGCCGTTCATCTCCTCGTAGCTCGCGGGTGCCACGCGAGGACCGCGGTCCTCGATCTCGACCGAGAGACCGTCAGCCACCAGGTCCGCCCGGATGACGACCTTCGACTTCGGCGGGGAGAATCGGGTGGCGTTGTCGAGCAGCTCTGCCAGCAGGTGGCTGATCTGGCTGATCACGCGCGGTTCCACGCTGATCTCGTCCAGGGCCTGCCGCTCGATACGCCGGAAGTCCTCGACCTCCGCGGCGGCTTCGCGCAGCAGATCGGCGACGCGCATGGGCTCGGTGTGCGGGTCGGGGATCTCACCGCCCGCCAGGATGAGCAGGTTCTCGATCTGCCGCCGCATGCCCACCGTCAACTGGTCGGATCGCATCAACTGGGCGAGGAGCGCTTCGTCGTGGCCGAAGGTGTCCTGGAGGTCCTCGGTGAGGCTCAACTGGCGGCTGACCAGATTTCCGGTACGTGAGGCGATGCCCGCGGCGAACATGCCGAAGCCATGTCGCTCGTCCGCGAGTGTCCTGTGCCCGTCGACCGATACGGCGACGACCCGGGCGAACGCGTCGCTGATACGTCCGACTTCGTCCTGCTCTCCGCGGACCGTGGGCAGCATGTCGGCTGCGACGGGCTGCCCCCGCTGCAGGCGGTCGACGATGTCCGGCAGCGTGTCCTCGGCGATGGTCACCGTGCGTTCGTGCAGACGGCGAAGGCGGTGCAGCACCGAGCGCGTGGTGAACACGACGGCGGCGGTGACAAGCAGCAGCCCGACGCCGCTTCCCGTGATCAGCCAGGCGACCTCTGCCTCGAGCTCCGCCGCCTCGGTGTCGGCCTGCGCGAGCAGCCCCCGCGCCCGGCCGGCGTTCAGCGTCTCCAACTGCGGCGCCCACTTCTCGTGCGCGGCCGGCCAGCCGCTCACCGACGGGGGCAGCTTCACGCCGAATCGGGTGTCCGTGTGCTCGGAGACGACCTCGTTCTCGATGCGGGTCTTGGTCTGCCACGCTTCCGAGTGGGCCATCCGAGCGTAGAGCTCGTTGTCCTCGGCAGGCAGATACGGCACGATCCACATGTCGTACAGGTACCTGTGGGCGCCGATGGTATTGACGATGTCGGCGAACCTGGAGGTGGTCAGCTCCTTGGACGGCCCGGCCTGCGCGAGGATCGTGTCCTGCTGCGCCAGCATCTCGGAGGCCGAGAACATGGCGACGACCACGCGGCCTTCCTGAGTGAGACGGCCGTCTTCCGTGTGGCTGAACTCGTCCTGGTAGAAGCGCACCATCTGGCTGATGACGCCGGTGTAGTAGGCGATCGTACTGTCGGCGCTGCCGCTGCGGGCGTCCGCGCGTTCGCGGTAGGCATCCAGGTCGTCGAGGCCTTCCGTCACCTCCAGGAGGCGACGGTCGGCCTGCTCGGATCGCGCCCCGCCGGTGGGAGACGACCGGCGGAACTCGGCTGCTGCCCGGTCCGTGGCGGCACGCCGCTTGCGCAGGTCTTCCTCGGACACGGAAGAGCCCGCCCACCGCGCGGCAGTCATGGTCCGCTCGGCCTGCATCTCGACCATGAGGTCGTACAGGGGTACGCCGATCCGCTCACCGGCCGCCACGTCGGCGCGCAGGTGATGCGCACGCTCCAGCAACCGGTCAGCGGTGACGAAGGCTTGGACACCCATGGCCGTGGTGGGGACCACCGCCAGCCAGATGAGCAGCGTACGCAGGCGCACGGTACGCCGCCGCCGACGAGCCGGCGACCGGCCTTGTGACCCTTCGCGTTCTATGGGAGACATCAATCCTCGGGAGCGGGGAAAGCGGGCGGCAGACCGCCGGCCGGGCCAGGCGTAGTCCTGGGGAGGGGACTTGGGGAACGCCCGGTCCGCTTGGGTGGGACGTAGGGGTGCCGATCATAACCAGCCACGCCGAGAAAGAGAGGGCTTGCGGAAGTGATCAATTGCGTGGTAATGACCCCGGAAAGCGTTGAGGGTCAGAGCCTGCGTCGGGCCAACCTGTATGTCTCCGAAGGAATCCGGTGCCGTACACGGTTGTCACCGATCAACTTCCACGGCCGCCGCTGCGGCCACCTCCGGCAGAAAGGGGACCGAGCTTCGCGCGACGGTGCGGACGGCCCAGCCGTGGCGGTATACCCCTTCAGTACATGGTCGAAATTTCGCCATATGCGGGTGAGCAGTTCGCGGCAGCGCTGTCCGGCGATACGGGGCAGGCGAGAGCGTGCGCAGGCGCGCCAGAGGGTGAGGAGCACCTTGGTGGCGCGGTGCTCGTCCATCGCCTTGCAGCGCTCGGCTACCGGACGCTGACGGTGTTCTTGCGCACCCGCGGGGTCCGCGCCGGTGTCATGTCGGACCGATGACCTTCTTGCGCATGTGCCCGTAGACCACCGACGTCCGTACGTCGGCGAGTTCCGGGCGCTTCGTCAGCTTGTCAAGGACCACTGCGTGCAGATGGTCTGTGTCCCGGACGGCGACGTGCACGAGGAAATCGTCGTTCCCGGTGAGGATGAAGATCGAGATGACCTCGGGCATCTCCTCCAGGAAAGTCTGGAAGGCCTCGATCACCGCACGTGTCGGCGGGCGGACCCGTACGGCGATCACCGCCTGCAGCCCGCGGCCGATCGCCGCCAGGTCTGCCTCCGCGTGAAATCCCGTCAGGATGCCGCTCCTGCGCAGCGCCCGGATCCGCTCCAGGCACGTGGACGGGGCGATGCCGAGCTCTTGGGCCATGTCCCGGTTGGTGCGCCGACCGTCCTCCTGGAGCATCCGCACCAACGCCGAATCTAGTTCGTCCATGCTTGCCTCACCCCGCCGGATTCCGAAGGTAATTCGGACTATTCGCATCACCTTCGATGATCTTGTTAGCCTCCAGCCTAGTTGACTGACGTTCGTTCGGTCACGGTGTGGTGGCCGCAGTGGGTAGTGGAGAGGGGCGACTTGACATGCGTGACCGAGGACCCACGGTGGGGGCGGTGTGTGCGGTCATGGCGGCCGCGCTGTTCTGGAGCAGTTCGTACGCGGTGACCAAGCAGGTGCTGGAGGATGTCGGCCCGCTCAGTATCGGCGCCATCAGGTTCACCCTCGCGGCGTTACTCCTGGGCGTGATGGTACGGCTGAGCCGGCACCGTCCGGCCCGGCCGGACCCGCGGCAGCGGCGGCAGCTCTATCTGAGCGGGTTCCTCGGCATCACCGTGTACTTCATCCTGGAGAACGTCGGCGTCGACCTGTCCACGGCATCCGACGCGTCGCTGATCGTGGCCACGTACCCGCTGATGACGATGCTGGTGGAACTGGTCGTCTTCCGCACCCGGATGCCGCCTCTGAGGGTGACGGGCGTGTTGCTGGCCACCGTCGGCGCGTTCCTCGTCGTACGCAACGGGGCGGAAGTCGGCGGCAGTTCCCGCTGGCTGGGGGACATCCTGCTGCTGCTCGGTGGGCTGGCCTGGGCCGGCTACAACGTGCTCGGCAAGCGCGCGAGCGCCGGCCAGGACGCCGCGAGCGTCACCTACTACCAGACCCTGGCGGGCGCGGCCGGCTTCCTGCTCGCGTCCCTGCTGGAGGCCGACGAGTGGCAGATGCCGGGCGCGACCGCCTCATCGCTGCTGGTCCACCTGGCCGTGGCGTGCTCGGTAGGCGGCTTCCTGCTCTACAACTACGGCCTGCGCAGGATGGCGTCGAGCGTCGCGGTCAACATCCTCAACCTGGTCCCGGTCTTCGGCGTCATCGGCGCCGTCGTGATCAACGGGGAGTCGATCCGGCTCGCCCAGGTGACGGGCGGCGTGATCATCGTCGTCGGGGTGGCGCTGGGCATGATCGAGCGGGGGCAGGGAGCCACGGCGAAGCCTGACGCGGGGAGAAGCGAGCCTTCCGGGACCGTGACCCCTCGGACTGCGGCGGAGGCGACAGCCGTGTACGACCCAGCCCAGCCCACCCGGGGTCATGGCGCATGAGCAGACAGGGCTCACGTGTCGGGTGTCGTCAAGGCTCCGCGTCAGGACGGGGCGAGGACGCAGAACTCGTGGCCCTCCGGGTCGGCCAGGCACGTCCACGGGACGTCGCCCTGGCCGAGGTCGAGGTCGGTGGCGCCGAGGGCCCGCAGCCGAGCCACCTCCGCGGCTTTGTCGTCACAGGGGTACGGCAGCAGGTCAAGATGGACGCGGTCCGGCACGGTCTTCACGCCGGGCGTGCGGAGGAACTCGAGATACGGGCCGACACCCTTGGATGAGCGCCACACCGCATGATCGTCGGTCGCCTCGTGCAGGGTCCAGTCCATCGCCTCACCCCAGAACCGGGCCATGGCCCGCGGATCCGCACAGTCGACCACCACCCGGGCGATCGGCCCGGTGTCCCGGTAGATCTCCCGGGGCTCCAGCACGCAGAACTCGTTGCCCTCCGGGTCGGCGAGGACCGTCCACGGCACTTTGTCCTGGCCCACATGGGCGGGCGTCGCACCGAGAGACCGGAGGCGCGCGACCACCTCCGCCTGATGGGCCGCAGAGGTGGTGGCGAGATCGAGGTGCACACGGTTCTTTGTTGTCGTCTTGGGTTCCGGGACAGGAACGACGTCGATGCCGACGGTGACCGGGTGCGGCCAGACGAGGCCGCCGACGGGGCCGACGTAGGTGGTCACGCCGGGGCTGTAAGCACTCCACCCGAGCGCCTCCGCCCAGAACCGGCCGACCGCCGAGGCGTCAAGAGCCTTGATGTTCACCATGACAGGTCGCAGTGCCATGCCGACGATCCTATGCGCCGCTCTGCAACGACATCCGCAGTGCGTGGTGGAGCGGAGGGATGCGACGCTCCTCGCCTTCCTCGGCGAACCGAGGACGCTCGAGGAGATCGTCGCGCACCGGCTGGTCTACCGGCCCCACGTCGAAGGGCCCCAGGTGGGACCGGTGGAGCGGAGGACGGCGACGCAGCACCTGGAGCGGTTGCTGAACGGGGGACTCGTCGCCGAGGTGGAGAAGGGACGGTACCGCGCGACGTGATCCCCGGGCGGGACGCGGTGATGACGCAACCGGCGGCTTCGGGGAGGAACGGTGCGCACCGTGCGGCGGATGGGCCGCCGTTCGGGGCCTGACCGGCGACCGGTGCCGGACCGGCCCGTGGCTGCGGTCTTGACCTGGGCTCCCACCTCTCGGTGCCGGGGATCTCTCAACGGCCGCGAGCCGGCGGCGAGACCGGCTCCTCGGATTGCGGGTGCCGTGCGAACCAGCGGGCGACAGGTTCCGCGGTCACTCCGTGCAGGATCACGCTGAGCAGGACGGTCGCGGCCGTCACGTTGACGACCAAGGCAGCGTCGTCTTGCGGTAGTTGAACGTACGCAAGGACCGCGAAGACGATGGAGGTGACACCGCGTGGGCCGAGCCAGCCGACCGCGGCACGTTCGGGACGACTGAACCCGATTCCGGTGAGTGAGGCGACCACCGGGACGAACCGGGCCACGCTGAGCACCAGCACCGCGTAGGCGAGGACCTGGAGGGCGATCCCGTCGGCGAACGCCTCCGCGGCCAGAGAGCCGAAGGCGTACCAGGCCGCCAGGGCCAGCAGATGGCTGACGTCATGCACCAGGTCGAGTGAGTCGCCGCCGATCACGAACACGGTGTTCGCGTACCAGAGGCCCGCGACGAACGCCGCGACGAAGCCGTTGCCCCCGACGAGGACGGAGGCCGCGTAGGTCAGGAACGGCAGTGCCAGCCCCGCCAGGCGCAGGCCGGCGGGCTTGGCCCACTCGGATTCCAGGGCCCAGCGCACCACTCGGGAGGCCAGATACCCGAGGACGGTGCCGACGATCGCGGCGTACACCACGCCCTTGAGGGCGTTGAGGAGAAGTTCCGCGAAGGAGGCGCCCTCGGCGGAGACGAGGTTGGCGACGCAGAAGACGAAGAGCGGTGAGATCAGTCCGTCGTTGAAGCCGCCCTCCATGTTGAGCGCGGCGCGGACCCGCAGGGGCACGCGCTCGTCGCGCAGGAACATCAGGAGCGGGGCGAGGTCCACCGGCATGACGACGAGAGCCGCGACGACGAGCAGCCACCAGCTCGTTCCGGGGAAGACCAGGGCACCGGCCAGTGTGGCGAGGACGAGGGAAGCCGGCAGGGCGAGTCCCAGCAGCCGTCCCTCGCCCACCGGGCCACGCAGCCGGGCGTAGTCCCGTGCCTCGGTGGCGTCCGTGAACAGGATCACGGCGAGGACGAGTTCGAGGGTCCGCTCGAAGATGTGGGTGTCCATGTCGAGTGGCACGACCGGATGGTCACCGCCGCTGAGCAGGATGCCCGCCACGGCGAACGTGATCGGCGCGGTGATGCTCCACCGCGCCAGCCGGTCCGACACGACAGCCCACAGGAACAGCAGGGACAGCAGGACGAGGAGAGCGATCACGGCGACTCGCAGGAGCGGGAGCGACAGACGAAGCCAGAGGTCACATCCTCGCAGGCGAGACGGAGATCCGAGGTCTGGACACCCCAGGGTCTCCGCCCTCCTGGCGGGGTGACCTCGCTGCGGATGCCACGGCCGTCGGATACGCCCGGCGTCAGGGTGGCTCCTCACTGCCGGCCGTCGGCGAGCCCCGGCGGGGCATGACATGCCCCAGGTGTGGGCGCGGCGCATGCCCACCCGACACCCCTACGAACTGGCGCGGCTGTTCGCCGCCGGGATCACCTGACCCTAGGGGATCCCTAGGGGTTAGCCGGAGGCCGGAGACCTTCATACCGTGCAGCCTGACCTGGGCAATTGCCCACACCCAACGACGAAGTGACGGGTTGTATGGAAAACGTCAGCGTGCTGATCAGCGGGGCCGGCCCGACCGGTCTGACTCTCGGGCTCGAACTGGCCCGCCGGGGCGTACCGGTGCGGATCATCGACAAGGAGCGGAGCTTCACGACTGCTCGCGCGGCAAGGCGGGCATCCAGCCCCGCACCCTGGAGGTGTTCTACGACCTCGGGGTCCTCGACAAAGTCCTTGCGTCCGGTACGCAGCGGCTTCCGTTCCGGCGCTACCGCCGTGACCGGCTGATCAACGAGACCGTCCCGTATCTCGACAACGCGCCCACGCAGGGCGAGCCGTTCCGCCGGCTGCACTTCATGCCGCAGTCGCGGGTGGAGGAGATCCTCCGGGAGCGGCTCGCCGGGTACGGGGTCACGGTGGAACTGGGCACCGAACTGGTCGAGTTCGACCAGGCGCACCCGGACGGGGTGACCGCCACCCTGGCCACCGCGCAGGGCACCGAGCAGGTGTCGGCCGCCTACCTCGTCGGCTGCGACGGCGGCCGCAGCCTGGTCCGCAAGCGGCTCGGGATCTCCTTCGAGGGCTTCACCGAGCCGGAGAAAGAGCTGATCGTCGGGGACGTCCAGGTCGACGGGCTGGCACCCGACGCCTGGTACCAGTGGTTGGACCTCGACCTCGGCGTGGTCATGCTGTGCCCGCTCAGCGGCACGCGCTCCTGGCAGATCCAGGCCACCCCGCCCCTCGGCGCGGACGGCCGGCGGTGCTCACTTCTGCGGGGCGACCTCGGCCAGGCCGTGCCGCAGCAGGGCGTAGGCGTGGTCGGCGTCGGCAACCGCCTCGGGGTGGACCTCGTCCGCGGACCGGCCGGCGACGATGCGCTGCCAGTTCACCGACGCCAGGATGCGCTCGGTGGCGATCACCTGGCCGGCCAGCAGGGCTGCGGTGATCGCGCGGTCCGAGTCGAGCGCGTCGGCCAGGGCCCGGGCCAGCGCCTCCTCGGCCTGGGCGAGGTACTGGCTGACGCGCGCCACCAGACTCGGCGTGGAGTAGACGAGGTGGTGGAAGGCCAGGACGTCATCGTCGTCGTTGAGCCCCGTGATGGGGTCGCGGGCCGCGAGCCCGTCCAGGAAGTGCTGGTGCAGGGCGTCGATCGCGGACACCCCCGGCGGCCGCTCGGCCACGACGGTGCTGCTCACCGTCTGGTGGTCGGCGAACCGGTGGACGACCAGGTCTTCCTTGGTGGGGAAATATTTGAACAGCGTGGGTTTGGAGACCTCGGCCACCGCCGCGATGTCGACGACCGAGACCTGGTCGAACCCGTGCTCCAGGAAAAGCGTGATCGCCGTGTCGGAGATCGTCTCTCGCGTTCGCTGCTTCTTGCGCTCCCGCAAGCCCATCGGCGCATTCACCAGGCCATCCTAGCACCTCCCTTACCGGGGCAATCAACTGACCGAGTATGGGAATTGACAGGTCGAACAGCCGCATCGCCTTGGGGAACTCGTCCTGGGCGAGCGCTTCGGTCGCGGCTTCCCGGAGCAGTGGGGGAGCCCAGGATTCCGCGATGCCTCCCACCGCCACGATGTGTTCGGCCACCGTGGCCGGATGCGCGCCGTTGTCGTGCAGCACCACGGCCGCACGCCCGTGCAGACGGGTCCGTTCCTCGGCGGAGACCGTAAAGAAAATGCGGCCCGGCGGAGTCCCGGGCCGCACATCTCGGCCACGTCTCCGTCGTCAGACGACGAGCGGCTCCGGCAGCGGCCGGGCGTGCAGCACGTCCAGCCGGGACACCGCACGCGTCACCACCACGTACAGCCGGTGCAGTCCGCGTGGCTCGGACTCGACGATCGCGGCCGGCTCGACCACGACGACATGGTCGTACTCCAGGCCCTTGACGACCGTCGCGGGCAGCACGGTCACCCGGGCGGCCGTGCCGACCTCCTCGGCGGTCGCCGTCTCGATGCCGGCCTTGCGCAGGGCCGCCGAGGTGGCGGCCACCGCGTCGTCGGCGGCGATGACGGCGACCGACCCCTCGCGGTCGAGAGCCGCGCGCACGGCGGACACGGTGGCGTCCGCCAGGGCGTCGACCGCCCTGACCGTCAGTTCGCCGTCGTGGCGCAGCGAGCGGGCCGGGGGCACATCCACGCCGAGGGCGCCCACGAGCCGGTTGGCCAGCTCCATCACCGCGGCGGGGACGCGGAAGCCGGTGGTCAGCGGGACGACCGTGGCCTGCGTCTTGCCCAGGTGCTCCAGCTGCTCCTGCCAGCTGCGCGCCGACCAGGGCGCCGTGGCCTGGGCCAGGTCGCCCAGCACCGTGAGGGAGCCGAACGCGCTGCGCCGGGCGATCGCCCGGCACTGCATCGGTGACAGGTCCTGGGCCTCGTCCACGACCACATGGCCGTAGCCCTCGGGGCGTTCGATGAGCCCCGCGACCTCGTCCAGGAGCAGCATGTCCTCGACCGACCAGGTGGCGCTCTTCTCCGACCGCGGAGGCTTGGCCCACAGCAGGGCCCGCTGTTCGTCGGCGTCGAACACACCGTCAGCAGCGGCCTCCAGCACTGCCGGATCACGCAGCAGCCCGGCCACGACCTCCTCCGGTCGCGCCACCGGCCACGCGGCCTCCAGGAGCGCGGCGACCGGCTTCGAACGGCCGATCTTCCGGGCCCAGGTGACGCTCTTCGGGCCGGCCCGCCGCTCGGCCTGCTGCTGGATCAGAGTCACCACGCGCGTGCGCACATGCTCGCGGCCGACCGCGTACGGCACGCCCATGGCCCGCACCTCGTCGATGACCCGGGCCAGGTCCGACGAGTCGACCCGCCAGCGGTACGAGCCGTCGGTGACGGCGATGGACTCCTCGGGGTGCTTGACCCGGGCGTACAGGGCGCGCTCCAGGACGGTGGTCATGCGTTCGCTGTGCTTCAGGGCACCGGCCTCCTCCGTGTCCACCCGGCGGACGGGATGCCGGGCGACCACGTCCTCGACCGTGAGCTGGGCGATGTCGATCTCTCCGAGCGACGGCAGCACCTCCGCGATGTAGCGCAGGAAGGTCCGGTTGGGGCCGACGATCAGAAGACCGCTGCGCTGGAGCCGCTCGGGGAACGTGTAGAGGAGATAGGCGGCGCGGTGCAGGCCGACGGCGGTCTTGCCGCTGCCCGGCGCGCCCTGCACGCAGACCGACTCGTTCAGCTCGCTGCGGACCAGGTTGTCCTGTTCCGGCTGGATGGTGGCGACGATGTCGCGCATCGGGCCGAGGCGGGGCCGCTCGATCTCGGCGGCGACGATCGCGCTCGCCGCGTCGCCGTCGCCCCGGGCGTGGTCGAGGTGCTCGTCCTCCAGCCCGGTGAGGTCCTCCGGGGCGCCGTGGCTCCACGTCGCCCACCCGAAGCGTCGCCGCACCGCGACTCCGCGCGGGTCCAGGGCGCTCGCCTGGTAGTAGGTGCGGGAAACCGGTGCACGCCAGTCGATCACCAGGGGCGGTGCGGCCGGGTGCTCCGAGACCCGCCTGCGGCCGATGTAGTACCGCTGCCGCCGGTGGTCGTCCGCCTCCTCGGAGTCCTCGAAGTCGAGCCGGCCGAAGAACAGCGGGCTGTCGGGTTCCTCCGCCATCCGCCGTGCGCGGGTGCGCAGGTAGCGGCCGAGCGCCTCGGCGCCGGCGCCGTCGCCCGACACGTCCTCACCCGCGACGACCTGGTACTGGGCATCGTCCACCTGGCGGGTCATCGCCTCGCGGCACATCGCAACGTACGCACGCTCCAGGGCCAGCTCGTCGTCGAGTCCGACGGCCTCCAGGGTGCCGTACATGTCCTGGACGTGTGACGTCATCGATCGACCTTTCCGAAGGGGCGGTCTTGCGCGCCGCCCGGCCGGGGCCGGACGGCGATTTCCGGTTCACAGCATAACTGAACCAGGTTAAGAGACTGGCTGAGTTGTGTTATTGGTGGCCGGTTCCCGACGGGCGGCGATCAGCGCCCCCAGCACCGCCGCACGCACCAGATGGGCGGGCGCGTACAGCTCTTTGCCGATCCACAGCGGCGGGTGGCGGTCCACGTCCAGACCGTGCTCCACCAGGAAGTCACAGCCCCGGCCCACGGCCTCCCTCGCCTCCCGGGACCGGGGGCCGCCGTCGCCGGTCAGCTCCAGCAGGGTGCGCACCGCGTACGCGCTCTCCTCCGCCGTGCCCTCCCAGCGGCCCCACGAGCCGTTCTCGCGTTGCCGCTCCAGCAGCCAGTCGACGGACCCGCGCAGGGCCTCGGCCGCGTCCGGCCCCGCGTACCGGTGCAGGGTCAGGGCGCAGCGCATCGTCGCGAAGAACGGCGAGGCGTGCCATTTGTCGGACCAGCTGCCGTCCGGCCGCTGACGGCCGCGCAGCCACGCCGCGATGCGGGCGACGGCGTCCCGGTAGCGGCCGCCGTCCCCGTCGACGAGCCCCTCGGACAGGGCGGACAGGTGGCAGCCCAGCGCCTCCATGATGTGCGCGTTGGTGGTGGTCGAGGGCTCGTGCTCCGGGATCGTATGTTCGCGGGGTCGTCCGTGTGGAACTCGATGCCGGCTCCGAACGGCTGCCCGGTGACGACCTGCCAGACGGCGAGGTCGGGCGGGGAGCCGGCCGGGCCGTCGAACGTGTCCTGCCACAGGACCCGCCACGGCGGCGCGGTCGCTGCGGACGGGGCGGTGGCGTGCTTCTGGTTCACGGTCTCCATGTCTTTCTCAGGCTCCGTCTTCCTCAGGCTCCCGGGGCCGACGGAGCGGCGTCCGGATCGAGATGCTCGGCCATGGCGAGCGGGGTGGGATGGGCGAACAGGCCGGTCAGTCGCACCGGCACGCCCAGCGTCTTCTCGATGCGCTGCACGAGCTGCGCCCCGAGGAGCGAATGTCCGCCGCTGTCGAAGAAGTTGACGTGCGGGCCGAGGTCGGTCCGGCCGAGCGTGGTCCGCCACAGGGCGAGCAGGCGCCCGGCCGTGCCCGACTGCTCCTCCGGCACGGCCTCGGCCACCCCGGCGGCGGCACCGCGCTCCGATCGACGCTGCTCCGCGAGCCGGGTCAGCGCCAGGTGGTCCCGCTTCTCGTACCAGACGCCGGCCCGCGAGCTGCCCGTCCTCCGCGGCGGCGACGACACGCCAGGTCGTGGGGGTGGCCTGCACGAGGCGTGTGGCGGGTGGCTCGGTCGACGAACTCGTCTCAGCTCGAAGCGATTCCGTGGCACCCGCTGGTCCGGTGTCGACCACGATGTGTGTTCGTGTGTCTTGTGTGTCGCCGCCTTGTTCAGCGGGCCAGCTCGCGCTTGAGGATCTTTCCGGTGGCGGTCATCGGCAGGCTGGGCACGAACTCGACGATGCGCGGGTACTTGTAGGACGCCATCTCTCCCTTGGCCCAGGCGACGAGCTCGTCGGTGGTGAGGGAGGAACCGGGCTCAAGGATGACGTAGGCCTTGATCTCCTCGCCGTGGCTGTCGTGAGGTACGCCGATGACGGCGGCCAAGCTGACCTGCGCGTGCGTCATCAGGACTTCGTCGATCTCACGCGGATAGACGTTGAAGCCGCCTCTGATGATGAGGTCCTTCGATCGGTCGACGATGTAGTAGAAGCCGTCCTTGTCGCGCCGTGCGAGGTCGCCGGTGCGGAGCCATCCATCGCGGATGACCTCTGCGGTGGCTTCCGGCCGGCCGTAATAGCCCTTCATCACGTTGTGGCCCTTGACCGCGATCTCGCCGACCTGGCCGCTTTCGGTCACCTCGGTCCAGTCGTCGTCGATGAGTTTCAGTTCGACGCCCCAGATGGGCACCCCGATCGATCCCGGGCGTGGGTCGAGATCGGGGTCGCTGAACGTCGCGACGGGAGAAGTCTCCGACAACCCGTAGCCCTCAAGCACCGTGACCCCGAGGCGCTGTTCGATCTGGTGGGCGATCTCCAACGGGAGTGCGGCACCTCCGGAGATGCCGATCCGGAGGTTGCTCGCGATGCGCTCGACGTCGGTGTCGTCGCTGAGCGCGTTCAAGAGGCCCCACCACATGGTGGGTACGCCGGCGAAGAACGTGATGGGCTCGCGGCCCATCAGGTCGACGACTTCCCGCGCATCGAAGCGAGGAACGAGGTGGAGGGTGGCAGCCATCGAGAAGCCCGCGTGCATCTGCACCGTGGCACCGAAGGTGTGGAAGAGCGGGAGGCAGAGCAGGTGGCTGTCGGAAGCCGGGGCGCTGCCGAACAGGCGGTTGCATGCCAGCACGTTCATCACCGTGTTGGCGTGCGACAGCTCTGCGCCCTTGGCCTGTCCGGTGGTCCCGGAGGTGTAGAGGATGAGCGCGGTGTCGGTGGGCTCGGTCGCTGCTGATTCGAACGTGGTGCCATGGCCGACCATGGCACTGCCGAGCGTCTCGACGCCGTCGATGGGACTGGGAGCCGCCGGATCACCGGTGATGACGAAGAAGTGCTCGACGGCGTCGACCTGCTGGAAGCCGGCGAAGCCCTCGGCGCTCATGGGCAACTCGGGGGTGCCCTCGAAGCAGAAGTAGGCCTTCACATCGGCGTCGTCCAGGTGGTAGGCGATCTCGCGGCTTTTCAGGAGGACGTTGAGCGGGACGACAGCCGCGCCGGTCTTGAGGATGCCGTAGTAGACGACCGGGAAGTACGGTAGGTTCGGGCAGCTGAGGGCCACCCTGTCACCGGGGCCGATCCCGCGTTCCACGAGCAGGTTCGCGACCTGGTTGGCCGCAGCGTTCACCTGACGGTACGTCATGCGGGTCGGGCCCAGTACGACAGCTTCGCGGTCGGGGTACTTACGGGCGGAGTCTTCGAGCAGGATCGACAGGTTCAGCACTGGTGACTCCTCATGAGCCTCGCGGCGGGCTCGCTCGCCCGCGGATGGATTGTGTGGTCCGCGCTTCGCCCCCCAGCGCGGGCGTGCTACTTCGTCATCGCGGTGGATCGACGAAGATGTCGTACTGGAGTCCCCCTGTGCCGCCGTACGGCGAGAGGTCGGTGACTCCGGCGTCGCGGAGTACCTCGACGTCGAGGAATGTGTTGTCCCGACGACGGCGAGCGCACTGCCGCCGGCGCGGGCGGCCGAAGAAACGCGGTGAGCGTCGGATCGTCAGCGCACCGGGCGGGACAGGCTCGCCAGAGCCTGCGCCGCGGCCCGCTCGCCCGACGAGGCCGCGTCGGCGAGTGAGGGCATGTCGAGCTGATAGTCACCGGCCAGGTAGACGGGGCCGAAGTGCTGGCGCAGCGTGGGCAGCGAGGCACGTCCGCCGGGTGCCCAGAACGGCACGACCCGGTGGTGACGTCGGACGATCCCCTCGTCGAGCTTCCCTTCGAGCTCGGGGTAGAGCGAGAGGAGGTCTGTGGTGAACCGGGCGAGGATCTCCTCATCGGTGAGCTCGAACAGGCGGTCGGCCACCGCGCCGCCCGCGAAGCAGGCCAGCGCGCCGCCCGGCTTTCGTGGGCCAGGACCGCGCATGGCCGCGGCGTGGTTGAACATCGCCTGGAAGGACAGCTGCGGCGTCGACACAGCGATGTAGTCGTCCCATCGCTGCGGGCCCTCCTCGCGGGTGAAGTAGCCCACCACCACGTACCGGCCGTAGTGAATGTCGTCGAACGCCGCCCGATACCCGGGCGGGAGGCCGGGCATGATCTTCACAGCCACGTCGCTGGGAACGGCCACGATCGCACGGCGGGCGCGTATCCGCGCCGGTCCGTTCTCGTCCTCGTAGTCCACGACGACGCCGTCCTCGGTCCACTCCAACGACATCACCGGCGAGTTGAGCCGCAGACGATCGCCGAGGTCGGCGGCCAGGATGTCGGTGAGGGTCTGGTTTCCTCCCGCGGGCAAGGAGAAGTTCGGAACCTTCGCCGGGTCCGTCAGGAGTATCCCCATCGAGATCACGAACTGGGTCGCCGCGGTCTCCTCCGGCTCGCATCCCATCCACTGCCCGGACCAGGACCGGACCATGGCCCGCGCGACTTCGGAGTGAATGCCGCGCAGCACGTACGACGCGGGGCGGGCATCGAGTGCCGCCCGGACCCGCTTCGCCAGGGAATTGTCGGGGTTCATCGCCAGGAACGGTACGGCCGCGATGATGCGAGCGCCGACGGCCGCCAGTCCGACCCGGTCCATGAAGTTCATCCGGGAGCGAAGCATCAGGCCGAACGGATTGGAGGTGTCGACCTGCTTTCCGTTGAGCGCGAGGGCCACCTTCTTGCCCGCCAGTGTCCCCATGGGGATCCGGTGGCGTTCGAGGGCTTCGATCAGGGTGCCGGTTCCCTCGGTGAACTGGGTTCCGAGGTTGATCCAGTAGTCGCCCCGGCGAACCGACTCCACGCGCCCCCCGGCCCGACCGGTGGCTTCGAGTACGACGACGTCCCGATCGGACAGGGTGGTCGCCGCCATCAACCCCGCCATGCCGGCACCGATCACGACGATCTCGCACGCCTCTTCGCGTACGTCGCTCGATGTGTTCATATCTTCCTCAACTCCCGTTCCTGATTGCGCCGGCAGGGACGACACCCGTCCCTCGGGCGCGAGTGGCGACGATGGGCTCGGCGAGTACCTCCGCTCGGCCGGTCTCGTCCAAGGACCGGCAGATGACGCGCAGTTCGAACTCGACCGTTCGGCTCCGTCTGCCTTCGGCCGCGAGGCGCGCCTCGACTTCGATGACGTCTCCGCCGCGGACCGGAGCGAGGAACTCGACCGAGGAGTACCCGGCGAACAGACTCTCGTGGCCGTCGACGACGATCGCCAGGTGAGTTCCGGCATCACCGAACAACTTCAGGCTGAACGCACCGTCGACGAGGTTGCCGGCGTAGTGGGCGTCGGAGTGGGCGACGTACCGCTGGTGGACGACCTTCACGCGATCTCCTCGTCGATGCGGCCGATCCCGGGGGCAACCGCCTCTCCGCCGATCCTGACGCCGGGGTAGCCGCGCTTGGCGATCTCGCTGCACATGCGGCGGTACTTGCCGACGCCGCCGACGTAGCCGAGGAAGGTGGTCGGCTTACCGGTCACGTTGGAGCCGCGGTACCAGGAGTCGGTGGTGGCGTACAGCGTCTGGTTGACCGTGGCCTCGGTGATGCCCACCCAGTCGTCCTGGGCCTCGGGGGTGGCTTCGATGACGTCGCTGCCCTCTTCCTCGGCATGGGCGATCAGGTCGGCGATCCAGTCGACCGCCTGCTCGATCGTCACGACGACGTTGCTCGCCAGCGCGGGGCTCTGGGGGCCGGCGATCATGAAGAAGTTGGGGAATCCCGCGGTCATGACGCCCAGGTAGGTGCGCACGCCGTCGCTCCACGCGTCCTGGAGCCTGCCTGCCTCCGGCGTCGTGACGTTGAGTGCGTACAGGGGGTCCGGTGAAGGCGTCGAAACCGATCGCGAGAACGATGGCGTCGACGTCGTAGGAACCGCCCTCGGTGATGATGCTGTCGGAGGTCATGGTCGCGATCGGCTCATCACGCAGCGACACGAGCGAGACGTTCGGACGATTGAACGTCTCGTAGAAGTCGGTTCCGAAGCAGCTGCGCTTGGCACCCAGCGGGTGGAACAGGGGCTCCAGCAGGGACGCGGTCCGCGGATCGTGGACGATCTGACGGATCTTCTGACGCACGAACTCAGCCGCGGTCTCGTTGGCCTCCGGGTTGGTGAGGAGGTCGGCGAACTCCGCGCCGACACCGAGGAATCCGCTGCGCTCGTAGGCCCGCTCGTAGCGCTCCTGACGCTCCTCGTCGGAGACGTCGAAGGCGCAGTCGGTCACGGGACGGTCCGGGATTCCGCCGGGGGACTGTCGGCACTCCTCGCGGATGGCCGGGTACTTGCTCTTGATCTCAGAGACGGTCTCCGCGGGTATCGGGGCGTTGCGGGCGGGGAAGACGTAGTTGGGTGTCCGCTGGAACACGGTCAGGTGGGCGGCCACCTCGGCGATGAGCGGGATGCACTGCACGCCCGACGACCCCGTGCCGATGACGGCGACCCGCTTGCCGGCGAGCTCGTCGAGCGAGATCGTCCAGCGGCTCGTCGACACCGTCAGCCCGGTGAAGTTCTCCAGGCCGGGCACGTCGAAGGCCTTCGGCGTCGACAGTCCGCCCGAGCCGGCCAGCAGGTAGCGGCCACGGCGGGTGTCGCCGGAGTCGAGGGTCAGCTCCCAAAGGTGCTCGCCCGGAAGCCAGTTCGCCGCGATCACTTTGGTGTCGAACCGGAAGTGCCGACGAAGGTCGAAGCGGTCGGCGACGTAGTTGATGTAGCTCAGAATCTCCGCCTGCGGGGCGAAGCGCTCGCTCCAAGTCCACTCCTGCTGGAGCTCCTCGCTGAACGAGTACGAGTAGTAGATGCTCTCCACGTCGCACCGGGCGCCCGGATACGTGTTCCAGAACCAGGTGCCTCCGACGTCGGGGGCGGTCTCGAATCCGGCGACGGTCCAGCCCTGCTCGGCCGCCTTGTAGGCGGCGTAGAGGCCGGAGAACCCGGCGCCGATGCACAGGACATCGACGACTGGGGCGGTGGAGCAGGTGTCAGTCATGGTCTCTGCCTTCTCGTGGTCCAAGGGGCTGACAGACGGCACGGAGGTAGTCATTTGTCTAGGTCGAATGACCAAGAATGTAGCTACGGACGGTGACCTCGTCAATGCCCGGCGGCCTTCAAGAAGTGGCGGCGATGCCGCGCAGATGCCGGACCACGGCGTCGATCGCCGCGTCGGTCTTGGCGAAGACGCCGACCTCGGTGAAGAAGCCGTGGAAGACGCCCGAGTGGCGAATGGAGGTGGTGGGTACGCCGTCGTGTCGCAGTCGTTCGGCGTACGCCTCGGCGTCATCGCGCACAGGGTCGACCTCGGCGGTGAGGACCAGGGCCGGCGGCAACCCGTGCAGGGATCCCGCCTTCATGGGGGCCGCGTACTGATCGACGCTGCCCCGACGGCCGGGGCCGATGTACTGCTCCCAGAGCCAGCGCGCATCGGCTGCGGTCAGCAGGGGTGCGTCTGCGAACCGGGTCCAGGACGGCGCGGAGAACCGGTCGTCGACCGCGGGATAGACGAGGACCTGCGACACCGGGAGCGGGAGTCCGCCGTCTCGTAGGTGGAGGCAGAGCGCGGCGGCGAGGTTGCCGCCTGCCGAGTCGCCGCCGACGGCGATCATGTCCGGATCGATGCCCCAGTCCAGGGCCGACCCGCGCAGCCAGGCCAGCGTGTCGAGCGAGTCCTCAAGGGCCGCCGGGTAGGGGTGCTCCGGGGCGAGCCGGTACTCCAGGGACAGCACCGCCCATCGGGACCGAGCGGCGATGGCGCGGCAGACCTCGTCCACTCCGTCGAGGGTTCCGAGAACGAATCCGCCGCCGTGGAGATACAGCAGCGCCGGCCGCGGGTCCTCGGTCGTCGAGCCGGGTGGGTGGTAGAGGCGCGCGCGCCGTGGTCCGGAGCGGGTCGGGACGGCCGCCTCGTCGACTCGGTCGAGGGGCGTCAGCGGACGGTCGGACGGCGCGCTCGCCAAGAGCTCGCGCGCCGCCTGGGCTCCGAGCTCACGGACAGGTGTCGTCAATGTCTCGGCGATCACGTGGGCGACGCGCAGCGCGTCGGCGTCGAGGCGCTCCCAGCTCGGTGGGACCGGCTTGGTCATGTGCGGGGGCCTTTCGGCGAGGTGACAAGAAGGTGTTGACACGGTGTGAGCCGTGCCCCACCATCCTAGTCACGCGTTTGAGTCACATGACTAACAAGTTGCGGATTGCAGAGACTGTGCGGCGCCCCTACGTGTCGCGTGGCTCGTGAAGTCGAAAGGACCGAAGGATGGCCGAAACCATGACGGCCCCCACGTCGACCTCGGCGGGTGCCGCAGAGTTCGACGTCAGGATCGAGGACGATGCGAGTCCCCTAGTGCGATTGATCGGCCGCACGCTGCGTGACGCAGTCCGGACCGGGCATGCCATCGACACCCTGAACAGGTTGACCGGCACCGTGGCGATCCACTCCCACGACACCCCCCAGGCCGCGACGATCAGCTTCGGCGACGACGGAATCGACGTCTCCAGCGGCGTGCCGGCCGAGCCGGACGCCGCCCTCACGGTCGATCTCAACGCGCGTCTCGCGCCGACGACGGACCCCTCCGGTGATGCCGACCTCGCCGCGGGCGTCCTGCGGGCGCTCACGCCGCCGCTGCCCGAGTGGCGTGATGCCGCTCAGCGGTTCTGGGAGGCGACCCGTTCGCTGCCGGGCATTCCCGACGTGCTGATCGCGGTCACCGAAGGGCCCGAGGGCCTGGAGCAGGCCGTGCTCGGCGACGGCCCCACGCAGTACCTGATCGCCGGAGCTCCCCAGACGCTCGCCGGCGTGTTCTCCGGTGCCGACGACCTCGTCGCCGTCCTGTCCTCGGGTGCCCTGGGCATCCAGGGCACCCTGTCCCAGCTGTCGGCGATGACCGGCGCCTCCTGGAAGGTTCGTTACGATGTCTGACCTGCGCACCACCGCCACGAGCGCGCCGCTGCGCGACTCCGGCCCACGAGCCGTCCGGCTCGAGGCGACGAACCACGAGGGATGTTTCCTCGGCAAGAACGTCTCGCCCAAGAAGTTCGCCGCGGGCAAGGACACAGGTTTCGCCTTCGCGGATCTTCTGTTCGGTCTTGACCTCGGCAACGCTCCCGCCTTCGGTTCCGCCTACCCCGCCTGGCGTGGCCACCTCGACGACGTCTACCTCCGTCCCGACATGTCGACGCTGGTCGAGTGGAAGCCGGGCTTGGACTCGGTCATCGGCGACTACTGGCTCAAGGACGGCACGCCGGTTCCGATCTGTCCGCGCAACCTCGTGCGGAAGATGGTCGAGCGTCTGGCCGGGCACGGATTCACCGCGACCGTTGCGGTCGAGATCGAGGCCACCGTCTTCGAGGAGTCGATCCACGAGGCGCGCGCCCGCGGGTACCGCGACCTGAGCCCCCTGGGCGGCGGTGCGGGTACGGCGTACCACCTCGCCAAGTCGAAGGACTGGACCGACTACATGAACGCCGTGGCCGACCGCCTCGACGAAGTCGGCATCGAGTGGGAGGCCTGGAGCGACGAGGACGCCGCCGGTCAGATCGAGCTCAACATCGCACCGGGCGACCCGATCAAGGTCGGTGACGCCTGGGCGCGGACCCGCCAGATCATGCGCGAGGTCGCGTTCGAGCGCGGGCGCAGCGTGACCTTCATGGCCAAGCCCACCGCCGGTTACGGCCAGGCGTCCCACATCAACCTCTCCCTGCAGCGCGACGGCGACAACGCGTTCTACGCCGAGAACGGACCGTCGGCCACGATGCTGCACGCCATCGGCGGGCTGCTGGCGACGATGGAGGGCAACACCTCGATCGTGCTGCCGCAGATCACGTCGTACCGGCGGCTGGTCGACCTCACTGGGCCGCCGGTCACCATCAGCTGGGGGATCAGCAACAAGACCGCCGCGCTGCGCGCCGTCTGCGGACACCCCACGTACTCCCGCCTCGAATACCGCCTCCCGGGCGCGGACGCGAACCTCTACCTCGCGCTCGCGGGCGTGCTGGCCGGTGTCATCGCCGGTGTCGAGCGGAAGATCGACCCGCCCGAGCAGGTCACCGACATGGCGTGGTGCCTGCCGCCGGGCCTGGGCATCGACCGGATCCCGGACACCATCACGAAGGCCGCGGCGGCCCTGGACGCCGACCCGATCCTGCGCGAGCTCCTCGGCGACGACTTCGTCGACTACTGGATCGCGTCGCGCAAGTGGGAGTGGATGCAGTTCCACACCGCCGGCGGCGACCCGTTCGCCGAGCTCT
The DNA here is from genome assembly GCF_013387495.1 of Streptomyces sp. PKU-EA00015. Taxonomy (GTDB): domain Bacteria; phylum Actinomycetota; class Actinomycetes; order Streptomycetales; family Streptomycetaceae; genus Streptomyces. The sequence goes on along the minus strand of NZ_JABZEE010000001.1, from coordinate 156,695 downwards.
CGGAGTGGGAGTCGACTCGCTACTTCGAACTGCCGTGAGCGGGCGCGAGAAGGCCGTGACGGTGCGCCCGCTGATCGGCATCACCGGGCGGCGGTACCGGCTGCAACTGCTCAAGGGAGCCGACGAGCGGTACGGCGACCGTTGCACCGACAGCTACATGTCGGACTTCGCGACCCGGATCGCGCAGGCCGGCGGACTTCCGGTGCATCTGTCGTACGACACCGACGCGACGGACATCTGCCAGTGGCTGTCCGGTGTGGTGATCACCGGCGGACAGGACGTCCATCCGGCGTGCTGGGGTGGCGACACGGCAGTGGTCCGCGACATCGATCCACGGACGGATCCGATGGCCCACGACGTGGCTCGGGACGAGTACGAGATCGACCTCGTCCGAGCCGCGCTGGAGCGGGGGATTCCCGTGCTGGGGGTGTGCCGCGGCCTGCAGGTGCTCAACGTCGCCCTCGGCGGCACGCTCGTCGCCGATCTTCCGCCCGGCTCCGTGAGCCACCTGTCGGCAGAGGCCGCGCCGACCGACGGCACCACTGATCACCTCGTGACCTTCGAGAAGGGCTCGATCGCCGCCGACCTGTTCGGTGAGCGCGCGATGACCAACTCCTGGCACCACCAGGCCGTCGACCGCTGCGGCACCGGGCTGGTCGTGACCGGACGGACGAGCGACGGCGTGATCGAGTCGGTGGAGCTCCCCGGTGCTCCGGTGCTCGGAGTGCAGTGGCACCCGGAGTGGATGAAGAGCGCAGACCCGACGATGACGTGGATCGTCCAGGCCGCGGCGAAGCTGCTTGCGGCCTGCGGTGAACAGACGCACAGGAGCTTGCGATGACGGAGAACCCGGCAGCCGAGCAAGCCGGTCGCACCCACTCGCGTCCTGTGCCGGTCGTGAAGCCCGGACAGATCGGCGAGGACCCCGCCGTCCCGACCCTGACCGAGCTTCTGTCGCGGCGCGCACAGGATGCACCGCAACGGGAGTTCCTGCGCTTCGGCGAACGGTCATGGAGCTTCGCCGACATCGACGCATGGACCTCCAGGCTGGCACACCGGCTGATCGAGCTCGACGGCATACAGCCGGGCGACCGGGTCGCGATCATGCTCCCGAACGTCGTGCACTGGCCCGTCGTGTGGCTGGCCGCCCTCAAGGCCGGAGCGGTCGCAGTGCCGATCAACTCCTCCTACCAGCGGGGCGACCTCGCCTTCGTCCTCCGGGACTCGGGTGCGCGCGTCGCGTTCACCGACTCCGAACGGTCCGGGCTGATCGCCGACGTCCTGGCGACCGAGGAGGGGCTCGCCGGCCTGCGTGTCGTCGACGTCGCCGACGACGGGTCCGAGCCCTTCCCGCAGACGGCGCCGTCCATACCGGTCGATGCCGGGACGCTGGCGAACCTGCAGTACACCTCCGGCACGACCGGTTTCCCCAAGGCGTGCATGCTCACGCACGACTACTGGGTCCGGTTGGGCTGGATCTGTGCGGCGGCGACCGGTCTCGGTACCGAGGACGTGCTCCTGACGGCGCAGCCGTTCTCCTACATGGATCCACAGTGGAACACGGCGCTCGCCCTCACGGTCGGGGCCCCGCTGGTCGTGCTGCCCCGGTTCTCCGCGTCGACCTTCATGGCGGACGTCCGCCGGCACCGCGCGACCTTCTTCTACGTCCTCGGGTCGATGCCCACGCTGTTGTTCAAGCAGCCGCCCGTGCCCGAGGACCGCGACAACGCCGTACGCAAAGTGCTCTGTTCGGGCATTCCCGTCGCCCTGCACGCGCAACTGGAGGAGCGATGGGGCGCGCCGTGGCGGGAGATCTACGGGATGACCGAGTCCGGCGTCGACCTGTTCAGCCCGTTCACCGACGCCGACGCCGTCGGGAGCGGGAGCCTGGGGCGGCCGGTGCCGACCAAGCAGGTCCGCGTCGTCGACCCCGACGGCATCGAGGTGCCGGCCGGCGATCCCGGTGAGCTGGTCATCTCGGGCAAGCCCATGATGAGCGGTTACTGGAACCGCCCCGAGGACACGGCCAGGGTCTTGCGCAATGGGGGTCCCCCCGGCAATGAGGGCGTAGCCGCCGGGGGAGGCTGGCTCCACACCGGTGACGTCGTCGTCCGACGGCCCGACCAGGGCATCCAGCTGGTCGGCAGGATCAAGGACATGGTGCGCCGCGGTGGCGAGAACGTCGCGAGCGTCGAGGTCGAGTCCGCCCTTGAACGCGACGACGTGGTCGTAGCGGCCGCGGTCGTCGCCGAACCCGACGAGACCCTCGGTGAGGAGGTCAAGGCCTTCGTCCAGCTGGCGGCAGGCGTGCCGGCCGACAGTGCGACGGCTGAGCAGATCGTCGAGCGGGCCGGCAAGGAGCTCGCTCGCTTCAAGGTGCCCCGCTACGTGGAGTTCGTCGCCGACTTCCCCCGGACGCCGTCCGAACGCATCTCCAAACCGGCCCTCAAGGCCCGCGCCGCAGACGAGCCCGGCGTGACGTACGACCTCGGTGCACGACGGAACAAGACGGGGGCACGTGCCGCATCCGGCGGAGGATTCCTCGACGTCGACGTCGTGCGGGGCGTCGCCGTGCTGACGCTGCGGCGTCCCGAGAAGCTCAACGCCATGGACGTTGCCACCCGGCTGCGGCTGGCGACGCTCATCCGCGAGTTCGGGACCGGCGAGAGCGTGCGCGGCATCGTGCTCACCGGCGAGGGGCGGGCCTTCTCCGCGGGTGAGGACCTGCAGAGCGCGCCGTCCACGGACGCTGAGGTCCGCGAGGCGTTCGAGAGCTTCCACGACATCACCCGGGCCGTCCTGCAGACGCAGGTACCCGTGGTCGCGGCGGTCAACGGAATCGCGGTCGGAGGAGCCTCGGAACTCACCCTGTGCTGCGACGCTCGCATCGGAACACAGGCGACGGAGTACTACCAGCCGGAGAACGGTCGTGGCCTCACGATCTCGAACGCGTCCAGCGTGCTGCTCAGGCGCCTCATCGGGAGCCATGCGATGCGCATGGTGCTCGGATCGCCGCGGATCCGGGCCGAGGAGGCGCTGCGGATCGGGCTCCTGGACGAGATCGCCGAGCCCGACGCCCTGATCGGCCGGGCCGTCGACACCGTCATCGAGTGGACGCCCGAGGGAAACACGACGGCCCTCCACCTGGCACTCCTGCGCCCTCGGGCACAGGAGATCGAAGCGGCCTTCGCCCGCGAGGACCTCGCCGCGAAAAAGGCGTGGGACAGCGGCGTCCTCAGTGCGGGGATCAAGGGCTTCTGGTCCGCCAGGGGCACCGGCGCGTAAGCCTCGCCCTGGACTCGCCATCACCTTCAACAGACCAATTGCCACAGGAACCGACAGAGGGGACGTCGACATGATCGACACCCAGGCCGCGGTACTCACCGCGGTCAACGAGCCGCTCGAACTGACCGTCATTCGGGTGGACGACCCGGAGCCGCACGAGGTGCGGGTCGCGGTCACGAACGTGGGGCTGTGCCACAGCGACCTGCACTATATGACGGGGACGGTGCCGACCGGCCTGCCGGTCGTGGTCGGACACGAGGTCGCGGGCGTGGTCGAGGCGGTCGGGGCGCAGGTGTCCGGCCTGCGTCCCGGGGACCACGTGGTCGGCGCGCTGACACCCTCCTGTGGCCGCTGCGCCAACTGTGAGGCGGGACGGTCGACGCAGTGCCGGCGTGTCGAGGAGATACGCCGCCGTCCGCGGCCTGCGTTCCGGACCACGGCCGGCCGGCCGATCGAGCGGCTCGGTGACATCGGGGCGTTCTCCCGGCACACCCTCATGCGTGAGAACGCTCTGGTGAAGCTCCCCGACGACGTACCGCTGCACGTCGGGTGCCTCTTGGCCTGCTGCGTCATCACCGGTGTCGGCGCCGTCTTCCGCGGCGCTCGGGTGAGGCCGGGCAGCACGGTGGCGGTCATCGGCTGCGGCGGCGTCGGATCGGCCATCATCCAGGGGGCCAGGCTCGCCGGCGCGTCGGCGATCGTCGCGATCGACCTGGACGACGCACGGCTCAAGGCCGCGCGCGGCTACGGCGCGACCCACGTCATCGACGGCGCAGGCGGCGACGTCGTCGCGGAACTCCACCGCCAGTTGGGCGACGGAGTGGACTACTCCTTCGAGGCGGTCGGCTCGGCCCGTACCGCGGCGACGGCTGTGGCCCTCCTGCGCCCGACGGGTACCGCGTGCCTGGTCGGGATCGCGCCCGGAGGTACCGAGCTCAGCATCCCGGCGTCCGACTTCTTCTTCGAGGAGAAGCGACTCATCGGCTCCTACATGGGCTCGGGTCAGGCGCGGCAGGACATCCTTCAGCTCGCGCGCCTCTACCAGCAAGGGCGCCTGCTGCTCGACGAGATGGTGACGCGGGTCATCCCGTTCGGCGAGATCAACGAGGGCTTCGAGGCGATGAAGTCCGGTGACGTGACCCGCATCGTCGTCGATCTCCAGTCCTGACCGACGAGTGAATGCAGAGGTGAACCCCATGGCGAGCAACGAGATCACGATCCCCCAGCCGGTGAACTACATCGCCGACGACTGGAGCGAGTGCCCGACGGTCGACGACGCGTGGAACGTCGACCCCAACACGCGCAAGCCCGTCCACCGCCTTGTCACGACAGCACCCGACGCTCTCGATCGGGCGCTGCGGCACGCGGAGCGCGTGTACGACATCGGCCGCTGGGACGAGGACGCTCGGCGTGAGCGCGCCGACATGCTTGAGCGCGTCGCCGAGATCATCGAGTCCCGTGCCGAGGACATCGCACGGACGGACTCGCTGACCAGCGGCACACCCATCAGCGTCACGCGCAAGGTCGCGGCCTTCCTGCCCGCGAGGATCCGAGGGGCGGCGTCGGACCTGGTGGACATCCCGCGCGTCACCGCGCTGGCGGCCGACGGCCGCGACGTCCGCCGTTACAAGGTGCCGTGGGGGCCGGCCGCGATCCTCACGCCGTGGAACGGTCCGAGCTTCATTCCCGCGGCCAAGATCGCCAGCGCGATGGCGGCGGGCTGCCCCGTCATCCTCAAGCCCTCGGAGCACGCGCCCGGCAGCGCGCAGATCATCGTCGAGTGCTTCGTCGAGGCGGGCCTGCCCAGCGGCGCGCTCCAGCTGGTGCACGGCGGCGGCGCCGTCGGCGCCAGGCTGACTGCCGACCCGCGCATCAAGATCGTCTCATTCACCGGCGGGCCGGGTGCCGGCCGCGCCATCGCGCGGGCCGGCGCGGAGCACTTCAAGGTCTTGCAGCTGGAGCTCGGCGGCAACAATCCGGTGCTCGTGCTGGACGATGCCGACCTCGACGTCACCGCCGACGGCATCCTCGACGGCATGACCAAGCTCAACGGGCAGTGGTGTGAGGGGCCGGGCAAGGTCCTCGCTCCCCGCAGCCTGGTCGGCCCTCTTCTCGAGGCGTTGACCGAGCGGATCTCCAAGCTCGTCGTCGGTCACTCTCTCGACGAGGACGTCGAGATCGGCCCGATCTCCAACGAGCCGCATTTCCAGACCCTCCAGAGCAGGGTCGAGGGCCTGCGTGACCTCGGGGCGAGCATCCGCCGGCCCGCCCGGCTGCCCGAGCTCGACGGCTTCTTCATGTCGCCGACGATCGCCGCCGGCGCCGACCCTGCTCAGGCCACCGCCGAGCTGTTCGGTCCGGTCGTCTCTCTGCACGCCGTGGACTCCGACGAACAGGCGTTGCACCTCGCCAACGCCAACCCCTCGGGACTCGATGCCTACGTGTTCGGAGCCGACACCGACCGCGCGATCGACGTCGGCTCTCGCGTGCTGGCCGGCGAGGTGCGCGTCAACGGCGCCAAGCTCGCCGACCTCGGTGAGGAGTCGGCTCAGAGCTTCTGGGGCCCGGCCGGCATCGGCGGCCACGGGCCGGCGGAGTCGGTGCGCGTCTTCTGCGGCGACCGGGTCGTCGGCGTCGACTCGCCCGACCTGCCGTTGTGACAACCCCACGTGATCTGGGGGAGGCCCGACCGGCGGGCCTCCCACTGTGCACACCCAGCACCGCGCCGCCGGTCGCGTTCATGGGTCACATCACGGTGCTACGGGCGTAGCTCCGAGCCGAACCGCGAGCCAGCTGTCGAGTACGGAGACGGCGATTTCCATCTGCTGCGTTGCGGCGGACCGATCCCCGTACGTGAACCAGTTCACGGCGAAACCGTCGGCCAAGGTGGCGATGACATAGGCGATCTGATCGATGGTTTCTGGTTCGACCGGGTGGTCCGAGGGGGCGCTGCGAAGCACGGCGCGCACCGTCTCAAGTGCTTGGTCGTACACCGCGATACCGCGGTCTCCGTGCTGACGCCGTGCCCAGCTGATCAGTTCCATTGTCGCCGCGGTGAAGCTGGCTGACTCCAGGTAGCACTCCATGACACCGCGTAGGAGTTGGCGAGCTGTGTCCCTCAGGTCGGAGTGCGGATCACTGTCTTTGACCACATCGCGGAACTTGCCGGATACGAATGCGTAGACATCGGCGAAGAGGTCCTCCTTGGAGTCATAGCAGTAGTGCAGCATCGCCAGGTTCGCCTGAGCCTGCTCGGCGATCCGTCGGGTCGTTGCGCCGTCGATGCCGTGGGTCGCGATGACTTCCACAGCGGCGTTGACGAAGTCGCTACGCCGTTGGGCGACGGAGATCCGACGTGCCACGAAATCCTCCCGTTGCAAGGCATCCACACAGTTGGACGCTTGATTAAGTCACCGACCAGCCTAACAGTCGCGCCCGCGGCCGAGCCGCAACTTCTTAGTCATGCGTCTTGAACATCTGACTAACTCTGCCTTAGCGTATGAGCCGGATCACCAGGCCGGCTCGGCGCCCCTTCGGCTCGGCCCAGCCTTCTCGCAGGAACGGACCTGCCATGACGAAAACCGAACTCGCGCGTCTCGCTCCCGACGCCACGGCAGACGCCGCGGTCTGGTCCGCGGCGCCCTGCTCGACCGCGCCTTGTCCAACGGTCTCGCCCCGCTCGTCGTGATGACCGTGCTGACCTCACGCGCTCGGTCCGGTCGGCGCGTCGAAGGCGCATCGGTCTGAAGCAGCGCCTGGCGCTGGGACCACTTGCCGCGGCGGGTGAAGCCCCCGACACCAACTCACCGCCTTCAGCGCAGGGACGAAGGCATGACCCCAAGGAATCAATGACATGAAGGACTTGCTCTTCATGCTGGCCGATCTCTGGATGATCTTCGCCGGCTTCTACTTCGGATGGAAATTCATCAGACGCTACAACAATTACCTGCTCGGCCTGGAATGGATGGTTGTCGCCACTTCCGGCTCCAACTTCCTCCTCTGGGCACTTCTGGGAGGAGACGAGGGCAGCTTCCTGTACAGCGTCGCGTACTTCTTCGACGCCTTCTCGCGATCCGTCGGCATCACCCTCATCCTCGTCATGGGCCTGATGGGCGTGACGCACCGGTACAAGCCGACGGTCGTGGTCGACGTCGGCGTGTTCGCACTGGCCATCGGCGCCGGCCTGTATCTCCAGCAGTTCCGCGGCCACGAGCTCCACGTCGGCCCGGCAACGTTCTATGTCATCGTCAACGCGCTCACGACCCTCTTCCTGGCCTATTTCTCGTGGCGGCTCTGGAAGAGCGGTGCCAAGGGTCTTGCCGTCGGCGCCGGGCTGGCGACCGTGGCCGGCTCGGTGATCGCGATCAGCTACGACTTCTTCCCGATCCCGGGAGACGACGAGCACCGAACGCTCTTCTACACGGCCGCGCTGGCCACCTGGGGATTCCAGATGTTCGTGTACTTCATCGCCTACCGCGCGCTGCACAACCACAACGTGGCGACGGGTGCGGAACCGGTTGTGAACGGACACAGCGTCGCTCGGGCCTGAGCAACGCACCAAGGACAGGGCACGTTCGCGAGGAGTGATCAGATGAAGACCGACAACGTCGAGTACACCACCTTCAGCGGCTGGGTCGATCCGCCCGCAGACATCCAGCCGGCCCTGACCGGCGACCTCACCTGTGAGGTCGCGGTCGTCGGCGGCGGCCTCGGAGGCATGTCGACGGCGCTACGACTGGCCGAACGCGGGCAGGACGTGGTGCTGCTGGAGGCCGAGTTCTGCGGACACGGCTCCAGCTCCCGCAACGCAGGGCAAGTGGCGGGTGCACCAGGCGGGGACCTCCAACTCCTCAATCTGTTGTTCCGCAAGAAGATGCCCGGCATGGTCCGACTTGCCGAGCACGCCGCGCACCACGTGGCAGACCTCATCAAGACGTACGACATCGACTGCGACTACGAACCGACGGGCAACGTCTTCGCGGCGGTGTCTCGTGGACAGATGGGCCGAGTGCGCCGTGTGACCAAGATCCTTCAGCGCGCCGGCGGCCACGTGGAACTGGGTACGAGCGAAGAACTCGGAATCCCCCGCGGATTCCTCGGCGGGATGCGCGAGGTGGTCGGGGGAATGATGAATCCCGGCAGGTTCACCTCGTGTGTGCGCCGCGCACTGCTCGGCACGTCCGCGCGAGTCTTCGAGCGGACGAAGGTCACCGATGTCACGCGCGACCGCGGTCAGGTGGTCCTCACCACTCCTCAAGGGGCGGTGCGGGCACACCAAGTGGTTCTGGCGACGAACGCGTACGCGGGGGAGTGGGACATCACTCCTCCACGGCTCTCCGTGCCCATCTGGGTCATCGAGGTGGAGACCGAGCCCATCGATCCTGCCCGTCTGGCGGCACTGGGGTGGACCAGTCGGTCGGGACTCGTCACCCAGCACAACATCATGGAGAACTACCGCCTGACGCCGCGCAACACCATCGTGTTCGGCGTCCGACGGCTTGAGCGCGGCACGACGTATCCCCTCCCGCAGAAGAAGCCGGACCCGGCGCTCGTCGAAGAACTGGCAGAAGCCTTCGCGACGCGGTTTCCCGCTCTGTCCGACGTCGCGATCGATCGTGCGTGGGGAGGATGGATCGCGATCACCTCGTCCTGGCTTCCGCTCGCCGGGCAGATCGACGACAACATCTTCTACTCGATCGCCTGCAACGGCCACGGCTTGGCTCAAGCACCCTACGTCGGGTCCCTCATCGCCGATCTCATCGTCGACGGCGAGCGACACGAGGACTTGGAGGGATTGTGGGCGAAGAAGCCGACGTTCCCTCGTCCGATGATGATGGGCCCGCTGGGACTGCGCACCATCTGGGCCGTCGACCGTTTCAACGATCTGGTCAACGGAAGCCGGCGCAACGCCCGTCGAGGCTCGGTGCCCGTGGCCTGACCGTTCCGGTCGGATGGCAAGGAGTGACGGCCCCGCTGTGACCGCGAGGCCGTCAGCGTGTCCGTGCCACGGATCGCCGTGACTACGTCCCGAACCCCCGCACCCTTACTTACAAGAGAGTTCCGTGTGCTCCTACTTCGTTCCGAAGCCGCCCGATGAGCCGATGACGGACGTTCGTCCGCAACACGCTGATATTCACCGCCACGCCGTGCACCGTGCCCAGTTGGTGTTCCTTGCCCTCAACGCGGTGCCCTTCGCCGTCGGTGTCGTGCTGTCCTGTGCCGCCGAGCTCGCCAAGGTTCCCGTGTACGGCCGGCTCACGCTGGGCCTCGGCTGGGGAATCCTGGAGCTCGGCGTCTTCGCCGGCAGCGTCTGGCGGTACGAGAACCGGGTGATGCGGGTGTGTGACCACCTCGAACGGCCCCTGACGTCCGGGGCCTCGGGTGCCTCTCCGCCCGACGAGTCCCGGGCGGTGACCCGGTGACCTGGTACCTCCTGAGTTCGAGCGGACACGACCCGATCGGTTCGGCGGCGAGAGGCCCGGTGCTGATCGCCTTCTTCCTCTTCATCGGTCTGGCCCTGCTGTGGGTCCTCACTCTGGCCACCCACGACGACCACCCGGAAGGGCTGTACATCGCCGACCGGTCCCTCTCACCGGTCTTCAACGGGTTCGCCATGGCCGGCGAACACATCTCCGTCCTCACCCTGTTCGCGACCACCGGGGCCATCGCTCTCTTCGGCTACGACGGATACGCCTCCGCCGTCGACAGCGTCATCGCACTCGGACTGCTGCTGCTCCTCGCGCAAAAGATCCGCAACAGTGGCCGCTACACACTCGGCGACCTCTTCTCCCTGCGGGCGTCCGGGTCGGCGCCGCGCATCGCCGCGGCTGTGGTGACCCTCGCCGTCACGCTTCCCATGCTCGTGCTCCAGCTGCGGGCCGGCGGCATCATCGCGGCCATGCTGATCGGCATGTCGACCGATGCGGCCCAGGTGCTGTGCACGGTGTTGATGGGCGGGCTCGTCGTCTGCTTCGCCGCGGTGGCGGATTTCAAGGGCACCAGCCGCATCCACGTGGTCAAGGTCGTCATCACCCTGGTGACGCTCGCGGTGCTCACGGTGCTGTCCCTGCGGAAGTTCTCGTGGGACGCGGGGAGCCTGCTCTCGGCCGCGGTGGACAAGAGCGTGGCGCCCGACGACTACCTGGGACCGGGGCTCTGGGCACACATATCGAGCCTCGTGCCCCTCAACATGATCAGCGATCACCTCGTCCAGATCCTCGGGACGGTCGCGATGCCGCACCTGATCCTGCGCATCGCCGCGTCCCGCAGCGGCCGCTCGGCACGGCGATCCATGAGCATCGCCGCGGGCCTGACCGGTGCCTACTTCCTCCTCCTGATCGCCACGGGCTTCGCGGCCGCGGCGGTGGTCGGTGGCTGGGGAATCGGCATGGTCGACGCCAACGGGCAGGGCTCCCCGATCCTGCTCGCCTCCGACGTCCTGCCGAACGGCTCCGCCACGCGCGCCGCGCTGATCACCGTCGTGGCCTGTGTCGCTTTCCTTGTCGTCCTCACGACCGTGACCAGCGTGGTGTTCGCAGCCGCCGTCTCCCTGGCCCACGATGTCTTCGCGCGCGCCGACGGCCCTCGCACCACCACCCGACAGGTGCCCGTCCTGCGTCTTGCCATCGTCGCCTTGGGCGTCATGGGTCTGACGCTGTCCGCGGCCGCGCACCGGTACTCGCTGGAGTTCCTCGCCATCTTCTCGATGAGCGTCGCGGCCTCATGCGTGGCCCCGGCGGTCGTCTACTCCTTCTTCTGGAAGGGATTCAACCGCACAGGACTGGTGTGGTCCGTCTACGGAGGGCTGCTGCTGTGCACCATCCTGACGATGTTCTCTCCCACCGTGTCCGGATCCGCGTACGCGCTCATGCCGGGGGCGGATTTCAACTGGTATCCGTTCCGGTCCCCGGGCCTGGTCTCCGTACCCGCGGCGTTCCTCCTCGGATGGCTCGGCAGCAGGAACCCGGGCCGGGGTCCGGTTCACGCCGGGAGACGGGTGGAGCAGGGCGTCATCTGAGGACGCCGTCCGCCTCGGTGGGCAGGGCCTGTTCCGCCCAGATCACCTTGCCCTCGCGGCTGTGCCGTGTGCCCCAGCGCTCGGCGAGCTGGGCGACCAGCAGCAGCCCGCGCCCGCCCTCGTCGAAGGTGCGGGCGTGGCGCAGGTGCGGGGAGGTGCTGTTCGTGTCGAAGACCTCGCAGGTGAGCGTGGACTGCAGGATCAGCCGGAGCTGGATCGGACCCTTGCCGTAGCGGATCGCGTTGGTGACCAGTTCGCTGACGATCAGTTCCGTGGCGAAGGACAGCTCCTCCAGCCCCCAGGCGGCGAGCGTCTCGGACGTGTGGCCGCGCGCGCCTGCGACGGCCGCCGGGTCCGAGGGCAGGTCCAGCGTGGTGACGTGGCCGGGGTCGAGGGCCCGGGTCCGCGCCACCAGCAGAGCGACGTCGTCGGAGCGGTCGACGGGCAGTACGGCGGCCAGCAGCCGGTCGCAGATATCCTCCGGCGCGTCCGGTCCATCGGTGAGGGCGTCGCACAGCGCGGCGCGCGCGGAGTCGACGTCACGGCCACGGCTCTGGATGAGGCCGTCGGTGTACAGGGCCAGCAGGCTGCCCTCCGCCAGCTCGAACTGCGCCGTTTCGAAGGGGAGTCCGCCCAGGCCCAGGGGCGGGCCGATCGGCATCTCGGGGAAGTCGACCGCCCAGGTGGCGTCGACGCCCCGGGCGGGAGGAGGAGTTGCCACGGCCGGGGCGACATGGCCGGCGCTGGCCAGCGTGCACAGGCGGGACACCGGATCGTAGACCGCGTACAGGCAGGTGGCGCTCAACTCGCCGTCGTCCCGCGCCTCCTCGTGCTGGAGACGGATCACCACGTCGTCCAGGTGCGTGAGGAGCTCGTCGGGCATCAGATCGATGTCCGCGAAGGACCGCACGGCCGTGCGCAGGCGGCCCATGGTGGCGGCGGCGTGCAGCCCGCGGCCGACGACGTCGCCGACGACGAGGGCGACGCGCGCTCCGGACAGCGGAATCACGTCGTACCAGTCACCGCCCACGCCGGTCCGCGCACCGCTCGGCAGATAGCGGGACGCCGTGTCGACGGCGGACTGCTGCACCGCGCGCTGCGGCAGCAGGCTCCGCTGGAGGGTGAGCGCGGTGGTGCGCTCCTGGCTGTACCGGCGGGCGTTGTCGATGGACACCGCCGCCAGTGCCGCGATCTCCTGGGCCAGCACAAAGTCGTCGTCGTCGAAGGGGGGTGCGGTGGCGCGGCGGAGGAAGTGGGCGAGGCCCAGGACGTTGCCGCGGGCCCGCAGGGGTAGCAGCAGCGCGGAGTGGTGGTCGGACGCGGCCGCCGTGGCGCGATGCAGGCGCGGCTGTCCCGAGGCCAGTGCGCGCGCTTGTTCCGATTCCGCCGGGTAGGTATGCGTCCGGCCGGTGACGACCGGCAGGTTCGCGTCGTCGTCCAGCGCCGAACGCTGGGCGATACGACGCAGCACCGGCGTGCGCGCGGCCGGCGCGGGCGGATGGGCGTCGCCGTCGTGGAGCAGGGAGTCGAGGAGGTCGACGGTGACGAGGTCGGCGAAGTCCTCGGTGCCGAACTCCGCCAGCTCCTCGGCGGTATGGGCGGTGTCGAGACTCGTCCCGATCCGCCGGCTCGCCTCGTTGGCCAGCAGCAGCCGTCGCTGCACCCGCCGGTCGCGCTCCTCCTGATAGGCCGCGACGACCTGCTCCGACCCGCGGTCGACGTACGCGAAGGCCGCGCCGACCAGTCGCGTGGCCGCGGCGTTCATCAGCTCCCAGTCATCGGTGAGCCGGGCGGCCTCGCCCTGGATCAGCTGGACCAGGACCCAGTGACCGAGGCGGTAGGAGCGCAGCAGCCCGCTGATCGGCACCCCGCGCCGGGCGGCCTGGCGGGCGATGCCCAGCGCCTCGGGCGGCGCCTCGACCTCCGTCACGTCGATGCGCCCTTCGAGCACGTCCAGGAACCTGGTGATGTGCCCGGCCGTCTCCTCCAGCGCGAGCTCGGTGATCTCTTCGTGCTCCCACAGCTCGGGCATGTCGACGCGCAGGCGTCGCAGCAGCAGGTCGGCCGACTCCTCCGCCCGGGGTCTGAGCTCCTCAGCCAGACGACGGAGGAACGCGTCGACATCGATGCCCATACCGGAAACGTACCTAAGCTCCCGAATCCGCGCCCCTCCAGCGTTGCCGGCAGGCCGGGGTGCCGTCTGCAGCGGCTCCGGCGACGAGGCGCCCGCATCAGCAGACGCGGGTTTCCCGTGCCGTCCGCCGGGACGCTCCCAAGGTCGCTGCTGCCGATCTTGCCGTTCGTGGGCAGGGTGTAGGCGCCGGTGCGGTTGCCCAGGCAGGTGGCCTGCTCGTCCACGCCGTGCCGCTCGGCCGGCGGCGCCTGGCGCAGGGGGCACAGGTCGAGGACGTACTCGTGCCTGTGCCCCTCCCGACGCGATGTCATGCCTTGTGTTAATGTCATGCGTTTGCGTGGTCGTCGCGGTGGGCGATTTTGCCTGTGCGGTTCCGCTTGTTCGTTGGCTGTTCAATCCTGCCGGGCCTTCCTCGGTACGTCCCCCTGCGGAAGGCTGTTCATGAAGCATCCCGACGACTCCGGCATCGCTCACGGCGGTCCCGCCCGGTCCGAGGCCACGACTGCGGCGCGCCCCCCGGCCGTCTCCTTCGCCGACTTGGAACTGCCGGTGGAGGTGCTGCGGACACTGAGCGGACTCGCGGTGCGCGAACCCTTTCCGATCCAGGCCGCCACTCTGCCCGATGCCCTGGAGGGGCGCGACGTCCTTGGGCGCGGGCGCACCGGATCGGGCAAGACGCTCGCCTTCGGCCTGCCGCTGCTGACCCGGACGGCCGGGCGGCGTGCCGAACCGAAGCAGCCCCTCGCTCTGATCCTTGTGCCCACCCGGGAGCTGGCCCAACAGGTCACCCAGGCGCTGGCGCCGTACGCCGAGTCATTGCGGCTGCGGATGGCCACGGTCGTCGGCGGCATGTCGATCGGCCGGCAGGTCGCCGCGCTGCGCCAGGGAGCCGAGGTGGTCGTCGCCACCCCCGGACGCCTGCACGACCTGATCGAGCGCAACGCCTGCCGCCTGGGACGGGTGAGGATCACCGTGCTGGACGAGGCCGACCAGATGTGCGACTTGGGATTTCTGCCGCAGGTTGCCGACGTGCTCGACCAGGTGCACCCCGACGGTCAGCGGATGCTGTTCTCGGCCACTTTGGATCGCGACGTCGATCAGCTGGTCCGCCGCTACCTCCATGACCCCGTCGTCCACTCGGTCGACCCTTCAGCGGGCACGGTCTCGACGATGGAGCACCACGTTCTGGTCGTCCACGGCCCTGACCGCTACGCCGTCACCACGGAGATCGCCGCCCGCGACGGCCGCGTACTGCTCTTCCTCGACACCAAGCACGCCGTCGACCAGCTCACCCGGCATCTGCGGGCCAGCGGGGTACACGCCGGGGCCCTGCACAGCGGCAAGTCGCAGCCACAGCGCACACGGACCCTGGCGCAGTTCAAGAGCGGCCAGGTCACCGTTCTGGTGGCGACCAATGTCGCGGCCCGTGGCCTGCACGTCGACGACCTCGACCTCGTGGTCAACGTCGACCCGCCCACCGACCCCAAGGACTACGTGCACCGGGCCGGCCGCACCGCACGCGCCGGTGAGTCCGGCAGAGTGGTCACGCTCGTGCTGGCGGGCCAGCGCCGCGAGACGAGCCGCATGATGGCCGGGGCCGGCATCGAGCCGACCGTCACCAAGGTGCGCTCGGGCGAGGCGGAACTGAGCCGGATCACCGGCGCCAGGGCTCCCTCGGGCACCCCGCTCGACGGCGGGCCCGCCGTCCCCCGGCCCAAGAACAGCAACGCTCCCTTCCGCGGCCTCGGCACCAGCAAGGACACCTCCCGCGGCGCCGGCGGCAAGTCCCGAAAGGCCGGCGAGGCCCGCAAGCTCGCCGAGGCCCGCAAGGCCGCCCTCGTACGTCGCAACGGCTGAGAGCCGTTGCCCTGGCAGGGAAAGTCCGGGCCAAGGGATCGACAACCCTCGGCCCGGCCCGAAGCCCGTCCTGTGCCTCTCCCTACGAAGCGAACGCCCTCGGCCGCGCGGAGCAGGGTGATGTTGCCGGGCGCCCCGCACTACGCCCGGCATGACAAGCTGTGCTGGCCCACCCCCGAACCCAGGAGGTCACCATGACCGCAGAGCCCGCAACTACGGAAGGTTCGGAGCCGGCTGCCCCCGAGGCATCCCCTCTGGCGCCGGACAGCGACGGCAACTACGACCTCAAGCGCAAGTTCCGCGAAGCCCTGGCGCGCAAGCGCGGTGCGCAGGCGGACGCGGCCGATGCTGCCGCCAACCCGGATGCGTCGAAGGTGCGTGCGGCGCACGGCCCGGCTGCGACCCAGCGGTCGTTCAGGCGCAAGAGCGGCGGCTGAGTCAATCAGTTCCGGGAGCTGGCCGCTGCAGCAGCACCCTGAGCGCTACCCACTCGCGCCCGCCGAGCAGTCGCCCCAACGTGCGCATACGCCTGTGCGCGTTGCGGGCGAGGCGTAGCCGGGGTTCTCGCCTGTGGCAGTGGCAGCCGCGGTCGGCGCGGGTCGGTGGCGCCGCCGCACTGGCATTCCGGCCAGGGCGTCCGGTCGACCACGTTGGACGATGGCCAGGGCGTAGCGGGATGCAGCCACATCCTGCAGATCTGCACCATCGGCGGCGTCGCCGCCTTCCCGACTCCCGGCGGCTGCAACGCCGCGGCGTCCACTTCTTTACCTGCGGCGCGCAGCGCGTCCCGGTCCCGCGGATCGTCGCCTTCGACAGACGCGCCGAGGACATGTCCCGGTTGGCCACCGGCATAACAGGCACCCCCTCGCCGTCTCCCGCACCATGCAGCAGCAAGTGCCCTGCAGCTACCGCTGCTTGTCCTCCCTGCAGACCGTCTGGTCATGGAGGAGCTGCTGAGGACGCCCGTCGTGGCGCGTCGCCCTCCATACCGGGCCGAACGCTCAGCCTCCGCGCTCTGGAGCCGACTGACGAAGCGCTGCGATCCAGCCCCGTGATGTGACGGCTCTCACGAGCACAGACCGCGTCTGTGGCGTAGGGTCCTTTCGACTTCATGGCGGACGCGTCGTCAGGTAAGTCAGCGACTGGTCAGCTTCGGCGCCTTTGACCATGGTCGGCACCCCGTTGGAAAACCGTGTCGAGGTAGAGTGAGAAACGCCCTTGACCTGCAAAAGCAGGCAGGGAGCCAACCCTTGTGGAGTACCAAATGCTGCGCACCATGTTCAAGTCCAAGATCCATCGCGCGACCGTCACCCAGGCCGACCTGCACTACGTCGGCTCCGTCACCGTCGACCGCGACCTCATGGACGCCGCCGATCTCCTGCCCGGCGAGCTCGTGCACATCGTCGACATCACCAACGGTGCCCGCCTGGAGACCTACGTCATCGAGGGCGAGCGCGGCAGCGGAGTCATCGGCATCAACGGGGCGGCCGCCCACCTCGTCCACCCCGGCGACCTCGTGATCCTCATCAGCTACGCCCAGGTCGACGACGCCGAGGCGCGCGCCCTCGTGCCCAGCGTCGTCCACGTCGACGCCGGTAACCGGATCGTGGCCCTCGGTGCCGACGCCTCCGCCCCCGTGCCGGGCACCGACACCGCGCGCAGCCCCCACGCCGTCGTCTGACCCCCTCGTTCCACCGCCGGCGGGGACCGCCCGTCGGCGGCCCGTCCGACGCATCGAGGAGAGAACCCCGCCGTGGGAGAGATCGAGATCCGCGACAACCGGTCCGCAGGGCTGCTGGAAGCGCACCTGGACGGGAAGGTGGCCGGCCGCATCGCGTACTTCGTGCTGGCCGGCGACACCGCCGCACTCGTCGCCGTGCACACCGTGGTCGAGCCGGGCCACGAGGGCCAGGGCATCGGGGGCGCCCTCGTGCGCGAGTTCTACGCGACGGCGGCGCGCGAGAACGTCCCCGTCGTACCGCTGTGCCCGTACGCCGCGAAGTGGGCGCTGAAGCACCCCGACGAGGCGCCGGCCGCGCCCGCCGATCTCGTCCGGGAGGCCGAGGAGCAGGTCAAGGCACACCCGGAGCTGTGACGACAAGGGCACGGTGAGCCCCCGGACCGGTGGTCCGACCGCCGGTCCCGGGGCATGCCGGGACCTTGTGCGGCAGCGGGCCCGGCCCCACGGGGGGACACTGTGAGACAGAAGTACTGATGTCGGCCCGGGGGGCATGCCTCAACTGCACAGGGCCTGCGCGTGACCGCGGCGACGCTGTGAGCCGTGATCCGATCCCTGCACGCGGGGGGTTCCCGGAGAAGTCATGGCCATTCACCGAATCGGACACGAGATCAGCGTCCTCGGCGACCACCTGCCGGTACCCGGCATCGGCTACCTCACGGTCAACGCGTTCGTGCTCCACGCGGCCGAACCCGTGGTCGTCGACACGGGACTCGGCCTGCCCGACCGCACCTTTCTCGACATGGTCGGCAGCGTCGTCGACCCCGAGGACGTGCGCTGGATCTGGCTCACGCACCCCGACCGTGACCATACGGGCGGCCTGTTCGCGCTGCTGGCCGCGGCGCCGCGGGCGCGCCTCGTGACCACGTACCTGGCGGTCGGCATCATGTCGACCGAGCGCCCCCTGCCCCTGGACCGGGTCTTCCTGCTCAACCCGGGGCAGTCCCTCGACGTCGGCGACCGGGTCCTGCACGCCTTCCGGCCACCGCTGTTCGACAACCCCGCCACGGTCGGCTTCTACGACGACAAGTCGGCCGCCTGCTTCAGCTCCGACTGCTTCGGCGCTCCCATCGCCAGCGCCGACCTCGCCGGTGGAGCCACCGCGGGCGACATCAAGGACGACGAGCTGCGGGCGGGGCAACTGCTGTGGGCCACCGTCGACAGTCCCTGGATCCACTGCGTCGACCCCGAGAAGTACGCGGCCAGTGTGCGGCCGCTGCGCGAGATGGAGCCCGAGGCGGTGCTGAGCACCCACCTGCCTCCCGCGCTCGGCCTCGCCCAGCAGATGATCGACAACATCTCCGCGGCGCCCGAAGCGGATGCGTTCGTCGGCCCCGACCAGCAGGCGCTGGAGCAACTGCTCGCCGGCTTCGAACCGGGAGGCGCCCCTCGATGAGCCCCGGTGCCGGCCTCCCCGTGCGAGGCGGTACCCCTACGATTCCGGCATGCTGGCACTGCTGCACACATCCCCGGTCCACGTCCCGGTCTTCGACGCCCTGCGCGACACCCACCACCCCGCCCTGCCGCTCCGCCACCTCGTCGACGAGGACCTGCTCGCGCGGGCCCGGCGCGACGGTCCGGACGCGGTCGCGGCCGCCGTCGCCGACGTGATCGCCGGCGCCGCCGCTCACGGCGCCCATGCCGTGCTGTGCACGTGCTCGACCATCGGCGGCGTGGCCGAGGCGGCCGCCGACCGGGCCGGCGTCCCCGTACTGAGGGTCGACAGGCCCATGTGCGCCGCCGCGGCACGCGAGGAGCGGGTCGTGATCGTGGCCACCGTCGCCAGCACGCTGGAACCTACCGCGGCCCTCGTCCGCGAGGAGGCCCGCGGCCGTGAGCCACGGCTGCGGACACTGGTCGTCGAGGACGCCTGGGAGCGTTTCGAGGCGGGGGACCGGGAGGGCTACTTCGACGCTGTCGCGGCCGCCGTCGACGGGGTGCGCGATGCGGACGTCGTCGTGCTGGCCCAGGCGTCGATGGCGGACGCGGCGGCCCGGACGCGGACGGCGCTGCCGGTGCTCTCCAGCCCGGAGCCCGGACTGCGGGCCGCGGCCGAGGCCGCGCTGTCCGCCGGCCCGGCACCGGCGCGCACGGCGTGCGACGGCACCGCCGCATCCGGCCCGCGGCCTTCGGTTTCCCCGCATCCGGTGGCCTGACGACCGTCCGACGGCATCCCCGCATCCGGTCCGTGGCCTTCGGTTTCCCCGCATCCGGTGGCCTGACGACCGTCCGACGGCATCCCCGCATCCGGTCCGTGGCCTTCGGTTTCCCCGCATCCGGTGGCCTGACGACTGGACCCGGCGAGGGTGGGAACGCGCACCGGTAGAGACTGGGAACGCACGACTTCGCACCCTGGAGGTCCGGCATGACCCACCCCCACCCCGATCCCGCACCTCCCGTCCCCACACCGGATCCCGGCGTGCCCCCCGACCCGGGGCCGCTGCCCGGGCCGGTGCCGACGCCGACGCCCCAGCCGGGCCCCACACCGGATCCGATCCCCACGCCGCCGGGACCCGCGCCGGAACCCGTACCGCCTCCCGAACCCCAGCCGGGCCCTGCCTGACCGGACCCGGCCCCGGACCGGCCGCCGGCGCGGCCGGTCCGGGGGCATGGAAGGCCGCCCGCCGGGAGGAGCGGCCTCAGTCCGACCGCACCTCGGAGCGGTCACCGCCCCACAACGTGTGGAACGAGCCCTCCCGGTCGGTCCGCCGGTAGGTGTGCGCGCCGAAGAAGTCGCGCTGGCCCTGCGTCAGCGCCGCGGGCAGCCGCTGCGCGCGCAGCGCGTCGTAGTAGGCCAGCGCCGCCGCGAACCCCGGCGTCGGCACGCCCTGACGCGCCGCCGTCGCGACCACCTCGCGCCAGTCGTCCTGCGCCGCCCCGATCTCCTCCGCGAACTGCTTGTCCGACAGCAGGCTCGGCAGGTCCGGCTGGGCGTCGTACGCCGCGCGGATACGGTCCAGGAACGCCGCGCGGATGATGCACCCGGCCCGCCAGATCGCCGCGACCGCCCCCGCGTCGACGTCCCAGCCGTACGCCTCGCTGCCGGCCCGCACCTGATGGAAGCCCTGCGTGTACGACACGATCTTGGACGCGTACAGCGCCTGCTCGACCCGGTCGGCGAACCGGGCC
Source organism: Streptomyces sp. PKU-EA00015 (assembly GCF_013387495.1). Taxonomy (GTDB): domain Bacteria; phylum Actinomycetota; class Actinomycetes; order Streptomycetales; family Streptomycetaceae; genus Streptomyces. The sequence continues at coordinate 136,535 of NZ_JABZEE010000001.1, read as the reverse complement.
GCCTCGTCGGCGCCCAGCGGCTCCGGCACAGGGCCGGGCAGCGCCCGGGACGCCTCGCGCAGCCCGGCGTGGCCCGACAGCGAACGGGCGAACACCGCCTCCGCGATCCCCGACACCGGTACGCCCAGGTCGAGCGCGATCTGCACGGTCCAGCGGCCCGTGCCCTTCTGCTCCGCCTGATCGGTGACCACGTCCACGAACGGCTCGCCCGTCGCCGCGTCCGTGTGCGCCAGCACCTCGGCGGTGATCTCGATCAGGTACGAGTCCAGCCGCCCCGTGTTCCAGTCGCGGAACGTCCGGGCGATCTGCTGCGGTGAGTATCCGGCGACCGCGCGCAGCAGGTGGTACGCCTCGGCGATCAGCTGCATGTCGGCGTACTCGATGCCGTTGTGGACCATCTTGACGAAGTGGCCCGCGCCGTCGGGACCGACGTGGGTGACGCACGGCGTCCCGTCCGGGGCCTTCGCGGCGATCCTCTCCAGGAGCGGGCCCAGCGAGGCGTACGACTCGGCCGAACCGCCCGGCATGATGCTGGGCCCGTTCAGCGCGCCCTCCTCCCCGCCGGAGATGCCGACGCCCACGAAGTGGATGCCGCGCTCCCGCAGCTCCTTCTCGCGCCGGCGGGTGTCGGCGAAGTGGGCGTTGCCGCCGTCGATGATGACGTCGCCCTCCTCCAGCAGCGGCGCGAACTCCTCGATCACCGCGTCCGTGGCCTCGCCCGCCTTCACCATCACGACCAGCCGGCGGGGCCGCTCCAGCGCCGCGACGAACTCCTCGGCCGACTCGGCCGCGACGAACGTGCCCTCGTCACCGAACTCCCCGACCAGCGCGCGCGTCCGTACCGCGGTGCGGTTGTGCACGGCCACGGTGAGCCCGTTGCGCGCGAAATTGCGGGCGAGGTTGCGGCCCATCACCGCGAGTCCCGTGACACCGATCTGGGCTGTACCACTCATGCGTGTGCTCCTGGAGTCCGTCGGAAGATCCGTCCGTGCCGTCACTGCCCGCTGTTCCGGATACGCATACGTGCGGGCGGCCGCGGCCATTCACCGATCCTCGACGCTCGGGCGGCGTTGCGCACTCTGCCCGGCCCCCCTAGTGCCACACTCGGGCACCGTTCGGACTCCGTCACGTGCGAAGCGGGCGCCGACGGGGCCCGTCGCGCCCGCGCGCAGGCGGCCGACCAGCGACGACGGGCTCGGCGAAACGGGCAGGAACGGGCACACCCCGGCCGGCGAAGACGCTGGGCCGGCCGCCTCGGTTGCTTGGACAAACGACGCACGGGCCCGAACGGACGACGGGCCCGCCATGCAGCACCAAAGCAGTTCCGGCGGGCCGCGGCCGCAAGATCGTGGTGGAGCCGTGAACCGTGTCCTGGCCCCGGCGATGCGACTTCGGCCGGGGCCGGGGCACCTTTCCGGACACTCTCGGGCTGAAACCTTGTCACCCTCCGTATTCCGCCCCTACGTTGGCCGCCTGCGGCATGACCTGCATGCGTGACCTACATGTAGTGGGGGAGCACACCATGGCCGGAACCGGTCGGCACCGTCGATATCAGCCGAGTCGTATCAACCGCGCTTCGCTCACCGTCACCGCGGGCGGCGCGGGCATGGCGCTGCCCCTCATCGGCGCGGGATCGGCCCACGCGGCGTCCGTCGACGCCTGGGAGAAGGTCGCGGCCTGCGAGTCCACGAACAACTGGAAGGTCAACACCGGCAACGGCCACTACGGCGGGCTCCAGTTCAGCCGGGCCACATGGGAGGCGTACGGCGGCACGCGGTACGCCGCGCGTGCCGACCTCGCCACCAAGGACCAGCAGATCGCCGTCGCCGAGAAGGTCCTCGAAGGCCAGGGCCCGCGCGCGTGGCCCACCTGTTCGGAGCGTGCCGGGCTCGCCCGGGGTGGGGACGCACCGGGCATCGCGCCGGCGGGACCCGCCGAGCCGGAGCGGCTGCGCGGATCCGAACACGCCGCGTCGCCCACGACCGTGCCGACGCGGCGCGAGGGCTACACGGTCGCCCGCGGGGACTCGCTGTCCAGCATCGCCCAGCAGGAGCGGGTCAGGGGCGGCTGGCAGCGGCTGTACGCGCAGAACCGCGCCGTGGTCGGTGACGACCCCGATCTGATCTTCCCCGGCCAGCGGCTCGTCCTGCGGGCTCCGGCGGCACCGGCCGCGCCGGCTGCTCCGGCCGAGAAGCGCCCCGGCAGCAAGGAACGCGCCGCCGGCGGCGAGAGCACCGACGCCCCGCGGTCCGGCGGCCGGGAACGCACAGCACCCGAGCGGCGCGGCCCCTCGGCGAAGCCCGAGCAGCGCGGCGGCCCCGCGGCGAAGCCTGACCAGCGGTCCCAGAAGCGGTCCGCCGAACCGCGCAAGCCCCAGCGGCAGGCGCCGAAACCGCGGACCGAGCCCAAGCCGCGCACCCCGGCCGAGGCCGCGCCCGACCGGCACGCCGGCTTCAGCGCACCCGTGGCCGCCGGCCCGTCGACCGCGTACCGCAAGGCGGGCTCCTCCTGGTCGAGCGGGTACCACACGGGCGTGGACTTCCCCGTGCCCACCGGGACCTCCGTGAAGGCCGTCGCGCCGGGCACCGTGGTGTCGGCCGGCTGGGCCGGCGCGTACGGCTACGAGATCGTCATACGCCATCGCGACGGCAGGTACAGCCAGTACGCGCATCTGTCGGCGCTCACCGTGCGCGCCGGCCAGAAGGTGACGTCGGGTCAGCGGATCGCGCGCTCAGGATCCACCGGCAACAGCACGGGACCGCATCTGCACTTCGAGATCCGCACCGGACCCGGATACGGCTCCGACATCGACCCCCTCGCCTACCTCAGGGCCGGCGGCGTGTCGATCTGAGCCGGCGCGCTGGGCGGCGACGCGATCGCCCCGCAGCGGCACGTGCGTGTCCGGACGTCCACGGCGAGCGTGCCGTTGCGGGGGCTGCACACCGTTGCCCAGCCGCTCGATCGTCAGCAGGATCAGCCCGCCCGCGGCCACCGCACCGCAGCCGAGCGCCAGCACCGTGCCCGCGACGCCGTAGCGGAAGTCCTCGCCGAACAGCGTGATCCCCACCGCCGCGGCGACCACGGGGTTGACCACCGTGACCGTGGCGAGCGGTGCCGCGAGCCCGGCTCCGCGGTACGACGCCTGGGACAGCAGCAGCCCGCCGACCGCGAACACGGCCACGACGAGCAGGCTCGGCCACTGGGTCAGCGGCGCGGCCCAGTCCCAGTCGACGGCGACGGTCTTGGTGAACACGGAGGCGATGCCGAAGGCGACACCCGCCGCACCGGCCAGCAGCACGCTGCGGACGATCGGCCGGTGCACCCCCTGGGCGCCCAGGAAGAGCAGGGCCACGGCGCCGAGCGTCACCGCAGCGAGCACCGCGCGTTCCGCGCCGCTCAGGGACTGGGAGGCGGAGCCCCCGGTGAGCGCGAGGAGCCCCGCGAGCCCGACGGTCGCCATGATCGCGCCGCGCCATGCGGCAGCGCCGGCCCCGCGTCGTACGAACACCGCGGCCATCGGCAGCGCGAACACGATCGTGAGCGCGCCGAGCGGCTGCACGACACTGAGCGGCCCGTACGCCAGCGCCACGACGTGGAGCACTGCGCCCACGCCGTTGAGCACGACGGCCACCCACCAGCCGGCGTGGTTCAGCGGCGCGTAGGGGCGGGACGGCGTGGTGGTCGCCACGTGCTCCTGGAGGATCGCGCCGGCCGCGTAGGCGACCGCGGAGACCAGGGACAGGAGCACGGACAGCGCGAGGGAGCTCATGGTGACCACCCTGTCCCCCTTCTGCTTCCACGTCGTCGTTCTTGAGCAGGCACTTGTCCGTACTGCCGGGGTAGTACGGGAGGACGTCCCGGATCCCCCTTCCGGCGGGGGCGCGGGCGGGCCGGGGGGACCACCGGCCCGCCCGCCGCACGGGTTCATCCCCAGTATCCGTTTTGCACCCCTGCCCCGCGCGGCACGGCCGGTGACGGCCGCGTCTGCGGGACACCGGTGTCGTCCGCCACCGGACTCCGCGACATCCTTACGGTGATCCGGTGCGCCGTCACCGGATTTTCGGCGGGCCGGAACGGGTGGGAGAGCGGGGGAGCGGCATGGATCCGACGCTGTTGGCCGAGACGGCGTCCGTCGGCGGGTTCTTCGCGCTGCGCGCGGGCGAGCCGGAGCCCGGTCACCGTCCGCTCGCCGACGTGTACGCGGGCCGGAGTCCCCTGCTCACCGTGCGCGTCGACACGGTCGCCGCCGGGCTGCGCGCGCCCGAGCGCCGCGTCGCCGCCTCGGTCGCCCACCTCGGGCTCGCAGCCCGCCTGTGGTCGGTGGCCCTCGGTTGCGTGGCGCTCCACGGCCGCGTGCCCGACCTCGACCCGGCCCTGCTGCACTGGGATCCGGCCAGGAGCGCGCCCGACGATCTGGTGCTGCGGGAGGTCCGCTGGCTCACCGCGGACGCGGCCACCGTCCGCGAGACCGTGCAGCTGCGGCACCTCGTCCCCCTCGCCGAGGCAGTGCGGCGCGACACCCGTGTCTCATCGCGGCTGCTGTGGGGCAACGCGGGCTCCGCCCTCGCGGGAGCGGTACGGGAGCTGATGGCGTGGTCGCGGCGCACCGGGCGGCCCGAGGCGGCCGAGCGGGCGGCCTCGCTCGCGGGCGAGCTGTTCGCCGGCCCCGGACTGGCCGGGACGGTGCACGGTCCCGCGCTGCGGCGCCGTACCTGCTGCCTGTACTACCGCTGTCCGTCGGGCGGGCTGTGCGGCGACTGCGTGTTCGACCGGCCGCCGGGCCGTCGGCAGAGCCGAGGCCGGGCATGACGTGACGCTCGTCATTTGGCCGGCACCCCTTCACTCAGTAAAATCGCGCTTTTGAAACTCCGGCATTCGAGTGATCGAGGAACAACACAGGCCATGACCGTCACAGAGGACAGCCCGGTGGACGGACCGGGCATCGACCCCGAGCGTCTGGCCGTCTGCCTGAGCGTGCTCGAAGAGCTGGACAAGCTGGAGATCGACCACCCGGACGCCATCGCCGTGCGCCGCGCGACCGCCGGTGTCTACCGGACGGTCAAGCAGCGCCGCCGCCAGGAGCGCCGGGCCGCGAAGACCGCGCACGACAGGGCCGTCACCGAGGCCACCGCCACCGGCTCCGCCGAGCGCATCGACGACGAGACGCAGGGGCTGCTGCCGTCCTCGTCCGTCGTGGGCGAGATCGCGGGCATACTCCAGCGACCCCGTTCCTGCTACATCTGCAAGACCCGCTACATCGAGGTCGACGCCTTCTACCACCAGCTCTGCCAGAAGTGCGCGGCCGACAACCGGGCCCGCCGTGACGCCCGCGCCGACCTGACCGGCAAGCGGGCCCTGCTCACCGGTGGCCGGGCCAAGATCGGCATGTACATCGCGCTGCGGCTGCTGCGCGACGGCGCCCACACCACCATCACCACGCGTTTCCCCAACGACGCCATCCGCCGCTTCAAGGCCATGCCGGACAGTGACGAGTGGATCCACCGGCTCAAGATCGTCGGCATCGACCTGCGCGACCCCGCGCAGGTCGTGGCCCTGGCCGACTCCGTCGCCGGCGAGGGCCCGCTCGACATCCTGATCAACAACGCGGCCCAGACCGTGCGCCGCTCGCCCCAGGCGTACAGCGAGCTCGTCGCGGCCGAGGCGGCTCCGCTGCCGGCGGGCGAGCTGCCGCCCGCGCAGGTCATCGGCACGTTCGGCAGCGGCGCGGTGGATGCCGTCGCCGCCCTGCCCTCGTCCCGGGGCGAGGGCCTGAGCGCCCAGGACGTCACCGACCTCGCGCTGGTCAGCGGCTCCGCGTCCCGGGAGCGCATCGCGGCCGGCACCGCCATCGACGCCGGCGGCCTGGTCCCGGACCTGCACGACACGAACAGCTGGATCCAGACGGTCTCCGAGGTCGACCCGGTCGAGCTGCTCGAGGTGCAGCTCTGCAACTCCACCGCCCCGTTCATCCTGATCAGCAGGCTCCGCCCGGTGATGGCGGCCGCCGCGGGCCGGCGCAAGTACGTGGTGAACGTCTCCGCCATGGAGGGCGTCTTCAGCCGCGGCTACAAGGGTGCGGGCCACCCGCACACCAACATGGCCAAGGCCGCGCTCAACATGCTCACCCGCACCAGCGCGCAGGAGATGTTCGAGAGCGACGGCATCCTGATGACCGCCGTGGACACCGGCTGGATCACCGACGAGCGCCCCCACCCGGACAAGATGCGTCTGGCGGAGGAGGGCTTCCACGCCCCGCTCGATCTCGTCGACGGAGCCGCCCGCGTGTACGACCCGATCGTCCGCGGCGAGAGCGGCGAGGACCTGTTCGGCTGCTTCCTCAAGGACTACGCTCCCGCAAACTGGTAACAATCGGGCAACTCGCCCATAGCTCCACCCCCTTCGGCCGGTGCACCAGCAGGTGCACCGGCCGTTGTCCATCTGAAGGGGGTTGTTGGCGTGAATTGAGCCGCATTATTGGCCCCATCGAGCGGGGGTCCGCTCATTTGGTTACCCTGGGGTGAACGGACGGCCTCCAAGGGATCCACAAGTCCCCTTCGGCCGTCCTGGGACAGGCTTGCAACCAGGCCGCGGTCCCGCCCGAGTTGACGGCGCCACCGCGACCCAACTGCCCTGTCCCACATACGCGACACAGAGGAGTGCGCGGTGACACCAGACGCGAAGCATGAGAAGCGGCCGTCGGAGAACGGCACCGAACCGCCCGGCAAGACCGAGGAGCTCCGCAACCTCGAGGTCTGGGCCCGTTCCGCCCCCATCCGGCTCGCCGGATACGAGGAAGACCTGGCCGAGCCGCACATCCTTCCCGGCATCGACTGATCGGCGCTTCGCCCCGTGCCCCCTGCCTTCCCGGCAGGGGGCACGCGTGTGTTCACCGTGACTGCCCGCCCAGGCGACCGGGCGCGGCACACCCGCTGTTTCAGCGCAGCCTCCTCGTTTCAGCGCAGCCTCGTCGGCCCCAGGAAGTCCCGTATCGCGGTGCGGTGCCACCAGGCCCCCGTCCGCCGCCACTCCTGCCAGGTCGTGAACCGGTAGTGGTACAGCCGCGCGCGCACCTGCACCGGCGGGGCGTCCGGGAAGGGGTTGTGCGCGAGCAGCCGCAGCGTGTCCCGGTCACCGTCCAGCAGGCGCTCCACGAACGGCAGGAACCAGGAGCGGGCGTAGGCGGGGGAGAGCGCGGCGAACCACATCATCCAGTCGAGCCGCAGGTGATACGGCGCGAACTGGCGCGGCAGCCTGCGGACATCGCCCGGTTTGCCCTTGAAGCCGTACTCGCGCCACACCGTGCCCTCGTGGGCCACGCGCTCGTCCGTGCCCTCCACCACGATCTCGTAGCGGACCCGGCCCACCGTCCCGAACGCCCCGTACGAATTGACCAGATGGAGGGAGTCGTAGGACCGGTTCATGGCCTGGCGCCGCGAGAGCAGGTTGCGCACGGGCCGGTAGCTCAGGGCCAACAGCCCCGCGGCCACGGTCAGCACCAGGACCGCGTACCACAGCGGGGCGTCCGGCAGTTCGGGGCCGTCCGCGATCAGCGAGCCGTCGACGGCGGGCAGGGCCAGCACGATCGTCAGCCAGTTCAGCCAGGCGAAGTTGCCCGAGAGCACCAGCCACATCTGGGTCGCCACGATCAGGCCCGCGGCGACGCTCGCCACCGGTTGGGGAGTGAACAGCAGGACGGGCACCACCAGCTGCACCACATGGTTGGCGGCCGCCTCCACGCGGTGCGCGGGCTTCGGCAGATGGTGGAAGAACCAGCTCAGCGGGCCGGGCATCGGCTGGGTCTCATGGTGGTAGTACAGGCACGTCAGCTCGCGCCAGCACAGGTCGCCGCGGAGTTTGATGAGCCCGGCGCCGAACTCGACCCGGAACAGCACCCAGCGCAGCAGCCAGAGCACGACCACCGGGGGTGCGGTGCGCTCATTGCCGAGCCAGACCGCGAGGAACCCGGTCTCGAGCAGCAGGGACTCCCAGCCGAAGCCGTACCAGGTCTGGCCGACGTTGACGATGGACAGATACAGCGCCCACAGAACCGCCCAGCACGCCATCGCGGCGCCGAGCGGGATGTCGTCGGCCGCGCCGGCGACCAGCGCGGCCGACAGCAGGACGCCGGTCCAGGCGACGAGGGCGAAGAAGCGGTCCGAGTAGTGCAGCCGGAACAGCGTCGGCGCCTCGCGGACGGGCACCCGGCGCAGGAACGCCGGCACCGGCAGCATGCCCCGCTCGCCGATCAGCGCGCGGAACTGCAGCGCCGCCGAGAGGAAGGCGACCAGGTACACGGCGGCGAGAGCCCGCTGGAAAACCAGCCGGCTCAGCCAGTAGGCATCGTCGCCGAACCACTCCATCCCTCCCAGTATCGGACAGCCGCCCCGGTGATCAGCCGGCCGGGCGCCCGGCCGCGGCGGCGATGCCGCGCAGCGTGCGCCCGAGCCGCCGGGCGTAGAGCCGCTGGGCCACGGGCACCAGCGGCCCGGCGAGCCGGGTGTACCAGGCGGCGGGACGGCTGAACGCGAGGACCGTGAACCACACCGAGCCGTCGTCGTGCAGATCGACCGTGAACGCCTCCTCGCCGCACTCCGGGTGACCAGTCAGCGTTCCGTACGCGAAACCCGTCCGGTCCTTCTCGTACACCGCCCAGATGACCTCGCACGGCGCGGTCAGCCGCAGCGGCCCGGCGCCCAGCGCGATCTGGACGCCCACTCCCGCCTCGGCCCGGTCGGCGGTGGCACGCACCCGGGCTCCGGAACCGCGGTGCATGCCCCATCCGGTCACAGCGGCCCCGGCCGCCTCGAAGGCCGCGCGACCGCGGCCGATGCGGGCCGTGTGGTGCAGGTGGTGGTAGCCGTCCGGCAGCGGGCCGTGCCGGGTGGCGCCGGTCTCGGGGTAGGTGAGCGAGCCTCGGGCGTCCGGGCGGTTCATGCGGCAGTCTCCTTCAGTCGTCTCCAGGCGAGCACCGAGCAGAGCCCGAAGCCCAGAGCGTTGCCGAGGCCGTGGGTGGCGGCCATCCAGGTCAGGTTCGGGTGGGGGAGGTCCGCCGCTTCGCCGACGGCCCAGGTCAGTGCGAGCAGCATCGTCGCCACCAGCACGGTCGCCGAGACACCGAGCAGCGCCCGCGTGCCGCGGTCCCGTTCGCCCCCGCGGACGTCGCGCCAGGTCAGCAGTGCCACGGCCCACATGCCGGCGGTCAGTACCAGTGCCCCGGCCAGTTCGGCCCAATCGCCGGTGAAGTAACCGCCGAGGACGAGCAGGGTGCCGGCCGGCACGCTCAGGGCCGAGAACCGGGCGAGCCCGGTTGCGTCGGTTGCTTGGCACACCAGGCCCGCCACCAGCGCCGCCGCGAAGCCCGCGAAGTGGAAGTGGGGCACGGTGAGCGCCAGGATCCGCAGGGAGAAACCGAAGAGCTCGTGACCCGCCCGCTCGGCGACCAGCGCGACGCCCGCGACCGAGGGCGCCACCAGCGCGGTGAGCACGGCGAACTCCGCCGGGGCGAGCGACCGCGTGCGCAGCAGCCGCCTCGGGGCCTGGGCGGCCAGCACCAGCGTGCCCACGGCGTAGACGCCGGCGAGCGCGACGGCGGCCGCGCCGCGGGGCAGCCACAGGGCGACCGCTCCCGCCGACGCGAACAGCGGCCATGTCCGCCGAACGGACGCGAGCCGGACCGGGTCGATCAGACGCAGCCCCGCGGGCACCACGAAGAGCATTCCCAGCATCACGATCAGGTTGACCAGTGCGGACATCAGGCACCCACCCCAGGCTTGAACATGTTCAATTCCTTGGAGTGGAGCCTAGAGGTTGAACTGAACGTGTTCAAGTCGCGCCCCGTCTGTCCATCCGTCAGAAATTGAGGGACATCTCGAGTTGCGGAAGGCGGGAGATCTTGGTGCGCTCACCGATGCGTCCTTTGTTCGCGGCGGTCGCCGTGCTGTGTGTAGGGCCCCTGGCTGCCGGATGCGGCGGCGAGAGCCGGGCGGCGGATTCGCAGGAGGTGCTCCTCCAGCCGCTCGCGGCGAAGGGCTCCGATCCCTTCACGGCGTCGACCGCCCTCCCCACGCCCGCCTTCGCACCGCCGCTCGTCACCGCGGCACCCAGGAGCCTGTCCGGCACGGGCACGACCCTGCGCACCTTGTCGGGCTCGACGCCCGGGCTGTACGCCGGCACCCACGCGATCGCGAGCTGCGACGTCGAGGCCCAGGTCCGCCTCCTCGGCGGCGACCAGGACAAGGCCCGCGCCTTCGCCGAGGGCGCCGGGATCGACCGGGCGGACATCCCCCAGTTCCTGCGCGGCCTCACGTCCGTCGTGCTGCGCTCCGACACCCGCATCACCGGCCACTCCTTCCGCGACGGCAGGGCGGCCGCCTACCAGGCCGTCCTCCAGACCGGCACCGCTGTGCTCGTCGACCAGTACGGCGCCCCCCGGGTGCGCTGCGCCGGCGGCAACCCGCTGAAGCCGCCGGTCGCCGTCAAGCGCACGGTCGCGACCAAGGGCGACGCGTGGCCGGGCTACCGCGCCGACCGGGCCCTCGTGATCAAGCCGGCCGTCCAGGTCGTCAACAACCTGCTGATCGTCAACACCGCCGACGGCACCTGGATCGAACGGCCCGCCGGCACCGACGGTGAGGAGGACACCCGGCCCGAGGTCCTGCCGCCCGTCGACCCCGACGAGGTTTTCATGGACCTGACGCGTTCCGAATCCGCCGGCTCGGCCGACCAGGGCGCCTCTTCCGGCGTTGTCGGACCCGCCGGGCCCGACGGCAGGCCCTCGCCCCAGGCTCCGGCGCCCGACGTCCCGGCCCCCCAGAACGCGGTGCCCGCGCCGCAGGCGCCGGCCGCACCGCGGGACCCGGTGGACGAGCCCTTCGCGGACCTGCCCCAGGATCCGCAGGATGGGTTCGAGCCCCTGCCGGCCGACCCGCCGGTCCCGGACGCGGAGCCGCAGGCGCCGGTCGAGCCGGACCCGGTGCCGCCTTCCGAGGACACCTTGCCGCCCTCCGCGGACGACATGGCACCGGCCCCGGACGACGTGGCGCCGGCCCCCTACCAGGGCTGAGGGGACCCTGCCCGATCCGCTCGTGGAATGCGCCGAATGATGGCAGAGTGGCTCCATGGCTGATCGGGCAGCGGGTGCCCTGTCGCTCCCCGACGACTGGCCGGCGCACGCGGACGTGAGCCTGACGCTCAATCGCATGGGCTGCTTCGACTGGGACCTCACCACCGGTCTGATGCACGTGGACGAGCCCGGCCTCGATGTGTTCGATCTGCACCCGGACGAGTACGACGGTCACCCGGCGAGCCTGGCCGCTCGGGTGCCGGCGGACGAGGCCGTCCGCCTCGACAGCATGGTGGCGCAGGCACTCAAGCGCGGGAGCGACCACTACGGCGCCTACTTCCGCATCCGCTGCCGCGACGGGACCCTGCGCTGGACGCACACCCAGGCGTGCGTGCGCCGCGACGAGAGCGGTCGTCCGGTCCGCATCATCGGCATCGTGCGGGACGCGACCCAGGAGCTCGCCGATTCCAGCGCACGCGTCGAGGTCGACGAGGAACGCCGCCGTCAGACCAGCGTCGTCGAGACCACGACGGCCGCGCTCGCCCACGCCCGCACCGTCCAGGACGTCATCGAGCTGCTGAAGAACTCGCACGGCCTCGAACATCTCGGCGCGACCAGCCTGGTGATGGGCCTGCTCGAATCGGGGAGGATCCGCCTCGTCGCCGAGGGGCCGGAGGGCTCCTTCGTCCCGGGCACCCGCTACACCCGCGTCGACGACCAGTACCCGATGAGCGAGGTGGTGCGCACGCTCGCCCCGCGGTTCATCGAGTCCAAGGAGGACTTCGCCGAGTCCTACCCCCGGCTCTGGCACGCGATCGGCGACCGCGACATCTCCGCCGCCGCCTATCTGCCGCTCATCGCCCAGGCCCGGCCCATCGGGGCACTCGGCCTGCTGTACCGCGACAAGATCGGTTTCACGCCGGAGGAACGCAATCTGCTGGTCGCACTCGGCAGCAGCATCGCGCAGAGCCTCCAGCGCGCCGTCCTGTACGAGCAGGAGCACGACCTCGCCGAAGGGCTGCAGCAGGCGATGCTGCCCCGTCGTATCCCGGAGGTGCCCGGCGCCGAGATCGCCGTGCGCTACCGCTCCGCCCGCCTCGGCCAGGACATCGGCGGCGACTGGTACGACATCATCGCGCTGCCGGGCGGCCGGGTCGGCGCCGTCATCGGCGACGTACAGGGCCACGACACGCACGCCGCCGCCGTCATGGGCCAGCTGCGCATCGTCCTGCGGGCTTACGCGGCCGAGGGCCACACCCCCGCCACGGTGATGGCCAGATCGTCGGTCTTCCTCCACGAGCTCGACACCGACCGGTTCGCGACCTGCACCTATGCCGAGGTGGACCTGACCACCGGGGTGGTGCAGATGGTGCGTGCCGGTCATGTCGACCCGCTGATCAGGAACCAGGACGGCAGCTGCCGCAGGCTGCCGGTGCCCGGCGGGCTGCCGCTCGGGCTCTCCGCCGAGTTCGGCCGGCTCGAATACACGGTCAGCACCGTCGAACTGGATCCCGGACAGACGTTGCTGCTCTACACGGACGGCCTGGTCGAACAGCCCGGCGCCGATCTCGACGACGGGATGCAGCTCCTGGCCGCTCTGGTGGACGACGGTCCACACGATCTCCAACTGCTCGCCGACCAGCTGTGCGAGGTCGTCGACGAGCGCGGCGGTGACGACGACGTGGCCATCCTGCTGCTGCGCCGCAAGGGGAACTACGCGCCTCAGGTGTTCGGCCGCCTCCAGCAGCACGTCGGACAGAACGACCCGGAGGCGCTGCGCTCGTCCCGGCACATGGTCCGCGCCGCCGTACGGGCCTGGGGTGCGCACGAGCGGGCGGACGAGGTCGAGCTGGCCGCGGACGAGTTGATCACCAACGCGCTGCTGCACACGGACGGCGGGGCCGTCGTCACCGTGCGGGTGCTGTCGGGCATCGAACGGCGGATGAGGGTGGAGGTCGAGGACCGCTCGAGCGCGCTGCCGCGCAGGCGGGACGCGGGGGAGTCGGGAGTGTCGGGGCGGGGTCTGATGCTGGTCGACCGGCTGTCCGAGTCGTGGGGCGTGGAGTCGCGCGGCAGCGGCAAGTGCGTGTGGTGCGAGTTCCTCATTCCGGACCGGCCGCGGATCTGATCGTCGGCGTCTGTTAACTGTCCGTGAAGCGATCATACTTGACCGTAACCGTCGGGAAGATGTTGACTGCGACTCCCGGCCTCCCAGAGACATGAGGACCACGTGAGCTCTGAGCTTCTCGCCCCGCTGGACCTGGCGTTCTGGCATCTGGAATCCGCCGGTCATCCCATGCACCTCGGCGCCCTCGCCCTCTTCGGCGCCCCGCCCGGCGGCGGGGGCGCCGACGGCGTCCTCGACCTGCTCGCGGACCGGGCCGCCGCCATTCCCCGGCTGAGGATGCGGGTCCGCGACGTCCTGCTCCCCGTCGGCGGAGCCGCCTGGAGCGCCGCCAAGGACTTCGACGTGCGACGCCACGTCCGGGACGTGTGCCTGACCGGTGACGACTTCACCGCCGAAGTCACAGCCGTGGCCGGTGAGCTGATGGAGCGTCCGCTCGAGCGCGGTCTGCCCCCGTGGGAGATGTACCTCCTGCGCGACCCCCGCGGCGAATGCTTCGCCGTGCTCGTCAAACTCCACCACGCCCTCGCCGACGGCATGCGCGCCGTCGCCATCGGCGCGGGGATCTTCGACGAGATCGCCGAGGCCCGCCGTACCGGTACCCGCCGCACGCGCCCCGTGCCCCCGCGCTCCTGGCTCGCCGGGCCCCGCGTGCTCGCCGACCTCGCCCAGAGCCGTATCGAGGAGCTGGGACGCGCGGTCGGCGTCGGCGCCTCCGTCGTACGGGCCAGCCGGCTCGACCCGCGCGGACTGCCCGCCCTGACCGCGGCCCCGAGCGGCACGCGACGGCTCGGCACCGCCGTGCTTCCGCTGGACGACGTGCAGCAGGTGCGCCGGGTCGCGGGCGGCACCGCCAACGACGTGCTGCTCGCCGTCGTCGCCGGCGCGCTCCGGCGCTGGATGCACGAGCGCGGCGAACGGCTGCCCGCCGCTGGTCCCCGCGCCCTGGTGCCGGTCTCGCGCCGCCGCCCGGGCAGCCCCTCGGGCTCGGGCAACAAACTGTCCGCCTACCTGCTCCAGCTGCCCGTCGCCGAGCCGGATCCGCTGGCGCGCCTCGCCTCCGTCCGCGAGGCCATGGACCGCAACAAGGCGGCGGGGCCGGCGCGCGGAGCCGGTGCGGTCGCGCTGCTCGCGGATCAACTGCCGCCCTTGGCCCACCGCTTCGGAGCCCCGATCGCGGGCGGCGCCGCACGGATGCTCTTCGACGTCCTCGTCACCAGCGTGCCGCTGCCCCGATCGGCCCTGTCCCTCGGCGGCTGCCCCCTGCGCGAGATCTACCCGATGGCGCCGCTCGCCCGGGGACAGGCGCTGGCGGTGGCCATGTCGACGTACGGCGGTCAGGTGCACATCGGGCTGGTCGCCGACGGCAAGGCGCTGCCCGACCTCGACCGTCTGGCGCATGCGGCGCGGGAGGAGCTGGACGCGCTGCTGAGCCTCGTCGGCAGCGACGGATCCCCCGCAGGAATGGTCCGATAGATCGGACCGATAGCCGGGCGGGCTGCCGGCATTCCCGTGCACAGCTGTTGAGTCCGTCGTAGTGATCCGATGAATATGTGGTGATCGGAGGTCGCCCGGACCCACGGCGAAGGGGCAGCAACGGGATGCGACGCAGCACGCTCGGACGCAGCACGGTGGAGATCACCCGACTCTCCTTCGGCGCCGCAGCGCTCGGCAACCTCTACGCCCCCGTCGACGCCGAGGCGGCAACCGCCGCCGTCGACGCCGCCTGGGACGCAGGCATCCGCTCGTTCGACACGGCCCCGCACTACGGACTGGGCCTGTCCGAACGGCGACTGGGCCAGGCGCTGAGCGCCCGGCCCCGCGACAGCTGCACCCTCTCCACCAAGGCCGGACGGCTGCTCGAACCCTGTCCGGCCGAAGGCGACGACCTCGCCCACGGTTTCGCCGTACCCGCCGACCACCGCCGCGTGTGGGACTTCTCCGCCGACGGCATCCGCCGCAGCATCGAGGACAGCCTGACCCGCCTCGGCCTCGACCGCGTCGACGTCGTCTATCTGCACGACCCCGACGACCACGAGGAGGCGGCCTTCCGGCACGGCTACCCGGCGCTGGAGAAGCTCCGCGCCGAAGGCGTCGTCAGGGCCATCGGCGCCGGGATGAACCAGCCGGCGATGCTCACCCGCTTCCTGCGCGACACCGACGTCGACGCCGTCCTGTGCGCGGGCCGGTACACGCTGCTCGACCAGAGCGCCCTGACCGAGCTCCTGCCGGAGGCGGCCGCACGGGGCAGGAGCGTCGTGGTCGGCGGGGTCTTCAACTCCGGACT
The DNA here is from genome assembly GCF_013387495.1 of Streptomyces sp. PKU-EA00015. Classification (GTDB taxonomy): domain Bacteria; phylum Actinomycetota; class Actinomycetes; order Streptomycetales; family Streptomycetaceae; genus Streptomyces. The sequence goes on along the minus strand of NZ_JABZEE010000001.1, from coordinate 121,061 downwards.
GCTCGCCGACCCCCGGCCGGGCGCCTGTTACGACTACGCCGCGGCCCCCCGGACCGTCCTCGACCGCGCACTGCGTCTGGAGGAGATCGCCGCCCGGCACGGCGTACCCCTGCGGGCCGCCGCCCTCCACTACTCCCTCGGGCACCCCGCCGTCGCCGGTGCGCTGATCGGCTGCCGCAGCGCGGCCGAGGTGCGCGACGCGGCGCGGCTGCATGCCGCGCCTGTCCCGGCGGCCCTCTACGACGAACTGCGCGCCGAGGGACTGCTGCCCGGGACGCCGCCCGTGCCCGGACCGGCGGACGAGCCGCCGCCCCTCCCGCCCCGGCGTCGCCCGGCACGCACCATGACGCGGAGGTCACCCGATGAGAGTCGCCCTGCACACCAGGGTCCGCGCCGACCGCGCCGACGCCTACGAACAGGCCCACCGCGAGGTGCCCGAGGCGCTCACCGACACCATCCGCGCCGCCGGCGTCACCTCCTGGACCATCTGGCGCAGCGGCACCGACCTGTTCCACCTCCTCGATTGCGCCGACTACGCGCGGCTGCTCGCCGAGTTGGAGCACCTGCCGGTCAACGTCGCCTGGCAGGCGCGCATGGCCGGACTCCTCGACGTCGTCCACGACTGCTCGTCCGACGGCAAGGACGCCTCCCTGCCCGTCGTATGGGACCTGGAGGCGGACAGCCGGTGACGGTCGTCGACGGACACCATCATGTGTGGGACCTCGCCGTGCGGGACCAGGAGTGGATGATCCGAACCCCCTGTCCCACGGGTGTGACACCCGTGTGGGACGGGCCGCACTTGGTGCGGCGGGCCGCCCCCTGCGGCAGGGTGGAGACATGCCCGAACTGCCCGAGGTCGAAGCACTCCGAGAGTTCCTCGACGGCCATCTCGTCGGCCGACGGGTCGCCCGTGTCATGCCGGTGGCCGTCAGTGTCCTCAAGACGTACGACCCGCCGCTGACCGCGATCGAGGGGGCCGACGTCACCTCCGTCGACCGGTACGGCAAGTGGCTCGACATCACCGTCGGCGGCCTGCATCTCGTCGTCCATCTCGCCCGCGCGGGCTGGCTGCAGTGGAAGGACGAGTTCCCCGCGGCGCCGCCCCGGCCGGGCAAGGGGCCGCTCGCCCTGCGCACGGTCCTGACGGACGGTGGCGGCTTCGACCTCACGGAGGCGGGCACCACCAAGCGTCTCGCCGTGCACCTCGTACGCGACCCCGCCGATGTGCCCGGCGTGTCCAGGCTCGGCCCCGACCCGCTCGCCGACTCCTTCGACCGCGCCGCCTTCGCCTCCGTGCTCGCGGGGGAGCGGCGCCAGATCAAGGGCGCGCTGCGCGACCAGAGCCTGATCGCCGGCATCGGCAACGCCTACAGCGACGAGATCCTGCACGCGGCGAAGATGTCTCCCTTCAAACCGGTCCACAACCTGGACGAGCACGAGACCGACGTGCTCTACGAGGCGCTGCGCACCACGCTCGCCGAGGCCGTCGAACGCTCGCGGGGCGTGGCGGCGGGACGGCTCAAGTCGGAGAAGAAGAGCGGGCTGCGGGTCCACGGGCGCACGGGGGAGCCGTGTCCGGTCTGCGGTGACACCATCCGCGAGGTGTCGTTCAGCGACTCGTCCCTGCAGTACTGCCCCACATGCCAGACGGGCGGGAAGCCGCTCGCCGACCGGAGGCTCTCGCGGCTGCTGAAGTGACGGCGCCTCCCGCTCCCCCTTCCCGCCCGGCGTTCCTCCGACAAGCGCCATGAGCCCCCCGCGGTACGCCCCCGGGTCAGCCGCCGATCGACAGCAGTCGCTCGCCCTGGTCGCCGCGCACCTCCCAGCGGACGATCTCCGCCGTGTGCAGGCCGGTGGTTCCCTCGATGTCCAGAGGCCCCGCGTACCCGGGGCCGTCGGCGACGCCGTACCCGCCGGCCGGCACCCACCAGCTCAGCACCGGATGCTCCACCCCGTCCTTGCCGATCGCAACGAGCCGACATGTGCGCGGCCCCGGCAGACCCGCCAGCCGCATCGCCACCGACGTCCCCCACCTCCGGTCCTCCAGGGCCACCGATGCCCGCACGCCCGTCTCCGGGTCGGACGCGACGACCCGCTGCGGCGCCGGCCGATCTCCGCCGTCCTGGGCCACGACCACGGCGGCGGGAAGGCCGACGGCCAGCACGGCCGCCGCGGCCGCCAGCCGCAGCCGCCGCCGGCGGGTGCGCCGCCGTTCCAGCACCACGTGCTGCGTGAGCCGGTCCAGCAGGCGGGGCGAGGGGCGGGCGTCGGCACGGGCGGGACCGGCGAGTTCGGCCACGGCCCGGGCGACCGCGGTGAAGTCCGAGAGCCGGACCGCGCACATGACGCACTCGGCGAGATGCTCCTCGAAACGGAAGGCATCGGCGGGTTCCAGGACGCCCAGCGCGTAGGCGGCCACATCCTCGTGCGGCTGCTGGCGGCTCATGGGGGGTCCTCGATTCTTCGTGTTACGGGCGGTCACCCTGGTATACGCAGCAGGAAGTCGCTCTGCTCAACCCGGCGGCCAGGCGCCGGACGCGATCGCAAAGGCGTACGGAGACCGGGGCGTGGTCCTCGCTCCCGGGCGGGCCTAGGTCCTCTCTTTTGGATCAGGCCGGATCAGTGAGTGGGGGTCCCCCCACGCCCGCAGGGCGTAGGGGGAGGGTCTGGTGCATGGGGTCTCCCCAGGCCCCCAGGGGCCTAGGGGACGCATCGCAAGGCGGAGGATGGAGTCCACGCGGAGCGTCGGCGACTGACGACAACGCTGGGGGCACTCCCCCTGGCTCCGCCGGGAGGTACCCCCACCCGTGCCCGAAGGGCGACGGGGGAGAGGTGCGGTGCCAGGGCACGCGAGCCCGGCAAGATCCGAAAGAGAGGGCCTAAACTCCGCAGCATGCTGCGCGTACTGGCTGTCGACGACGAGAGACCGGCGCTCGAGGAGCTGCTCTACCTCCTGCGGGCCGACTCCCGGATCCGCAGCGCCGAAGGGGCCACCGACGCCACCGAGGCGCTCCGGCGCATCGGGCGGGCCCTCGAAGCGGGCCCCGACAGCGAGGACGCCATCGACGTCGTCTTCCTCGACATCCACATGGCCGGGCTGACCGGCCTCGACGTCGCCCGGCTGCTCGCCGGGTTCGCCAGGCCGCCGCTCATCGTGTTCGTCACGGCGCACGAGGGCTTCGCCGTGCAGGCCTTCGACCTCAAGGCCGTCGACTACGTCCTCAAGCCGGTGCGCAGGGAACGGCTGGCGGAGGCGGTCCGCAGGGTCCGGGACCTGGTCGTCCCGCAGCGCGACACGCAGCGGCCCCAGCCCGTGCCGGCTGCGCTTCCCACGGTGGTGCCCGGCCCCGGCCCCGAGCAGATACCCGTCGAACTGGGCGGTGTGACCCGTTTCGTACCGGTCGACGACATCACCTATGTCGAGGCGCAGGGCGACTACGCACGGCTCCACACCGCCGAGGGCAGCCACCTGGTCCGCATCCCGCTGTCCACGCTGGAGGAGCGCTGGGCCTCGCGCGGCTTCGTACGCATCCACCGCAGCCACCTCGTCGCGCTCGGCCGCATCGACGAACTCCGCCTGGACGCCGGGACGACGACCGTGCGGGTGGGCACCGCCGAGCTGGCGGTGAGCCGCCGCCACGCGCGCCAGCTGCGCGACCTGCTGATGCTCCCGCGCGGTCCCAAGGACTCGGGCGGGCCCGCTCCCGGCGTCCGGCGCTGACCGTTCGACGGTCGCGAGGAACCGTTCGTCGCAGGCGGCGGGCCGCCCGGCGACGGACCCGCCCCGCTGGGCGAGGCTCCCTCCGCCGGCCTCCCGGGCCGCGCGCCGGGGGACCTAACCTTGATCACTCCGGGGGAGGAAGGGGCCTGATGTCCGACATCGAAGCACTGCTGGACGAGTTGAACGGACTGCCCTCGGCGCCTCCCTCGGGCCCGGCCGATCTGGAGGCACTGCTCGCCGCCGCCCGCAGCGCGGCCGGCCGATGGGCGGATGTGCTGGAGGGCATCCGCGAGGCGTCCAGGGGCCTCGCGGGTCCCCGTACCGAAGCGGCCCTGGAGGTGGCGTTCCGCCGGGCGGAGGAGTCGTACGTGGAACTTGAGATCGCCCTCAGCGCCTGCGCGGGCCCGCGCCCGCACTGACCGCACCCGCCCGCACAGCACTGACCGCACCGCCTGCGCCCGCACTGACCGCACCCGCCCCGGCCCGGCCCGAACGGCGGCCCTGGAGTCCTGGAGTCCCGGAGTCCCGGAGCAGGCCGCCCGTCGCGCCGGGCCGCGTCCGCGGCCGGCTCGCCCCTACCCGCCGTGATCGCCGCTGCGTAGACTCCCCGTCCACCCGCCTTCGCCGACAGACGCTGGAGCGGACGGACGAATGTCACCAGAGCAGCCCCCTCGCCGCGAGGTGGTCACCGGGGTGCCGCGGGCCACGCGGCGGCCCCCCGGCCACGCGCCCGCACGGTTCGAGATCAGCGAGCAGACAACGCTCGGCACCACCTACGTGCGCTCCCTGATGCGCAGCCAGCTGCGGGCCGCCCTCGGCGCGCTCGGCGCCCTCGTGCTCCTCGTCGGCACGCTGCCGCTCCTGTTCGCCCTGCCCGCGGTGCTCGGCGGGTCCCCGGGCTCCGCGGCCCCGTTCGTCTGGGCCGCCCTCGGCTTCGGCGTCTACCCCGTCATGTGGCTGACCGCCCGCCGGTACGTGCGCCGGGCCGAGCGCAACGAACGCGACTTCACCAGGCTCGTCGAAGGCCGCTGACCGTGAACCAGACGTACGCGGTGGCCGCGGTCACCGTCGTGGTGCTCGCCACCGTCCTCATCGGCGCGCTCGGCCTGCGCATATCCCGCACCACCTCCGACTTCTACGTCGCCTCGCGCACGGTCAAGCCGGGTCTCAACGCGGCCGCGATCAGCGGCGAGTACCTCTCCGCGGCCTCGTTCCTCGGGATAGCCGGCCTGGTCCTGCTCCAGGGGCCGGACATGCTCTGGTACCCGGTCGGGTACACCGCCGGCTATCTCGTCCTGCTCGTGCTCGTCGCCGCCCCGCTGCGCCGCTCCGGCGCATACACGCTCTCCGACTTCGCCGAGGCCCGCCTGGAGTCCTCCGCCGTCCGCAGGCTGGCGTCCCTGTTCGTCGTCGGCATCGGCTGGCTGTATCTGCTGCCCCAACTGCAGGGCGCCGGGCTGACCCTGGAGATCCTGACCGGCGCGCCGGACTGGCTCGGCTCCCTGGTCGTCGCCGTCGTCGTCACCGGCGCCGTCGCGGCCGGGGGCATGCGCAGCATCACCTTCGTGCAGGCCTTCCAGTACTGGCTCAAGCTGACCGCCCTGCTGGTGCCCGCACTGTTCCTCGTCGCCGCCTGGGCGGGTGACGACGCGCCGCGCGCCCGCTTCGACGCACCCGCCGTGCTCCGCGCGGACACCGACGTCCGGTTCGGCGACACCGTACGCGTCGACCTCGACGGACCGCTCACCCTCGGCGTCACCGGCGCGGTCGACCAGATCCGCCACCACGGCGAGAAGGTCACCCTCGGCGAGGGCACCCACCGCATCGAGGCGGGGACCGTGCTGCGCCTGCCGGAAGGCGCGGAGGTGCCCGAGCGGACCGGGTCCGGGACGGACCCGGTCAGCTGGTCCCAGCCCCTGTCCGGCGGGCGGGACGGCTCCCAGCTGTACGCGACGTACGGACTCATCCTCGCCACCTTCCTCGGCACCATGGGACTGCCGCACGTCGCCGTCCGCTTCTACACGAGTCCCAACGGCCGGGCCGCGCGCCGGACCACCCTCGTCGTGCTCGGCCTGATCGGCGCCTTCTACCTGCTGCCGCCCGTCTACGGTGCCCTCGGCCGCATCTACGCGCCCGAACTGGCCCTGACCGGTGCCGCCGACGCCGCCGTGCTCGTCCTGCCCGAGCGGGTGATCGGCGGGCTCGCGGGGGAGCTGCTCGGCGCGCTGCTGGCGGCCGGCGCGTTCGCCGCCTTCCTGTCCACGGCGTCCGGGCTCACGATGTCCGTGGCCGGGGTCATCAACCAGGACGTCCTGCCCTCGCGAGGCGTACGGCATTTCCGGCTCGCGACCCTGCTCGCCATGGCCGTGCCGCTGGGCCTGTCCGTGGTGACCAGCAACGTGCCGGTGGCCGACGCGGTGGGACTCGCCTTCGCCGTCGCCGCGTCGTCCTTCTGCCCGCTGCTCGTGCTGGGCATCTGGTGGCGCAGGCTCACCCCGCCCGGTGCGGCAGCGGGCCTGGTCCTCGGCGGCGGCTCGGCCCTGACCGCGGTCATGGCCACACGGGCGGGCCTCGCACCGGACGGCTGGCCGCACACGCTGATGGCGTGGCCCGCGCCGTGGTCCGTACCGCTGGGCTTCCTGACGATGGTGGCCGTGTCGCTGGCCACCGCACGCCACATACCCGCCGGCGCGGCCGCGATCCTCGCCCGGCTGCATCTCCCGGAGGACCTCGCCGGCCGGCCGCAGCCCGAAGGAGCGGAGCGATGACCGGTACGGAAGCGGCCGCGCTGGCCGCGGCGGGCGCCGTGCTGCTCGCCGTCGGGGCGGTGCTGGGTCTCGCCCTCGGCAGGGCCGGCGCCCGGCGCGGCGTGCGGCCGGACCTCGACCTCGGCACGCCCGTGGAGCACGCGACGTTCCACACCCTGCACACCGCGTCCCTCGCCGCCCCGCCGCTGCGCGCGGGGCTGACCGAGGACACGGCGCGCAAGGCGGCCAGGCGGCTGCGTTCCCTGCTCGGCACCGAGGCGCTGTCCCTGACCGACCGCGAGCGCGTCCTCGCGTGGGACGGGCCGGGCGCCGACCACCACGAGCGGCAGGTGATGGTGCGAGTGGCCGAGGTCCTGGACTCGGGCCGCAGCCAGAGCGTGCACTCCGACTGCGAGGACCTGGAGTGCCCGCTGCGCTGGGTGGTCATCGCGCCGCTGACCGGAGAGGAGGGTGTGCTCGGCACCCTGGTGGCCTACGGCTCGCGGGAGTCGGCGGTGCTGGTGCGGGCGGCGACCGAGGTCGCCCGCTGGGTCTCCGTCCAGCTGGAACTCGCCGAGCTCGACCGCTCCCGCACCCGGCTGATCGAGGCGGAGATCCGCGCCCTGCGCGCCCAGATCTCCCCGCACTTCATCTTCAACTCGCTCGCCGCCATCGCCTCGTTCGTCCGGACCGATCCGGAGCGTGCCCGCGATCTCCTGCTGGAGTTCGCCGACTTCACCCGCTACTCCTTCCGCCGGCACGGCGAGTTCACCCATCTCGCGGACGAGCTGCGCTGCATCGAGCAGTACCTCGCGCTCGCGGGCGCCCGCTTCGGCGACCGGCTGAAGGTGACCTTGCAGGTGGCCCCCGAGGTGCTGCCGGTGACCCTGCCGTTCCTGTGCCTGCAGCCCCTCGTCGAGAACGCCGTCAAGCACGGCCTCGAGGACTCCCGGCACGAGTGCCGCATCATGATCGCGGCGCAGGACGCGGGCTCGGAGGCGACGGTGACGATCGAGGACGACGGGGTGGGCATGGACCCCGAGGTGCTGCGCGCGATCCTGGCGGGGGAGCGGTCCGCCTCGTCGGGCATCGGGCTGCTCAACGTCGACGAGCGGCTGCGCCAGGTGTACGGCGACGACTACGGGCTCGTCATCGAGACGGCCGTCGGAGCAGGCATGAAGATCACGATCCGGATCCCCAAGTACCGTGCGGGCGTGCACTTCTCGGCGGGCCGGCGCGTCGACTGAGGCCGCCCGGCCGTGGTGCGGTCCTCACCACAGGTGGATCGCCAGATGCCCCAGGGGCAGTCCCAGCTGCCAGGCCGGGGTCCACACCTGGCTCGCCTCGTCCACGCCGGCGGCGAGCGGGAGCGCCGGATGCCACGGCTCCAGGTCCCCGAGGTCGGCCGCGAGCAGTTCGGTGGTGCGCAGCCAGTCCCAGGCGGCGGTCGCCAGCGCCAGATCGGGGTCCGGGCTGCCGTGCCGTTCCCGGGCTGCCCTGGTGGCGAGCCGTTCCTCGACCCACTCCTGCCAGGGGTGTCCGTACGTGGTCAGCGACAGCCACTCCTCGATCGTGGCCGCCGAGCGCACCGCCTCCGGTGCTCCCGGGCCGTCGCAGAGGTGGATGGTCAGCGCCAGGGCCCGGCGCCCCGCCCGGAACTCGAGTGAGCCGTACTCGACGAGCGCACCGACCCGCAGCATCTCCTCGGCCGTGTACTCGGCACACAGCCACGCCATGGGGACCGCCAGCCCCGGTCCCCCGGCGCCGTTCGCACTCTCACGCTGCACGCCTCCCACCCACTTTCCTCTCGACGCGTCCGGGACTCGATGACGAGCCTCCACCGTCCAAGACGGGCGGGAGCCCTTCTTTGCTCAACTCCGGCGTGACGTTCGGCATAGGGACACCGCGCGGTCGTGATCCGTGTGCACGGAGTGCGGCACCGGGGCCGGCGGGGCGGACGGGACGGCGCGCCTGCTGTAGCCCGGCAGGGACCGGGCGAGGGCACGCAACGCGTAGTACGAGCGCGACTTGACGGTCCCCGGCGGGATGCCGAGCGCCTGTGCGGCCTCGTTGACGCTCAGCCCGCGGAAGTAGATCTGCACGAGCACCGCGCGGTGCTCGGGGCTCAGGGCGCCGATCGCGGCCCGGACGTCGAGGGCCAGGGCCGTGCTCTCCGTCGGGTCCGTCGGGTCCGGGGTGGTGGCGAGGACGCCGTCGCCGATCTCCGTGGGGCGCGCGAGCCGGGAGCGCCGTGCGTCGATGGCGAGGCGCCGGCCGACGGTGAAGAGCCAGGGCCGCATCGACTCGTAGGGGCCATCGAACGCTTCCGGGTGCTGCCACGCGCGCACCAGCGTCTCCTGCAGCAGGTCCTCGGCGCGCTGCTGGTCCCCGTAGGTGAGGCCGAGCAGGAAGCTCATGAGGGCGGGGCCGTGGTCGCGCTGCAGCTCCGCCATGGCCCGCTCGTCGGTCGTCACGGTCGCCGTTGCCATCGCCAAACACCCTTCCACCCGTCGGTCGCTGCCACGTGCCGTATACGAACGCATCCGGGCGCACAGCGACAGACGCCGCACAGCGGTCGTCGACGAACGGTCGCACCGAGCGGCGAGTGGTGCGGCGAACGGGCGGCCGGACCGGTACGCCCGTTGCGCGGTCACCGCCCGGCTCGGCCCTCGCGGACGTCGGCGCCGCCGCGCCCGGCCACGGCGGCGCGGCACGACGGACTCACCAAGGGCCGCTGAGGGCCCCGGGCACCGGCCCTACGGGACGACGGTCACCGGCCACCGGCCCGCTTTCACCAACCGCACCGCGACCGAGCCGATGATCCGGTGGCCCGCCGACTCCGAGGCCCCCACCACCACGGCGTCCGCCTTGAGTTCGTCGGCCGCGGTGACCAGACCCGTGTACGGGTCGCCGCGGAAGGTGTGGAACTCCCAGCGGACGTCCCAGATAGCGCGCACCCGCTCGGCCGCCGCACGGATCTCTGCGACGAGACCCTCGGCGATCTCCCCGGTCGCTTCGGCCACCGGCACACCGAGGGCCGCGCCCGCCGGCATCACCGGCTGGACGTAGACGATCGCCAGCAGCGCACGCTGCCGTCGCGCGAGACCGCTCGCGTAGGCCGCGGCCCGCAGCGACGAATCCGATCCGTCCAGGCCGACGAGGATCACCTTCGGCCCGTCCGTGCCGCGTTCGAACCGGTGGGCTGGATGCTCGGTCACGCCACCGAGGCTAGTACCCCGGCCGGAACGGCCGCCGACGCGCCCCAGGACCCCTGCGGAGCGCCCGGCCCGCGGTACTGCTCCCATCGGGTCAATCCGCCGCGCAACCCGGTGTCGATCGGTTGCCCGCGGCGTCAGCCGTGCGAGCCATGAGCCATGGACAAGGACCAGCTGCTCCGCGGACGCCGCTCGGTGCTCCGCCTCGCCGCTTGCCTCGGCGGCGCCGCCGTCGTCGGCGAGCTGTACGCCGGCGAGCCCACCACATCCGGGCGCACCGCGTCCGCGCCCGCCCCCGCTCCGCCCGGCCGTGCCGTGGGACCTCGGACCGCGGCACGGCCGCCGAAGGCGTCGTCCTACCGTCTGGAGCCCATGACCGCGTATCCCCCCGCGAGTCTGCGCCGCGCGGTCCCGCCGGTGCGCACGAGGCCCTTCCGCAGGGTGTCCGCGACGGACCGCACGATGGTGCTCACCTTCGACGACGGACCGGACCCGCGCTACACCCCCGGCATCCTCGCGACCCTGAGGGAACACGGCGTGCAGGCGATGTTCTTCGTCTGCGGGGAGATGGCGACGCAGCACGGGGACCTGCTGCGGGAGATGGCCGACGACGGCCATGTGATCGGCAACCACACCTGGTCCCACCCGCTCGTCCCCGGCCTGGCGCCGTCCCGGATCCGATACGAGCTGGGCAGGACGAGCGACGTCGTCGAGGAGGCGGTGGGCTCCGCCCCGCTCTGGTACCGGGCGCCCTACGGAGCGTGGAACCGGCACTCCTTCGAGATCGGCGCCGAGCTCGGCATGGAACCGCTGGCCTGGACCCTGGACACCCTGGACTGGGCGACCCCCGGCACCCGCACCATCGTCAGGCGGGTGCTGCGGGGCGCGGCCCCGGGTGTCGTCGTGCTCTCCCACGACGCGGGCGGCAACCGCTCCCAGAGCGTCGCGGCCCTGCGCAGGTACCTGCCGAAGCTGCTGGAAGAGGGCTACCGCATCACCGTCCCCCGTCGCTGAGCGGGCCGGCGACCGGCCGGCCGCCGGCCACGGAGGCCGCGGCCGGCAACGGGCCCCCGGTCAGCGGGCCTTGACCATACGGGCGAAGACGACGACGTTGCCGTCGTAGCCCTGCGTCTTGGAGTAGCCGCCCCCGCAGGTGATGACCCGCAGCTCGGGCGAACCGGTGTCGCCGTAGACGCGGACCCCGGGGAAGTCCGTCTTGGAGAACACCTCCACGCCGTACACCTCGAAGACAGCCGTCCTGCCGTCCTGTCGCGGCACCTCGACCGAATCCCCGGGCTTCACCGAGCCGAGACCGTAGAACACCGCCGGGCCCGCCTGGTTGTCGACGTGCCCGACGATCACGGCGGTGCCGCGCTGACCCGGGGCCACGCCGTTCTGGAACCAGCCCGCGAGGTTGGGCTCCTGCGCGGGCGGTGCCGCGATCCACCCCTTCTCGTCCAGGCCGACGTCCATGATCGGCGCGTCCACCTTGAGCGAGGAGACGCGCACCCGGACCGGGGGCGCGTACGGCAGCGGTTCGAGCGGCACGGGCAGGAACGTCTCGCCCGCGTGCTTGCCGAGCGACGCGGCGGCCGCGGGCTGCGGGGGCCCGATCCCCGCGTCGACGCCGTTCCTCATCAGCGCGATCCCGCTGAGCATGACGAGGGCCAGCACGCCCCAGGGCGAGCGTCGTCTCGGCTCGGAGCCGTAGATGTCCTGGCCCATGGTTCTCCCCTTTGTGCGCATGCGGTCACGCTAAGTGCGGTCGGCGGGCGCTGCGAGAAGGGAAGAGCGAACGGGTGGCGGCGGCCACTCGGGGTGACCCATCCGAGTAACGGGCTGATAAACACGCTGACGGTCTGTGACCTGCGGCTCCGTCAGGCGGCGGGACGCCCACACGGCGTGTCGCTCACTGGGGTGGACCAAGGCCGAAATGCGACGTACGTCACTGGCGGTGAGGGTTCGTCATGGGAGGCGTCCTCGTCGAATTTCCCGGAGCGCCGCTCCGGAACGTCTTCCGCTGGAGGTTCAACCATGCGTGCTACACGCGCTCTCGCGGCGACCGCGACCGCTTTCGCGGCCGTCGGGCTCTGCGCTCCGCTGGCCGCCGCCGGCGGTGGCGACGGCCCGAGGAACGTCCACGTCAGCCCGTCCTCGGTCTTCCCCGGAGGCACCCTGACGATCAGCGTCGACGGCTGCCACCGCGGTGGCGTCGTCAGCTCGAACGCCTTTCCCGACGCCGTGCTCTCCCGGAACGACGGCGGCGGCCGTGGGGGTGATGGCGGCAACTTTGGTGGTGACGGTGGGGGCCGTGGGGGTGATGGCGGCAACTTTGGTGGTGACGGTGGGGGCCGGGGTGGTGACGGTAGGGGCCGCGGGGGTGATGGCGGCAACCGCGGCGATAACGGCGGCGGCCGTGGGGGCGACGGCGGCAACCGCGGCGATAACGGCGGCGGCCGTGGGGGCGACGGCGGCAACCGCGGCGATAACGGCGGCGGCCGTGGGGGCGACGGCGGCAACCGCGGCGATAACGGTGGCGGCCGTGGTGGTGATGGCGGCAACCGCGGCGATGACGGCGGCGGCCGTGGTGGCGACGGCGGCAACTTGGGCGGTGACGGCAACCGCGGCGATAACGGTGGCGGCCGTGGGGGTGATGGCGGCGACCGCGGCGATAACGGCGGCGGCCGTGGTGGCGACGGCGGCAACTTTGGCGGTGACGGCAACCGCGGCGATAACGGTGGCGGCCGTGGGGGTGATGGCGGCAACCGCGGCGATAACGGTGGCGGCCGTGGTGATAACGGCGGCGACTTTGGTGGTGACGGCGGCGGCCAGGGCGGTGATGGCGGCAACTTTGGCGGTGACGGCGGCAACCGCGGCGATAACGGTGGCGGCCGTGGTGATAACGGCGGCGACTTTGGTGGTGACGGTGGCGGCCGTGGTGATAACGGCGGCGACTTTGGCGGTGACGGCGGCGGCCAGGGCGGTGACGGGGGCAACCGTGGTGACGACGGTGGCAACCGTGGTGATGACGGCGGCGGCCAGGGCGGCGACGGCGGCAACCGTGGTGATGACGGTGGCAACCGTGGCGGCCAGGATGACAACCGCGGTGGCGACACCGAAAACCGCGGTGGGGACGGTGGCAACTTCGGTGGTGACGGTGGCAACTTCGGTGGTGACGGTGGCAACTTCGGTGGTGACGGTGGGGGTACGGCCACGGCCACGGCCCGCGTCCGCAACAACGCTGCTCCCGGCACCTACCACCTGACGGTCCGGTGCAACGACAGCTCGCGGACCGCCAGCGCCTCGTTCAGGGTGATCCGCGCACGCGGTGCGGCGGGTGGTCTCGGCGGCTCGATCGGGCCCACCGGCACCGAGATGGCGGTCGGCGCCGGCCTGGTCGCCACGGCGGCCGTCGGCGGCTGCCTCTTCATCGTCCGCCGCCGCCGCACGGTCAGCGGTCAGGCCTGACCGGCCGAACCTCCCGGTCGGACCCATAACCGCCCGTTGCCCCGAGTCCTGTGCGGGACTCGGGGCGGCGGGCGGTTGGGTCCGGTTGAGAAGGGCGTTGGCCGCCAATCAGTGGCGGCGGTGCGCCGCGCGCCTGCGGACGACGAGGACGGTCGCCGTGGCGGCGGCCGCGACCAGGACACCGCCCGCCACGATCTCGGTCGTGTTCATCGCCTCGAAGCTGCCGCCCAGGCCGCCGCCCACACCCGAGGGGGCGATGGTCGTCGTGGAACTCACGGTCGGCGTGGAGGTGCCGCCGGAGATCCGGAGATCGAGGGTGCCGATCCGGCCGATGCAGTTGAACTGGACCGAGTACACGGCGCCCGGCGTGGCGTCCTGGTCGACCACGGCCGTGGCCGCGCCGTTCTGGGGAACGGTGACGACGTCGAAGACACCGGACGTCACCGTGGTCGTGCTCGGGCAGCCGCCCGCGGTCAGGGTCACGCGGCCGCCCGGGGCGACGGTCGAGGGCGTCACGCGGAAGTCATACGGCGTGTTGTTCACGGCGAAGGCTGCGGTGGGAGCGGTCAGGGCGAGTGCGGCCGCTCCGAGCAGAGCGGCGGACGCGGCACGTATCGCGCGCATGGTCGGACCTCCGGGTTCTCGGGGAGCAGTAGCGGAACCGTTCCGCACAGGTCGGGGAGTGCTCCTCGATCACCCGAAACGTTAGGAGCGGGGTGGGACGGACGCGATCGGTGTAGGTCAAACGGGGCATAACGCTGCGCCGGACGGGGGAGATGCCGGGCGTGTCGGCGTATCGGGACAAACCGGGGATGCGAGGGGCGACGACGCTGCTGTTCGCGGGGCCGGGCAGGGTCGGGGAGAGCCGTCCTGTCCTGGACTCGTACGACGGGGGCCGGACCCGCACGGCGGGCGGCCGACGACGGCGCCTCTCGCGCCGATGGGGATGGCCGGCTTTGCTTCGCCCACCGCGCCCCGGCTCGAAGAGAGGGCGACCCTGACCGCGGCCCCGTACCCGTGCGGAACTGGTCGTCGAATGGAGTACTCGGGGCCCAAGGCGAGCACAGAACCGCGCAGGCGGATGCGCTCCGCACGAGACCCCTGCCGCTGAGACACCGGCGTTGGAGTGACACAAGGGCCACATGGTTCAGTTGGGTTCAAGCCATTTCCCGCGCTGCCGGACCGGGGTGAATTCACCTGGTGCCACCGGGATTTCCCCATTCGTGTCCGTGCCGGCTTCGAAGATTTTTTCGCGCGCATTGAACACAGGCCGCTCCCCCGTCCGTACCTATGACCATGAACGGCGCCCCGAGGCGCCGGAACCGGCTGGAAGAACTACGGGAGTGGACATGAACACCTGGCGGAACGCCTCGCTCGCGGTGACTGCGGCGGCCGTACTCGCGCTGACGACGGCGTGCGGTCAGGACCAGGGCACCGAAACCCCCGGCCAGGCGGTGGGCGCCGCGAACCCCGCGCAGCCAGGCAGCGGAGGCTACGGAGCGGACGCCGGGTACGGCTCCGGCGCCGGGGAGGGGGCGGCTGCGGCCAAGCCCGCGGGCCAGCTCGCCGTCTGGGAGAGCAAGGACCTCGGCAAGGTCGTCACGGACAGCGCGGGCTTCACGCTCTACCGGTTCGACAAGGACACCGCCAAGCCGCCGAAGTCCAACTGCGAAGGGGACTGCGCGAAGGCGTGGCCCGTCGTCGCCGCCGGCGGTGCGACCGCGGCACCCGGTGTCGACCCGTCCCTGATCGGCGAGGTGACCAGGGAGGACGGCACCAAGCAGCTCACCATCGACGGCTGGCCGATGTACCGCTACGCCAAGGACACCAAGGCCGGCGACGTCAACGGCCAAGGCGTGGGCGGCACCTGGTACGCGGCCGCCCCCGACGGCAAGAAGGCGGCGCCCGGCGGCGGTGCCGAGGGCGGCGGCGAGGAGGAGGCCGGCGAGAACGAGGGCGGCGAGGCGGCGGATCTCGCGGGCCTGTCCGTACGCAAGGACCCCAAGCTCGGCGAGATCGTCGTCGACAAGAACGGCATGACCGTCTACCGCTTCATGAAGGACTCGGCCTGGCCCATGAAGACGGCCTGCACCGGCGAGTGCCTGGAGAAGTGGCCCGTCGTCGAGCCCGTCGACAAGAACGACACCGAGGGAATCCTCAAGAAGGGCTTCGTCACCTTCGACCGGCCCGACGGAATCAAGCAGCAGACCATCGACTGCTGGCCCATCTACACCTTCTCCGGCGACGCCAAGGCCGGTGACACCAACGGCCAGGGCGTCGGCGGCACCTGGTACGCCGTGTCGCCGGAGGGCAAGCCGGTCGGAGCGCCCAAGTAGTCCCCACACCGCGCCTCCGACCCGGGGCCTTTCTCGGGGAAAGGCCCCACGCCGGCCCGCCTCGCACCCCCAGGGTGTGACGGCGGGCCGGCCGCATGTGCGGGGCGACTGTACCGCGGTCCTGTGACGATCGGTCATGACCCGTGTACGTGACGACGACGTGTGACCAAGAACGGACCGCTAATTTCCGTTTGGGGTCGCCCTCTTGGCGGGCGATCAGTAGCCTCGGCTCGAACGCTGGCCATGGACATGGCCGATCCGCCGTGGCGACTTGTTGGAGACATCGATGGAGCGTCCCGCCTGGGCCCCGCAGAGCATCGACATATCGGTGCCGAGCGTGTCCCGCATTTACGACTTCTACCTGGGCGGCTCGCACAATTTCGAGGCCGACCGCGAAGCGGCGCGCAAGGCGATGCGGTTCATGCCGGGCCTCCCGAAGATCATGCAGGCGAACCGCGCGTTCATGCGCAGGGCCGTGAATTACGCGGTGGGCGAGGGGATCAGCCAGTTCCTCGACATCGGCTCCGGCATTCCCACGTTCGGCAACGTCCACGAAGTGGCCCGCGCGGCGGACCCCGAGGCCCGGGTCGTCTACGTCGACCACGACGCCGTGGCCGTCGCCCACAGCCGGACCATACTCGCCGGGGACGAGCGGTCCGGCGTGGTCTGCGCCGACCTCCGCAAGCCGGGGCAGATCCTCGACAGCCCCGAGGTCACCGGGCTGCTCGACCTGGAGCGGCCGGTGGCCCTGCTGCTCGTGGCCGTACTGCACTTCCTCGAGGACGAGGACGATCCGTACGCGGCGGTGGCGGAACTGCGCGACGCGCTCGCGCCCGGAAGCCTCCTGATCATCACCCACGCCTCGTACGAGGGGATACCGGTCGCCGAGGACGTGGCGGGCGGCGCGGTCGCCGTCTACGAGGAGATCCGCAACCCCCTGGTCATGCGCACCCGCGAGGAGATCGCGGCCTTCTTCGAGGGATACGACATGGTCGAGCCCGGACTGGTCGCCATGCCCCACTGGCGGCCCGACACGCCCGTCGACCAGGAGGACCCATATGCCTTCTCGGGCTTCTCCGGGGTGGGGCACAAGGCGTGAAGCCGTCGTCGCAGGCGACCGGTCCCGACGCGGAGGCGGACGCCCTTGAGGACAGACTCAGCCGGTTCGCGACGATCTGGAGCCGGGCCGTCTTCCCGGTGACGTCGACGTCGCTCACCCGGCCGGAGTTGGAACAGCATCTGCTGCCGGTGGCACGGGACCTGTGCCGCGTACTGCGCGAGCGCCCGTTCAACCCGCAGTCCGCGCAGCGGATCGGCAGGTCGCTCGTCGACGCCCACTGCACGGACCCCGACGCGCTCAGCCGCACGCTCGGCGTCGTCGAGTCCTACCTCGTGCTGTACTGCGGCGACCAGGAGCAGAGTGCCGAGGAGAACAGGGCGCGCTGCGCGCGGCTCCAGCACGCCGTCGCCGCCGGGTTCGCGGCGGCGCTGCGCGAACGCACTCTCGCCGAGCAGGAGGCCATCGCCCGCTCCTCGCTGCTCGCGCGCAACGACGCCCTGGAGGCGATGCACGCCACCGAGGTCCGCTTCCGTGCGGTGTTCGACGGGGCCGCGATCGGCATCGGGATCGCCGACCTCGACGGCAATCTGCTGGAGGTCAACGACACCCTCATGCAGATGTTCGGCGGCCTCGAACACCACGTGCGCAGCCGCAAGCTCACCGAGTGGGTGCACCCCGAGGACCGGCCCCAGGTCTGGGACCTCTACCGGGAACTGGTCCGCGGCGAGCGCGAGCACTACCGGACGGAGAAGCCGTTCTACCGCAACGACGGCACGGTGCTGTGGACCAACCTCACCGTCTCGCTGCTGCGCGACGCCGAGGGAGCCCCGCAGTACCAGCTGGCCCTCCTGGAGGACACCACCGAGCGCCGGCTCCTCAACCTGAGGCTGCGCTACGAGGCCACGCACGACGCGCTGACCGGACTGCCCAACCGCACCCTGTTCTTCGAGCGGCTCGAGAAGGCCGTGTCGGCCGGCGACGGCGCCCGCTTCGGGCTCTGCTACCTCGACCTCGACGGTTTCAAGGCCATCAACGACAGCCTCGGACACGCAACCGGCGACCGGCTGCTCGTGGAGGTCGCCGACCGGCTGCAGAGCTGTGCCACCGCGCCGGGGGAGATGGTCGCCCGGCTCGGCGGGGACGAGTTCGTCGCGCTGACCACCGGACCCGACACCGAGCGCGAGGTCGACGAGCTCGCCTCCCGCATCCTCGGCTCGCTCGCCTCGCCGGTGACCGTCGACGGGCGCGAGTTCACCGTGCGCGGCAGCATCGGCATCGTCGAGGGCCCGGGGGGCGAGCGGACCAGCGCCGAGGTGCTGCGCAGTGCCGACATCACCATGTACCGGGCCAAGTCGGCGGGCGGCAACCGCTTCGAACTGGCCGACCCGGAGGCCGACGCCCGCGCCATCACCCGGCACGGGCTGACCAACGCCCTGCCAGCCGCGCTGGAGCGCGACGAGTTCTTCATCGAGTACCAGCCGCTCGTCCACCTCGGCGACGGCAGTGTGCACGGCGCCGAGGCACTCGTGCGCTGGTGCCACCCGCAGTACGGGGTGCTCGGGCCCGACCGGTTCATCCCGCTCGCCGAACGCACCGGGCTGATCGTGCCGCTCGGCCGCTGGGTGCTCCAGGAGGCCGTACGGCAGGCCCGGTACTGGAGCATCCGGCACACCGACGGCGGCCCGCTGCGCATCAACGTCAACCTCTCGCCGGCCCAGCTCCAGCACCCGGGGCTCGTCGCGGACACGGTGGACGTGCTGGAGCGCTCGGGCCTGGAGCCCGGCGCCCTGTGCCTGGAGGTCACCGAGTCCGCGCTCATCGGCGCCGACGAGGACCTGCTCAAGCCGCTGCGCCAACTCGCCGAGATGGGCGTGGACATCGCGCTCGACGATTTCGGCACCGGCTACTCGAACCTGGCCAACCTGCGCAGACTGCCGGTGAGCGTGCTCAAGCTGGATCGTTCCTTCACGCAGGGGATGCAGCAGCACCCCGCCGACCCCGTCGATCTGAAGATCGTCGAGGGCATCGTGTCGCTGGCGCACAGTCTCGAACTCGCCGTGACCGTGGAGGGCGTGGAGACGGGAGCCCAGGCCGAGCAGCTGCGCGAGCTGGGGTGCGACACGGCCCAGGGCTGGTACTACGCACGGCCCGGTGCGCCGGACCGCATCCACGCGCTGGTCCTGGCGGACGCGGTCTGATCCCGGGGGTTCCTCCCCCTACGCCCTGCGGGCGTGGGGGTGCCTCCAGCGGGGCTTGTCGTGTGCGACGCGCTCGTTGGGGCGGAGCCCCGGTTCGGGATGGGGGTCACTCCCGCTGGCTTCGCCGGGCGGACCGCCACCCACGGCCGCCAGGCCGCAAGGGGAGGGAGGGAAGCCTCCCGGTGGGGCGCCGGCCGCGGTCCGGACCTGCCGGCCCCGGTCCGGCCCCGGCCGCCCCGGCCGGACCCGCTCAGGTCCGCGAGTCCAGCAGCACCCGCTGCAGCTCGCGGGCCGCACGCGGCGGCGCCACATCGCTGCGGTGGGCGAGCGCGATCGTGCGCCGCAGACCGGGGCGGGCCAGCGGGGTGACCCGCAGGTCCCCTCCGGCGCCCGCCGCGACCATGCTGGGCACGACGGCGACGCCGAGCCCCGCCCGCACGAACCCCAGCACGGCGTCCATCTCGCCGCCCTCCACCGTGAACGACGGCTCGAAGCCCTCCGCGCGGCAGGCGGCCACCGTCAGCTCCCGCAGGTCGTACCCGTGGCGGAACATCACCAGCGGCTCGCCCGCGAGATCCGCGATCCGCACCGGAGCCGGCGGCGCAGCGGCCGCCGGTGAGGAGATCACCACCAGGTCCTCCCGCAGCAGTTCGACGGTGGTGAGCGCCGGCGAGGGCGAGGGGAGGGGCAGCACGACGAGCGCCAGGTCGAGTGCACCGCGCGCGAGCTCCCGTACGAGATCGTGCGAGCCGGACTCCTCGATCAGGATCTCGATGCCCGGGTGCAGATCGTGGAAGGTGCGCAGTACCTGCGGCAGCAGACCGGTGCACAGGCTCGGAGTGGCGCCGAGACGGACCCGGCCCCGGCGCAGCTGGGCCAGTTCCTGCACCTCGCGGCGGGCCGTCTCGGTGTCGGCGAGGATGCGGCGCGCCAGCGGGAGCAGCGCGTCACCGGCGTCCGTGAGGGCGATGTTGCCCCGGGCGCGGGCGAAGAGATTGGCGCCGAGCTCCTGCTCCAGGGCCCGGATCTGCTGGGAGAGGGAGGGCTGGGAGACGTGGACGCGCTCGGCGGCGCGGGTGAAGTGCCGGGTTTCCGCGACGGCGACGAAGTAGCGGAGCTGCTGGAGCTGCATGGCACCACTCTAGAGCTTCCATAGGACCAGCCTATTGATCCGAGCAGAATCATGTCTTGGACCTCTCGTGTTCTCCGCCCTAGCGTCGACGGCATGGCTCTGGCAACGCGGACGGAACGACAACCGTCCAGGACGCGCACCTTCTGGGCATCGACCATCGGCAAGAAAACGGTCATGGCCGTCAGCGGTCTGATCATGCTCGGGTATCTGGTCGCCCACATGTTCGGCAACCTGAAGATCTTCTTCGGGCCGGGCGAGTTCAACGCCTACGGCCACTGGCTGCGCACCATGGGCGCTCCGGTCCTGCACCACTCCTGGGCTCTGTGGCTCGTCCGCGTGGTGCTGCTCGCCGCCGTGGTCGGGCACGCGGTCTCCGCGTACCAGCTCAGCCGCCGCGACATCAAGGCCCGTCCCAGCCGCTACGTCCACAAGCGGCCGCGCGCGAGCTACGCCACCCGCACCATGCGCTGGGGCGGCGTCATCCTCGGCCTCTTCATCGTCTGGCACCTCCTCGACCTGACGACCGGCACCGTGCACACGGGCGGATTCCAGGAGGGCCACCCCTACCAGAACGTCGTGGACACCTTCTCCACCTGGTACGGCAACGTGATCTACATCGTCGCCATGCTCGCCGTCGGACTCCACATCCGGCACGGCTTCTGGAGCGCCGCCCAGACGCTCGGCGTCGGCAGCGCCACCCGCGACCGCGTCCTGAAGACCACCGCGAACGTGCTGGCGCTCGCACTGACCGCCGGATTCCTCTCCGTACCCGTCGCCGTCATGACCGAAGTGGTGAGCTGACATGAACGACTTCGTCGACTACACAGGCTACGAGGTCGGCGCCCCGCTCGCCGACGCCAAAGCGCCCGAAGGGCCCGTCGCCGAACGCTGGGACAAGCGGCGCTTCGAGGCGAAACTCGTCAACCCCGCCAACCGCCGTGGCCACACCGTCATCGTCGTCGGCACCGGCCTCGCCGGCGGCGCCGCCGGCGCCACACTCGCCGAACAGGGCTACCACGTCGAGCAGTTCTGCTACCAGGACTCTCCGCGGCGCGCCCACTCCATCGCCGCCCAGGGCGGCATCAACGCGGCCAAGAACTACCGCAACGACGGCGACTCCATCCACCGCCTCTTCTACGACACGGTCAAGGGCGGAGACTTCCGCGCCCGCGAGTCCAACGTCCACCGGCTCGCCCAGATCTCCGTCGAGATCATCGACCAGTGCGTGGCGCAGGGCGTCCCCTTCGCCCGCGAGTACGGTGGACTGCTCGACACCCGCTCCTTCGGCGGCGTCCAGGTCTCCCGCACCTTCTACGCCCGCGGGCAGACGGGCCAGCAGCTCCTCCTCGGCGCCTACCAGGCCCTCTCCCGCCAGATCGCCGCGGGCAACGTCACCCTGCACGCCCGCACCGAGATGCTCGACCTGATCGTGGTGGACGGCCGCGCCCGCGGCATCGTCGCCCGCGACCTCGTCACCGGCCGGATCTCCACGTACGTCGCCGACGCGGTCGTCCTCGCGACCGGCGGCTACGGCAACGTCTTCTACCTGTCGACGAACGCCATGAACTCCAACGCCACCGCGATCTGGCGCGCCCACCGGCGCGGCGCGTACTTCGCCAACCCCTGCTTCACCCAGATCCACCCCACCTGCATCCCTCGCACCGGCGACCACCAGTCCAAGCTGACCCTGATGAGCGAGTCGCTGCGCAACGACGGACGCATCTGGGTCCCCAGAGCACGCGGCGACCACCGCCCGCCGAACGAGATCCCCGAGGACGAGCGGGACTACTACCTGGAGCGGATGTACCCGTCCTTCGGCAACCTCGTGCCGCGCGACATCGCCTCGCGCGCCGCGAAGAACGTCTGCGACGAGGGCCGCGGCGTCGGCCCCGGCGGCCAGAATCAGGGGGGCGGAGCCGAAGGCTCCTCGGTTGAGGGCGGTGGTGGGCGACGGGAGGGCGTCTACCTCGACTTCGCCGACGCCGTCGCCCGCATGGGCCGGGCGAAGGTCGAGGAGAAGTACGGCAACCTCTTCGACATGTACGAGCGGATCACCGCGGAGAACCCGTACGAGGTGCCGATGCGGATCTACCCCGCCGTGCACTACACGATGGGCGGACTGTGGGTCGACTACGACCTCCAGACCACCGTCCCGGGCCTCTTCGCCATCGGCGAGGCCAACTTCTCCGACCACGGAGCCAACCGGCTCGGCGCCTCCGCCCTGATGCAGGGCCTCGCCGACGGTTACTTCGTGCTCCCCTCCACCATCAACGACTACCTGGCCCGCACCCCGCACAAGGACCCGGTCACCGTCGAACACCCGGCCGTGCAGGAGGCCGTGGCCGAGACCGAGGACCGGATCAGCCTGCTGCTCTCCGTCGACGGCGACCGCACCCCTGACTCCTTCCACCGCGAGATCGGTGAACTCATGTGGGAGTACTGCGGCATGGCCCGCACCGAGACCGGGCTGCGCAAGGCACTGGAACGGATCCCGCAGATCCGCGAGGAGTTCTGGCGCCGCATCAAGGTGCCGGGCAGCGGCGAGGAGTTCAACCAGTCGCTGGAGAAGGCCAACCGCATCGTCGACTACCTGGAACTCGCCGAGCTGATGTGCCTCGACGCACTGCACCGCACCGAGTCCTGCGGCGGTCACTTCCGCGAGGAGTCCCAGACGCCGGACGGCGAGGCGGCCCGCAAGGACGAGGAGTTCTCCTACGCCGCGGCCTGGGAGTTCACGGACACGGGCCGAGCCCCCGTCCTCCACAAGGAAGACCTCGTCTTCGAGTACGTCCACCCCACCCAGCGGAGCTACGCATGAAGCTCAACCTGCGCGTCTGGCGCCAGAAGAACGCCGACGCCCCCGGCGCCATGGCCACCTACGAGGTGGACGGTATATCCCCGGACATGTCCTTCCTGGAAATGCTCGACACCCTCAACGAGGACCTCATCCTGCGCGGCGAGGAGCCGGTCGCCTTCGACCACGACTGCCGCGAGGGCATCTGCGGCGCCTGCTCGCTCGTCATCAACGGCGACGCCCACGGCCCCGAGCGCACCACCACGTGCCAGCTCCACATGCGCTCCTTCCAGGACGGCGACACCATCGACGTCGAGCCGTGGCGGGCGGCCGCCTTCCCGGTCGTCAGGGACCTGGTCGTCGACCGCACCGCCTTCGACCGGATCATCCAGGCCGGCGGCTACATCAGCGCCCCCACCGGATCGGCACCCGAGGCCCACGCGACGCCGGTGCCGAAGCCCGACGCCGACCTCGCCTTCGAGCACGCCGAGTGCATCGGCTGCGGCGCCTGCGTGGCGGCCTGCCCCAACGGCTCCGCCATGCTCTTCACCTCGGCGAAGATCAACCACCTCAACGTGCTGCCGCAGGGCGCCCCGGAGCGCGAGACCCGCGTGCTCGACATGGTCGCCGCCATGGACGAGGAGGGCTTCGGCGGCTGCACGCTGACCGGCGAGTGCGCGACCGCCTGCCCCAAGGGCATCCCGCTGCCCTCCATCGCGGCGATGAACAAGGAGTGGCTGCGGGCGAACCGCAAGGTCAGGAGGTAGGCGTCAGGTCCGCCCCGAAGACCGTCGCGTAGTCAGGAACGACCACCCGGGAAGTGGGGCTGCACCGGCGGACCTCGGCGACGAAACCGTCGAGGTCCATCACCGGATCCGGCTGCGGCGGCCCGCTCAGCGGCCTCTCGAAGTGGTCCCAGTGCACCGGGACGACGGTCGCTGGGCCGCCGAGCGCACCCAGCAGCCGCGGGACATAGCGGTGCGTCGCCCGGCTGGAGGGCACCGCCGCCATCAGGACGTCCGGGCGCAGCCCGGCCACCGCGCGCTCGTCGACGTCGCTCGCGCCCATGAAGAACACCGAAGGACCGCCCGCCACCGTCAGCTGGAACGCCAGTGTGTCGCCCTCCGGCAGGTCCGAGACGGTGCGCGGGGCGCGCGGCGGCGGCGCATGCAGCGTGCCCGGGGCGAAGTACGACCACTTCGCGTTGCGGCTGTGCCGACTGGA
Source organism: Streptomyces sp. PKU-EA00015 (assembly GCF_013387495.1). Classification (GTDB taxonomy): domain Bacteria; phylum Actinomycetota; class Actinomycetes; order Streptomycetales; family Streptomycetaceae; genus Streptomyces. The sequence goes on along the minus strand of NZ_JABZEE010000001.1, from coordinate 97,166 downwards.
GACCACCTCGACCGTGTAGTCGCCGAAGTCCAGCACCTCGCCGCCCTTGACGACGCTGATCTGCGCCGCATCGACCCCGAGGGACCGCAGCACGTGGTACGTCGTCTCCGTGCCGAAGACCCGTGCGCCCGTGGACTTCGCGATGAACGGGACGTCGTTGACGTGGTCCCAGTGGGTGTGGCTGACCAGGACGGTCTCCGGCCTGCCCGCGTGCCGGGCCACCAGGTCCTCGTCACAGGTCAGCTCCGTGGCCGGGTCGAAGCTGCCCTTCGGGCCGAACAGGCCGGTCTCGAAACGGGTGATGTACGGGTCGAAGAGGACACCGCGGCCGCCGATGCCGACACGCCAGCCCGAGGTGCCGAGCCATTGCAGGGTCGCGCTGTCCGCCCGTACCCGCGCGGTCGCGTCGCCGCTCCGTTCCGCCGCCCCAGCCGCGGCGGGCAGCAGGGGCACCGTCGCTCCGAGCGCGGCGCCGCGCAGCAGCGTCCTGCGGACGAACGACCGCCGACCGCCTTCCTCCGTGGTGTTCTCGAATTCGCTCATGACACGCAGAAGATCAGCCCCAGGCCGATAGCGTCCAAGACCGGAGCCGCTCATGACCCATACCGTCAGGTGTATGACACCTGGTCACCTGCTCTGTCCACCGGACGGAGCGCGCAGGAAATCCACCGCCGTCCGCGCCGCGGTGCCGATCGCCACGTCCGTCCGCGTGCGGTTCGCCACCGGATCCGGCGTACGGGCGAAGACCGCGACCGCGTACCGCCCACCGTCCGGGTACGCGGCCACACCCACCTCGTTGTGCAGTCCCGGCAGCGTGCCCGTCTTCGCCGCGACCCGCACGCCGTCCCCGAACCCCGCCGCGAGACGGTGCCGGAATACCTGACGTGCCATCAGGTCCCGTACCTGGGCGCACGCCTGCGCGGGACCGGCCTCGTCACGCCAGATCATCCGCAGCAGCCGCGTCATCTCCCGGGGTGTGCTCGCGTTCGTCCGCGCCGGGTCGAAGACGCCGAGCGCACCGACCTCGGCGGGGGACAGCGCCGGGAACAGGGACGCGAACTCCCGCTCGTCCCGCGCCCCCACCTCCTCGAGCATCGACTCCAGCAGCTGCCGGGGGCCGCCCACGATCCGGGTGCGCACGAGCCCCAGCTCCTTCGCCAGCAGGTTCACGGTGTCCACGCCCACCCGCTCCAGCAGGAGATCCGCGGCCGTGTTGTCGCTGACCGACATCGCGAAGTGCGCGAGGTCCCGCAGGGAGACCTCCACGTCGTCCAGGCACCCCGCCGTGCCCCAGCCGCCGAGCCGGTGCCCGGCCGTGACCAGCACCCGCTCCCGCGGATCGAGCTGACCGGCCGCCGCCTGCCGGGCGAACTCCAGCACCAGCAGCACCTTGAACACCGAGGCGACCACGACCGGTTCGTCGGCGCCGTACCCCACGTCCCCGCCGGAGTCGATGTCCAGCGCGTGCATCCTGCCTTCCGCACCCGCCGCCGCGAACACCGCGCCCAGCCTCTCCTCGATCCGCACCCCGAGCCCCCGCCCCCTCGCCTACTGTCGTCCCGTGGATCTCTTGCGCCACCTGCGTATCTTCCTCGCCGTCGCCGACGAGATGAACTTCGGGCGGGCCGCCGAGCGGCTCGGCATGGCCCAGCCCCCGCTCAGCCGCGCCGTCCGCAGACTGGAGGACGACCTCGGCGCCGAACTCTTCGACCGCTCACGGCGACAGATCCGGCTCACGCCGGCCGGCACGGTCCTCCTCGACGAGGCGCGGGACCTGCTGGCGCGCGAGGAACGCACCCGGGTCCTGATACGGCGTGCCCGCGACGGCGACCTCGGCACCCTGCGCGCCGGGGTGCCGCCCGACACCTCGGCAGCGGTCCTCGGCTCCCTCCTCGCGGAGTGCGCCGACCGGGCACCCGCGCTGCGGGTCGACCTCCAGGAGGTGACGACGGACGAGCAGGTGCGCCTGCTGGCGTCCGGAGGGCTGGACGTCGGCCTGGTGCACGCCCCCGTCGACGCGACCGACATCGTCCTCGGTCCCGAGACCGGCGTCGACCTCGGAGTCGTGCTGCCGAGGACGTCGCCCCTCGTCCGGCTGCCCGAGGTGGCACTCGCCGAACTCGCGGGCCACGACCTGGTGCTCTTCCCGCGCTCCACCGCACCCGGCTGGTACGACAGGACGCTCGGCATCTGCCGCGCGGCGGGGTTCGTGCCCGGTCGCGTACGGCACGCCCGTAACCCCGAGTTCCTGATCGGGCTCGTCACGGCGGGCCACGGAGTCGCCTTCGACCAGGGGCCGGTGGCCCGCAAGGAGCCCAGGGTGGCGTGGCGGCCACTGGCCGGGCGGCCGCTCACCCAGCGGATCCGCGCGGCCTGGCCGCGGCAGTCTTCGCACCCGGGCGCGCGGGAGTTCGCCGCGGTCGCGGCGGACGTGCTGGCGCGCGACCACACGACGGCGGTGCCGATGGGCGACGCGGGGGAGGCACCGCGCCCGTGGTCCGTGGTCTTCGGCTGAGCAGGGCCGGTGCCGACGGCCTCGGCCGCCGGCACGCGCCCTGACCTTCGGACGCCCCGGCCCTGTACGGGGCGACAGCCGCCGGGTGCGGCACCGCGGGCCGCGGGCCATCCCCGGGCGGTGGCTCACCACCGGCTGACCGCTGTACGTCCCCGGGGCCCGGCCGCTGAGCGGCCGTGCCCCGGGGACAGGTGCGCATTGCCCCCCTTGGGCGTAGACACTGTCTACCCCTTGCGGTAGACAGTGTCTATGACTGAACAGGACGAGGGCCTGCGGGCCCGGCTGGTGGCTGCGGGGGTCGAACTTGTGACCAGTAGGGGAGTGGAGGCGCTGTCCCTCCGGGAGATCGCCCGCAGCGCGGGCGTCTCGCACGGCGCTCCCCGCCGGTACTTCCCGACCCATCTGACGCTGCTGTCCGCCATCGCCCGGGAAGGCTTCGCCGACCTGGCGCGCAGGGCCGCCGAGGTGGGCGAGGTGGGCGAGGCCCACGAGCAGGATCCGCGCGCCCGGGTCGCCGAACTGTGCCGCGTGTATCTGGACTTCGCACGGACCGACGGCGGCATGTTCGAGCTGATGTTCCGCCATGACCTGCTGAAAAGCGGCCATCTCGGTCTGCGGGAGACCAGCCTGCCGCTCTTCGGCAGATTCGTGGACGCGGTGGCCCAGGTGCGGCCGCGCCCCGGAGAGGACCCGCCGCAGGTCGTCGCGACCGCGTTGTGGGCGAATCTGCACGGCGTGGCTCAATTGTGGGGCTGGGGCAGCCTCCAGCTCGCGACGGGCACCGACGACGTCGAGCCGCTGTTGCGCACCGTGCTGGACGCCCACCTCGGTCCGGCGGCCCGGTGAGCGTGTCCCACCGCCGGATCACGCTGGCCGGCAGTGTCGTGGGGGCCGCGATCGTCGCTCTCGACGGAACGGTGCTGACCATCGTGCAGCCCACGATGCAACGGGATCTGCATGCCTCCTTCGAGCAGGTCCAGTGGACCAGCACCGGCTATCTGATCGCGGTGGCGAGCCTGCTCGTCTTCGCCGGCCGCCTCGGTGACCAGTACGGCCACCGGCAGGTGTTCGCCTCCGGGATCCTTGGCTTCGGCGCCGCCTCTGCGGGAATCGGCCTGGCGTCGGACATCGGCTGGGTGATCGCGCTACGCGTCGCCCAGGGCGTCTTCGGAGCGCTGCTGCAGCCGGCCACTCTCGGGATGCTGCGGGCGGCCTTCCCGCCCGACCGGCTCGGGATGCCCATCGCGCTGCGCACCAGCGTCATCGCGGTGGCGGCCGCCGCAGGGCCGCTGGCCGGCGGGGCGCTCGCCGCGCAGTTCGGCTGGCGGGCGGTCTTCCTCCTCAACGTCGTACCGGCGCTGACGATCGGACTGCTCGTCCTTGCCGTACGGGATCCGGAGTCCGCGGACCCGAAGGCCGCCGACCTCGAGTCCGCCGCGGCGTCCGGCGCCCGGCTCGACCTGGCCGGGGCCTGCCTGCTCGCTGTGACCCTGGTCTGCCTGGTGCACACGCTCGTCGGCATGCCGGAGGCCGGCCGGGCGGCGGCGACCGCGGCGGGATTCGCCGCGACCGTGATCGCGGGTGTCGCGTTCGTACGGCATGAACGGCGCACCCGGTGTCCGCTGGTGCCGCCGGAGGTGCTCGGGTCGGCGGCCGTCGCCTCGGCCCTCGGCCTTCTGGTGGCCGGGTCGGCGGTGCTGTTCGGTGCCCTGTTCACCGGCACCTACTTCCTGCAGGACGTCCTCGGCCTCGACCCCTTCCGCAGTGCTCTGCGGGCGCTGCCCGGGGCCGTGGCGATGGTCCTGGGCGCGCCGGTCTGCGCCGTACTGCTGCGCCGTTGGGCTCCGCGCCGGACAGCCGCGGTGGCGATGGGCCTCCTCGCCTTGGGTGCCCTCGAACTCTCCGGCCTCGATCGGGCGTCGGGCGCGGTGGCGATCGGTTCCGGCTTCTTCCTGGTGGGTGCCGGTTTCGGTGCCGTGATGGTCACCGCGACGGCGGTCGTCGTGCGTCATGCGCCCGCGGAGCACGCCGGGGTGGCGGGCGGACTCCAGCAGACCGCCATGAACATCGGCCCGACGCTGGGAGTGGCCGCGGCGACCACGCTGACGGCCTTCGCCGGGGCTGCCGAAGTGCCCGGCTCCGCGACGGCGCCCACGCTGACGGCCCTTGCGGCCGTGGCGGCGGTCGGCGTGCTCCTGACGGCCGCGCTGCCGGGCCGCACCGGTGTCGCCTCGCCGCCCTTGCCGTAGTAGATCACCGTGTTCGCCCGGTTCCAGGCCTCCTTCACGTTCAGGCACTCCTCGATCTCCCGCTGGAGGCCGCGGTCGCGCAGGAAGCGGGCGACGAAGGCGCTCTTGTCCCATGGGTATCGTCCGCTCTCCTACCCAGGGGACTGCGCCGAGCCCGGAGCCGTGCGGCATTCCGCGTCGGGCGATGACCGGCTTGATCCTGCGCGGCCGCAGCAGGCGCCGGGCCTGCAGAGCGGAAGGGCCCGTCACTCGGTGACGGACCCTTCCCCTCTGTGCGGCCGTGTACGGCTCAGGCGGCGACGGCCGCCCGGCCCGCGATGAACGTACGAGCGGTCTCCGCCACCCGGCCGCCGAGGTGCTGTGCGGTCGCGATGTCGGCCTTGTGCACGCCCTCCGGACCCTCGTCGGAGTTCGTCTGGGCGGCGGCGCCGAAGAAGAAGCCGAGGCGGTTGAGGTCGTCCTCGGAGCCCTCTGTGGAGTTCCATCCGGGCTTCAGACCGAGGTTCACCCAGTGCATGCCGTGCTGAGCGGCAAGCGTCGCGAAGTACTGCAGGGTGTGCAGCTTGTCGCCGCTCTTGGAGCCGGAGTTGGAGAAGCCGGCCGCCAGCTTGTTCTTCCAGGCGTCGGTGAACCAGCGCTTGGAGGAGTCCTCGGCGAACTTGTGGAACGCACCCGAGGCGGTCCCCATGTAGGTGGGCGACCCGAAGACGATCGCGTCGGAGCCGTCGAGCAGCTCCCACTGGGCCTCGTCGATCTCGTCGACCTTGATCAGGTGGACGGTGGCACCGGCGGCGGCCGCTCCGTCGCGGACGGCCTCGGCGATGACGGCGGTGTGGCCGTAGCCGGAGTGGTAGGCGATCGAGACAACAGGGGTGGTCACGGTAGAAGGCTCCTCGAAAGCGATGTGCTCGTCGTTGGGGGCCCAGACAAGCACTAACTTTCAGAAAGCGCAACCCTATAGTTAGCGCCGACCCAAATGCGGGTGGTCTTTGACTGTTCGGCCGTTCTGGCCCAGGCCTGTCCGGCATGGTGCGGGCCGTGGGGCGGCAGCCGGTCGGCATGGGTGAGTTGGTCGAGCACCGGACGGTGCTCGGTGGCGAGTTGGAGCTTGTCACGGGGAAGCGGGGCGGGGCGCGCCTGGGCTTCGCCCTGCTGTCGAAGTACTGCACCGCGCGTCCGCCCGGAGCGGGACGACCTCTGGTCCGACGGTCGATGGACCGAATGATCGCGACCGCGCAGTTCGGACAGCAGGACATCGCGCGGCGGCTCGGCCTCAATGTCACGGATCTCACCTGTCTCGGCTTCCTCATCGAGGCCGCCACGGCCGGCGAGTCCCTCGTGGCGGGCGACCTCGCCGAGCGGGCCCGGCTGACCACCGGAGCGGTGACTGGTGTCCTCAACCGCCTTGAGAAGGCCGGCTACATCCGTCGCCAGGCGGACCCGCGGGATCGCCGACGGGTCCAAGTGGTCATGGAGGAGTCCGCACTTGAACGCATCCTCGAGGTCTATGGCCCCTTCTACGAGCGCCTGGGCATGCTCTTCGCCGACTACAGCCCGGACGAAATCGCCGTACTGGCGGATTGGTTCACTCGCGCCAAAGCCCTGTTCCAGGAGTCATTGGACGAGATCCGCCAAGGCGTCTCCGAGTGGCCCCCGTCCGACCGCGAGTTGTAGACACGTCCACCTGCGGGTTCGCGGTCACGGGTGGAGGTGTCGGCAGACGGGGGCAAGCTCGATCATTGGTCGGCAGGAAGAAGCGTTGCGGAACCAACAGCGCCATGACGGCCACCTTTGGTGGTGAGCAGCGGCTGCGGTCCCGCGCATCCGTTCGGGTCTGAAGAACCGCAGGGCTTGCGCGTGTGACGAGTGCCACACGCAGGGGCGTGCCGGTGAAGCAGCGTTTTGCGGCACGGGTGCTGTCTGGGGGGTGGATGGGACAAGAGAGAGCCTGTCTGCTCCGGTCGCGGTGGCTGGAGGCTCGGGCTGTTTGATCTATAGGAGTTACTGATGACTTCCATCGGTTCGCACAAGCGGAAGCGCGGGTGGCTGGCTGTGGTTGCGGGTGCTGCGGTGCTCGCGACGGGGACGGGAACGGCGGTCGCATCGTCCGTAAGCGCATCGCCGGTGTCGGCAGCGCCCGCAGGCGCCTCCGCCCGGGTGGCCTCCTCGGCCGGTGCCCTGCAGGTGGTTGCGCCGGGTGAGCGGATCGCGGTTGCCGGCAACAAGCTGTGGCTGACGGCGGAGGGCCTGCACGTTGTTGCCCCGAAGTCTTCGGGTACTGACAAGCCGGATGTCATTCGGGTCGCCGACGTACTCCCTGGGAAGGTGTCCACGATCGCCCGCGGTGACGCTTCCGGTGTGCTGTTCGCGGGGATCTACCGCGGTCCGGTGACGGCGACGACCAAGGTCACTGTCAAGCTCGGGACCCGGACCCTTCAGGCCAAGGTCGCCACCCTGGCCGGCGAGCCCGGCTGGGGTGCCTACTACGTCTTCGACGCGAAGGCGGACGCTTCTGCGAAGCCCTCGATCATCGTCCAGAGCTAGTCAAGAACTGCCGCTGTCGCCCCGGATGGGGCGGCAGCGGCGGCTGCAGCAAGTGTCTCTTCGCGCCGCCTGTCTCTTCCCTGCCGAGGTTCAGTCGTGACAAACACCGCGGAATGCCGCAGGCTGGCCAGAGCCGAACCTTGGCGAGGTCTGCTTGAGCAACGCCAGCGATGACGAATTCCACAACTTCATGACAGGCCGGTGGCCCAGCCTGGTACGCACCGCGTATCTGCTGACCGGCAGCCATCACGATGCCGAAGACCTGGCCCAAAGCGCCCTGACCCGCGCCTATGCCAAGTGGGACAAAGTGCGGCATAGCGACGACATGGCCGCGTACGTCCGCAGGATCATGATCCACGTTCACGCGGACGGGTTCCGCAGGCGGACCGTTCGCGAATGGTTTACTTCCCGGCTTCCGGAGACTGCGGTGGCCGACCGGACCGCCCAGGTAGAACATCGCAGTGCGCTCGTTGACGCGCTGGCCAGGCTGCCGCTGCGGCAGCGGTCCGCAGTGGTGCTCCGCTACTTCGAGGACATGACCCCCGCCCAGATTGCTGCAGCATGGGGAACCCGGGAAAGCACCGTACGCAGCCAGATCACCCGCGGCCTGGCCGGACTCCGCGACGACGGCGTCCTGGCCGCCCTGGCCGGAGACCCCCAGGAAGCCCGTACCCAGCCGAGCGACTCGGTCGCGCTGAAAGGAATGCCCCGATGAACCAGGACGAGACCCTGGCCGCGGCGCTCCATGAGGCCGCAGAAGGCGTGCCGGTGGGGACGGCCCCCACGGCGGCTGTGATGCGCCAGGGAAAGATGATCCGCCGACGCCACAAGGCGATGCGATCTGCTGTCGTGGCAGCCGCGGTTCTCGTCCCGGCGGTCGGCGTGGCGTTCTCTGCGACCTTTGATTCTTCCCCTCGGCCCCAAGTGCCCGCGGCATCGGCGGCCGTGAAGGTGGTGGATCCGGGTGAGAAGGTGATGCTCGGCCGTGGCAAGACGATGTGGCTGTCCGATCAGGGCATGTTCCTGGCGACGCCGAACGCTTCGGGCTCGGCCAAGGAGCGGCTGATGGAGGTGGCTGAGGTGCCCGGAGGCAAGATCTCGGCCACTGCTGCCGGCGACGACGCCGGCACCGTGTGGGCCGGCATCTACCGCGGCCCCGAAAAGCCCACCAGAGTGACCTTTTCTCTTGAGGGCCGGACTATGAACGCCCGCATCGTCACGCTGCCCGGCCGCCCTGGATGGGTCGCCTTCCATGCGGATGACACTCATGCCAGAAAGAACGACATCACCATCACCGTCCAGGGTGCCGACGGCGCGATCCTGGCGTCGCTGGCCAAGCCCGGCATGGGCTGAACCGCCCTACACGCCTACCGCCCCATGAGGGGCACGGAGGTTGGTCTCAACCCCACCAGCAGTGGCGTGCGTACGCTCCAGTCAAAAGACTGCCCCCACTCGTCTGGCGCCTGGCGGAGCTTCGAGTCCGGCTCCGGCTGCGCAGGGCGCCGTCATCAGCTGCACCGCGCGGGCCGGGTACGACTTGAGGCTGAAGCATGAGCCGTTTGTCCATGTCGAGGCGAAAGGTGCCGTACGGGTTGATGCTCGACCAGAACAGCGCGGTCAGTCCGCGCCGGTCGTCATCGGTGGGCCTCGATACGCAGGCCGGTTCCGCGAGGATCTGCTGAAGCGCAGGGCGTTGACGTGCACGAGCGCGGACGATCTATGCGTCCAGCCCCCTCAGAATCGCGCATGTGCTCGTCGGCGCACACGGCTCAAGCAGAGCACCAGGCCTTAGACCATGTAGGACATGGTCTTAGAAGCTGCAGGCCGAGGGGGCGGCGCAAGGCACCAACTCGTCATAGAAACCGGTCGGCAAGCTGTCGGCGGGTGGTGAGGCCGAGCTTGGCGTAGACGCGCTGCAGGTGGTTGTCGACGGTACGGACGGAGAGGGTCAGCTCGGCGGCGATGTCCTTACTGGGCATGCCCCGGGAAGCGAGGAGCGCGATTTCCTGTTCTCTCGCGGTGAGCGGCACGACGCCCTTGTAAGCCCTGAGAGCGGGGGTAGGGGCCCCTTCGCAACGGGCGGCGAGGGCCTCAGCGCGCACCACGGCGGCGTTGGCTCGGCGGACCTCTCCGGCCTCCCTCAGGAGGGTGGCGGCCGTGGTCGCCGCCTCGGCCGCCAGCAGGTCCGCTCCGATCCTCTCCAGGGCATCCGAGGCGGCGATCAGTCCGTCGGGATCCTGTGCCGCCCATGCCGTTGCCAGATCCGCACGGGCACGGTGGAAGTGTCCCGAGCACTCGGCCGCGATCTCCTCCAGCCGCGCGGCGGCTGCCCGCGCACCGCCCAGCCGGACAAGATCAGTCAGCAGGATGCTCTCGAATGCGGTCTGTCCGCGCTCGAAGGCTTCCCTCGCGGCAGCCGTCAGTACGGCTCGGGCGCGGGTCAGCTCGCCCCGGGCGACGTGCACCCACGCCCTGCCCAACTTCTCCTCAGCGAGGAACACGGAGCGCGGGAGCCCTTCGTACTCGACCAGGGCCGCCTCGGCCGCTTCGAGATCACCCTGCATGGCAGCTGCCGCCGCCAAACCCGCCAGCGCTATGGGCAGGACGACCGCGGCGTGGGGCCGTGACGCACGAGCCAGCTCCGCGTACAAGCGCCGGGCCTGCGCCGGGCGACCGGCAAGCCACGAGCCACGAGCCAGATGGAAGGCCAACAGCCGGCGCTCGGGTTTCGCACTCATTTCGGAAATGCCATCGCACGCCTGCTCGCCCACCGCACGAGCCTCGGCCAGGCGGCCGAACTCCGTCAGAGCCAGGACAAGGATGGAATGGAGCGCCGCTTCGTGCGAAGCCAGTGCGGACGACGGGTCGGCAGCGGCCGAACCGGCGGCGATGGCACGTCGGGCCCAGTCCACGGCCTCCTCCGCATGCCCCAGGCACGCCAGGGCGGCGGAGCGGATCATGGCGGCCATCAGCCAGATCTGCGGGTCTGGCGACTGCGCGACATCCGGTTCGAGGTCGGCACACAGGCTGAGGCTGTGCTGGGCATCCCCGACGGCGAAGCCTCCGGCGGCCTCGTTGTACCGCAGGGCTCGGAGGCCGGACGGGCTGGTGACCCTGCCGCGGGCGGCCTCGATGACGCCGAGGACGTCCTCGTAGGGGGCCCCTAGCCCCCAGATGAGGTTTTGGGTCCGCATCAGAACGAGGGCCAGTACTTCCGGCTCGCCGACCGCCTTTGTGTCGGCCTCGGACAGTTCGGCCTCGGCCTGTTCGAAGTCACCGGCCTCGAACAGCGTCTTTCCCAGCAGTAGCCGGACTTGGAAACTGCGGTGTTCCTGGGGGATCGCACGGAGCAGTTCCAGCGCGCGCGGGTACTGGCGAGCATGGGTGGCGAGCACTGCCGCCTGGATCAGCAGCGCTGGATCGGCAGTGCCGGTGGCCGCGAGTTCGTAGGTGGCGAGCTGGATCGCGTCTTCCCGGCGGCGCGCCCCGCACTCCTTCAGCAGCCGGACCTGCCGCAGCAGTGTTTCCCGACGGCGCTGCGTGGTCATGTCGGCGCGCAGTATCTCGCCGTAGAGGGGGTGAGCGAGCCGAACTGTGGTACGCCGACCCGCCTGCGCGACGACGATCAGTCCAGCCTCCTCCAGTTGGTCGAGTGCCTCCGGGCCGACGTCCTTGCCGAGGCGGTCCAGGGACAGCGGTTCGCACAGCGAGAGCACATCGAGCACCTGTCGGCCTTCTGACGGGGCGACGGCGAGCCGGGACCGGATCAGATCGGTAAGTCGCCGGGTCCCCGGCACCTCGTCCGCGGTCATGTCCCAGATGCCGTCGTCACAGGTAAGCGCTCCGCCGGCCACTGCTCCCCGTACCAGCTCATGCAGGTAGAGCGGATTGCCCCCACTCGTGGTGAACAGCTGATTGACCGCGTTCGTGCCAACCGGCCCGTCCAGGACCTGTTCAAGCAGGGTCTCGACCTGCTCGCGGCCGAACTCGGCCAGGTCCACCCGCCATACGGCGTCCTCGTGCCCTAGGGCGGTGACGGCCAAGGCCGTCCCGTGCCCTGACCGCACTGTTCCCAACAGGAAGGCCACTCTGGCGTCCATCAGCTGCCGCAGCAGCATCGCCGAGGTCGCATCCAACAGGTGGACGTCATCGACGAGGATCACCATGCGGGACGTCGGCGAATGCGGCTGCGAAAGCAGTTTGACCACCCTCGCGAACCCCGAGACCGGGTCGGACAAGTCGATGCCATGGGGCAGCAGATGGGCAAGAGCGCCCAGTGATACCGACGCCGCGGCGTCGGTGGCCACCGCCCGGCCCGTGCGGTGCCCGGCTTCGGCCGCCCGGCCCAGGCACTCCTCGGCCAGCCGGGACTTGCCGACTCCCGCCGGCCCGAAAAGCAGGAATCCGGTGCTGCGCGCGTCCTGCAGGACCTGGTCGAACTCCTTCATCTGGTCTTCGCGCCCCACCAGTGGCCAACGCCGCGGCATGCTGTTCCGACTCATCCTGTCCCTCATGTAGTTTCCCGGGCCGTCGGCACATGAACGTTTCACCCTCTTACCGTTCCCGAGTCAGGCGAATTATGGCAGTACCGGCCCCTCGAGCCCTTCGGGCTTCCAGGGCACCCGTCCTCTCCCGGTGGTGGACCGAGTGGTGAGCGCTCGGCACCCCGACGCCCTGCCGTAGACGACTAGCCGTTGCTCTGCCGTCGGCCTCACGTCCCCTCAATGCTCATTCTCACCACTTCGGCGGGGAAGTTCTTGAACCCGCTCCTGTGCTCTGGCTCTCGTTCGTGAGTGAGTAGTTCTTACTCAAGTGCTGAGCGCCTCTAGTGATCCAAGCTTTCCTTCGACGTACGGGCTGGGGTTCACCAAGGCTTTGGGAGTATTGATGAGCGCACATGGTGATGTAGACATGGGGCACACGGTGGCTGGGTGGACAGGAACTTCCATCGGAACCTTTGGGTTTGGCGTTGCCGGCCTTGGCATCGTCGCTGCCTCCGGTCCTGTGATCGCAGCGGGAGTCGCGGTCATCGCTCTGTCCGTGATCGTCACCTGGGTCCTTCATCTGGCCGGTTGGGGCAAGCCGAGCGGCCCCCGTCCGGCTGACCAGTGGGACTGGCGCGTAAAGGACCTCACTGCTCGTCGAGGGCACCCCAACTGCGTTGGCTGCCGGATAGCCGGACGGCGGGCAGTGGCCGCAGCTGAAATCGGTGAGCCGGTGCCCGAAACAGTCGGCGCCCAGCTGTAGAGCAGTGCTCTGACATCCACAGCCTCAACCTGTAGGCATGGACTTTCTCGTCCAGTTGTCGATGCTGGCGCCATTGCGTGTCAGTTCTCTGGTCATAAGGGGGATGAACGACCAGGTGATATGGTCTTCGAGGAGTAAACGCAAATGCGTCGGACGCGTCGGTGGGTGATCACACAGCAGTACTTGAGTAGTTGATAATGCATGTGGATCCTGGGCATCCTGTGGCGTATAGCCACGAGCGGAGCCGACCGGGGGGAGCAGTACGTATGAGGGCTTTGGTTTTCGAGGCTTTCGGACAGGAGCTTTCGGTCCGTGAGGTGCCCAACCCTGACCCTTCCCCTGCCGGGGCAGTGATCAAGGTTGAGGCGGCAGGGCTGTGCCGGAGTGATTGGTACGGCTGGCAAGGCCACGACCAGGACATCCGCTGCCTCCCGCATGTGCCAGGACATGAGCTGGCAGGGGTGGTCGAGGCGGTGGGCTCCCAGGTCTCGAGATGGCGGCCTGGGGACCGGGTCACAGTTCCGTTCGTGTGTGCATGCGGGACCTGCGGCGCGTGCGCCGCGGGAGAGCAGCAGGTGTGCGAGCGGCAGACGCAGCCAGGATTCCATCATTGGGGCTCGTTCGCGGAGTACGCGGCAGTCGACTATGCCGACGTCAACCTGGTCAGACTGCCGACGGCGATGGAGTTCACGGCTGCCGCGGGCCTGGGATGCCAATTCGCCACCGCCTTCCGCGCCGTGGTCCAGGTCGGCGCAGTTCGACCGGGTGAGTGGGTGGTGGTCTACGGATGTGACGGGATCGGGCTCTCGGCTGTCATGATCGCCGCAACCTCAGGGGCCCGGGTAGTCGCGGTGGACAGCAGTGGCGAGGCACTGGCCCTCGCAGAGCGACTGGGCGCTGCCGCAGTGCACCGGATGCCTGCGAGTGGTGAGGCACCCGGCAACGCCCGTGGCGTCCCTGAAGCCGTTGATGAAGTCGCCGCCGCGGTCCGGGACATCACAGGAGGGGGAGCCCATCTGTCGATCGACGCCATGGGCCAGGCCTTCAGTACCGAGCTGGGGATCGGAAGCCTCCGACGGCGCGGACGGCATGTCCAAGTTCGGGCCGCCGGAGGGCTCACCGGGCTGTCGATGAACCGTGTGCTGGCATACGAGCTGGTCGTCTCGGGCAGTCACGGCATGGCCGCGCATGCGTATCCTGCAATGATGGATTTGGCGACGGCCGGCATTCTGCGGCCGGATCTGCTGATCACCAGGACTGTCGGTCTGGACAAGGCCGGGCTCGCCCTGGCCGAGATCGGCACCGTACCCGGCATCACGGTAATTCTCCCCCACGGCTGATGCCGCATCAGACGTCCCAACGGGCTTGTCAAGCTGCGCCTGTGGCGGGTTGTGCGGATGGGAAGAGGCGTCCGTCTCGAAGTAGAGCCCAGAGGACGTTGCGGATCTTCGACCCGCACTTGCCCCGGTCGACAGGATTCGGACCTGTCAGGTACCCCTTTTCAGGCCCGCATGTTCACCGAGTGAATCGCGCACCGAGGCCAGTCCAACTCACCGCGGGAGACGCCGATGAGCCGTCGCCCCTGGCGGTCCGAACGACGCCGTAGGCAACTGCTTCCACGTGCAGCCTGACGTGGCCACGAACGCGATCGCCGCCAGCACCTCCCGGTCACCATGTCGGCGTCGGCCGCCACCCTGAGGCCGCGAGAGAGCCTCCGGCACCACCCGCTGGAACAACTCCCACAACTCGTCCGGCACCAGCCGCTCAACGATTCCGCGGCGACCCCTGTACCGATGTCCCACGGCCGGTTCCCCACCCGGCCGGTGCGGCAGAAGTGAGTAGCGATCACTCATGCGCACCGGCTCCCGGACGGTCAGGCTGAACCGTGCTGCCACCCCCTGGCTTCCCCTACGCGGCGGAGCGTCGGGCACGGAGCATCACCGCCCGGCACGGGCACACAGTGAAGAAAGGCAGAAGGGTCACGTGAAGAATTGGTCGATTCCCGGCTTCGTGGAGACTCGGGAACTGGGGGCCGGTAGCAGCGGACGTGTAGTGATGGCCGTCGAGCACTCCACGGGTGACCCGGTGGCGATCAAGTACCTCGATGCCCGGCTGGCAGGGGACTTCCGATTTCTCCAGGCCTTCCGCACCGAGGCGGGGCTTCTGAGGGACCTGCGCTCTCCGCATGTGGCCCGCTTCCATCGGTATGTGGAGAGCGAGGAGGGCGCCGCGCTCGTGATGGAACTGATCGACGGCCCTTCCCTGAGGACGCTGCTCCGGCAGGAGGGAGCCACCACCCCAGAGGCAGCTCTGACGGTCCTCAAGGGCTCCCTGCTCGGCCTCTGTGCCGCGCACGGGGCCGGCATCGTGCACCGCGACTACAAGCCGGAGAATGTGCTGGTCACGGGCGAAGGCGTGTCAAAGCTCGTCGATTTCGGGATCGCGGCCCGCGACGGGAGCACCCCCAGCGGGGCAGGAACCCCCATGTACATGGCACCTGAGCAGTGGCAGGGAGAGGCAGCCTCCCCGGCCACGGACGTGTATGCCGCCACCGCCACGTTCTTCGAGTGCCTGACCGGGGTGCGGCCGTTCCACGGCGAGCACCTGGCGGAGATAGCCATGCAGCACCTGTCGGCGGAGGTACCCGTCCGTTCCGTGCCGGAGCCGGTTCGGCCTCTGATCGAGCGCGGTATGGCCAAGCGCTCACTGGACCGGCCGGCATCGGCAGCCGACTTCCTCGCTGAACTTGAGGCGGTGGCTGTCGCAGGCTATGGGGACGAGTGGGAGGAGCGGGGCCTCCGCGCACTGGCGCTCTGCGCTGCGGGACTGATGGTGGGCTTGTTGGAGCCTTTCGACGGTGAGGGAGAGGAAGCGACGACGTCACTTGCCACCACGGACCTTGACGGACCGGATGGCGCCCAGGGCGTACGGCGGCCCGGTCGGGTTCGGTCCGGGGGCGGCGCCGTGCCTGCCGGCCGGTCCGCCGGGGCGGGACGTCGCCTGCGCGTCCCTGTACTCGTCGGCGCCGGCGTGCTGGCGGGTGTGGCGGTGCTGACTACCGTTGCGGTGAGCGGGGGTCCCTCCTCGCATGAGGCGTCCTCGTCGTCACCGGGGTCCAGGGCCCGCCCGGTGCCCGGCAAGACGACTTCGCCGCCCGCCCCAGGGCCGGCGGAGGTTTCGGCGTCCGCCTCCTCCTCGGCGTCCCCTTCCGTCTCCATTTCACCTGGCTCGCCCTCGGGCGGAGCCGATGCGACCCCCTCCGGAGGAGGCCCCGCAGGCGGTACGGCCGGGGAGGGGAAGTCCGGCGCGCCCTCCCTCGAACCCGTCGGTCCGGGAGAGCCGGCGGCCACTCCCACCGGTGGCGGGCTGCAGACGCCCGCGGCGCGCTCCGTGGCGGTCAGCGGTGCGGAGATCACCCGGCTCGGTCCGGCGTCGTCGGGGCGCGCAGCCGATGCCGCGGTCGCGGTGACCACGACCGGCCCCGAACCAGTCACCCTCACCCTGACCTGGTACAACAGCGACGAAAGTGGCACTCCGGGAGAGCAGGACGGCTCCACGGAGACCTATGTGCTCAAGGGACGCACCTCATACGACCTCCGCTACACGCACACCTTCCGCAGCGACAGATGCCCGCGGTACTGGGGCCTGCGGATATCCACGACGCCGGGAGCCGGGTCGGGTGAGCCGTATCGGGACACGGGCGCCCTGGCATGCACCATCGAATTCCCCGAACTGGGCTGAACGCTGTGTCTGGAGCTACCATGCCGGATTCCCACGACTGGCCGACGCAGCGTCTCGGCCGGCTGGGGCGGGCGCCCGCGCCCCACGGCCCGGCCGACGACGGCCCTGAGTACCTGACGACAGGCTGGAGTGTCAGCTCCGGCGACTCCTCCGTCTCCCGGAGCGACGCCCTTCCCACAGCCGCGACGTTGTGGAAGACGGGTCTGTACCCCCTGAGCCCTCCCGGGGCGGGCGGTGAGGCGCCGACGGTGCTCCTGACGGACGGGGAGGAGGCCGGCGGAGCTGTCACCGCCGTGTGGCGGGGTGGTCCGCAGGTCATCCCGTCACGCCGGCGTCGAAAGGGCGCGCGGATACGGAGGTGGGTTCTGCCGGTCCTGCTCGCCGCCGCCGTGACCGCGGTCTTCCTTGCGCTGCGGGCTCTCCCGGACCAGGCTGCCAACAAGGTCACCGAGGTCACCGTTCGCGTCGAGCCAACCGAGGTGGGCTGCAACGGTACCGCCGAGGTGGTCGCCACGGCGAGGACCAACGGTGCCCCCGGCATGATCCGCTACCGCTGGCTCCGCAGCGACGGCACCGTCTCCGGGGAGCTGACCCAGTCCGTCTCGGCCCACCAGAAGGAGGCGCGGCTCGTCCTGCGCTGGACCTTCAACGGCCGGGGTACGCAGCGGGCCGGCGCCGTCGTCGACATCCTCTCCCCGACCCCGCACACGGCCAAGGCTGCCTTCACCTACCGCTGTCGCTGAAGGCGCGTGCCGCAGACCGGGAAGGCGTCGCGCTGGTACGGCCGGTCATTGTCTCCTGGCTCGTCAGTAACGCCATCCACGGCCGTGGACTTCCCCTGGTCGACATGCTCGCCGAGCAGTGGGGAAGCGAGCACAGGCGGGATGGGCATCACGTGTGGGCATGCGTCCGCGACTGCAGCCGCGATGACAGCGCGGGAGCTGTTGCATGATGCCGACGGGCAAGACATGTGTCGACCCTGCCCGTACCGTGAGGGTGAGTGGACCTGCCCGAGTGGTTCGCGACCGTACGGATACCGAGTTGGGACGACGCCGCCTCGGAAGGTCTGACCGACCGATTGGGAGACGGCGCGTGCTCCTCGAGCGTGACGACGAACTGCAGACTCTCAGGGCCGCCATCAACAACCTGGGGGAGGCGGTGCTGGTCCGGGGCGGCCCCGGTCTGGGCAAGACGGTGCTCCTGCACCAGGCCGAGGAACTCGCGAAACAGTCCGGGCTGCAGGTCCTGAGCGCACGGCGGTACGGAGATGGAAGCAGCTACGCATTCGGCGCCGTGCGTCAGCTGTCTGAGAAAGCTCTTGCCGACCGTCCCGGCCTCCTGGAAGAACGCGCGATTGCCCCGGGGCTTGCCGCTGTCCACACAGAGACAAGGGGAGCGGGGCCTGGCGATTTCGCAGTTCTGCACGGCCTCTACCGTCTCACCGCCCTACTCGCGCAATCCGCGCCGCTCGCCCTTGTCGTCGATGACCTGCACTGGGTGGACAGCGAATCGCTGCGGTTCCTGGCCTACCTCCTGCCGCGGCTTCGTGGCGCCCCCATCGTGGGTATCTGGAGCACACGCCCGGCCACCGGGAGTGCTGATCCCGGACTTACTCAGCTGCTCGAAGACCCACCCTGCCGTGTGCTGAGGCCCGCCCCCTTGACCCTGCCGGCGGCCGGGAGGCTGCTCGCCACGGATCTCGGACTCCACCCCGAGGCGGCATTTGTCGAGGCATGTCACACCGCATCCGAAGGCAATCCGCTTTTTGTTGTCAGAACTCGCCCGTGTTGCAGCAGCCGACCGCGTCGCACCCACGGCCGTCAACGCCCGCCGGATCGCCGACCTGGGTGCCGAGGCGGTGCGGCACCGAGTGTCCCTATGGTTCGGCCGCCTCACCATGGCGGCGGTGAGCGTCGCACGCGCCATTGCGGTACTGGGCAGCGACGCCACACTGCGCTATGTCGGCGCTCTCGCCGGCCTGAGCCTGGATTCGGTGGCAGAGGCAGTCGACGTGCTGAGGGAAGCCGACTTGGTTGTCACGTCCTCTGCCTCTTCCAGTCCCGTCGACCCACTACGGCTCGAATTCGTACATCCCTTGCTTCGCGAGGCCATCTACGAGGACATGGGGACAGTGGCCCGGATCAACGGGCACCGTACGGCGGCCGCACTGCTCCTGGCAGCCGGCGCTCGTACCGAACACGCCGCGTCGCATCTGATGCGCACTCCACCGCAGCATTCTTCCCACCATGCGTTCGTCCTGAGGCGCGCGGCCGATGAGGCAATGCGGCGCGGGGCGGAATCCGGATCGCACAGTCACAACGAAATCGTCCTCGAAGTCCCCGAGGAGTCATCGCTTCCCGACCCGAACGTCGCGTCAGATGCCCAGGAGGCGGTCACACTCAGCGCGGGGCCGATCGGCTGCTGTTCGAATCGGTGAGGAGGACTGCGACGAGTCCTCCTCCGAAACCGGTCGCCACTCGCCTTGCAGACGTCGCGAGGTCCCCGCTTCGAGAGGGCCTGGCATTGACCTCGCGAAGTGACGCCATCTCCCTGCTGTCTGGCCGCCCTCCAGTGCTTCAGGCCGGCAGGCGCCCGGGTGATCCCCCTGCGCGCATGGGAAGGGGGATCGACCCTGTCCACCTGGCGGAGGTGGTGCAGCGCGAGCGCCCAGGACCCCTAGCGTGTTGTCGGCGGGGAGGCCGGTCGGCCCAGGGC
The DNA here is from genome assembly GCF_013387495.1 of Streptomyces sp. PKU-EA00015. Lineage (GTDB taxonomy): Bacteria > Actinomycetota > Actinomycetes > Streptomycetales > Streptomycetaceae > Streptomyces. The sequence continues at coordinate 78,155 of NZ_JABZEE010000001.1, read as the reverse complement.
GCCGTCGATGCAGCCCGCCAGCCAAGCCTGGGAGGGCGGGAAAGGTTCCACTCCATCTGTCTCTGCGTGCTCACCGCACTCCGATTCCGCCGCGCCGGTGTCGGCGGTGCTGTCGGCAGAGGCGGGAGTGCCGAGATGGGCCGCAGGTCCCCCTTGGCCGAAGCGGTGACCCTCCTGGTACTGCTCGGCAGGGCTCTCTGCGCACCCGGCTACGAGCAGCAGCGGAGAGACCAGAAGTGCAGATATGCAGTTTTTCACCTGCTGGGTGAAGCCCAGGCGGTCGTACCACGCGACTGCCGCAGCGGCATCCTTGACCTGAAGAATCGGGATCACTTCCTCGTCCATGTGGCGCAGCATCCCAGGTGCCTTCGACACCGCCGTGCGGATCAGCCAATGCGTGGCGTCCTCATGCTGGGTCCGGCGGGAGTCGGCAAGTTCCGGCCTGCGCGGGAATGCTGGGATCGGGCGGCGGACGCAGGATGGCCGGGCGCGCGCATGAAAGCGAGCGCGGCCGCCGCTTCCGTTCCGCGTGCCCGGTCGACCAGCATCGCGATGAGCTGTTCGTCCGACGTGGCCGACGGCATCGCACGGCCTGCCGACTCCGCGACGGACTCATGCTCGATCGTCGTCTCGCCTACGTGGCGTCTCTTCCTTGATCAGCAGATCCGCCGTTGATCAGACACTCCCCTTCTTGGAGACGAAGTGCAGGTGGAAGCTGGTGTCGATCGGGCCCGCATGGCTCCGGCAGACGACGGAGAGATGGCCCGGTCGGCCCGGGTCGGGCACCCACACACGGCAGAGGGCGGTGGAGCCGTTGGCCGTGGCGATGAGGCTCGCGTAGCCGATGTCGGGTTCCTGGTTGGCGATGTCGACGGTGTACTGGCCGGTGGCATGGCGCTGTACGGCGACGGCCCCGGTCGTGACCGGTCCAGGGTCGTGGACGGCACTGTTGGGCAGGACCACACGAGTGTTTGTGGAGATCCAGGGCGCGGTGAGGTATGCCTCGCCGACGCCGGACGCTCCCGCCAGGTTGACGCCACGGGTGTATCCGACATGGATCCGGGTGCCGCCCGGAGCCATGCCTCCGGTGACCGCGTCCCGGCAGATCACCGAGATCTGCCGGACCGGACCCGCGTCCCCGGGGATCAGCGCCCGCCCCGTCGTTCCGCACACCACGTCTGGAATCCGGCCGGTAGCGGCCTCGGCGATGGGGGCGAGGGCCGTGACGGCGAACGACTCGGGTGCCGTGCCCGGCAGATAGGGCAGGTCGACGATGTATTGGCCCGGCGACGGGTGGGTGTAGGCGACACGCGCGGCACTGCCCGTGTCCTGCGGTTCGGCCACCCGCCAGTCGGAGGACACGGCACCGGGCGCGGTCGCGGCGCTCACCATCGCCCCGTGTGCCGCGCCGCGGGCGTTGTACGCGATGGTGAAGCGGCGGTCGGCCGGACGCCCTGCGCTGTCGAAGCAGGCCACGTCGATCTGCAGACCCGGATGACGGCTGGGGGTGATGCCGTCGAAGGGCATGCAGTTGCCGTCGGTCATTGCCCGTACATGAAGCCCGGCTGTCGGTGCGGTGCCGAGGTGGGGGCCTGAGAAGAAGACGGAGTATCGCCCCGTGGCGTCGTGGCGCACATGCGCCGGCATGTCGAGGGGGACGCTGCTGTGGAAGGCCAGCGGTGACAGGTCTGTGTACCTGCCCGCGGGCTCGTTGCCCGCCACGGTGGCGAAGACAGACACGCGCGGAGGGGCCGGCGATCCCGCCGCAGCGGCCGGAGCAGGAAGGGACACGAGCGTGCTCGCCGCGACGCTCGCGGCGACGGCGAGGTGAGCCGGCGAGCGCCGGAGCCTGCTGAAGAAGTGCATCGGTGGATGAATCCTTGTCCGGTCTGTCGAAGGTGGTGGGGGCCAGTCCGTGACGGCCGGCCCGGTGCCGCGCTCCGGGGCGCATCGCGAAGTCCTCGTCATGGAAGCGACAAGCACGGCCTGTCGGCGGTGAGATTCCGAAGCCCGCGTCTCTCACCATCGCCGTCCGCGGAAGGCAGCAGGGCACGGCGACGGCCCGGCCCACCCGGAACAGGCACTCACCTCGGACCTGGGACGACGCGACACCGCGCGGTGCGCCTGGACGCCCGAGTTTCCCCGATCCGCATGTGGACCGGTCAGAGTAACGACTGCTCAATTTCCGTATGCGGTCCGGAATGCCGGCCGGACGATGCTGTGGCGCGGCTTGCAGCAAGGCGCGGCGAACGGACATGTGGCGATGGGTGACGTTCGGGCCCGGGGCCGGCACGCGGCTGCCGCCCGCCGACCCCGGGAACTCTGTGCGGCTCTCGGTCCGGGCACACGGGCCGGAGGCCACTCGCACTGATTCGGTGCTGATGTCCGTGATGGCGGATGGCTCGGTTCTGGGGCCGGGCCATCCGCCATCCCTCGGCGAGTACTGCTCGGACCCCATCAAGGGGAGGTCGGCGCAGAGTTACCGCGTGAGGAAGTCGAGGAGGATCTGTCGGCTGGTCTGGGAGGTAAGGCTGCCGTAGGCGTCGTCGAAGGCGTGTTCGGCGAACGGCAGTTTCTTGACCGTGGTCTCGACGCCCTTGGCGCATAGGGCGTCAGCGAGGTCGTCGATGGTGGTGGGTGTTGCGCTGCGGTCGCGGTCGCCGACAACGAGGAGGGTGGGCTGGAGCCCTGCGGTGACATGAGTGGTGGGCGAGACGGCACGGTAGCGGTCCGGGTGCTGCTCGGGGGTGCCGCCGGTGAACAGTTCGGCGGCCTGGCGCGAGCCCGCGACGTCGCGTTGCCACATGTCGGTGACGTCGGTGCCGGGGTAGAACCCGACGACGGAGTGCGGGGGCTTGGGGGCGCGGCCGTCGCCGGCCTTGATGGTGCCGTTCTTCAGGCGCCAGGCGGCGTCCAGGGCGAGGGTTCCGCCGGCGGACATGCCGCCCAGGGAGATTCGGTTGGGGTCGATGCCGTAGTGGCCGGCGTGGTCCTCGGTCCAGCGAAGTGCGGTGACGAGGTCCTGGGGGGCTTTGTCCCAGGTGGGCCGGTCGGGGCGGGCGAGGCGGTAGTCGATGGCGATCGCGGCGACGCCGTGGTCGGCCAGCCACCGGGCGGTGCCGCGCAGGTCGCTCTTGTCGAAGGTGTGGAAGCCACCGGCGTGCGCGAGCACGATCGCCGGAACCTTGCCCGAGCGGTTCTGTGCGGCCTTGGGAAGGTAGAGGTCGGCCTTCAGCTTCTCCCCGTCGCGCTCGGCGTAGGTGGGGGAGTCGTCGGGGACGGCGCCCGGGTAGGCGAGCTGGGTGATGACCTCGCCGAAGGAGATTCGGGTGTGCTCCTTGCCGGCGGTGGCGTACTGGACCGCACCGATCGCCAGGGCGAAAGCGGCCGACACAGCGGTGAGCGCGGTCAGTGTCCGACCCCAGCGGACAAGACCGCTACGCCATGCCAGCACACCGAGGCCGAGCCCGACGAGAGCGAGCAGCGCGATGTGGAACGGATACTGGCCTCCCAGGACCGGCCCGATGACGCCGGCTTTCGGGATCGCTGGTATCCAGGCGCCCAGCACGATCGATCCGGCGAGGAAGGCGATCAGCGAGGCGATCAGCGCCAGGACGACGCGGAGGATCCTGCGGACGGGCCCGGGGTGTGCCTGACGGCGGGCCGACCGGGCGGCCGGGACAGAGGGCTGGGGCGTGGACATGTTGGCGCTCCGTGAGGTGGGATCACCGGCGGCCGGATCAGGCCTTGCCGGACATGGCACCAGCGTCCCTGCCGGACCTCCTGGCCGGCGTCCCCCCACCGAGCCAAACCGCCGCCTGGCTCCCCGGGGGTACGCGCGATCACCGCGGTTTGGAGCCGGGCACCACCAGACCGCTTTCGTAGGCGAGGATGGCTGCCTGAGTGCGGTCCCGAAGCTGCATCTTGCTCAAAATGCGGCCGATGTGGGTCTTGACCGTCTCCTCGGCGACCACGAGTTTCCGCGCGATCTCCGCGTTGGACAGGCCGAATGCGACCTGAACCAGGACCTCGGTCTCCCGCGGCGTGAGCCTTTCGATCCGTGCCCCGGGCGTGGGCCGGGGACCGGATGTGGCGCGGGCGAACTCGTTGATCAGCCGCATGGTCAAGTCCGGGGCGAGCAGGGCGTCACCGCGCGCGACGATCCGCACCGCCTCCGCGAGCTGGTCACCGGAGGCGTCCTTGAGCAGGAAACCCCCGGCGCCGGCACGCAGCGCCTCGTACACGTACTCGTCCAGGTTGAACGTGGTCAGGATCAGGATCCTGGTAGCCGCCTCGGGGCGTGCGGTGATGCGGCGGGTGGCCTCGATGCCGTCCAGGTTCGGCATCCGGATGTCCATGACGACCACGTCCGGCCCGAGCTTCTCGGTGAGCGCGACGGCCTGCTCGCCGTCCTCGGCACACGCGATGACCTCGAGGTCCGACTGGGCGCCGAGCATGACCGAGAACGCGTCACGGACCATGGCCTGGTCGTCGGCGATCAGCACGCGGATTGTCACGGGGGCGACTCCTTGCCGGTGGGTGGGGCGGGGACAGGGAGCACAGCATGGACCTCCCAGCCGCCGTCGGACGCGGGGCCGGCGGTCAGCTCGCCGCCCAGCATCGCGGCACGCTCGCGCATGCCGGTCAGGCCGTGCCCTGCGCCGGGTGACGGTCCGGAGGCCACAGGCACGGCAGTGTTGGTGACGCTCAGCGTCAGCGTGTCGTGACCGTATCCGATCCGCACGACGACCTCGGCGCCGGACGCGTGCCGCAGGGAGTTGCTGAGTGCTTCCTGAACGATCCGGTACGCGGACAACTCCACCCCTGGCGGCAGGGCCCGCGCCGTCCCCCGGACCTGCGAGGTGACGGTCAGCCCCGCGGCGCTGACCGAGTCCAGCAGGTCGTCGAGTCGAACCAGGGAGGGCTGCGGTGCGGTGCCGGCCGCGCCATCGCCGGGAACCTCGAAGCGCAGCACACCCAACAGGCGGCGCAGCTCCGTCAGAGCCTCCAGCGCGCTCGCCCGGATCGACGCGAACTCGTTGACGAGTTCCGCGGGCGGATCCGGCACACGGTAGCGGGCGGCGTCGGCCTGAACGGAGATCAGGGACATGTGATGGGCGACCACATCGTGCAGCTCACGGGCGATTCGGGCTCGTTCCTCCAGTACGGTCCGCGCGGCCCGCTCGTGGGCGGTCGCAACGAACTGCTCAGCCAGCCGGGCACGATCCTCGCGCCGTCCCCGCCTGATCGACCCCAAGACCGGCCCCACAACGAGCAACACGGTGCCAAGGGCGGTCACGGGCCAGTCCCCGACCGCCGTCCCGGACAGCTTCAGAACCAGCATGAGCAAGGCGGTGACAGCGGTCGCCACAGCCGCTGAGAAAGGACGCACCCGAAGCGACAGCAGGAACAGCACCACGGCCTGCACCGCCCAGACCCACAGCCAGTTGTCGTGGGTGGGCGGATGCCCCACCACGACAACGACCGTCATGGCCATCGCGAGCCACCACGCCGGCGTCGGCCACCGCAACGCCACCACCGCGGTGACGGCGTGCACCGCAGCCAGCACCTGTGCGGTGAGATCCGCGCCGGTCCCGCCCAAGGCCACAGCGAGCAGAAACACCGAGACCTGCGGCAGCCGGCTCAAGCGGCGGGGCCAGGACAGCGTCGGCAACGGCCGGGCCCTCGCAGTCAGCAGATCCGCCCGAAGTCCCCACCTGTCCGGCACCCATCCGCTGACACTTTCCTTCATCCGGATATTTTCGGGCACAACAGGCATCCTCCGAGGTCAGCGCGTGGCAACGCCCCACCGACGGTAGACAGCAAACCTTCTCGGCACATCCCCCCACAGAGCTCACCACCGCATGGCTCCCCGGAGCCATGCGCTGCTGGACACGGGGCTGAAGTCCCCGCTACGGCACAGGCCGGGAAGGGTCTCTCCGAGCTCATCCCGCGGATCAACGCGCGGCAGGATCCGGACGCCACCTCAAGTGAAGCGTGGAGGTCAGGCGTGAGACGAGGCCGGCGCCAAGGCACCGTGGGCGGCACCACGGTGATTGCCGACGGCGGCTGCCCGGGCAACGCAACATCCTGTGCCGCCGCGGCGTGTCATCCCGGGGCAGGGGCCGCGCGATAGCCGCGGAAATAATCCACAGTGAATCGCTTGGGATAAGAGCTGGCGACCTGTCGGCCTTCAGGAAATTCGTAAATGCTGAGCATGAATTGCATAGGATAACTGGGGGACTGGTTCGAAACCTTTACCAGCTTGTCGTCGACGAAGAAGGCGACGTGGTCCGGAGTCCATTCCACGGCATATGTGTGATACTCGCGTGCATCGATGGCGAGGTGTTCCGCGGCCCACTCCTCGTGAATGGTGGGATCGCCCCATGGGTGGAGTCCCATACCAACGGCTGTCGTGTCCGGAGTCAATTCACGGCCGAAGATCTCAAAGATGCATATCTCCGCGGAATGCTCCGGCACATCCTCATGACCGATCATCCATAGAGCGACCATGCAGTGCGGGTCGGCGGTCGCCTTCGCCCGCATCTCGAAGAACCCGTACTGAGGGGTATAGAGCTTGCCGGATTCCTGTGCCTCGCGCACGCGGAGGGACGGCTTGAAATGCATTTGTCCGATCGGACTCCCGATGGGGCCGGCGAACAAACCGGTCTGCAAGGAAGAAACCCTGATGTCACCGTCGAACTCAGGACACCATGGCTTCTGTTCTTCTTCGATGAGCAGATTCAAAGCGCCCTGCTCAATATGATACCTGGCGCGCGCTGCTTCGCGAGAACTCCAGTGCGGCAAATAGTACGGCAGCCACCGGGAACCATCCAGGTCGTCGCCGTGAAAGGATTCGTCGAATTCCAGAATATAACCCTGCTTGCTGACAGGGTTGATGACAGGTGTTCCTTCTGTCACTGCACTCTCCGTATTTCCGTGGGTGGTCGATAAATGTAAGTGTGTGCAGAGAATGCCCCGTATTGAGCATCCCGGGCCGGGCGCCGTGCCGGACCGATCCCATCCGGTCCGCCGGTCGACAGGCCCAGAGTGATCACGCTGTCGACGCAGCAATCCTTCGGTGGCTTACCTGACGGTGCGTCAAATAGCGAGGCGCGACGGATGTGTGCGCCAGGGAACACCGGGCGTACCGCAGCGCCAATCCCTGGTCGTCACCCCTGCGTGGGAGGAGTCCATGGGTTGCAGCCTGCCGGACGGGAAGCCGCAAGAGTACTGGCAGGACTGACAGGGTGCGGGAAGTTTCTGCCATGATGGAGCTGTGATGCGCAACGTGGTCGCCCTGGTCGGCGACAGAGCGGCAGCGTTCGAACTCGGTGTGATCTGTCAGGTCTTCGGGCTGGACCGCTCCGACGATGGCCTGCCGGTCTATGACTTCGCGGTCTGCGCACCGCGTCCGGGCCTCGTGGCCACCACGTCGGGGTTTTCCATCCATGTCGAGTACGGGCTCGAACGGATGACCAATGCCGACCTGGTGACCGTGCCGGCCTGGCCGGACCTCGACCGGCCTGTGCTGCCGTCGATTGCTGAGGCGCTGCGCGACGCGGTCGTCCGCGGTGCCCGAGTGCTGTCCGTGTGCACGGGTGTCTTCCCGCTCGCCATGGCGGGCCTGCTCGACGGGCGGCGAGCCGCAACACACTGGCAGTTCGCCGACCAGCTTGCTGAGCAGTATCCAAGCGTCCGGGTCGAGCGTGACGTTCTCTATGTCGAGGATGGGCCCATTCTCACCAGTGCCGGGGCTGCCGCCGGGATCGACGCCTGCCTGCACATGGTGCGCCGCGAGTATGGCGCCGCGACTGCCAACGCACTGGCCCGCCGTATGGTTGTACCGGCGCACCGATCTGGCGGTCAGGCGCAGTACGTCGAAATGCCGGTCCCCGAGGTCGGCAACGGCTACGAGCTTTCCGACCTGCTGGACTGGATGCAGGCACACCTCGAGCGCCCTCTGACTGTGGACATGCTGGCTTCCCGGGCACGAATGTCGCCTCGGACCCTCGCCAGGAGATTCAAGGCAGCCACTGGCACCACGCCGCACCGCTGGCTGCTCGACCAACGGCTGCACCGAGCAGAGCAACTCTTGGAGAGCAGCGATCTGCCGGTGGAAGCCGTAGCCACACGGTCGGGCTTCGGCAGTGCCGACGCCCTGCGCCATCACTTCACCGCACGTCGCGGAGTGGGTCCCCTCGCGCACCGGCGCTCTTTCCAGTCCGGCCGAGAGCGCCGCCCGGAGCGGAGCATGTAACGCCATGAAATGGCGAAGGCGATGGTCCGCCGCGCGATCGCGGAGAAGGTCCCGTTCGGCTGGGTGCCCCCGGATGCCGCCTGCCGCTACAGCAAGGTCTGGCGGCACGAGTGCGAGCAGGCCGACGTCTGCCAGTCATGGCGACCACCCGGCGCGACACCGTCGATTGCCGAGGCAACCAGCCTGCTCGCCCGGGCGACAGCCGACACTGAACCGCAGTGGGTGAGTACTGCCCAACGGTTCTGTTCGGTCTGCTGATGGTTCCGTGCCCGGTGAGGGCAAGGAACCGCCAGCAGCAATGGCACGCTATGACCGCTTCAGGCCTGCTATCGGGATCCGCGGATGCACTTGGGGCCGTTGCCCGGCCACAGCGAAACGGAGTAGCCGGAGACCTGCTTGGGGTCGTCAAAGACGAAGGTCAGTGTCTCGTCGGCGGGGATTCCCTTGGGGCTGATGTACACCACGTCCTTGCCGTGCTCGACCTCCGAGCGAATGGCCTTGCCGAGCTTGCCGCCGGGATCGACAGGAATGGGCTTTCCGGACTTCGGCGCGGAGGCGCTGGCGGTTTCATCGTCGGTTGCCGCCGAGGGGCAGTGGGGATCGGTCACGACGACCTTGACGCGCACGCCCATGCGGGCCAGGTCACGCTGCAGGCCTTCAACGTCTATCTTGCCTTCGGTCTTTCCGGTGATGACCTTGACCTCGCCGGAAGGCTCACGTTGCAGGGTGTAGGCGACGGTGGAGATCCGGTTGAGGGAGTCGGCCGAGGAGCCGCCGCCGGCGACGGCGGACCCGGCACCGCCACCCGGGTTCAGAACGAGAACGGCGGCGGCGGCCGAGGCAGCGAGGCCGGCGGTCAGCCCGACCGGGACCCAGCGCCTGCTGCCCGTCCGGCTGGGGCGGCGCGCGGCTTCTTCCGCAGCTGCCACGTCCTGTGCTCGCTGCTCGACATGATTCTTCAGCTCGTGCATCAATCGCTCCTCGAAGCGTCCGGGGTTCATGGGGTGACCTCCAGTGGGGGCGAAAGGGAAGGAGTGGAGTCCGTTGTCGTCTGTGAGGCCAGTTCGCGCCGCATGGCGCTGCGGGCGCGGTGGAGCCTGACGCGGGCAGCGACCGGGTTGATGTCCAACGCGGCTGCGGCCTCGGCGATGGTCAGGCCGTCGACCGCGACCAACTCGAGCACGGCCCGCTGGCCCGCCGGCAGCGTGGCCATCGCGGCCAGCAAGTCGTGGCAGGCCTGCTCGGCATCGATGCGTTCTTCCAGCCGAGCGATGTCGTCGTTCTCCAGCAGCCGATGACCGGATATCCGGCTCTCGGCCACCGACGAACGAGCCGCCCTGCGGTCCTCGGCCGCAGCAACCTTCCGGGCGATTCCGTGCAGCCACGCAATAGGACTGCCCAACTCCTCCCGGTAACCGGAAGCCGCCGAGATCGCCGCCAGGAACACGTCGGCAACCAGATCAGCCGCAGCGAAAGGATCACGGCTCCGCCGGGCCGCGTACCGCAGCATCGTCTGCACGTGCTCGCGGTAGAACGCCTCGAACGCCGCCGGATCCTCACCGATCCGCGCCACCTCGTAACCGCCTGGCGGGTGCCTCACATCGACTCCTTCTTTCTCCCCGTCCCTTTCACTTCCTCTTGTCGCTTCACGACCGGTGCGTTACATGCCGGCTTCGAAGAGGTCCTGCGGCAGCTGGTGGCGTGGGTGCACTGTCCGTCACGCTGATGATCAGGACCGGCGTTCCAGGTGGTCGCAGAGCGCGGCTCGGCATCACACACAAGAACGACTGCCCGGCCGGCTTGCCGCAGGCCACCCTTATGGTGCCCTGCGGCAACGGGCAGGTCGGTACGCAGGGTGGCAGGCCCGCCTCCAGTGGGACGACGAGGGCCTTCCGTGGTCGCTGCAGATGTCGTATCCACATCGAACCCCAGAAGGCCCTCGCCCTGTTCAAGGGCTACTCAGCACGCGCCGCCCGTCAGTGGCGTCCGGCGACAGCACACTAGCTCTGCGATATCACCCAGTAGCTTCCGCCGGCGCCGAAGCGAAGATGCGTGAGCGGCCGGGAGTGGGTGGTGCACGAATCCCAGAGCGGCACGTAGAGGGGGCAGAGATCCCAGTTGTAGCGAACGTCGTGGACGTTGAATCCCACACCGTAGGAAGGACTGGCGGTACAGCTCAGGTACTTGTATGTCGGGATCCAGGGGGCGTCATACCCGGAGCAACTGGAGGAGGCGTAGGTGATGGCGCTTCCGTTGCCGCACCAGTCGGTGTGACCAGTGCCATGGAGCTGGTCCGTACCGACGCTCCTGGTGTCGTGGGACCAGCATCCGGAGGCGGCAGCCGCGGCCGGACCATTCTTGGAGTTCGCCCGGGCGGCGGCGGGATACCCCGCACCGACGCTCTTATGCGGTTTCGTGATCTCGTAGCGTGCGAGGTTCACATACTCGGCGAGTCCACGTGCTTTGACCTCTGCGGGGGTCAGTGCACGAATCGTCTCGGTGCCGCCTGCAGCGTTCTTCCAGCTGACGGCTGTCGCTTCGGCGGTCTGCAGGTCGGGGTCGGGGCCTGTTGCCGCCTGGGCAGCGGGAGCGGCCATCGTGGCAGTCAGCAGGGCCGCGCTGATGAGGGTTCCGGCCTTGACGACTCGCCGCTGGTGTTGCTTTGCCATGCACATTCTCCTTGTTTCGGCTGCTACTTGACGCAGCCTCATCCAAGGAGGACGCGACGGTCATGAGTAATTCCTGCTCGCTGATCGCCAGCAAGCGGTCTCTGTCGGTAAGTGGCCGTATTCGAATGAAGGTTGACTCACGTGCGGTCCCCCAGCCACGAGCTGAAGACCCCTTCGCACCGCTCGGCGACCCATGGCGACCACGTGGCAGGTGAGTAACAACTGCTCGGGACAGCCATTGCAGGCAACTCCTACGTTCGTTTTCCCCATCCATTGACGTCATGTCAGCACCGAGATTTGGGGGACACCCGCATGACTTTGCGATCACGGTTGAAGAAGGCGCCCGTCGTCGGAGCGCTCGCACTGGCCACCACCGGGCTGGGGGTCTGCGCGGCGCCCTCCGCCTCGGCGGCGACGACGCCCATATACCACATGCACTGCACGACCGGAATCTGGGGCAACCAGGGGGGGGCACCTGCACCGGCACCGGGCGGTGGGTCGTCCGTGCCGAGTGCGCCTGGAGCCCGCTGTACTCCACCAGCGCCGGAGGGTGGACCGATGGAACGGTCACCAAGTGGACGGGCTCCTGCGCCTTCGGTGTCGAGTCCGTGCGGATCGTGGAGTACTGATCCGGTAAGGGCCCGGCTGAAGCAGGTGCGTCCGCCCCGGCCCTGGCACTGCCTCGGCGGCGAGCCCGGCACCGCGGAATGGGCCGACCGGTCACCGCCACCAGCCGTTCCACGCCCGGCAGTTCCTCCGTGATCGAACCGACCAGCGTCGACTTGCCGGAGCCCGACACCCCCGCGACCGCCGTCAGCACCCCGAGCGGGAGCCGGGTCGTCAGGCCGCGCAGGTTGTGGCGGTCAGCGGGCCGAGGGCCAGGTGCCCCCACGGCTCCCTCGGCGTCCGTACCGGCGCCGGGCCCGCGCCGAACAGGAAACGGGCGGTCGCCGACTCGGCCACCCCGGCGAGCTCCCCCGGCGGGCCGCTGTGCAGCACCCGCCCCCGTGCTCGCCCGCGCGGGCCCGACGTCGACCAGCCAGTCGGCGCGGCGCACCACGTCGAGAGCGAGGACTTGCCGGGTCCCGAGACGCCGGTGAAGACGACGAGCGCGTCGCGCGGGATGTCGACGTCGACACCGCGCACATTGTGCTCCCGTGCGCCGCGGACACGGACGTACGGGTCGTGGGGGCTGCTGTGCATGAGGAACGAGTCCAGGCGTCCGCGCCGGTCAGGCGGCCGTCGGCCGGGCCGGGACGGCCCCGGGCAGGTCCGCGACGCGGGCGAGGCGCCGGAAGGAACCGAGCAGCGCGTCGCGGTCGTACGTGCTCGTCGTCACCAGCACCTCGTCCGCGCCGGTGTCCTTGATCACCGTCTCCAGGGCGTCCGCGACCTGCTCCTCCGTGCCGGCGATGTGGCCCTCGAGCCCCGCGAGGTAGAAGCCGCGCTCCCTGTCGGTCATGGTCAGCGCCTCGATCCGCTCCGGCGGCAGCAGGGGCGGGAAGACGCCGTGCGTACGCGAGTACGCCATCGACCACGCCTCCGGCACGAGGAGCCTGCGGGCGTCCTCCTCGGTCGCGGCGACCGCCACCGTGCCGGCGACCACCACGTACGGCCGCGCGGACCACTCGGACGGCTCGAAGCCGCTGCGGTAGCCCTCGACCGCGTCCAGCAGCTTCTTCCGGCCCCGCAGGTCACCGATGACCAGCGGAAGCCCGGCCCGGGCCGCGATCGCGGCCCCCTCGCCGGTGGCGAGCACGTACGGAGGGACCCTGAGGCCCTCGGCGGGCCGGGCGTGCACCTGCGGATGCGCACGCTGCCCGCCCGCGAACCAGCCCAGCAGCTCGTGGAGCTGCGCCGCGAAGTCGTCGGCGTCCTTCTTGTCCCGGCCGAGCGCCCTGCGGATGCCGTCGGTGAAGCCGACCGAGCGCCCGAGGCCCATGTCGATCCGGCCCGGGAACAGCGACTCCAGCACCCCGAACTGCTCGGCCACGACGAGCGGTTGGTGGTTGGGCAGCATCACGCCGCCCGTGCCGACCCGGATGGTGGAGGTGGCCGCGGCGACCGCAGCGGCGAGCACGGTGGGCGCCGAACCGGCGACACCGGGCACGCCGTGGTGTTCGGACACCCAGAACCGGTGATAGCCCAGTGCCTCCAGCTCCTGGGCGAGGCGGACGGTGTCGCGCAGCGCGGCCGGCCCGTCGTGCCCCTCGCGGGTACGGGAACGGTCGAGTACGGACAGACGGGTGGCGGCGATCACTGAGCTCACCTTCAGTTCAACGCCGCTGAGCCGGGCAGATTCCCGCACCGTCGCGGACTCGCCGTCCGGTGCCGTCTAGGGTCTTTCGTTTGGATCAGGCCGGATCGTCAGTGAGTGGGGGGTCCCCCCACGCCCGCAGGGCGTAGGGGGAGGGGCTGGTGCGTGCGATCGCAAGGCGGAGGAGGGAGACAATGGCGGAGCCATGGCGACCGACGACAACGCGGCGAGCGCGCGTGCCAGGGCCCGCGAGCCCGGCATGATCCAAACGAGAGGCCCTAGTCTCGTGCCGTGACGCGAAACACCGGGCCGCTGGCCGTATTCGACCTCGACGGGACGCTGTCGGACGCCGGGCACCGCCAGTACCTGCTGGAACGCACGCCGCGCGACTGGGACGCCTTCTTCGCCGCGGCCCCGCAGGACCCGCCGCTGCCGGAGGGGATCCGGTTGTGCAGGGAGGCGGCCGAGGAGTGCGAGGTTCTCTACCTCACGGGCCGGCCCGAGCGGTGCCGCGCGGACTCCCTCGACTGGATCGCCGCCCAGGGGCTGCCGGAAGGACGCCTGTTCATGCGGCGCAACGACGACCGGCGGCCCGCCCGCAGGACCAAGCTGGAGATCCTGCGACGGCTCGGCCGCGACCGGGAGATCCGCATGTTCGTCGACGACGACGAGCTGGTGTGCCAGGACGCCGAGCGCGCCGGATTCCGGGTGGTGCGGGCGCGGTGGGGCGCGAGGAGTACGAGTGAGGCGATGAAGGACGCGCAGGAGCGCGAGGGGCGTACCTGAGGCCCCGCTGCGCCCGGGCCAGGCCTCAGGCGCCGTCCTCCAGGCGGAACCCGACCTTCAGCCCGACCTGGTAGTGCTCGATCTGCCCCTCGACGATATGGCCCCTGACCTGCGTCACCTCGAACCAGTCGAGGCCCCGCAGCGTCTGGGACGCGCGCGAGACGCCGTTGCGGATGGCCTGGTCGACGCCGTCCGGGGAGGTGCCCACGATCTCGGTGACACGGTAGGTGTGGTTCGACATGAGCGTCGTACTCCTCTCGATGCGTTCACTCCACGGTGCCCCACGGGAGGACGTCCCGCGAGGCGTCGCGTCCGGGCGACGGTCCCGTGCGACCACCCCGGGCCGCGCCCTCCCGCCGGTCGGAGCGGCGGTAGCCGGTGCCGCTCCGGCGCGCGCCCGGATGGGCCGTCCGGCGCGCGAAGCGATCCGTGCGCACCACGACGCCCTGCGCGGGCGAGGCCCGACGTGGCGGCGCAGCCCGAGCCCTGTCCGTACCTGCGCCGCCGTGGCCGCGCAGGTCCCGCCCCGCCCCACCTCACGCCGCCAGGAGCTCCGCGCGGAACGACGCAGCCGTCCGGCGGGCCTCGCGCAGGCCGATGCGGTCGAACTCGCCCTCCAGGGCGGTGAGTTCGACCAGGCTCTCGTCCTGTGGACGGCCGCAGCGGAAGCGTGAGCGGGCGAGGCCCAGGCGGGCCAGCGCCGCGCCCCGCGCCTCGTCCATCTCCTCGAACTCGCGCAGCGCCAACCCGTAGACCGCGCAGGCCTCCTCGTAACGCCCGGCCCGGAACAGGACGTTGCCGCGCATCTTGTGGTTGTACGCCAGCGCTCCCGCCAGCTCCATCTCCCGGCAGACGGCTTCGGCCCGCGTCAGCAGCCCGAGGGCCCGGTCCGTCGCGCCCCGCAGCGACAGCACGTCGGCCATGCCGCGCAGCGACCAGGCGCGCCCGCGGGCGTCGTCGGCCTCGGACGCGATCCGTACGCACTCCGTGAACAGCTCCAGCGCCGTGGCGTGGTCGCCGGTGTTCCGGTGCATCTGGGCGATGCCGGACATCGCCCACACCATGTGCCGCGACTCGCCGTGCGCCCGCGCCTGCCGCAGGAGTTGCTCGTGCAGGTCGGCCACGGCCGCGTAGTCGCCCTGTATCCGGCCGGTCTCGGCGAGACCGGCGAGGGCGTAGCCGTGGGCGATGCGGTCGCCCGCCGCGTCCGCGCACGAGACGGCGGCGGACAGCAGCCTGCGCGCGAGCCGCAGGGCGCCGCACTGCCGTGCCAGCGTCCCGCCGCTCCACAGCGCCCACGCCATCCCCGCCGGGTCACCGGCCTCGCGCGCGCAGCGGTAGCTGTCGTGCCACGCGGCCCTCGCGTCGGCGGAGCGCCCCAGCCGCCGGTTGGCCTCGGCGAGTGCCAGCGTGGCCCGGGCCCGCTCACGGGCCGATCCCGCCTCGTGCCGGGCGCGCAGCGCGGTGGTGAGGACCTCGTCGTACGAGGAGTTCACGCCGAGCGCCGAGCCCAGATCGCCCTGGTACTCCGGAGCGAATGCCTTGCCGTACATGTCGAAAGCGCCTCCTGACCGTGGGGGGTTCGATCAAGAAGCTATGGGCGTCGGCGCGTAGCCCGGATCAGCCTGCTGATGTGTTCGCGAGGTCGGTCCCCAGTGCTACGGGGCGGTGCAGCGTCATCATCACGACGGACGGGTCGCGCGGTGATACCGGCCCGCACGGCCCGGCCCGGGGGGTTGACCGGTCCTTTGGTCCATACCAAAATCCAGCCACACCCGTGCGAGCGCGCGCGCTTCCCCCCATGTCGGGTCCGTCCTCCGTGCCCTCACGCAGAAGGTGACGCCGTGAAGAACCGCGCGCTCGTCCTGTCCACCGCTCTCGTGTGTGCGGTCACGCTCGGCGGCTGCGGGCTCGTGCCCGGCGGCTCCGGCACCCGCACCGTACACATCTGGCTGATGAAGGACAGCGTCTCCCAGGACTTCCTCGACCGCTTCACCGAAGCCTTCGAGGAGCAGCACCCCGGCATCGAGCTCGACGTCGCCTTCCAGGAGTGGACCGGCATCGGCAAGAAGGTCACCGCCGCCCTGGCGAGCGACGACGCCCCCGAGATCATCGAGGTCGGCAACACCCAGGTCGCCCAGTACGCCGAGAGCGGCGCCCTGCGCGACCTCACCCTCGAGTCCGTCCGCGACCTCGGCAACGAGCACTGGCTGCCCGGTCTCGCGGAACCGGGCAGCATCAACGGCTCCCAGTACGGCATCCCCTGGTACGCGGCCAATCGCGTCGTCATCTACCACAAGGACCACTTCGCCGAGGCCGGCGTCGAGAAGCCGCCGAAGACCCGTGCGGAGTGGCTGGAGGTCTCCGAACGGCTCAACACCGCGGGCACCGACGGCATCTACCTGTCCGGCCAGGACTGGTACACACTGGCCGGCTTCATCTGGGACGAGGGCGGCGAGCTCGCCGTGGAGAGGGCCGGCGAATGGGAGGGCGCGCTGCACACCCCGGCCGCCCTGCGCGGCATGGACTTCTACAAGCGGCTCCAGTCGCACGGCTCCGGACCCAAGGACGGCGACGAGGAGACCCCGCCCCAGGCCCAGGTCTTCGCCAGGGGCACGGTCGCCCAGATGATCGCGGTGCCCAGCGCGGCCACCGTCATCGAGCAGGCCAATCCCGCGCTCAAGGGCAAGCTCGGATTCTTCCCGGTACCCGGCCGGACCGCTGCCGAGCCGGGCGCGGTCTTCATCGGCGGCTCCGACCTCATCGTGCCCGAGAACTCCGCCGAGCGGGCCGCCGCCGTCGAGGTGGTCTCCGCCCTGGCGAGCGACACATGGCAGCTCGACCTCGCCCGCACGATGAACTACGTGCCGAACAAGACCACGCTCGCCGCCGAGCTGGAGGGCGAGGAGAGCACCTCCGCCATGGCCGCCGGCGCGGCACAGGGCAGAGCCACCCCGAACTCCCCGCAGTGGGCGAACGTCGAGGCGGACAACCCGATCAAGCCGTACATGACGGCCGTCCTGACGGGCCGGGACCCGCGGCGCGCCGCGCGGACCGCCTCCGACCGCATCACCGCCGCGCTGCTTCCCTGACCCCCGGGGGCACCGGAGGGTGAACGGATCCGTACGCCGAATGCCCGGCATTCAGCGTTCGCACATCCACTCTCCGCCGGGCGGTCATGTCGAATCCAGCCGGCCACGGAAGAAGTAAGGAGCCGGGCCGCCGCACCCGCGGTCCGTCCCCTTCGTCCGGCACAGGAGACCGCCATGCCAGCATCGCCCGTCGTCGCCGCCCCGGCGCCCGCCCTGATCCCGGCCCCCGCCCCGGCGCCGGCCCCCACCCCCGAGGCCGAGGAGCCCCGCTACATCGTCTCGCTCGCCCGGGACCAGGAGGACGTGCGCGCCGCCCAGCGGCTGCGCCACCAGGTGTTCGCCGGAGAGATGGGCGCCCGCCTCGACGGCCCGGAGCCGGGGCTCGACACCGACGCCTTCGACGCGTACTGCGACCACCTCCTCGTCCGCGAGGCGGTGACCGGCGACGTCGTCGGCACCTACCGGCTGCTGCCCCCCGAGCGCGCCCGCATCGCCGGCCGCCTCTACTCGGAGGGCGAGTTCGACCTCGCCCGGCTGGAGCCCATCCGGGACGACCTCGTCGAGGTCGGCCGCTCCTGCGTGCACCCCCTGCACCGCAACGGCGCCGTCATCGCCCTGATCTGGGCCGGCCTCGCCCGCTACATGACCCGCACCGGGCACAACTGGCTGGCCGGCTGCTGCTCCCTCCCGCTCGCCGACGGCGGCACGCTCGCCGCCGCGACCTGGGACACCGTGCGCGCCAAGAACCTCGCCCCGGAGGAGTACTGGGTCACCCCGCACAAGCTCTGGAACGCGGACGGCGTCGCCCGCCCCGCGGGACGCGTCGAACTCCCGCCCCTGCTGCGCGGCTATCTGCGGCTCGGCGCGTGGGTCTGCGGCGCCCCCGCGCACGACCCCGACTTCAACGTCGCCGACCTGTACGTCCTGCTGTCGCTGCGCCGTACCAACCCCCGCTACCTGCGCCACTTCCTCTCCCTCGCCCCGGTGCGATGAGCGTCTGGCTGCCCACGGCGCCGTGCACGCCCGAGGCGTGCGCCACCCACACGGGACGGACGGCCGCAGCACCGCTCGCCGTTCTCCGCCTGCTCGCCGGCGTGTCGGCAGTCCTCGCCGGAGTGGTGCTCTCCCCGTTCGCGGCGCTGCTCGGCCTGCTGTTCGGCGCGCGGGTACGGCACGCGCTGACCCGGTACTGGGCGCGCGCGGTGCTGCGGGCCTTCGGCGTACGCCTGCGCGTCACCGGCGTCCCGCACGGCGAACGCGCCTCGCTCGTCGTCGCCAACCACATATCCTGGCTGGACATCCCGGTGATCGCCGCCGTGATGCCGGGCCGGATGCTGGCCAAGACCGAGGTGCGCCGCTGGCCGGTCCTCGGCCCGCTGGCGGCTCGCGGCGGCACGCTGTTCCTCGAACGCGACCGGCTGCGTGCCCTGCCCGCCACCGTCGCCGCGATGGCCGACGCCCTCCGCGGCGGCGCCCGGGTGATCGTCTTCCCCGAGGGCTCCACCTGGTGCGGCCGGGGCCAGGGCCGGTTCCGGCCGGCCGCGTTCCAGGCCGCCCTGGACGCGGGCGCCGCCGTCCAGCCCGTGCACATCGGCTACGGGCCCACCGGCGCGGCCGCGTTCGTGGGCGACGACCCGCTCCCGGCGTCCCTGTGGCGGGTCGTGACGGCCGGTGCTCTGACCGCGGAGATACGGCTGCTGCCGCCGATCCTCCCCGGCAGTCGCACCGACCGCCGTTCACTCGCCCTGTCGGCTCAGCTCGCCGTCGACAGGCTCAGCGCGAAGCGGCCCGCCTCGTCGGTCCACCAGTGCGTCAACTCCATACCCGCGGCCGCCAGTTCGCTGCGCACACCGGCCTGACGGAACTTCGCCGACACCTCGGTGCGCAACTCCTCGCCCGCCTCGAACGGCACCACCAGATCCAGCGCACGGATCTTCACGCTGAGCGCGGAACGGGCCCGCAGCCGCATCTCGATCCACTCGTTCTCGCGGTCCCAGACCGCCACGTGGTCGAAATCGGCCGGGTCCACGTCCGCGCCCAGCTCCCGGGCGATGACGGCGAGCACGTTCTTGTTGAACTGCGCCGTCACCCCGGCCGTGTCGTCGTACGCGCGCACCAGCACCTCCTCGTCCTTCACCAGGTCGGTGCCCAGCAGCAGCGAGTCGCCCGGCGACAGCAGATCGCGCACCGACTTCAGGAACACCGCGCGCTCGGCCGGCAGCAGATTGCCGATCGTGCCGCCGAGGAACGCGACCAGCCTCGGCCCCGGCGTGCCGGGCAGCGCCAGGCCACGGGTGAAGTCGGAGATCAGCGCGTGCACATCGAGCTCGGGCCGCTGGGCGAGCAACGCCTTCGCGGCTCCCATCAGGGCGCTCTCGCTCACGTCCACGGGCACGTAGGTGTGCAGATCCGTCAGCGCGTCCAGGAGGAAACGCGTCTTCTCCGACGACCCCGACCCCAGCTCGACGAGCGTGCGGGCCCCGGTCGCCGCCGCGATCTCCCCGGCGCGCGCGGCCAGGATCTCCCGCTCGGCACGGGTGGGGTAGTACTCGGGCAGCCGCGTGATCTCCTCGAACAGCTCGCTGCCGCGGGCGTCGTAGAACCACTTGGGCGGCAGCACCTTCGGCGTGCGGGTCAGGCCGTGCAGCACGTCGGCACGCAGATCGGCGTCCGTCGCGTCCTCGGGCAGCGTGCGGGTCAGCAGGAACGGGCTCACTGGGTCGGCTCCTTGAGCTCGGTCAGCAGGAGATCGGCGCGCGTCGCGGTCAGCAGGGTCCGGTCCGGCACCTCCTGCCAGCGGGGATCGTCGTCGTACGGCTCCGAGGCGACGACCAGGCGGCCGCCGGAACCGGTGAGGTACCACAGGGTGTCGCCCCACGCGGTCGCGGCGATCGCGCGGCCGTCGGTGAGGAGGAGATTCAGCCGGGAGTCGCCGGCCGCAGCAGCCGCGTCGCGCACGGTGTCGGCGAGGGCCTGACCGAGGCTGTCGCCCGCCCGCAGCCGGTGCAGCACCAGTGCCCAGATCAGGGCCGAGTCGTTGCGCGCCTCCAGTGACAGCAGCTCCGTCGCCGGCAGTGACGCGGCCAGACCCGCCAGGGAACCCGGCCAGCCCTTCACCGCGCCGTTGTGGCTGAACAGCCAGCGGCCAAAGGCGAACGGCGCGGCCGCCGCCTCGTTGTCCGCCCCGGGTTCGGTGGCATCGCGCACGGCCGCGAGCAGCGCCTCGCTGCGCACGACCCGGGCGAGATCGGTGAAGGACAGGTCGGCCCAGATCGGCCCGGCGCGACGGTAACGGGCGGGCAGCGGATCGCCCTCCGCGTACCAGCCGACACCGAAACCGTCCGCGTTCACCGTTCCGTAGCGCTGCAGGCGGGGAGCCCACGACTGGCGCAACAGGGCGTGCTCCGGGGCGGTGAGCAGTGCGCCCAGCGGCTCCGGCGGCCCGAGGTAGGCGAGGTGCCGGCACATCAGGCGGCACCCCCCGTGCGCACCTCGGCGTCCCGCGCGGTACGGAAACCGGAGAAGATCTGCCGGCGCACCGGCAGGTCCCAGTTGCGGAAGGTGCCCCGGCATGCCACCGGGTCCACGGCGAACGAGCCGCCCCGCAGCACCTTGTGCGCGCTGCCGAAGAACACCTCGGAGTACTCGCGGTACGGGAACGGGGCGAAACCGGGATACGGCAGGAAGTCGCTCGCCGTCCACTCCCACACGTCACCGATCAGCTGACGCACGCCGAGCGGCGAGGCGCCCCCGGGGTAGCCGCCGGCCCGGGCGGGCCGCAGATGACGCTGCCCCAGATTGGCGTGCACCGGCTCCGGGTCGGCATCGCCCCACGGGTAGCGCCGGGAGCGTCCCGACCCCGGATCGTGCCGGGCCGCCTTCTCCCACTCCTCCTCGGTCGGCAGCCTGCGGCCGGCCCAGCGGGCGTACGCGTCGGCCTCGTACCAGCTCACGTGCAGCACCGGCTCGTCCGCCGGCACCTCCTCGGTGACACCGAAGCGCCGCCGCAGCCACACCCCGCCCTCGCGCCGCCAGAACAGCGGTGCCGCGATGTCATGGGCCCGGATCTGGTCCCAGCCCTCCTCGGCCCACCAGCGCCGTTCCGTGTAGCCGCCGTCGTCGATGAACGCCTGGTACGCGCCGCACGTCACCGGCACCGTGTCGATCCAGAAGGCGGGCACGTCCCGCCGGTGCGCGGGCCGCTCGTTGTCCAGCGCCCACGGTTCCGTCGAGGTTCCCATGGTGAAAGGTCCGCCGGGCACCAGGACCTCGGCCGCAAGAGGCTCCACGGGGTGGGCGGGCGGCTCCGGCGCGGTGAGCGCCGCGGGACCCTTGCGGAGCTGATGGGTGATCAGCATCGTCTCGTCGTGCTGCTGTTCGTGCTGCGCGATCATGCCGAAAGCGAAGGCGGCGTCGACCAGCGGAGCCCCCTCCAGCGGGGTGCGCTCCAGGATCTCCAGCACCCGGCCGCGTACGTCGGCGGCGTACACCCGCGCCTCGGCCGGAGCCAGCAGCGGCAGCGACGGGCGGGACGCCCGGGGGTGCTCGAAGGCGTCGTACAGGGAGTCGATGTCCGGTCGCAGCGCCTCACGGCCGCCGACAGCGCGGACCAGCCACTGCTCCTCCTGGTTGCCGATGTGCGCCAGGTCCCACACCAGTGGGGACATCAACGGCGAGTGCTGGGCCGTCAGTTCGCTGTCGTCGACGCACGAGGTGAGGACGGCGGTACGGGAACGGGCACGGGTCAGCGCGTCGAGTGCGTCGCGCCGCAGTTCGTCGGTCATGAGACAGGCTCCCAGGGCACGGAGGAATCGAGCTGGTCGTCGGCGGGGCACCGGCCCGGCAGGACGTGGCGCTCGTGGAATGCGGCGACGCTTCCGCGCACGGCCTCGGACGCGTCCATGCGGTCCAGGGCCTCCAGCGCGGCGGCGAAGCAGGTGAGGGCCGCGGCGTGCAGCTCGGGGTCGGCGAGCCCGTGCCGGGCGGCGGCCACCCACAGCGGGTTGCGCGGTGCCGGCAGCGAACCGGCGTACTCCGCCAGCGGTTTGACCGCCCGGTACACCGTCTCCGCGGCCTCCGGATCGTCGAACAGCGCGGTGGTGACGGCGAGCGGCACCATCCAGCCGTCCTCGCCCGGCTGGGCGTCGATCATGCGCAGCTCGAGGTGCCCGCGCGGCCGGACCGGCGGGAAGAGGGTGGTCAGGTGGTAGTCGAGGTCCTCTGCCGTCGGCGGCCGCGGCGCTCGTGAGCGCAGCCACTGCCGGAACGTGAGCCCTTCCGGGGAGTCCCAGTCGCCCTCCTCCCGGCGCAGGCACATCACCGGCGCGTCCAGGACGTGCGCGGCCCAGGCGGAGCGCGGTTCCCGCAGCGGGTCCGGGGCCATCGGGCGCACGGGGTCGAGGGCGTCCCACACGGCCTGCCGGGCCGAACGCCAACCGGTGCGGCGTCCGGCGCGAACGGAGGAGTTGGCGAAGGCGGCCACGAGAACCGCGCCCAGCAGATGGGCCAGCAGCCAGCGTCTGGCGTGTCCGAGCGGGCCGGGTTCCTCCTCGCCCGCGTCCAGGCAGACCTGCACGGAAGCGGAACTGCACATCATCGTGCGCCCGGCCGGACCGGAACGGTCCAGATGCCGTTCCATCGCGTCGTAGCGCGGATCGTGGAGGAGGCGGCGGGGCGGGTGCCAGGGATCGAGACCGTATCCGGTCGTGGCCAGACCCGCGGTGCGCAGCACGGCCCGTACGGCGCGCAGGTCGGCGGCGGTGGAGTCGATGCACTCCGTCAGGCTCGCGGCGGGGCGGGAGCTGAGCTCCAACTGGCCGCCCGGCTCGAAGGTCAGAGCCGAGTCCAGCGTCAGGGCACGTACCTCGTCGAACGCCGCCGCGAGGCGTCCGGACGGTACGGGTGTGCGGGGTCGGTCGAGATCATGGACCAGCCACTCGACCTCCACGCCCACGGTGCGGGGCGGGCCGGTCTTGAAGCAGATACATCGGAGCAGGTCCTCGGCTTCGTCCTCCGATATCGGATGCCCGAAGTCGCCGGTATCCGGTGGATGCATGAATCCACTCCTCCCGTCGCAGGCCCTCGGCAGGGCCTGAAGCTTCAACCTAAGGCCACCGCCGCCGGTTCGCACAAGAGTGCCCTTGAGGAGCGGAAATACGGTTGCCGGTGTCCTCACTGGTCACGGAGCATGCCGCCATGAGCGCACGACTGCGGGGGATCGCGAAACAGAACGAGGAGATCGTCGCGACGGGGGGATACCGCCTGCCGGACGGCCGTGAGATACGCCTGGGGGAGGCCGTCGCCGCCGCCGTCGAGGGAACGCGGCTGTACGGCCCCGAGCCCGTCGAGGTCACGCCCGACACCGGTCGCGTGACCGTCGTCGAGGTCACCGGCGAGAGCAGCACCCAGGCGGCCCGGCGGCTGACCGCCGCGGCGCCCGGACCCTCCTCAAGCCCTCGGCCCGGGGGATCCCCCTGTCCCGCTTCCGTCGCCGTGCTCAACTTCGCCTCCGCGCGCAATCCCGGAGGCGGCTACGTGAACGGCGCACAGGCGCAGGAAGAGGCCCTGTGCCGCGCCTCCGCGCTGTACACGACGCTGCTGCGCGCTCCCGCGTACTACGAGCACCATCGCGCGGACCGCAGCCCGTTCTACTCGGACCGCGTCATCCACTCCCCAGGCGTCCCCGTCTTCCGTGACGACCGGGGACAGTTCCTCGAAGCCCCGTACCCGGTCGGATTCCTCACCTCGCCCGCCCCGAACGCCGGAGTGATCACCCGCCGTACGCCGGAGGAGGCGCACCGCATCCCCGCCGCTCTCGCCGCCCGTGCGGAACGCGTCCTGGAGGTCGCCGCCGTCAACAGCTACCGCCGCCTCGTGCTCGGCGCCTGGGGCTGCGGGGTCTTCCGCAACGACCCCGCCGAGGTCGCCGGTGCGTTCCGTGCGCTGCTGGGCCCCGGCGGCCGGTTCGCGGGCCACTTCGACGAGGTCGTGTTCGCCGTCCTGGACCGCACGGCGGGCGAGAGAACCCTCGGGGCGTTCCGCCGCGTCCTCGGCGGCGAGTCCGCGTAGCGCCGCCTCCGGCGTGCCGGCGTGAGATCCGGCCCTCCGGCGCCGACGGGCCGCGGGCGCCCGGCGCGTGGTGACGACATGCGAGCGAGGCGGGGGGTGTCTAGCGTCGCCTGCATGAGTACTCAACCGCAGCGCTTCGGGATCCTGATCCTGCCCGAGCACGTCGAGGGCGACGACCCGGTCACCGCGGCCGACAGCGCGATCCGCTCGGCCGTCGTCGACGCCACCGGCGAGCTGGGCGCCTCCGGCTACCCGCGCTACGTCGGCGACGGGGTCGAGGCCGACATCGACCCGCTGACCCGCACGGTGGAGGCGCTGCTGGTCGACGGGGCCGAGCTCGGCTACGGGCTCACCGTACGGGTGGTGGACGCCGCGGACGCCTGAGCGGCTGCCGGCTCCCCGGTGCTGGTGGTGCAGGCGGTGCAGCGGGCGCCGGCGAAGGCGGACCGGCCGTTCGCCCGCGCGGACCCTGACGCGCACGAGACGCGGGCCGACGGCGGGAACGCCCGCGGGGCCCTGCCACGCACGAGACGCGGACGGCCGGGGTGCCGCGAGGGACGAGCCCTCGCGGCACCCCGGCCGTAACCGTGTGTGCCGGGCGCCGCTCCCGCCGGCCGGACCGCGCCGGGTCAGCCGGCTTCCGGTGCGCCGCCGTTCTTCTGCGCCTCCTCGATCGACTTGCGCACCTCGTCCATGTCCAGCGCGCGAGCCTGCCCGATCACGTCCTCCAGCGTGGCCTCCGGCAGCGCACCGGGCTGAGCGAACACGGCCACGTTGTCGCGGACGATCATCAGCGTCGGGATGGAACGGATCTCGAAGGCCGCGGCCAGCTCCTGCTGCGCCTCCGTGTCGACCTTGGCGAAGACCAGATCGGGGTGCCGCTCCGAGGCGCCCTCGAAGACAGGGGCGAACTGACGGCAGGGTCCGCACCAGGAAGCCCAGAAGTCGATCAGGATGAAGTCGTTGTCGGTCACGACCTGATCGAAGTTTTCCTTGGTGAGCTCGAGTGTGCTCATCGCCTGTCTACCTCTTCCTGGTGTCCGGTGGACTCGCCCCGCACAACGGCGCCCGGGGCCGTGCTATTCCTGCCCCTGCCCATGTGGCCAGGACGCACACCCGGCAG
Organism: Streptomyces sp. PKU-EA00015; assembly: GCF_013387495.1. Classification (GTDB taxonomy): domain Bacteria; phylum Actinomycetota; class Actinomycetes; order Streptomycetales; family Streptomycetaceae; genus Streptomyces. The sequence goes on along the minus strand of NZ_JABZEE010000001.1, from coordinate 52,900 downwards.
CAGACTGACCCTATGACCCAAGCTGTGGAGTACGACGTCGTAGTGCTCGGTGCGGGCCCCGTGGGGGAGAACGTGGCGGACCGGACCAGAGCGGCGGGCCTGAGCACCGCGGTCGTGGAGAGTGAGCTGCTCGGGGGTGACTGCTCGTACTGGGCCTGTATCCCCAGCAAGGCGCTGCTGCGGCCGGTGATCGCCCGCGCGGACGCCCGACGGCTCCCGGGACTGAGCGACGCGGTCCAGGGCCCCCTCGACACCCGGGCCGTCCTGGCCCGCCGCGACGAGCAGGTCTCCCACTGGAAGGACGACGGCCAGGTCGGCTGGCTCGACTCGATCGGCGCCCGCGTCTACCGCGGTCGCGGCAGGCTGCACGGCCCCAGAAAGGTCGTCGTCGACGGACCCGAGGGCGAGCACCACGTGCTGACCGCCCGGCACGCCGTCGCCGTCTGCACGGGCAGCCGCGCCGTCGTGCCCGACCTGCCCGGCCTCAGGGGCGCGCACCCGTGGACGAGCCGGGAGGCCACCAGCGCGCGCAAGGCGCCCGGGCGGCTCGCGATCGTGGGCGGGGGAGTCGTCGGCGTCGAGATGGCCACCGCCTGGCAGGCCCTGGGCTCCCAGGTGGCGCTGTTCGCACGCGGTGACGGGCTGCTGCCCCGCATGGAGCCGTTCGTCGGCGAACACGTCGCGGCGGCGCTCAAGGAGGCGGGAGCGGACGTGCGGCTCGGCACCTCCGTCGCGGCCGTCGACCGCCCCGGCGGCCGCACCGGGCCCGTGACACTGGTCCTGGAGGACGGCAGCAGGGCGGAGGCGGACGAGATCCTGTTCGCCACCGGACGCGCCCCGCGCACCGACGGCATCGGACTGGACTCCGTCGGCCTGGAGGACGGCTCCTGGCTGACCGTCGACGACAGCTGCCTGGTCGACGGAACCGACTGGCTCTACGCGGTCGGGGACGTCAACCGCCGCGCCCTGCTGACCCATCAGGGCAAGTACCAGGCGCGGGTCGCCGGGGCGGCCATCGCGGCCAGGGCCCGGCACGTACCCGTGCTGGAGAACGACCGCTGGGGAGCGCACACCGCGTCCGCCGACCATTTCGCCGTGCCCCAGGTCGTCTTCAGCGACCCCGAGGCGGCGGCCGTCGGCCTCTCGCTCGCCGAGGCCGAGAAGGCGGGCCACCGTGTACGCGCCGTCGACTACGACCTCGGCTCGGTCTCGGGAGCGGCGCTGTACGCGGAGGGCTACCGCGGCCAGGCGCGCATGGTCGTCGACCTGGACCGCGAGGTGCTGCTCGGCGTCACCTTCGTCGGCCCGGGCGTCGGCGAGCTGCTGCACTCGGCGACCGTCGCCGTCGCGGGCGAGGTGCCGATCAACCGTCTGTGGCACGCCGTTCCGGCGTTCCCGACGATCAGCGAGATCTGGCTGCGGCTGCTGGAGACATATCGGGGCTGATGCCGCGTCACGACTGCCCGGTCCGGTGCGTCCGGACCGGGCACCGCCGTGTCCGGGCCCGGAAATCCTTGTCCGGCACCTTGACGGGCGGCTCCTCGCCCCCGAGTCTGAGAGCGCTCTCACGGAGATGGCCGACCCCCACCGACATCGACGCCGAGGAGGTGGAACATGCGTGTTCCACGGAAATCGCTCGCACTCGCGGCCGCCGCCCTGCTGTGCGCCGCGGGCTTCACCGCCGCCGGGCCGACGGCCCCGGCCGACGCCACGAGCCCGGCCGACGCCCGGGCCGGCGCCGCGGTTCCCGAGACCGTGTCGCTGACCATCACCAACAACTCGGGCCGCAGCGAACCGGTCCACGTCTACAACCTCGGCACCCAGCTGAGCAGTGGCCGTCAGGGCTGGGCCGACGCCTCCGGCACGTTCCACGCCTGGCCGGCCGGCGGCAACCCGCCCACTCCCGCACCCGACGCCTCGATCGCCGGTCCGGCCAACGGCCGTTCGCTCACCATCCGCGTCCCCAAGTTCTCCGGCCGGATCTACTTCTCGTTCGGGCAGAAGCTGGTCTTCAAACTCACCACCGGCGGCCTCGTTCAGCCCGCCGTGCAGAACCCGTCGGACCCCAACCGCAACATCCTCTTCAACTGGTCGGAGTACACGCTCAACGACGCCGGCCTCTGGCTCAACAGCACCCAGGTCGACATGTTCTCCGCCCCGTACGCGGTCGGCGTGAAGGCGGCAGACGGCACGGTGAGGAACACCGGCCGGCTGAAGCCCGGCGGCTACCGCGGGTTCTACAACGCGCTGCGCGGCCAGCCCGGCGGCTGGGCGAACCTCATCCAGACCCGCTCCGACGGAACCGTCCTGCGCGCCCTCGCCCCCGGCCACGGCATGGCGGCCGGCGCCCTGCCCGCGGGCGTCATGGACGACTACGTCAACCGCGTCTGGAACAAGTACGCCGGCTCGACGCTCACGGTCACCCCGTTCGCCGACCGTCCGGGCACCAAGTACTACGGACGCGTCTCGGGCGGCGTCATGAACTTCACCGACGCCTCCGGTGCCGTGGTCACCTCGTTCCAGAAGCCCGACGCGGACAGCGTCTTCGGCTGCTACAAGAAACTGGACGCGCCCAACGACCAGGTGCGCGGCCCCATTTCGCGCACCCTGTGCGCCGGATTCAACCGCTCCACACTGCTGGTCAACCCCAACCAGCCCGACAGCAGCAACGCGAACTTCTACCGGGACGCGGTCACCAACCACTACGCCCGCAAGATCCACGCGCAGATGGCGGACGGCAAGGCGTACGCCTTCGCCTTCGACGACGTCGGCGCCCACGAATCGCTGGTGCACGACGGCAACCCGCAGCACGCCTACATCACGTTGGACCCGTTCGACTGACGGCCGCCGGCGCCCCGCCGGCCGGCGCAGCGGCCGCCCCGGGGCCGTGGTCCCGGGGCGGCCGCAGGATCTTGATCACGTTCAGGGGCGTGAGCCGGCCCGGACGCCGCCGCGGACAGCGGGCCGGGCGCCGACGGGAGCCGACGCGTCAGACCGGCTGCTCACCCGCCATCGCCGCCGCCATCCGCAGGTGCGGCGCCGCCTCGTCCGGCCTGCCCTGCCGTTCCAGCGTGCGGCCGAGCATCAGCCGCGCGTAGTGCTCGACCGGGTCGCGCTCCAGGACGGCACGCAGCTCGGTCTCGGCCCTGCCCAGCTGCGCCGAGTGGTAGTAGGCACGGGCCAGCAGCAGCCGGGGCGCCACCTGCTCGGGCACCTCCTCGACCAGACCGCGCAGGATGCGGACCGCCGTCATGTACTCCTTGGCGTCGAAGAACAGCTGTGCCCGGTTCCACCGCTCCGCGGCCGTCCCGAACTCGTAGTAGCTCTCGCTCACGTGCTCTCCTTCCCCGGTCACGCGCTTGCCGACCCCGTCAACAGCACGGCCGGTCCTTCCATTCCACCTCAGGAAGTCGGGCCCATGACCGGACCGGGACACCGGACAGGAACTAGGTTGGGCCCATGAGCAATCTCGATCGTCAGGCCGCCCCGTCCGTGTGCGGCGGCCGGGGCTTCGTCGTTGCCGAGCCCGTCCGCGAGCTCCTGAGCCCCCGCCGAGTCCGGCTCGGCGAGTCCACCGAGGTCCGCCGGCTGCTGCCCAACCTCGGCCGCCGCATGGTGGGCGCCTGGGCCTTCGTCGACCACTACGGCCCCGACGACATCGCCGACGAACCCGGCATGCAGGTCCCGCCGCATCCGCACATGGGCCTGCAGACCGTCAGCTGGCTGCACGAGGGCGAGGTGCTGCACCGCGACAGCACGGGCTCGCTGGCGACCATCCGCCCGAGGGAACTGGGACTCATGACCTCGGGACGGGCGATCAGCCACTCGGAGGAGAGCCCCCAGCAACACGCCCGCTACCTGCACGGCGCCCAGCTGTGGGTGGCGCTGCCGGACGCGCACCGGACGGTCGAGCCGCACTTCCAGCACCACGCCGAGCTTCCGCAGGTCACCGCCCCGGGCCTGACCGCGACGGTCGTGCTCGGCACCCTCGACGGAGCGACGTCGCCGGGCACGACGTACACCCCGATCGTCGGCGCGGACCTCGCCCTGGCCGGCGGCGCGGAGGCGATGCTGCCCCTCGACCCGGACTTCGAGTACGCGGTGCTGTCCATGTCGGGCGAGGCCCACGTGGACGGGGTCCCGGTGCTCCCCGGCTCGATGCTCTACCTCGGCTGCGGCCGCTCCGAACTCCCGCTGCGCGCAGAGTCGGACGCCGGCCTGATGCTGCTCGGAGGGGAGCCGTTCGAGGAGGAGATCGTGATGTGGTGGAACTTCATCGGCCGGTCCCACGAGGAGATCGAGGCGGCCCGTACGGACTGGATGGAGAGCTCCCGTTTCGGCGAGGTCCACGGTTACGACGGGGGCCGCCTCCCGGCCCCGGCACTGCCGCCGGTGGCGCTTAAGCCACGGGGGCGTGTGCGGTGACCTGGGGTTGCCGGTAGCGGTCTCGTCGCCCGAGGTGCGAGAGCAGGCCCTCTTCGTCGGTCGTGAGGAGCGGGCCTGCGGCACGAAGCGTAGGGAAGGGAGCAGCCGACCATGGGCCCGCCTGCGATGGGAAACCGACGAGTTCGCCGAATCTCATAGGACTCTGCTTGGGAACCGGCGGCGATTCTTCGCTGTTGCGGAGAGTCTGGCGTGGGTTCGGCTCGGGTGTCTGGGCGAGGCTGGCGACCGCAAGCACTGCTTGGTTCAGGGAACGGGGCGCAGGCCGTCGAGGGTGACGACGACCAGGCGGGTCACAGCCGCCTGGGACGTCAGGGCGGCCGCTGCGGTTAGGGCGTGAAGGCAGTACTGGGCGAGCTCGGCCGGCGGAACATCCGAGCGTAGGTCACCGGCGCCGGCTGCTTCGGCGAGGAGGTGCTGGAGCATGTCGTGCAGGTGCCGCTCTGCGTGGGTGACGTGCTCGCCCTGGTGCAGGAGGGCGGCGAGTTCGCCGCCGTGCCGCTGCCTGGCGATGCCCGCGTACGCCTCCAGCACCGCCGTCAGGCGCTCCACGGCCGTGCCATCCTGGTCGCGGATGCCCGCGAGCTGCTGAAGGTGTCCGGCAACCTGGCGCTCATGCCAGGCCAGCAGGACCGCTTCGACGTCGGAGAAGTACTTGTAGAGCGTCGCGCGGCCGATGCCGGTCCGCTCGGCGATCTGAGACATGGTCACCGACCGCAGCCCGCCCTCGGATACCAGCATCGCGGTGGTGTCCAGGATCGCCTCACGCACGGCGGCGCGGTGCGCGTCGATCGTCTCGCTCCACAGCTTCGGCACTCACCCAGGATACGGGCGTCCATAGGAGATACACTCGGTTTCAAGTAGAGACATACTGTCTCGTAAAAAATCCCGCAGCCGGATCCGTGGAGGGCGTCATGGCAGGCTCACCGAACCGTCCCGACGACGAGGGAGCGCCGCGCTGGGTGAAGGTCTCTGCGGCGATCGCTATCGTCCTGGTCGCGGTGTTCCTCATCGTGCACCTGGCGGGCGGCGGCATGACTGGGCATACGCCTTGACCCTGTTCCCGCCGCGGCTGCGCAAGTTGACGCTCACGCTTCACGTCGCCTGCTCGGTCGGCTGGCTGGGCGCGGTCGCAGCCTTCCTCGCCCTCGCCGTCACCGGGCTGACCAGCAACGCGCCCCAGACCGTGCGGGGCGCCTACCTGGCCATGGACGTGATCGGCTGGTACGTGATCGTCCCGTTCAGCGCCGCCTCCCTGCTGACCGGCCTGGTGCAGTCCCTGGGCACGGTGTGGGGGCTGCTGCGGCACTACTGGGTCATCGCGAAACTTCTGATCACCGTGGTCGCGACCCTTCTGCTGCTGGTCCACATGCAGCCGGTCGGCCACCTCGCTGACGCGGCAGCCCAGGCTGCGCTTGCGGGCGGCGAGCTGGAGGGCATGCGCATCCAGCTGATCGCCGACGCCGCCGCCCTGCTGGTGCTCCTGATGGCGGCCGCCCTGTCGGTGTTCAAGCCGCGGGGGGTAACCCGCTACGGGCGTCGCCGCCAGCGCGAGCAGATCCCACAGCCACGCTGACCCCCGCCGCCAGGGGCCGGCGTGCGCAGGCAATGCGGGCGCCGAGAGGGCCGCATCAGGTCTGGCAGCGGATCGATCCAGTCACCGACTGGTCAGACACTCGGGCCGCGCTGCTTCAGACTGCCGGATTTCGCTCTGGCTGTCCGCTCACGATCGGAGGCATATCGGCTCAGTGCTGGTGGCCGTCATCGTGCCCGGGCCCCTTGCTGGAGTGGGTGGCGTTCGGAGAGGCGGTGGGCTGGGAGGGTGGAATGGCCCTTCGTCACTTCCCTTCTCGGGCACGACATCGCTGTGACTGTGTCCCCCTCCGGACTCGGCCATGGTGGGGGCGATGTGGTGAAGCCCCAGGAAGGTGAGGGCGGTCACGACCAATGCCCAGCGGTATCAGCACGGCACAGCGTTCTGGGAGATCTGCGAAGTGCTGCATACCGCCGCTGAGCAGGCCGAGGCCGAACGAGAGCATCGTTGACCGAGCACGCGCAGTATGTGTGAAGGGGCTGCCTCTCGGTCGCGAGGACGATGTCGTTGAGGACAGTCGCGAGCAGGAAGACCGGTACGCCGGACGCGGCGATCATCGAGTAGCGGGTGGGGGCCATGGAGTGGTGGACGACCGCACCGCTGATGAGGTCGGCTCCCACGTAGCCGAGGTAGCGCCACGGCAGGGAGGCGCCTTCCCGTCTGCTGTGGGAGCGGCGTTGCGATTTCGGCTTCCGGCGGGGACGGATGATGGGGCGAGCGTCAGCCGAGGGCCGAGAACAGTTCGTTGCATGCCTGCTCGCAGCTTCGGCAGGCTTCGGCGCAGATACGGCAGTGCTCGTGCATGTCCGCGTGCCGTTCGCATTCGTCGCCGCAGGCCTTGCAGGCCATGGCGCACGCACGAAGGATGGCCGCCGTGATGTTGGCGTCGTAGCCGGTGTGCCGCGAGAGGACCGCGGCCGTGGCGGTGCAGATGTCGGCGCAGTCCATGTCGGTACGGATGCACTTGGCCAGGTCCGCCACCATGCCCTCGGACAGGCAGGCGTCTGCACATGCCGTACACGCCTGCGCGCAGGCGATGCACTCCTCGATGCAGCGGGTGAGCTTGGCCTGGTCGATGTCGCCGAGGTCGGCCGGGTAGGTGGCGAGCATGTCCTTGACGGTGCTGGACATCGTGCCTCCCTCTCCGCAGGGCCGGCGGAACCGGGACGGCCGCCTGGAAGCCCCGGGTACATCTCCAGCTAACGCCCCTGACCACGAACGTGCCCGGCCGCACCGTGAAGGTGCGGCCGGGGGGGCGATGTCGAGCGGGCTGTGGTCAGTGGTAGGCGTGGACGACGGCGTGGCCCTTGCCGCGGCCGATCATCCACTTGTTCACGGGGGTCGTGATGAAGAAGGCGACGACGAAGCCGCCCAGCAGCGCCGACCAGAACAGCCCGTCGGACAGGTGCGCGTCCATCGCGCCCGGCGTGAGAGCGATGATCGCGTTGTCGACGAACTCCATCACCGCGATCGAGACGGTGTCCGCGGCGAGGGCGACCTTGATCGCGGACTTGAGGTCCAGGCCCGCCCGCAGGACCGCGAAGAGGGTGAAGGAATACCCGAAGAGGAACGCGAGCGCGATCGCCAGGACCATGGTGGGCACGTTGCCCCACAGCAGGGCGGTGCCGATGACCATGCCGAGGATCTCGCCGATCGCGCATCCGGTCAGGCAGTGCAGCGTCGCCTTCGCCGCTGTCCCCCAGGAAGCGCCCCCGTGCATGTGCGCATCGTGGCCGCCGACCGTCTGGTGCGCGGCGTGGTCGTGAGCGGTGCTGGTGTGGTGTGCGCTGTGGTCCATGACCGTCATCCCCAATCCCGTCCAGTGTGACCCGACTCCGCGGACCCACACCACCCAACTGTATACCCACTGGGGGTATACACAAGAGGCTTTTCGGGTCACCGCATCCGGGCCTCTGACGCGCCGCACACTCCCGGTTGTGTCACCGGAAGGAGTTCGCGGGGGCATGAGAGACCTACGGTCGGTACGGACGCGCGGGTGTCGCCCGAGGACAGACACCGGGAGTCGCCAGGCACCCGACCAGGCCATGTCCTTGGTCTAGGGCCGCACCCGCCGCGGCGAGCTGGGGAAGATCATCAGCGAGGAGAACCGGCTGGAGGAACGCCTCGCCGAGCTGCGCGCCCGCAAGAGCGCGCCGCGTCCCGAGCCCGCCGGCGGCAAGCGCAAGCGCCATGAGCGGGACTACGAGCCCAGCGTGGTCCACGCGTGGCCCGCGAGAACGGCTACGAGGTGCCGGCCCGGGTCAGTGGCTATGGGACGTATGGCCATCCTCTGCCGGCTTGGCGGGTGCCTCGGCCGGGTGGTCCTGCTCAGCGGGAGCCTGGTCCTGCTCTGCAGGGGTCTGGTCCGGCTCTGCGGGGGTCTGGGTCGTGGAGCCGTGGTCGTGGCCACCGGAGCTAATGGTGCCGGCGAGGGAGATCATGCCCAGCCACGTGAGGGCCGAGATGACGACGACGACGGCCGCGAACGGGCTGACGAGGTGCCGCCAGCGGCCCTTGGAGTCTTTGGCGACGAACGCGACGTACGACATGAGCAGGCCGATGGGAGTCATCCAGGCGCTGCGCTCGGGGAACTGCTCGAAATGCTGGATGCCGCCGCCGACCATGCCTACACCAAAGGACAGCAGCAGGGAGAACGCGACCAGCGAGAACGCCTGGCTCACCGCCGGACGCTCATCGGCCAGCACGAACTCGTTGACGATGGTGCCGAGGAGGAACACTACGGCGCCGACCGCGCAGATGATCGCGTACAGCGAGGGATCGATCGGGTAGTGGACGACGGCGCCGGCAATGAGGGCGGCGCCCATGAAGTAGAGCATCTGCCCGCTGTAGCGAGCCGGGAGTGACTTCTTGTCGAAGGTGGGGCGGCGATGTTTCGAGGCGTGAGTCTGGTGGCGCTCGGGCTCGAGAACGGTGGTCATGCGGGTAAGGCCTTTCAGATCTTGCTGTGGGTGAGAGCAGGCAGAAGCCGCGCCGGCACCAGTGGTGCGGCGTCACGCTGGTGCAGCTCTCAGCAGCGCAGGATCGAAAGTCGGTGCAGGCACGGTGGGTCGCCGGTGCGGCTGATCCAGCGGTGCGTGGGTGCCGTCCATCGGCGGAGCACATAGACGCGGTTGGAGCCCCCGCGGGCGAACGCGAGCAGGGCGGCGGCGATGCACAGCAGCGCCAGGCAGATCTCTCCGGCTCCGCCGTGGTCGCAGGGGGATTCGCCGTCCGGGCTGTCCGGTGTTTTGGCGGCGTCCCCCGGGGCGACGTCAGAGTGAGCGTGCTGAGTCTTGCCCCCTGCGTCGATGAGCGGCAACGCGGCGGCGTGCCCGCTGTGGGCTTGCAGCAGATGTGAGGTCACGGCGTGCATCGCGAATACGGCAAGCACCACCGCGAAGACCGTTGCCAGCAGCAACGCTCCCCTGTGGTGGCCGCGACGGACCTTGCCTGAGATCACGCTTGACGACCATAGGCGGGCTTGAAAGCGAAATTGCCAACAGGAGGCGTCCCCACCCCACGATGAGAGGAAGATCACATCATCCTTCTGTGTCGCTACGCACCGCCATGGGGAAGGCCCGCCGATGGGTATCGGCGGGCCCTCTCGCTTTCCTTCTGGTCAGTTGCCGGCGTGCTGAGGCTGTGCGGCCCCCTCCGTGGTGGCGGTTTCGGCCGGCGGGCTCTGCGGCTTGCCGCGCATGAGGGCCAGGGTGGCCAGGGCGCCCGCGGCGGCGATGCCGGCGGCGGCGAGGAAGGCTGCGCTGAACCCGTCGGTGAGGGCGGGCAGGTCACCGAGTGCGCCCGCGCCCTGGGAGGTGGCGAGCGCGGTCAGGGCGGCGAGGCCGAGGGCGGAGCCGACCTGGTAGGTGGTGTTGACGATTCCCGAGGCGAGGCCGGCCTGCTCCTGCGGGGCGGCGGACATGGCCGCCATCAGGGTCGGGATGTAGGCGAGCGCCATGCCCAGGGCTGCCACCAGCGAGGCGGGCAGGACGTCGATGACGAAGGATCCACTCGGGCGGGCCGCCGACAGCCACACCAGGCCCGCGGCCAGGACCAGCAGGCCTCCGGCGATGAGCGGCTTGGGGCCGAAGCGGCCGAGCAGGCGGGCGCTGGCGGTGGTCATGAAGACCATCAGCAGGCCGGTCATCGGCAGCAGCGCAGCGCCCGAGGCGAAGGCGCCGTAGCCCAGGACCTGCTGGAGGTAGAGGTTGAGGAAGTACCACATCGGGATCCAGGCCGCCCCCAGCAGTGCCATCGCCAGGTTGGAGACGCCGAGTCCCGGAGTGCGCCAGATGCCGAGCGGCATCAGGGGCGACTTCGCGGACCGCTGGATGAGGACGAACACGACCAGCAGGGCGGCGCCTGCGATCAGCTGAAGGACTGTCTGCGGTGCTCCCCAGCCGGTCTCGGGGGCGCGGACCACGGTGAAGACGGTGAGCGCGAGCCCGGCGGTGACGGCCGCCGCGCCCAGGACGTCCACACCGCCGCCGCGGCGGGCGGCGACGGCCGGCAGCAGGCCGGTGGCGAGCAGGGTGGCGAGGCCGATCGGGATGTAGATGATGAACACCCACGGCCAGCTGGCCCACTCGGTGAACACCCCGCCGAGGAAGACACCGGCGGTGCCGCCGGCCGGAGCGGCCGCGCCGTACACGGCCAGGGCCTTGCCCAGCTCCTTGGGGCTGTGGCCGAAGAGCATCATCAGCAGGGTCATCGAGGCGGGTGCGATCAGCGCGCCGCCCACCCCCTGCACGGCCCGGCCGGCGACCTCCACCCACGCGCTCTGCGCGGCCGCGGCGACGACGGAGCCGGCGATCAGGACGCTCCAGCCGGCCACGAACACCTTCCGGGCACCCAGCAGGTCCGACAGGCGGCCGCCCAGCAGGAGCAGTCCGCCGAAGGCGATGACGTAGGCGTTGAACACCCACTGCAGATCACCCTGGGAAAACCCCAGGTCGCGCTGCATCTCGGGCAGCGCCACGCCGATGATCGACGTGTCCATGATCACCATGAACTGTGCGGCGGCGAGCACCCCTAGGGCCCACCAGCGACGCGGATTGACGGCTTCCATGACCGCTCCCCAAAGACAGTAGTCTTGACCTTCATACCCCCTGGGGGTATGACTTCGATTGCCCGAACGTTATACCCCCGAGGGGTATTCCTCAATAGGGGTCGTCGTTTCGGCCTTGCCTCGCCACCCGCCAAGGGGGCCGCTTACGATGCGGACATGGACGGCCAGGTGGTGCGAGCGGTGAAGCCCTTCGGGCTGCGCTCCTACCTGCTCCTTGTCCTGGCCGTACTGGCGGGGCTGACGGCCATGCACGGCCTGGGGCCAGCACCCGCGCCCGCAGCCGCACACGCGGCGGCCGCGTCCCACCACGCGCCTGCCGCCGGCCACGATGAGGCGATCGCCGGCGATGCCGCGTGCCAGGACGGGTGCGTCCATGCCGGCGATCCGGCCGGCAGCAGAGGCGGCGGACACGCCGAGCACGCCGATGCGACCTGCGCCGCCACCGGCACAGTCGGCGCCCCCGCTCTGCCTGCCCCCGCGGTCCTGCCCGGCCACGCCGAAGTCGAGGCGGTCCTCGCGCACGGGGTCACCCCCGGCGCCGGCGCCTGCGGACGGGCACCACCGTCATTGAGCGAAGTGCAACTCCTGCGCATATAGAGCGGCCCCGGCCTGCCCGGCCCCGCAGGGCCGGCCAGCCTTCGGTCCCGCCCTACTTCCGCACGCCCGCTGACACGCGCGTGCCCCACAGCAGGAGTTGCATCATGACCAGCAAGCGTTCCCTGATCCGCCGCGCCACCGCCGTGGCCGCGGCCGCCACCGCCGCTCTCGTCCTCGCCGCCTGCGGCGGCAATGGCAATGACAGCGGCGCGGCCCACAACGGGCGCGACACCGCTTCGCCGTCCGCCTCCGCCCCCGCGCAGCAGGGCGACCACAACGCCGCCGACATCGCGTTCGCGCAGGGGATGATCCCCCATCACCGTCAGGCCATCGAGATGGCCGACCTCGCCGCGACGCGCGCCGAGTCGGCCGAGGTGAAGAAGCTGGCCGACGAGATCAAGAAGGCCCAGGACCCGGAGATCAAGACCCTCTCCGGCTGGCTGACGTCCTGGGGCGAGCAGGTCCCGGCCGAGGGCGCCGGCCACGGCGGGCACGACATGTCCGGGATGATGACGGCCGAGGAGATGAAGCAGCTGGAATCCTCCTCCGGCAAGGCGTTCGACACCGCCTTCCTGACGATGATGGTCAAGCACCACGAAGGCGCCGTGGCCATGGCCAAGACCGAGCAGGCCGACGGCACGTACCAGCCCGCCAAGGACATGGCCGGTCAGATCATCACCTCCCAGAGCGCCGAGATCGCCCGGATGAACACCCTCCTCGGCAAGAGCTGAGCTGCATCAGCACACCCAGGGGCGGGCAGCCGTGCCAGCTGCCCGCCCCCTGAGCCGACGAGCTTCCTCCCCCCTCGAGCGTTCTGGACCTCACACATGACCATCCGCTTCCGCATGTCCGCGTTCGCGTCCGCCGGGGTGGCCGGCGCCCTGCTGCTGACTGCCTGCTCGACCACCGACACCGCGCCCGCGCAGGCCAAGACCGGCGCGACCAAGGCCGGTGATGCCGACCCGGGAACCGGGCACCTGCACGGTCTCGGCGTGGACCCGGCCGACGGCACTCTCTACGCCGCCGGGCACCACGGCGTCTTCCGCCTCACCCCCGCCGGTGCCGTACGGATCGCCGACCGCTATCAGGACACGATGGGCTTCACCATCAGCGGCCCGCGTTCCTTCCTCGCCAGCGGCCACCCCTCACCCACCGACCCCGCCGCGACCTCACCTCATCTGGGCCTGATCCGCAGCACCGACGCCGGAGCGACCTGGACCACCGTCTCCGCCGCAGGTGAAGCCGACTTCCACTCCCTCCAGCAGGCCGGCCCGATGCTTTACGGCCTCGACAGCCAGACCTCGCAGGTCTGGGCCAGCAAGGACGTCGGCGCCACGTGGGAGCGGCGCGCGAAGATCCCAGCCGGCGACCTCGCCGCCCACGCCGGGACCCCGCACGAGGTGTGGGCGACCAGCCGCGACGGGCTGCTGCACAGCACCGACAGCGGCGCCACCTTCCGGCCGGTTCCCGGCACACCGGCCCTGGCCGCCGTGGAGCAGCCGGTCCCCGGCCAGCTGATCGCCCTCACCGCGGACGGCAAGGTCCTCACTGGTGGCGACGGGACCTCCTGGACCGAACGGGGCCGCCTCCCGGCCGGCGTGCAGGGCGCCGTACTGACTGCGGCCGGCCCCGACCACCTCCTGGCCGCCGACAGCAACAACGCCGTCCACGAGTCCAAGGACGGCGGCCGCACCTGGACCACCGTGCACCAGGGGGGCCACACGAACACCGGACACTGACCCGCCCGCGCTGACCGCCGCCCCGACACCCTGCGGTGGTTCAGGAGCGGACCATGCGAGCGATCGCCTGGGACGCTTCGGCGATCTTGTCCTGGGCCTGGTCGCCGCCCTGCGCGATGGCGTCGGCCACGCAGGACTGGAGGTGGTCGTCCATCATCGTCAGGGCGAAGGACTGCAGCGCCTTGGTGGTGGCGCTGACCTGTGTGAGGACGTCGATACAGTACGTGTCCTCCTCGACCAGGCGCTGAAGACCCCGCACCTGGCCCTCGATGCGGCGCAGTCGCTTGAGGACGTCGTCCTTGTTGGCGGTGTAGCCGTGCACGGCGATCCCTTCCCTTCACTCTATACCCTGGAGGGGTATAGACGTAACGACGGGGTGCGGTGATGTGTTCCGCCGGCGCCGGGCCGGATATCGGCCTTGGGGAACATCGGTACAGCCGTTGGCGCTGAGAATGATCATGGGATCTAGCTGCGGATCTCCGCGTTCGGATGGGGCTGGGCCTGGAGGCGTTCTCGCAGGTCGATCTCTTCGGGAGTGAGCGGCTCCTCGGGTCGACGGATGCGTAGGGGCTTGGGCCGCAGCGGCAGGCCGTCGTCCACCTCGGCGTCCTCGTCCTCGGCGAGCGCCCGGTAGAGCGAGGCCACCGAGGGGTGCTTGCCCGCGTTCTTCCCGGCCTTGATGGTCAGCTTCTTCGCGATCTCGGGGACGGGGACGCCCTTGTTCTTCAGCGCGACGGCGAAGGTGAGCATGTCGTCGTCGATGACCCCCGGCCACGGCGAGCACGGCGAAGAACATGGCGCCCATGCCGTTGGGGTCTGCCGGCCAGCAGGTTGACCGCTACGGGCCAGCGTGCGGCCACCTCGGCGGCCGGGACCGCCGCCAGGCGGGCGGGCAGCGCGATGAGGACCACGACCAGGCTCATCGCCTTGTTCAGGATGACGGCCGAGAGCGCGGCGAACCCGAAGAGGCCGATCAGCAGCGGCAGACGGAACTCCGCGCCGCCCAGCCCGATCATCCCCCCGAGAACACCGATGGCCGCTCCGGCGCCGAACACCAGAGGAAGGGAGCCAGCGGGACGAGCGGTGATGAGGTTCTGGTCGGTGGCCATGGCTGGCATCCTTGCTGGCAGCGGCTCCACCCCGCTACGACAGGGCCCCATTTTGGGGAGAAGGCACCGGCTTCATCAGCCCGACTCGTCCAAACCTCCGAGCAGTGGCGCCGCGCCGTCCCGGGCGGTGATCAGGCGGGTTCGCGGCCCAGGGCGGCGGCGCGCTGGTAGTACTCGTAGAGCCCGTCGAAGACGGGGTTGGCGATGGCCATCGTGTGGCTGTCGTCGCCGGTCATGGACAGGCCCCGCAGGACGACGTCGAGGCCGGGGGCTTCGGGCGCGTGGAAGCGCTCGTCATCGATGTCGGCTTCGTGGACGATCTGCGCGATGCGTTGCAGGGCGGGGTCGTCGGTGAGGCGGTGGACGCGCAGGATGGTCTCGAAGCTGCAGTCGCCATGGTGATGGCCGAGTTCGGCGCCGCGCATGTCGAAGGGTGTTGCGTCGGCGGGGACGTGGGCGGGGTCGGTGACGAAGACGAACTCGGCTTCGGAGTCGATGAAGCGGCCGATCAGCCAGGCGCAGGCAGCGCGGTCGATGTGGATGCCGGCGCGGGTGGCCCACTTCATGGGGTGCTCTCTTCCGTGGTGTTGGCGGGATGCAGGGCCTCGACGGCCCTCTCGGCGGCGTGGCGGTCGGACGGTGGGAAGTAGTCGCGCCGCTGGATGCGCCGCAGTTCGGCGCGCAGTTTGGCCAGTACGCGCCGACGTTCGGCGTCGTCCGTGTCGCGTGCATATTCGGCCTGGGCGAGGACCTGCCGGTACTCGGCGGCCCGGGCCTGGGTCATGTCCTCCACGAGCTGCTGCTCGTGGCCGGCGGCGGCCGGGTGGGCGATCCACACGGTGGCGGTGCCGCCGGAGTCGGTGACCTCCTCGGCGATCCACTCCAGCTGCTCCTGGGTGCGGGCGCCTGCGGGCAGAGCGACCAGGCCGTCGCTGATTTGTCCGACTCCGAGGCGCTTGAGCTTGCGCCAAACGGTGATCCGCGGGGTGGAGGGCTCGCGCGGCAGGCGGTAGGAGAGCAGCGCCCACTGCCGCTCGGGCCCATTCACGCGCGGCTTCCCGGCCGGTCTGCTGCGGCCGCGGTCCGAGGCTGCAACGAGCTGTTCATGTCCATCCCTCGAGGCCTCCCTTCCGACGACCCGAAATCTGATGTAACCATGGTTACACAGCAGTGGGCGGGGTGACGGAACCCGGTCGCGTACGCCCGGGCCGTCCAGGCCACCGCCGTCCCGTACGGCTTCATCAGGACGAAAGAGAGTGCCGGTGACCGCCACCGACCAGCCCCCGAGCCCCCCGGGCGAAGCCGATCAAGCCCGTGCCGGTGGCGATGTCATTGCGCTGCGGCAGGCGACCCGGGCATGGTTCGCGATCTCCTGGCAGACCTTCGGCGGCCCGGCCGGGCAGATCGCGGTGATGCAGCGGGCCCTGGTGGAGGACAAACGCTGGATCGGCCAGCAGCGGTTCAACCACGCCCTGAGCTACTGCATGCTCCTGCCGGGTCCCGAGGCCCAGCAGCTCGCCATCTACACCGGATGGCTCCTCAACGGCACCCGCGGCGGCCTGATCGCCGGCACCCTGTTCGTCCTGCCCGGCGTCCTGGCCCTGCTCGCCCTGTCCGCCCTCTACGTCGCCTTCGGCTCGACCACGGCCCTCGTCGGTGTCTTCGCCGGCCTTGCGCCCGCGGTGGTCGCCATCGTCGTCCAGGCCGTCTCCCGGGTCGCCAAGCGCTCCCTGACCCACCCGCTCCTGATCGCCCTCGCCGCCGTTTCCTTCGCGGCCCTGGCGCTGTTCTCGGTGCCGTTCCCCATCGTCATCGCCGCCGCCGCCCTCGCCGGATGGCTCATCGGCCGCTACAAGCCGGACGCCCTCAAGCCTGCGGCCGCTCACGGAGCCGGTGACGGGCCTGCGCCGCTGATCCCGGACGACGCACTCCACCACGAGCAGCCCAGCCGTGGCCGCACCTGGCGCATCCTGGGAGCCGGTCTGCTGCTGTGGGCCGTCCCGGTGGCCGCCGTCGCCCTGCTGACTGGCACTGGGAGCGTGTTCACCACCCAGGGACTGTTCTTCTCCGGCACCGCCCTGGTCACCTTCGGGGGCGCCTACGCGGTTCTGGCCTTCGTCGCCCAGCAGGCCGTGCAGACCTACGGCTGGCTCAGCGCGAAGGAGATGGTCAGCGGCCTGGCCCTGGCCGAGACCACTCCCGGTCCGCTGATCATGGTGGTTCAGTTCGTCGCGTTCCTCGGCGCCTACCGCGACCCCGGCACCCTCGACCCGTGGGCCGCGGCCCTGCTCACCACCTGGGTCACCTTCGTGCCGTGCTTCCTGTTCATCTTCCTCGGCGCCCCCTACATCGAGCGCCTACGCGGCAACCGCAGGATCTCCGCCGCCCTGACCGGCATCACCGCCGCCGTCGTCGGCGTCATTGCCAACCTCGCCCTCTACTTCGCCGAACACGCCCTCTTCACAGACGTGGACGAGAAGAGCTTCGGCCCGCTGCGCATCGCCCTGCCCGACCTGACCACTCTGCGCCCCGCGGCCCTGGCGATCACCGTGATAGCGGCGCTGCTGATCTTCAAACTCCGCTGGAGCGTCCTGCGCACTCTCGGTATCTGCGCCGCCCTCGGGCTGGGCGCGGCCCTGACCGGGCTCCCCGGCATCTGAGCCGCCGATGAGGCAGGCAGCGTCGGCCCCGGTTTCGGCGCCAACGGCTGTACCGATGTTCCCCAAGGCCGGATATGCCGACGCCCCGCCCGGGTCGCCGGGCGGGGTGTCGGCAGGCGGGGCGGCTCAGCTGCCGGCGCGGAAGGAGCGCAGGCGCAGGCTGTTGCCGACGACGAAGACCGAGGAGAAGGCCATGGCGGCTCCGGCGATCATCGGGTTGAGCAGGCCGGCCGCGGCCAGCGGGAGGGCGGCGACGTTGTAGCCGAAGGCCCAGAAGAGGTTGGACTTGATGGTGCCCAGCGTCTTGCGGGACAGGCGGATCGCGTCGGCCGCCGCCCGCAGGTCACCGCGGACCAGGGTCAGGTCGCCGGCCTCGATCGCGGCGTCGGTGCCGGTGCCCATCGCCAGGCCGAGGTCGGCCTGGGCGAGGGCGGCCGCGTCGTTGACCCCGTCGCCGACCATGGCCACGCTGCGGCCCTCACGCTGGAGGCGCTTGACGACGTCGACCTTGTCCTCGGGCATGACCTCGGCGATGACCTGCTCGATGCCGACCTCGGCGGCGACCGCTTCGGCGACGGCCCGGTTGTCGCCGGTCAGCAGGATCGGTGTCAGCCCGAGGGCCTTGAGCCGGGTGATGGCTTCGGCGCTGGTGTCCTTGACTGCGTCGGCGACCTCCAGGACCGCTCGGGCGTGGCCGTCCCAGGCCACCGCGATCACGGTCCGCCCCGCCGCCTCGGCCTGGTCCTTGGCTTCCTTCAAAACGTCGGGCAGTTCGATCGCCCATTCGGCCAGGAGCTTCTCGCGGCCGACGAGGACGGCGTGGCCGTCGACGATCCCCTGGACGCCGAGACCGGGGATGTTGGCGAAGTCCTCCGGGGTCGGGAGTCCGCCCACCTTGTCGGCGGCCCCGGTTGCGACGGCCTGGGCGATGGGGTGCTCGGAGGCGTGCTCCAGCGCGCCCGCCAGACGCAGGACCTCGGTCTCGTCCGTGCCGTCGGCAGTGTGGACGGCCAGGAGGGTCATCTTGCCGGTGGTGACGGTGCCGGTCTTGTCCAGGACGATGGTGTCGACCTTGCGGGTGGACTCCAGGACCTCGGGGCCCTTGATGAGGATGCCGAGCTGGGCTCCGCGTCCGGTGCCGACCATCAGCGCGGTCGGAGTGGCAAGGCCCAGGGCGCAGGGGCAGGCGATGATCAGTACGGCGACCGCGGCGGTGAACGCGGCGGTCCAGCCCGCGCCGTTGCCCAGCCAGAAGCCCAGGGTGCCGAGCGCGAGTGCGATGACGACGGGCACGAAGACGGCGGAGATCTTGTCCGCGAGGCGCTGGGCGGCGGCCTTGCCGTTCTGCGCGTCCTCGACCAGCTTCGCCATCCGGGCCAGCTGGGTGTCGGAGCCGACCCGGGTCGCTTCGATGACGAGGCGGCCCCCGGCGTTCAGGGTGGCGCCGGTGACAGTGTCGCCGACCGAGACTTCGACGGGTACGGACTCGCCGGTCAGCATGGAGGCGTCGACCGCGGAGGAGCCCTCGATGACGGTGCCGTCGGTGGCGATCTTCTCTCCCGGCCGGACCACGAAGCGGTCACCGACCCGCAGTTCGCCGGTCGGGATGCGCTCTTCACGGCCGCCGCGCAGCATGGTGACGTCCTTCGCTCCGAGCTCCAGCAGCGCCTTCAGTGCGGCGCCGGCCTTCCGCTTGGACCGTGCCTCGAAGTAACGGCCCGCCAGGATGAACGCCGTCACACCGGCGGCGGCCTCCAGGTAGTTGTTCCCCGACCCGTCGGAGCGGGCGATGGTCAGCTCGAACGGGTGCGTCATCCCGGGCATGCCCGCCGTGCCGAAGAACAGCGCCCACAGCGACCACAGGAACGCCGCCGACGTGCCGAGAGAGATCAGCGTGTCCATGGTCGCGGCGCCGTGCCGGGCATTGGTGAACGCAGCCTTGTGGAACGGCCAGGCCGCGTAGGTGACCACGGGCGCGGCCAGGGTCAGGGAAAGCCACTGCCAGTAGTCGAACTGCAGGGCCGGAACCATCGCCATCGCGATGACCGGCACGGACAGCAGCACCGCGGCCACCAGCCGCTGGCGCAGCGGCCGCAGCCCGTCGTCCTCACCGGGCCCATCGTCGCTCGCACCCGTGCTCGCGCCGGAATCCGGCCGGGGCGGTTCGGGTTCACGGGCGGTGTAGCCGGTGGCCTCGACCGTGCCGATCAGATCCGCGACCGAGACCGAGGCGCCGAAGGTGACCTTGGCCTTCTCGGTGGCGTAGTTGACCGTCGCGCTCACCCCGTCCATGCGGTTGAGCTTCTTCTCGATCCGGGCCGCGCACGAGGCGCAGGTCATGCCGCCGATGGCGAGCTCGACCTCGGCGGCGCCGGCGGTGGCGACGGGGGTGGTGGCGGTACTCATGCGTGCTCCTGGTGGCGGCGGACGGCTGGGGCCTTTTGCGGGCTCCGGCGGCCCGGAACGGAAAGAGTAAGGGGGAAGGCGGGTCAGGTCGCGCGGCCGGTGACCTCGTAGCCGGCGTCGTCCACGGCGGCGGCGATCACCCGGTCGTCGAGGTCGGCGGCACTGATCACGGTGACCTGGCCGGAGGCGAGGTCCACCTCGACGCTGCTGACGCCGTCCACGGCGCCGACCGCCTTGGTGATCGCGTCCTTGCAGTGACCGCAGGTCATGCCCGCCACCGCGTACACGGTGCGGACGCCGTCCACGGCCACCGGCGAAGCGGCGGCGGTGGAGCAGGTGTTGTTCGGGGAGCAGCAGGACGAAGACATGAGGTCCTCCAACCAGAGAAAGTAGGGTACCCCTAGGGGGTATATGACTGACTCAGGTATACCCCCGGCTGGCATTGAAAGCAAACGACCTTCATTCCGTTGGATTAATACCCCCAGGGGGTATCCTCGGATCCGTCGAACCCTCCAGCGCGCCGCTCCGGCCCATGCACCACACGGGAGACCACCATGAACACCACAGCCAAGATCGGCCTCTACGGCGCAGCCCTCGCCCTGACCTTCACCAGCGCCTACGGCATAGGAGCGGTAGCCGACCCGCTCACCGGCAAGACCCCCAGCGCCCCGCACGCCGCACATCAGGAGAGCAACGCGATGAACCACGGAAACCGGCACACCGGAGCGACGCCGCCCCTCCCCGGCGGGCTGCAGATCTCGCAGGACGGTTACACCCTGAACCTGCTGACCCCGCGCCTGGCCGCCGGCCAGGAAGCCCCACTGCGCTTCGCCATCAAGGACGAGGCCGGCAAAGCCGTCACCGACTACGCCAGGGCGCACGACAAGGAACTGCACCTCATCGTCGCCTCACGCGACTTGAACACCTTCCGCCATCTACACCCCTCCCTCGGGACGGACGGGATCTGGAGCACCCCCGTCGACCTGCCCGCGGCAGGCGACTACCGTGTCTTCGCCGACTTCTCCCCCGCCAAGCAGGGCGCCAAGCCCCTCACCCTGGGCGCAGACCTCGCCGTCGCTGGCCCTTACCAGCCGCGAGAGCTGCCGCCCCAGAAGGCCACGGCCGAAGTCGACGGCTACGCCGTCACTCTCGACGGCACCCTCGCGGCAGGCAAGATGACCGGCCTGACGCTGAGCGTGGCGAAGGACGGCAAGCCGGTCACCGACCTCGAGCCCTACCTCGGCGCCTACGGCCACCTCGTCGCCCTGCGCGCCGGAGACCTCGCCTACCTCCACGTCCACCCCGAAGGCGAACCCGGCGACGGCACCACCCAGCCCGGCCCCTCCATCTCCTTCATGGCCACCGCCCCCACCAACGGCGCCTACCGCCTCTTCCTCGACTTCAAGCACCAAGGCAACGTCCACACCGCCGCCTTCACCCTCCCCACCACCAACCGCACCACCCCCGACGCCACCACCACACAGCACGAAGAGCACACCAGCACCGAACACCACTGACCTCAGTAGCTGCGGCTCCGTGGAGGACGACGTCGAGGAACTGGTCGGCGCCACTCGGATTCACCACCGTCCGCAAGGGGCGGACTCTGGTCGACACCGCAGCAAGCGCCACCTGCTCTACGGGGCGAGGGGGCCGCTCTGCCTCTCCGGGTGCGCGGACAGCACGTATCGGGTGGCGGAGAGGTTGGACAGGCCGAAGAGCTCCATCAGCCGTACGGGATCAGCGCTGTGGCGCGCCTCGTCGACGATTCGATCCACGCGCAGGCGGCCGGCAGGCAGGCCGACTCGCTGGAAGAGCTGCTGGACCACGCCGGCGCTGATGGGCGGGCCGCAGTCGTCGACGGCGGTGTTGCGGGTGACGAAGAGGTGCGGGTTGGAGCTGTCGGGCCAGCGTCGGTGGCGCTGGAGTTCCCACGCTGTGGCCAGGCGCAGGGTGAGGGCGTCGAGGTAGATGAAGTGGTCCATACGCCCCGCCCGGCGCAGCCGAAGCTGGCCCCGGCTGCGGTCGAGGTCGGTTCGCTGGAGGTGGACGAGTTGTCCGGGCAGGAGAGCGTAGATCGCGACGAGCGCGACCATGAGGCGGTCGCGGGGGTCGTCGAGACGGTCGAGGAGGCCGGCGACGCGGTCGGAGGGAAGCGCGGTAGGCACCGATCGGCTGCTGGTGAGGGAGATGCCGCGGGCCGGATCGCGGAAGACGAGGCGTTCGCGCTTGAGGGCCCTGAACAGGGAACGCAGTGCTGTGTGCAGGCGGCGGGCCTGGTCGCCGCGGAGCGGTTCCAGGGCGTCCTCGATGTGCTTCTTGGTGATCTCGCGGGGATCGGTGAGCCCGTCCGCGATCCAAGCTTCGAGCGTGTCGAGAATGGCGGCCACGTAGTTCTCGCCGGTCTTGGGCTGCGGGCCCGGCTGGGGGTGCTGCCCTGGCCGAGGAGTACGTCGATGAAGGTGTGCACCGCGGCGGCGAAGGCCGGTTGGCTGATGGTGCAGGCATGGTGTCGGGCGCGGGCGATGCAGGGGTCGCTGGGCGGTTGGACACCAAGGAGGCCGCGCAGGCGGAGGTAGTTGACAACACGGGCGCCTTGGAGATTGGCGCGTACGGAGGCCAGAGCCCGGATGTCGCTCTCCTGGATGGGAACGTCCGTGCCGAGGTGTCCCGTCACGATGCGCAGGGTGCGGATGCTGCCGCTGAAGGAGTCGGTGTTCCATCCGCGGCCGCGCATGTAATCGGTGAAGTCGGCGACCAGGCTGGCGGCCGCCGTGGTGAGGGCGGGTGGTTGGGCGGTGTCCAGGCGGGTCCAGTCCCGGGGCGCGGCCGGGAAGAGCTCCAGCTGGGCGGGATCGAGGAGATGCTCGGACAGTCGGCGCGCGGACCTCGCCCGGGCGCGGGCGCGGCGGCGTTTGAGGGCGAAGCGGCCTTTGAGCGCCGCGGTGCCGGGCAGCAGGCGCCCGACTGCCAATCCCGCGGCGTGGGGGCGGGCGAACCACAGCTGGTCGCCGTTCTCCATCGCGATCTGGGCGGTGTCAACCTCGGTTTCCGCGACGACGATCCGGCACATGCGGCACATCCCGCCGCTGAGCATCAGCGTGCGGTGGCAGCGGTCGCACTCGGCATCGCTGCCGCCGCGCTTGCGGAGCTCGTAGCACCAGCTGGTGCACGGCACACACAGGGTCCGGCGGTCGTTCGCCCAGGCCAGACAGTGCGCGCACTGCCCCCGCAGCTCAGGGTCGCGCTGGCCGCCCTGCCGGGTGGGGCCGGTGCCGCGCGGCGCGACTACCCGGCGAGGTGGAGGCGGTGCGAGAAGACCGGCCCTCTCCAGGGCCTGTCCGAGGATCGGGCCGTTGTAGAGGAGGTCCCTCAGGGCCTCGGCGGCAACCTGGTGCTGATCGGGGTCCCGCGCCGCCAGGGCCAGGCGGGCGAAGCCCTCCAGCCGCCAGATCCACACGGTCCTGGCCCGTATCCGGCGCTGGTCCGCCATCTGCCGCAGTTGCTCGGAGACGGCCTCGAAGCCGGGGATGTGCCGGTCGCTGATGCGGGCCGCGTGGGTGCGGGAGAACTGGCGGGCCGGGGTGGCAAAGAGTCCAAGTTGCCCGGGAACCTGGGGCGTACAGATCCGGGGATCGTCCTGGACCGGCTCGGGAAACCGGGCCCGTAACCACGAGGGGATGTTGTAGCGCCGCCCCGGTTTGCTCTGTGGCATCCGTACCGGCCTCGCCTCGGGCAGGGCGATTCCCTCGATGTCCAGGGCAAGCTGTCGCGGCCGGCCCGGGGCGAGGGGGTCATCGTGGAGCTCGCCCCAGACCCAGGGATCGTCCTCGCCAAGGCGGGCAGCCAGGAGACAGGGCGCGCACACGCCCGCCCGCGTCACCGGCACGGTGCAGGCGCAGCGGCGGCACGGAGCTTCGCTCCAGCCGTCCCGCCCCGAGGGCACGCGGATCCACGCCCACGCGCACCTCGGGCACATGGCGTTCCCGTTCACCGCGCCCCAGCCCGCGCACGTCCCGCACGAACCGAGCAGCCCAAAGCCCCTTATCACCGTTCACCCCGTTTCAGTTCGGAGGCAGCGGGCGCCGGGCGCCGCCGCTGCCACGCCGGGGAATCGGGCGTGCAGGCCCGCTCTCGCCGACGGCCCGCTGCTCGGTCTCCGGGCGTCCCTCGGCCGCCGCCACCGGCTCGGCTTCCATCAGGTCCGCGACCGTGCACTGCAGGGCGGCGCAGATCATGTCCAGGTCCTCCAGCCGAACGGTGACCGGCTTGTTCGACCACAGCGCGGCCACCTTGCTCAGGGACGGGGTGAACCCCACTTCCCGAAAGGCCGCCTGCAACTGGGTCGGGCGCCAGATGTCGCGCTTGGCCGCGGCCCAGCGCAGGTTCCACTTCAGCGGATCACGCCTCCGTGCTCAGCCGGCGAACCGCTCGCCGGGAAGACTCCAGGCTCTCCCGCTCCGGGTCGCCCTTCGCGGTCGCGAGATAGCCAACCGTGGTAGATGCCCAGACATGGCCGAGCAAGACCTGCACGTCCCACAACGGCATCCCCGCCTCATAGTTGTGGGTCGCGCACGCGTGTCGCAGCAGATGCGGAAAGAGCTCGCTGACCGGCCCCCGCAGATGCTCGCGCGAGGCCATCTTCAGCGCGCGTCGGAACGTGTCGGGCACGACCGGCGGCGCGAGCAATCCCTCCATGCCGGCCAGCGACTTCGCCAGCCGCTCGGAAGGGAACAGCGGCGCCCGCGGGTCGCAGGGGTCATCGGGGAATTCGCCCCGCACCTGTTCGACGTACCACCACAAGAGCGCGCGACCCTCCTGAAAGAGGAAGGCTTCTCGGTCCCGGGGGCCAGAGCCGCCGGCCCCCTTGCCATGGACCAGAAACCGTCCCCACTGGCCGTTCTCCCAGTGCACGTCCCCGAGCTGCACCTGACACAGCTCCGCCGCCCGGACACCGGAGATGTACGTGAGCTGCGACATCACGTAGTTCCGGACCGCCACCGGGTACTTCCGCGCCCGCGGCAGAGCCTCCCGCCACGCGGCGAAGAACTCCTTCGTCGCCCGCGCCGACGGCGGGATCCGCAGCCCGAAGTCCCCGCGGTGCACCGGCCGGTTGAACGCATCGACCGGCGACTGGACCACCGCGCCGAACCGGCGGTGGATCTCACCGGCGTACCGCTGTTCCAGGAAGGCGTAGTAAAGATCAATCCGATTGATCTTCGACCGGATCGTGGTGTGCCGCGCCCGCTTGCCCGGACCCGCAAAGTACTTGTCCAATTGCCGCGAGCTCAGATGCCAAGGCATGACGTCGTAGTACGAGCAGATCTCCAGAACCGGCTGAACCAGCGACTCCAGAGTCCGCGGTGACAACCCCGCAACATCCCGGGCCCACACGTACTCGGCGAGGGAATCCTGGTAGAGCGCCCGCTCGGCTTCCGCCGATGCCAATGCCGCGGTCTGCCGTTGGAGCGTCAGAACGTCGGCCAGGCCCGGCTCCGGCGCCTCTTGCCCGCCAGGCCGGTCCTTCACAGCTACGTCGCCACCCGTGATGAGGGAGAAGCGGCGGGTCCCGGAATCCGTCACAGGCAAGAAAATTACGGAGAGAACTCCTGAAATCTGCGAGGAATCGTCAGATCCCCACACGATCGAGTGAAGCGTCTACCCGCAGCTCCGACCTGTATGAACAGCCGCAACTCCCGCACGGAGCAGCGGAACGAACCCGTCGGCGCTCCAGTTACCGGCAGGCAGTACGTGGCTGCAGGCCCGCGGGGACCGGCTTGCCGGACCCGGTCCCTGCGTCCCGCGCCGCCGAGGGCCCGGGCCGTGGTGGCGAGACCTGTGTCGGGCATCCGCACGGGTCCCCGCCCCCCGGCCGCTACGGGTACGTCACCAATGTGCCGAGGAATTCGCCTCGCCCCCGTCCCACGGCCCGGTCAGGCCCCCGCCCGGTCGAGGAAGTGGAAGCCGGGCCGGGGGTGCATGAGGAAGTCGTGGTGCGAGATGTTCCACGCGTAGGCACCCGCGAGGGCGAACGCCACCCGGTCCCCGGCGCGCAGACCCGGTGCCGGGACGTGACGGGCCAGGAGGTCCTTGGGGGTGCACAGCTGGCCGGTCAGCGTGACCCGGTCCTGCCGGGCAGCCGGACGGGGCCAGGGGTGGGGCCAGGTGTCCACCGGGAGGACGGAGCAGGGCTGGTCGTGACCCTTGGTCGCCGGGGTGCGCAGGTGGTGCGTGCCGCCGCGGACGACGGCGAACTCCTCACCGTGGCTGTGCTTCACGTCCAGCACCTCGGTGGCGTACCAACCGCAGTACGCGGTCAGGGAACGGCCCGGCTCGATGCGCAGGGTGAGGGCGGGGTGGGCGGCCGCGAGGCGGGCGAGCCCGGCGCCGTACGCCGTCCAGTCGAAGCGCTGGTCGGGCGCGGCGTAGTCGACGGTCATGCCGCCGCCGACATTCACCTCGGCGAGGCGGACGCGGTGGCGGGCGGCCAGTTCCGTCGCCCACGTCACGATGGATTCGGCGACCGCGAGCTGTTCGGGGGCGCGCAGGCCGCTGGCCAGGTGGGCGTGGACGCCGCGCAGCCGCAGATGCGGGTAGGTGCCGTCGCTGAGCAGGCGGACGACCGTGTCGGCGTCGGCCGGGTCGAGGCCGAACGGGGTGGGCCGGCCGCCCATCGCCAGCGAACTGTCCGCCAGCGAGCCGTCGGACACCGCGAGGTTGAAGCGGAGCAGGACCCCGGCCTTCGCGTCCGCCCGCCGGGCCAGCTGCGCCAGCATGTGCAGCTCGTACACGCTCTCGACGTGGAAGCGTTCCACGCCCAGTTCCAGGGCAGAGGCGATCTCGGCCGGCGTCTTGCCGGGGCCGCCGATGGCCAGCGGGCGGCCCGGTACCGCCTTGCGGACGTGGGCGAGCTCCCCGCCCGAGGCGACCTCGTAGCCGTCGACGTACGGGCCCAGCGCGGCGAGGATCTCCGGCTCCGGGTTGGCCTTCGCGGCGTAGTACAGCTCGACGTGTTCGGGCAGGGCTGTCCGTACGGCGGCTGCGTGCTCGCGCAGCGCCGCCAGGTCGTAGACGTACGCCGGGAGCTCGTCGGCGGCCAGGGAGATGACGCGGTCACGCACCGCGGCGGTCAGGGCGGTCATCGGGCGTTGCTCCAGGTGTCGTGGTCATGGACCGTTTCGGACAGCACGTTCTCGGCGAGCGGGGAGGGCAGGCGGACGTAACCGGCTTCGCGGTCGGCCTTGCGTTCCCAGCGCGTCAGCAGGTTGGCCTTGGCGGGCAGCGGTACGCCCGCGAGCAGCGCGGCGAGCCTCGGCGGGCAGCCGTACCGGTCCGCGTACGCCTGGAGGGTGGCCCGGACCTCGGCCCACAGGGCGCGCTCGGTCTGCGGGTGCAGGTCGGCGACGGCGGCGAGCATTTCGGCGACGTGGTTGACCAGCAGGCAGTAGACGACCCGGTCCCAGCCGCGCTCGGCGTCGTACGTCATGGGGCCGGCGACCGCGGCGGGCAGCCCGGCGAGGGCGTCGGCGTGGTGCTCGGGGACGAGCTTGGTGCCCTCCAGGTCGCGGAAGAGGACCTGGGCGGGCATGCCCTCTACGTCGACGCAGACGAGGACGTTCTGCAGGTGCGGCTCCAGGACCAGGCCGTGGTCGAAGTACGCGGCCAGGACGGGTGGGACGAGCAGCTTCAGGTACGCCGACCACCAGTCGAGGGCGGCCCCCGGCCCTGCCCCTTCGAGGAGCCGGGAGATGTGGCCGGGTCCGGTCGGGTACTCGTCGGCGACGGCCGCCGCGAGCAGCGGCGTGGTGCCGGGCAACAGTCTCGCCGCAAGGCCCTCGCGGACGATCACGCCGAAGCCTTCGAGCAGGGCGCGGTCCGGGGCGCCGTCGGGCCCCGGCAGAAGCAGGCTTCGGTAGGCGGGCTCGCGGAGCACGGCGCTGCCGGGGAAGCGGGTGGCCATGGCGTTCAGGACCGGCTCCAGCAGTCTGGTCATGGCCACCGCGCCGGACAGCTCGTAACTGGCGTTCTTGCGCAGGCAGTTGGTGATGCGGACGTTCAGGCTGAACTTCAGGAACGTGTCGCCGTCGTACAGGGTGCGTACGGACGCGGTGGCGGCGAACCGCTTCCCGGCCAGGGGCAGTTCGAGGATGTCGCCCCGTTCGACGGCCTCGCGCAGCCCGGGGTGTCCGCTCAGCATCTCGTACTGCCACGGGTGGGCGGGCAGCAGCCGGTAGCCGGCCGGGACGTCGGAACGCAGCCGGTCGAGCACGTCGGCCGAGCCGCGCTCGGCGGTCTCCTGCGCGATGAGATGCTCGCGCACCGCGAGGTGGCGGAGGGGGAAGGAGGCCCCGGTCTCGGGCGCGTACGACAGCCATGAGGCGGTGTCGCCGCTGCGTGCCTTGGGGGTGGGGTGGAAGCGATGGCCGAACAGCAGCGACTGCTCGGAAGCCAGATAGGTGGCGAGCCCGTCCGGGACGCCGGCGCGCGGCTTCGGCCGTGCGGCGCGTACGCCGAGGGCGGCCGTGACCGCCTGGTGGCTGGAGGCGATCTGGTCCGGGAACTCCTCGTTGCGCACGCCCGTGCGCGATGTCAGCTCGTCCTGGGTGTACGCGGCGAGGCGCCGCCAGTCGATCTCCGTCCAGTCGCCGTCGCGCTGCTCCCGCACCGGCCCCGTGAAGCGGTGCGCGCCCAGCAGCGACGTACGGCGCAGGGCGACGCGCAGCAGTACGCCGCGGCGGGGCAGACGCAACAGCAGGTGGCCGTCGGTGACGGCGGTCTGGTGCTCAGTGCCGGGCATCTCCCGCAACAGGCAGTTGAGGAGGGTGTGGGCCACGACGTCGTCTGCGGTGGGAAGCCCGCTGGGGGTGGCGGAAACGGAGGTGGCACCGATCGAATCGGTCAGCGGCATAAACGGCTCCAGCGGATGCGGAGAGAGCGGAGGTTCAGGGACGGAGGGCGGCGATTCCCGTGGTCGGCCGGGGGCTTGGGGGCGCGGGGGCGCTCATCGTGCCATCGCCGCCCGTAGGAGGTAGTTGGGGCCGGTGGTGTAGTGCTTGTTGATGTCCGCTGCCCCCGAACGCTCCTTGGTGAGCAGCGTTCCCGCGGTGACCATCGCCTTGACCGGCAGCTCGTGGGCGTCGAGCACATGGGCGCGCAGGATCCCGCCGGGCTCCCCAGCCCCGGTACCGAGCCGGTCGACGGCCTCGGTGAGCCGGTCGCGTACGAGGTCCAGCAGCGTTTCCAGCGGGGCGCGGCCCTGCCGGGCGAGCCCGAAGGCGTAGGCCCCGGTGCACAGGTGGACGGTGATGGTGGTGAACAGGTCGGTGACCGGCCTGTCGTCCTCGGCGAAGATCCGGGCGTCGTCGAAGTCGGACGGCTCCGGGGCGTCGGCTCCGAGCGTCTCTCGCATGCGGGCGGTGTTGATCCGCGGCCCGTCGTTGTCCTTGAGCAGCAGCCGTAGACGGGTTCGGCCGTTCCCGTCCCGGTCCAGGACGACGGAGATGTTCTGCTGGTGGGACTCCAGCGCGATGCCGTAGCCGAAGAGCGTGGTCTGCCAGTCGAAGAGCAGGGTGAGGCAGGCGTCGAGCAGCGCGATCGGGTCGCCGCCGTAGAAGCGGTCGGCGAGGTGGTCGATCACCATTGCGCCGCTCGGTGCCTCGCTCAGCAGGGCGGCCATGGGCGTGACGACGGCGGCGTCGAGTCCGGCGGGGTAGCGGCGGGCGAGTACGGCGAGGAGTTCGTGCCCGGCGTGGGCGTACACCGTCTCGTCGGCGTGCAGAATCGTGTCGCAAAAGCGCGGCTCGCGGGCGACCACCGTTCCCAGGAGGCGCTGGCAGGCGGCGCCGTCGACGAGGGTGCCCGGCTTGATGGTGCGGCGGTTGCGCAGGCCCAGGGTGGCGGTGGTGAGCGGCAGCTTGAGGTGGAGGGCCGGGTCGGCGGCGAGAGCCACCGTACGCATCGACAGGGTCGGCACGGCCTCGAGATACGGGTGGTCGGCGAGCACGGCGCGGTCCTGGAGGCCCGTCGCCCGCAGTGCCTCGCGCAGGGGCGCTCCGACGGTGAGCGGGTGGACGGGGAGGGCGATATGGCTGTGGAAGAGCTCCGGGAGGCCGAGGACCGCCGGCGTGGGCCACCGGTCGGGAAGCCGGGCGGTGCCACCCGGGACGGTGAGGGCCTCGCGCGGCACGGCGATCCAGCGCAGCGCGAAGCGCGGGTGGAACTCGGGGGCATAGGCGCGCAGTTGCTCCTCGTCCAGGCCGGAGCGTCCGCGCGCGGTGGGGTAGACCGGGTGGTCATGGCGGGCAGCGAGGGTGTCGTGGGCGAGTCCGCCGGCAAGGCCTGTCCAGTCTGCGGGGTCGGCGCCGTGACGGTCGGTGATCCGGCCGGTGACCTCCTCGCGGGTGCGGGCGTGCAGCCGCATGGTGGCCAGGGTCTGGCGGCACTCCTCGGCGAAGGCGCCGAAGCCGGCCCGGTCGGCGGGGTGCGCGTGCGTGCTCAAGGCGGCGAGGACGTCGTCGTGGGAGGCGAGCTCACGGCCGTCCGACTCCCGTACGAGCAGCGGCAGTCGCGCGGTGTACCTGCTCTGGAAGCCGTCCTCGACGACCGGGAGCAGCAGGGCGTCACCGTCCGCGTCGTGGGCGAGCCGCAGCCAGAGCCCGTCCTCCCGCTCCACCGGCGTGGAGCGGGTGCGCAGGCCCGCGACGTCCTCGCGCAGCAGCGCACCGAGCACCCGCAGCAGCAGGTCCGCCTCCGTGCCGGCGGCTGTCAGGGTCACCGTCATGGGGTGAACTCCCAGCGCTGAGCGGCGAGGAAGCCGGCCACGACCCGGTCGACGGTTTCCTGATCGGTGCCGATGGCTCGGACCACGCCGAGGTAGTCGCGGTTCGTGTGGTACAGACCGTGCCGCTCACCGACCTCGCGCAGCGGCCGGTACGTCAGGTTCACACCGTCCACGACGAGATCGGCGGCCGCCGGGGCTGATGTCAGCGTGCCGGCCCTGTCGACGCAAGGGCATGCGAGCCGGGCTGCGCCGTCGGTACGGGCGCCCAGGTCGGCGGGCAGCGGCTCGCCCAGGTGCGTACGGAGTATGTGCTCGAAGAGCGGGATGTCCAGCAGTTGGGCCAGCAGCAGGTCGCACTGGTCGCCGATGGCACGGTAGTTGACCTCGATGATGCGGGCGCGGCCCTCGTGGACCACGAACTCGGTGTGGCACGCGCCGAAGCCGACGCCGAGCGCGTCGAGCTGGGCGAGGATCTGCTCCACGACCGGCTCGGGGTGGGCGGCCACGAAGGCCAGCCGCTCCTCGATGAAGTACGGCGGGGCGGACAGCTCGGTGTGGAAGCCGCCCAGGACGTGGCGTACGCGACCGTCGCCGAGTGTTTCGAGGGTGTACAGCTCACCGGCGAGGTACTCCTCGACGACCAGCGCCGCTTCCGGGCGCCGCTCCTGGATCTCCTTGCAGCGCAGCAGGAGATCCTCGGGGCCGTCGGCGAGCACCACGTCCTCGCTGGCCACGCCCTCGCGGGGCTTGACGACGCACGGGAACGGTACGTCGAGGCCGGTGAGTACGGCCGGGTCCTGGCCGGCGGCCAGCTCGGTCGACCACACCGTGTCGGCCCCGGTCGCGGCGAGGTGGCGGCGCATGTGCGCCTTGTCCTTGGTACGCAGCGCGGCCTGCCAGGGCTTGGCGGGGAGCCCGAAGTAGTCGGCGGCGAGGGCGGCCTGGGTCTGCAGGTGGTCGCTGTTGGTGAAGACCGCGTCGGGTGTGTGGTGGGTCGCGAGCCGGGTGATGACCGCGCGGAAGTCGCGTACGTCGCACTCCAGGACCTCGATGTCCGGGTACGTGCGGCGGTGGGCCCGGGGCTGGTCGGTGAGCACGGTGACGTCGAGCCCGAGCCGGGCTGCGGCCGGGAGGAAGCCGTCGGTGACCGAGTCGGTGGGGTTCAGTGCGAGCAGGTACAACCGCATGGGCGGTGGCCCCTTCCGAGTCGAGGACGTGGGGACGGCGGCGTGGGGAGAGGTCGGCGGCGGCGCAGGCGCCGACCGGCCTTCGCCCTCGGCGCGGCAGCCGAAGTTAGGCAACCCTAAGTTATCAACTTCCGTGCGACTCGCGGAAATCGCCCCCCTTGATCGCCGGGGTGGGCGCTCGACTAAGGTAAGGCTTACCTTTTCGTCTTGTGACACCCGAGCTACCGTGCCGCTCCATGAAGGACTGCCGATGACCATGGCCACAGGGACCGCGACAGCCGGCCCCGGCGTGACCCCGGCCGCCGCGCTCGCCCGCACCTACCTCGAACTCGTGGCCTCATGCGAAGCACTGGACGTGCGGATCGCTTCCACGGCAACCGAAGCGCTCCTCGACGGGGCCGAACTGACGCGGAGCGAGAAAGCGCTGGACGCCTTCGTCGACGCCGAGTCCGCCCGCATCCGGGAACAGCACGGACATGCGCCCCGCAGGGACGTCGCCGCCTCCCGCGCACTGCACGACTACCTCTGGTCCGTCGGTCTGCTGATGAGCGGCCCCTGGTACTTGGAGCGGCGCGTTCCGCGCATCGCCCCGCAGGATGTCCGCATCGACGTCGCGGCGGCGGCGTTCGAGATCGTCCCGGGCTCCGACTTCGCCTGCCTGCCCGACGACCCGGCGGCCGGGATGCCCGGTGTCCGGGTGGTGGCACACGAAGAGGCGCTGCGCGCCGAACTGCGCGCCGCCGTCGCCGACCACGCAGGACCTCTGCTGGCGGCTGTCGGGCCCCATGCGCGCCGCAGGCCAAGGGCCTTGTGGGGCATGGCCGCCGACGACCTGGTCTCCGGGATCTGGTACCTCGGCCGCATGCTCGACCAGGAGGACCGGGCGATCCGGGCCGCGACCGAGCTGCTTCCGACCGCCGTCCCGCCCTTCCCGGGCGGCGCCGACTTCCGCCGGCTGGCAGGTCAGGACGGGCGGCGGCACCCGACCCGCACACGTCTCGGCTGCTGCATGTACTACACCTTCGCGGCCGCCCAGGCGTGCTCGACGTGTCCCCGGACCTGTGACTCGGAGCGCTTGCGGAGGCTGGAGGACGGGGGCTGACCGCGGCGGAGTGGGCAGCGTGACGAGCCGTGGCGCCGGTGTGCGATCACGGCCCGTCACATAGCGGCGAGGCCGGCAGTCGGCGGGCCTTTCCGACCCGCCGCGGTGTCAGGTGGACCAGACGGCTTTGCCGTTGTGAAGAATGACGACCTTGCCGTCCGCCCGCAGGACCAACTGGGCGTTCTCGTGGCCGTGGCTCCTGGAGGCCCAGATGGGGCGGTCGTCGGCGTTGTGGATGACGAGGTTGCCGTCCTGCTGGAAGATTGCCCGGTGGTTGGCGCCGAACGTCATGGCCGCCCAGATGGGCTTGCCCTCCTCGTTGTAGACGACGAGGTTGCCGTCGCTCTGCATGATCATGCGGATGCGGTTGGTGGACCAGGCCTGTCCGACCTGCAGGACACTCGTCGCGTAGACGGTCTTGGTGCCCCAGTCCGGCTTCGGGGTCGTCTTGGGCTCGGGCTTCGCCTGGACCTTCTTCTCGGGCGAGCTGCTCGCCCTGGGGCTCGGCGAGGGCGCGGCAGGCTGGACGACGACCTTCGGAGCCTCGCTCTTCTTCGGCTTCGCCTTGCTCGGGGACGAACTGGGCTTCTCGGTCACGTAGTCGTCGAGCACGGCGGGGGCGGAGCTCGCGTTCAGGACGGTGTCGGAGTCCGCGGCCGGCCCCTTGGCGGAGTCGGGTCGCTCGTCGCTCGCACTCCCCGCCAGCAGCAGGGGTATGGCGACCAGGACGGCGCCGGCGATCGCGGCCCCCGCCAGGATCGGCTTGCGGGGGCGTCCTGTGTCGGTACCGGTGTCGGCCTTGACGTCCGGCGGCGCCGTTCCGACGGCCGCCGCCACGGCGACGCCCTCCTCGGGCTCCTCGGCGGGCTTGGCGGCGGTCGCGGGCGGGACGGCGGCGGTGGTGGCCGCGGCAGCGGTCTCCCCGCTCGGGGCAGTGCCTGATTCCGCCTTGGGGGCCGCGGCGGGGCTCGGGGCCTGCTCGTCCGGTGCCGAGGACGGGGGTGGCGAACCCGCCTCCTCTGTGCGGGCGGCGGCCGCCTCCGCGTTCGCGCCGGGGGTGTGGTGCTGGGGGGACATGCGGTACTCCTCCTCGGTGGCGGAGCTGTCGGTGGTGGGCACGGGCCCGCACAGCGGCCGGGCCGCACGAACGCCGGTCAGCGCGGCGGGATTTGGGCAAGCGGCGTCGAGTGAGCCGGTTCGGCTCTCGGTCCTGGTCGTCGAGTTCCGCGTGCCCCTCCGCGGCGGCGGCCGCGGACCGGTCCGGGCTCTTCCGGGCCGCGAACCTTCCCGAGCCGCGAAGTCCTCCCGTACAGCCCTGGCTTGGACGTCCGGGCGGAAGGCATGTGTACGTCGACGGGTCCGATGGCACACCCAACTTAGCCCGTCACAGGGGCGACAGCAGCATCCTCAGCCCCAACCGCCCCCACCGCTTTGTCCACCCACGCCTCACTGGTCCCCAAAAGTTCACCACCCGGGCAGCAAACAGGCACACCGGCCCCTGATACGGACATGACCCGGTCGCCCACGGGCGGGGCGCGTGTGGCATCCTGTTGGCTCCCCGATCTGTTCAACGTCGAGGTGCGCGCATGGCGCACCACACCCAAGAATTCGTACAGACCGAAGAGTTCAGGTGAAAATGCGGCCCGGAGAACGGCAAGAGGGCAGGCATGATGCCTTGTCCGTGGTGCCCGACGGCTCCGGCCCGACCGCCGCTTCCGAGCCAGTCGTTGCCGACGTCACCGAGACCACCGAATTCGCGGACACGCCCGAGATACCCGAGGCCGTGCGGGCCGCCGCCCGCCGGGCGCCGGGGCACTGGATCGGCGTGGTCGACCCGGAGTGGACCGAGGAGCGAACGCCGCCGGAGTGGGCGGTGCTGGGGGAGTGGCAGTCGGACGAGGACGGGGGCGTGGGGAACTACCGCGCCAACCCGGCGTACCGGCCCTCGGCCCGGGTGCTCGGCTGGCCGGAGCCCAGCGACCCGGTGGACGCGGCGGCGCAGCGTGCCGCCACCGGTTACGGCTCGGTGGACGAGGCGCTCGCGGCGCTCGCGGAGGCGGAGATCACAGTGGTGCGCGGGCCGGACGGCGGGCCGCTCACGGCCACCGGCCTGGACGGGGCACCGGTGGTGCTGTTGTTCACCTCGCCGGTGCACGAGTTCATGTCCGCGGCACTTCGACATGACACGCTTCCCGCACGCGAGTTGGCCCGTTCACTGAGTGATTCGGGCACCCGGTTGCTGGCGAACGCCGGAGCCGCGGCCCCCTTGCTCGTCCCGGCGGACAGTCTTCTCGATCCCGTACGTGCGCCGGGTGCCGAGGGCGTGCCCGCAGCAGAGGCCGTGACGGTGGAGAACTCCGGCGGGCTCTCCGGCTCGGCTGACCGTACCGGCCCTGCGGCCGCGACCCGGACCGACAGCTCTCCTGAACCCTGGCCCCACACCACAGGGAGGACCACGTGACACGTTCGGCCCCGCAACCCCCCATCTCCCCGGGTGCCGAGCCCGGTCCCGACGGCGAGGAGACGGCCGCGACCGCAGCCGCCGCCGAGCCCGCACCCGCACCCGCACCCAGGACCGAGCCCAACTCTGAGCCCGCGGAGGCGAAGAGCGGAGCCGAGGCCGGTACGAGACGTGCCGCGGCCGAGGAGACGGCCGCACAGGGCAGCACCACAGAGCCCGAAGGCGGCGCCGGCTCCGAGACCGGCGCCGGCTCCGGGACCGGCGCCAACTCCGAGAGCGGGGCGGCCTCCGGCAGTCAGTCCGAAGCCGAAGGCGACCCCGGTGCCGCCGCGGCCGCCAAGAGCCGGCTGCCGGCGCTCGTACGGACCCTGACCGTGACCGCGATCGACCGGCCGCAGCAGCAGGCCGGACCGGTGGGGCGGCCGGGTAGGGCGGTGCTGGCCGGGGCCGCGGTCGCGGGGGCGCTGCTCGTATCGGTGCCGTTCATGATGCTCGGCGGGAACGACGACAAGGACGGCAGCGGGCCGGCGTCGGCGGGAACGGTGCTCGGCGGGAACGCGCAGGAAGCACCGGGCGAGTTCGCTGCGACCACGCCCGACACGGGTTCCTCCGGCGACGGCAAGAAGGACCCCGACCAGCAGGGCAAGCAGAAGGAGCCGGTGAAAGAGGCTTCCTCGTCCGCCCCGGTGAAGGGCGGGGACAAGGTCGAGGGCCGGCCGAAGGACGCCGGTGAGAAGGACGAGCCGGAGAAACAGAGCGGCGGGGAGCAGTCCGACGACCGCAACGACGAGCCCGCGAAGGCGCCTTCCGGCGTGACTCTCAGTGCCCCCGTCTCCCTGCGCAGTCACCTCTCGGGCCGTTGCATCGACGTACCGGGCGGCGACTTCAGCGACGGCAAGCAGCTGTTCGTGTGGGACTGCAACAACGGCCCCGCGCAGAAGTGGCAGTTCGCCTCCGACGGCACCGTCCGCATCGGGGGCAAGTGCCTGGACGTGGCCAACGCGAACTACAACGACGGCACCCCCATCCAGATCGCCTGGTGCAGTGGCAACGCCGCCCAGAAGTTCGTCCTGAACGCCAGCCACGACCTGGTCAACACCGTTGTCGGCAAGTGCGTCGACATCAAGGACAACAACCCGGGCAGCGGGGCCTGGCTGCAGCTGTGGAGCTGCGCGGGGACCGACAACCAGAAGTGGAGCGTCTGACAGCACGCCCACAGACCGAGAACACCGCTCTCGGCACTCGCCCGCCCCCAGGGCGAGGCATGATGGCACCGTCGGCTCGCCGACACGCGCCCCCGGACGAGGGGGCGCCCGCTGCAGACGCCCCCGTGGCAAGGAGGTTGGTGCGTGTCGCGCCAGGTACTGACCGTCGGACCGGGGGACCGGGACCGCTACCGGACGATCGGTGAGGC
The DNA here is from genome assembly GCF_013387495.1 of Streptomyces sp. PKU-EA00015. Lineage (GTDB taxonomy): Bacteria > Actinomycetota > Actinomycetes > Streptomycetales > Streptomycetaceae > Streptomyces. The sequence continues at coordinate 16,343 of NZ_JABZEE010000001.1, read as the reverse complement.
ACTCGCGGCCGCCCGTACCGGCGCACTCATCAGCGTCCGGCCCGGGACATACGCGGAGAACCTGGTGATCAACACCAGGGTCACCCTCACCGCCGCCGAAGGGCGGGGGACGGTGGAGATCCGCCCGCGCTCGGGCAGCGTGGTCGCGCTGCGCGCCGACGCCGTGATGCTCTCCGAACTGACTCTGCGCGGCGGCGACGCCGAACTGCCGGCCGTCGACGTGCGGCGCGGGCAGGCCGCCCTCGACGCCTGCGAGGTCGTCGGCGCCGCCTGGACCGCGATGCTGGCCGGCGGAACGGGTTCACTCGCACTGCGGGAGTGCCGGGTGAGCAACCCGCAGGGCGCGGGCATCGTGGTCACCTCGACCACGCCGACCACCGTGGAGTCCTGCACCTTCGAACACCTGGGCACCAGCGGCCTGGTCATCGCGGAGCAGGGCGAGGCAGGCATCCGCGGTTGCACGGTCCGCGACGCCCGCGGCAACGGCCTGCTCGCCAACGGCGAGGCCCGCGGCACCGTCGAGGACTGCGACATCTCCTCCACCGACAAACCCTCCATCGCCCTGGAGCAGAACTGCTCCCTCTCGGTGGTCCGGACCGTGGTGCACGACACCAGCACCGGCGTGCACCTGAGCAGCGGGGGCCGTACGACGCTGGAGGACGTCCGCGTCACCGGAGCGTCCGGGAACGGCATCACCCTGGCCCAGGGCACCGACCCGGTACTGCGCCGCTGCCGCGTCTCGCGTACGCGCGGCCACGGCGTGCTCGTCACCGACCGGGCGCGCGGCACCTTCGAGGACTGCTGGGTGGACGGCGCGCAGGGCGCGGCCCTGCGGGTCGCGGGAGCCGCCTCCCCGGCCCTGACCGGCCTGACGGTCCGCGACTGCGACCGGACCGGGCTGCTCCTGGAGGAGGACTCGGCGCCGGAGCTGGACCGCCTCGAGGTGATGGGCGGCTCGCCCGCGATCGCGGTGCGCGGCGGTGCCAACCCGCTGCTGCGACGGGCGCGGCTGATGGAACCCTCCGGTGACGGCATCTCAACCGCCAAGGACGCCCGCGGCCGCGTGGAGGACTGCGAGATCGTCCGGCCGAAGGGCGCGGGTGTACGCGTCGCCTCCGGCAGCACCCTCTACCTGGCCGGTGGCGGAGTCTCCGACACGGCCACCAGCGGTCTGGTCGTGGAGGACGGCGGCAACGTCACCGTCCGCGACTTCCGCGTCGAGATATCCGGTGAGGAGGGTGTGGTCGTCGCCACGGGCGGCGAGCTGACCGCCAACCGCACCGCGGTGCACGCCCCCAAGGGCCACGGTTTCCTCCTCCGCGAGGGCGCGCTCGCCTCGCTGAGCGGCTGCGAGGTCTCCGGCGGCGCCCAGGACGGCTTCCGGGTGGAGTCCACCGCGCCGGTGTCCCTGGTGAACTGCCTCGCCCGAGAGAACGAGGGCGGCGGCCTGGTGCAGACCGCGCCCGGCGACCGGCTGGCCGTCGAGGGCCTGAACAGCACCGGCAACGGCAAGCGGGACGCGTGGGGCAGCGGCAGCGCCGAGAACACCGACCCGGCCGGCTCCGGCGCCGCGGACGCGCTCCCGCCGGACCGCGCGGACGGACCGCTCGGCGCCCTGAACGCGCTGATCGGCCTGGAGAACGTCAAGCAGCAGGTGCGCACCCTGGTCAACCTGACGCAGCTCGCCCAGCGCCGCGAACAACTCGGCATGTCGGCCCCGCCGATGAGCCGGCACCTGATCTTCGCCGGTCCGCCCGGCACCGGTAAGACCACCGTCGCCCGCCTGTACGGGGCGATCCTCGCCGAACTGGGTTCGCTGCGCAGCGGGCACCTGGTGGAGGTCTCCCGAGCCGACCTGGTCGCGCAGGTCGTCGGCGGTACCGCGATCAAAACCACCGAGACCTTCCAACGGGCTCTCGGCGGTGTGCTGTTCATCGACGAGGCGTACACGCTCGCCTCGGACAGCGGCAACGGCGGCGCCGACTTCGGCCGTGAGGCGGTGGACACCCTGCTGAAGCTGATGGAGGACCACCGCGACGACGTGGTGGTGGTCGCGGCCGGCTACTCCCGCGAGATGGAGTCCTTCCTCGGCTCCAACCCCGGCTTGGCCTCCCGCTTTTCGCGGACCGTCGAGTTCGAGAACTACTCGGTGCCCGAACTGGTCGCGATCATGGAGAACATGTGCGCCCAGCACCAGTACGAGCTGGGCGAGGGCACCGCGGCGGCGCTGGCCGCGCACTTCGAGGCGATGCCTCGGGACAGCGGCTTCGGCAACGGCCGTGCCGCACGCGGGGTGTTCGAGGAGATGGTGGACAGACAGGCGGTCCGGCTCGCCACCCTGCAGCAGGTCGGTGAGCACGACCTGCGGCTGCTGCTGCCGGAGGACGTCTCCGCCACCGCCGGCGCGTCGGCCGCCGAGACCGCGGCCCCGGCCGACGACCCGCTGACCCGCCTCGGCGACATGATCGGCCTGGCCGAGGTGAAGCGCGAGGTCGCGGACCTGGTCAACCTCATCACCACCGCCCGCCACCGTGCCGCCGCCGGACTGCCGGTGCCCTCCCTCAGCAACCACCTGGTCTTCACCGGTCCGCCCGGTACGGGCAAGACCACCGTCGCCCGCCTCTACGGGGAGATCCTGACCCAGCTCGGCATCCTCGACCGGGGCCAGCTGATCGAGGCGGCCCGCGCCGACCTGGTCGGCCGCTACATCGGCCACACCGCCCAGCTGACCCGCGAGGTCTTCGAACGGGCCCGCGGCGGCGTGCTGTTCATCGACGAGGCGTACACCCTCACCCCGCGCGGCGGCGGCGCCGACTTCGGTCAGGAGGCCGTGGACACCCTGCTGAAGCTGATGGAGGACCACCGCGACGAGGTGGTCGTCATCGTCGCCGGCTACACGGACGAGATGGAGCGCTTCCTCGCCTCCAACCCGGGCCTGTCCTCCCGCTTCCCGCGCCGGATCTCCTTCGCGGACTACTCCTCCGAGGAACTGGTCACCATCGTGCGGGCCCAGGCCTCGAGCATGGGCTACGAGTGCGGAGCCGGCACCGGCCCGCTGCTCAAGGAGTACTTCGACTCGCTGCCCCGGGACCGCTCCTTCGGCAACGCCCGCCTGGCCCGTCAGGTGGTCGAGTCGATGGTCACCCGTCAGGCAGGGCGGCTCAGTTCACTGGCCGCACCCACTCTGGACGACCTGCGCATCCTGCTCCCCGAGGACGTCGTGTCCGCGGCGCCGAAGGCGGCTCCGCGATGACGACGCCCGCCCGCGGGGTGGCCCGCCTGCTGTCCGGCACCGGACTCGCCGCCGCGCTGCTGCTGCCCACGGCCGTCCCGGCCCAGGCGGCACCCCCGTCGCGCCTGCCGGCGGCCGACGGGGAGAAGAGCCAGAAACTGCCCGGCATGCCCTCCGCGCTCGATCCGGACGCGGATGCGGTCGCCTGCACCCCCGCGTCCCGCGAGAAGGCGAAGAAGCAGGACTGGTCGCGCCAGCGCCTCGACCTGGACCGGCTGCACCGGTACAGCACCGGCGCGGGCGTGACCGTCGCCCTGATCGACACCGGTGTCGCCCCGGGCGCCGCCGGGCTCAGCGGCAGGGTCACCGCCGAGGGCACGGCCGGCGACGACTGCGTCGGCCACGGAACCTTCATGGCCGGGCTGATCGCCGGGTCCGGCGACGGCGGCTCGCGTCTGACCGGTGTCGCCCCGGGCGCGAAGATCCTGGCCCTGCGCGGTACCGACCAGCGCGGTCGGGCGAGCGCCGGCCTCGTCACGCAGGCGCTGCGCGAGGCGACCGAGGCCGGAGCCGGCGTCATCGCCGTCGCGGCGGCCCTGCCGCGTCGTGACGCGGAACTGACCCGTGCGGTCGCCGACGCCCGCCGGGAGGGCGCGCTGGTGGTCGCCGCGGCCACCCCGGACCCGCCCCGGGGCGGCACCGACGAAATCCCGTCGCGCACCTACTGGCCGGCCGGTGAACCGGGGGTCCTCTCGGTCGCCGACATGCTTCCCGGCGGCGTCCGCCCGGACAACTCCCTGGCCACCAGCGGCATCGACCTGGCCGCCCCCGGCGCCGGGGTGGTCTCCGGCGGCCCGCGCGGCGACGGCCACTACCTCGGCGCCGGCGCCTCGGTGGCCACCGCCTATGCCGCAGGGGCCGCCGCGGCAGTCCGCGCCGTCCGGCCCGACGACTCGCCCGACGCCGTCGCGCGCCGTCTCATCGCCACCGCCTACCCCGCAGACATCCCCCAGCTGGACCCGTATGCCGCCGTCACCACGGTCCTCGGCGACTCGGGTACGGCTGCCGGCGCCGAGCGCGCCGCGGACCCCGTGGCCGTCCGCGACACCTCGGCCGCCGACCGCGCCACCGACCGAGCCACGCTTTTCGTCCTCCTCGGCACCGCAGGCGTCCTCGCCATCCTGTGGGCGGCCTTCGCCCTCCCCAGGGCCCGCGCCAGGGGCTGGCGTCCGGCCGGAGCGGGCGGCACGGACAAGGTCTGAACGGAGCTGCGGGCGGGGTGCCCCTTGGCGCCCCATCCGCAGGCCGTACGGCGGGCCCCGGCGGCTCGCCGGTGCCGGCCGTACGTTGTTCCCGACCAGTTGCCGAAGCCGAAACGCCGGATCGCCGGTCGCCCATCCCTCGCGGCCGTCCACCAGCGCCGTACCACCGGCCCGGAACCGGCAGCGGGGGCCACGTCAAGTGGCCCCCGCTGCCGGTTCCGTACGTGCCCTTCGCGCTCGTGGTCCCTCAGTCCGCCTGACCCCGGGGCTCCTCCACCAGTGCCGTCTGCATCAGCTTCGCCCGGCGGCGGGCGATGTGCAGCGCTCGGCCGGGAGGGAGGTTCCGGGGCTTCGCGTTGCCGAAGAGACGGCCCTCCGTGGGCGGGCAGGAGAGGAGGACGGCGGGGTTGTTGGCCTCGTCGAGGCGGCGGACGAGTCCGTCGCTGAGGCCGCGGCCGGCGCCCATGGCACTGCGGGCGACCACCAGGTGCAGGCCCATCTCGAATCCGAGCGTCAGGTACTCGAAGAGCGGCTCCATGGGGCTCTGGAACGAGTTGCCGGAGACCATGTCGTAGTCGTCGATCAGGATGAACAGACGCGGTCCGGTCCACCAGTCGCAGGTGCGCATGCGGCTGGGGGCGATGTCGGCGCCGGGGACGCGGGTCTTCATCGCCCTGGCCGCGCCCTCGACGGTCTCCTTGAGGTTGTCCAGGGAGATCACGTGCCCGATGCGGTACTCCTCGGGGACGGTGTCCACCAGGGTGCGGCGGTAGTCCACCACGATGATCTTCGCTTCGGCGGGGGAGTAACGGGCGGTGATGCCCGCGGTGATGCTGCGCAGCAGGTTGGTCTTGCCGCTCTCGGTGTCGCCGACCACGATCAGGTGCGGGGTGCGGCTGAAGTCGTGCCAGACCGGTTCCAGGGCGTCCTGGTCGATACCGAGAGGCAGGCGCATGCCACCGCCCTCGGTGGACTCCGGCGCGGGGAGTTCGGCGAGCGGGAGCCGGTGCGGCAGCATCCGCACCTGCGGGGCCGGTGCGCCGGACCAGTGCCGGGCGACCTCGGTGACCAGGTGGGCGACACCATCGCCGAGGTCCTCGAGGGAACCGCTGCCGTCCAGCCGGGGCAGGCCGGCGAGGAAGTGCATCTTGCTGTCGGCGGTGATGCCGCGACCGCCGCTGCGCGGCACCGAGCGGGCCTTGCGGGTGTCGATCTCGGAGTCCATCGGGTCGCCCATCCGCAGTTCCAGGCGGGTGGCGGACTGGTCGCGCACCTGCGCGGACAGCTCCACCCAGCGGGTCGTGGTGATGAGCAGGTGAATGCCGTAGTTGAGGCCGCGGGCGGCCAGTTCGTTGAACTTCGGGATCAGGTCGTCGTAGTCCTGGCGGACCGTCGACCAGCCGTCGACCACCATGAACACATCCCCGAACGGCTCGTCGGGGAACTCCCCGGCTGCCCTGCGGCGGCGGTAGGACTGCATGGAGTCGATGGTGTGGTCCACGAAGAACTGCTCGCGCCGGGCGAGCAGCGTCATCACCTCGGCGACCGCCCGGTGCACCCGCTCCGGGTTGAGCCGCGCCGCGACGCCGCCCACGTGCGGCAGCGCGGCGAGCTGCGAGAGGCCGCCGCCGCCGAAGTCCAGGCAGTAGAACTGGATCTCGGCGGGCGTGTGGGTGAGGGCGAGGGCGCCGATCAGGGTGCGGGTGAGCGTGGACTTGCCGCTCTGCGAACCGCCCGCGATGGCGACGTGGCCGCCTGCCCCGGACAGGTCCACGATCAGCGGGTCGCGGCGCTGCTCGAAGGGCTTGTCCACCAGGCCGACCGGCACCCGCAACTTGCCGGTGCCGGACCAGCCGGCAGCGGTGAGGCCGCGCTCGGGGTCCGGAGCGATGCCGGGCAGCAGGGCGTCCAGCGGGGACGGCTCGTCCAGCGGAGGCAGCCACACCTGGTGGGCGGCGGGGCCCGAGTCGCGCAGCCGGTCGAGAGCCACGGCGAGCAGCGTCTCCTCGTCCTCCTCGCTCTCCTCGGTCTCCGGCTCCGGCTCGGGCGCCGCCTCCAGCGTGCGCGGCACCACCCAGCCGCTGGTCCACGGCACCACCTGGCTGGCCACCCGTGCCTGCACCACCGCGCCGGTGCGACGCCGGTAGGTGCCGGAGGAGTAGGCCGCCCGGAAGCGGGTCAGTGCCTCCACACCGGACTTCAGATAGCCGCTGCCGGGCTGGGCCGGGAGCTCATAGGCGTCCGGAACACCGAGCACGCCGCGGCTCTCCATGGCGGAGAAGGTGCGCAGGCCGATCCGGTACGACAGGTGGCTCTCCAACTGGTGCATGCGGCCCTCGTCCAGGCGTTGCGAGGCGAGCAGCAGATGCACCCCGAGGGAGCGGCCGAGGCGGCCGATCATCACGAACAGGTCCATGAACTCCCGGTGTGTGGAGAGCAGCTCGCTGAACTCGTCGACCACCACGAACAGGCTCGGCAGCGGGGTGAGGTCGGCCCCCGCGGCGCGGGCCCGCTCGTACTCCAGGGCGGAGGTGTAGTTGCCGGCCGAGCGCAACAGCTCCTGGCGGCGCATGAGCTCGCCGTGCAGGGCATCCTGCATGCGCTCCACCAGCGCCACTTCGTCGGCCAGGTTGGTGATGACGGCGGAGGTGTGCGGGAGTTCCTCCAGGCCCAGGAAGGTGGCGCCGCCCTTGAAGTCGACCAGGACGAAGTTGAGGGTCTCGGAGGAGTTGGTCAGCGCGAGGCCGAGGACGAGGGTGCGCAGGAGCTCGCTCTTGCCGGAGCCGGTGGCGCCGATGAGCATGCCGTGGGGGCCCATGCCGCCCTGCGCGGACTCCTTGATGTCGAGTTCCACCGGGCGGCCGTCCACACCGACCGCGACCGGAACCCGCAGCCGCGCGGCGCCGGTGTGCCGGGCGAAGAGCGTGGCCGGGTCGTGCCGGTGCAGGTCGGGGATGCCGAGCAGGGTGGTCAGTTCGACGTCGCTGTCCAGCGGCTGCGCGATGTCGGTGCCCAGACTGATCCGGCGGGGGGTGAGCAGCCGGGCCAGCGACTCCGCGGCGAGCGGGCCGAGCCGGTCCGGGCGGCCGAGCGGCACGGAACGCTCCTTGCGGCTGCGGTCGGTGCGCACCAGGCTCACCTGGTCGGGACCGACGGTCAGCCGCAGCGTGTTGCGACCGGGCCGCCAGCGCAGCGCCCCGGAGACGTCGAGGACCACGGCGTTGCGGTAGCCGTGCCCCTCCCAGCGATGGCCCTCGGGGACGGTGACGCCGTCCAGGACGACGACCGTGTAGGGCTCGTCACGACCGGGGCGGGCTTCCGCATCGAAGCCGGGGCGCTCCGCGAACTCGGCGCCGAGCAGGTCGTCCAGCTCGGTGAGGTCGGCGGTGATCCGGCGGACCTGACCCGCGCCGTCCTCCTCGTGCGGGTGCAGCGCGTGCGGCAGCCACTTGACCCACTCCCAGTCGGGCCGCCGCTCGTCACTGACACAGACGGCGATCCACAGCTCCTCGGGCGCGTGGAACACCGCGAGCTGGCCGAGCGCGGCGCGCACGAGAGCGCGTACGGCGTCGGTCGGGTCCTCCACCGGGGCGCCGCCCTCGGCCCGGGCCCCGCCGGTCTCCCCGGCCGGCGGGACGACCGGCTCGGCGGTCGCCCGGCCCGGAGTCTCCTCGGGGCGCAGCAGGATCCGGGCCGAGGAGCGCAGATAGAGGCCGAGGGGCTGTTCCGGGACGGTGGAGTAGGCGCGGATGAAGCGGCGCAGGGCGTGGGCGCAGAGCGGTTCGAGGTCCTCCACCGGTCGGGTGGAGACCGGTTGCAGGGTGAGCGCGAGCTGCTGCTCGCCGACCGCGAGCCGGGCCTCGCCGAAGTCCTCGTCGGTCGGACGGCGCTCCCACAGCCGCGAGGTGCGGGCCAGCGAGCGCAGCGAGGCGGGGTCCGGGTGGCGCCAGGCGAGCGCACGCTGCTGCTCCACGATCGTGGCACGGACCCGCTTGCGGGTCTGCGCCAGATAGCGGAGGTAGTCGCGGCGCTCGCCCTTCAGGCGCTGCTTGCGCTCGCTGGAGCGGCGCATCAGCTGCCCCAGCAGCATGGCACCGGCGGAGAGCGCCATGACGCCCATCGCCAGATACATGAAGACGCCGTTCCCGCCGCCGGGGCGCAGGAACATCAGCATCATGGACACCGACATCAGCGCCATCGGCAAATAGGTCCATATCGCCGAGGTGTCGGGCACGGTCTCGGCGAGGACCGGTGGCTCCTGAAGGGTCAATTGACCCTCGGGCATCTCCGGTCCGCGTCTGCGGGCCGGCCGGCGAAACAGCACCACACTCACGGAACAGAACCTCCGGTTTCACTGCCTTTGTGGCCCGCACCGAATACCGGCACGCCCGGTAGCGGGAAAGACCGCACCGAGCCGATTCTCCGGGTGCCGCATGACGCGGTGAACGCCGGGGTGAGTGCTTCGAGCGGATAGCGAGGACGGTCAACTCCCGTGGAGGACAACTCCATACCGGACGATGAGTCCGGTCCGCAGCACGATCCGGCGGGGGTAGGCAGTAGTCTGCATTCACGGAACGCGACCTGTCCACGGGGGAGAGGCGGTCGCCGGCCGCGCGGACGCAATTCCCCAGCCCGTACCCCCCGTTCCTGGCCGCGCCGGCCCTCCGTACTCTTCGCAGGTCCCCTCTCCCGGGGAAGTCCTCCTGTCAAAGCCCCAACGGAAGACGAGAGTTCAGCTGATGACCGACAGTGCGGTGGCCGAGCTGTGCCGCCTGACCGTACGTGCGCCGAGCGTCTCCGTCGATTTGGCCGTGCCCGCCGACGTGCCGGTCGCCGATCTCCTGCCGACGCTGCTCCGTTATGTGGGCGAGGAAGCCGAGGAGGCCGGTCTCGACCATGCCGGCTGGGTGCTCCAGCAACTCGGCGGCGCTCCGCTCGACGAGGAGACCACCCTCGCCCACGCCGGGTTCGCCGACGGCGCCGTGCTCTACCTGCGCCCGCACACCGAGGCGCTGCCCGAGGCCCGGCTCGACGACCTGGTGGACGGGATAGCCGACACCGCGGGCCGGAAGCTGCACACCTGGCACCCCGAAGCGGCCCGCGGACTCCTGGTGGGCACCGCGGTGGCGACCGTGGCGGCCGCCCTCGCGCTGGTGCTCTGGCCCGGGGCGACCGGCTCCGAATCCACCCAGGTCGCTTTCGCGGCCGTGACCGGGCTGCTGCTGCTCGCGGGCGCGGGCTCGGCCAGCCGCGCGGTCGGCGACCGCCTCTCCGCGACCGCGCTCGCCCTGCTCGTCGCGCCCTGCCTGGCGCTGGCCGGCTGGCTGCTGCCGGGCGGAGACCTGACCGGCCCCGACGCGGCACAGGTCGCGGGCGCACGGCTCCTCGCGGCAGGCGCGGCCGGAGCGGGCGGCGCGGTCCTCGCGCTCGCCGCCACCGCGGTCGGCGCCCCGGCCCTCTTCGCCACCGCGCTGGTCTCGGTGGCGACCGCGATCGCCGGGGCCCTGATGGGCTACACCGGTCTGGACGTACCGGCCTCTGTGGCGCTGGTGGCGACCGCGGTCGCCCTCGCCGCCGGAGCGGTGGCACCGTTCGCCTTCAAACTGGCCGGGATGCGCCTGCCCGCGCTGCCGTCCTCCGCAAGCCAGCTCCAGGAGGGCATCGAGCCCTACGCGGGCGACGACGTCGCCGAGCGCACCGAACTGGCCGGGCGCTGGGTCACCGCACTCTTCGCCGCCACGGGCATCATCGCCGCGGCCGCCCTGGTCGTCCTCACCGACCACCCGAACCTGCCCGAGGTGCTGACCTCCGTCGGGCTGAGCCTGCTGCTGCTCCTGCACTGCCGCGGCCTGGTGCACATCGGGCAGCGGCTGACCCTGGCCGTACCCGGTGTCTGGGGGCTGCTGCTGCTCGCCCGCTCCTGGGCGGTGGACGACCACGGCGACGGACGCGTACTGGTCTTCGTGGTGCTGCTCGCCGCCGCGGCCGCACTCGTGATCGCCGCCTGGACGGTGCCCGGCCGCCGGATGCTGCCGTACTGGGGTCGCGCGGCGGAACTCGCGCACACCGGCTTCGCGGTGGCGCTGCTGCCGCTCGCCCTCTGGGCAGCGGGGCTCTTCGGCTGGCTGCGCGGCCTGTTCGGCTGAGCACACCCCTACGCCGCGGCATGGAGAAGGAGTTGAGGAGAGGCCGTGCAGTCCAAACGAGACCAGGTACACGCCCACACGTTCATGATGGGCAGGCTCAGCTCGAGCCTGCTGATGGCCGACCCGGACGCCCCGGAGAGCCCGCTCGGGCGCACTACCCGGGGCGTGGTCTTCGGTGTACTGGTCACCGTCCTGATCGGCGCGGGCGCCACCGTCTACGGCCTGCTGCGCCCCGGCGGGAACGACAGCTGGCGTGACGGCAAGCACCTGGTGGTCAACCGTGACACCGGCGCACGATATCTGTGGACCGGCACCGACGGCGTACTGCACCCCGTGCGCAACTACGCCTCGGCGAAGCTGATCGGCGGCTCCGACCTGGCGACCGCGGACGTCCGTACGCCCTCGCTGCAGGGCGTCCCGGTGGGCGCCCCGGTCGGTATCCCCGGCGCCCCCGACGTCGTGCCCGAGGCCGGCCAACTCGAGGACGGCGCCTGGCACATGTGCGTCACCGGTCCCGACGGGGCGCTGCCCAACACCTCCGGCGTCGTGACGACCAGCGGGGTGGACAAGCCGGGCGCCACCACCGTGGCGGCCGGGAAGCCCCTGGACTCCCGAGGCATCGGCCGCGACCACGGTGTGCTGGTACGCGGCCCGGACGACACCGAGTACCTGGTGTGGCGGGGCAGTAGGCTGCCGCTGGACCGTGCCTCCGACGCCCGCAACGCCCTCGGTTACGGCTCACAGCAGCCGATGCGGGTCTCGGCGGCCTTCCTCGACGCGCTGGCACCCGGCCCCGCCCTGAAGCCGCCCGCGGTGGCGGGGCGCGGCGATGAAGGCCCCGAACTCGGTGGTGAGGCCAGCCGGATCGGCCAGCTGTTCAAGGTCAGCGTGCCCGGCGGGGGCAGTACCTACCACCTGCTGCGCAAGGACGGCCTGGTGCCATTGACCCGGCTCGGCGCCGCCCTGGTGCTGGGCGACCCGGCCACCCAGAAGGACGCCTACCAGGGGCAGTCGCCCGAGGTGCGCACGGTCGGCGCGGACGCGCTGCGCGAGCACCGGGCGAAGGATGCGGGCTCCGCCGGATCCGCGGAGCTGCCGGACGCGCCGCCGCTCCCGCAGTCCGCGGAGCGCGGCACCGCGCTCTGCGCGCAGGTGGACGGCGACAACGGCGGCGTGCGGATCAGGTCGGTGCTGGTCCCGCTGACCCAGCTCGCCCCGGTCGCCGTGTCGGAGGGCACGGCCCAGCCGCTGAAGCCGGCCTGTGTCCCGACGGACGTCACGGTGGTACGGCCGGGGCACGGCGCTCTGGTCCGGGCCCTGCACGCGAGCGGTGCCGCGCACGCCGGAACCACCTACCTGGTGGCGGACAACGGCGTGAAGTACCGCGTCTCCGCCAAGGAATCGCTGGCAGCACTCGGGTACGAGGCCGCGGACATCGGCTCGGTCCCGGCACCGCTGCTTGCGGCCCTCCCCACCGGCGCGGACCTCGACGCGACCGCCGCGGCCGGCGCCACCGAACCCAAGGTGACGGCTCCCGAGTGCGGCGCCGCCGATCAGTCGGAGCAGCCCGGGAAGACCGAAGAAGCGCACAAGGCGGATAAGGCAGGAAAGGTGGACGCAGCGGGCGCCGCTTCACAGAGCTGACACCACGCACCGATTCCGGCCAGGAACACATACGGCGCCGAGGGAAAAGAAAAGAAAAGGACGCGCGGAGGGAAACGTCAGCCCGAACTCGGCGCAGGTGGCGCGAAGTCGCCGAGTCGGAGGAGTTGTCGCGGTGCCGCATACGAAGGCGAAACCTCAGGAGAAGCTCAAGTAATTCGGACCGGCGTACCCGGGAAACTCCACGGGTACGCGCGCATTGCCGGTGTGGTCCGTCCCGATGACCGTTCGGTCTCTTCGTGTGCCCGTTTTTCGCCCGCACGGGGGTTGACCTGCGGACGGTCCACGTCCTGCGTGCCCGTCGTCCGGGCGTACCTGTTCATCCCGCTGCAACGTCCGCACAACTCCGTTGCCACACAGGCGAATTCCTCCGAACCGGCCGTTGCTCACATCTTCCCCGAACGCGTTGCGCGGACCCCTGTTCTCTCTTTAGCCTCAGCGGGCAACGGTGCGACGAGACGCGCCTGACCGAAGGGAGCGTGACATGGCGGACAGTGCCGCGAGGAAAGCGGATTATGCCAAGGGCTTGGGGGGCGTCTCCTCTCTGGAGTCGGCCCGGAGCCAGGTCGAGAAGATCCAGGACAACGTTGCCCAGATCGCCGCACGTTCGGGCGTCGGTGGCGACGAGGGCCAGGCCCTGCTGAAGCTCTTCCGCAGCTGGAACACCGAGGCACAGAAGGTCGTCGTCCAGATCAGCACGATGATCGACGCGCTCCAGGAGAACGTGACCTCCGCCAACCGCCTGGCGAAGGAGAACCAGGACCTGACCGAGGTCCTCAACAGCAAGACCAGCCAGGGCGTCTTCGAAGCACTGCGCTGAACCACCCGCAGTACCGGCCCTCTTCGACGGGGCCGGACTTCGTGAGCTTCCCGGGCCCGGCGCCCGGCCTTCGAGAGGAGACGTCATGGCCGACGGCATTATTGACGTGCAATACCCCAAGGTTCAGCAGGCCATCGAGGAGTTGATGGAACAGACCCAGGGGATCATCACGACCCTCAACAACCTGGAGGACGAGCTGAAGCCGCTCGTCACCTCCTGGGAGGGTGCGGACCAGGAGAAGTACCGTGAGGTCCAGGCGGAGTGGGACAACGCCACCAAGAACATGGCGCGACTGCTCGGCGACAACGGCGAGCTGATCCGGACCATCCACGACAACCACTCCCGTGACGAGCGCAAGAGCGCCGACAACTGGGGCAGTGTGCGGGCCCGTTAGGCCTGGGCCCCCGGGCCCGGCCGGGGCTTTCGCCTCGTCCGTCCCGAGGGGCGGGACCCGGCGTCGCGTGCGTGATGTCGAAGGTGCCGAACCGTCCGCATGGCAGCCCCATGCGGACGGTTGCGACAGGTTGAGGCAACAGGCCGCGCCCCTGCTCCAGGACTCCGGGAAGGACGTGCCGGACGCCGCCGAGCAGGCGAGAGTTCGCGACGGAGACCCGGTGGGCCGACCCCCGCACGCAGGCCCGCCGATCCGTCCCTCGTCCGTACGCCACATACCCACCGGGTCATCCCGTATCCCCGTCCGGCAACCAAGCAGCAGGAGATCGTCCCATGGCCGGTGAGAAGGCCGACGTCAAGCATTTCGACCTCAAGCAGATGGAGAACTTCCGGGACAACGAGGTACAGCCGGTCTACACCGCCGCGAAGAAGCACCGCGAGGACGGCGACGGCTCCACCATCCGCCCGCTCGGCCGGCTCATCGACGGGCACACCACCGCGGAGAACCTCGACCAGAACAAACAGCTCCTGCGCATCGGCAAGATGGTCACCGAGCCCCTGGTCTCGGGACCGAAGCTGATCGAGGGCGTGCGCGCCGCGGCCGAGTCCATCGACAAACTGCTCGGTGACCAGATGGAGCTCTTCAAGGAACTGAAGGAGGCGCTCACGGACACCATCGAGGAGGCGAACAAGACCAAGGACAAGAACCTCGGGGCGATCGACGCGCAGACGCTGCTGCAGACCTTCGAAGAGGTCGACACGCTCACCGCCGGCACCACCGGCGAACCGGAAGACGACTGAGTCAGAGCCTCGCGCGCCGGTAGCCGCTCGGCGCGCCGCCGTGACAGACACACGCCTGCCCATCCGTACGAAGACGCGGTGCGCCGGCACGGACGACAACCGACCAGAAAGGGCGCCCGGTGGCCGATCGGTACGATCCCAACTCCGTCGCCAATCTCGACAAGTTCGACAACGCCGGCGACCCGTCGAGCGACACCTGGGCCACCCTGGTCACCCACATCACCGGCTATCCGGTGCCGGACAGGAACACCGTCTTCGACACGCTCCGATCCGATCACGGCGGCAAGCTCTTCCGGATGGACATCAAGGAGCGCAGCCTCGGCCTGCTCGTCAAGGACTCCGGCTTCCTGACGAACAAGGGCGAGGACTACGACATCTGGTTCTTCGACAGCGGCAAGAAGCAGTCGATCATGCAGGCCCGGATCGTCTTCGAGGGCCGCGTGAAGGACGGCGAGGAGATCATCTTCGCCGGCCCGGGTTCCGACAACGTCCACGACGCCCAGGTCCGTGAGGGCAACGAGTTCACGGACTACAACAAGGACAAGATGAGCACCATCCCGCTCGCCCGGTACATGAACGGGCCGCGGGCGGCGCTCCTTGCCCTGCTGCGAGGCAGCAGCCAGGATGCCCGGTTCAGCAACCTGGGCGTGGCCGGGGGCGACGCGGTGGACCTGAACTCCTTCAACACCACCGGGGACTCCTTCGACTTCGCCGCCAAGTTCTTCAGGGACCACGCGACGGTGCTGAAGGACTGGGAGGACCGCTTCGGCCGGGACGACGCGAGCTGGAAGGGCGAAGCGGCGGAGGTCTTCCGCAGCCTGATCAAGAAGATCCGGGAGAACTACGACAGCTACGTCGAGACCTTCGACTCCTCGGCCGGCACCGGCGACGAGACGGGCACCGGCAACACGGTGTACTCACGCGCCCTCTCGCTGGGCCGCAAGTACCTGGAGGACTCCGCCACGAAGCTGCTCGACGCGTGGCTGACCTGGGCAAAGTCCTCGTACTACGACCCGCACCAGGTGCTGCGCTACGTTCTGGACGACCTCGCCCAGTGGGTGGACTCGAACAACGTCGCCAAGACGGACATCACGTCCACCACCAGCCGCTACGGCACCACCGTCAGGCACAGCCCGCAGGGCGGCTTCTCGCAGGTGCACCCGGAGTACGGCGACCTGACCGACATCGCCAACTGGGCGAAGGTCGGCGACAAGGCCGTCAGGATCTGGAGCCAGGGCGTCGACGAGTACCTGGGCAAGCCCGCCGCCCAGGTGCAGTCGGACCTGAACAACCACTTCATCGACCTCGGCAAGGACTTCTCGGAGAACGTACCCAAGCCGAAGTCCACCAGCACGGCCTCGGAGGAGTACGAGGAGAAGAAGCTGAAGGAGGAGAAGGAGGAGATCAACAGGCAGAACGAGGAGAACCGCAAGTACCAGGATGAACTCCGAGAGGAGCAGAACCGGCAGCGCGAGGAGGACCGCAGGTACCAGGATGAACTCCGCGAGGAGCAGAACCGGCAGCGGGAGGAGGACAAGAAGTATCAGGACGAACTGCGCGCGGAGCAGGAGAAGGAGCAGGAGGAGGCCAAGCGCCTCCAGGACGAGTTGCGGAACGAGCAGAACCAGCAGCGCGACGAGGACAAGAAGTACCAGGACGAACTGCGTGAGGAGCAGAGGCGCGAGCAGGAGGAGGCCCAGCGCGAGGCCGAGGAGCAGGCCAAGGCCATGCAGGAGAGCCTCGGCGGCCTCAACGATCCCAACGCGGTCACTGCACAGAACCTCGGCAGCCTCGACGACCTGCTGAACCAGAACAACCCGGTCACCGAGAGCCCGGGCGACATCGGCGACGTGAACAGCCGGCTCGGTGACGGCCAGGGAGTCCGGACCGACGCGCTGATCACCACGCCTCTCGGCAACCTCGGCGGGTTGAACGCCGGGGGCGGCGGCCCGCTCAAGACCCCGACCGGCGGGACCACCCAGGCCGACGGCGGCAAGCTCACCACCGACTTCCCGGACGGCAGCAGC